>CAWBPD010000016.1:0-156150 GCA_963790575.1 Candidatus Dormiibacterota bacterium | reverse complement strand
AGCTTGACCGCGCCATTGGGTGGTGTGAGACGGTGATCCGGGAGGCTGCGAGCGATGGCTACCTCGTCAGCGTGTGCGCCGGGATGGCCTTCAAGGCGCTGGCCGAGTCACGAATGGGTTTGCTCGCTGAGGCGGAGGCCGACGCGACCGCTGCCCGAGAGATGAGTCAGCAGCATTCTCCTTACCTGGTACCCGTGAGCGCTACGAATCTCGCGGACGTACTTTTCGAACGGGGCCGACCGCAGGCCGCTTACGACGCGATCGAGGGCGTCGGTGCCGACGTCGCCAACGCGCTCATGGAGGCTACTCGCCTGGAGGTTCGCGGACGCCTCCGCTGCACGAGAGGGTGGCAACAGCGTGGCCTGGAAGACCTTCGAGCGTCGGGGAGACTCTGTGAGGCCCTCGGGCTACGGAACCCGATCATCTGGCCGTGGCGGATATCCCTCGCGACGGCGCTGGCCCAGGAATGTCCTGACGAGGCCCGACAGCTCGCGCAGGAAAACCTCGCGAACGCCCGCCGTTCCGGCATCCCTCGAGCGATCGGCGTTGCCTTTCGCACTCTGGCCGGGTTGGACCACGACAAGTCGATCGACTTGCTTCGGGCAGCGGTGGGAGCGTTGGAGGGATCGCCGGCACCGCTGGACCTGGCCCGAGGCCTGACGGAGCTCGGCGCGGCGCTCAGGCGCCAGGGACATCGCGTCGAGGCGCGGGAGCCGCTCCGGGAGGCGCTCGAGATCGCGGCCCGCTGCGGCGCCGTGACCATTTTGGAGCGAGCCCAGGCAGAAGCTGTGGCGGCCGGCGCGCGACCTCGGCGCCCTCGGCTTCGCGGCGTGGACGCGCTCACCCCGAGCGAGCTGCGGGTCGCCCGGCTGGCCGCCGAAGGACGCTCCAATCGGGAGATCGCGCAAGCGCTTTTCATCACGCCGAAGACGGTGGCTGACCATCTGGGCAGCACCTACAGCAAGCTCGACATCACCTCCCGCGACCAACTTACCGCCGGTCTGGGACTGTCGAGCGTCTAGACGCGAGAAACGTCTGCAAGGGGTCCTTCTCCGGTGTTAACCAGTGCATGCCTTGGCGTCGGTGATGGTACCGGCCGGGAGGGGAAGTCGGGTCTGTGTATTCGATCCGCCGCCCTCCATCTGTGGCGATCTTCCGTCTGGCGACGAACACCTACCTGGGCATGGACGAGATCGGCGGGCGACGGGAGGCGACCGACTTCCACACGATCGTCATGGTCGGGAATCCTGTCGAGACCGCCCGCATCTACCTCCAGAAGGGGCGCCTTCTTCAGGTCGAGGGCCGGCTCCAGCATCGGAAGGTTGGGAGACCGGCGGAGGGGCAGAAGCGCACCACGAGCGAGGTGGTGGCCGACTCCTTCCTCATGCTCACCGAGTTGGATGCGGTGGCTCGGGAGATGCCCATCTCGGCCGCGACCTGCGAGACGGGGTGGGTTCGGCAGCGCTCGACCAGTCGCTTGCGGCCCTCAGGGGTGAACGGCGCGTTCCGGTGCATCATCGCGTCTGTAAAAAACGCGGCCGCGGCGTTGGGCCCAGCGAGACCTGGAGGACTCGGCCGGGTCCGCGTGGCGGTGCGTCATCGGAACCGGAACCGAAACCGCACCATGGCCAGATGAGGCCATCCCCGCCGGGTGGACATCCCCGGTGCACTCAGGAATTCGGGAAGTCGACGATGGTCAAGGCGAGCGGTAGCTCATCGGTCCGGGGCTCACCCTTTGGCAACTTACCCTGGAAGTAGGTCCCGCTCTCGTACGCGTCGGAGGCCAGCCAGGCCGCATAGGAAACTTGCCCCTGGTAGGTGAAGCCGTCAATCACGTAGGGGACAGCGTCGGCCTGCAGCAGTGACGGGTCGTTCATCAGTTGGAAGTGCAGGTGAGGACCGCTGGAGTTCCCGGTGTTGCCCAGTTCCGCGATCTTCTGGCCCTGCTTGACCTTGTCCCCCGGCTTGACCAGCAGGCTGCCCCTGATCAGATGCGCATACATGGCCCAGACCCCACCCCCGAGATCCTCGATGATGTGGTTGCCGTCCACGTTCTGGATCGTGAGCTTCGGGCCAAGCACGGGATCGTCGGCGGGCAGGGCGCCGGGAGTGCCCGCGTCGACCGTGTCAAGGGTCGAGCTGACGGTGCCATCGGCGACCGCGTACACCGCTTGGCCGTAGTCGGCGTAGCTCTCGTTCTTCGTCTTGTCGCCGCTGTAGAACTCGCCCGCGTCGTTGAGCTTCATCCAGTCGAAGGCGAAGCGCTGGGAGTTGGTCAGCTTGCCGTTCAACGTGTTGAGCGCGGGGCGGTGTGCCCCGCCGGTGCCGCAGCAGCCATTGATCGCGACCCAGTTCGTCCCCTTGAGTGGGGGTGCGATGACCAACGGCTTGCCTGAGGAGATGTCGAAGGGCGCGGCGAGGTAGCTGATCGGGGTCGCCTCGGTGGCCGGTGGCGCGGCCTGCCCGGTAAGGAACAGCCGGTGCTCGACCGCGGCGGGCGCCTGGTTCAGGGATTCGAAGGTCAGGTCCACCAGCAGGGCTCGGGACTGGCCGGGGGGCATGACGGTGTCGGTTGTATTCGAGGAGGGAAGCATCCGGAGCCGGTTGCAGTCTCCGTACGCACACGCGGGATCGAGCAGTTGGGCGCCGGAGATCGGCGTGAGGATGGTGTCCGGGGCCTTGGCGTCGACCACCTGGACCATCGTCAGCGTGGCCGGTAACCGCGAGGCATTGGTAAACTGCAGGTCGTAGCAGACGTGATACTTCTGATCGGTGCCAAGCCAGGGAAACGTCGAACTGCTGACCGGCGTCACGACCACCGGGCTGAAGCTGTCGGGCACGGTCACAACGGTGAGTGTACGCGACCGTGGAGGAGGACAGCGAGGGTCAGGACGCTCCCCGGGGATCTCAATGTCGACAACGGTGTGTTTCCGTACAGGCCTTGGGTGGAAGGATGAGCGACCCCCCACCTCGGCAGCCTCGAAAACATTCTGGATGGCCTCGAGATTGGCATTGAAGCCGTGACCGCGAGTCGCGGTTGAGCCGTGGCCCGCCCGGTGTTATAAACCGAATCCCCACGCCGACTCCTCTTGGCGTCGGGCGGCTTCCGACGCGGTGCCACTTGAGCGCTCGGCCGTGCAGCTGAGGATGATGGCTCGGCGCGGCGGAGCGGGTGCGGGTGGACTGCCGGCACTCCCTCCTGCCATGCCGCTAGATTTGTGCAGATGGGGGCACGTGCTTCTTGAGGCGTTGCAGAGCCAGCCGGGTCCTGTCTAGGGCTCCCCTGACCTGGCTTTCGATTGGCACCGGAGCGACTTGCCCGGAGCGCCGCTGCTCCAGAGAGCGGGGTACGCGTACGAAGACGTAGGCAGCCCGAACGGCATCGCGGGTTTCGGGATCGAAACCTTCATGCTCGGCCAAAATGAGCTGCAGGTCTTGGTATGTATGGCTGGCGAGGTCGTCGGGAACTTCAACCGCCCGGCTTTCCCCGGTCGGCTGCCCTGACTTCAGGCCGAGCGCGATCTCATATCGAACCTCATTTGCGCGAAGCTCATCTCGAACGAGCAGCGCCGCCGCCTTAAACCGTCGATCCTCTTTCACCGCTTCCCGCTGCTGGTAGCGTTGCTCCGCGGTCTCCTCGCCACGTCGCGCAAGGTCCGCAGCCTTGAAGGCAAGGTAGATCGCCGCTGCAATTGCCGCTAGCGTCCCAACGGCAGCGACCGTCGTCGCAATGGCTGTGAGCTTGTCTGTCCACGTAATCGGCGGGTCGCTAGAGATTTGGGCTAGGGCAGCAGGGACGATCGAGGCGGCGATGCTCGGGCTCATGTGGGCATGGTGGCAGGTCCCGGACATTGCCCAGAGCGCCAAGCGAGCCCATACGCCATCTCGCCGCGAGGCGCGATCAAGCTACAGGTTAGCCGCCCGAGCGAGCGGGGAGATGCCGCGGTGCGTAATAGCCAACGGATGTGCATGGAGCGTGCGTCGAATGCACACTGCGAGTGTATTGTCCGGCCTGTGGAGGGGCCCTGTCGCCAAGTACCTCTGCCCTCCGACCAGGGGCGGGCACTTCGGTCCCAGGCCGAGCCCACGACCCGAAAAGGAGACGACCCAGGAGTGAAACGGCTGATCTTCGTAGCTCTGGCGGCGAGCCTGCTTGCCGCCTGCGGCGGGGCGGGTGCTCCTACCTCACATGCGACCCGGCCTCCGGCCACGCCCCGCCCGCACACATCGATGGCTCCGGCCGCCCAGAGCGTGACCGTGGAAGCTCGCACTGAGCAGGGGGGCGCTCGGGCCAGCCGTTCTATTAGAACTGCGTCTTCACGAAATCGAGGGTAGCGCCCACCAATCCAGAGATCGCGGCCCCAAGCCATCCCCTACGATCGATGACAAGCGCTGGCTCCAGCACCACTCCTCGACCCGTCCATTCAGCAGGTCGCGGAGGGGGTGCTCCGAGAGTGGCGATGAAGAACGTGGTGGGCGGGTGCATTCGATGGAAGAGAACCCTGCGGATGTGCTTAATTTGTTTCCACGTCGTATCGCCAGCGAGATTTGTGAGTTCGGCTGCGAGGGTCGAGCCTGGGTATTCGGGAGCAATGGCGTGTTGAGCCGAGTTTGGGTTCACGTGGTGTTCCTCCAGGAGAAAGGCGCCTGGGTTTCTCATGCACGCGATGTGGTAGACGGCGAAGCAGCAACTTTCAACCGCTGACTGGGCATTAACAAAGAAGCCGAGGAGCGAGCGCTCTTGTTGGTAGCGCTGCTCGTTACTCAGACTCCCCTGATTGCAAGCGAGCAAGGAAGCGGCCGCTATGCAATCTTCACTAGCGGCGCGAAAGCGCAAGATGACCGCGTTCCAGCCACCGGCATAGCCCGAAAACCCGCGGATGCCGCCCGCACTCACTCCCAGGCCGCCCAGATATGTGGAAAGGCGTTGCTCGACCTCCATGTAGTCAGTCTTGGGGAAGTCCGCCGGGACTGTGATGTCCACAGAGCCGATGTGCTCAGCGCCTATGTTTGGGGCATCAGGCGCCGAGCCAAATGACCGGCAAGCTCCGGTGCTACCAAAATGCCGACGAGGGCTATCCAGTTCGCGGCTTGCATCGGTGAACGAAGGTACGCCTCGTCGAGAGGGTCCGAGAACCGTCATGGATTGGGGCGCGAATCGTTAGAATTGGACTCAACGGTGTTTTGCCGTACAGGCCTTCATATGGAAGATGACTGCGGTCAACAGCACCTCGGTCAACGCGGCCAAGCAGTGGATCGGGCGCATCGTGGTCGGCACCATCGGCGTCGAGATGGCAGGCACGCTGGTGCAGATCCTGACCAGTTCTTTGGGATCCCACTGAGGGCGCCGGCCTTATGGGTGACCTGGTCAACCAGCTGCTGTCGTCGCTGTTCCAGACCGTTCTCTCGACGGTCGGCGGTCTCGCCAACGACGCGGTCTGGATGTTCGGCTCCTTTGTCCTGATCACGGCGGATCCGACCAACACCCAGACGCCGCTGACCCAGATGCAGGTCATCCAGCACCTGGTCCCCCTGACCCAGGCGCTGGGTGACGCCGGGCTGACGGCGGCCGTGATCTGGAGTTGCTACAGGGAGATCTGGGCCGGCGGGCAGACCAGCAGCAGCCGGAGCCGGATCAGCCTCCGCCGGGTGCTACCCCGGCTCGCGCTCTCGGCCCTCTTGATCAACACCTGTCTGCCCCTGATCCAGCTGGCGATCGACGCCGACAATGCGATCTGCCGGGCGATCGTCAACGTGACCGAGGTCTCGGCCCAGGTCTTCGTGGGGCACGAGTTGACGGCGGACATCGGGGCACCGAGTGCGGGCACCTTGGTAGCTGCCGTCCTCATCGTCTCCTACGTCTTGCTCGGGATCTCGTACATCCTTCGTTTCGCCCTGCTCGTCCTGCTGACCGTGCTCTCGCCGCTGGCGGCGCTGCTCTTCGTGCTTCCGGAGACGCAGCACTGGTCGCACAGCTGGGCCTCACTGTTCATCTCCGCGCTCTTCTCCCAGCCGCTGCAGCTGTTGGTGCTGGCGCTCGGTCTCACCCTCGACGCCACCATGGCACTGCCGGTCGGCCACCTCTTCGCGCTCGCCACCGCCCTGATCTGTTTTCGCATCCCGGGCGCCCTCCACTCGACCTCATCGATCGGTCGCCGAGCCATCAGCACGGCGCGGATGAAGGGCAAGCGGTACCTCAAGCTGGCGTTCAAATAGCGCCGGCGTCTCGACAAGGAGTTCTGCCGTGTACAACCGCATCATCCTGATCGGCCACCTTGCCAATGACCCCGACATGCGGGCGACCCAGACGGGCACCCATGTCACCACCTTCCGTCTCGCCACCAACACTTACCTGGGCGTGGACGAGGCCGGTGGCCGCCGGGAGACGACCGACTTCCACACCGTGGTCGTCTTCGGCAAGCAGGCTGAGACTGCCGCCACCTACCTGCAGAAGGGGCGGCTGGTCCATGTCGACGGCCGTCTCCGCCACCGGAGCTGGGAGGGCCAGGATGGGCAGAAGCGCTACACCTCAGAGGTGATCGCCGAGGCCTTCCTGATGCTCGGCGCCCGCCCGGAGCCGGCGAGCTCGTGAATCTGCGGCTGAACCGGGCGCTGGATCGAGGACATGTCAGTCACACACCTCCTGTGTCAGGGGGATTGCGCCACTTCTCGCCCGGAGTGCGCGCGATCGCTCTCCCGGCGCGCTAGTCCCGTTTTCCGCATTGGTTCACGACGCCAATGGTTCCTCATCGGGTGGCAATGGGGAGGGAATCTTGAGGGCGTTGAGGATGTGGCGCTGGGCCTCGGTGAGCGGGTCAGGGACGAGGGTGAGGCCTTGGTGGCCGATCAGTCGCTGATACCCCATGCCGGCGAAGGCGGCAAAGATGTTGGTGGCGGTCGGCCGGGCTGAGCGGCCCTCCGGGAGCAGACCGGCAAGGGTGCGCCGGGGGGCGATCGCGCGACGGACTTCGTTCTCGATGAGGCCGTAGACCATGACCGCAATCGCGCACACGGTGACCAGGGCTGCAACTCGACGGTTGGAGTGGAGGAACACCGGGCGCACCTTCAACGGTCCCTTGAGGAAGTGGTGAGCCCGCTCCACGATCACCTGCTCTTTGAACAGCTGCAGGAGTTGCGAGGAAGATGCCTGGCGCAGTCGCAGGTTGGTGACCAGCGCGTAGAGACCGTCGCGTCGCTCCGCCTGCTCCAGCGCTGCCTGATCCCGAGACCAGGTCAGCCTTCCCGCCCCCAGGTCGAGTTCAGTGCGGAGGAACTCACCCACGCGACCTTTGCTGACCGCCTTGGCCACCCGCCTGGCCACCTGTTCCGGATCCTGGCGTCGTCCACCATGGCGCAGCCCTCGGGCGATCGTCTCCAGTTGTTGCTCGGCGCGTGCCAGCAACTTGGCTCGACTCTTGCGCGCCGCCTCTCGCTCCTCGGACCCGATCACGTAGAGGACGCGCGGCTCCAGATGCCCTCCGCCATCGAGTTCGACCTGGAGGCTGCCCTCCGCCCCCCAGAAGCGGGAGCGCCGGGCAGCCGGTAGCCGTCGTGCTCGCTCCGAGAGGTAGCGCAGCGGTCGAAACGCCTCCGGTGGCAGCGCCAGTGCGGCCGCCTCATAGCCGAACGTCCGCGGCAGCCGGGCCACGAAGCTGATGCCGCTATCCTCCGCCATACAGGCGGCCAGATTGGCCTTGGTGACCAGAGCCGAGTCGGCAACCAGGAGCAGCTTGCGCGGGGAAGCCAGCTGGCGCAGGCGCTCCAGCAACTCATGCGTCTCGGCGCCTTCATGACGGCCCCCGTTGACGGTGCGGTGATAGAGCGGGATCCCCGGAGCCGCCACCGCCTGCGCAACCTTCAGCTGCCGGCGGTGAGCTTGATGATCGGACGAGTGCCCGTAGGCGATCTGGGGGGCGCCTGCCTGCTGGCTGGCGTAGTCGCCGGTGAAGGCGACCGAGGTGAAGTCCCAGTGCAAGCGAGCCGCGTCCACGCCGTAGCTGGCGATGGCCGCCATGCCTAAGGCGCCTACCACCTCGTCCAGGTGTCCGCTGAGCGCGTCCAAGGCGCGACCCAGGCGGTCATCGTTGAGCAACCCCGAGGGAGTCCGCAGCCAGGCGTTCACCGCGTAGTGCTCGGCCCAGCCCTGGACGTCGTACAGCGGCCGTGCTGCGGTCAGGCGGTTGGCGACCAGGCTCGCCACCACCTCACCATGAGTGAGTTGAGCGCGCCCCCGCATGGGGCAGGCGCGATCGATGATCCCGACCAGATCCAGGCGTCGGAGCACGGGCACCACCAAGGGCAAGGAACCGGAGAGGAAGCTCCCCGGGCGGGGGTCCAGGCGGGTGAAGGCAGCCGCCAGGTTGTCCAGCGCGCCGGAGGCCTTGAGCTGGTCTTTGCGGCCCAGCTTTGCCACAACACGATGGCGGACCTTGCCCGCATGATCGCGGTAGCCCTCAACGAGATGTACGTACTCGTAGGTGCGCGATCCCTGGCGGACCCGCTGGACTCGAACGAACATCTTTCCCCAACATTATGGGGCACATCGAACACCAAACGCAATACCTTGGGCGCATCGAGAGCGGATCGCGTCGTCGATGACTTTCCCCTACAGGAGGTGCTCCGGGGCCGAGACGGCAACCCGACTCCGAACTCGCCAGAGAGCTATTCGGCGGGCCACCGACGGGTTTCACCAACCGCAAGTGCGGAAAACGGGGCTAGTCGATTGGCGGTCCGACGAGCTCTATGCCGTGCTTGGCGCCGATCTCCGCGGCGCGCCCCAGGTCTACCGGCGTAGGCGGGGGCAGCGTCCGTTCCGTGGTTGGCTCTCCCATCTCGATGTGGAACTCCTCCGCGCCCGCCGGGACGGAAACGTGCAGCAGCCGAGCATTCTCTGAACCGATGACTTTCCACCCGTGTGGGACTCCAAGAGGGAGATAGAGGCAAGCACCGGGCTCGGCGACGAGATCTTGGTCACCGCAGCGGAAACGGACACGACCCTCGATGACCCACCAGGTCTCGTCCTCCCGGTGGTGAAGGTGGAGCGGGGTCGCGTATCCCGGCGGGCACAGGAACTCGCACACCGAAAGCCGGCCACCGGTGTCCTGGCCCCAAATCTTGACCTCCATCAGGAGCCCGAGAGTCCAATACGTGCTGCCGCGCCTGGGAATCGGTCCGACGAAGGCTGGATCACTCCCACGCACTTGTTCCATCGCGAGCACCTCCTGGCGCATCTCGTCGCCTCTGCCCGGACCACTCGACGCCGGGCTTATAATCGGACTGCACCATGATAACTAGACTTCATTCCAACGTCAAGACATGAGTCGAGAAAACCAGAAGCGGCGCACGCGTCGCGCCATCGTCGCCGCCGCCGTGGACCTGCTCCGTGCCGGACGCCAGCCCACGGTGGCCGAGGTGGCGGACGTCGCGGAGGTATCCAGAGCCACCGCCTACAACTACTTCCCGACTCAACAGGTCCTCCTCGAAGAAGCGGCACTGGAACTCGCCGAGAAGAGCAGGGTGGAGGAAGCCCTCGAGGTTGCCTGGGCCCAATGCGGAGATGACATGGTTCGGAGGTGGGAGGCGTTTTGCCCGATCTTCTTCGACCTGTATCGCCGAAACGAGGCGATCTACAGGTCGATGCTCCGCACTCAGCAGGACCGCTGGCTGGAGGCCAATGGGAAGGGCGAGGCCGGCTCGGCGGTCGTCCGCGAAGCTCGGCGGGTCCCAATCCTCGAGGGGCTTCTTGCACCTCTCCGGGCGGAAACCGAGGCTGGAGCGTATCGACAACTCGCAGACGGGTTGGCGGTCGTGGCAGGCATCGAACCCCTCGTGGTCCTCAAAGACATATGTGGAGTGACGTTCGACGAGGCGGTTCAGCGGCTGACGTGGGCCGGCCGGGCAATGATCCTGGCGACCGTCGAGAACACCTGAGCGCAACCGGTGGCGGAGGCCGCCGCGGGCTTGAGGACGCGCGCTGCCGGTCAGGGCATCCGGTAGACGCGCTGGGCGTTACCTCTCAACGTCGCCTCGCGGCAAGCGGAGACCGCCGCCACCTATCTACAGGAGGGGCGGTTGGTCCATGTCGACGGCCGTCTCCGCCACCGCAGCTGGGAAGGCCAGGACGGGCAGAAGCGCTACACCGGCAGACTCCGGACGCCGACCTCGGCTGCACGCTTTGGGCTATCGGGCGAAGCCATCGCCATGGCGGCTGTTCTATTCGGCCTGGATCCAACTGGCCAGATCCTCGTTGCTGACCGTGTCGACGAGCGCTGGATGCTCGCTGGAAAGGTGCGCGCGGATCAACCCGATCACCTGCTCATCGCTATCGCCGCGGGCTACGAACCCGCACTCGCATCGAATCACCTTCGGCATGGTGCCTCCCATCTACCTCGCGCGAGGCGTCGTCTTGGGAGATAGTAGGGTCACGTTGCAGCCTCTGCAACCCGTGCGCATCCAGATCTGCGGTGCGCTCGCCGTCGAGTGCGCGGGCGAGCGGGTGGAGGGCCGCCTCCCTGGCCGTCAGGGCCGCCTGTTGTTCACTTACCTGGTCGTCAACCGCCACCGCCAGGTCCCGCGAGATGAGGTCGCTGAGGCCATGTGGCGGGAACCCGACCCCACTGTTGTCGATGCGCGCCTCAACCCGTTGCTGTCCAAGCTGCGGCATGTGTTCGGCCGCCACGCGGTGGAGGGACGTTCGACACTCCGTCTGTGCCTGCCCGGCGCCTGGATCGACCTCGAAGCCGCAACCGAGGCCATACATCGAGCCGAGTCCTCCATCGCCCAGGAAGAGTGGCGGCGGGCATGGGCACCTGCGCTCACTGCCTTATTCGTGGCCGAGCGCGGCTTCCTTCCTGGAGAGGACGCCCCTTGGATCGATGAGATCCGGCATCAGCTGACGGTGCTTCGCCTGCGGGCGCTGGAGTGCTACGCAGCAGCCGGGTTGGCCCTGGGCGGAACAGAGCTGGCCGCCGTCGTCCGGGCGGGACGCCGGCTCATCGGTTTGGCTCCCCTCAGAGAAAGCGGGTACCGCTATCTCATGCAGGCGCTTGCCGCTCAGGACAACCTGGCCGAGGCCATCGACGTGTATGGACAGCTCCGCGAGTGCCTGAGGGAGGAGCTCGGCGTCTCACCCAGCTTGCCTATGGGCGCTCGCGAATCTTGAACAGATCCGATCACGAAAACTGAACAGATCCGGGGAGGACCGGGAGGGACTATAGACCGAGGGGTGCCAGCCCGGCTACTGGTGGCGGCGCGGCCTCCTTTCCGGGTACGTCCGGCGTGCCTCACTCATGGCAGAAGGTCGCTGATCAGGATGGGCTCTGAGCAGTGCGGGCACTCGCCGCCGAGCCCGAGGTTGCGACACATCAGGTTGCAGTCCGGGCAGCGCCGCCGGCCGACGAACTGAGCCTGGCACTGGGGACACTCGTAGACGGTGTGGGCGACCATCTGACCCTGGCGCTTGAGGGCCCGAGTGACGCGGGGGAGGTCCACCGTGGCGGCGGTCCGGCGGGCGCGGAAGGCGCGCTGCCGACAGGTTCCAGAGCAGTACCGGCCGCGGCCGGAGGTGTGGAAGGCTACCTGGCATATGGGGCAGATCCGATTGAAGCCTCCTGGGCCGAATGAGCCGTTACGCGCATCGTTACCGATGAACATTTCACTTGCTGCGGTCACCGGGGTCCTCCTGGTAGTTGCGCATCCGGTAGCTGCGGCCCCGGATGTTGATGACGACGGCGTTGTGGAGCAGACGATCGACGATCGCCGTCGCCACCACCTGTCGCTGAAGATTTGGCCCCAGTCGGCGAAGCCTCGGTTGGAGGTCAGGATGATGGGGCCCTGCCGCTCGTAGCGGCGGCTGACGATCTGGAAGATCCAGTTGGCCGAGGTCTGGTCCATGGGCAGATACCCAAGCTCGTCGATGAGCAGGACGGTCGGCCGCAGGAGGGTGCGGATCTTGTACTCGGCGTTGCCGACCAGGTGGGCGGACTGGAGACCGTGGACCATCTCGGCGGCGGTGGTGAAGTAGGTCTGGAAGCCGGCGCCGCTGACCGCCACCCCGAGCGCGATGGCGAGGTGAGTCTTGCCCACGCCGGGTGGGCCGAGCAGGATGACGTTGCGCCGCTCCTCGACGAAGCGCAGCGTGGAGAGCTCGGCGATGAGTTTGCGGTCCAGGTGGGGCTGGAAGTCGAAGTCGAACTCGGCGAGGGTCTTGATGAGGGGGTAGCGGGCGAAGCGCAGCCGGCTGCGCTCGCGGCGGGCGCGCGTCTCGGCGACCTCGGCGGCGAGCAGGCTCTCGAGCACCTCGGTGGCCGAGAGCTGCTCTTTGAGGGCGCGGTCGAGCTCCCCAGGGAGCTGTTCGGCGGCGGTGGTCAGTTTCAAGTAGGCGAGGTGCTCACGCAGGCGCTGGTAACTGGTGCTCTCGGCGCTCACTGGCCGACCGCCTCGTACTCGTGCAAGTCGCGGAGCTGGACGACCTCGCCCAGGGCACGTTGCCGGGCGACGTTCTCCGAGCTCGGCAGCGCGACCAGCTCGCAGGCGGCGTACCTGAGCCGGACGCGCTCAGGGATCTGCCGCAGCAGTGGCTGCTCGTCGGCCCAGGCCTCGCTCACCGCCCGCCCGGTGGTCCGGTGCTTGCGGGCGCACACCACCTCGCGGATCCAGCGCTGGACCAGCGCGTCGTAGTCGGCCAGGGTCGGGTAGGGCGGCAGCAGCTGCCCGGAGAGCCAACCCAAGAACCCCTCCTTGAGTTCCCGGACCATCCGTTCGACCTTCCCCTTCGTTTTCGCCCGGTACGGCTTGCAGGCCCTGGGGACCAAATTGAGCAGGCCCGCCAGGTCGACCCACTCAGGAGCCAGGATGGCGGCTCCGTTACTGGTCGCTCCGATGCAGAAGGCGGGGTCGCGATCGGTCAGGATCTCGCGCGTCACCCCACCCAGATCGTCCAGGCAGAGGACCAGCTTCTCGAAGGTGGTCGGCCGAGTGCGGTCACTGGCGAAGCGGATCGCCGGCGCCCGGCTGCAGCCCAGGATCGTCACCAGCGCGCTCAGCTCCACCATCTCGCGCCCCAGCGGTCGCGGGCCGAGCACTGCCCAGTCCGCCTGCGTCTGCACCCCGGGGTCGGTCTCGAAGCGGATCTCGGGGTCCTTGACCACCGCCGGCCGGAGCAGCCGTAGCTGACGCTGCAAGACCGGGTAGCTGCCCTCGTACCCGTAGTCGTGACGGAGCTCGGCGTGCAGGTCGGTACCCCTCAGGTTGGGGCAGACCACCAGCCGCCGCTCGACGTGGATGAGTTGCGACTCGTTGAGCGCCATCGGGCGCTTCCGCGGACCGTACTGCCGCGGCCCCTCACTGCGCAGCGCCGCATACACGGTCCCCCGGGCCAGGTCGAACTCCTCGGCGATGCTGGTCACCGACCAGCCATGAGCCTGTAGGGCCTTGATCTCCATGACAACTTCTCCAGACTTCACGCCTGGGACCTCCTGCTGAGACGTGGACTGAGACACCCACATCCTCGCAGGGGTCCTCCCATGCGTGACGTAACGATCTGACTGCCCCGGCCCTACCCGGGCTGTTCAGATTGCGCGATCAGCCGTGTTCAATTTTCGCGATCGCCAACATTGCCCACTCGCGAACTCTACGAACGGCTGCTCGCGGCGACTTGAGCACCACCGACCCCTCGCAAGGATTCGCCAAGGTTGCGGCAACGCTGCTGCAACCACGCTGCCTTAGAACGGTCTCAACAACTCACAGCAAGGAGGCCCAATCGAAATGGCAGCTCAAATCGGGACGTCGTCAGAGGAATCTCAGGAGAGTAAGCGCCCGAGCCGCGACGACGGGATGCTCGTAAGTCCGCAATGGCTGCAAGCGCACCTCCAGGACCGTCGGGTGCGTGTAATCGAAGTCGACGTCAGCCCGGCTGCCTACAACGATTGGCATATCGACGGCGCCGCGCTCTGGAACATTTACTCCGATCTGAAGGACTCCGACTATCACCTCGTCGACAGCACTGCGCTTGAACAGCTCATCCGGAACACAGGGATCAACTCCGACTCCATAGTGGTGTTCTATGGATACGCGCCGGCGCTGGGCTTCTGGGTAATGAAGCTCTGCGGGCACCCCGATGCCCGAATTCTCGATTGCTCACGTGACGGTTGGCTGGCCGCCGGCCGTCCTCGTAGCAGCGTCGGGAGCGAAGCCGCCGCAGGGGACTTCCGCCTTCGTGGCGAGAACGGTTGGATCCGTGCGGACCGCGCGGCGGTGGAGAACGCCATCAACGACCCGGACTCGACCCTGGTCGATGTGCGCTCAGACGTCGAGTACCTTGGAGAGTGCTTCTGGCCCTCTGGTGGAATGGAGCCCGGGGGTCGCGCCGGTCATGTGCCGTCGTCCGTCCACCAGCCCCTCGGCTCTCTTTACAAGTCCGATGGGTCGTTTCGCGCTCCAGCCGAGCTGCGCCACGTCTTTTCGCGGGCCCTCCTCGATGGTGGGGGCGAACTGATCACCTACTGCACCATCGGGGGACGCGCTGCCACCGCCTGGTTCATTCTGACGTACCTGCTCGGGCGCGAGGGGGTCCGCGTCTACGACGGGTCGTGGGCCGAATGGGGCCGCCTACCCGACACGCCTGTGATGCGTGGTTGAACCAGCAGGGCGACCACTCGAGCGACAGGAACCACCCAACGTATCCAAGGTGCACAGATGCGCGAACTGGAAGAGACCGGGCCAGGAGCCCGGTGGCGGTTGGACGGCTCGGTGGCGCTCGTGACGGGCGCCTCAGCCGGGCTCGGGGCGCGATTCGCGCGCGTACTCCACCGGGCCGGTGCGCACGTCATCGTGACCGCCCGCCGGTCCGAGCGCCTGGACGAGCTGGCGCGGGAATGCGGCTCCCGGATGGAGACGGTGGGTGGCGATATCGCGGACCCGAATCACCGGCAGCACATCGTGGAACACGCGCGCCGGCATGGTCGGCTGGACGTGCTGGTGAACAACGCGGGAATCTGCGACGGCGGCCCGCTGGAGCAGCAATCATTGGACGACCTGCGGCGTGTAATCGAGGTGAACCTGCTCAGCGTGATGGATGTGTGCCGCCTGACCGCAGGTCTTCTCCACGCCGCGCCAGAAGCCAGTGTGATCAACGTGGCGTCGATCTACGGCATCGTCGCCTCGCGCAACCCGATGCCCGCCTACAACGCCACGAAGGCCGCGCTGGTCAACCTGACCCGCCACCTGGCCGCGGCCTGGGGCCCCGGCGGCGTGCGCGTCAACGCACTGGCACCAGGGTACTTCCCGACCGACTTGACCGGCTTCCTCGCCGACCCTGGCTTCGCGCGGTCCGTCTGCGACCGCACGTTACTGGGCCGCGTCCCCACGCTGGATGAGCTCGACGGGCCGCTTCTCTTTCTCGCGACCGCCGCGTCCAGTTACGTGACCGGGCAGACGCTCGTGGTCGACGGCGGATGGACGGCGGTGTGAGGCTGCGGCGCAAATCACACTGCTGCGGCTATTTCCAGCGCCGCGAACGTGAGCAGGTGTGGGTTGAGGACACCCCCGATCAGGGCATCCGGTAGACGCGCCGGGCGTTGCCCCTGAACGTGGCCTCGCGGTCGGCCTCGCTGAGGTCCGCGAGCAACTCCTGCCAGCGAGCGAGCACGTCGCCATAGGGTGCGGAGAGCGTGCACACCGGCCAGTCGGAGCCGAAGACGAGCCGCCCATCGCCGAACCAGTCCCGTACGCCGGCGACCAACCGCCTCATGGCCTCCGGGTCGCGGGACATGATGGCGGCCGCGGAGCCTCCGGAAACCTTGCACCACACGTTGGGAAGCTCGCCCAGAGCCGCCATCGACGCCGCCCACGGCCGGTCCTCGCCGGCGGCCACGTTGGGCTTCCCCAGGTGGTCGACGACCACGGTGAGCTCCGGGACCGCGCGCGCGGCCTTCACCGCCGCCTCCAACTGACTGGCATCGGCGAGCACGTCGTAGGCGAGCCCAGCGGCGGCGAGCGTGTGCAGTCCGCGCAGGACGTCGGGCCGGGCCAGCCAATCCCGCTCGTGCGCGTCCAGCTCGACCCGGATGCCGGCCAGCCGGTCCCCGCCGGGCTCGGACCGCAACTCGCCCAGGACATCGTCCAGCGCGGGATCTGTGAGGTTGACCCAGCCCACCACGCGGGCGACCAGATCCCCCGCCGCCGCCACCCTCATCAAGGACCGGGTCTCGTCCAGCGAGTGCCGAGCCTCGATGACGACGGTGCCCTCCACGTCATGTCCCGCCGTCACCGCGCGCAGGTCCCCGATGTCGAAGCGTCGTCGCACCGGCGCCGCCTGCTCGCGCTCGAGCCAGGGGTAGTGGGCCTGGTCCGGATCCCAGAGATGGTGATGTGCATCGATCACGGCCCGTCCAGCCTACTTCCGGGGCCGGGTCACCTCAGGCGCCCTCCAGACAGCGACCCAACATCCAGGGATTTCTCTGATGACAAGCACCAGAAGGCTGCGTACGGTCCCGCCCATGAGCAACGACTCGGGTAGCACCGTGCAGGCGTACGACCACGTCTCGCACGCGGCCGCCGGCGAGCTGGACCGCCTTCAGGCCCTCGCCGAGGTGTATGACCCCACGACGCAGACACTGCTGGCATCGTTGGTCAAGCCTGGCATGCGGTGCCTGGATGTCGGCGCCGGCGCGGGCGCAGTCTCCGCGCAGCTGGCCACCCTGGTGGGCGCGGCCGGGAAGGTGGTCGCCATCGATATCGAGACCACCTTCCTGCAGCCGCTTGCGGCCGCCGGCACCGATGTGATGGAACACGACATCACCGCCGCTCCCTTCCCTGGTCCGCAGTTCGATCTCGTCGTCTCCCGGTTCGTGCTCGAATGGATCTCGGCGCGTGAGCAAGCACTCCGCCACATGCTCGAGTCGCTGCGCCGGGGCGGGGTACTCGTGGTCGAGACCGGCGACTGGTACTCACGGATTCAGGCCGCCCAGCCACCCGAACTGGATGCGGTCATTGCCGCGGGTTTGGAGTTGCTGGAGGCGGGCGGCTACGAGCTCGACTGTGGGCGCCGGCTGCCAGGGCGGTTGCAGGCATTGGGTCTGAAGGGCATCGCTGGACGTACCGTCTCCTCTCTTGGGCGCGGTGGGGAGACGGCGGCCGCGCGCTGGGCCCTCAACTCCCTGGACCGCGTGGCCCCTTCGGTGCTGGGCCGGGGGACGCTGACCGAGGCCGAGATCCAGGGCGCCCGGAAGGCACTTGCCGATCCCCGTACGTGGTTTTGGACCGCGCCCGCCGTCGCCGCCTGGGGCCGAAAGAGCGCCGATTGACGGTGTGGCCGCGCTCGACCTCTCAGCAAACCCACCTACTGCGAGATGTCGTCGCGAACGACCTGTCCACGCGCCATGATCACTCGCAAGTTCCGCGCCGGATGGGTCAGCACACTGATGTCGCGCAGTGGGTCTCCCTCCACCACCAACAGGTCCGCCTCGGCCCCCGGTCGGATGACCCCCACCCTGCCCTCCATCCGCAGCAGGCGCGCCGCGACGGTGGTGGCGGATCGGATGATCTCCGCCGCCGGCTGCACCTGCGAGCGGATCGTGAATTCGGTCAGCTGATCCTCGTGCATCCCACCCAGCAGGTCCGTGCCGTAGACGATCGGGATCCCTGCCTGGTGGGCGAGATCGAGCGCGTGCAGGCCTGCGTCGAGCACATCGAAGACCTTGTGGTGACTGTGCTCCGGCAGACCGAATCGGGGCCCGTGTTCGGCGAGTGCTGAGTAGGTGGCGAGCGTCGGCACGTAGTAGGCCCCCGAACTCTTGAACAGCTCGACCGAGCTCTGGTCCATCAGATTCGCGTGCTCGATGCTGCGCACGCCGCACTCGAGCCCGCGGTTGACAGCCTCGGCGGTATAGGCGTGACCCGCCACGTAGAGTCCGGCCGCCGTCGCTTCTTCCACCGCCGCCCGGATCTCTTCGGTCGAGAACTGCGTCGAATCCACGCGGTCGGTCGGCGAGGCGACGCCCCCGCTCAACATCAGCTTGATGTGGGCGGCGCCCTTGCGTACCTCATGTCGCGCCGCCCGGCGCACCTCGACCGGGCCGTCGCAGATGGTGCTCATGGTCGGGCAGCAGGTACAGGTCGAGATCGCCGTGCGGCCGGGGCTGCGCCAGTCACCGTGCCCGCCGGTCTGGGAGAGTGCCTTGCCGCCGAAGACGACGCGCGGGCCCTCCAGGTAGCCCTCCTCCACCGCGGCCGCGATCCCGTAGTCGGCGCCGCCCACGTCGCGCACGGTGGTGAATCCCCGGTGCAGCATCTCCTTCAGGACGTGCGTCGCCCGCGCCGCCACATACATCGGGGACCATTCGGCCATGGCGGCGAGGTCCGCGGTCACGGCGATGAGGTGCACGTGCCCGTCGATCAAGCCCGGCATCAGCGTCCGGCCGTGCACGTCGATCGTGCGGGCGCCGGCGGCGGTCAGCTCCCGGGCGCCGACCTCGCGAATCTTGTCGCCCTCGACGAGCACCGACCGCTCCGGACGCAGCTCACCGCGGTCCGCGTCAAGCACCGCGGCGTTCTGGAACAGGATCATCTCTGGTTCGACCACATCTGCGCCTCCTCGCGAAGATGATGCTGCCAAAGCGGAAGGGCGAACCGCCCCACCCCGCCCAACCCCCTCGCCTCCGGCCATGAGAAGATTGCGGTGCGCGGCCTCCTGGCGGCCGGCGCGAGACCTGAAGGGCGCGGAGTTCTCGGCGGGAGGGACCATGGGCACGGCGATGGGCGGGGTGACCTACCGGGTGGTGCAGGACTGGGAGCAGTTGCCGGAGGGTTTCCACCACGGTGACGTGGCGGGGGTCTCCGTCGACTCGAAGGACCGGGTGTATGTGTACACGCGCCGGGAGTCGCGCGTGATCGTGTACGACCAGGACGGCAGCTTCCGCGCCTCCTGGGGCGAGGACTTCTTCACGCCCCGGACGCACGGGATCACGGTCGGGCCCGACGACACCGTGTATTGCGTCGACGAGGGCCATCATGCCGTGTTCCGGTACACGCCCGAGGGAGAGCTCCTTCAGACCATCGGCACGCCCGACACGCCCTCGGACACCGGCTACGACGGTTCCCTGGCCAGCATCCGGCACGGTGGGCCGCCCTTCAACCGGCCGACCAACATCGCGATAGCTCCCAACGGCGATCTCTACGTGAGTGACGGGTACGGCAATGCCCGGATCCACCACTTCCGGAGCGACGGGACGCTGGTGCAGTCGTGGGGCGAGCCGGGCACCGGTCCCGGAGAGTTCAACCTTCCGCACGGTATCGCGGTCGCCGCGGACGGCCGGGTCCTGGTCGCCGACCGCGAGAACGACCGGATCCAGATCTTCGACCCCGAGGGCGACTTCCTGGAGGAGTGGACCGAGGTGCAGCGGCCCACCAACATCGCCATCGACGACGACGACCGGATCTACGTCTCGGAGCTCTGGCGTCCGGCCGGCGACGAGTCGCTCCGGCTGGGCCGGATCACCGACGACCGGCCGGGGCGTGTCAGCGTCTACCAACCGGACGGTCATCTCCTCGCCCGCTGGGGTGGCCCCGACCGAGCCGCGGCCGGCAACTTCATCGCTCCCCACGACATCTGCGTCGACTCCAGGGGCGACGTCTACGTCGGTGAGGTGACGTGGACCTTCGGCGTCTCGCGGGGCCAGGTCCCGGAGGGGAGCCACAGCCTCCAGAAGTTCACCCGGGTCGGCTGATGACCGATCAAGGCAGTGCGATGAGTGAGGTCCCACCGCCCCCGTCGGTGCAGCTCCCGATCCACGGCGACGCCCCGGCGCCGGCGACGGAACGACTGGTCCAGGATCTGAAGCGCGTCAGCAGTGCCACCGCCAGCGCGACCCTGCATCGAATGGGGATCCGGCACGCCACCATCACCGGGCCGCGCCTCCTGCAGGCGGAGGACCACCACGTGGTCGGTCGCGCGATCACGCTGCAGTTCATGCCGCAGCGCGAGGACATCGCGTCAGGCCTGGGGCAGGAACATGCCGAGAAAAGAAGTGCGCTCTGGTCGGTCTTCGAGCAGATCAGCCCCGGCGACGTCCTCGTGGTGCAGGCGTGGGGGGATCTCTCGACCGGATGCATGGGTGAGATGCTCACCACGTACCTGCAGGCGCGCGGCGGCCTCGCGGCCATCGTCGACGGCGCGGTCCGCGATTGGCCCAAGATCCGGGAGATCGGCCTGCCGGTGTGGGCCTGCGGCACGACGCCCAACTTCGCCTCGCAACGGACGTACTTCCCCTGGGCCTACAACACCCCCATCGCCTGCGGCCACGCCCTGGTGCTGCCCGGGGACTTGATCGTGGCGGACGGCGACGGCGTGGTCGTGGTCCCCATCAACGCCGCTCCGCGGCTGGTCGAGACCGCCCTCCACCATGAGGAATGGGAGGAGTTCAGCCGGATGCGCCTCCAGGAGGGCGGGAGCCTCCGCACCTACTACCCGCTGAGTCCCGAGGGCGAGCGCGAGTATCAGGAGTGGCGCGCGAAAACGTCGAAGTCGACAGAATGAACTCCAAAGCGAGATGAGCGAGCAGCCGACGGATCGTGGAGAGACCTCGTCGCTCAGCCGGCGGCGCTTCCTGCAGGCGGGCCTGGTGCTCACGGGCGGCGTGGTCGCGGCCCCTCGCGGCGCCCTGGCGCCGGCCGGTCGGGCATCCCCCAAAAAGGGAGGTCATGTGGTCGAGGGATACCTGTACGACGTGAGCACGCTGAATCCGGTGCTCGCCACCGGCCGCACGACCAACCTGACGGTGAACAGCATGCTGTTCGACGGCCTCTTGACCTACAGCCCCAAAGGTGAGCTGCTTCCCCTGCTGGCGACCTCGGTGCCGCAGCCGCCGTCGAACGGGCTGACGTACGCCTTCGACCTCAACCCGAAGGCGCGCTGGACCGACGGAACACCGGTCACGGCGGACGACGTGGTGTTCACCTACCAACTCCACTTCGCACCCCAGTACGCAGCCGTTCAGTCGGCGATTCGCGCCACCATGCAGACGTACGTGGCCAAGGTGGAGGCGGCGACCCCGCACCGGGTGGTGTTCACGCTGACCAAGCCCTACGCGCCGTTCGCCACCTCCTACTGCTTCTACGGCATCCTGCCGAAGTCGGTGTTCGGAGCCATGCCCGGAGATCAGATCAACACCGCGGCCGCGAACTCGAATCCGACCGTGACATCCGGTCAGTTCAAGTTCAAGAGCTGGCAGAAGGGCGAGCAGATAACGCTGGTCCGGAACGACGCCTACTACCGTGGCGCGCCCTACCTCGACACCTACGTCTTCCGGTTCATCCCCGACAACAACTCACTGGCTTCACAGCTCAAGACCGGCGAGGTCGACTTCGGATCCCTGATCCCGTCCCTCAAAGCCAGCTTTCAGAGCCAGCAAGGGGTAAGTGTCTTCACCTTTCGGCAGCCTCAGCTCACCTTCTGCTTCTTCCAGATGGACCCATCAAAGCCCGGATACAAGTTGTTTGGGGATCGCGCGGTACGGCAGGCTCTCAACTACGCCACCGACCGGCAGGGCTTGGTCAAGGCTGTGTATTTCGGCGACGCGATCGTGGCGGAGTCCATGCTCGAGCCCCCCACCAGCTGGGCCTACACCGCCAAGCCCAGCCCCACGTACGACTACGACCTCAAGAAAGCGGCCAAGCTTCTTGACGGTGCCGGCTGGACCAAGGGGCCCAACGGCGTCCGCACCAAAGACGGTCAACAACTCCACTTCACCGTCCTGGTCGGGAACGACAAGAACTGGGACGCCGACATCCAGGCCATGCAGGAATCGTGGCCGCAGATCGGCGTTGTGGCCGACATCCGGATCGAGGAGACCGCGCAGGTGTCCCAGACCGTCGCCATCGGACGCGACTTCGACATGCTGCTCACCGAGTTCGGGTTCACGGCGGTCGATCCCGACCCCACCAACTCGATCACCTCGGCCTCGGCGGCCTCCGGGGGTCTCAACGGGTCCGACTACCGCAACGCCGAGGTGGACCGCCTGTGTGGCGAGGCGGTGGCGACGACCAACCCGTCCAGCCGCAAGCGGATGTACAAGAGCCTGCAGAGCATCGTCTCCGAGGACGCACCTCGGTTGCCGATGGTGAGCCCCTCGGCCATCTACGGAGTCACGCAGCGGGTGCGTGGTTTGGAGGCCGGCCTGGGGCCCTACACGCGCTACGTCCGCCCGTTCATGAAGGATCTGTGGGTCACCGACGGCCAGTAGGGTCGGGCCCCAGCCTGCTCAGAGGTGAGCGGTCCCCGACCGACCATCGGTGCCCGAAGGGATCGGTGAACCCGCCCTGCCAGTGCGGCCCCCAGGCCGTCTCATGGTTGACGGGGCGCTCGACCTCGGTCGCCCCCGCCTGTGCCGCGCGCTCGATCAGCGCACCGGGATCGTCCGCGAAGACCTCGACCCGGACCGTGGTCGCGCCGATGTCATGTGGGCTCGGCTCACGCTGGCGTCCCGGCACCGCCTCGTGGATGAAGAAAGGAGCGCCGTCCAGCTGAAAGCCCGCGACTCCGTGCAGGTCCCAGAGGGTCTCCGCGCCGAGTGCTGAGGTGTACCAGCGCACGGCGGCCTCGCCGTCGGGAACGATCAGCATCACCGAGAGGGAGGTGGCCACCCGTCCAGCCTATGCCGGGGGCTAGGGCTGGAGCCAGCCTGTCCGCACGTGCCAGTGCTTGCCTGATCGCACATGCGTCACGATCGCCCGCTCCAGCGTGCTGCGCGGCTTGACGGTGTCGATAGCCTCGGGAGGCTGGTGGTAGACGAACCAGAAGATGTCGTGATCGCCGTCGGCGGCGCCCTGGACCCGCTGGAACCGATTCTGAAAACGGACGATGTTCGATTCCGCGGGCAGGTAGTGCGCCAGCTGCTCGTCGAGCAGCCACGACGTGCACGTGATGATCCCGAAGCGGTGCTCGGGGAAGTACCGGGGGAAGAAGGAACTGGCGCGGCGGACCGACTCGTCACAGGCGTCGGGATCGAGGGGGCCCGACTCCGGGATGTGCATGCCGAGGACCGGGTCCCCAGGGCGGAAGCCGGGTTCCGAAGCACGCGCGTCATCCGGCTGGTACCAGAATCGTGGTCCGCCGCCGCAGGTGCGAATCCGGAAGAGATTGAACTGCAGGCGTCCCAGCGCGTAGATGCCGCCGCTGAAGTGGAGCCTGAGCCAGCCGGCGCTGTCCAGCCCGGACACACCGTACCGCCGGCGGAAGCGCGCGACGTGGCGCCCCAGATCGGCGAGGGTCGCCCAGGACACGTCGTCGGGGACCCCTCGCTCCTGGTGCCACCGGCGGATGTGAGGAAGCACGGCCAGGTACACGTAGACCCAGAGGCAGCGACCTTCCGCCCCCAACTCAGGGCTCGGCACCGGCCAGGGTCCGGTGGCGTCCTCCCACCGGCCGACAGTGCGGATCGTCCGGTGGGCGCAGCGTTCAAGGACCCACCACAGTTCAGGCGTGCGCTCGGGGCCGGGCGCGGCCTGGGCCACCTCCCGCACATCGGCATCGGCAAACCCGAGCCGGCGCAGCGTCGCCGTCAATTCGTCACCGACCGGCAGCTGGAGTCTCTCCGGCGGCGGCCCCGCATCCGCCAGCTCCCGCAGCCAACCCTCGTCGTCGATGCCGAGCCGTTGCCCGATGGCCGCGGTGTCGAAGAGATCGTGAGCCTGCACGCTGCCTATCATCGCGGCTTGACGCGTACCGGCCCCTGTGGCAGTCTCCCGAGCCGAAGGCTATGAAACCGACCGTGCACGTCCACGAGGTCTCGCCCCAGTTGGCCCGGGCGGCGTTCGGCTACGGCCCACCCTGGATCCGCGATTTCACGAATCTGAGCTATGAGTGGCGGCGGCTGGTCGCCGAGCTGGCAGGGACGTTCTTCCTGGTGCTGGTCGGCGCGGGCGGTGGGGTCGTGGGCGCTCTCAGCGGTGGCGCGGTGGGGCGGACCGAGCAGGTGGTGTCGCCGGCGTTGATGGTGCTGGCGCTGATCCTCGCCACCGGCGGGGTGTCGGGCGCCCACCTGAACCCGGTGGTCACGGTCGCATTCGCCCTCCGGCGCGAGTTCCCCTGGCGCCGCATCCCGGGCTACATCCTGGCCCAGGTCGCGGGCGGAATCCTGGCCTGCCTGTTCCTCTGGGCGCTGTTCGGCCGAACCGGCCACCTGGGCGCGACCGTGCCCGGCCCGCACGTCGACGACGTCCGCGCGATGCTGGTCGAGGCGGTTCTCACCTTCGGGCTCCTCACCACCATTTTGGGGACGGCGTCGGGGGCTCAGAACGTGGGACCGCTTTCCGCGATCGGCGTCGCCGGGTACATCGCGCTGGCGGGCCTCTGGTCGAGCCCGCTCTCCGGCGCCTCGATGAACCCGGTGCGGTCACTCGCGCCGGACGTCGTGCTGTGGGACTTCGACCACTGCTGGGTGTACCTGGCGGGGCCGACCATCGGGATGCTGGCCGCGGTCGGGCTCGCGTACATACTCCGCGGCCGGGGGGCTGACGCCGCCGCCGCGCGGGCCGCGCAGGGAGCGCTGGGGACGCTCATCGTGGAGCGCGCTCTCGAGCACCACGAGCCTCCTCCCTCCGATCCCACAGCAGGGAGCTGATCCAAGAGGTTGCTTAGACCCTAGCTCGCCTCCGCGATCCACCGACCATTCAGATCGTTGATGACCTCGGCCCGGCAGTAGTCGTAGCCGCCGGCCGCGTGGGCGGTCTTGGTCACGCCTTTGACCTCGACCTTGCAGGTGATCGAACCCGCACCGTTGAGCTGTGCTTGCACGTCGTAGTACTGGGCCGCTGCCTGGATTGCCATCGTGGTCAACCAGGGCAACGTCGAGCCGCCCTGGAGGTTGGCGTTCTGGGAGCCGTAGGTGATGTCGATGCCACGCCCCCCATCGCTCCCGGTCACGGTGAACGTCACCACCGAGGGCGAGGCGGGGTGCGAGGGCTTGCGTGCCTGTGATGTGGGCATGCCGCAGGCCGCGAGCAGGAGGAGTGAGGCAAGAATCGCGAGGAAGGATCTGGCGGCAGGTCCCATCTGACCTACTATCGTCCCGCTCGACCCCCGAGCGCGATCATGCAAGTGCCACCCGCCCGCACCCCCGCCCAGCGCAAGGCCGACACGCTCGCCAAGCTGCGGGAGCATGAGGCCGACGTCTGGATCGCCTCCGCGGCAGGCGGCGAAGCAGGCGCAGCACCATATCTGGTCCCGCTGTCGCTGGCCTGGATCGACGAGCGGGTGGTGATCGCGCTCGAGGGGGGCTCGCGCACCGCCCGCAACATCCTCGAGTCCGGGGTCGCCCGTCTCGGGCTGGGGCCGACCCGCGACGTCGTGCTCATCGATGCCGAACTGGAGCGGGCGATCCCGGCGGACCAGGCGGCCCCTGACCTCCCCGACCGCTACGCCGCGCAGGCCGGCTGGGACCCCCGCCGCGCCGCCACCCCGGCCGCCGGCGCACACGGCGGGTACACCTACCTCGTCCTCCGCCCCAATCGCATCCAAGCCTGGCGCGAAGCCAACGAGCTGCCGGGCCGGATGCTGATGCGCGACGGCCGTTGGTTGGTCTGACCCCGAGCTAGGCCGGCGTTCGAGCGGTGATGATCCAGGTGCGGGCGTCGAAGAGGACCCCGCTCGCGGTCTCGTGCGCGGCGAGGAGGGTGCGCAGCCGCTGTCGGGCCTGGTCCCTCGTTCCCGGGGCGACGGCGGCCAGCAGCCGCCTGGTGTCGCGCAGGCCGAGGACGAACTCGTAAGCGGTGGCGACGTCCGGCCCGTAGTAGACCGGCTCGTGCACATCGTCGAACCACACGTCGGTGAAGCCGGCCGCGGTGAGGATGCGCTCGGTCCTCTGCTGGTCGCCGAGCGAGTACGCGTCCGCGCCGGGGACGATCGCGGGCGGCGTCGCGTCCAGAGCATCACTGATGGCGCCGGGCTCCTCGTTGCGCTCGCGTGTCTGCCAAACCAGGAGCACCAGCCGGGCACCCGGGCGCAGGGCACGCCGGACGTTCGTGAACGCCGCCACCGGGTCGCGGAAGAACATGACCCCGAAGCGGCTGATGCAGAGGTCGAAGTGCGCGGGCGGGAAAGGGTGGACCTGGGCGTCGCAGTGGAGATAGCTGACGTTCCCGAGCCCTTCCGCCTCGCTGAGCCGCCGGGCCTCCTCAAGGGCCACCGCCGAGACGTCCACGCCCAGCACGCTCCCGGCCGTGGCCGCTCTCGCCGCCTCGCGCGTCGAGCCGCCCGAGCCGCAGCCGATGTCCAGGACCCGATCACGGGCACGGACGCCGGTGGCCGCACGGAACCGCTCATCGTGCGCGCGGGCTTCGGCGTCGAAGACGTGGGCGAACCGCACCCGGTGATCCGTGTGGCGGAGGATCGCGGGCACGACGACGTCCCAGGTGGAGCGTGGCGGAGCCTGGTGCCCGACGCCCTCGAGCAGAAGCAGCTCGGCATCGCTAATCTCACCAGCCAGCGCCTCACCATGGCCGGGCGGAAACAGGGGGTCTTCGGTGCCGTGGAGGACCAGCGCCGGCGCTCTCAGCTCACCCAGCCGCGACCGCACGTCACCGGGGCTGTCCAGGAGCCAGTGGTTGCCCGCGCTCGCGCCCCGGTTGGGCGTACGCGCGACCATGTGGCGCGCCGACTCACGCACCGCGGCCTCCTCGAAGGAGCCAGGTCCGGCGTACCGGCGGTAGGCCTCGACCAGGTGCTCGACCACCGTATCCGCATCGTTCCAATCAGGCTCCGGGCCGCCCTCGGCGAAGGCCGTCCGCAACCGCCCGGCCATCCGGGGCAGGTCATCCGCCGGCCCCGGAGTGGTGGCGATCAACGTCAGCGTGGCTACCCGTTCGGGTTGCTTCACGCCCAGGTGCTGGGCGATGGCGCCGCCCATCGAGACGCCCACCACGTCCGCCCGGCCGCCGGCCAGAGCGTCGATGAGTCCTGCCGCGTCGGCGACCAGGTCGGCACCCGTATACCCGGGAGCCCCCGGCGGCCAGGTGGTCGAGCGCCCGGTGTCACGATGGTCGTAGCGGATCACAAAGCGACCCTCGTCCGCGAGCCGGCGGCAGAACTCGGGATGCCAACCGTCCATCGACTCGGCAGCGCCCGCGATGAGAAGGATGGGGGGTGCGCCCGGGTCACCGAAGGTCTCGACGCACAGCTCAACCCCGCCGACGGACACCATCTCCACTGCCATGGCGTCCACCCTAGGGGTCAAGCCGAGTCCCTGACCGGAGCCCGGCGGACCACAACGAGGCTGAGCACGATCGCGAGCAGGAACGCGGCGCCCGCGACTCCGAAGGCCACCCTCAGGCCCGCCGCTCCGAGCAGCGCGATGCCGAGCACACTGCCGACCTGGCGGGCCGCGTTGACGGCACCCGCCGCCAGGCCGGCACGCTCTTCGGGTGCGCCCTCCACCACCGCTGTCGTCGCCGCTGGCATCGTGAAGGACATGCCGAACCCAGTCGCGACCAGGGGTGGCACGAGCGCCAGGTAGCCAGGCACCGCGGCGGCGGGTGCCAGGCCGAGAAGTCCCGCCGCTCCCACTCCGAGGCCGATGAGGAGCGTCGCCAGCGGTCCGCCGGTTCGCGCGGTAAAGCGTCCGGAGAGGGCCGAGCCGATCGCCACCACACCCAGCTGCGGGAGCATGGCCAGCCCGGTGGTCAGCGCCGAGTAGTGCCGAACCTGCTGGAAGAACAGGTTGATCACGAACAGCTGGCCGTAAAACCCGAGGTTGATCAGGACGCCGATCGCGTTGCCACCGGAGAATCCCGGGTGGTGGAACAGCTCCAGTGGCAGCATCGGGCTGGCGACCCGGCGCTCGATCACGACGAAGCCGAGGAGCCCCGCGGCTGCCACCGCCGCTGCCGCTCCGACCATCGGGCTCAGGGCGCCGCGCCCAGCCTCGATCACGGCGAAGGTCAGCGCGCCCAGCGTGAGGATGGCTGCGACCTGCCCGGCGGGGTCCAGGCCCTGAGCCCGAGGCTCAGGCGCGGGCACAAAACGCTGGGTGAGCGCCATGGCGATGAGCCGATCGGCGCGTTCACGAAGAAGACCAGCCGCCAGCTCAGCGCCGTGACCAGCAGCCCTCCGAGCAGCGGCCCGGCCGCGGCCGCCAGCCCCGCCACACCGCCCCAAATCCCGATCGCCTTCGCCCTCGGGCCGGGTTCGGGGTACGCGGCTCGAAGCAGCGCCAGCGAGGCCGGAACCGCGAGCCCCGCTCCCAAGCCCTGCACCAGTCGCGTCCCCACCAGCGCTCCGATGTCCGGTGCCAGCCCGCAGGCCAGTGAGGCGCCAACGAACACGGCGAGGCCGGTCTGAAAGACGCGGCGCGGGCCCAGGCGGTCGGCAAGCGTACCCCCGCCCAGGAGGACCGCCGCCAGCACCAGCAGGTACCCGTCCACAGCCCACTGCAGCTCCTCGACGCCGGCGTGGAGATCTCGACCCAGGGCCGGAAGGGCCACATTCACGATGGTCGTGTCCAGGATCACCATGAAGTAGGCAAGGCATACGGCCGGTAACGCCAGGCGCGATATGGACCCCCCAACCCGGCCGCCGCGTTGTACGACCACGGGAGTCCAACATGATATCGGAGCTATCACCGACTGTCTCGAGGAGACCCGGCTTTTGAGCGAGTGCGACGACACGGTGCGGCGCTGGCTCGACGGGGCGCGGTTGGAGGTCGCCCCGACCCGGGGCGCGGTCGTGTCGGTCGCCGCGCATATATCGCCGGGTAGAAAGCTGGCCGTCACCTCCACACCGGGTCGGGGGCTGGATGCCACGCTGCGGGTGGTCGGCGTGGCGGGACCCATCCATCTCGGACGGCTGCAGCGGATCGCGCAGCGCATCGGCGTCGGCGAGTCGATCCACACTTTGGTCGACTCCCGTGCTGTGGGCTCGCAGCGCTACCAGCCCGAGGCGTGGCTCCGGGACCTGGCCCGAAGGCTCGGCGATGCCTGCCTCGCAGTTCCAGGGCTCCAGCTTTCCACCTTCAACGACGTCGCCACCAGCGAGCGCTGGCGGCGGCGCCTGATCGGGACGGCGGACGGTACAACTGCTCCATGACCGACTCGGGGAGCGAAGGACCGGAGATCCGGCGGAACGATGCCGAGCACCGCTACGAGGCCTGGCTGGACGGCGGGCCGGTGGGCTACGCCTTCTACCGCGCGGAGCCGGGCCGCACCGTTTTTCTGCACACCGAGGTGTCGGATGAGGTGGAGGGCCGGGGTGTGGGGGGCGCGCTCGTCCGGGGAGCGCTTGACGACGTACGCAGGCGCGGTGATCAGGCAGTGCCGCTGTGCCCGTTCGTCGCCGCCTACGTCAAGAGGCACCGCGAATTCCAGGATCTGGTGCCGCGCGAGCCCCAGGATCCGTAATGATGTAATCGAATGCCGAGCCAAAACGACGACATCGCGGCCTGGTTCGCCGGGCGGCTGCCGGACTCCTGGTTCGACGGCCCTGTCAGTGTGGAGTCGGACGGCGAGGAGATCTGGGTCGTAGGCCCGCTCCGCTCCCGCGACCTCGCGCCGGACGCCCGCGCGCGCCGCTTCCGCGAGGAGACGCGCGATGAGCGCGTGCGCATCGCGCGCGAGGCCGAGCGCCGCTTCCGCCGGCGCGTCGCATGGGGTGTGGACATCGGCGGCGAACGGACCATGTTCACCGTCCGCTCGACGCCGGTCATGACGCGGCTCCACCTGCCACAGCGGCGAGTCCTGGACACGCTGGTCGACGCCGGCGTCGCTCGAAGTCGGTCCGACGCTCTCGCCTGGTGCGTGCGGCTGGTGGGCCGGCACGAAGGTTCCTGGATCCAGGAACTGCGGGAAGCGCTGCAGAACGTGGAAGAGCTTCGCAGGCAGGGACCGCGGTAGGGTGGCGCGCGCGCCCAAAAGAAGAGGGGGCGCGGACAGCGCCCCTCCCTGACCAACGAGTTCCGGGCTCTACTCCGGCTCCATGATCTGCCGGAGCTCGCAGGTGAACTCGAACTCGGGCCAGTACTTCTGGTGCAGTTCGATGAAGCGACGCGACCAGTCCATCGCCACCTCACGGGACGGCACGTTGTAGATCACCCAGCCGCCGATCACCTCGCGGGCCTCCGCGAAGGGACCGTCGACGACGTCCAGCTTGCCGTCCCGCATCTCGAAGCGGGTTCCCTTCGAGGATGGTTCGAGACCGCCGGTATCCGCGATCACCCCGGCCTGGAACGCCTCCTGCATGAAGGGGCCCATGGCCTCCATCAGCGCGGCGGGGGGAGCCCCCTGGTTCTCGCGGCTGGAGATGGTGCCCATAAAACGCATGTCGATCCTCCTTCCTGTGAACCGTGAACTGCCTAGAGGAGTTATTCCAAATTGCCGACGTCGGCAACTGGAGTTCGGCGGTGGGAGGCATGGGCTTCGATCATTGAGGATCCGGCCCGAGCGACGTCTCGCTCCAACCGTCGCCACCGTCTGCGCCATCGTCGCCATCACCCAACCTCCTCTGCTGGTTTTGGAGCTGCTTCCGGCTCCTGTACCTGCGTCGAACGGGATGGCGGAAAATCGACACGCGGCGGCGCGATGTGCGTGCGGGGCGTCACCGCGAGATGGCGAGCAGGTCTCCGCCCGGCGCCTGGAGGCGGAAGGGTCCGCGTCCGGCTTGAGACCGAGGGATGGTGGCGCGCGCACCGGTGATGAGGCGACGCCGCCCGTCAATGTCCCACAGGATCGTGCCCTCAGCGTCGATCGCCACCAGGTCCTCCTCCAGGCGCAGCAGGGTGGGAGCTCGGGGGTCCGCCGACCGGGTGATCGCGGTGCGCCCGGCTGCCACCGCGGCCAGCAGCGCCTCCGGGCTGCGTTCCTCCGCCGCCACCCAGGTGGTCGGCGTGCCGGGCGGGAACCCCTGCTCGGGGCGGTGGAAGTCGCTGCCCCCGAGCAGCACCGCGTCCTGCCGCCACCGCGCCCACAGCGCCCAGGGGGCGGTCGAGGTGAGGTCGGCGAACCAGGTGATGTGCCACAGTTCCAGCGCGGGCGGCAGCTCGCTCAGCGGGTGCTGCCAGCACATGTCGCGATCGAGCGGGTGGTTGATGCTGAGCAGGCCCCCGCGCGCCGCCACCTCCCGGACCCATTCGTCGGCGGGGCGGCGAAAGTCGACGAATCCGATGTGGCCATAGGCGTTGGCGTGCCCGCGTGCCGTCGTCAGCTCCTGCCCGGGGAGCAGTGCCAGTCCGTGGCGGGCACCCGCGGCGCCCAGGAGCGGATGGTGGGACACGGTGTTGTGGTCGGTGACCGCGAGGAAGTCGAGACCGGCCTCCACCGCCCGGGCGGCGAGCTGGTCCAGCGAGAGCGTCCCGTCCGAGTGGGTGGTGTGCGCGTGGAGATCACCCGCGAACCACGTAAGTCCGTCCGGCGCGGGCAGCCGACGAGCGCTGCCACGGGGCGAGTTGGCGCGCACAGGGGCCGTCGCGTCCGGCTCCACCACCGATTCCGCCGGCGTGGCGATCGTCACGGTCACCTCGACCGGTTCGACCGGCATCCGGTGGAGGCCCAGCTGCAGGCTCCACTGGCCCGGCTCCGGCGGATCGGGGAGGTAGCCGGGGGTGGCCGCCTCACTGCCGATCACGAACCCCTCGCGTGCGCCCCCCGACCAGCCGCGCCAGCCGCCCGGCGCCTCGCAGCCAAGATCGATCACGGCGGCTGCGCGGTCGTAGGCGACGCGCACCTCGAGGCTTGGCGTTCCCGTCGGCACCTCGAAGGGGACCGACCGGTACTCGTCCACCAGCTGGTCCTCGAGGCCGAGACGGAGCATTCGGATGTCACGCGGCATCGCGTCAGTCTCGGCGCTAACGCCTATCCGTGCCTAGCCGGTGCCGTCGCGGATGCGGACCCGGCGCCAGCGGTGGCGTGGAACCGTGCCCCACTCGGTTCCATCCGGCCGCAGGATGACCACCCGATCGGGAGTCACCTCGGCGGTCCGGTAGCCCGCTTCGTGGAGAGCAAAGTGGTGACGCGGGCACACCAACCCGAGATTCTCATGATCGGTCGGGCCGCCCTGGCTCCAGGCGTCCCAGTGATGGGGTCTGCAATCCTTGGGGTGCCGGCCACACCAGATGCAGCCGCCGTCCTGCAGGTCGAGCGCCTTGCGCTGCGCCACCGTGGTGGTGCGGAAGCCGCGCCCCATGTGCAGCACGTCGATCACCCCGTCGCCGCGGTCTCCGACCACCGCGATGCGGGCGAGGGCGTCGCAGGCGATGCGCTTCGCCGTCTCCCCCGAGACCGGCGTCCCCCAGTCGATCTGGGGTGCCGGTGAGCCTTCCTCACCGCGCAGCGTCTCGGCGCTGGCGACGATCGTCAGGTGCGGCTTCTCCTGGCCATGCTCAGGCAGGTCACCGACCGCGAGCCGGTGCTCGGCCAGCTCTGCCAGGGCGTCGGCACGGGCCTGGCCGGGAGTGCGGTGGTCGTCGGAGGGCAGAATGCTCTTGTCCTCGGCGGCGATCGCTTTGAGGGCGATCTGGAGGAAGGTGCCACCCTCCGGATCCAGCTCGCCATTGCAGGTGAACCAGCCGTCGACACGCCGCTTGAGGTCGAAGAAGCGGCGCTCCCGCTCGTCCCGCAGCACCTTGTTATGAGCCTGCTGGTCGAGCAGGTGGAACAGCTTGGAGCCATGGGCTCGGAGCTGGGCGTGATCCATCTCTCGAGCCGCGAGCAGCATCTCCGACTCGACGCTGACAACGTCCTCGTCGGTGAGGTGCCGGCGCACCCGGCGCAGGGTCTGGAGGATGACGGTGGTGGCCTCGGGCGAGACCTCGCCGGCATGAACCGCTTGATCCAGACTCGGGAACTCCTCCAGCTCGCAGGCGGTGCAGACCTTGGCGTAGGCGGCATTCGGCCGCATGTGCATGGACTGGGCGAGCCAGTCGGCGGCGTTGGCGACGCCATATGGATCGCCTTTCTCGACCTGCTTCAAAACCTTGATGTGGTCGAGCTCGATCGCGTTGATGCAGTTCTTGATCTGGTGGAGGAGCTGGAGCCGCCCCCAGGCCTTCAGCGGGGTGTCGGGGAGGTCGACCTGCTGAAGATCGCGGAGAAGCCGCTTCAGGTCCTCGTCGTCAGGCCCCAGCCAGACCTTCTCGGTGCTCTCCGGAACCTCCGCCAACATGCGCTAATTCTATCAGATGACAAACGTATGTTCCGGACATTAACAGGACTTCCTGAGCGTGGATACTGAAGCGATGCCGTCAGACCTGCGCCTGCGGCCGCTGCGGCTGGAGGACGAAGCCACCGTGCGTGCCGCCCAGGAACACCTCCGCGCCGACCACTTCGATTTCATGGTCCAGTGGGAAGAAGGCGTGCCGTGGCCTGAGCTGGTGGAGCGAACGCGCCGCCAGCGCCTGGGGCACGACCTTCCGCCCGGGTGGGTCCCCAGCACCTTCCTGGTGGCCACCGTCGACGGCGTGATCGTGGGACGCAGCTCGATCCGTCACGCGCTCAACGACTTCCTCCACCTGGAGGGCGGGCACATCGGCTACGCGGTGCTGCCTGCCCACCGCCGCCGCGGCTACGCCACCGAGATCCTCCGCCAGAGCCTGGTCGTCGCGCGCTCCTACGGCGTGGACCGCGTCCTGGTCACCTGCGACGAGGACAACGTGGGCTCCGCCACCGTCATCGAACGCTGCGGCGGCGCGCTCGAGGATGTCGTCGAGACCTCGGGCGGCGGACCCCACACGAAGCGCTACTGGATCACCTGACCGCAGGGAGAGCGGCGATCACGCCCGCCGCTCGCAGCCCCTCGAGGTCCTCCCCAAGCTCCGACAGCACCGCGTCCGTGTCCTGCCCGAGCACCGGGTCGGGAGCACGGGCGGCGACCAGAGCCTCGACCCGCGCATCGTCGCGAACCAGCTCCTTGAAGGTGCGAAAGGGTCCCCACAGGCAGGCAGCGCGGTCGAGCCGGGCCGCCACCTCGGCGAAGGGGAGCGCGCCGGCCCACTCTTGCAGCCGCCGCGTGAGCGCGTCCCGATGCCGCCACCGCACCCCCTCCAGACGCAGGTCACCCTCCAGATCCTCGACACTAATCCCGGTGGCCTCCACCAGCGACCTCCACTGGCGCGGGGTCAGCGCGAGCACCATCGACCACCGCCCGTCCGCGGAGCGCAGGTCGACGCCGAACGACCCATAGACCTGGTTGCCGTAGCGGCCGCGCGGCTCCTCCACCAGCCTTGCCTCGTCGACCAGGCCGAGATGGTCCGCAATCTGCAGCGCGACGTCGGCCAGGCTGAGCGTGACCAGGCGGCCGCCGCCTCCGCGCGAGCGCGCGCGGTCCGCCGCCAGGAGGGAGGCCGCAGCCAGGTACCCGGTGGCGACGTCCCAGGCCGGCAGAACGTGGTTCACCGGCACGGCCGCGTCTGCCGGGCCGGTGATCCAGGGAAAGCCGGTCATGGCGTTGACCGTGTAGTCGACGGCGGCACCTCCGGCGCGATGCCCCACGATCTGGACGGTCACCTGGTGCGGGTTGCGCCGGCACAGCGCCGAGTGCGCCAGAGGGTCTCGCGGCCCAAGATTCGTGAGCAGGTTGCCCGCCTCTGAGGCGAGGCGTGCGGCCAGCTCCAGCCCGCGCTCCTGCCGCAAATCCAGCGCCACCGACCGTTTGCCGCGGTTCAGCCCTGCCCAGTAGAGGCTCCGGCCCTGGTGGAGAGGCCAGCGCTGCGCGTCGACCTGGCCGCCGAGTGGGTCGATCCGGATCACCTCCGCACCCATCCGCGCCAGCTGTGCCCCACCCAGCGGCGCCGCCACGAAAGCCGACACCTCGACCACGCGCATCCCTTCCAGCAGCCCGGCGGTCTCCTGCATGGGACGTTTGTACACAGCAGCACCTCAACCTGCGCTCCGAAAGGTCCCTCTGTATACAAACGGCCCACTTCAGTCACGTGATCCGTGCCAGAACAAAACCCGGCTCTTCGTAGAATGACGACGGGATGTCGGAGAGCAACGGACACGGGCAGAGAGGCACGTTCAGAGTCAAGTCGGGTCACGCCGACATGCTGAAGGGCGGTGTGATCATGGACGTCGTCACGCCCGACCACGCCAAGATCGCCGAGGAGGCGGGCGCTTGCGCGGTGATGGCGCTGGAGCGGGTCCCCGCCGACATCCGCAAGGAGGGCGGCGTCGCCCGCATGTCCGATCCCGAGCTGATCCGCTCCATCAAGGAGGCGGTGACGATCCCGGTCATGGCCAAGTGCCGGATCGGGCACACCGTCGAGGCGCAGATCCTGCAGGCGCTGGAGATCGACTACATCGACGAGTCCGAGGTCCTGACCCCGGCGGACGACGAGAACCACATCGACAAGTGGGGCTTCACCGTTCCCTTCGTGTGCGGCTGCCGGAACCTGGGCGAGGCGCTTCGCCGGATCGCGGAGGGCGCGGCCATGATCCGCACCAAAGGCGAGGCCGGGACCGGCAACATCGTCGAGGCCAAGCGCCACCTGACGCAGGTGGAGCGAGAGATCCAGAAGCTCCGCGGCCTCAACTACGCCGAGCTGGTCCACGAGGCGAAGGACCTGGGCTCCCCCGTCGAGGGGGTCCAGGAGGTCCAGCGGCTGGGCCGGCTCCCGGTCGTGACCTTCGTGGCGGGCGGCATCGCGACCCCCGCCGATGCCGCCTGGATGATGCAGCTGGGTGCCGACGGCGTCTTCGTGGGCTCGGGCATCTTCAAGTCCGAGAATCCGGCCCGGATGGCGAAGGCGATCGTGAGCGCGACCACCTACTTCGACAAGCCGGAGATCCTCGCCGAAGTGTCGGCGGGGCTAGGTCAATCGATGCGCGGTCTCGAGATCCCGTCCATCCCGCAGGAGGAGCTGCTCGCTACGCGGGGCTGGTAGCGTGCGGAGATGACTGCCGGTGCGCCCCTGATCGGGGTGCTGGCCATGCAGGGAGCCTTCGCCGACCACGCGCGAGTGCTGGAACGCCTGGGCGCGCGGGTGCGACTGGTCCGATCGGCGGCCGACCTTCCGGGACTTGACGGCCTGGTGCTGCCGGGTGGCGAAAGCACCTCGATGCAGATCCTGCTGGAGCGCATGGGCCTCTGGGAGCCGCTGCGGCGTCTGGTTGACGCGGGCATGCCCACTCTCGGGACCTGCGCCGGCATGATCCTGCTCTCGCGCCACATCACCGACGGGCGCGAGGGGCAGCGCAGCTTCGACGCCCTCCCGATCACCGTCCGCCGCAACGGCTACGGGCGCCAGGTGGACAGCTTCGAGGCGCCGCTCGAGATCGAGGGCTTGGGCCCGGCGTTCCCCGGCATCTTCATCCGCGCCCCTCTGGTCGAGGACGCGGGCGGCGCGGAGGTCCTGTCGACGCTGGACGGGCATCCGGTCGCGGTGCGTCAGGGGCGCGTCATGGCGCTTGGCTTCCACCCCGAGCTGAGCGGCGACGACCGTCTGCACCGTCTCTTCTTGGAACTGGTCGCGTCGGCCGGCGAGGCTGCCGCCCCCGAGCAGCGATCGGCGTGACACCTAGGGGCGAGGCGCCGGCGTGGGTCTGAAGGTCAGGGCCGCCACCTTCCTCGACGTCGGGCCCGTGGAGCAGCTTCACCACGAAGCGGAGGCGCGCGTGATCCAGCTCCCGGCGCCGGTGCGGCTCTGGACTTTGGTCAGCAACACGTTCACCGCCTTCCTGCCTCTCGGCCAGGAGAGCATGATCCTGGTCGCCGAGGACCGCGGCAAGGTGGTGGGGTTCATCCAGGCGTCCGAACGCTCCGGCTCCGGGTCGCCGGCCACCGCTTCCATGGTGCACAGCCTTCAGGTGCTCAACCTCTGCATCCAGCCCCAGGACCCGGCGGAGGAGCAGATCGCCTCCGCGCTCATCGAGCAACTGGCGGAGCAGGCAGGCGAGCGAGGCGTCCACCGGCTGGTGGTCCGCGTCCCGCTCGATGAGCCACTCCTGCCCACCTTCCGCATGCACGGGTTCCGCCAGTTCGCCACCGAGACAGTGCTGTTGACCGAGCGCGCGCCGGCGGGCGGCGACGGGAAGCTCGCCGGCGCCCGGCCCTGGGGTCGCCGCGACGAGCGCCGCCTCTACAGCCTCTACCGCCGCATCACGCCGATCGACGTGGCCCGCCTCGAAGCGCCGACCTACCGGGAGTTCCGCGCCCTCCGCCAGGAGCCCGGGCAGCAGGAGGTGGTGGAGCGCCTGGAGCTGGTCGCTTGGTGGCGGCTCCACCGCGGCGACGGAACCCGGCCCGACCGCCTCGCCTTCCTCGCCGGGCCCGGGCGAGAGCTCGCGGACGGCCTCGCCGACCACGCGCTGGCGGCGGTCGCGGGACGCCCGGCCTGGGTCAACTTCCGCCACTACGACCGCGATCTGATCGAGGCGTTCCGGCGCCGTGGGTTCACCGGTATTCTCGACCAGGCGCTGCTGGTGCGCGACGCGACGGTGACCGACCGTGCGACCCAACCCGCCCTGGTACCGTCCTTCGGCTGATGGAGTTGGCGACCCGAGTTTGGGATCAGGAGACGGAGCTGCTGGCGCAGACGCTGCCGCCACGGCTGAACCGGGCGCTGCATGAGCGAACCGATCCCGCCCAGCTGCTCGAGATCGTGCTCGACCTGGGCCGGGAACCGGAGGCGCGCGTGCCCGGCCGCGAGATCGTGCTCGACACCCGTGCCGTCTCCGAAGAGGACATCGACTACGTCACCGACCACATCGACCAGTTCGGCGAGGACAACCGGGCCGGCATCGAGCGCACGCTGCACCGCATCTCGGCGATCCGCAACCGCCAGGGCCGCATCGTCGGACTCACCTGCCGGGTCGGCCGGGCGGTCGGAGGCACGGCCGAGATCATCCGCGACATCGCCGAATCGGGTCAGTCGATCCTGCTCCTGGGGCGGCCTGGGATCGGCAAGACGACGATGCTGCGAGAGATCGCGCGCATGCTCGCCGACGACCAGCGCAAACGGGTGGTGATCGTCGACACCTCGAACGAGATCGGGGGAGACGGCGACATCCCGCACCCCGGCATCGGGCGCGCCCGGCGGATGCAGGTGCGGCGGCCGCAGCTCCAGCACGCGGTGATGATCGAGGCGGTGGAGAACCACATGCCCGAGGTCATCGTGATCGACGAGATCGGCACCGAGCTGGAGGCGGCGGCGGCGCGCACCATCGCCGAGCGCGGGGTGCAGCTGATCGCCACCGCTCACGGTCAGACGCTGGAGAACCTGCTGATCAACCCCACCCTCAACGACCTGCTGGGCGGGATCCAGTCGGTGACCCTTTCCGACGAGGAGGCGCGCCGGCGGGGCACGCAGAAGTCGGTGCAGGAGCGCAAGGCGCCGCCCACCTTCGACGTCCTGATCGAGATGCAGGACCGTGACCGGGTGACCATCCACCAGCCGCTCGCCGACGTGGTGGACGGCTTCCTGCGCGGGGCGCCGGCCCGCCCCAAGGTCCGGGTTCGGACCCGCGAGGGTCGGGTCATCTCCAACGTCGAGCTCGACCAATCGACCACGCACCACGCGCCGGCGGCGGCGCCCGGGACCGTCCCGCCACCTCGCCGGGGCCCGCGCGCGATCTTCCCCTATGGGGTGAGCCGGAGCTACGTCGAGCAGTCGGTGCGGGAGTTGGACCTGCCGATCCGGGTGCTCGGCAACCCGGAGGGCGCCGACGTGGTCCTGACCCTGAAGAGCTACTACCGGCGGCGCCCGGAGAGCCTGCGCCAGGCGGAGGGCGCCGGGACTCCCATCCACGTCCTGCGCAGCAACTCGGTGGCCCAGGTCAAGGACGCGCTGCAGCGGCTGTACAGCACCGACCGCGAGGATGGAGCCGTGCAGCGTGCGCTGGACGAGACCCGGGAGGCGATCGCCCGCGTCAAGGAGACGCTGGAGCCGCAGGAAATGGCCCCACAGAACGCGTACGTGCGCCGGCTGCAACACCAGCTGGTCGCGGAGGAGGAGCTGGTCGCGCGCTCCACCGGCAAGGAGCCCCGCCGCCGGCTGCGGATTCTTCCCTCCGGCGACTTCGAGTAGTCCGGCTCCCCCATGCTGGTCACGCTGGAAGGCCCCGACGGGGCCGGGAAGACCACCGTCGCCCGCCTGGTCGCCGACGCGCTGGCAGCACGGGATCCGCTGCTCGTGCGCGAGCCGGGCGGGACCCCGTTCGGCGAACGCGTGCGGGACGTGGTGCTGCACTCGGCCGGGACCGTCGACATCGGCGCCCAGGCCGAGGCGTACCTCTTTATGGCCGCCCGGGCGGAGCTCCTGGAGGAGGTCGTGAGACCGGCGCTGGCCGGGGGCCGGCTGGTGCTCTGTGACCGCTACCACGACTCCACCCGCGTCTACCAAGGAACGGTGGGCGGGGCCGAGGTGACCTGGCCGCCGGTCTTCCCGCGGCCGGAGCTGACGGTGCTGCTGTCGGTGCCGGCCGAGGTCGGGCTCCGGCGCCAGGCGGAGGCCGGCCGCGGGTCGGATCGCATGGAGGCGCGACCACTCGCCTTCCACCAGGCGGTTCACGACGCCTACCTGGCCCTGGCGGCGGCGGAGCCGGAGCGCTGGCTGGTCGTCGACGCCAGGCCGCCGGCTTCTGAGGTCGCCTGCTGGGTGGCGGCCCGGATCGAGGAGCGTCTGCCTCGATGAAGCTGATCATCGCGATCGTGCAGACCGAGGATGAGCCGCACCTGGTGCAGGCGCTCAGCGAGGCCGGGATCAGTTCCACCCGGTACGCGTCCAGCGGCGGCTTCCTCCAGCAGGGGAACTCGACCCTCCTGATCGGGGTGGAGGACGAACGGGTCGACCCGGTGGTGCGGATCATCCGGGACAACTGCCGCGAGCGCAGCCGCTATCTGACGCCGCTGCCGCCGATGGTGGAGGCCTCCGAGATGTACATGCCCTACCCGGTGGAGGTGCAGGTGGGCGGCGCCACCCTGTTCGTGGTCCCGATCGAGCGCTTCGAACGGCTGTAGAGGCGGTCCCCCGGAGGTGCACCAGCGGGGGGTATCTCGCAGGGTTAGGCCCCGGAGGTGCACCAGCGGGGGTTATCTCGCGGGGTTAGGCCCCGAAGGTGCACCAAGGTCGCTTGATGTCCTGCGTCACCTTTCACCGGGTTGGACGTTTGAGCAGCATGGGACGGTTGCTTCGAGTTGCCGCTCTGGCCCTGCTGGCGGGGTTGCTGGTCACCGCCTGCGCCTCGTCGCCACAGGGGCACACTCCCGCCGCCGGAGCCACCACACCGGCCGCCACCCCGACCCCATCGGTCGCGCCCGCCGCCACGCCCTCCCCGCCGGTCGCAACCCCGTCGCCAAGCGTCGCGCCCTCGACGTCGGGCCAGGTCCGCCGCTGCCTGGTGTCTGACCTCTCCCTCGGCGTCGGCCCGGGCAACGCAGCCGCGGGCACGGTGGGGCGCCCATTCATCTTCACCAACACCAGCCAGACCACCTGCGCGCTGTTCGGCTTTCCCGGCCTGCAGAGGCTGGGCGCGGACGGCCGGCCCATGCAGACAAGGCTGGTGTGGACCCCGAGCGCGGAGCAATTGGTGACTCTGGCGCCGGGCGGGACCGCCTCGTTCCTGGCCTGGTGGCACGATCAGACCGGGTACGCGACACCGTGTCCGACCTCGCAGCAGCTCGAGGTGACGCCGCCCAACGCTTATTCCTACCTGACCGTCAGAGTGCCCATCGAGGCCTGCCCGGACGGCACCATCAATGTCGACGCGGTCATCGCCGGCAGCACCGGAGGCCAGCCGGCATAGCGACTCCCGCGGTGGGCCACCGCTTCGGCGTCGGAACCCGAGGGCGGAATGCACGGTTACCCTGGGAGTCATGGCGCGAGCACTTCGCCGCGGGCTCCTTGTCCTCGCCCTGATCGCCGTGGCTGGGTGCGGGCGGGTGGGGACCGCCGGTTCCCCGCCGTCGCCGACTCCGTCATCCTCGCCGAGCGGCGTCCCGACCATCGGCACCACCCCGACCCCCGCTCCGTCCGGTCCGGGCCCCTGCCAGACGTCACAGCTCTCTCTTTCCACCGGTCAGCACACGGCCGGTGCCGGGACCGTCCAGGAAACGTTCATCCTGACCAACACCAGCCAGACCACCTGCACCCTGTACGGCTACCCGGGGATGCAGATGCTGAGCGGCGGCCACCCGATCGCGACCAAGGTGGTCCGAACCGCGGGCCCGGAGCAGACGGTGACGCTGGCGCCGAGCGCGACCTCCTCGTTCAATGCGCAGTGGCACGACCAGACCGGCTACACGACCCCCTGCGCGACCTCGCAGCAGGTCGAGGTGACGCCACCCAACACGTCCTCGCAGCTGACCGTCGCGGCCTCCATCCAGGCCTGCCCGGACGGCACCATCAACGTGACCGCGGTCACCGCCGGCAGCACCGGCGGGCAGTGACGCTCCGGCTCTGGCCGCCGGCGTCGCAGCGGCGGGCGCTGGCAGAGGTAGCGCGCGGCGACCGACCCGCCGACCTGATCGTCCGAGGCGGGGCGCTGGTCGATGTCTTCACCGACGAGGTGCTGGAAGGCTGGGGCGTGGCGGTGCTCGGGGACCGGGTGGCGAAGGTGGCGTCCGACGACGAGCTGCCGGCCGGCCCTCGAACGCGCCTGATCCAACTGGAGGGGCGCCTGGTGGCGCCGGGATTGGTGGAGAGCCACACCCACCTGGTGCGGGCCTCGCTGGCGGAGCAGATGGCCGGGCAAGTGCGGTGCGGGGTGACGACGACGGTGGTCGAGACGCTGGAGCCTGCGTACGTGGGCGGCGTCCCGGCGGTGGAAGCCCTGCTCGCGGAGGCGGCGACCGCACCCGGTCGCGTCTTCCTCACGCTGGGTGGCCTGGCCGTGCCCGACCACTCGTTGGACGCCCGCCTCCCGCCCGCCGAGGCGTGGGCGCCGCTCCTCGACCACCCCTTGGTCGCGGGGGTGGGGGAGGTGTACTGGGCGGAGACCCTGCGCGGTCACCCCCGCACGGAAGGGCTGATCGAGGCCGCACTGCGGCGGGACCTGACGGTGGAGGGGCACGGGGCCGGCGCGCGCCCACCCTCGCTGGCGGCCTTGCAGGCGCTGGGCGCCACCGCCGACCACGAGGCCATCGACGCCGCCGACCTGCGCGCGCGCCTGCGCCTGGGTCTCTGGGCGGAGGCCCGGCATGGTGCCACCCGCCAGGACCTGGACCAGATCGCTCCTCTCTGGCAGGAGGGTGGGGTCGACCTGCGGCGCCTGACGCTGGTCAACGACGGGGTGGAGCCGGAGGACCTGCTCGCAGGACGGTCGCTGAACGTGGTGGTGGAGCGGGCGTGCGAACTGGGGCTGGCGTTGCCCGCTGCGCTCCGGATGGCATCGCACGGTCCCGCGGAGCGCTTCGGGATCGGTCGCTGGCTCGGTGGCCTGGCACCGGGGGCGTTCGCCGACCTCATCGTCCTGCCCCGTCACGGCCCGGTGCGTCCGGACTTGGTGCTGGTCGGGGGACGGCCGCCGGATCCGCCCGCGCCCTTCGAGCGACCCCGGCTGGCGAGCGGGGTCGGTGCCGCCACGCTGCAGCCGGCGCTGGTGACGCCGCTCCCGGCGGGCCGCCACCGGGCGATGCGGCAGGCCGGCCCGACGGTCACCCGGGAGAGCGAGACCGAAGGGCAGGATGCGCTCTGGGTGATCGCTCTCGACCGGGACGATGCCTCCCGCGGCTTCCGGGGCCTGCTCCTCGACTTCGGGATGGCCCGCGGCGCGGTCGCCTGGTCCAGCGGCTGGGAGGCCGCAGGCCCCTTGCTGGCCGGCAACGACGAGGCGGACCTGCGGCCGGCCCTGGAGCGGCTGCGGGCGCTGGACGGCGGGGCGGTGGTGGTCGCGGGCGGGAGGGTGCTGGCCGAGTGGCGGGCTCCCATCACCGGACTGCTGTCGCCGGCGCCGCTGGCCACGGTGGTGGACGAGGTGCGGGGGGTGAACCGGGCGCTGCGGGACCTGGGCGCCGCGACTCCGAATCCGCTGCTCACCCTGGAGACCCTGACCACGACCGCGATCCCCTTCCTCCGGATCACGCCCGACGGTTACTACCGGGCGCGGGACGGCTCGCGGGCTCCGCTCCGGGACAACGTCCCCACAACACGCTCCTAGACTTGGCGACGTGGGTAGGAGTGCGACGTCCGGGCTGACGGTCGGAGTCGTCGCCGTCGTGGTGATCGTCCTGGTCGTCGTCCGCCGCATGCGTCCACAGCCGGTCAACCCCACGCGGACGCTGCTGATGGGGGCGATCTTCATCGTGCTGCTGCTGCTGGCCCTGGGCAGCGACTTCAATCCCTTCATCCACGATGTTCCGGCGATCGTCGCGGCGCCGTTCGCCCTCGCCCTGGGTGGCGTCCTTGGCCTGGTGATCGTGCGTTCGATGACGTTCTGGGTCGATCCTCAGTCAGGACTGCTGTGGATGCGTGGTGGGCTCCTGTTCGTGGTCATCTACGTGGGCGCGCTGGTCCTGCGGATCGGCACCACCTACCTGGCGCAAAGCGGGAACCACAACCCTGACCTGGCGCACCTGACCTGGCTGCACGGTGTCAGCGCCGACCTTCTGTTCCTCTCGATCGGGATGTGGGCCGTGCGTGCGGCGCTGATCTTCAACCGCTACCGCCAGCACGTCTCCCAGGGCGGGATGCCGATCGAGCCAGGCGGCCGAGTCCGCTAGGGGAACGCTCAGGCGAGCCGGGGCATGACCTCGCTCGCCAGCAGTTCGAGCGCCCCACTGTCCAGATGCACGAAGTGCTGGAACAGGAACAGTTCCGCGCCGGCATCGACGAAGGGACGCAGTCGTTCGACGGCCTGGTCCGGGGTGCCGACCGCGGGCCAATGGTCCCGGGCCGAGGCGATGACCTCGTCCGGCGTGTCCCCGTTGAGCCAGAACAGGACCTCCTTCAGGCGCACCGCGCGCTCGCGCAGTTCCTCCTGGTTGCGCCCGATCAGGAACGACGTCATCAGGGAGTGGCGGATCGACCCCGCGTCCCGCCCGATCGCGGCGCAGGCTCCGTCGAGCGCCGCCACCGTGTCCCGGTACGCGTCCGGATCGGGCGTCATCCCGTTCCATTCCTCGGCGTAGCGCGCGACCAGCGGCAGCCCGCGCCGGGTTCCGGTCCCGCCCATCAGCAGCGGCAGCGGCCTGGCGCCCGGGAGCTCGGCCCACAGCCGCTGCATCAGCTGGATGGAACGCTCGAGGCGTTCGAACCGGTACTTCCAGTCGCCGAACGGCACCCCGAAGCGTTCGTGCTCGGCCTGGTTCCAGCCCGCGCCCAGCCCCAGCAGCAGCCGCCCGCCCGAGAGCTGGTCCACCGCCTCCGCCTCGCGCAGCAGCACGCCCGGCTCGTAGAAGGTGACCGGGCTCATCATCGGCGCCAGCTCGATGCGCTGAGTCCACTCCGCGGCCAGGTGGAGCGCCGACCAGGCCGGGACCCCCTCCCGTGTGCGGTCGCCCATCACCGATTCCAGGTGATCGGCCACGCGCAGCGACGCGAAGCCCAGGCGTTCGGCGTCATTCGCGACGCGCCGCCAGCGCTCCCAGGTCAGTCCCTCCTGCGCCTCCACCATGACTCCGAAACGGGCCATTCGCGTTCCTCCAACCAGGTCACCGGGGGCTGGAGAGACTCTATCGGATTAGGCGTGCGTGTCCTTACGGGGGTGTCACGCGAGCCGGGGCATTACCTCCGTCGCCAGGAGCTCCAGCCCGGCGGTGTCCAGGTGCAGGAAGTGCTCGAACATGAACAGTTCGACCCCCGCGTCGATGAATGGCCGAAGGCGTTCGACGACTTCATCCGGAGTGCCCACAGCAGGAAAGTGCTGCTTCGCTGCAGCAATGAGATCGTCGGGCTCACTGCTTTCGATCCTGAAGACGAAGCCAAGCATCTCCCTGAGCTGCACCGCCCGCTCGCGAAGCGCCTCCTGTGTGCGCCCGATCAGGAACACAGTCTGCAGCGAGTGGCGGATGGAGCGCGGGTCACGCCCGATCGCGGCGCACGCCTCGTCGAGAAAGGCGACTTTCGTCCGGTAGGCACTCGCATCCAGACGGAATTCGCCGTTCCACTCCCGGGCGTAGCGCGCGACCAGCGGGAGCGTCCGCAGGCGGCCGCTACCGCCCAACAGCAGCGGCAGCGGCCGCGCGCCAGGGAGCTCTTTCGAGAGCCGCTGCACCAGTTGGATGGCCTGCTCCAGACGGTCGAACCGGTAGTTCCAGTCCCCGAACGGGACCTCGAAGCGCTCGTGCTCGGCCTGGTTCCAGCCGGCGCCCAGACCGAGCAGGAGGCGGCGGCCCGAGAGCTGGTCGACTGCCAAGGCCTCGCGTAGCAGCACTCCCGGCTGGTAGAAAGTCACCGGGCTCACCATCGGCGCCAGCTCGATCCGCTGAGTCCACTCCGCGGCCAGGTGCAGGGCCGACCAGGCCGGGAGCCCCTCGCGCGAGCGCACGGGCGTCACCGACTGCAGGTGGTCCGACACGCGGAGCGACGCGAACCCGAGCCGCTCGGCGTCGTGCACTACGCGACGCCAGCGCTCCCAGGTCAAACCTTCTTGGGCCTCCACCACGACTCCGAATTGGGCCATCCCTTGGTTCCACGACTATGTCACTCAGAGCTGGTGCCCGGTGTGGGACTCCAGTGGGCACGCCGCGCACGGTCACATTGCCGGCGATGTGACTTCAAGACCGTGCCCCTAGCGTGCGTCTGCTGGCAATGTGCCCTTACCGGCGGGAGGGTCGCAGCCGCCTCCGGAGCTGGTCCACCGGCAGCCAGTTGACGATCCGCTCCTGGGGCATGCGGGCCAGCTCCGGCACCCAGATGCCCAGCTCGATGTAACCGAAGTCGCGGGGGGCGTGGGCGTCGCTGTCGAGGGCGAAGTCGCATCCCAGGGCCAGCGCCTGCGCCGCCAGCTCCGGCCCCACGTCGACGCGGTTGGGGTCGCAGTCGATCTCGATCAGGACGTCGTGGCGCGCAGCCTCGCGGAACACGGCCTCGGTGTCGTAGTCGGCGCCCGCTCGGCTGCCCGGGCGGCGGCCGGTGGGGTGCCCGAGGATGGACACCGCCGGGTGGGCCACCGCGCGCAGCATCCGCTCCGTCATGCTGCTCCCTCGGCATGCCCAGCTTCACATGTGGGGAGGCGATGACCAGGTCCAGCGCGGCCAGCGTCTCATCGGGGAGGTCGAGTGACCCGTCCTCGAGGATGTCGACCTCGATCCCCTGCAGGATGGTCACCTCGGGGTGGGCGCGCCCGACCGCGTCGATCTCCTGGCGCTGCTCCGCCAGCCGCTCTGGCGTCACACCCTTCACGATGGTCATGTGCGGGGAGTGGTCGGTCACGCCCAGGCAGCGGAAGCGCTGGGCCGCCGCCACCTCCACCATGTCAGCCAGAGCCGCCCGCCCGTCCGACCAGGGGGTGTGGGTGTGCAGGTCGCCCTGGTAGGCGCCTCGGTCCAGCGCGGTGGTGCCCGCGACCTCGACCCCGGCCTCCTGGCGCAGGCGTCCCAGGTACCGGGAGGAGCCCTCGGCGGCGACCTCGAGCACGATCTGCTCGATGCGCTCGCCCACCCCGGGCAGCGTCCGCAGCTGCTTGCGACCGGCCTCGGTGGTGGGGTCGGGGCGGTACAGGATCAGCATCTGCGCCGCCTCGGCGAAGGCGCGGGCTCGGAACAGCTCCGGCCCGCCCCGCTCTCTTCCTCCCGTTCTTGGCCTCGCCGGGATCGGGTTGGCCATCCGCAGCCGGTAGGAGATCTCGGACAGCGTGCGGATGGCGCGCTCCAGCGGCGAGAGCTCGGTCACGGGGACACGCTATACCTTGGAAGACCCATGACTGACCTGATACGTGAACCCAAGCTCTACCTGGGCGGCCGCTGGGTGCCCGGTCAGGGCGAGGACTCCCCGGTCGAGTGCCCGGCCACCGAGGAGACGGTCGCCGTGGCCACCCAGGCGTCGGAGGCGCAGCTGGAGGAGGCGGTGGAAGCCGCCCGGCGCTCGTTTGCGACCTGGGCGGAAACCTCGGTCGAAGACCGCACGGGCCTGCTGCGCCGCCTATATGAGGTCCTCACCGAGCGAGCCGATCTCTTGGCGGAAACCATCACCAAGGAGCTGGGCACGCCGCCGCCCCTCAACCGCCGTTTCCAGGTCGACGTGCCGCTGGCGGCGCTGGCGGCGACGACGGACGCCCTCGTGACCTATCCCTTCCAAACCGAGATCGGCAACTCGCTGGTCCTGCGCGAGCCGGTCGGCGTGGTGGGCGCCATCACGCCCTGGAACCTGCCCCTGCACCAGGTGCTGGTGAAGATCGCGCCCGCGCTGGCGGGGGGCAACACGGTGGTGCTCAAGCCGGCCGAGCTGACCCCGCTGGCGAGCTTCGAGCTGGCGCGCGCGATCGAGACGGCGGGGTTTCCGGCCGGAGTCTTCAACCTGGTGCCGGGGCCGGGCGAGACGATCGGCGCGGCGCTGGCCGCGCACCCCGGCATCGACCAGATCTCCTTCACCGGGTCCACCGCGGTCGGGCGGCAGGTGATGGCGGCGGTGGCCCAGACCGTGAAGCGGGTGACGCTTGAGCTGGGCGGCAAGTCGGCCTCGGTGGTGCGCGCGGGGTCCGGCGAGGAGACGCTCGGGACCGCCGTCAAGGTGACCGTCGCCGACTGCTACCTCAACGGCGGCCAAACCTGCACCGCCCTCTCCCGCCTCATCGTGCCTGAACCGCTGGTCGATGCCGCCGCCGAACTGGCGGCCGCCGCGGCCGCCCGGTACCAGCCGGGGGGCCGCCTGGCCCCGCTCGCCTCCGCTCAGCAGCGCGCCGAGGTCTCGGCCTTCCTAACGCCGGAGGCCGCCGGCGGGGCGGACCGCGTGACGCCCGCCGACGCGCCGCTACCGGACCGCGGCTACTACGTCCACCCGACCGTCTTCAGCCACGTCGCACCGCAGGCCCGGATCGCGCGCGAGGAGATCTTCGGTCCCGTGCTCTCGATCTTCGGGGCGGCCGACGACGACGACGCGCTGGCGCTCGCCAACGACACCGACTACGGGCTGACCGGCGCCGTCTGGGCGGACACCGTCGAGGCCGGAATGGAGCTGGCTCGACGGCTGCGGACGGGCCAGGTCTCCGTCAACGGGGGCGCCTTCAACGTGGCGGCGCCGTTCGGAGGTTACAAGCGCTCAGGCATCGGCCGCGAGCTCGGTCATTACGGCATCGAGGACACGCTGCAGCTGAAGGCCATTCAGCGGTGAGAGCCGGCGACTGGGAGGTGACGGCACTGGTCGACGGCTGGGGTCGCGAGCCGGGCCGCGAGGTGCTGATCCGTCCCGGCCCAGAAGGTGACCCGTGGCAGGCGCACGCGGCCCTGCTCCACGAAGGGGGCTGGCTTACCCTCACCCTGGGCAGCTTCCTGTTGCGCGGGGCCGGTCGGCTCCTGCTCGTCGACCTGGGCGCGGGTCGCATCGACAACGGGCGCTACCGCGGTGGGGGGCTGCTGACCCGGCTGCGGGAGCAGGGGGTGACGCCGGAGCAGGTCACCGACGTCGTCTTCACCCACCTGCACTTCGACCACGTGGGCTGGGTCACACAGCAAGGCGAGGTCCAGTTCCCGCGTGCTCGCCACCACGTGCATCCCGCCGATTGGGAGTACTTCGTCACCGACCCCAAGGCGCTGCCCGGCGGGGTGCGCAAGCTGCGGCCGGTGGAGAGCCTGGTCGCGTTCGCACAGGACCGTGAGGAGGTGGCGCCTGGCGTCCGCCTGCACCTGACGCCGGGGCACACGCCCGGCCACTGCGTGGTGGAGGTGAGCGGCAATGCCTCCAGCGTCTGGCTGCTGGGTGATGTGGCGCACTGCCCCTTCGAGCTGGAGGAGCCGGGCTGGCGCTTTGTGTTCGATCACGAGGGTGCGGAGGCGGAGCGCTCCCGGGCCGGCTTGGTGGAGCGACTGGCGGGGTCCGGTGACCTCCTCTATGGCGCGCACTTCCCCGACCTCCGTCCAGGACGGCTGGAGCGAGCGGAGGCCGGCGCGCGCTGGGTCGCGGAGGCGGAGCGCTAGTGGACCTCGGCCTGGCGGGGACGGTGGTGTTGGTCACGGGGGCCGGGCAGGGTCTGGGCCGCGCGATCGGCCTGGCTTTCGCCCGCGAGGGCGCCCAGGTCGCCTTCCACTACCGCAGCTCCGCCCAAGGCGCGGCGGAGGCGGCCGCCGAGGCCCGCGCGCTCGGCACGTCCGCGATCGCGGCCGGCGCCGACCTCCGGGACGGCCCCGCCACCGCCGCGATGGTGAAGCGGGTGGAAGACGAGCTGGGACCGATCGGCGTCCTGGTCAACAACGCGGCCGCCGTGCAGCGCAAACCGTTCCTGGAGACGACACCGGAGGATTGGAGTCTGCAGGTGGAGACCACGGTGATCGGCACCCTGCGGGTAACCCAAGAGGTGGTCCGCCGGATGAAAGCGCATGGCGGCGGCGCCATCGTCTCCTTGATGGGGGATTCGGGGCGGATCGGCGAGTCGGGGCTCTCGGTGACCGCCACCACCCGGTCCACCACGGTGGGCCTGAGCAAGTCCCTGGCCCGGGAGCTGGCGCGCTACGGGATCCGCGCCAACGCCGTCTCCATCGCGCTGGTTCAGACGCCTTCCGCGGCCGTCCACTCGGGGACCGCGGCGAAGGACGAGGTGACCAAGCGGATCCTCGCTCTGTATCCCCTGCGCCGGTTCGGCGTGCCGGATGACGTGTGGCCCACGGTGCTGCTGCTCGCCTCACCGCGCGCCTCCTGGGTCACCGGACAGGTCTGGTCGGTGAACGGGGGATACTCCATGCTGTGAGCCCGGCCGTCGGAACCTCGGTGCCGCGGCGGGAGGACGCGCGCCTGCTCACGGGGCATGGCCGGTACGTCTCGGACCTGCAGCTGCCGGGAATGCGGCAGGTCGCGTTCCTCCGCAGCCCCCTTGCCCACGCCCGGCTGCTGGGGGTCGTGACCGCCGCGGCGCTCGCGGTGCCCGGGGTGGAGGCGGTGTTCACGGGCGACCATCCCGCGTTCGCGGAGCGCGCGCTGCGAGCGGTGTCGGCCCTCCCCGGCTATGTCGAGACCGACCAGCCCCCGCTGGCGCGCGAGAAGGTGCGGTTCGCCGGCGAGGCGGTCGCGGCGGTGGTGGCGCGCGACCGGTACGCCGCCGAGGACGGCGCGGAACGGATCGAAGCCGACCTCGACCCGCTGCCGGTCACGGTGTCTGCCTGGGAAGGCCCTCGGGTCCCGGTGCACGACGCGGCCCCGGACAACGTCCTGGTGCGGCGCGAGTTCCGGGCCGGTGACGTGGAGGTGGCGCTGGGGGCCGCGGCGCTGGTGGTGGAGCGGGACCTGATCACCAACCGTCACGGTGGCAACCCGCTCGAGGGGCGAGCCGGGGTGGCGCAGTGGGACCCCTACGGAGCACGACTTACCTACTGGTCCTCGACCCAGGTGCCGCACATCGCCCGCAACGCGCTGGCGGAGGTGCTGGGACTCCCGGAGGGCCGGATCCGGGTGGTGGCGCCCGACGTCGGCGGCGGCTTCGGCGTCAAGTCGGTGATCTACCCCGAGGACGTGGCGCTGTGCCTCATCGCCCGGGAGCTGCCGGGGACGCCGGTGAAGTGGACGGAGGATCGGGTCGAGCACCTGCAGTCGGCGGCCCACGCCCGCGACCACCGCTACCGGCTGCGGGCCGGCTTCTCGGCCGAGGGCGAGCTGCTGGCACTGGACGGGGCCATCGACTGCAACGTGGGGGCCTACTCCTCCTATCCCTGGACGGCGGGGATCGAGGCGCTGATGGCGGGCGGCCTGCTGACCGGTCCCTACCGGCTGACGAACTACCGCTGCGAGGTGCGGGGAATGGCGACCAACACCGCGCCCGCGGGACCCTACCGCGGCGTAGCGCGCCCCGCGACCGTGTTCGCCCTGGAGTCAGTGCTGGAGGAGGGGGCGCAGCGGCTCGGGATTCCACCCGAGGAGCTGCGGCGGCGCAACCTGATCCGCCCCCAGGACGTGCCCTATCGCATGCCGACGCGGTTGGTCGACGAGTCGGGCCAGTACATCCCCTGCCTGCAGCGGGCGCTGGAGCGGTTCGACCTGACGGGCTGGCGCGAGGAGCAGGCCCGGCGGCGGACCGGCGCCGAGGATCCGATCGGGATCGGGATCGCTTGCTACAACGAGCTGACCGGGCTCGGACGGGCGGCGTCGGCAGGTCCGCGGATGGCGTTCCGGACCGGGCACGACGCGTGCACCGTGCGGGTGGACCCGGATGGGACCGTGACCGTCCTGAGCGGCGTCACCTCGCAGGGCCAGGGCCAGGAGACGACGGTGGCGCAGATCGTGGCCGACGCCGTCGGGGTGCCGCTGGAGTCGGTGCAGGTGCGGACCGGCGACACCGACCAGTCGCTGTGGGGTTTCGGCGCCTTCTCCTCCCGGCAGGCGGTGATCGGCGGCGGCGCCGCGCACCGGGCCGGGGTCGCCGTACGGGAGAAGGCCCTGCGCCTGGCGGCCGGGCTGCTGGAGGCGAACGTCGACGACCTCACGCTGGAGGGGGGGCGGGTACGGGTGGCGGGCGACCCCCGGGCCGGGCTCTCGCTGCGGGAGGTGGCGCGGGTCGCGTACCTGGAGTCCCACCGGCTCCCCGAGGGCATCGAGCCGGGCCTGGAGGCGACGCGGTTCTACGACCCCATCCGCGGCGCGTTCGCGGCCGGAGTGCAGGTGGCGGCGATCGAGGTGGAGCGGCGGACCGGCCGCCTGCGGGTGTTGCGGTGGGTCTGCGTGGAGGACGCCGGACGCCTGATCCATCCCCAGATCGTGGAGGGGCAGATCGCGGGTGCGATCGCGCAGGGTATCGGCGGCGCCCTGCTCGAGCATCTGGTGTACGACTCCGACGGCAACCTGACCACGGGGACGCTGCTCGACTACCTGCTACCCGCCGCCACCGACGTCCCGGACCTCGTCATCGATCACCTGGAGGTGCCGGCCGACAACCCGCTCGGCGTGCGTGGGGTGGGCGAGGGGGGCACGCTGGGACCGGCGGCCGTGGTCGCGTGCGCCGTCTCCGACGCACTCCGCGTTCGCGTGGACCGTCTCCCGCTCACCCCCTCGCTGGTCTGGGACCTCATGCACCCCGACGACGGGGGCCATCTGTCGACAGATGTCTCACTTCCGGCCCGTTTTCCGGGCCATCTCTCGACAGATGGCCACGAGGAGGGGGGAGCGCGGTAGTGAAGCCGGCGGCGTTTGAGTACGTGCGAGCCGCTTCGGTGGAGGAGGCGGTGGGGGCGCTGACGGACGCGGACGGCGACGGGAAGGTACTCGCGGGTGGGCAGTCGCTGATGCCGCTGCTGGCGCTGCGCCTGGCCCGGCCCTCGCTGCTGGTCGACATCAACCGCCTTCCGGGGCTGGACGGGATCGAAACCCGGGACGGCGAGGTGCGATTCGGCGCGTTGGTGCGGCACGCCCGGCTCGAGCGGCAGACGGCACACCCGCTGCTGGCCCGGGCGGCGACGCTGATCGGTCATCCAGCGATTCGCTCGCGGGGGACGATCGCCGGCAGCCTGGCCCATGCCGACCCCTCCGCCGAGCTGCCGGTGTGTGCCACCGCGCTGGGCATCACGCTCGAGGTGGCCTCCCCGACGGGCGTGAGGGAGGTCGCCGCCGAGGACCTATTCCAGGGCACCCTCACCACCTCCCTGGGCGAGTCCGACCTGGTGACCGCGGTGCGGGCGCCGCTGCCCGAGCGGTGGGGGTTCGCCGAATTCGCCCGGCGCCCTGGAGACTTCGCGCTGGTCCTGGTGTGCGCGGTCCGGCTCGCCACCGGTTGGCGGATCGCGGTCGGCGGGGTGGGCGGTGTCCCCGTCCGCTGCCCGCAGGCGGAGGGGATCCTGGGGGCAGGGGCCCTGGACACCGGGCGCCTCCGGGCTGCCTGCGCAGCCGCGCGAGCCGAGGTCGACCCCATCAACGACGTGCACGCGAGCGGTCGTCACCGGAGAGCTCTGGTCGGGGAGCTGCTGGACTCCGCTCTCGCCGAGGCGGTACGACGGTGAGAACCTCCTTCTCCGTCAATGGCCGCCCCGTGGAGGTGGACGTGGAGCCGCGGCGCACCCTGGCCGACGCCCTGCGGGACGACCTGGGGCTGACCGGCACCCACCTCGGCTGCGAACACGGCGTGTGCGGCGCCTGTACGGTGCTGCTGGACAACGAGCCGGTACGCGCCTGCCTGCTGCTGGCGGTGCAGGCGGACGGTTGTCAGGTGTTGACGGTGGAGGGCCTGGCTGCGCCGGACGGGTCGCTGCACCCGCTGCAGCGCGCCTTCACCGAGCACCACGGCCTCCAGTGCGGGTTCTGTACGCCGGGGATGCTGCTCTCCGCGCTGGACCTGCTCCGCCAGAACCCGGCGCCCACCCGCGAGCACATTCGCGAGGCGCTCTCCGGGAACCTCTGCCGGTGCACCGGCTACCAGGGGATCGTCGACGCGGTGGAGGCCGCGGCGTCCGAGCTGCGGTCAAGCCCGGGAGCGAAACTGTAGGGGCCGTGCCCGAGAGCATCACCGGACGGCTGCTGGTCGCCTCGCCACAGCTTGCGGATCCGAACTTCATCCGGACCGTGGTGCTGATCCTCCAGCATCACGACGAGGGAGCCCTGGGCGTCATCCTCAACCGGCCTTCGGAGGCCGCGGTGTCGGAGGCTCTCCCTGCCTGGGGCGGCTACGTGGGCCGGCCGTCAGTCCTGTTCGGCGGAGGTCCGGTCGGGATCGAGGGCGCCCTCTGCCTGGCCCGGCTGCAGGGAATGGAGGAGCCGCCAGGCTGGCAGGGCCTGGGCCTCCCTGGCCTCCCGGGGGTGGGACTCGTCGATCTCGACCGCGAGCCGGAGGAGGTGGCGGCCCGGGTCGAGCGCCTGCGCATCTTCGCCGGGTACGCCGGGTGGGGCGGCGGTCAGCTGGAAGGGGAGATCAAGCACGGCGGGTGGTACGTGGTGCCGTCCCGTCCCCGGGATCCGTTCACGTCGCGCCCATCCACCCTCTGGGGAGACGTCCTGCGCCGGCAGGGAGGTCAGCTGGCGATGCTCTCGACGCTCCCTCTGAACCCGCGCCTCAACTGAGTGGCGAGTGGGGTGACATTGCCGGCATTGCAGACCTTATCCGGGCCCGAATGGGGTTACAACGCCGGCAATGTTCCCTTACGGGCAGCACACTGTGAGGGTCGCTGGCATCGCGGGTGACGAAACGCACGTCCACGAGGAGGCAGGCAATGGCGAGTCGCACAACCCGGCGCCGCACGGTCCCGAGACCGTTCGAGTTCCACTGGGGCAAGGGGCAGATCGTGGAGGAGGCGGCCTACGAGGGCACGTATGTCGAGCCCGCCATTCAGCTGCTCGAGTACGAGGGTGGGGACGGCGAGTGCGGGATCCGCTTTTGCTACTACAGCCATGACGGCCGGTTCCAGCGCAGCCCGATGATGATCGACAGCGGCGATTCACTCGAGGGACTGCGGGCGGCGCTGAAGGAGACCCCGCGCCTGCGCGAGATGCTGGGCCGCCTCGTGTCCTGATCCGCCGGCCGCAGTTCCAGGCGACAGCTCAAGAGGGAGGGCATGATGACGGACACCGAGCAGGCGAAGGCCTTCGCGCTGCAGTGGATCGAGGACAACCGGGCGCGGCTCTCGGAGTTCGACCTGGAGATCTGGCGCTACGCGGAGCCCGCCTGGCGCGAGTACCGGTCCGCCGCCGCCTACCGGTCGCTGCTGCGGGACGAGGGATTCGAGGTCGAGGCAGGGACCGGCGGCATGCCGACCGCCTTCCGCGCCACCTGGGGCCAGGGCTCGCCCCGGCTCGGCACCTACGCCGAGTACGACGCCGTCCCCGGCAACTCCCAGCAGGTGGTGCCCCACCGCGCGCCGCGGGAGGGCCTGCACCCCTGGACCGCGGGCCACACCGACCCGCACTCGATGCTGGGGGTCGCCGCTCTCACCGGGGCCCTGGCGGCCAGGGCGGCGATCGAGCGCTACGGCATCCCGGGGACGGTGGTCCTCTTCGGGGAGCCGGCGGAAAAGGTGTGCGGTTCCAAGCCCGTCCACGCCGCCAAGGGCTACTACGACGGGTTCGACGCCTTCCTCGCCTACCACCCGAAGGAAACCAACACCGTCGCCTGGGAGACCCAGTGCGGCTCCTACTGGAGCGCGGTGTTCACGTTCGAGTGCCTGGAGCCGGAGGCGTGGGTCGATCCCTCCCTGGCCCCCGCGCAGGGTGGCTCGCACGCCGCCGCCCGCTGCCCGGGCGCCATCGACGCCCTCTGTCTCATGTACACGACCACCAAGTATCTGAAGGAGGGCATGTTCCCGCACACCGGGAGCTGGACCCTGAACGAATTCGTGATGGTTGGGGGCGACGCGACGTCAGACAACCTGCCGCCCCGGCTGTCTCAGATTCAGTACTCGTGGCGCAGTCCGACGCTGGAGATCCAGGAGCGGATCTCGCGGGTGCTGCAGGACAACGCCAGGCAGGCGGCGGCGGTGACCGGCTGCCGGGCCCACCTCCGCTGGGTCACCAAGACGAGGGTCGGACTTCCGAACCTCGCCCTCGCCGGCCTCACCTACCGGAACCTGGAGCGGGTGGGGGCGCCCCGCCTGCCCGAGGAAGCGCGGGCCTTCGGCCAGGAGATCCAGCGCGGGCTGGGCCGGCGCGTGAGCGATCACCCCTATCAAGAGGGCGCCGAGCGGCTCGTCGATCCCAAGGCCTACGAGAAGAACCTGCGGGAGGCGCTGCCCGCCTGGCAGCACAACTTCACCTCCGACGACTACGTGGACTACACCTGGCACGCGCCCACCGTTCGCCTCTTCACCGCTCGCCCGCGGTTGCGCGCCGGCGCGGGAGAGGCGGCGTATCCGGCCTGGGCCGACAACGCCGTCGGCGGTCTGGCGGCCGCGATCGACCCCGGTCTGTTCGTTGCCGGGAAGACGATGGCCACGACGTTCCTCGACCTGCTCACCCAGCCGGACACGCTCGCCCGCGCCCGCGCCGAGTTCGAAGAACGCACCGAGGGCGGGGTGGGAGGCGGGCGCTGGTCGGCGCCGCTGCTGCCCGCGGACTTCGCGCCGCCGGTCGACCTGCCGTGGCCTGAGTACGTCCGCACCGAGCGAGGCGACGAGTGGTGGCTGCCGACGCCGGCGGCGGGCTTCGGCGACCTGCTCACGCGGTCATGACGGACTCGCCCCCCGGGCCGGGGACGGTTCCTCTCGGGCCGCCCGTTCGGCTACTCTGTTCGGCGTGCAGGAACCGGACAGTGTCCGGCGCCACTTCGCCTACGCCGCTCTCGCCTGCCTGACCGCGGTGACCCTGGTCGCCGCGGGCGTGGTCGCGATCGTGCGCGCCGTCCGGCCGGAGCCGCCGGCGCGGCAGGTGGTCGCGCTGACCCCGTCCTCAACGCCAACGCCACCTCCGGCCGCGGCCACCCCGTCCTCGACGCCCGCGCCGGCGGCGGTCGTCCCGAGCCCGACCGCCACCCCCACCCCCAGCCCGCCCGCGGTGGCAAGCCGGTCGACCCTGACCGCACAGATGGCGGCCCTGGCGGCCGCCGTCGGGGCGGGCAGCGTGTCGGTGGCGGCTCGCAACCTCCGCACCGGCGCCACCTTCTCGTTCGGCTCCGCGGGTGGTCAGACCGCGGCCAGCGTCGTCAAGGTCGACATCCTGGAGACCCTGCTGTTGCAGCAGCAGGCGTCGGGCGACGACCTCACGGACGATCAGGACACCGAGGCCACGGACATGATCGAGGACTCGGACGACGGCGCCGCCGACGACCTCTGGAGCGACATCGGTGGCGGATCCGCGATGGCGACCGCCAACCACCGGCTGGGTGTGCGCTGCACGGAGCCCGGACCTGGCCCCGAATGGGGCCTGACCACCACCTGTGCGCAGGGTCAGATCCAGCTTCTCTACCAGCTGGAGAACCGGTCCTCGCCGCTCGACTCCTCGAGCCGGGCCTACATCTTGAACCTGATGGACAACGTCACCGAGAGTCAGAGCTGGGGCGTCCCGGTGGTGGCCGACGCCGATACCGAGTTCGCGGTCAAGAACGGGTGGTTGAACATGAGTGGCGACACCGGCTGGGCCGTGAACTCAGACGGCATCGTCACCTACCACGGACAGACACTGCTGATCGCCGTCCTGACGCAGAACAACGACACCGTCTACACCGGCGTCGACCTGGTCCAGCAGCTGTCACCGCTCGCGGCCCAATCGGTCGCCTCCTGAGGCCAGCCCCGGAGATCGGGCCGCTCTCAGCGCCGCTTGGGGCGGGCGGCCCGTCGGGATGGCACCTCCTGGCCCGTCGCGTGGGCCGCGAACCGCCCCAAGACCATCTGCCAGGCGCCGGTCAAAAAGCTCGCCTGCTCTTCCGTCTCCAACCACTGCTGAACCTCGACGCGGGCTCCCCCGGGCGCCTCGGCAAAGCGCAGGTACGCGGCTCTCTCCAACCCGGGAAGAGGAAGCGCATCGTCCTCGAAGTCCCAGCGCAGCGCGATCAGCGTGGGAGGCACGACGACCTCGTACCGCCCCCGAACCTCGGTTCCCCACTCCAGCGTGGTGGCGAAGTGTCCCCCTTCGTCGATCGAGACCGGCACCCCGAGCCACGCCCCGAAGCGGGCGCCGGTGGCGAAGGAGGCGAACGCCTCCTCAAGCGGCATCGGCACCTCGACCGCGACCACGATCGCCGGCACCCGCTTGGCCGCCGCCAGCGATCGTTCGGCGATCTCGTCGGCCGGCAGCCACTTGGATCCCGCTTCCTGGACCAGCGGGCGGATCGCTCGCAAGGCCAGCGAGTTGGCCCCATAGAGCCTCGAGGTACCGAGCCGCCGCTGGGTCACCAGGTGTGCCTGCCGCAGGATCCGCAGATGCTCCGAGATGGTCGGCCCGGCCAGCGAGAAGTGACCGGCGATGTCACCCGCGGACAACTCTCGGTCGCGTGTCAGCCACAGGATCTCACGACGAACCGGTGAGTTCACCGCGTCCAGCATCCGCTGCAGGCGGTTGCGCGAACAGGCAGTGGACTCCGAGCCTCTTGCGTTCATTGATCGGTCGTGGCCTACTTAGGGAGTTCACGAAATTCGGTGCTGAAGGAGTGTAAGGCGTGGCACGGTACTTTCTCGCGTATATCGGCACGGGCGGAGAGATGGCCCCGAGTCCGGAGGAGCAGCAGCAGGTGATGGCCGCCTGGGGCGCCTGGATGGGCGGCCTCGGCGACCGGTTGGTCGACCCCGGCGCTCCGGTCGCACCTCAGAGTTCGGTGACCAGGAGCGGGACCTCGCAGGGCACGACGTCCGGCTTTGGCGGCTGGTCGGTGGTCACGGCCGACAACCTGGAGGGCGCCATCGCGGCCACCAAGGGATGTCCGCACCTCGACACCGGAGGCACCATCGAGGTGTTCCAGGTCATCGAGATGCAGTGATGCGGTAAGAGCAGGGCCGCCGGCACCGCCCGGCGGCCCATTGTCCCTGGGACTGCTCAGCGGTCGAAGTCAGGCTCTCCCGTGGTCGGGCTCAACGTCAGCGGCTGGTTGACCGGAAAGGCGAAGTCGAACATGCCGTCGAGGCTGCCGGCGCTGGCGTCGGCTGCCCCGTTCCCCTCGGGTCGAGTCCCCAATTGCTCTCGACGAACGTCACCACGGGGCGGCACACGTCGGGTCGCCCATGGTGGCGCCGGCGGGCCCGCGGATGGCGCCGTAGGTGTTGGCCGCCGTCAGGTTGGTGGAGGGACCGTAAGTCTCCGGCCGGGCAACCGAAGGGAGCGTTAGGCGGTGACGGTCAGACGGTTAAGTTCCAACGAGCGCACGCGCGGTTGACAGCACAGATTAGTCTGCTCAGACTAGTGGGTGATGAACCTCAGCCGGCTGATGATCCTTGGTCTCCTGGCGGAGCGAGGGCCGATGCACGGGCACCAGGTGCGGCGGACCAGCACCCTGACCGAGGCCGAGGCTTGGGGCGGCATCACCGTCGGCGCGCTGTACGCCGAGCTGCGCCGGCTCCTCGCCGACGGCCTGATCCGGCCCCTGCGCACCGAGCAGCTGGGCCGGCGTCCGGCGCGGACGGTCTACGAGATCACGGATGAGGGGCGCGCCGAGCTTTCCATCCAGCGGGAAGCCGCGCTGGATCGCATCCTGGAGGGTGCCGACGCGATCACCGTGGTCCTTCTCTTCGCCAGCGGACGCCGGCTGGGCGAGCTCCGCCGCCGACTGGCCGAACGCCGGACCAAGGTGGTGGCAAAGCTGGAGGGGATCCGGAGCGAGCGCCGGCGCCTCCAGGAACAGGGCGTGCTGGGAGTGCTGGAGGTGGGCGCCTTCCGCCGCGGCGAGTACCGCCTGGAGGCGGAGCTGATCTGGCAGGCCGAGTTCGATCGCCAGCTCAGCGAGGCCGAGCGCAGCACCGCGCTGCGCGTGGTGCGCGACCCGGCGAGGGAGCCGCGATGAGCGCGCCGACGGCTTCCGCCCGGACCCGGATCCGGCTGCTGGCCGTCAACCTGACCGCCTGTCTGTTGCTGCTCGCGCAGTACCTGCTGGGGATGGTGACCAACCTCTTTGTCACGCTGCCCGGCCATCACCCGGGAGCGGACGCGCCGGATTACTTCAGCGGGCTGGTCCCGGCGGTGGCCTGGGTCATCACGCAGACCTCCATCTGGTCCGCCCTCCACGCCGCCCTCGGCCTCGCTCTGATCGTGGGAGGCGTGGTGCTGGCCGTGATCGCGGTGCGGCTGCGGATGCGGGCGTACGCGGCGACCGCCATCGTGGGCGTGCTTGCCATCGTCGGTGCCGGTTTCAACGGCGCCAGCTTCGTCATCTACGGCCAGGACTTCAGCTCCATGATCATGGGCGGCGTCTGGGCGCTGGCCCTCGCCTGCTACGCGGCCGGCCTCTACCTCCTGGCCCGGCGTCCCGGATAGCGGCGACCGCTGACGGCGGGAGCAGCCGTCCACGTTCGGTCGAGCGGTGCCGATCCGGCGCCAGGTCCGCCGATCCGCCCGCGCGGGAGGGGTCTGCAGGCGGTGTTACGCTTGTTGGCAGCACCGATGCCATCAGGGCTGCTCCTCCTTAGCGGCCGCGACGGGGTCCGATAACAGAGGCCGGCTCCCTCGTCGCGGGGATTCCGGCGCCGCGCGCGGCGCCCGGCCGGCCGCTGCCCATCTGGAATCCGATCAGGAGGACCCCGTGACCCCCACCCGAGTAGCCCCGGCGCAGGTACAGTTCCCGCCCCAACGACAGTCGTCGATGGGGTTCCGGCGGTACCACCCCTTCCGACCCATCGACCTCCCCGACCGCACCTGGCCGGACCAGGTGATCACCCGGGCACCCCGCTGGTGCGCCGTCGACCTGAGGGACGGCAACCAAGCGCTGATCGACCCCATGAACGGCGACCGCAAGCGCGCGATGTTCGACCTGCTGGTCAAGATGGGGTTCAAGGAGATCGAGGTCGGTTTTCCTTCGGCCAGCCAGACCGACTTCGATTTCTGCCGCGCCCTGATCGAGGAACGCCTCGTCGCTGAGGACGTGTGCATCCAGGTGCTGACGCAGTCGCGCCCGGAGCTGATCGAGCGCACCTTCGAGGCGATCCGCGGCGCGCGGCGCGCCATCGTCCACCTCTACAACTCGACCTCGACCACGCAGCGCCGCGTCGTCTTCCGCCAGGATCGCGCCGGCATCGTCGAGATCGCGACCTCCGGCGCCCGCCAGGTCAAGCAGCTGGCCGCCCGCGCGGAGGCGGCAGGGACGCAGATCGCGCTCGAGTATTCGCCGGAGTCGTTCAGCGCCACCGAGCTGGACTTCGCCTGCCAGATCTGCGACGCGGTGACGGAGATCTGGGACCCGGCGCCGGAGCGGAAGGTGATCGTCAACCTGCCCAACACCGTCGAGGTCGCGACGCCCAACATCTACGCCGACCAGATCGAGTGGATGCACCGGCACCTGGCCCGCCGCGACGCGATCGTGCTCTCGATCCACCCCCACAACGACCGCGGGTGCGGGGTGGCGGCCGCCGAGCTGGCGTACATGGCGGGCGCCGAACGCATCGAAGGCTGCCTCTTCGGCAACGGCGAGCGCACCGGCAACGTGTGTCTGGTGACGCTGGCCCTCAACCTGTTCAGCCAGGGCGTCGACCCCGAGCTGGACCTGCGGGACATCGACCACATCAGGCGAACGGTCGAGTACTGCAACCAGCTCGACGTGCCCGAGCGTCATCCCTACGTCGGCGACCTCGTCTACACCGCCTTCAGCGGCAGCCACCAGGACGCGATCAAGAAAGGCCTGGAGCAGATGGAGGTGGATGCGGGCGCGGCCGGGATCGAGGTCGACGAGGAGCGTTGGGACGTGCCCTACCTGCCCATCGACCCGCGCGACGTGGGCCGCACCTATGAGGCCGTGATCCGGGTCAACTCCCAGTCGGGCAAGGGGGGAGTCGCCTACGTGATGAAGGCGGAGCACCAGCTCGACCTTCCGCGCCGCCTCCAGATCGAGTTCTCGAAGGTGATTCAGGCGCGCACCGACGCCGAGGGGGGCGAGGTCACCCCGGCCGAGATGTGGTCGATCTTCCGCGACGAGTACCTGGACCAGGACGACCAGCCCTGGAGCCGACTTGCGCTCAACACCTACGCGGAGGCCGCGCCGCTCGAGCCGGGCACCGACCGGGTCCTGATCGACGCCTACTGGGATGGACAGGAGCGGCTGTTGGAGGGCACCGGCAACGGGCCCATCGCGGCCTACGTGGCCGCCCTCGGTCAGCTCGGACTCGAACTCAAGGTGCTCGACTACGTGGAGCACGCGCTCAGCTCGGGCGGCGATGCGCAGGCCGCCGCCTACGTGGAGTGCGAGCTCGACGGCACCGTGGCCTGGGGCGTCGGCATCGACACCAACATCGTGCGGGCGTCGTTGAAGGCGATCACCTCGGCGGGCAACCGAGCGCTGCGGCCCGATCCCTTCTAAAGCGACGCTGGCGGGTGGCGATGCGGGTGCGGGGTGGGGTGCGGGTGCGGGGCGGCGCGGTCCATTTCAACCGCGTCCGTTCGTCTTCCGGGTGTGACACCTGACAATGGCTCTGGAAAAGGACGCGCATGCAGTACGCACTGCTGATCGCTCGGGATGAGAACGCGGCGGGAGCCACGGCGTCCGAGCGGGACGCGCTGACCGCTCTCTTCCAACAGCTGGGGGCGCGCCTGAAGGCGAACATCAGGCTGCACCCGACCAGCACCGCCACCACGGTGCGCGCCTACGACGGCGACCTGGTGATCGCGGACGGGCCGTTCGCGGAGACCAAGGAACAGATCCTGGGGCTGATCGTGGTCGAGTGCGCGGACCTGGACGAGGCGCTGGAGGTCGCCGCCCAGATTCCCGTCGCCCGGATGGGCACGATCGAGGTGAGGCCGGTCTGGGAGATGTAGCGGCGGCCGTCGAGCGGGCGTACCGCGCCGAGTGGGCGGGCGTCGTCGCCCACCTGATCCGGGTCACCGGCGATTGGGACCTGGCGGAGGACTGTGCGCAGGATGCCTTCGCCCGCGCCCTGGAGCGCTGGGAGCGCGACGGGCTCCCGCGCAACCCGGGGGCGTGGCTGCGGAGCACCGCCCGCCACCGGGCGGTCGACCGCCTCCGCCGCGCCGCGGTCGGGACGGCCAAGCTCCGGGAGGTGGCAACGGCGGAGACGACCGGGATGACCGAGCAGGATGAGCGGGGAGGGGGCGGCTGGATCGAGGACGACCGGCTGCGGCTGGTCTTCACCTGCTGCCACCCGGCCCTGCCGGCGGAGGCGCAGGTGGCGCTCACCCTGCGCACGGTGGCCGGCCTCACCACCCCGGAGGTCGCGCGCGCATTCCTGGTCCCGACCGAGACCATGGCCAAGCGCCTGGTGCGGGCCAAGGCCAAGATCCGCGACGCCGGCATCCCCTACCGGGTGCCGTCCGCCGCGCGCCTGCCGGAGCGGAGGGTGGGTGTCCTGGCCGTCGTCTACGGCCTCTTCAACGAGGGCTACAGCGCCAGCGCCGGCGCCGACCTGGTCCGCCGGAGCCTGTGCGCAGAGGCGATCCGGCTGGGTCGCCTGCTGCGGGAGCTGATGCCGCGGGAGCCCGAGGTGCTTGGTTTGCTGGCGCTGATGCTGCTCCACGACTCGCGCGGCGCGGCGCGGCTGGACGGGATGGGTGACCCGATCCCACTCGAGGAGCAGGACCGCAGCCGGTGGGACGCACCCGCCATCGCCGAGGGGTGCGAGGTCCTGGCGGCTGCGCTGGGGCTCGGGCGGCCGGGGCCTTATCAGCTGCAGGCGGCGATCGCGGCCTGTCACTGCATGGCGCCCGCCGCCACGGCCACCGACTGGCCGCAGATCGCCAACCTCTACGGCAGGCTGGCCGAGATGACGCCGTCGGCCGTGGTCCTGCTCAACCGGGCGGTGGCGGTGGCGATGGCCGACGGTCCCGCGGCCGGCCTGGCACTGGTGCAGCAGCTGGAGGCCCGCGCCGAGCTCCGCGATTACCACCTGCTGACCGCCACCCGGGCCGACCTGCTGCGGCGCCTGGGTTGCGCTCAGCCGGCTGCCGCCTCCTACCGCGAGGCCCTCCGGCTGGCGCCCACCGACGCCGAACGCCGCTTCTTGAGCCGCCGGCTGAAGGAGGTCGAGGCGAGCGGCGTTTGACCGCACCGCGTCGGTGTCCATCCGGCCCAGGCCGGTTCGTCTCTTTGCCGGGCGCGATCACACCGACCGCGCCTGAGTGGCAGGCTCAGTCTTCCTGCCGATCGCAAGGAGGTTCCCGATGCCGGCGAACAAGGTCGTTTCGCGAGCCGAGTGGGTCGAGGCGCGGAAGCAACACCTGGCCCGCGAAAAGGAGTTCACCCGGCTGCGCGACCAGCTCAGCCGGGAGCGGCGCGAGCTCCCGTGGGAGCGGGTCGAGAAGGAGTACACGTTCGAAGGAGAGCACGGCGCCCGGACGCTGAGCGAGCTGTTCGACGGCCGCAGCCAGCTCGTGATCTACCACGCCATGTTCAATCCCGACACCGCCGGGCCGACAACGCCCTGGACCAAGGACGCGGCCTGCCCCACATGCTCCTTCTGGATGGACAACTTCAACGGGATCACGGTGCACCTGAACCACCGAGACATCACCATGGCGGCGGTCTCGCGCGCTCGCTATCCGGCGATCGCCGCCTACCAGAGGCGCATGGGCTGGAGCTTCCCCTGGTTCTCCTCGGCCGGCAGCGACTTCAACTTCGACTACCAGGTCTCCTTCACGCAGGAGGCGATCGCGGCCGGGCAGGTCGAGTACAACTACCGCCGCATCCCCTTCCCGCAGACGGAGGCGCCCGGCATCAGCGTGTTCGTCCGCGATGAGGATGGGAGTGTCTTTCACACCTACTCGGCCTACGCGCGGGGCATCGACATGCTGAACGTCGCCTACCACTACATGGACCTGGTGCCGAAGGGCCGCGACGAGAACGGCGGTAACGCGCACCGCTGGATCCACCGGCACGACGAGTATCCGTCCGCCTGACGGGTTGGAGCTGTGGTACAGGCAATCGCGTCCGGGCTGGCCGGTCTCCCCGCGCGCCTCACCAGCCCGGCGCTCCTGCTGGGAAGCGGTCTGGTCGTGGTCGCCGTGGGCACCCTGGCCGGTGCCTGGCTCTCCGGCGGTCGCGGGGCCCGGCGGCAGGTCTGGTTCGGGGCCGCCGCCGGCGCCCCGGCGCCCCGAGTGCCGGCAGTCGGGGGTCTGAGTGTGCTCCCCGGCGCCCCGAGTGCCGGCAGTCGGGGGTCTGCGTGTGCTCCCGTTGGCCCCGAGTGCCGGCGATCAGTTGGGCGCTCGGGAGTAGGTCCGGAAGTACTGCTCGACCAGCTGTCCGGCCCCCTCGGTGTTGTGGCCCTGCGCCCGCGCGCGCCGGCAGGCGTAGTCGGCGGGGATGGTGGTGGGAGCGAAGGTCTGGGCGCTGGCCAGCATCACGCCGGGTTGGAACCCCCACACGCCGAGCCCGATCTGGTGCTGGCGCAGGTAGACCAGGAACTGCGGGACCCAAGTGCCCGCGTCGGGCGAGCAGGTCTTGTCGGCCGCCGACTGGCTCCACTCGTCGTCGAGCACCGGGACCGTCGCCGAGGCGTCGCCGAACCGGAGATCCCACTGGGCCGGCGTATGGGCGGAGTAGGTATGCACGGCGTAGGCGATGTTGGCACCCGTCAGCAGGTGCTCCGCCACCCCCGCCAGCGTCTCGCCCGCTTGGGGACCTTCGGCGAAGACCAGGTTGGGCGCGCCGGCGGACCGGACCGCGTTCACCAGCTGCTGCATCCCCACGTAGGGGACACCTCCGACGGCGCCTCCGTCCTGCCAGACCTGCCAGGTGGTGGCGGCATCACCCGCTCTCAGCCGGGGCTCGTTGAAGAGGTCGAACCAGACGCGGGCATCGGTCTTGAAGAGCGGAGCCAGGAGCTTCCAGAAGTGGACCGTCTGGGGAGTGGGGTTGGGGCCGCCTCCACCTGACTGGTCCCACTCCGTCTGCGCGGAGAGGATGACGTTCTGATCCCAGCTCGCGGCGTAGGCGACCTGCGCCTCGATGGCGCGGACATAGTCTCGGTCATAAGGACGCCGGTCGAGCAGGTGGGCGGGAGCCAGCTGGAGCCGGATGAAGTTGGTGCACCACTGGGTCATGGCGCCCTTCATCAGCCGCTGCTGGTCAGCACTCGCCTGGCGCCAGTTCGGCCGTGCCAGCCCGTACAGAGTGACTCCGTAGGGCATGATGACGCGCCTTCCGGTGTCCAGCAGATGGTTGCCCTCGACCCGCGAGAAGACGGGATTCCGGCTGTCGGGCGCGGCGCAGGGGACGGCCTGCCGAGCCTCGGCGCGCGCACTCGGCGCGGGCTGGAACAGCCGGGCGCCGACCCGGGCGCAGCCCGCGACCAGCACCACCAGCACCGCCATCCCGACCAGGGCCGGCCACCACTGCCGTCTTCGCATGACGTGCTGACCAACTGCAAAAGACACGATCTCACGAGCATCCCGCTCGCGCTGTTACGGCGGGGTACGACCCCGGTCAGGATTCCGTAAGTCGTCCTTGCTCGTGGCGGCGATGGGCCGCACGCTCGAGGAACTGATACAGCAGGGCCGACACCAGCCGCGTGCCCACCGCGGTGGCGAGGGACTCCGCCACGTGCAGCGCGCTCTTTTCCCAGGACCCCTGCTGCTCCTCTCCCACCTTCCGTTCGCCGACATACAGCCGCATCGGCGGAATCTGCTTGGCGTACCCGGCGCGCAGCCGGTCCCACCACCCGAGCGGAACGAAGCGCTCGATGCGCTCCCGCCGGGTGGGCGGCCGCGACAAGCGGCGGATGATCAGCACGCCGATCACGGCCACGCCGGCGGCGGCACCCACGCCGGCTCCGATCAGCGCCAGCTTCTGAATTCGCTTCAGCTCATGTTTGCCGCGGTCACGCAGCACCACGATGCTCGACTCCATGGAATCGCGGACGGCCCCTATTTGCTTGTCGAGATCTGTCGGACCAGCCATTCCTTGGTCTCCTTGAGCGCCGCGATGGTGCGCTGAGGCGGTTGCAGCTTGAGCGTGAGGCGGCCCGCGACCGCGAGGATGATCGCCACCACGACGTACCCGCCGGCGAAGATGACCGCCGTCGGCCAGCGCCAGCCATCGGGCACCAGCTGCACCACGATCAGCGGGACCCCGGCGAAGATCGCGAACACGAGCAGCAACGCCGCGAATGCGAACAACCCGACCGCGATGCCGTTGCGGATGGCCAGGCCGCGGAGCTCGGTCTTGGCCAGCTGCAGTTGCAGCTCGACCAGTTTCTGAGCGTCGTCGACGAGACCGCGGGCGAGGTCGGTGGTGCCGGCCTTGGTGCGATCGACGGGTAGCTCCAGCGGCGGCCGCTTGGGCTCGTTCGCGGACGCGGGGACCGGCGTCGCGCTGCTGTCCGCAGGCATGTCCAAAAGGGTAACAGCGTGCATGTCAGATTCAGAACCCGGAATCTACGAGTTAGGTAAAGAAACTTTGATGTGAAGCATTTTCATGCATAAAAGTCGATGTGCTAGGATTCCCATACTCAAATGTCCATGCAAGGATCGCCGGAGCGCCGCCTGGTGCTCTTGCATCTCAAAGCGCTCGCCAACCCCGTGCGACTTCGGATCCTGGAGGTGCTGCAGGAGCACGGGGAGCAGACCGTCATGGATCTCGCCCGCGAGCTGCGGATGACGCAGCCGCGCGTCTCGTGGCATCTCGCACTGCTGCGCCGCGGCGGCTTGCTGCGACAGCGACGGCAGGGCCGCCAGGTGTTCTGTTCGGTCGACCTGGACGGCCTGCGGCAAGGGCAGCGACAGCTCTGGGAGCTGCTCACGGCCAACCGGCGAATCGCGGTCGACCCGGCCACACTGAGGACGGCGCGGCAGCCATAAGGCCCCGCGCAAATGATCGGGAAGGGAGCTTTGGTATGGGAAGGAAGCAAGACGGGAGGGTGCGCGTCGCCATCGTCGGGGTCGGCAACTGCGCCTCGGCCCTGATCCAAGGGGTGCAGTACTACCGGGACGCCCCGGCGGACGAGTTCGTGCCCGGCCTCATGCACGTGGACCTCGCGGGCTACCACGTGCGGGACATCGAGTTCGTGGCCGCCTTCGACATCGACAAGGAGAAGGTCGGCAAGGATCTCTCGGACGCCATCTGGTCCGGGCCCAACAACACGGTCAAGTTCGCCGAGGTGCCGCACCTGGGGGTAAAGGTCCACCGCGGCATGACCAAGGACGGGATCGGCGAGTACCTGTCCGGCATCATCGAGAAGGCGCCTGGCGAGACCGACGACGTGGTCGGGATTCTCAAAGAGACGCGCGCCGACGTGGTCGTCAACTACCTCCCGGTGGGCTCCGAGGAGGCCACCAAGTGGTACGTGGAGCAAGCGCTGGCCGCGGGCTGCGCCTTCGTCAACTGCATCCCCGTCTTCATCGCCCGCGAGCACTACTGGCAGCAGCGTTTCGAACACGCCGGGCTGCCCATCATCGGCGACGACATCAAGTCGCAGGTGGGAGCCACCATCGTCCACCGGACCCTGGCGCGCCTCTTCCGCGAGCGCGGCGTCCGCCTCGAGCGCACCTATCAGCTGAACTTCGGCGGCAACACCGACTTCCTGAATATGCTCGAGCGCTCCCGGCTGCAGTCGAAGAAGATCTCCAAGACCCGGTCGGTGACGTCGCAGCTGGATTACGCGGTCGGCGACCAGAACGTCCACATCGGGCCCTCCGACTACGTGCCCTGGCTGCAGGACCGCAAGTTCGCCGAGATCCGGCTCGAGGGGCGCGGCTTCGGCGATGTCCCGATGCAGGTGAACCTGAAGCTGGAGGTGGTCGACTCGCCGAACTCGGCCGGCATCGTGATCGACGCGGTCCGGATCTGCCGGCTGGCGCTCGACAACGGCCTCTCGGGCGCGCTCGAAGGCCCCAGCTCGTACCTCATGAAGTCGCCCCCGGTCCAGTACACCGACAACGAGGCGCGGCAGCTGACCGAGACCTTCATCGAGCGCGAGGCGGCGCGCCGGCAGGCGGAGTCGCCGGTCGAGGTGCCGGGCCGCTCGTAGAGGGAGAATAGACTGGCCCGGCGTGAAGCTTCTGGCCACGGGCTATCGCGCCGGCGCCCGCCTCACCCGTCTGGCGCCGCCGGCCCTCCGGTACGGCGTGGCCGCGCAGCTCACCTATGCCGGGTATCGACTGGTGCCCGGCCGCTGGGACGCCGCCCGCTCCAACTACGCGGCGGTCCTCGGTCTGCCGGCCGACGACCCCGCCGTGGCGGAGCTGGCACGGCAGGCGTTCGAGAACTACGGGCGCATGCTGGCCGACTTCTTCCTGATCGGCGACCTTCCGCCGGAGCGGGTCCGGGACCTCATCGTCCCCGACGGTCACGAGCACGTCTGGGAGGCGCTGGAGGCCGGCCACGGCGCGATCCTGGCGCTGCCCCACATGGGCTCCTGGGACATGGCGGGAGCCCTGGCCGGCGTCTTGGGCATGCCCATCGTCGCCGTCGCGGACCCCATGCCGGGTTCGCTTGACGAAGAGGTGGCCCGCAACCGGTCGGCGCACGGGATGCGGATCATTCCGCTGGGCCGGCAGGCAGTGCGGGAGATCTACGCGGTCCTGGGCCAGAACGGGCTGGTGGCGCTCCTCTGCGATCTTCCGCACGGGCCCGGCCCGGAGGTGCGCTTCTTCGGCCTTCGCGCTACCGTCCCCGGCGGTCCCGCCTCGATCGCAATCCGGCGCCAGGTCCCGATCCTTCCCAGCTATGTGTACCGCCTTCCCGGCAACCGCTACCGGGTCCACGTGGACCGGCCGATCCAGCCACCTCAGGAGCGCGGCAAGGCGGCCGAGCAGGCGCTGATGCAGGAGGTGGTGCGCCACTTCGAAGGCTTCATCCACCAGCACCCCGAACAGTGGTACGCCTTTTGGCCCCTGTTGCAGAACGAGTGAGCCGCGCTCACAAAACTTGTTGCCCCGTTCCAGGCTCCGGCATGCTACGGTCGCTCCGTTTTTGCGGGGCATTCGTCAAATGGGGGCCAGAGAGATGTCCAGGAACAAGGGGAAGGAGGCGGGCGGTCGCGTTCTGCGACGTCCACGCCCCCGTGCGCTGCCCGAAGTGACACCCGGCAGCGCCTGACCGTCTTCTGCGTAGGGCCGGGGGGTTCGGAAGTCGCCTGAGGAACGGGTTCGCGTGAGGGGAAGCAGGATGCGGGGCGGACGCAGGGTTTTTTGCGTGGTCGGGGCGCTGGTGGCGGTGGTCGCCTGGACGCTGCTCGGTTCATCACTTGCCAGAGGTCAGGCTCCGCCGTCGTCGCAGCGGGTGATCGTCGTCCTCAAGAACCAGGAACCAGGCCTGCCGGCGACCCCCGGCCAGGTGGGCGCGCGCCGCCGGGCGGTCGAGGCAGCCCAGGCGCCGGTCACCCAGCAGCTGTCGGCCGCGGGGGCGAGCGACGTCCACTCCTACACCGTGTTGAACGCCGTCTCGGCGACCGTGTCCTCGAGCGCGGAGCCCGCGCTGAAGTCGAACCCAGCGGTGAGCGAGGTCATCCCGGACCAGGTCATCCGGCTGGCCCCGGCGGACGCGACTGGTCTGGCGGCGCCGGCCGCGCCCAGCGCGCCGGCCGCCGGCGTTTGCGCGCCCGCGGGCCAGGCGCAGCTCGATCCGCAGGCGCTTCAGACCATCCACGCCGACTCTGACCAGCCGGGTGCCCAGACGGCGCGCTCGCTCGGCTTCACGGGGACCGGGGTCACCGTTGCGTTCATCGCCGACGGCCTCGACATCAACAACCCCGACTTCATCCGCGCCAACGGTCAGCATGTGTTCGTCGACTACAAGGATTTCAGCGGCGAAGGCACCAGCGTGCCGACCGGCGGGGCGGAGGCGTTCGGTGACGCCAGCTCGATCGCCGCACAGGGCCGCGAGGTGTACAACGTGGCGGGTTACGGCGCACACGCCGTGACCGGGACCTGCGACATCCGCATCGAGGGCGTCGCCCCGGGGGCCAACCTCGCCGCCCTGGACATCTTCGGGTCTGAGGACGCCGGCTACAACTCCTCGTTCCTGCAGGCGATCGACTACGCGGTCGCCACCGACCACGTCAACGTCCTCAACGAGTCGCTGGGCACGAACAACTACCCGGACGACCAGGCGAGCCTGGACGCGATCAAGCAGGCGAATGACAACGCCGTGGCCGCCGGCACCGCGGTCACCGTGTCCAGCGGGGACGCCGGCGTCACCAACACCGTCGGCACGCCGTCCTCCGACCCCAACGTGATCTCGGTGGGCGCGACCACGACCTACCGGATCGATCTGCAGGACGGGTACGGTGGAGCCCAGTTCCCGGGCGTCAAGGGCTACCTCGACAACGACATCAGCTCGTTCAGCTCGGGCGGCTTCGAGCAGAACGGACGGACGGTCGACGTGGTGGCCCCGGGCGAGCTCAACTGGGCGCTGTGCTCCACCGACACCGCGCTGTACAGCGACTGCACCAACTACAGCGGACAGCCCTCGCCCATCCAGGCGTTCGGCGGCACCAGTGAATCGGCGCCCTTGACCGCCGGGGTGGCGGCGTTGGTGATTCAGGCCTATCGCCAGGGTCACGCGGGCGCGAACCCGACCCCGGCGCAGATAAAGCAGGTCATCGTCAGCACGTCGGATGACATCGGCTCTCCGGCCGACCAGCAGGGCGCCGGCCTGATCGACGCCTACAAGGCGGTGCTGGCGGCCGAGTCGTACTCGACCCCCACCACGGCACCCCGGCCGGCCGGCAATACGCTGCTGGCGAGCGACGGTCAGCTCAACGCGATCGCGCAGCCGGGGGCGCCGCAGCGGCTGACCGACACCGTCACCAACAACGGGTCGGCCACGCAGAACATCTCGCTGTCCACGCGAGCGATCGGCCCCCACACGACGGTGAAGTCGGGCACGGTGACACTCAGTGATGCCACCAGCCCCAAGACGACCGACTGGGCGGGCGTGCCCGACAATTACCAGCCGGTCACCTTCACGGTCCCGGCGGCTCAGAACCGGCTCAGCGTATCGCTGGCATTCCAGAGCGCTTTGACCGACATCGATCCCGGCTACCTCAACGCCCGCGTTCGCCTGACGCTGGTGGACCCGAGCGGCAACCTCGCCGCGTACTCGGTGCCGCAGGGTGACGGCAACTACGGCAATGCCCAGGTGACCAACCCGCAGCCAGGCGCGTGGACGGCGTACGTGTGGAGCCGCGTGGGCGCCCGCGGCGGGACGCAGGGAGCGGTGCTCTTCGGGGCCCAGGTCGCGTCGTACACCGCCTTCGGCACCGTCAGCCCCGCGACGCTGACGCTGGCTCCGGGGCAGTCGGCGGGGGTCACGCTGGCGGTGACGACGCCCGCGACGCCGGGTGACAGCGCCGGCGCGATCGTGCTCAGCAGCACCACGGGACCGGCTTTCGCGCGGGTGAGCACGATCCCGGTCACGCTGCGGAGCCTGATCCCGAGTGGACCTCAGTCCTTCACGCAGGCGGTGACCGGAGGCAACGGCCGCTCCGTGATCACCGGCCAGACGTTCTATTACCAGGTCAACGTGCGAGCGGGCACGCCCGAGCTGAACGCGTCGGTGGCGCTGGCCGACAACCCGAACAATCCGTTCACGGAGTGGCTGGTCAGTCCGAGCGGCGAGGCGCTCGCCCAGTCGGCGAACGAGCTGCCCAGCTCCACCGCTCCTGGCTACACCAACCTGCTTGGCGCGCAGACCCATGTGCTGGCTCCCGCGCCCGGCACCTGGACCTTGATCGTGGCCTTCATCCCGCAGGTATCGGGGACCGCGCTGTCGGAGCCCTTCACCGTCAGCACCAGCGACCGGCCGGTGCCCGCCGCGTCGGTCGACCTGCCCCACTCCACGCGGAGGCTGCTGGCGACCGGGCAGCCGCACACCTACAACGTGCGGGTAACCAACACCGGCCCTGAGCCCGAGGCGTACTTCATCGACGCGCGGCTCCCGGGCAGCGCGCCGATGAGCCTGACCGCGCTCACCACGCCGGACACCACCGTGCCGCTCAACTTCAACGAGCCGGTCCCGGCGTACGAGCTGCCGACGCACACGACGGCATTGACCGGTGTCGCGACGACGACCGGCTCAACGCCCATCCAGTTCGACATGGAACCGTTCGCGGGCGATCCGGACGTCATCTCCACCGTGGGCACCGACGTCAGCGCGTCCTTCACGGCTGATTCGATCACGCAGGGCCAGTGGAGCATTGCGCCCACCGTCGTCGGGCCCTTTGGAGCCACCGGCGCCCCGCAGGAGCCGGTCGCGACGACCATGAACATCTCCGCCGCGCCGTTCGACTCCGCGGTTACCTCTCCCGCCGGCGACCTCTGGCAATTCAGCGTCAACCCGTCGGCGGAGGCGTCGTTCTCGCCGGTCATCGTCGGACCGGGCCAGACCGCGACCATCCCGGTCACCATCACGCCGACCGGGCCGGCGGGGACGCGCGTCACCGGGACGCTTTACATCGATGACACCGACCTGTTCGTGTTCCAGAACTTCACCGACTTCAGCGGCGGGGAGGTGGCGGCTCTCCCGTACAGCTACACGGTGGGCCCGGCCTCCGGGCCTGCCGTGACCGCGCCGGCCGGGTAAGGGCTGAGCGTCCACACCGGACCCTGACCCGAGTCGGGTAGGGTCCGGATGTGGACGCTGGTCTCCTCCCTCGAGTGCCGTCCCTGCTGGCGCGGGGCGGTAGCTGGCGGTGGCCGGCCGGTACCGTCGACTGGACGTTCGAGCTTTTGCCTGAAGGGGCCGGCGCCGGCCGGCTCGCGGGGGGTGACGGCTGGGATCGGTCCGCGGTCGCGAGGGTCCTCCTGGTGCCGTTCGTTGGGGAACGCGTGGTGGTGCTGCGGCTGCCGGACCGGATCTGCCCCGTGGCGGGCACGCTGGAGCCGGGCGAGCACTGGTGCATCACCGCGACCCGCGAGCTGATGGAGGAGGCCGGCGCCCGTCTTTTGCCCACGCCGGGCGAGCTTCCGGACCTGCATCCGTTCGGCGTCATGCACTGCCACACCCACAGCGCGCGACCCTACCTTCCCCACCAGTCCCATCCGGACCACCTGCGAGTGACGGCTTGGTGCGAGGTGGAGCTGACCGGGCCGCCGACCCTGCCCGCGGGTGGCGAGGTGGTAGAGGAGGTGCTCACCCTGCCGCTCGAGGAGGCGTGCCGGCTGCTTCCGGCGGAGGACGCGGCGCTGTTCGGGCTCGCCGCCGAACTCCGTTCGCGGGGGGTGAGCGACGCCACCTGGACCCGGGATTCGGTGCGGCTGCTGGAGGAACATTACCTGCGCTCCACGACGCTGGAGGGCCAGTCGGGCAAGCACGGAGACGCCGCCGATTGGGAACTGTCCCGGCGGCTGGTGGTGCGCGCGCTCCATCGCGACGGCACGTTCCTCGACCTGGGGTGCGCCAACGGCCTGCTCATGGAGTCGGTGGTGCGCTGGGCGGCGGCCGATGGCCGCCTCATCGAGCCCTACGGATTGGACGCCTCCGCGCGTCTGGTCGCGCTGGCCCAGCGCCGGCTCCCCCAGTGGAGCGATCACCTCTACGTGGGAGACGCGCTCACCTGGACGCCTCCGCACCGATTCGACTTCGTCCACACGATGGTCGACCTGGTGCCACCGCGGCGCCGGGCGGAGTGGCTGTGGCGGGTGCTCGAGGAGATGATCACCCCCGGCGGCCGGCTCCTCGTGCGCGACTACCAAGGCGTCGGCGATCGCCTTCGCGGCTGGGGCCTCCCCGTCACCGGCACCACCGTGCAGCGGCGGGGGCAACGCCGGGCGCAGGAGGTGGCCTGGCTGGACGCGCCGGCCGGCTGAGGTTCGTCTCTCCGCAAACCGGCCCTACCCGAGCGGTCGTAGGACCGGGTTGTGGACAAACGCCCGTTGATGCCCTCGCTCAGGCGTCGCAGATGAGGGAGTCGAGGTCGCGTGGGTACTCGGTGTAGAGCTGGCAGCCCCGTTCGGTGACGGCGACGGTGTCGGAGTGCCGGAAGCCACCCAGACCCGGCACGTAGAGCCCGGGTTCCACGCTCAGCACCATCCCCGGCTCCAGCACCCGCTCGTCGCCGAGGTCCAAAAACGGCGCCTCGTGGACCTCCATCCCGAGCCCGTGTCCAACGTGGTGCCGCCACGCCTCCATCACCCCCCGCTCGGCGCAGTACGCGCGCACGGCGCGGTCCACGTCGGCACAGGTGTTGCCGGGGCGGATGGTGCGGAAGGCGAGGTCCTGCGCGCCCAGCATGAGCTCGAACCAGCGTCGCTGCTCGGCCGAGGGCTCGCCCACGAACATGGTCCGCTCCAGCTCGCAGTGGTATCCCCAGACCCCGCTCGAAGCCCCGGTCACCAGCACATCACCGCGATGCATGGCCAGGTTCTGGTTCACCGCGTGCGGAAGGGCCGAGTTGGGCCCGATCTGACCCCGGAAGCCGGTGCCGAGCGGGTTGCCGGCGCTCTTGGGCTCGAACTCGGGCCCGAGCGCCGCGATCATGTCACGGGCGCCGCGCTCCGACGCCTCCGTGCTCACCGCCACCTCATTGGCGCCGTCGCGGGAGAGGTCCTGCAGGTACCGGTGGGCGATGTCGGCGAAGCGCGACGAGACCCGCAGCAGGTGCAGCTCGCGCGGCGACTTGGCCAGCCGGTGACGCTCGACCACCTCACCGACCCTGACCTGGCGGTTGGAGATGAGCTCCGAGAGTGCCGGCCCGCGGTACCCGTAGCGCGGCGGGTAGCCGTCGGCGTCGACCCCCAGGGTGCGCCGCCCCAGTTCATGCAGTCCGCCCAGCGCCCGCGCCAGGATGCGCATCGGGTGCTCAGGCCCCGGGTACTCCTCATAGGCGATCACCTCGTCGACCGCCTCCGCCTCGCGGACGTGCTCGGCTTCCAGGCGAGGGACCAGGGCCAGCGTCCGGTCGGGGGTGAGGATGAGGCCGAGCGGTCGCTCGGTCGGGATGAAGAAGAATCCGGTCAGGTAGAGGACCGAGGTGGGGCCGAAGAGCACGATCGCGCCCACGTCGTCTGCGGCCAGGTCGGAGAAAAGGCGGCGCCGCCGGGCCCCCAGCTCGTCAGGGTCGATCCGCAGTGTGGCAGGGTCTCCGCCGGGGTCCCCGCGAAACGGAGCTTGCGGAGTTTCGTGGGGTGGAATAAGGGGCTCGGTGCTCTCACTCATGACATCATCCTGAGCCGCCGGGCGGATGGACTGCGTCGTTGCGCCAGGTTCCGGACGCCTGGTCGTCGCCTACACTCTGGGCACCGGATGAGTGCACCGCACACCAGCCCACCGGCGCCGCGTCTGGAGTCTGCCGCCGCGCCGGCGTCGCGGCCTGCCCCTCGACCGGAGGAGTCCCGCCGCCCTGGGCTCACGTGGTACGGCTTTCACTCCGCCCAACGCATGGTGGAGACGCTGCCGCGCCCGGTCGCGTACGCACTCGCGATCGTGGCCGCCCGCTTCGCGTTCGTCTTCGCGCGTGGCGCCCGCCGCACGCTCACCGAGAACCTGCGGGTGGCGCTCCCCGAGTCGCCACCCGCGCAGCTGCGGCGGACGGTGTGGCTGAACTTCCGCAATCACGCCAAGGCCTATGTCGACTTGATGCAGATGCCGGTTGCCGAGGTGGAGGACCTGAAGCCGAAACTGGTTCCCTCTGGCTACGAGTTGCTGGCCGAGGCCCGGGCCGCCGGCAAGGGTGTCCTCATGGTCAGCTGCCACATGGGCTCCTGGGAGGTGGTGGCCGCGATCTGGGCGCTGACCACCGCCCCCGTGAACCTGTTCGCGGAGGTCCTGGAGCCACAGGAGATGTTCGACTGGTATCGGACCACCCGTGCGCGGCTGGGGATCAGCGTCCTGCCCCTGAACCGCTCCGGACTCCGCAAGGTGCTGCAGGCACTGGACGCGAACGAGATCGTGATCACGGCGCTGGACCGCGACATCGCCGGCACCGGCATCGAGTGCGACTTCTTCGGCCACCGGGCCCGGATCCCGGACGGCGTCGCCACCATCGCGCTGCACCGGGGGACCCCCATCATGCCGGTCTGCGTGTACCGGCTCCCCGACGACAGCTACCGAGGGGTGGGGTACCCGCCGATCTTCGCCCAGTCGACCGGCGATGCCAAGGGCGACGTGCGGCGGATCACCCAGCTGCTGGTGCGCTGCATGGAACGGATGATCCGGGAGCACCCCGACCAGTGGCACCTGCCGCACCGCATCTTCGACCTCGACGGGGCGTAGCGATATGCGGATCGGTCTCGTGTCGCCGTACGACTACGCGACGCCCGGCGGGGTCAATCAGCACGTGCAGTACCTCGCGCGTCAGCTCCGGGCGCTCGGGCACGAGGTGAAGGAGCTGGCTCCCGCCTCCCAGCGTCTGCCCGCCATCGAGCACTACGAGCGGATCGGCGGCGTGGTTCCGATCCCGGTCAACGCTTCGGTCGCCCGCATCAACCTGAACCTGAGCAACACGCGGCGGGTGATGGAGATCCTGGCGCGCGAGGCGTTCGACGTCATCCACCTCCACGAGCCCTTCATGCCGGCGCTGCCGTTCACGGTGCTGCGCGTGTCGCGAACCGCGAACGTGGGAACCTTCCACGCCTACGCCCGGCGCAACCTCGGCTACTACTACGCCAAGGGGGTCCTCGGCCACTATCTGAAGCGCCTCCACGCGACCGTCGCCGTGAGTCCCCCGGCGCGGGACTTCGTCCGCCACTACTTCCCGATCGTGGATCCGGTGGTGATCCCCAACGGCGTGGACACCGAGCGCTTCCACCCCGGGCATTCGCCGATCCGGCATCTGCGGGACGACTGCGTGAACTTCCTCTTCGTGGGCCGGCTGGAGAAGCGCAAAGGGCTGCCGGACTTGCTCCGCGGCTTCGAACGGGCGCACCAGCGGGAGCCCAAGACGCGGCTCATCATCGTGGGCGAGGGGCCCATGAAGCACCGCCTCGAGCAGTACATCCAGCAGCGTAGGGTGCCCAACGTGGTGCTGGCCGGCCGGGTCCCGGGCGAGGTGCTGCCTCGTTACCACGCGACCGCCGACGTCTTCTGCGCGCCCGCCACCGGCGGTGAGAGCTTCGGGATCGTGCTGCTGGAGGCGATGGCTTCGCGCCTGCCCGTGCTCTGCACCGAGATACCGGGTTATCTTTCCGTCGTGACCTCGGGTCAGGACGCATTGACGGTGGCGCCGCACAGTCCCGTCGAGATCGCGACCGGGATGGTGATCCTCGCCCGCGACCGCGAGCTTCGGTCGCGCCTGGGTGAGGCGGGGCTGAACCACGCGCACGAGCGCTACGCGTGGCCGGTGGTCACCGCTCGCCTGCTCGAGGTCTATCAACGGGCGCGGGCGCGCGCACGTGGGGAACCAGTGCTGGAGAAGGAGGACTGGCGTGCTCACGACGCGCATTCAAGCGTGGGTTAGGCGCAACGCACTGCGCGTCGGGAGGCTCCTCGGTCACTCGCCTCTGACGCCCAACATGATCACCGTCGGCGGCACCCTGCTCACGGTCGTGGCGGCCGTGCTGACCGGCCTCCAGTACCTGCTGGTGGCGGCGATCGTCCTCATCTTCGCCGGCACCTTCGACATCCTCGACGGCGCGCTGGCGCGGGCCACCAAGAAGAGCTATCCCTACGGCGCCTTCCTCGATTCTTCGATGGACCGTGTCGCCGAGGCGGCCACCTACACCGGGATCGCCGCCTTCTTCCTTTTCCACGAGCCGGGCACGGTGTGGTACCGGCTCGGCATCTTGGCCTGCCTGTGCGCCATCTCCGGCTCGCTGCTGGTCTCCTACGTGCGGGCCCGTGCGCAGAGCCTTGGGTTCACCTGTGACACCGGCCTCTTCCAGCGTCCCGAACGGGTGGTGGCGACCGTGCTCGGCCTGCTCTTGGGAGCGCTCTGGACGCCCTACGCGCTGGCCGGGATGGCCGGGTTGATCGCGATCATCACCTGCATCACCGCCTTCCAGCGCATCGGCGAGGTGTGGGGTCAGGCCAAGGAGCAGCGGCGGATCGCGCGCAAAGAGCGGGCGAAGGAGCCGCGGACCGGAGAGCGCTCGGCCCCTTGAGCTCCGGGGAGGAGTGGGAGCGGCGCCGCGCCGACAACCGGGCGCTCTGGGAGGAGCTGGCGGACCGGCATCAGCGGAGCGCGTTCTATGACCTGGACCGGATCCGTGCCGGCCACCTCGTCGTGCGGCCGCATGAGCTGGCCGAGCTGGGCCCGGTCCGGGGGCTCACCCTGTGCCATCTCCAGTGCCACCTGGGCACAGATACGCTGGCCTGGGCACGAGAGGGTGCTCGCGTCGTGGGCGTGGACTTCTCCCCCCGCTCGATCGCGGTGGCTCGGGGCCTCGCGGACGACCTCGGGCTGGCGGCGGAGTTCGTGGAGGCGGACGTCTACCAGGCCCCCGAGGCGCTCGGCGGCCGCACCTTTGACGTCGTCTACACCGGCTACGGAGCGCTGGTCTGGCTGCCCGACCTCGACCGTTGGGCGCAGGTGGTGACCAGGCTGCTCAAACCGGGGGGCCGGCTCTATCTGAGCGAGTTCCATCCCTTCCACGAGCTGATGGCGTGGGATCGTCTGGAGGTCGAACACGACTACTTTCAGGAGGAGGCGTCGACCTACGAGGAGGGGGGCGACTACACGGGAGAGGGCGAACCGTTCACCGCACGCAGCCACGAGTGGATCCATCCCGTGGGCCAGGTGGTGAGCGCGCTGGCCGGCGCCGGTTTGCGGATCGACTTCCTGCACGAGCGCGAGAGCATCCACTGGCAGCGCTGGCCGTTCCTGGTGGCCCGCGGTGACGGCGAGTGGACGACGCCCGAGGGCACGCCTCGCCTGCCGCTGGAGTACACCCTGCAGGCACGCCTGGCCTGACCTCGACACCGGCACCCGTTGGCTCCGAACCCCCGTTGGTGCACCAGCGGGTCCCTCCGGCCCGCCATAACCCCCGGTGGTGCACCAGCGGGTCCCTCCCGCCCGCCATAACCCCCGGTGGTGCACCAGCGGGTCCCTCCCGCCCGCCATAACCCCTGTTGATGCACCATCGCCCCGCCTACGCTGGGGTGTTGGCGGGGGCGCGAGCCGGGTGGCGGTCGAGGGGGAGAAGGCGGGGCGGGTTTCGCTTCAGGTCCAGGATCCGCGCCGCCAGCCGCTGCTCACGCTTCACCGCGCGGGCGGCGTCGATGCGCTCCGACTCACGCGCCCAGCGCAGCGCCGCCAGCTCGATCTGCGCCTCCTGGATGTCCACGATCCAGCGGTAGTGGCGCCACGACGACCGCCACATGGCGCGCAGCCGGACGCCCGCGCGTCGCCGGGGGCTGATCAGGATGGGCAGCTCGTCCGGCGCCACGACTCCGCGCCCGGACGCCGCCTCGGCCTCGAATTGGGTCGCCAGCGAGAGCCTCTCGGTGCGCCAGCCGAGCACGAACAGCACCGTCAGCATGAGCACGAAGGGGCCGTCGAGCGCGAGGTAGGTGAGGGGCGTGATGACCGCGAACTCGATCCCGTTGTTGTTCGAGTTGGGGCCGAGGTTGGTCATCGCGATGAAATCCCAGAGGAAATGGGCCGAGATGGCGACCACCAGCCCGGAGGTGACCGCCAACGTGCGGGGCCGCCAGCCGCGGAGCGTCCGCGCCACGCCCACGCCCGCCCCGGTGAGCGCGGTGTAGGCAGCGTGACCGGCGAAGAGGCCCAGGACCTGGCGGAACAGGAACTGCAGCGCGAAGCCGCCAAGACCGCCTCCGAAGGCGAGGCCCACCAGCATGTACTCGCCGGACTCGATGAAGTTGAAGCCGAGACCGACCGCGGCCCCCAGGCAGATGCCACCGATGACGCCGTCGATGCGATCGCGGAACAGGAGGTAGAGGAGGATCACGCCGAGGCCGTTCGAGCCCTCTTCGAAGAGCCCGGCGCTGAACGCGCTGGCGACGCCGGCGCCGAACCCCGGGATCAGGTTGGCGGTCGCCGCACCCCAGATCGACTCCGCGATGATGGCCAGGTTGGGGGCGATCAGAAATCCCCACCCCACCGCCAGCAGGAGCAGCCACCACGGGAGCCGCCGGCTGGGCGAGATGCGTCGGAGCACCCAGAGTGCGAAGGCGGTGGGCAGGACGCAGAAGATCAGGCTCTCGCTGAAGATGAGCGACATCAGCACCGGCAGGACCGAGAGCCAGAGCAGCATGGTGGCGATCACGCCGGCGGCCCCGATCAGCAGCAGCTGATGGCGGCGGCGCAGGTCGGCCTCGCCACGGTTGACCAGTGCCAGGACCCCGGTCAGGATCCCGCCCAGCATCGCGGTCACCAGGACCCCACCCAGGTCGTACGCCGAAAGCAGAGCGATCACGGGGCCGTCGGGGCCGCTCGAGCCCTGGAAGGCGCCGAAGATGGTTCCGCCCAGGAGCACCAGGACCAGTCCCGCGAAGACGGCCAGCGCCAGCCGGACGCCGTTGTCGTACCAGAGATCGGGACCCTCGGGTGGCGGGGGCGACGGCCGCGGGGGTGGTGGTTGGGCGGCGTCGTAGCGAGGTACCCAGTACGCCCCTGGTGGCAGCGGGGGAGGGGGGACCGTGGGTACGGGCGACCAGCCTGGGGGCGGAGCCGCGTAGGCGCCCGGCCCCCGCGGCGGTGGGGCGGTGGCCGTCACGTGACCTGCGCCTCCTGACGCGCCAGGACCTCGACGATGCGCCCACCGGAGTACCGGCCCACGATGAAGAGGTAGAGCCCCGACGACAGCCGGCTCCGATCCCTCACCAGCGGGACCGCCCGCGGCATCGCGCCCGCCGGTTTCGGTCCCACCGTGTTGAGGGCGGTGCCGTCGCTCACCTGTTGGTCGTACCACCCCGCCTCCACCGGGAGCCCGGCCGAGACGCCGCTCCAATCGATCACCGCGGCCGGGATCTGACCCGACCCGAATTGTGTCTTGGACTGCCCGCTGACCGTGCCGGTGTCGGGGTCGTACTCCTTGATCGCGGTGACCTGGACGGTGGTGCCGGTGTTCTGGTTGACGGGCTCGAAATAGAGGTAGAGCCCGAGACCACCGAGCAGCACCAGCAGGCCGACCATGCCGAAGGCGAGCATCACGAGGAAGGTCGGATTTCGACGCAGATGCTGCTCCGGAGAAGGATGTTCCATGGGTTGGGGCGGGGCCGCCTCGAGAGGGAGAGGCTACGACCCGCCCCTCATAACGCGCCGCTCCGATCGGGGGGTCGATGCCGGGGTCGGTGCGGGGCCACCGCCGTCAGACCCGGCGACGGTAGGCCCACACCGAGAGCGGCGCGAAGATCGCGATCACGGCCACCCCCCAGATCAGTGCCACCAGCGCCGGCTCGCCCACCGCGCCCCCGACCATGAGGCCGCGGCTCAGGTCGGCGATCGCCGACATCGGGCTCACGTTGGCCCAGGCCTGCAGCCAGGCCGGGAACGTCCGGGCCGGGACCAGGACCGAGCTTCCGAACGTGAGCGGGAAAACGATCACCACCGAGAGGGTCTGGACCACCACCGGGCTTTTGGCCAGGACGCCGAGCAGGATCGGGATCCAGCTGAAGGAGAACGCGAACAGGAACAGCGCCGCGAAGGCGGCCAGGGTCTGCAGGGGACCGGTGTGGACCCGGAAACCGAGGGCGAGGCCGATGCCGAAGGTGAGCAGGATGCCGAGCGCGATCCGGCACAGATCGCCCAGGATCTGCCCCACCAGCGGCGACCAGCGCACCACGGGCAGCGACCGGATGCGGTCGAAGACGCCGTTGTTGAGGTCGTTGTTGAGCCCGGTGCCGCTGGCGGTCGAACCCATCACCACCCCTTGAGCGATGATCCCCGGAATCGCGAACTGGAGGTAGGCCGCGGTGGAGCCGGCCACCGCGCCCCCGAACACGAAGACGAAGAGCGCGATGAACATGACCGGCATCAGCAGCATCCCGGCCAGCTCCGCGGGGTTGGTGCGGATCCGCATCAGGTTGCGGCGCGTCATCAGCAGCGCCTGCCGCAGAGCCAGGCGGAGGGGTACCCGGTGGGTCATGGGGCGTCCGGCGGGCATGGCGGACGGTCTCGCAAGCATGGTGCTCAAGCCGGCACCTCCTTCGGAATGTGAGCCTGGGGCGGGCCGGCGGCGGTGCCCCCGGTGGTGCCGGCGGGCCGGGTGCCGGTGAGCTGCAGGAAGACCTCGTCCAGGCTCGGCAGGCGCAGGGCCAGCGCCGAGATCACGATGCCTGCCGCGTCGAGGCGCCGGACCGCCTCCGGCAGCGCCGCGGGATCGGTGACCGGGACCGTGAAGAGATGGGTCGCCGGGTCCTCGCGAGGGGGGCTCCCGACCAGCTCCTCCAGCACCAGCTCCAGACGCGGACGCATGGCGGGCACGGCGCAGCCGACCTCCAGGATCTGGCTCCCGGTCCGTGCCTTGAGCTCCCTCGAGGTGCCGGCCGCGATCACCCGGCCGTGGTCGATCACCACGATGTCGTTGGCGAGCCGGTCCACCTCGTCCAGGTACTGGGTGGTGAGCAGCACGGTGGTCCCTTCCCGGACCAGGCCGCCCACGATCCCCCAGAGCTCGAGGCGGCTCTGCGGGTCGAGTCCGGTGGTGGGCTCGTCGAGGTAGAGGATCCGGGGGTGGCCGACCAGGCTGGCGGCCAGGTCGAGCCGGCGCCGCATCCCGCCCGAGTAGGCCTTGGCGCGTTTGGTGGCGGCGTCGGTGAGTCCGAACCGCTCCAGCAGATCGTCGGCGCGCCGGCGTGCCTCGCGCCCGCTGAACCCGATGAGTCCGCCGATCAGGTACAGGTTTTCGCGCCCCGACAGGTTCTCGTCGACGGCGGCGAACTGTCCGGTGAGGCCGATCAACTGCCGGACCTCATGCGCCTGGCGGACGATGTCGTAGCCGCCCACCCGCGCGGCGCCCCCATCGGGCTGGGTCAGGGTGGCGAGGATGCGGACGGCGGTCGTCTTGCCGGCGCCGTTGGGCCCCAGCATGCCGAGCACCGTACCCTCCTCCGCGGTGAGGTCGACACCGGCCAGGGCGGTGTTCTTGCCGAAGCGCTTGACCAGCCCCTCGGCCTCGATCGCGGTTGGCATAGCCCCAGTCTTTCCCCGCGCGCTGACATCTCACGCACGCGCCGCTGACAGGACACGCACGCGGGTGAGGCCACAGTGTCCGCATTCCGGTGCTACAACCGCGTCCGTAGGGCCGCAGTGCGGACACTCCGGCCCTACCTCAGCCCCCCTCAGCCTCCGCCCCTGAGAGCGCTGAGGAGGTCGCGCCACGGCATCGACTGCCCGCGCGCGAAGGCGGCGTCAGCCTGAGCTGGACGGAGCTGGGCGCGAGCCCGCGACTCGTCTTCGGCGGTTTGCCGCTCGAACAGCCAGTTGTCCTCCATCTGCTTTCGGAAGTCGCGGGGAAGGCGTGATGCGGCCGCGGCCGCCGCGCCGAGCAGGGTCAGCGCGCGGCCCGGGTTCCCCTCCCGCAGGAGGGTCCGGGCGGCGATCACGGAACAGCCCGCGAGCCAGACCAGGCCCATCGCCACCTCCGGCGACACCTCGCCGTCCGGGGTTGGCAACGCGCTCACGTGGTCGGCACCATATCCACGCAGAATCTCCGCCGCCTGCCGGAGCAAAGGCCAGACCTCGCGGGGCCGCCCCTGGCGCTCGCGGGCCCAGGCCAGGCCCGTGGTCGCCACCACGCGGATCGGCGTCTCCGCCTCCGAGCTGCCGGGCAGCTCCTGGGCCAGGGAGAGCGAGAAACAGCGGGCGGTCAGGTCGACGTCCCCTCGGCGCTGGGCGAGCGACCCCAGGAAAACGTAACCGGCGGCCACCCCGAGCGTCGACGTGCGGAGCCGCTGCGCCTGGTCCAGGCCTCGCTCCATCAGCGCGTCCATCTCGGCCGAGCCCCAGGCCGCCGTCAGGCTGCCCTCCGCGGACGCGGCCACCCCGACGGCGACGGTGAGCGCGATCAGGACCCAGACCACGTCCTCCGACCACCCGATGTGCGCCGAGCGGTGGAAGGCCTCGTCGAGGTAGGCCTCCGCCGCCGCCCGCTCCCCGCGTGCCTGCGCGCAGACCGAGAGGCCGGTCAGCGACACTGCCAACGCCCAGTCGTCGCCCACCCGCCGGCAGTCCTCGACCGCCCGCGCGAACGCCTCCTCGACGCGGCCTCGCCGCTCCGCCTCCGGTACCCAGGCGATGAGGGCGAAGGCCTCGGTTGGCCAGCTCGCGGCCCGCACCCAGGGGTCGGTGGCTTCCTGCCGCAGCGCGGCCAGGTCCTCGCTCAACCTGGGCCCCTCCTCCGGGTGCTCCCGAAGTTGCGGCATCCGCGCCGCCAGCTCGCGGAGGCGAAGATCGTCGCTGGGTGGCACCCCGGCGGCGGCGAAGGCGTCCCTGGCCTCGGCCAGGTACCCGGGGTCCCGGACCGGGTCGGCGGCCGGGTTCATACCCAGGTGAACCATCGCGACCAGCGCGCGCGCTCGCAGCAGAGCCGGTATCTCGCCCGGCAGTTCGAGCGCCGCCTGGAGCCACTCGCGGTGGCGGTCGCGCAGCCCCCGCAGCCCCAGGTACCAGCCGAGGGCCGCTCCCAGCCGCACCGCGAGCTCCTTGCGCCGTGCTGAGATCGCCCACTGGATCGCGCCCCGGAGCTCGGCCTCCACCGCGTCCAGCCGGTCCAACCACTTGTGCTGCTCCCGGCCTCTCAGATGAGGGTCGGCGGCCTCGGCCAGGCGGCAACACCACCTGGCGTGGGCCGCACGAACCGTCTCCTCCTCCCCCGACTGGTGCAGCCGGTCCAGGGCATAGGCCCGCACCGTCTCCAGCAGCCGGTAGAAGGTGCGGCCTCCTCGCTCCTCGGTCGCCACCAGCGAGCGATCGACCAGGGCCGAGAGCACCTCGAAGGCCTGGTCCGGGGCGAGATCGTCACCGCCCAGGCCGGCACAGGTGCTCTCCACTGCCTCCACGTCGCAGCCGTCGGCGAGCACGGCCAGCCGTCGCAGCAAGGTCCGTTCCACGGGCAGCAGCAGATCCCAGCTCCAGTCGACCACCGCCCGCAGCGTCTGGTGGCGCTCGACGCCCCGGCGGCGGCCGGCGCCGAGCAGACGGAAGCGGTCGGCCAGCCGCTCCGCGATCTCCCCGAGGGTCAGCGTCCGCAGGCGGGCGGCGGCCAGCTCGATCGCCAGCGGCAGCCGGTCCAGGTCGGAGCAGATGCGCTCGACCAGCGGTCGGGTCTCGTCGTCGAGCCGGAAGCTCGGATCGACGGCCTGGGCGCGGTCGGCGAAGAGGTGGACGGCCGGACCAAGCCCCTCACCGTCGCCGCCCAGGGGACCGACCGGCCACAGCATCTCGCCCGCCACGCCCAGGGGCTCGCGGCTGGTCGCCAGCACCACCACCCCGGCGGTGCCGCCGGCCAGGGCCTCGGCCACCTCGGCGCAGCGAGCGGCGACCTGCTCGCAGTTGTCCAGGAGCAGCAGCAGACGGCGGTCATCGAGAGCCGCGACCAGGCCCGGGAGCCCCTCACCGGCCAGCGACCGCAGGAGCTCGGCCACCGTCCCCACGTGCGGGGCCAAGGTACCCAGGATCCCGCGCGTCACTTCTTCCTCCTCCCGCACCGCCGCCAGCTCCACCAGCCAGACGCCGCCATCGAAATGCGTGCGAAGCCCGGCCGCGACCTCCTGCGCGAGGCGGGTCTTGCCGGCTCCCCCGGTGCCGACGATCGTGACCAGCCGGTTGGTCTGCAGCCGCTCCATCAGGCGGCGGCGGTCCTCGTCGCGGCCCACGAAGCTGGTGAGCGGCCGGCGCAGGTTGGTCGGGCCCTCGACCCGGCGTGACGAAGGGCGGGCCTGGGGGTCGTGGCGGAGGATGGCCCGGTGCAGCGCCTGCAGAGCCGGCGCCGGGTCACACCCCAGCTCCTCGCGGAGGCGCTGCCGCAGGTCCTCGTACCGGGTCAGGGCCTCCGCCTCCCGCCCGGCCGCCACCAGCGCCCGCAGCAGCAGTGCGTGCAACTCCTCGTCCAGTGGGTTGGCGGCAGAGAGCGCCTGCAGGTCCCCGGCCAGGGTGGGGTCACCACCGGCCTCGAGGCGGGCGGCGGCGCGCATGGTGAGCGCCGCCCGGTGGAGGTTCTGCAGCCGCACCCGCTCGGCGGCGAGGACCCCGCTGTCCCCAAGCCCGACCAGCGGCTCTCCGTGCCATTCGGCGAGCGCCCTCTCCAGAGCCCCGGCCTCCCCGGTCCGTGCCGCCGTCAGCTCCCGCTCGAAGCGCCAGGCGTCAACCCTCTCCGGCGCCACGGCGAGTCGATAGCTGTCGCCCTCACGCTCGATGGGGGCGTCGCGGCCCAGGCTGCGCCGGAGTCGTGAGACCAGCGACTGGAGCGCGTTGGGGGCACCCTCGGGCGGCGACTCCCAGACTTCCTCGACCAGACGGTCCACCGACACCGGGCGTCCCGCCGAGAGCGCGAGCAGGGCCAGCGTGCGCCGGGCCCGCTCCCCCGCGACCGGCACCTCGGTCGAGTCGCGTCGCACCACCAGCGGCCCCAGGAGCGAGAACTCCACTTCCGGCATCATGACAAGTCATGGGAGATCCGTTCGTGGGCATCGCCGGCAACCCGCACGCGAAGGCGGTGCTCGCCCACGAGGTCGACACCGGCCGTCTCTCGCACGCCTATCTGTTCACCGGCGAGCCGATGGTGGGCAAGACCACGGTGGCGCGGGCTCTGGCCCGGGCGCTGCTGCCCCAAGCTCCCCTCTCCCGGCACCCCGATTATTGGGAGGACGATCGTCCCGACGCGCTCACGATCGACGAGATCCGCCTGCTCCCCGAGCGCCCGCCCGAGCACCACGCGCAGTCTCTGCAAGCGTTCCTGGCCATGAAGCCGGCGTTGGGAACCTACCGGGTGGCCGTCATCAGCAACGTGGGTCGCCTCGCCGATCCCACCCAGGGCATCCTGCTCAAGACCCTGGAGGAGCCGCAGCCGGGGCGTGTGATCGTGCTCACGACGCCCGGGCTGTCCCCCTTCGTGGTGCTGCCCACGGTGGTCTCGCGCTGTCAACGAGTCTCCTTCCACGCCGTGCCCGATCCCCAGATCGAGGAGTTGCTGACCCGGATGGGAACCGATCCCGAGCGGGCACGTACCCTGGCGCAGCTCTCGCGTGGGCGCCCTGGCTGGGCGATGCGCGCGCTCGAGGACCCGGACATCGTTGAGCGGTACCAGCAGTGGGCGGCCCGCTTCGACGAGATCGTGGGCGCGCCGCCTGACGTGGCGCTGCGTCTGGCCGCCGAGCTGGATCAGGCGGCCTTGGGTGCGCGCCGCGCCCGCCGGCAGCTCAGCCAGTCGCAGGAGGTCGGGGAGGAGAACGTCGACGACCCGCTGGAGCTCGCCCTCACCTCGTGGCAGCTGCACCTGCGCCGGCTGATGGCGGATGAGCCGGTCCCCGCCCGCCAGGCTCGGTGGGCGCGGCTGCTGGAGACCACGTTCGATACGCTGGGATATCTGGAGCAGAACGTCAGCGCGCGTCTCGCCCTCGAGTGCTTCCTGCTCGATGCGAGCCGCGCCGCGTAAAGAGGGAGGACCCCGGTATTGACCGAGACCGCCGAGAGCACGCGATGGCCGACCCGCGAGGAGGCCTGGGAGCTGGTTCGCGGGAGCACTGAGTCGGAGTCGCTGCGGCGCCACATGCTGGCCGTCGAGGCGGCGATGCGCGCCTACGCCACGCACTTCGGCGAGGACCCCGAGCGCTGGGGTGTGGCCGGGCTGCTACACGACTGGGACTACGAGCAGAACCCCACGCTGGACAAGCATCCGACGGTGGGCATCGAGGAGCTGCGGCGGCGGGGCTACGCGGAAGAGCTGCTCACCGACATCGCCTCCCACGCGGAGTATCTGGGGGTGCCGCGAGACACCACGCGCCGCCGCGCCCTGTTCGCCGTGGACGAGCTGACCGGGTTCCTCACCGCCTGCGCATTGGTCAAGGGGCGCTCGCTGGGGGCGGTGGAGGCGCGCAGCGTGCGCAAGAAGATGAAGGACAAGGCCTTCGCCCGCAACGTCAAACGGGAGGACCTGACGCAGGGAGCGGAGGTGCTGGGCGTCGACTTCGACCAGCACGTCGAGTTCGTGCGCGACGCCATGATCACGATCGCCCCCGAGCTGGGACTGACCGCCTGAGTCCAACTTTGACAGGTGATGCAGGCGGACGACCCCGTCAACGGTGGGCTGAGATGGAGCCGGCGCTCACCGCGCTGCTCTGCCGGACAAGTGACTACGGTCGTGGGACGACGGAGGGCGCGGGCGCGCTCGCGGCGGCGCTGGGCAAGCGGTGGGGCACAGAACCGCGACGCCTGGGAGCGATCGAGGAAGGTCGCCGGGCACGCTGGCAGGACGACCTCCGGGACGCCGCCCCGTGCCTGGTGGACGCGGGTCGCCGCGTGGCGGCGGACCTGGACTCCGGACGCACGCCGGTCCTCTGCTCCGGCCACTGCCCGCCCTGCATGACCACCCTGCCCGAGGTGATGCGGCGGCATCCGGATTGCCAGATCCTCTGGATCGACGCCCATCCCGACTTCAACTCGCCCCGGACGACTCCCTCGCAATTCCTGGGCGGCATGTGCCTGGCCGCCGCCTGCGGGGTCTGGGAGAGCGGGTTCGGTGGCGGGGTGCCGGCGTCGCAGGTGATCGTCACCGACGGCCGCGACCAGGACCCCGGAGAGCGCGAACTGCTGGACGCGCATCGCGTGCGCGTCCTCCCCCCGGTCGCGGCGCTGGATGCGGTCGCGGATGGCGAGGTCTTCGTCCACCTCGACCTCGACGTGCTGGATCCGGATGTCGTCCGCGGTTTCGAGTTCCCGGTCCCGGGTGGCCTGGACCCGGAGGCGCTGGGATCGCTGCTCGCCGGCGTCGTGTCGCGGGCCCGGTTGGTCGGGATCGAGATCACCGACTGCCCCTCGCCGGACCAGGCCGAACGCCTGGCCGGTGTGGTCGCAGGCGGTCTGGCCGGAGCGCCGCCGGGAGCCGTCCGGTGAGCGAGCAGCCGCGGGTGCTGGTCACCGGGCCCCTCCTCGACCCCGCGCCCGTGCTGCTCGCGGCGCGGTGCCAGGTGGTCCATCCCGAGGGCCGCCCCCTGCCCGAGGCGGCGGCCGGGTGCGCGGGCATCGTCGCCCACCACAACGACCGTGTCGACGAGGCGCTGCTCAGCACGCCCGGCCTGCGGGTGCTGGCGGCGGTGGCGGTGGGCACCGACAACATCGACCTCGCCGCCGCCACCCGGCATGGGGTGATCGTGACCAACACGCCCGGCGTCCTCGACGAGGCGGTCGCCGATTTCACCCTCGGCCTCCTGCTCGCGACCTCGCGCCGCATCGGGGAGGCGGAGCGCACGATCCGCGCCGGCGCCTGGTCGGGGTGGAAGCTGGATCAGTTCCTGGGCCGCGACCTGCGTGGCTCGACGCTGGGTTTGGTCGGCTTCGGTGGCATCGGCCGCGCGGTGGCACGGCGGGCGCACGGGTTCGGGATGCGCGCCCTGTACACCGCTCGGAGCCGGCGCCCGGCGGCCGAGGAGGACGCGGCAGGGGTCGAGTTCCGTTCTCTGGTCGATCTGCTCCGGGAGTCCGACGTGGTGAGCTTGCACGTGCCGCTGACCGCGCGGACGAGGCACCTGATCGGAGCCTCCGAGCTGGACCTGATGAAGCCGGACGCGATCCTGCTCAACACCTCGCGGGGCCCGGTGGTGGACGAGGCGGCCCTGGTCGCCGCACTCGCCGCGGGCCAGCTCTGGGGGGCGGGTCTGGACGTCTACGAGGACGAGCCCAGGCCCCATCCGGCGCTGCTTCGCTCGGAGCGGGCCGTCCTCACGCCCCACATCGGCAGTGCTACCATCGGCGCCCGCTCCGCGATGTGCGTCACCGCCGTTCGCAACCTACTCGCGGTCCTCGCCGGCGAGCCGTCCCGCAACCCGGTCAATCCAGAGGTGCTGGTATGACGTCGATCCGACTGCTGGCCCTGGATCTCGACGGGACCGTGGTCAGTCCCGACCTGCGGGTGGATGACCGGGACGTGGAGGCGTTGGGCCGCGCCGAGGCGGCGGGCATCACCGTCGTCGCCTGCACCGGGAGGCCCTTCCCGGGGGCCATGATCTGGATCCGGCGGCTGGGGCTGCACGGCCCCTTCGTGTGCTACCAGGGGGCACAGATCCGGACTCCCGACGGCGGCGTGCTGCTGGATCAAGGGCTGCCCCGCGAGGTGGCCGCCGCCGTCATCCGCTACTGCGACGAGCGCGATCTGCACGTCCAGGCCTACCGCGACGACCAGCTGATCGTGGCACGCGACCGGCCGGAGGCCCGCGACTACGCGCACCACGCGGGGATGGAGATGCACATCGTGGGCGATCTCGCGAAGGCGCTCGGGCCGACCACCCCCAAGCTGGTCATCGTGGCCCCGGCACCGACCATCGACCGCACCTTGCCGCAGCTGCAGGAGGCGTTCGCGGAGGACGTCTACGCCGCGACCTCGATGCCGACCTACCTGGAGGTGACCCGCAAGGGCGCCACCAAAAGCCGCGCGCTCTCCGTCCTCTGCGAGCGCCTTGGGGTGGAGCGGTCGGCGACCGCCGCCGCCGGTGACGGCCGCAACGACATCCCGATGCTGGAGTGGGCGCATCTGGGGGTGGCCATCGCCGGCTCCCGCCCCGAGGTGATCGCCGCCGCGCAGGGCCGGACCGTGCCGCCGCCCGGCGGCGCGGGCATGGTGGCGCTGGTCGATGCGTTGCTCGGGGATCCGCCCGGGGCCTGGGCGGTGGCCTGAGTGGCGACGCTGCTGCTCGTCCACGCCCATCCCGACGACGAGGCGATCGCCACCGGTGGCGTGATGGCGCGCGCGCACGGCGCCGGGCACCGGGTGGTGCTGGTCACCGCCACCCGGGGCGAGCTGGGGGAGATCCACAACCTGGACCCAGACGTGACCCGTCCCCGACTCGGTGAGGTCCGGACCGAGGAGCTGGTCGAGGCGGGGCGGCTGCTCGGCGTCGACCGCCAGGTGTTCCTCGGATTTCGCGACTCGGACATGGTGGGCAGAGCGGGGAACGACGATCCACGCAGCTTCCACGCGGCGCCGCTGGAGGTCGGCGCCGAGCGCCTGGCGGCGGTGCTGCGCGAGGAGCGCCCGGCGGTGGTGGTCACCTACACAAAGGAAGGTACCTACGGCCATCCCGATCACATCAAGGCGCAGCGGACCACGGTCGCCGCGCTCGATCTCCTGCGCGGCGAGGGCTTCGAGCCCGAGCGCGCCTACGAGGCGGCCATCCCGCAATCGGTGGTGGATCAGATACGCGCGCGCATGGGCGCCGAAGGGGCGGAGGACACGCCGGGTGCTGACCTGATCGGGACGCCCGACGCCGAGATCACGGTCACCGTCGACGTGCGCGACCTCGCGCAGCTCAAGCGGGATGCCCTCGCCGCCCACATCTCCCAGATGGATCCTCGCGGTCCCTGGGTGACGATGCAGCAGCAGGTGCTGGAGGCCGCGCTCGGCTGGGAGCACTATGTCCGCGTTCGGGGCGAGGGTGGCCCCGAAGGCATCGCCGCCACGCTGCTGCCGTGACCTTGACGGGTGATGGGGGCTCAGTGTCCGCAGTAGGACCCTATAAGGCATCTGTAGCGTCGCGGTGCGGACACTCGGCCGTAACGCAGCGGCGGCCGAGTCGTAGGCTCGGAACTGGATGGAGGTGCTCAAGATCACCCCGCGGGGGTACTGCCACGGCGTCGTCGACGCGTTCCGCATCGCCAAGCGGGTTCGGGAATCGACCCCGGGGCCGATCCACATGTTGGGGCAGCTGGTCCACAACACGCACGCCACCGACGATCTCCAGAACCAGGGCATTTCGCTGGTCGACCCGCCCAACCGCCTCGCCGGGCTGGAGCAGATCCACGACGGGACGGTGATCTTCACCGCTCATGGCGTCTCGCCGCAGGTCAAGGCAGAGGGCCGCGGAGTTGGGCCTGAACGCGATCGACGCCACCTGCTCCGACGTGGTGCGGACGCACGACCTGGTGCGGGACTTGGCCCAGCGCGGCTTCGACGTCATCTACATCGGGCGCCACGGCCATCCCGAGCCGGAGGGGGTGGAGGGGGAGGCCCCGGGGCGCGTCCACGTGGTCCAGTCGGCCGCGGACGTGGAGGGGCTGCAGATCGAGAACGACAAGATCGCCGTGACCTGCCAGACCACGCTCTCGATGTGGGACACCGAGGAGCTGATCGATCTCGTGAAGGCGCGCTACCCGGGGGCCGAGGTGCACAACGAGATCTGCCGGGCCACGCAGGAGCGGCAGGAGGCGGCGGTGCGAGCGGCGGCCGACGTCGACCTCGTGATCGTGGTCGGGAGCCGGCGGTCCTCCAACAGCAACCGGCTGGTCGAGGTGGTGCGTGAGCTGGGTCACAAGCCGGCGCACCTGGTCGACGCCCCCGATCAGATCGACCCCGAGTGGTTCCGCGGCGTGCGCCGGGTGGGCGTCACCAGCGGCGCCTCCACCCCCACCTACATCACGCGCTCGGTCGTCGCCCACCTGGAGGCTCTGGAGGCGCCGGCCCCCGCCTGACCGCCGCCCCCACGCGGCCGTTTCCCGGGATTCGCACCGCAAACCGCCTCGCGGGGAGCCCTTTCCCGGGAAAGGGCCACGTGCTATGTGATCGTCCGCGGCTGCATGCTCTGCCCATGGTCGCCGCTCATGTCTGCAGCCACCGGGGCTCCTCTACGTCGGGCCGACGTCCTCGTCCCCGTGGCACCAGAGCACCCACGCGGTAAGGAGGCCGAGAAGGAGGGTGCCGAGCACGCCCAGGGAGGAGAGCAGCACGGCTGTCAGCGCCGGGCCCGAGGGCGCCAGGTACACGCTCGCCTGAGCCGCCAGGAGCGCCCACGCCGCGGCCAGGGTCAGGAGGGGCAGCGGCCGGCGATGAACGTACTTCCAGCAGTAACAGGAGGGAAGGAGCAGGGGCGTCAGGTCCCAGAGCGACACCTTGGGTGCCGCGAGCAACGCCCAGGTCAGCACCAGCGCCAGACAGCCGGCCCAAGGCCGCCCGCGGCGACGCAGGACGACGATCGCTACCAGGGCGCCGGTTACGACAGCCAGCCCCACCATGGCCGGCATCACCGGCAGCCCGGGCAGCAGCGCCGGGTCACCGCCGGTGGAGGATGCGAGCCTGCTCAGCGCGCCGTTGAAGGACTCGTTGGTCGGGTAGCTGTCAGGAGCCAGCAGGCTGAACAGGGTGCCGCCGCCGCTGTGCCGGATCACCAGGTTGGGGACGGCGATCAGCGCGGTGGCCACCCCCAGTCCCGTCAGCGAGGAGGCCAGGCCGTCTCGACGCCGAGCGGTCAGGGCCGCCAGCGCGGCCGCCGGGTACAGCTTGATCGCCGCGGCGACGCCGAGCCAGGCCCCCGGCCGCCGGTTGCGCCAGGCGAGCGCGAGAGGGAGCAGCAGCAACAGATTGGCCTGGCCGAAGAAGACCGACCCTCGCACGGGGACGAAGCTGCCCGCGAGGGCGCCGACGAGCAGCACCTCCCACCACGGGGACGTGGTCAGGGAACCCGCTAACAAGGCGACCGCGAAGCCGAACGCGGCCAGGCTGAGAACGGTGAAGATGCCGAACGCGAGCGGGGGTGCCGCGTGCCCGAGCGGGACCAGCAGAACGGCGAAGAAGGCCGGATAGGAGTAGCCGGTCGGGCTCACGGTGACCTGCAGATGGTGCAGCTCGAGCAGCCGGTTGACCGCGGCGACGTCGTACGGGTTGCCGCCCGCGCCCAGCAATCGAGCAGCCGCCCAGTAGATGTAGAAGTCGTTGCCCAGCCCCTGGGTACCCCGTTGAGCGAGGGTTTCCAGAAGCCAGCCCAGGGCGGCGGCGGACGCAGCCAGACCCGCGCCGACTCCGGGCAGGGTGAGCAGCGCCGCAGGTCGCGACTCGGGAACGGGGGATGGCGCAGGGGAGGCGGCCGCGTCGGCAGGTACGACTCCTCCTCGTGCGACCAGCGACACCTGGGGAGCCGCTTTTTGTCCGCCGGGCTTAATAATAGTGATAGGAACCATATCAACTTCGGAGTGCTGTAACTCCGCTCAGAGGCGTCCGCCGAAGGATTGCCCCACCTCGCCCGGGGAGACCCGGATTCGTGGGACCTGATAGGGCTGGGCGGCGTCGACGCGTGTCGAGGGGTTCACGGGGTCGGTGAGCGCCAGCTGGTATCCCGCGCTGCGCAGAACGGTCATGATCCCGTCGACGAGGGGTCCGCTCTGGGCCGCGGTCGGGTATGGCCACTCCGCCGAGTAGGCGAAGAACTGCACCGGCTGGTGCAGTCGCGACACGATGACCGACTGCGTGGAGACGATCAATGACTCCAGGCCTGCCTGATCGAGCCCATAGAGCGAAGCGTCGTCATTGACGGTGTGGTCCTCGATCCAGAAGCCCTGCTGAGACAGCTGGGCAGCCTGCTCCCAGGAGAGATACTGTTGCGTCTTTGTCTGCCACCCCATGAGTCCCGTACAGATGAAGAAGGTCGCTGTGAACCCATGGCGCCGAAGAATGGGCGCCGCCTGTGTGAACTGTCCGAGAAAGCCGTCGTCGAACGTTATCACCACGGCGTTGGAGGGAAGCGGTAGCCGGTAATCCAATGTATCCGCGAGACGGGCCAGTGAGATGGCGTGGTATCCGTGACTTGCCAGCCAATCCATCTGATCGGCGAAGTCGGCGGTACTGACCGTCAGGTTGTACTGCAGTTGGTAGGCGTACCGCGAGGGGAAGAGGGTACGGTCGGGCGGGGTGTTGACGTCGTGGTACATGAGCACCGGCACCGACGTCTCAACCTGGGGTCGGTGGAGCGGCAGCAGGATGGGTGCGTCCAAGCCGGCGGGACCCTCGCCGACGATCATGGAGGCGGAGCCGCTCTTGGGTGACGTGAGGTAGAGATCCAGCTCCCGGAAGAGATTGAGGGTGTTCGGCAGCTGATGCGCCCCTCCCTCCAGGCGCACGGACACCGGGACCTCCCAGAGGTGCGTGACGCTCGTCCCGCTCTCCGCGCTGACCCAGGTTCGGTCAGGGGCCGCCTTTCCCAAGCGATACGAGATGCGTGCGCCTGCGAACTTGGCGGTCAACATCTGCGTACGCGCCTGCCGACGCGGCCACTGCGCGCGCGCCGGCCGGGCGAGCAAGGCCCACTCCTGATTGAACAGATGCCGGCGAAACAGGTCCATGAACTGCCTCGCCCGAGCCGTCGGCTGGCCGGCTGCGGCCGAGCCGGCGGTAGAAGAACCACTCTGGCGGGCGGTGCCAGCCCCGCACGCGGCGAGGAGCAAAACCACCGCCAAGATCGCGACCCACCTCTGTCGCGTCATCAGATCGATCCTGTGTTGCGCGGCACTCGCCGCGATGTCGACCTGCTCGTTCAGACAGAAGTGGCGCCGCGCCGCCTCATGTACAGGACCACGCCGACGATGATGAGGATCACGACGATGGCCGCGATACCGGCCTCCACTTTGTGGGGCGTGATCGCGGTCGAGATCAGAAACAGGTTGAGTTCGCCGGACATACAGATATGCCTCCTAGGAGTGTCGTCTTCAAGTTCGGGGGTCGTGCAGAAGTCTATCGAGCCCCGGCACTCGATGGCAAGACAGGTGCTCGCGTATGAGTCCAACCCTCGTCTACGGCGAATTGGGGCTGACGGTAGGCACCCAGAGATTGGTGGTGGGAGAAGGCGCGGGCTCCGCCGGGGAGGAGGTGGGACGCGCGGACGGCAGGCCCCCGACGGTCGCCGGCGGCCTGCCGTCCGCGCGTCCGTTGGGGGGTTGAGGCAGGCTGCTCGGGGCGCCGGATCCGTCAGGGGTTGCTCCGTGGTCCCGGTCATGGCTGGGATCGCCGCTCGGGTCCGCTGCGGCGCCCGGCGTGGGTGCGGTCGGCGGGCGGCCAGCGCTCTGGGTGGTGGCCGTCGGGGTGGGGGCGACGTGGGTGGCGCGCTGGGCGGGCTCTCTCTGCTGGACGATCGAAATCGTCCCGGTTCCCTGGCCGGTAGTCCGGACTCTCAGGGTCCAGGCGGGGACGCTCTCTACCCCCATTTCCCGCCCCAAGGTAACGTCTCGCTCGCCCGCTGTCACGTGCGAGGACGTGGTTCACGCCTGGGGTGGCGACTCGTCGGGCAGTGTGCGGCGAGTGCGCCGCCGGGTGCGGGTCGCGGCCGGCTGGTCAGATGGCGGCGCCGCCGGTTCGGCCCCGGCCTGGTCGTCCGGGCGCGTTTGCTGACTGGCCGGCCTGGTGCGACGGCGGCGAGTGGTCCGGGCGGGCGGCGCCTGCTCGGGTGCCGATTGGTCCGCCGTCGGGAGGCCGGCGGGAGCAGAGGCTTCCGCGCTCGCATCCGCGCGAGGCGCCCGGCGGCGGGGGCGGGGCCCCTGATCCTCGGTGGTCGGTTCCTGCGGGCCACCGGCCGGCGTTTCCGCGGCCTCGGGAGGCGGGCCCTCACCGGGCGGGCTCTGGATGGCCGCGCGGCGCGGGGTGCGCCGGCGCCGGGACCCGGGCACGGCTCCGGTGGGCGGAGAGGGCGCGGACGCGGACTCGATCACGGCCGGCCCGGCGGGCGTCGCGGGCCCCGGCTCCACCTCCGCCGGGGCGGGCGCGGCGGCCTCTGGGCGCTCCGCGCCGACCGGTGGGGGCGCTCCGCTGGGTGGGGTGCCGGAGGGGCCACGCGAACCGCCGCGGCGGCGCCGGCGCCGGCCCGGGCTGGGAACGCCCGGCTCCGGCAACGCCGCTTCCGTGCCCCGCGCCTCGGCCGCGGCCGGCTCCGGCGCCGGGACCGGTGCCGGTGGTTGTTCCGGCGCCTCCGGTGACCCCTCCGAAGCTGGGGCCTGCGGCTCGACCGCGCCTCCCCCGCCACCACGCCGGCGGCGCCGGCGTGGTGGGCGCTCGGCCGGCGTCGCTTCGACCGCAGCCTGTGACTCCCCGGCCGCCGCGACGCCGTTCTCCGACCCCCCTGCCGGCTCTGGCGCCGCCCCGTCCGCCACCTCTGCCGCCGGGGCGACAGGGGGTGCCTCCGGGGCCGCGCCACCCGCTCCGCCGCCCCGCCGCCGGCGCCGCCTCGAGGGCCGGTCGGGGGACGCCGCCACCACCGACTCCGCCTCCGCCTCTACCTCGAGCGGAACCTCTGCTCCCACCGGCCGCCGCCGCGAGATCAGCCGCGCCACGTCGCCCTCGGCCACCAGCGTGCCCTCCTGATTGCGAATCTCGATCTGCCACACCGCCAGGCCCACGTCCGGCTCGTCGACCGGACGCTTGCGTCCCAGCCGCCAGTCGGCGTGAATGGTGTCCCCGAGCCGGACCCGCGCGACGAAGCGCCAGTTCATGCCCACCAGGGCGGTCGTATCGGGAAGGGGCACGTCCATGGCGCCCAGACCGAGCGCGACCGAGACCACCAGGGCCGCCGGGACCACGATCCCGTCGCGATCGTCCCGGGTCGCGTAGTGCACGTCGGCATAGAGCGGGTTGAAGTCCCCCGCCAGCGTCATGTACGCGTGGACATCGGCCGTGGTGAGCGTGCGACCCCGGGTCGTCCACTCACCGCCGAGCGGCAAGTCCTCGAAAGGGATGGTCCTGGGACCTGTATGGCGTGACAACAGTGAGAGCGCGCCGAGTATAGCCGCGACGTGGTGGTTCGCTCTCCGACGATGATGGGATCCACACGGTGAGCGAGCACGAACACCACGACCACCGACTGGGAGGCGCGGCCGGCGCCCCGGGCCGGCACTTCTGTGTCAACGACGGAGCGCGTCTCAGCATCCATGAGGTGGAGGGCCGGCCGCTGGAGGCGTGCGACCGCTGCGGCTGGATTCTCTGGCGCGACCCCAAGCTGGCGACGGCGACGTTGGTCCTGGACGGCGGCGCGCTCGTCCTCGCCCGCCGCGCCACCGAACCGTCGTACGGCGACTGGTGTCTGCCGGGCGGGTTCGTGAACGACGATGAGCATCCGGCAGCGAGCGCCGCCCGCGAGTGCCGGGAGGAGATCGGGTGCGAGATCGTGGTGGATCGCCTGGTCGGCGCCTACCACGTCCCCAAGGCGGGTGCGCCGAGCATGGTGGTCCTCGGGTACTCGGCGCGCCTCGCCGCCGGTGCGCGGCCCGCGCCCGGACCGGAAATGCTGGAGACGGCCTCGTTCGCGCTTGACCGACTCCCGCGCCTGGCCTTCTCGAGCCACCGGCAGGCCCTTGCCGACTGGCTCGCAGACCACCGGTGAGCGTCGCCGCGCCGGAGCTGCGGCAGGCCGCCGCCATCCTGGGCGCCGCCCGGCGCGCCGTCGTCTTCACCGGCGCCGGGGTCTCGGCCGAGTCCGGGATCCCGACCTACCGCGGGCAGGACGGGCTCTGGCGGCGCTACGACCCTTACCAGGTGGCGTCGATCGAACGCTTCCGCGCCGACCCCAGCCGGTACTGGGAGGTGGCGTTGGAGCGGGCGCCCCAGACCCGGCAGGCGCGGCCGAATCCCGCGCACCGGGCGATCGCGAGGCTGGAGGAAGCGGGTCGCGTGGCGGGGGTGGTGACGCAGAACACCGACGGCCTCCACCAGCGCGCCGGCTCGAGGGAGGTGCTGGAGCTGCACGGGAACTCGCGGTGGGTTCGCTGTCTCGACTGCGGGGCGGAGGAGCCGCGGCCCCAGGTGCAGGCGCGGCTGGAACGGGAGCTGCCGCCCCGCTGCTTGCTGTGCCGGCGGAACCGCCTCAAGCCGACGGTGGTGTTCTTCGGCGAGCCGCTGCCGCAGGAGGTGCTGCGACGCTCGTTCGAGCTGGCGGAGGATTGCGACGCGATGCTCTGCGTGGGAAGCTCGCTGGTCGTCCACCCGGCGGCCGACATTCCCTGGCGGGCGATCCGGCAGGGAGCGCCGGTGATCGTCTGCAACGACGAGCGGACGCCGCTCGATCCCCGGGCGGAGGTGGTGCTGCGCGGGCGCGCCGGTGAGCTCCTGCCCGAGCTGGTCTCCCTGGTGGTGTCCGAGACAGGGCCCAGTGTCCGCAGCCGGACGTTACGCGCGCCGGGGTAGCGTCGCAGTGCGGACAGCCGGCCCTTACTGACGGAGCGCGGAGAGCAGGCGCTCGGGCGTCACCGGGATCCGGTCCAGCGCGACGCCGGGGTGCCGAGAGCGGAGGGCATGCTCGAGGGCGGAGACGATCGCCGCCGGCGCCGGGATGGTCCCCGCCTCCCCGACCCCCTTCACCGACTCCGGGTTGAACTCGGTGAACGATTCCTGTGAGATGAGCTCGGGCACGAACGCGATCTCGGGCGCGGAGGCCAGCGTGTAGTCGAGGAAGGAGGCGGTCTGAAACTGCCCCTCGGGGTCGTAGAGCGCCTCCTCGAAGAGCGCGTAGCCGATCCCGTGCACGAGGCCTCCCTGCAGCTGACCCTCGACCAGGCGCGGGTTGATCTCACGGCCGGAGTCGTGGACCAGGACATAGCGGAGAACACGCGCATGGCCGGTGTCGGGCTCCACCTCCACCTCCACCGCGTGGCAGGAGGCCGCCCAGGAGGTGCCGGTCTCGGTCTCCCAGGTCCGCGTCACCTCCACCGGGTCGCCGTCCAGCAGCTCGGTGGCCGCGACCGCGCGCTGGGGCACGCCGCGCACCGTGATCATGCCCCCCTCCAGGGTCAGGTCATGGGGCTCCACCTCCAGCCGCTCACCGGCCCGGCGCAGGAGCTCGTCCCGGGCGGCGACCGCGGCCACTGAGACCGCGCTGCCAACATGAACGGCCGAGCGGGAGCCCGCGGTGACGCCGCCGCCCGGGACGCCTCGCGTATCGCCGGCGAACACCCGGACCCGGTCCAGCGGCCACCCCAGGCGCTCGACCAGCACCTGCGCCGCGAAAGTCTCGTGCCCCTGGCCCTGCGGCGTGGAGCCAAGGTAGAGCTCCGCGGTGCCGTCATCGAGCAGGCGCACGCGCGCCGGCTCGCCGCTGCCGAAGCCGGTCGACTCGACCCCGAAGGAGACCCCGACGCCGCGCGCGAGGCCGGACGGCGCCGGTGACGGCTCGCCGATCCGGCGCACCGCCTCGAGAAGCAGGCGCGGGTAGTCACCGCCGTCGTACACGACCTGGACCGGGCCGCGGCGGAGCCCGGTCGCGTATGGCATCGCCTCCGGCGGGATCAGATTGCGGCGGCGGATATCGACACGGGAGACGCCCAAGCGGTCGGCGAGCGCGTCCATCAGCCGCTCGATCGCGAAGTTGCCCTCCGGCCGGCCCCCGCCGCGCACGGTGCCGGTGGGCGCTCCGTCGGTGAACACGGCGTGGAAGGTCACCCGCATCGCCGGATGCCGGTAGCCGGACAGCAGGTGCGTGGCCACGTTGCCGGCGATGCCGGCCCCGATCGACGCGTAGGCCCCGATGTCGTGCCAGAACTCGCCGCGCAGCCCGCGCAAAGTCCCGTTCTGCTCCGCCGCCAGCTCGAGCTCGAAGATGGTGCCGTGCGCGTGGACGGTGGAGGCGCTGTCCTCGCTGCGGTCGGCGACCCAGCACATGGGGCGCCGGAGCCGGTGGGCGGCGAGCGCGGTCAGGATCTCCTCCGGGTAGGTCCGGCCCTTGGGGCCGAAGCCGCCGCCCACGTTCTCCGCCCGCACCTCGACCGCCGGTTCGGGGAGGCCGAGGGCACCGGCCACACGGGCGCGAACGGAGAACACGGACTGAGTGGAGGTCCAGACGCGAAGGCCGTCGCCGCGCGGTTCCGCCGTGGTCGCGCGCGGTTCCATCGCCGCCCCCTGGACGCGCGGCAGGTGCAGGCGCCGCCGCACCACCACCGGCGCCTGCGCGAACGCCGCTTCGACGTCGCCGAAGGCTGCCGCGCCGGTGAAGGCAAGGTTCCCGGCCACACCGGCATGGACCTCCGGCGCCCCCGGTGCGATCGCGGCCTCCACCGACCCGACCGCCGGCAGTGCCTCCAGGTCGAGCTCGACCAGCTCGGCGGCGTCGGCCGCGGCCTCCGCTGACTCGGCGATCACGGCGGCCAGGATCTCTCCGCCGTAGCGGACCTCCCCGCGCGCCAGCACCGGACGCGGGAAGCGCTCCAGCCCCCCGGGCACGAAGTCCTCGGGCATGGTGCGGGCCGGCTCCGGCAGGTCGTCCTCGGTCCAGACCGCGAGCACGCCGGGGAGGGCGCGGGCCGCCGAGACGTCGATTGCGCTCACCCTGGCGCGCCCGAACGGTGAGCGGACCATGGCCACCTGCGCCATCCCCGGCAGCCGCACGTCGCCGGCGTAGCGACCACGCCCAAGCAGCAGCGGCGGGTCTTCCACCCGGCGGCGCCGGTTTCCGATCCCGTCAGCCACGACCGGCCCGACCCCGCGGGACCGCCGTCGACCACCGTTCCAGGAGCAAGGCCACCTGTCCCTCGACGGCCGCTCGAGCCTCCGCCCGCTCTTCACCGCGCATCAGCCGCCGATCGTAGTCGGTGTCCTGGTGCCGGACCGACGCGCGGACCGCGAGCCGGACCGCTTCCGGATCCACATCCCGCCCCGCGCGGCTCCGCCCGACCCGGCCACTCCCCCGACGGCCGGCGTGGGCCGCGACGGCGGCCGCTCGCTCGGGCGGGCAACCCGGGAATTGGTCCAGGATGGCCGCGCCGAACCGGGTCTGGAAGCGTTCGTCCTCGACGGGGCGGCGTGCCGCGGCGCGCTCGCGCCGCCGCTCGCGGATCTCGGCGTCCGCCAAGCACGACGCCTCCGCGGCCTCCAGCGCGGGCTCTTCGACCAGGATCCCCTGCCGCTCATAGCGCTTGCGGGCCCGGCTGAAGCGGACCACGACGGCTGACAGCGTGCTTGCCTTGGTCGCGCGGCGGGTCAGCGCGGTATCCCCGGCGGGCAGAAAGACGAGGTGGTCGAGGTCAGCGCAGGTGAGGCAGAGGGGACCCGGGCCGTCCATGACCAGGAAATCCCCGCTCCCACCGCATTCGCGACAGGTCCAATCCCCGAGGGCCATGATCGCGAGTGGTTTGGTGGGCCGGGGCGGCTGCTCGGCGGCCTGCCGGCTGCCGGGCGAGGACCAGTGCGTGCGCAGAACACGTTCGAGCTCCGGATCTGCGTCCCGTGTGAAGCGCAGTGGGCGACGCTCCTTGCTGGTGCTCCGGTATTCGACCTCGGTCGGGCTCAGGCCTCGCTCGCGCGCCCAGATCCCCAGCAGGTGGATGGCCTCGGCCAGACGTGCGACATCGACCTGCGCCATCTCTTCGATGGTCGCCACGCGCTCCTGCCGCCAGGCTTGAGGGTGGACCTCATGCAGCCAGTGGATGCCGATCAGGACGTCCAGCGGTGTCACGTAGCCATGGTCTGTCAGCGCTTGCCGAGCGGCGTCGGTCACGCGCTGTCCCAACCTGGATTGCAGCGCGGGGTCAGACATGCTCCGGATCCCTGGCGGTGGCACGCAGGTAGACCACGTCGCCCACCACCACCCGCCGGCCGCCGACTACCAGCGCGCCGTCCGGGTCGAGGGCCTCGGCGGCGCCCTCGATGATCTCGTTCGGCAGTTCCACCCGAACCGTCCGGCCCAGCGTGTCCGAGCGCTGCCGCCACTCTTCGAGGATGTCTGCGTCAGCCCGCGACCACCACTCCTCGAGTGAGGGGATCAGGTCCCCGAGCAGGTCCTCCCGCGGGACTCCGAGACGGGCGGCGCCGGGTGGTGACCAGCTGAGATTGATGCCCATGCCGACCAGGCAGCGGCCCGCGTGCTGCTCCGCCAGCAGGCCCCCCACCTTGCGCCCCTCGAGGAGAACGTCGTTGGGCCACTTGAGGCGGACCCCCGGGCCGCACGCCCGGGCTGCCGCGATCCCGGCGCGAAAAAGAGCCAGGGAACGCGGGGGGAAGACGAAGGTCGCGAGCAGCGCGCTGCCCCAGGGAGCCTCCCAGCGCCGGTCCAGCCGGCCCCGGCCCGCGGACTGGAACTGGGCCACCACGGCCGTGCCCACCGGCAGCCCGCGCGCGGCCTCCTGAGTGCTCGGCACCGCGCCCAGCTGGACGATCCGCATTCGGTTCAAGGGTAGGAGCCGGGCCTGCGTAAGCTGAGGCCGGAATGGTCCACCGCGCGATCACCGTCATCTTCTTGCTCGTGGTCTGCGTGCTGCTGCTTGCCTTCGCGGTCGGCGGGGAGGTCCGCTCGCTGGGGTGGGCGGGAATCTGGCCCCTCTTCGTGCTGGTCGGAGTGGCGGCGGTGGTCGGCGTCATCATCTCCTGGCGCCGCTACTTCCCCGGCACGCGCCGGCAGCGCCAGCAGTAGCCTCCCGCCGTGACCTGGGTCGTGGTCCTGATCAAGGACTTCGCGCACGCGAAGCAGCGTCTGGGCCCGGCGCTCACGCCGCCCCAACGCCGGCGGCTGGCGGAGCGAAACGCACGGCTGGCACTGGCCGCCGCGGGGGCCGGGGACCACGTGCTCGCGGTGTGCGCCGGCGACGATGGGGTGGGCCTGGCGCGCGAGGCGGGCGTGGAGTGGATCCGTGAGGAGCGCGCCGAAGGGCAGAACCCGGCCGCACGCCGGGGCATCGAGCGGGCGGTGGCGGGGGGCGCGGACGCGGTGCTGCTGCTTTCGAGCGACCTCCCGTTGATTTCGCCGGAGGCGGTCCGCGATCTGCTCGAGGGCGCGCGGCGGATGGGAAGCCCGGCCGTGCTGGCGGCTCCCGCCACCGGGCGCGGCGGCACCAACGCGCTCTATCTCAACCCACCGGGTGTCATCGGCCTCCACTTCGGGGACGATTCGCTGGGGAAGTTCGAGCGCGACGCCGCCTCCCGCGGAGTTCCGTTCGGGCTCCACGAACGCGAGGTGCTGGCCCTCGACCTCGACGAGCCGAGCGATCTCGAAAAGCTGGCCCGGACCGCCCCCGACCGACCACCGGCGTGAGCGCCCTCTCCCTGCTGCCGGTCGAAGGTCTCCCCGAGGTGGGACCCGGTGACGACCTGGCGGGGCTGTTCGCGGACCGGTTCTCGTTTCAGCCTGGGGATGTGCTGGTGGTGGCGCAGAAGATCGTCTCCAAGGCGGAGGGACGCATCCGCCGGCTGGCCGGTGTCACTCCCGGTGCGCAGGCGCGCGACCTGGCCCGCCGGCTCGACGCCGATCCCCGATTCGTGCAGGCGATCCTCGATGAGTCGGTCCGCATCGTGCGCAGCGAGCGGGTGCTGATCGTTGAGACACGGCAGGGGTACGTGTGCGCCAACGCCGGCATCGACCACTCCAACGTCACCGGCGACGAGGGCGAGGTGCTGCTGCTGCCCGAAGAGTGCGACCGCTCCGCCGCCTGCGTTCGCGAGGGGCTTGCCGCGCGGGGAGCGCCGGGGGTGGGCGTGATCGTCGCCGACACCTTCGGTCGGCCCTGGCGGACGGGGATCGTCAACGTGGCGCTGGGAGTGGCCGGGCTGGCGCCGCTGATCGACTATCGAGGGCAGCCCGATGACCACGGGCGGGTGCTGCAGGCGACGGTGGTGGCGGTCGCGGACGAGCTGGCGGCGGCCGCCGAGTTGGTGATGGGGAAGGTGAGCCGGGTGCCGGCGGTGGTCGTACGGGGGTGGAGCACCAGTGCCCGGCCCGGCACCGGACGCGACCTGATCCGCCCGGCGGCGCAGGACCTCTTCCGCTGACCGGGCGCTTGTAAACGGTGGGTAGTACCGTCGGTGCTACTGGGGTAGCATGCAGGTGTGAAGATCAGCGTCAGCCTTCCAGACGAGGACATCGCCGTGCTCGACGAGCACGCGCGCCGGCAGGGGCTGACCTCCCGCTCGGCGGCGCTCCATCAGGCGGTCCGCCTGCTCCGGAGCGCGGAGCTGGAGGACGATTACGCCGCCGCCTGGGACGAATGGCAGCGGTCGGGCGAGCAGGAGGTCTGGGAGATTGCGACTGCCGACGGCGTGGGCTGATGCGCCGCGGGGAGGTCCGCCTGGTCGATCTCGACCCGGTGCCAGGCAGTGAGGCGGCCAAGCGCCGCCCGGCGGTGGTCGTCAGCAACGACCGTGCGAATGCGGCCGCGGCCCGCCTGGGCCGCGGCGTGGTAGCGGTTGTGCCGTTGACCAGCAACACGGCAAGGGTCTTTCCGTTCCAGGTGCTCATACCAGGCGGCGAGGCCGGCCTGAGAGTCGATTCAAAGGCGCAAGCGGAGCAAGTGCGGTCGGTGGACGTGGAACGGGTGGGAGCCGCGCTCGGCCGCGTGCCGGGCACCGTGCTGGCGGCCATCGACGATGCGCTGCGGCTCCACCTCGACCTCTAGGACCCCCGACTGCTGGCACTCGGGGCTCGGCGAGCGCACGCAGACCCCCGATTGCCGGCAGTCGGCCCTCCCAGGGCTCGGAGGCTGGTGGGCGGCTCCGGCTTGACATCCTGGAGCGCTTTCCGGCAGCGTGGGGTCGTGCGCCGCCCCTTCCGCGTCCGCTACGGGATCCTGCTCCTGCTCTGCGCGATGTACTTCATCACGTACATCGACCGGACAAACATCTCCATCGCCGGGCCCACCATCGCCAAAGACCTGCACTTGAGCAAGGTCGAGCTCGGCTTCATCTTCTCCGCGTTCAGCTACCCGTACGCGCTGCTCCAGATGCCGGGCGGGTTCGTCGGCGACCTCCTGGGGCCGAAGCTGGGCCTGGCGTTGGTGGGGTTGATTTGGGCCGGGGCCACCTTCGCCACCGGGCTCACGCGCTCCTTCTGGACCATGTTCGCCGCCCGCTTCGGCCTCGGCTTCGGCGAGGCTGCCGCCTTCCCCACCGCCACGCGGGCCATGTCCTCCTGGATGCCCCCCTCCGAACGGGGGATGGCGCAGGGCGTGGTGCACTCGGCGTCCCGGCTGGGCGGGGCGCTCACCCCCGCTCTCGTCGTCTTCTTCATCCTCCACTGGGGCTGGCCGTCCAGCTTCTACGCCCTCGGCGTGGTGAGTGTGATCTGGCTCCTGATCTTCCTGATTTTCTTCCGGCGCGACCCGCACACGGACTCACGGGTCAATGCCGAGGAGCGTGCCGAGATCGGCGTGCGCACGGTGGTGGAGCGGCCGGCGGTTCCCTGGCGACGCCTGATCGCCGCGCTCTGGCCGGTCACGCTGTGCGACTTCTGCTACGGGTGGGGACTCTGGGTCTACCTGACCTGGCTGCCGGGTTACCTGCAGCAGTCGCGGGGCTTTCCGCTCGCCTCGCTGGCCCTGTTCGCGGCGTTGCCCCTGATCTTCGCCACCGTGGGCGACACGGTCGGCGGGGTGCTCTCGGACCAGCTCCTGCGACGGACCGGGAGTCTGCGCATCGCGCGCAACTGGCAGCTGTTCTTCGGCCTGCTGCTGGCGGCGGCGACCGTGATTCCGGCCGTCATCGTCGGCTCGCCCATCCTGGCCGTGATCTTCCTCTCGGTCTCGTTCTTCTTTCTCGAGATCAACAACGCCGTGCTGTGGGCGATCCCGATGGACGTGGCTCCGGACTTCGCGGGCACGGCCGGCGGCCTCATGAACACCGGGTTCGGCGTGGCCGGCATCGTGTCGCCGGTGATCTTCGCGGCCATCATCCAGAGCACCGGCTCGTGGCAGCTTCCCTTCTTCGCCACCGGAGGCCTGATGGCGGTGGGCGCGATCGTGGCCATCACCCTGATCAACGCCGGCCGTCGCGTGCTGCCGGCCAACGCGCCTGCCGAGGTGGCGAGGGACCTGGAGGCGGCCTCCCCCGCGTCCTGACCCCACGGGGCCGGCTCCCAGTTGGCTTCTGTCTACGGGCGTAGACTCGCGTTTCGATGTGTCCGCTGGTCGACACCGATGACCTCTGCGACGCGCGTGAGGTGGCGCAGCTGATCGGACTCTCGCACGCGAACAGCGTCGCCGGCTACCAGCGGCGCTACCTGGACATGCCGAGGCCGGTGCTCGACCTCGGCGTGGGAAGGCCCCGGCTCTGGTCCCGCGCCGCAGTCCTCACCTGGGCCACTCGACGGCGGCCAGTGACCGCTCCGGGCATCGACGTGGAGGCGACCTCGTGAGCCGGCTGCGCGGGCGCGACGCCTGCTGGTGCGGTTCCGGCAAGCGGTTCGCCGACTGCCACGGTGACTGGAGCGCCAAGCGGGCTCCGCAGACGCCGGGCACGGTGAGCGCGCTCCGCACCGTTCCCAAGAGCATCCAGCGGCCGCCCTACGCGATGGGCCGCCGTCTCCCCAGCTTCGCCGGCCCTCAGATCGTGAGCGGTGGTGCGAGAAAACGCCTGCGCCATGCGGGCCGGGTGGCGGCGGACGTGCTGCTGGCGGTGGGCGCACGGGTCCGTCCCGGCATCACCACCGACGAACTCGACGCGGTGGCGCATGAGGCCTACGTCTCGCGCGGCGCCTATCCCTCGACGCTCACCTACCGCGGGTACCGGAAGTCGATCTGCACCTCGGTCAACGAGGTCATCTGCCACGGCATCCCCGATGACCACGCACTCCAGGAGGGGGACATCGTCAGCGTCGACGTCACCGCCTACGTGGACGGGGTCCACGGCGATACTTGCGCCACCTTCTGCGTGGGCACGGTCGACGAGCCGACCCGGGCCCTGGTCGAGGGAACGCGCATCGCGACGCTGGCAGGCATCGCCGCGGTCGCCGCGGGGCGCCCGCTGGAGGTGATCGGCCAGGCGGTGCAAGGGGTGGCTGACGCGCGCGGGCTGGGAGTGGTCGAGGACTACGGCGGGCACGGAGTGGGCGCCGTCTTCCACGCCGCGCCGCACGTCAGCCATCACCGCGGGGCGGCGGGGTCGGCGTGGCCGATGCCGGAAAACCTCGTCATCACGATCGAGCCGATGATCACGGCGGGCACGGTCCATCATCACGACTGGGACAACGGCTGGACGGTGGTGACCGACGACCTGCTTCCCTGCGCCCAGTTCGAGCACACCGTGATCGTGGGCGAGGACGGTGCCGAGATCACGACCGTGACCCGCGACGGCCGGAGCGCGGTCGGCCTCCCCGACTGACCCGCGTGAGGGGCCGTTCCCGGCGAACGGCCGCGCGGGGAGCGCGTTCGAGGGCCGCTTCCCGGCAAACCGCTCATGATGCGTCGAATGCAGGCGACGCGGATCGAGGTCCTGGACCCGACGTTGATCCTGCTGGTGGGACCCACCGGCGCGGGGAAGAGCACCTTCGCGCGCGCCCACTTCGGTCCCACCGAGGTGGTCTCCTCCGACCACTGCCGGGCCCTGGTCGCGGACGACGAGAACGACCAGTCGGCGACGCCCGCCGCGTTCCGGATCCTGAACTTGATCACGGCGCTTCGCCTGGAGCGCCGCCGCCTGACCGTGGTCGACGCCACCAACGTCCAGCGCGTGTGGCGGCGGCGGCTGGTGGCGCTGGCGCGGGCACACCAGGTCCCGTGTGTCGCGATCGTGTTCGACCTGCCGCTGGAGGTGCACCTGGAGCGAGCCCGAACCCGCACCGACCGCCGCCTCAGCCCGGCCGTGGTCCGCCGTCACCACGCGGACCTCCAGCGATCGCCACCCACCACCGACGAGGGATTCGAGCGCGTGTGGGTGCTCCAGACGACGGCGGAGGTCGCGGCGACCGGGGTGACGCGCCGCGTCCTCTGAGCGCCCAGAGTGCGTCCTTCACCGCGCCGTAACGTGAGCAGCGTGACGGAGAGGGACCTTGGTGCGGCGCTGGGGACGCTCTTCCGCGCGTACCTCCGGGAGGTGGACCTCGCCGTCTCCAGCACGCTGGGCACGCCGCGCGCCTACCTGGTGCTCGCGGCGGTCGCCGGCGGGGACTGCGCGAACCAGGCCGCGATCGCGGCCCGGCTCGGACTCGACCGCACCGCTCTGACCCACGTGGTCGACGACTTGGAGGCGCGGGGGCTGGTGGAGCGGCGCTCGGACCCCGCCGACCGGCGCGCGCGTCGCGTCGCCCTCACCGAGCGGGGGGTGAAGGTCCACGCCGAGCTTGCCCGCCGCGTGAGCGTGGTCGAACGCCGGCTCCTGGGCGCCCTCAGTGGCTCGGAAGGGTCTGCGCTGCGCCGGCTGCTGGACCGGGCCGCGATGGCGGTCGAACAGGGCCGGCTCGACGACGCCTGCACGATCGCGGACGACGTGGAGGTGCTGGCCTGAGCCACCCCGGCGCGGGCCGCGGGAATAGATGACTGCCTGGCCTGGTATGATCGTTGATTGCGATTGTCGAAAACAGCAACTAATTTGACCATGAGCAATGCCTGACTACGGCCACGACATCCAGTTCGGTACCTTCATCCGGCCCGCGGCCGCCAACCCGGAGCGGACGGTCGAGCTGGCCCGCCTCAGCGAGGACTTGGGATACGAGCTGGTCACCTTCCAGGATCACCCGTACCAGGTCGCGTTCCTCGACACCTGGACCCTCCTCAGCTGGGTAGCGGCGCGGACGGAACGCATCCACGTCGCACCCAACGTGCTCAACGTGCCCCTGCGGCCGCCGGCGGTGACGGCCCGGCAGGCGGTGAGCCTGGACCTGCTGAGTCATGGGCGCTTCGAGCTGGCGCTGGGTGCGGGTGGTTTCTGGGACGCGATCGCCGCCATGGGTGGGCGCCGGCTCAGCCCCGGCCAGTCGGTGGACGCCTTGGAGGAGGCCCTGGACGTGATCGGTGGTCTGTGGGACGTCGACGACCGGCGGGCGCTGCACGCGGGCGGCGACTACTACCGGGTGGACGGCGCCCGGCGGGGTCCCGCTTCAGCCCGAAACATCCCGATCTGGATCGGCGCCTACAAGCCACGGATGCTGCGGCTGACCGGCCGCCGGGCCGACGGATGGATCCCCAGCCTGTCGTATCTGCCGGATGGGGCGCAGGAGATCGACCGCGACAACCAGATCATCGACGAGGCGGCACGCGGTGTGGGGCGCGATCCCCGCGATATCCGCCGGCTGCTCAACGTGACCGGGCCTGAGGACGGCGACGGCGAGGCCTGGATCAGCCGGCTGACCGGCTTTGCCCTGGAGCAGGGAATCGGCACGTTCATCGTGATGGGGGACGACCCGCGCCTGCTGCGTTTCTTCGCCGAGGAGGTGGCGCCCGCGGTGCGGGAGGGAGTGGACCGGGAGCGGCGCGTTCGCGGAACCGAGCCGGCGCCGGCCCGGAGCAGCACCGTCCGCTCGCACCGCAGCGCCGAGATCGACTACGACTCGCTGCCGGCAGACCTTGCCGCGAGGTCCGTGGAGCCGGGGGACGCCCTCTACACCAACGTCCGCAACACCTACATCCGGGGTGGATCGCCGGGCCTCGTGCTGCGCCCCCGGACGGTGCCGGAGGTCCGCGAAGCGCTCGCCTTCGCCCGGCGGCACCCCGGGCTTCCCCTCGGGATCCGCAGCGGCGGCCATGGCTTCAGCGGGCGCTCCACCAACCAGGGCGGCATCGTCATCGACGTCGGGGCACTGGACGGTATCGAGGTGCTCGACGAGGCCGCGCGGCGCGTCCGCGTGGGGCCGGGCGCCCGGTTCGTGGACGTCGCGCGCGAGCTTGGTCGCCACGGTTGGGCGCTGACCTCGGGCGACTTTGGTGGGGTCGCGGTCGGCGGGCTGGCGACCGCGGGCGGCGTGGGCTGGTTCGCGCGCGAGCACGGGCTCACCATCGACCACCTGCGCGCGGCCGACGTGGTGTTGGCCGATGGCACGGTCGTCCACGCGTCGCCCGACCAGGACGCGGAGCTGTTCTGGGCGCTCCGGGGCGCGGGCGCCAACTTCGGCATCGTGGTCTCGTTCGAGTTTGAGGTCGACGAACTGTCACACGACGTCGCGTTCGCGCGGCTGATGATGGACGCGACCGACATCGAAGGAGTGCTCGAGCGGTGGGGAGCGGCGGTGGAGGCGGCGCCGCGCGACCTGACCAGTCAGATCATCCTGACCGGCGCCCGACGCGGACAGCCGCCGCTCGCGATCGTGAGCGCGGTGGTGGATTCCGACCGGCCGGAGACGGTGATCGAGCGCCTGCAGCCCCTGGTGGTGGCCGGGCTCTACGACCAGACGGTCCGGATCATGAGCTACGCCTCGGTGATGGCCGAGCTGGTCAGCGACGAGCCGCAGCGCGGGTTCGGGGAGCCCAACGGTCGCTCGGGGCTGATCGACCACGTGACACCGGAGATCGCGGAGGCGGCCGCTGAAGGGGTGCGCTCAGGCGCCGTCTACTGGTTCCAGCTGCGCGCGGTCGGCGGTGCGGTGGCCGACGTGGCCCCGGACGCGACTGCCTACGCGAACCGGGACGCGAACTTCGCCGCGGTGGCGCTGGGAGCGCACGCGGGCGATCTGGACCGGGCCTGGGACCCGCTCCGGCCCCACCTGAGCGGCCTCTATCTGAGTTTCGAGACCGGCCTCGACGAGGAGCGGCTGGAGGCGGCGTTCCCGGAGCCCACCTTGAGCCGGTTGCGTGCGTTGAAGCGGCGGTACGACCCGGACAACATGTTCCGCGACAATTTCAACCTGTTCCTCGGCGAGCCAGTGCACGAACGGGTCGAGCGCACCGCCTGACCCCGCCCGCCGGAACGGTTGTGCACAGAGGCACCTTTCGGGGTCCGGGGCGCGCGTCTGGGGGGACTTCGTCTACAGACGTCCAGCCGGCGGAGGTCTGGTGAGTGTCGGGTAGGCTCGGAGCGTGACGCGCACGGGAAGGCGGCCGGGGAGGCCGGACACGCGAGAAGCGATCCTGGAGGCGGCGCGCAGGCTCTTCGCGGAGCGCGGGTATGACGGCACCACCGTCCGCGAGGTGGCCGCGGTGGCGGAGGTCGACCCCAAGCTGGTGCTCCACTACTTCGGCTCTAAGGAGGGCGTGTTCCGGGCCGCGGTGAGCTTCCCCTTCGACCCCGCCGAGGCCCTGCCCGGCTTGATCGCGGCCGGCGTGGAGGGACTCGGCGAGCGCCTGGTCCGGTTCTTCCTGGAGACCCTCGACGCCCCCCAGGGCAGGCCCAGCCTGGCGCTGATCCGCTCCGCCATCACCACCGAGAGCGCCACCGCGTTGCTGCGTGAGTTCGTGCAGCGTGAGGTGCTCGCGCGCGTCGCGTCGGCGACCTCCCTCGACCAGCCTCAGACGCGGGCGACGCTGGCCGGAAGCCAGCTGGTCGGCCTGGCGGTGGTCCGGTACATCGTGAAGGTGCCGCCGATCCACGAGGCGCCGCCGGCGTCGGTGGCGGCCTGGGTGGGCCCGACCCTCCAGCGTTACCTGACCGATCCGGCGCTGTTCAGCTAGGGCTGGACGCGGACGGTGCCGGGCGGAGCCGGAGAAACTCGGTCACGCGGCCGATCCGACCCACGAAGCGGATCGGAAGGGGCACCAGGCTGCGCGTGGGGTCCACGATCAGCTCCGGGTCCACCAGCCGGACATCGCGACCGAGCCGCCGCATCTCGCACCCACCCTGCGCGAGGACGTTCTGCACCCACTGAGCCTGCGAGCCGTAGGTGAGGAAGACCACGTAGGCGCCGTGCCGGCGGAAGATGTTGATCGGAGTGTGGTAGACCCGCCCGGTCTTGCGGCCGCGGTAGGTCATGATGGCGAATCCGGGCAGCCAGCCCGCGACGTGGCGGGTGACCGGGTTCACGAACCGGTTGGCATAGGGACGGAGTCCGTGCATCCTCGTCTGTGGTGCCATCTCAGAACAGAATTCTACGCCCGTAGAAATATGGCAGGTGGGTGCGCGGGGCCGGGGGGGAGCTCTGTGCGTGGGTGGGTGCGAGGGCCGGGGCGGGGGTTGGCGCGCGGGCGGTGCGAGGTCAGCGCGAGGTGGCGGGTTGCCGCTCCGCTTCCGCTTCCGCCGCGGGGTCCTCGTCCGAGGAGGCGACGTTGCGTGAGGAGCCGGCTATCAACTGATCGGGGATTCCATCCGCCGCCGGCAGACGTCCTGAACGCATCGCGAAGTAGGTCGCCTGCGGGTGGTGCACGACCAGCGCCACCGTCGACTGCTCGGGGTCCATCGCGTAACCGCCCGTGAGCCGGATCCCGATCGAGGAAGGGTCGAGGAGCCGGAACACCTTCTCATGCTCGGATTGGTCGGGGCAGGCGCCGTAGCCCCAGGAGTAGCGGCGGCCCTGGCCGGCGGCGATTCCCAGCTCGCGCCGGGCCAGCGCGTGCAGCCACTCCGCCGTCCCTTCCGCCGTCTGCACCGAGAGCCCGTGGAGGAACAGCTGCTCCGCGAACTCTGCCTGCTCGTGCAGCGCCAGCGAGCGCCGGGTCGCCTCGTCACCCACGGTCACCGCCTGCAGCGCCAGCACATCGCGCTCCCCCGACGACACCGGCCGGAAGTAGTCGGCCAGGCAGATGCGGTCGTAGCCGGGCTGCCGCGGGAACACGAGCCGCTCCAGCTCCCGATCCGGATGCTCGGGATCGAACACGATCACCTGGTTCCCCTCCGAGTTGCAGGGGAAGAACCCGAGCAGCGCCCGCGGCTGCAGGTAGTCCTGCTCCCGCCACATCCGCTCCAACCGCGGCTGGAAGTCATCGTCCACCAGCTGCCGCCAGGCGTCGCCCTTGACCCCCTTTCCGCCCCAGTGGAGCTTGAACAGGACGTGGGTGTCGAGGTGGTCGTAAACCTCGTCGAGCGGCACCGGCACCTCGCGGACGCCCCACCAGCCGGGCGTGGGGACGGGTACGTCGGTGCGCGCCGCCGAACGCACGGAGTCGTCGTCGGTCGGCGGTCCTTCCGCCTCCGGGCCCTTCTGACGCAGCCGCGCCGCCGCCGTCCGCACCCGCTGCTGGAGCGCCTCTCGCTTGGGGCCGTCAACGATCTGCTCCATCGTGTCGAGCCCCTCGAAGGCGTCCTTGCAGTAGAAGACGCCGGGGGTGTAGACGTCGTCCGACTCCTGCCCTTCCGGGTACTGCAGCCGGAGCCCGAAGTCGCGGTTGATGGCGGCGCCCCCGACCAGGACCGGGAACTCGAGCCCCTGGCGGTGCAGCTCCTGGACCGCCGCCGGCATCTGCTTGGACGTCGACACCAGCAGCGCGGAGAGCCCGATCGCCGTCGCCCGGTGGTGGACCGCCGCCTCCACGATGCGGCCCACCGGCACCTGCTTGCCGAGGTCGACCACCGTGTACCCGTTGTTGGTGAGGATCGTGTTGACCAGCGACTTGCCGATGTCGTGCACGTCGCCGAACACGGTGGCGAGGACCACCGTTCCCTTGGTGTAGCCCTCGATCCGGTCCAGGTAACGCTCGAGCCGGGCCACCGCACGCTTCATGACCTCGGCCGACTGGAGGACGAAGGGCAGGATCAGCTCACCGGCGCCGAACTTGTCGCCCACCTCCTTCATCGCCGGCAGCAGCACGTCGTTCAGCGTCGGCACGGCGCCGATCTTGACCACCGCCCGGTCGATCTCCTCCTCCACGCCCTCCTTGCGGCGGCGCAGGATCATGAAGTGGAGCGCCTCCTCGGGCTCCATCCCGGCGGTGGGGTCGGCCGCCGCCTCCGCGTCTTGCTCGCCCCGCTGCTCGAAGTGGGCGATGAACCGCTCCAGCGCGTCCTCGCGGCGGTCCATGACCAGGTCGTCGGCCAGCTCGCGTTCCACCTCGGGGATCTCCGCGTACGGCGTGATGTCGTTGGGGTGGACCATGGCCAGGTCGAGCCCCGCCTCCACGCAGTGGTGGAGGAAGACGGAGTTGAGTACCGCGCGGGCGGCGGGCGAGACGCCGAAGCTGACGTTGGAGACCCCCAGTGACGTCTTGACGCCAGGCAGTTCGGCCTTGACGCGGCGGATGCCCTCGATGGTCTGCACCGCGGAGTCGCGCCACTGCTCGTCGCCGGTGGTCAGCGTGAAGGTGAGGCAATCGAAGATCAGGGCCTCCGGGTCCAGCCTGTGCTCGTCGCAAGCCAGGTCCCGGATCCGCCGCGCCACCTCCAGCTTGCGCTCGGCCGTCTTCGCCATCCCCTCCTCGTCGATGGTGAGGGCGATCAAGGCCGCACCGTGCTGGACCGCCAGCGGCGCCACCCGGTCCAGCTTGGCCCGCCCCGCTTCCAGGTTGATCGAGTTCACGATCGCCCGCCCCGGGATCTGCTCCAGCGCGGCCTCGATCACCTCGGGTTCGGTGGAGTCGACCTGGATCGGGGCCGGCTGCGAGAGCGAGATCCGCTTCACCACCTCCCGCATCTGGACCGCCTCGTCCTGCCTTTCGGTGAGCGCGACGCAGACGTCGAGCACGTGGGCGCCACCCTGCACCTGGTCCTCCGCCACCCGCACCAGGCCGTCGTAGTCGTCGGCCAGCAACATTCGCTTGGCGCGCCGCGACCCCTGCGAGTTGACCCGCTCACCGACCAGGGTGGGGGCCGGGCTCTGGACCAGCGGGGTGGCGGCGATCATCGAGGAGACGTGCGGGATCGGTCCCGGCGGTCGCCGGTGCACCCGGCGGGCCCCGACCCGCTCGGCGATGGCGCGGATGTGCTCGGGCGTGGTGCCGCAGCAGCCGCCCACGATCCCCACCCCGTAGTGCTCCACGTACTCCTGCAAGGTGGCCGAGAGGGGGCCCGGCTGCTCCGGGAAGATGGTGTCCCCATTGGGTCCCTGCAGCGGCAGCCCTGCGTTGGGGATGCAGTGCACCGGGAAGGGGCTGTTCTCGCCCAAAAAGCGGATCGCGTCCCGCATGTCCTCGGGGCCGGTCGAGCAGTTGAGGCCCAGCACGTCCACGCGCAGCGCGCCCAGCGTGGTGAGCACGGCGTCGATCGGCGTCCCCAGGAGCATGGTGCCGCCCTGGGGCAGGAGCGAGACGCTGCACTGGAGGGGCACCTGGCGTCCGGTGGCCGTCATCGCGGCGCGGGCCCCGAAGATCGCGGCCTTGACCTCGAGGATGTCCTGCGCGGTCTCGATCATGAGCAGGTCCACGTCGCCCTGGAGCAACCCGGTCGCCTGCTCGGTGAAGACCCGGACCAACTCCCGGAAGGTGATCCGGCCCAGGGTCGGGTCGTCGGACGCGGGCAGCTGGCCGGTGGGACCGATGGAGCCGGCCACGAACCGGTGCTCGCCGGCCGCCTTGCGCGCGATCTCGGCCGCCCGCCGGTTGATCTCCAGCGTGTGGTCCCCGAGGCCCCACTCGGAGAGTTTCAGGCGCGACCCCTGGAAGGTGTCGGTCTCGATCACGTCCGCGCCCGCCTCGAGCATCGACTGGTGCACGCCCTCGATGACGTCGGGACGGTTCAGCACCAGTGCCTCGTGGCATTTGCCCTCGAGGCCGCCGTAGTCCTGCTGGGAGAGGTCGAACTGCTCGAGCGTCGCGCCCATCCCGCCGTCGAACACGATGACGTGGCGGCGCACGTGGTCCAGGTAGTCGCGCAATGTGCTGGTAGAGGCTACCAGCGGCTCACCTCTCGCCCGTATTCTCTGGTTGTGGCCGTCGTAAGGGTGCGCCAGGTGGATGGTGAGAACGTGATCACGCTCCCGAAGGAACTGGAGGCCCAGGGCTTCGTTCCGAACGCGGAGGTTACGATCGAGACGCTGGAGGACGGCGCTGGGATCGCGCTTGTCCTCGACGCACCCATCCCGGAACGGGACAAGGCCCTCATTCGGTGGGCCGTGGATCAGGACCGTGAGGTGCTAGACCGACTGGAGCGATACGACCGCGGCGAGAAGGTGTGACGGACCTCTCCGCCGACCACATCATCGAGGTCCACGCCACGATCTTCGCCATTTCGCATGAGGCCGCCCGGGATCGCGTGCACGATGCCGAAGGGCTGGAGGCAGCGGCGATCCGGCCCGCGAACTATCGCCACTACCGGGGTGCGGACGTTGCCTTGCAGGCGGCAGCGCTGGCACATGCCATCGCCGAGCGGCAAGTTTTCATCGACGGCAACAAGCGGACGGCCCTCTCCTCGATGCGGTCGTTCCTTGCGCTGAATGGCCACACCACGTCGGCGAGCAAAGACGAGCTGTTCGACTGGATGATCCGCCTTGCGCACGGTTGGGGCCCGGATCAGTTGGGCGATGCGATTCGCGGAACGCTGGTGTCCCTCGATGTCTGGCCGGTCGACGCTCCGACGCAGCCTCACGCGCGCAATCGCCCGCGTGCCCGCACGGTGTCTGAGCACATTCGCCGCGGCCGCGAGCTGTAGCCGGCCAACCAGCCGCTTCCCGGCAAACGCCCCCCGCTGTCTCAGCCGCGCTGGGCCCGGACCGTGGACTCCACCGCGCTCACGATCTGGTCCAGGTCCTGCTCGGTGTGCGCGATCGAAAGCAGTCCCCCGCCGTGGAAGAGATCGACCCCGCGCTCGTACATCGCCTTGCGAAATCCCTCCAGCCCCGGCATCCCGCGCCGCAGCCGTACCGGGTCGAGGTCGCCTTTGATCTCGTCGCCCTCCATCCAGAGCGGGCAGTCGGCGCCGATGTAGAGGTGGAAGAGCGAGCCCACGTGGTACGCCGCGCCTGGCTCGTCGAGGGCCTGCAGTACGTCGTTGATGCCGGCGCAGAGCCGGTGCGTCCGCTCGTTGATGGTCCTCTGCACCGAGCCGTCCGCGAGCTGGTCGAGGCCCGCGATGCCGGCCGCGGCGGAGAGCGGGTTGGCGTTGAACGTGCCCTGCTGGGTCACCTTCCCGTGCCGGCCGTCGGGCTCGTCGTGGAACGCGAGCCAATCCATGATGTCGGCGCGGCCCCCGACCGCGCCCCCCGGCAGTCCCCCGGCCAGCGCCTTGGCCATGGTGGTCAGGTCGGGCGTGACTCCGTAGAACTCCTGGGCACCACCGGGGGCGAGCCTGAACCCGGTCACCACCTCGTCGAACACCAGCACGGTGCCGGTCTGCGCGGTCAGCTCGCGCACCGCGTCCAGGTATCCCGGAACCAGCGGGACCTCGCCGATCCCGCCGCCACTCGGTTCCAGGATGAGCCCCGCGTACTCACCGGTCTCCAGCGCCGCGCGCAGGGCCGGCACATCGTTGACCGGGACCGCGGTCGTCAGTGTCACCCCGAGCGGGTTGAACCCCATGGTGCCCGGCTCGGTGGGGCTCGCCCCGGCGCCCACCGTCGCCTCGTCGTGCCAGCCGTGGAAGTGACCGGCGAGCTTGAGGAACCGCTTGCGACCGGTGAAGGCCCGGCAGAGGCGCCAGGCCAGGAGCGTGGCCTCGGTGCCGCTGGAGGTGAACCGCACCAGGTCCACCGACGGCACCAGGCGGCAGACGCGCTCCGCCCACTCCACCTCCAGCGGATGGCCGGCGGAGAAGTGCGTCCCCAGCTGAAGCTGCCGGGTCACCGCTTCCAGCACCGCCGGATTTCCGTGACCGAGGACCAGCGCCCCGTGTCCCATCCCGAGGTCGATCAGCTCGCGCCCGTCGGCCGTCCACTTGTGGGAGCCCTGCGCCCGCTCCACGTAGAGGGGGAAGGGCTGGAAGTGCCGGCTGTCGTGCGCGATGCCGCTGGGCAGGACACGACGGGCGCGCTCGTGCAGGGCCTCCGAGGTTGCGAAGTCGCGTGCGAAGTCGAGGTCGGCCGTGGCCATTGCAACCCTCACTCTAGTCGGCGGACGGAGTTCCTTCGGGACTCGCCAGATGCGGTGTCATAGAACGCGACCACCGCTTCCGCCGCCGCCCGCAGCGACTCCCGCAATTCGCGCGGGGCCAGCACTTCCACCCACGGACCCATCGCGAGCAGGGAGCCCCGGGCGGCGCCCAGGGTCGGGTACAGAAGCTCGTAGCGCGGCCAGCCGTCCGGCCCCGGTGGGAGCGGCGCCATCGGGTCGAGAAGCGCGCCGCTGATCAGACGGGTCAGGAGCGCAACCTGCTCCGGCACCACCCGAATCGCCACCGCCACGCCGGGTGAGCGGGCCCGGAACGACGATTGCACTTCAGCCCACTGCCTTGCCAGGTCGAAACCGGGGGGTCGCTCGAAGTGCTCATGCAGCGCCTCCGCCTCCTCCACCCGCGACAGGCGATAAGTACGGACAGACCCACCGCCGGCGGTCGCGAGCAGGTACCAGACCCCCGCCTTGACCACCAGGCCGAGCGGTTCCACGGTGCGGTCCACGACCTCCGATTCGGCGCGCCGGTAGCGGAGGTGAACCCGCCGCTGGGTCCAGACCGCCTCCTCGATGGTTGCCAGGTGTGGGGTCTGATCCGGCGCGCGCGTCCAGGGCGTGGCGTCGATGAGGAGCCGTTCGCGGGCTCGCTGCGCCCCGGCCCGCTGGGATGCCGGGAGGGCCGCCAGCAGCTTGTGCAGCGCGCCCTCCAGCGTCGGCCCCAGACCGAGGTCGCCCGCCACCTGGGGTCCGCCGAAGCTGAACAGCGCTCGTGCCTCCTGCTCGGTGAGGCCGGTGAGGTCGGTCCTGAAGTCGTCCACCAGCCGGATGCCGCCGTGGCGACCGCGCTCGGTGTAGATGGGGATGCCGGCCGTGCTGAGGGCGTCGAGGTCGCGCAGGATCGTCCGCTCCGACACCTCCAACCGCTCGGCCAGCTCGTGCGCGGTGAGACGGCCGGCGCTCTGGAGCTGGAGCAGGATCGAGAGCAGGCGGTCGCCGCGCATCGCTTTACCCAGCCTATCGCAAAAACATGACACTGGATGTCAGGTAGCGCCGGTCAGGCTGTGCGTCGTTGTTCGGTAGCACCAATCCCACCAGGAGCGAAAGGCGATGACAGCGCTGACGGAGACAGACATGGCAACCACGACCGGCAGGTTCGAGATCGAGCCGCAGGGGCCCTACTCGCTGGCCGCGGCGGCCTCCTTCGAGTTCGGTCCCAAGGAGGCCCAGCCGGAGCAGGGGATCCGGCTCGCCTTCGTGGTGGACGACCTCAGCGACACGGCGGCGGTGGCGGTCCACCAGGACCCGGGGGGTCTGGTCCACGGTGCGGTGCAGGGCTCGCGGCACGTGGACGCGGTGCGGGCGCAGGTGGCGCGGATCCTCTCGCTCGACCGCGACGGACGCGGCTGGCCTGAGGTCGGCCGGCGCGATCCGGTCCTGGGTCGGCTGCAGGCGCGCCGCCCGGGGTTCCGCCCGGTGCTCTTCCACTCCCCCTATGAGGCAGCGGCCTGGTCCGTGCTTTACGGGCGCAAGCGTCTGCAGCAGGTGCGGCGTCTCCGCGACCGGCTGGCGGCAGAGTACGGCATCACCTATCAAGTCGAGGGCGTGAGCATGGTGGCCTTCCCGCCACCGGCCCGCCTGCTCGCGGTGCGCGCCCAGCCGTGGCTGGCGGACACCTTGGTCGACCGCCTGCACCGGGTCGCGACCTACGCGCTCGACGGGCGGCTGGACACGGAGCGGCTGCGCTCGATGGAGCCAGAAGCGGCGCTGGCCGATCTGCGCACGCTTCCCGGCGTCGGCCCCTTCTTCGCCGGCCTCATCCTGTACCGCGCCGCCGGGCCGGTCGACGACTGGCGGCGGAGCAAGGAGCTGGACGCTTGTATCCGGCACTTCTACCGCGCCGACCCGGACGCACCCGGCGTTTTCGAGGCGATCGGCGAGCCGATCCGCCCATTCCGGAGTTGGGCCGCGGTGCTGCTCCGGTGGTCCGGGTACGAGGAGGGCGTGAGCTGATGCCGTTGGCCTGGGAGTGGTGGGCCCTGAGGTCGTGTCGCAGACCCTTTGCCGGCGATCGGCGTCCCTATAGTTCGCCGGATGAACGTGGTCCTCCTGGCCGGAGGCACCGGGGGGGCCAAGCTGGCCACCGGGTTGCGCGACGAGCTGGCGCCAGGGGAGCTGACCGTGATCACGAACCCCGGGGACGACGTCGACATGTGGGGTCTGCGTGTTTGTCCGGACACGGACGCGGTCCTCTTCCGGCTGGCCGGGATCTTCAACGATGCAAGAGGATTTGGAGTCAAACACGACACGGCGACCGCGCTCACCCAGTTGAGCGACCTGGGCGAACCGACCTGGTTCCACCTTGGTGACCGCGACCTGGCCTTCCATGTGCTGCGCTCGCACTGGCTCCGACAGGGCCGGACGCTGACCGACGTCACCCGGGAGCTGAGGCGACGACTGGGGGTGGAGGCAGCGATCCTGCCCGCGACCGACGACCAGGTGCGCACCGTCTTCGCGACCGCCGAGGGACCACTCCTGTTCCAGGACTACTTCGTGCGCCGGCACCTGGAGCCCGAACTGCAAGGCGTGTCCTTCGAAGGGATCGAGAGCGCTCGCCCGACGCCGCAGGTGCTGGCCGCGCTGGCGGCCGCCGACCTGGTGGTGATCGGCCCCTCCAACCCGGTGATCAGCATCGAACCGATCCTGCGCCTGATCGCGGGTGCCCTCGACCCTAGCCGCACCGTCGCGGTCTCGCCGGTGGTTGGCGGGCGTGCGCTCAAAGGTCCGACCGTGGAGATGCTTCGCACCCTGCGTGGCGCGGCCACCCCAGAGGCGCTGGCCCTCGAGTACGCGGCCCACGCGCGCTGGTTCGTGCTCGACCAGCAGGATGCCGCCGCCTTCCAGGCGGTGGAGGAGGCGGGGCTGGAACCGATCATCCTGGACACGGTGATGGGGGATGCGTCGAGTTCGCGGCGGCTGGCGCGGGGGCTGCTCGAACGGCTCAGTCCCTCAACCTAGCGGTGGGAGAATGGAGAGCCATGCCGCTCTCCGAACGCGTCGACGAGGACCTGATCCGGGCGCGACGCGACCGCAACCAGCCGGCGCTGCGCGCGCTCGGCCTGCTCAAGACCGAGATCGTGCGCGCCTCCAAGGACCCTGGGGCGGCCGGCACCGGCGACGAGGTGGTGCTGCGCCTGGTGCGCCGTGAGGTCAAGCGGCGCGAGGAGGCGGCCCAGGCCTACGACGCCGCCGGACGGGCGACCGCCGCGGGCGACGAGCGCGCCGAGGCAGAAGTGCTGCGGGCGTACCTCCCGCCTCAGATGGACGCCGCCGACCTGGAGCGGGAAGTCGCGGCCGTGGTGCGGGAGCTGGGCGCGGCCGGCCCGAGAGACCTGGGCCGGGTCATGAAAGAGGCACGGGCGCGACTGCAGGACCGGGCCGACGCGGGGGACATCGCGCAGGTCGCGAGGCGGCTCCTTGCCTCCTGAGACCAAGACCGCGCGCAACCCGGCCCGCAATCCCGCCCGCCGGAAGCCTGTGATCCCGCGTGCGCCCCGTGGTGCTCGGGAGCGCGCTCTGGAGACGGTGAAGCGGCTCGCTGAGGTCTATCCCGCGGCGTGCGAGCTGGATCACCGCGATGCGTTCCAGCTGACGATCGCGACCATCCTCTCGGCGCAGACCACCGACCGCTCGGTGAACCTGGTCACGCCGAAGCTCTTCACCCTCTACCCCGATGCCCGAGCGCTGGCCGACGCTGACCCCTTGGGGGTGGAAGAGCTGATCAAACCGACCGGCTTCTTCCACAACAAGGCGAAGTCGATCATCGCGTGCGCGAACGCCCTGGTGGAACGGTTCGACGGCGAGGTCCCGCGGCGGATGGAGGACCTGGTCACCCTCCCCGGCATCGGCCGCAAGACGGCGAACGTGATCCTCGGCGTCGCCTTCGACATCCCCGGCTTCGCGGTCGACACCCATGTGACGCGCCTCAGCAACCGGCTCAAGATCGCCTCCTCCCTGGACCCGGTCAAGATCGAGGCTCAGGTCACGCGCATGGTCCCGGCGGTGGAATGGACCGGGCTCTCCCTCCGCCTCATCCTCCACGGCCGGCGCGTCTGCGACGCCAAGCGCCCGCGCTGCGAGGAGTGCGTGCTCAACGACTTCTGCCCCTCGTCGACGGTCAAACCCAGATGAGTCACGCCGCCGGCGCACCTCGCCATCAGCGGTACCCGATCTCAGAACCCTTCGCGACCCATCGCATCCACGGGGGCGACGGGCACAACCTGTACGTCGAGGAGACAGGCCGGCGCGACGGCATCCCGGCCGTCGTGCTCCACGGAGGTCCGGGCGGCGGCGTCACGCCCAAGATGCGGGGCTATTTCGACCCCCAGCGCTACCACGTGGTCCGGTTCGATCAGCGGGGATCCCGGCAGAGCACGCCCCTGGGCTGGGTGGAGGCCAATACCACCTGGGACCTGGTCCGCGACATCGAGACTGTGCGCGAGCGATTGGGGATCGAGCGGTGGCTGGTGTTCGGCGGTTCCGGGGGCAGCACGCTCGCGCTCGGGTACGCCGAGTACCGCCCCGAGCGGGTCACCGGCCTGGTGCTGCGGGGCATCTTCCTGGGCCGGCCAAGGGAGGTCGACTGGCTGCTCCGAGGCGGGGTCGCGCCGGCCCGCCGCTGGCCCGAGGCGCGACTGGGTCTGGTGCCCGACGCCGGCCACTCGAGGAGCGAGCCGGGCATCATCGACGAGTTGGTCCGGGCCACCGACGCACTCGCCGGCCGGTTGGGATGACGGCCAATGCGGGTCACCATGGAGCGGTTCGAGGAGGCGGTCCGGGAAGCGCTTGACGGCATTCCGGAGCCGTTTCAGCGGTACCTGTCCGACATCGAGTTCGTGGTCGCCAAGCGCTCCGACCGCCCCTTGCTCGGGCTTTACGAGGGCGCCGGTGCCCTGGTCGAGGGTGGTTTTCCGGCGCGGATCACGCTTTACCGCGACCCCCACGCTTCGATGTGCGCCGGCTGGGAGGACCTGGTCGCCGAAGTCCGCCGCACCGTCCTCCACGAGATCGGTCACCACTTCGCGATGGGAGAGGAGGAACTCCGCCGCAGCGGGCTCTGAAGGCCGGCCAAGCGCCAGGGTGTCCGCACTCAGGTGCTCTCCCGCACGATGTATCCCCAGAGTGCGGACACTTAACGGACACTTCTCGGTTACCTCAGGGCGTTGGCGATCCAGGTGGTCTGGTCGGCTACCGCCTGCTGTAGGTCCTGCCCCACGAAGTCATGTTCGGCGCCCGGGAACTGCACCATCTGCGCCTGGACGCCGGCCGTCTGCAGGGCTTGCAGCGTCGCCTGCGCCCAATCCAGCGGGCAGGTGGTGTCGGCGGTGCCGTGGATGATCAGCACCGGCGGCTGGCCGGCGGCGAAGTAGTTGCGGGGCGAGAGCAGCTGGTAGCCGGCCGGATTCTGGTCGGGGGTACCGATGCCGGCCACCTGCGCCGGACTCTTGTCCCACCACTTGCGGGCGTTGTCGGCCATGTCGCTGCTGACGGGTCCGTGGAGGACGACGGCCCGGAAGCGGGGATCGACCACCATCGCCAGCATGCAGATCCCCGACCCGTTGGAGTGTCCGACACAGGCCAGCCGGCCCACGTCGGCCTGCGGGAGCGACGCGCCCAGCGAGGTGACCAGGTCGAGCATGGTGGTGAGCTCGTCCACCATCGACGGCACATCGGCGGGACCCGGGCCCGAGCCCGCGTAGCCGGGCCAGTTCGGCATCGCCACCAGGTACCCCTGAGATGCCATGGGATCGCCGAAGATGGCCGCGTCCTGCCCCACCCAGTAGGTGGCCGCGGGAATGTACCCGTGCTCGACGATCGCGACCGGGAAGGGACCGGCCCCGTCGGGGATGTCGATGGTCCCGGTCATGGTCTGGCCCTCGCTGACCCAGGTCAGGTCGTGCTTGGTGAAGCCGGTGCCGCTGGAGATCAGCGGGCCCACGGTCAGCGGTCCGCCCGGGTAGCCCCGCGCCCGCAGGGCCTGGACCGCGTACGGCGGCAGCGGGCTGGGGGTGGCCGTGGGCGCCGGCGTCGGGGTCGGAGCGGTCGCAACGGGAGTGGTGGTCGAGTGCCTCACCGGCTGGGGCGGGGAGCTCGCCGAACGGCCGCCACCACAGGCGGAGACGAGAACCAGGGCCGCCGCCACCAGTGGCGCCACCCACCTGGCCCGCCGCGCGGGACTGCGACCCAGGCGCGCAGCCGCACCGCCCGCCGTGGCGCAGGAAGGAATGTCGGTCATCTCGCGGGACCTCGTCCGCGGCGAACGCTACGCCCGTGTCCGGGCCGCCTTCAGGTGGCCATGGTGCGAGAGGGTGCCGTCCGCTGCTCCAGCTCCCGGCGCAGACGAGCGGCGACGCTGTCCTCTTCGATGGTGACGTCCTGACGGCGCACGACGCTCCCTGCCTCGACATCGGTGCGCAGGCGCGCGCCCCGAGCGAGGCCGATCGGAAGCGCGCCGCAGGTCAGGCTGCGGCCGGCCGGCGCCAGCCGGCCGTAGACCGTGAAGCCGCCCTCGCCGTCCAGAGTCTCGCCGGCGCGCAGCGGTCGCTTGGCGACAGTCATCACGTCGCCCACGAACTCGGTCCCCACCCCGGTCGCCTCGGCCCGGGTCACGGCCGACGCGATGCTCGTGTTCAGCTCCAACCCGATCAAGTGACTCGGCCGGTAGAGTGCCCCGACGCGACCGCTGTCGTCGGTCGGCACGGCGTACTCGGCGAGGCACCGGACGGCGTAGACGGTCCGCGCCTCGAACGTCACGTAGACGCCCCAGCGCAGGTCACCCGGCACCGGCGTCCCGTCCCGCCGCAGACTGGACACGACTTCGACCGTGCCCGGGCGCCGCAGGGCGCCTCCCATCTCCGCGGGGCGCAGCACCGATGCCAGCTCGTCGACACCGGCGGGAGGAAACGCCAGGCCCTCCTCCGGTGGCACCAGCCCGGTCGCGTTGGACACCGCGGCCATCTCGATCGCGGACTTGGTCCCATCCAAAAAGGAGTTGAACATCTGCGGGTTGTAGTCGCCGCTGGCCACCTGCTCGAGCGTGAACCCGAAGTGGTCCCAGACCGTGTCAGGGGTCGACTGGTGATAGCTGGGCAGGTACTTGGTCCCCTTGCCGGCCGCCACCACCTCGAACCCCGACGTGCGCGCCCAGTCGACCAGCTCGCAGATGAGCGCGGGTTGGTCGCCGTACGCCATCGAGTACACGACGCCGGCCCGGGCCGCACGCTCGGCGAGGAGCGGCCCCACCAGGGAGTCCGCCTCCACGTTCACCATCACCACATGCCGGCCGGCGTCGATGGCTCGGCTCGCGTGCAGCGCGCCGGCGAGGGGATCCCCGGTCACCTCCACCACAACCTCCAGGCCGGGTGCCTCGATCACCACGTCCGCCCGGTCGGTGACGTGGGTTCCGCCCGTGCGGAGCGCCTCCTCCATGCTCGCGGCGGAAAACCGCTCTTCCGGCCAGCCGGCCCGACCGAGCGCGCCCCGCGCCCGCTTCGGCCGCAGGTCAGCGACCCCGACCACGTGGATCGCCGCCAGATCCCGGGCCTGCGCCAGGTACATGGAGGCGAATTTGCCGGCGCCGATGACCCCGACCCGGATCGGGCCGCTCTCTGCCGCACGCCGCTGCAACAGCGCCCACAGGCTCACGAGCTCAGTTCCTCGGTCGACGTTTCGCCTTCCACACCCCGGGCCAGAGTCAGAACTTGAGACACCGGGTACACATTGTCCTCCGCAGCCGGCCTGGCCTGAGGGTGCTCATTCTGACCGTGGAGCCGACACTCTCGCCGGCGTTGGGGACTACAGCGAACCCGGCCTGCGATCATGGGGGCGTGGAAGTCCTGGGCAGAGGGGAACGAAGGTTGGAGGGCCGGAGCAAGGTGGTGGGGTCAGTGCGCTTCACCGCCGACCGGCACGTCGAGCGGCTCACCCACGCGGCGCTGGTGCTCAGCCACCACGCGGCGGCACGCATCACGTCAGTCGATCGCTCGGCCGCACAGCAGGTGCCGGGTGTGATCGCGATCGTGACTGGTGACGACCTGAACCAGAGTCGCGGCACCGGCCCCGACCTGCCGCTGGCGCGGGAGCGCGTCTTCTACAGCGGTCAGCCGGTGGCGGCCGTGGTCGCCGAGACTCCCCAGGCGGCCGCCGACGCCGCGTCGCTGATGATCGTCGACTACGACCCGCTGCCGGCGGTGACCGACCCCTTCGAGGCCATGCGGGACGGCGCGCCCGACGTCCTGCCCGGTGCTGCCGGTGAGGCGGAGGACGCGGGCGCGCACGGGACCGCCGGGGGAGGCGAGTCGGGCGGCGAGAGCGCGCCCAACGTGACCGCCCAGGTCCGCTTCCGGCGCGGTGACCCGGCCCGGGCGCTGGCGGAGTGCGCGCACGTGGTGCGCCGCCGCTACCACCTACCGGCCGTTCACCAGGGGTTCCTGGAGCCGCATGTGGCCGTCGCCGCCTGGGACGACGAGGATCGGGTCACGGTCTGGACCCCCACCCAGGGCCAGTTCCTGGCCCGCCGCAGCATCGCGCGCACGCTCGGCCTCCGGGAGAGCGACGTGGTGGTCGAGCCGATGACGGTGGGCGGTGGCTTTGGCGGCAAGGTGACGCTGCTGGAGCCGCTGCTGGCCATGCTCTCGCGACGTGTGCGGCGCCCGGTCAAGCTGGAGCTGACGCGCACCGAGGAATTCCTGATGGGGCGGGGCGGGCCTGGCTGCACCATCGACCTCGAACTGGGGGCCGACGACCAGGGGACCCTGCGGGCGCTGAAAGCTGCCGTGGTATTCGACGGCGGGGCGGGGCCGGCCGGGCTGGGCAACCTCTGCGCGTCGCTCCTCGCCGGCAGCTACCGGATCGCCGACTTCGACGTCCTCGCCCGCGACGTGGCGACCAACAAGACCCCGGTCGCCGCCTACCGGGCGCCGGGCGCGCCGCAGGCGTACTTCGCGCTCGAGTCCGCGGTCGACGAGCTGGCGGAGCAGCTGGGGCACGACCCGATCGAGCTGCGGCTGCGCAACGCGGCCCGCGAGGGCGACCCCAAGGCGGACGGGACGCCCTGGCCCAAGATCGCCTTCGTCGAGTGTCTGGAGGAGGCGCGACGGCACCCGCTCTACACGGCGCCCCTGGCTCCCGGGGAGGGAGTCGGCGTTGCGGCCGGCAGCTGGGGCGGTGGGCGCGAGCCGGCGGCGGCAGGCTGCCAGGTCGATGCCGACGGCACGCTCACGGTGCTGGTCGGTCACCAGGACATCAGCGGCACCGACACCACAATGGCCATGATCGCGGCGGAGACGTTCGGGGTCCCGCTGGAGCGGGTGCGCGTCGAGAAGGGCGACACCCGGACCGCACCCTACGCCGGCATGGCGGGAGGCAGCAAGATCGTCTATACGGTGGGTCCGGCGGTGGCCAAGGCGGCGGCCGATGCCCGGCAGCAGCTGCTGGAGATCGCGGCCGAGGAGCTGGAGGCCGCGGTCGAGGACCTTGAGATCCGGGACGGTCACGTGCAGGTGAAAGGCGTGCCCGGACGCTCACGAGACATCGGGGCGCTGGCGCAGCTGGGGGCTCAGTTCGGTGGCAAGTATCCCCCCGTCCACGGGCATGGCCGCAACGTGGTGGTCGCGCAGTCGCCGATGTTCACGGTCCATGTCTGCCGGGTCATGGTCGACCGCGAAACCGGCGATTACCGCGTCACCGGCTACGTCGCGATCCAGGACGTGGGGCGCGCTCTTAATCCGCCGGAGGTGGAGGGCCAGGTGCACGGCGGCGTCCTGCAGGGGATGGCGCGTGGTCTCGGCGAGCAGCTCCATTACGACGCGGATGGGCAGCTGCGAACGGCGAGCTTCGTCGACTACGGGCTCCCCAGCATCGACCAGGTCCCGATGATCGAGGTCGACCTGGTCGAGGTCCCGTCCCCCGTTGGGCCTTTCGGTGCCAAGGGGGTGGGGGAGCCACCCGCGGTCCCCGGCCCCGCCGCCCTCGCCAACGCGGTGACACGGGCGGCCGGCGCGCGTCCCACCACCCTGCCCATCGACCCGTCGGCCCTCGTGGCCGGGTGAGGCGCGTCCGGGACCGGGAGCGGAAGGGCCGGGGCCGGCCGGCTCAATAGCGAGGAGGGAGTGGCGTGGGAGAGCCCAGGATCACGCGAATCCGGGTCCATCGGTACGAGCACGAGGTGCAGGACCTGGGCGTCGACTACAACGGCTTCAACCAGGTCTACGAGCCGGGCGGCCGGCTGCGGATGTCGGGCTACGTGACGGCGATCGAGACCGATGCCGGTGTGACCGGGGAGTACGCGGGCGGCGATGGGCCCTCGCTGGCGCAGATCGCCGGCTTCGCGCACTACCTGCTCGGCCGCGACCCGCGGCAGCGGGAGCTCATCCACAACGACCTCAAGCGCGCGCTGCGGAAGGCCGATCGGCTGGGCGTGGGGCCGGTCGACTGCTGTCTCTGGGACCTGGCCGGCAAGCTGGCGGAAACGCCGGTCTGGCGGCTGCTGGGAGGCTGGCGGACCCGCATCCCCTGCTACGCGTCGACGTATCACGGCGACCATCAGCCGGGTGGGTTGAGCAGTCCCCAGGCGTTCGCCGAGTTCGCGGTGGAGTGTCGGGAGCGGGGCTACCCCGGGATGAAGATCCATCCCTGGGGCGCGCCGGTGATCCGGCAGGAGGTGGCCAACGTCCTTGCCGTCCGGCGCGCCGTGGGGGACGACTTCGACCTCATGCTCGATCCGGCCTGTGAGTACGACACCTTCCTGGACACGCTCCGGGTGGGGCGAGCCTGCGACGCGGCGGCCTGCCTTTGGTTCGAGGACCCGATGAAGGACGGCGGCCTCTCGGGACAGGGCTACCGCAAGCTCCGGCAGCTGATCCGCACCCCGATCCTGATCGGAGAGCACGTCCGCGGCTTCGAGCCCAAGGTGGACCTCCTGGCCGAGCAGGCGACCGACCTGATCCACTGCGACCCCAACTACGACATGGGCATCACCGGCGTGATGAAGATCGCGCATGCGTGCGAGGGGTTCGGCGTCGACTGCCAGCTCCACGCCCCGGGGCCCGCCCAGCGCGCCTGCATGGCGGCGATCCGGAACACCAACTACTACGAGATGGGCTTGCTGCACCCGAAAGTTCGCGATGCGAGGGCGCCCATCTACGCGAGCGACTACGCCGACGGCCTCGACGCCATCGACGCCGACGGCTGTGTTCCGGTGCCCGACGGTCCCGGCCTCGGAGTCACTCACGACTGGGACTGGATCCGCGCCCACGGGGATCTGGTCGCGGTCTACGAGTGAGGGGCGGCACCGCCATGTATCTCACGATCGAAGACCTGCGGCGCGGCAGCCGGCGGCGGCTCCCGCATGCCGTGTTCGACTTCATCGACGGCGCCGCCGAGGACGAGCGAACGATGCGCGCCAACCGCGAGGCACTGCGGCGGGTCCGGCTGGCGCCGCGGGTGCTGGCCGGAGTCGAGCATGTGGACCTCTCCACCGAACTCTTCGGGCACACGGTGCCGGTGCCGCTGGTGCTCGGGCCGACCGGGCTGTGCGGGATGGCCAGACCCCGCGGTGAGGTCGCTGTGGGGCGGGCCGCCGCCGCCGCCGGCATCCCCTTCGTCGCCAGCTGCATGGCCGCGGTGACCGTGGAAGAGATCATGCGCGATGCGCCCGGCCCCCATTGGTTCCAGATCTACCTGTGGCGGGACCGTGAGCTGGTTCGCGCTCTCCTGGAGCGGGCGGTGGCCGCCGGATTCCAGGCGCTGGTGGTGACCGTCGACGTTCCGGTCCATGGTCAGCGTGAGCGCGACGACCGCAACGGGGCCACGATCCCGCCCCGGATCACGCTGCGGAACGCGCTGGACGCCGTCGTGCACGCGCGCTGGTTCGTGGACATGGCCCGGGGCCCGCGGATCGAGTTCGCGAACGCGGCTCCGCCGGCCGCCGGCGCGGGCCGGCCCTTCGAGCTCTCCCGTTTCGTCGCCGATCAGTACGATCCTTCCGCCACCTGGGAAGACTTGGGCTGGCTGCGGGGCGTGTGGGAGGGACCGCTGGTGATCAAGGGCGTCCTGCGGGCGGACGACGCTCGCCGGGCGGTCGAGGCCGGCGCCGACGGCATCGTAGTCTCCAACCACGGCGGCCGCCAGCTCGACGACGCGGTCGCCTCCCTGGACGCGCTCCCCGGCGTGGTGGAGGCGGTGGGCGACCGGGTCCCGGTGCTGATGGACGGCGGTGTGCGGCGTGGCGGCGACATCCTGAAGGCGATCGCGTTGGGGGCCCGGGCCTGTCTTGTCGCGCGACCGTATCTGTACGGACTCGGTGCCGACGGGGAGCAGGGGGTGGCGCGCTGCATCGAGATCCTCACCTCCGAGCTGCGCCGTGCGATGGCGCTCTGCGGGATCACCGCAGTGGAAGGGATCAGTCCCGACGTCCTGGCGCCGCACCACCCCTGAGTGCCACGTGAGTGCGGGCACTCGGGCTCTCTCACGCGCCGCATCGCCCCGACTGCCGGCACTCGGCGCGACCTTCTTCGAACGGATGTATGGGGTATCCATTTGAGTGCAGCGCCCCCAAGATCTAGTAATCGCTCCGGGGCGTGATGAGCTCGTAGTACGGATGAGGATCGGTGGCAACGGCCTGCTCCACGAGCCGGTACCAGAGCAGCCCGCGAGCCTTGGAGGCTCGACGGTTGAAGCGGAACGTGTACTCGTCGAGGTAGTACCCGAGCTGACGGGCGTCCAGGCCGTTCTGGATGGTTCCGGCGAGCCAGCGTTTGAGCAGCGACGCGACTCGGTGGACACCCGGCAGCAGTTCGTGCGCCAACGAGCCGGAGTGCTCGATGGTCCGCTGATCGACGGTCACTCCGACCTTCTCGCCGAAGTCCTGGTAAAGGGGGTCGCCATCCGTCTGCAGGATCGATCCCGGGGCCACGTTCGTTTTCGCGAAGCTCACCAGGTCGAGCTTTCGACGCGTCCGGTCGATGACCGACATCCGAATGCGACCCAGCCCTCGCATCTGAGCCGCGGCATGCTCGACCGCGATCACGACCTCGGCCTTGTTGTAGTACCGCGGCGTATTCATTCCGGGCGTCCGGCCACCGATGAAGGTGCAGTCCATCTCGACCACTCGGCCTGGACCTCCGAGCTTCTCGCGGTCCGGACGCACCATGGCGCGGCGCAGTTTGTGCATCCAGGCCCAGGCGGTCTGGTACGAGCCGAACCCGAGGACGCGCTGCAGACCCAGGGCCGAGACGCCGTTCTTCTGGGCGCAGATGAACCACATAGCCGCGAACCAGGTCGGGAGCGGCAGGTGCGAACGGTGGAAGATCGTGCCCGCGGTTGCCGACGTCTTGCGCCCACAGCGCCGGCACATCCATCGGGGCCCGGCCACTTTCCAGGCGTCCCCGTGCCCACATGCCGGACACACGAAGCCAGCCTTCCACCGCACACGGGCCAGGAACTCGACGCAACTGCCCTCGTCCGGAAACCATCGCTCGAATGCCTGCCAGCCTCCGGGGTAGTCGCGACCGGCTTGAGGGTGATCTTCATCTGCCACGAGCACAAGATACTGGGGCTACTGCATTCAAGCAGATACCCCATACGGACGTTCTATAGTGGAGGGATGGCAGAGTTCGAGCCACGGCGGGCGCCGGTCGTGTTCGACGAGCGCCCCTGCCGGTCGGCGCTGAACCGGGTCCAGGGTATGCCCTTCAACTGGTCGCTGAACCCATACATGGGCTGCGAGCACCGGTGCACCTTCTGCTACGTGCGCGCCTTCGAGAAACGGGCTGACCGTCCCTCCGGCGACGAGTACGGACGCACGGTCCGGGTGAAGACGAACGTGGCGGAGATGCTGGATCAGGAACTGTCCCGACGGTCCTGGCGCGGGGAGCAGGTCGCGATCGGAGCCGCGACCGACCCCTACCAGCCGGCGGAAGGACGCTACCGACTGACCCGGGCCTGCCTCGGGGTTCTGGCCCGGCATCGCAACCCGGCCAGCCTGATCACCCGCGGCCCGATGGTGGTGCGCGACATCGACGTGCTCACTGACCTGGCGCGGCGAGGGGGCGTGTCGGTCAGCTTCAGCGTGCCCACGCTGGATCACGAGGTGTGGCGGCGGACGGAGCCGGGTACCGCGCCCCCGGAGCAGCGGCTGCGCGCGATGCGGCGCTTGACCGTCGCCGGCATCCGGGCCGGCGTCAGCATGGCGCCGATCCTGCCCGGGTTGAGCGACCGGCCGGAGCAGCTGGCGCGGGTGGTCGCGGGGGCGCGGGAGGCCGGCGCCTCCTACCTGTGGGCGAACCTCCTCCATCTGCGTGAGGGGACGCGCGAGCACTTCCTGGGCGCCCTCGCCCGCGATTGGCCAGAGCTGCTGCCCCGCTACGAGGCGCTCTACCGAGGCCGGGCCTACCTGCCCGAGCCGGCGACAAAAGCGGTGACGCAGCAGGTCGGCGAGCTCAGGCGCCGGCTGGGCGTCTGGGGGCCGCCGCGACCGGCGATCGAGCCAGTGCCGCGGGAGCCCGAGCCGGAGCAGCTGACTCTGCTCGCCAGCTGACGCGACTCGATGTGAACTGGGGTGTGACGCGTGCCCCAAAAGGGTAAGATCGAGCACCGGAATGCGAACCCCGATGGACATGCTCTACGGACGCATCAACGGCTTCACCAAGCACGAAATCGTTCGCCGGACCGTTCCTTGCTACAAGTACGTGATCGAACCCAACGGCCAGCAGCTCGAGGTCTGCCTGCTGGTCGACACCAAGTTCCTCTACCGCTGGCCGTATGGCAACGACAAGAGCGTCAAGACGCTGGCTAAGAAGGCTTCCGTCCTCAAAGGCGAGATGGAGGACCTGCGTTTGCGCGAGTTTCAGCCCGGTATCTGCCGCTACGCCAAGAAGCACAAGCAGGAAGAAGCTCCGGCCGCGGCCTCTCCCGAGACCGCCCCGACATCCTGACCTCCGGCCGCCCTCCGGTGGGGTGAGAACGCGGTGGTCCGCTGTGGCATCGCGGGCTGGATCGACAAACAGCTGATCGGCTCCGGCCTCTTCTACCCCCCCGGGGTCAGCAGCTCCGAGGCGCGCCTGCAGTTCTACGCCGGCCAGTTCCCGGTCGTCGAGGTCGACAGCACCTACTACGGGCTGCTGCCCCGTCACAACGCCGAACTCTGGGTCGCCCGGACCGAGCCTGGCTTTCGGTTCGATGTCAAGTCGTTCTCCCTCTTCACGCATCACCCGACGCAGCCGGCCGCGCTGCCGCCCGAGATCCGCCAGGAGCTCGCGCCCGCGTTGCGGGAGAAGAAGAGCCTCTACCTGGACCAGCTTCCACCCGGGATCCTGGACGCGGCCTGGGAGGCGTTCAGCGACGCTCTGGAACCCCTTCGCGCGGCGGGCCGGCTGGGCGCCGTCTTCTTTCAGTTCCCACCCTGGTTCCTGCCTGGTACCCGCTCACTCGCTTATATCGAGGAGTGCCAGGAGCGCATGTTCCCGATCCCGATCGCGGTCGAGTTCCGCAAGCGGATGTGGCTGGACGAGCGGCACCAGCGGGGAACGCTCGGCTTCCTCCGCGCGCACGACATTCCGTACGTAGCGGTGGACACGCCGCAGGGGTTCGACACCGCGCTGCCGCCGGTCCTGGAGGCGACGTCGCAGCGCCTGGCGGTGGTGCGGTTCCACGGCCGCAACCATCACACCTGGAACCGCCGGGGCGCGCCCCCCTCAGTTCGCTTCCAGCACAACTACACGGACTCGGAGTTGGGGGAGTGGGTCCCTCGGATACGGGCCGTCGAAGACCAGGTGGACGAGGTCCACGCGATCATGAACAACAACTTCTCGAACTGGTCCGTGACCAACGCGAGGCGGCTCAGCGAGCTTCTGGAGGAGGCTCGCCGGCGGGGGGCTCCTGCCGCCGATCGGCCTCCGGGACCGGCGGGATAGGTTCGGGGAGCTGGTAGTCCTGGCGGCGCTCCAGCTCGCCCGCCGCGTGGTCCAGGAGACCCCCGAGGAACGGCTCGGCCAGCGCCACCAGCCGATAGGGGAAGGGGATGATGTCGCGTCGCGGCCACCGGACCGCCCCCACCACCATCTTCGCCACCCGGTCGGGCGTCCGCGTGAAACGGCCGCCCTGGCGCCGTCCCTCAAAGGCGGTGATGGTGGTCCCCGGGTTCACCGTCGCGACCTTCACCCCGGTCCCGCTCAACTCACCCCTCAGTGCGTGGGAGAAACCCGCGACGGCGTGCTTGGTGGCGGAGTAGACGGCCGCGTAGGGGACCGGGCGGAAGCCGACCACCGAGCCCACGTTGACGATCACGCCACCCTGCGCCTGCACCATCGCCGGCATCGCCGCCTGCGTCACCCAGACATAGCCCAGCAGGTTGGTCTGCACCAGTTCCCAGATCTTCCGGTCCGGCATCTTCACCAGCGGACCGTGCCAGCCGACTCCGGCGTTGTTGACCAGCACGTCGATGCGTCCCATCTGCCGCAGCGCGTCCGCGACGAAGGCCCTGGCCTCGTCCGGCAGCCCCACGTCGGCCTGCCGCACGATCACCTCCTGCGCGCCCAGGTGGTAGCACTGCTCGGCCACGGACTCCAGCCGGTCGACCCGCCGCGCGCACAGGGCCAGCCGCGCGTGCCGATGTGCGAACGCGAGCGCGGTGGCAGCGCCGATTCCGCTCGAGGCACCGGTGATCAGGACGCGCGCGCCCCGGAGGCGGATCATGCGGCTCAGTCTAAGTAGGGCCGCGTGCGCGTTACCCCGCTTGCCATGACCGCGCTACTGGCAGGGCATTGCACCGTCCGCAACGCCCGCTTGACGTTGATCCGGGGGCAGCGTGGTGCCGGCAGAACCACGCCCTACCTGGGCCCGAAGTTGATACCGGTGGTCGAACGAATCGGTCTCGGCGCGCTCATCCGCCTGGGGCTGGCTCCTGCAACTCACCGGCGAGCGTCCCTCCTGACCCGGCAACTGATGTGGCGTTACGGTTCTCCCTGATGGACCTGCAGGACTTCACCGCGCTCAGCTTCGACTGCTACGGCACGCTGATCGATTGGGAGGCCGGCATCCTGGCCGAGCTGCGACCATGGGCACGGCTGCGCGGGCTGCACCTCGACCCCGACGGCTTGCTGGTCGCGTATTCCGTCCACGAGGCCCGGGAGGAGCTGGAGCATCCGGAGGTCCCGTACCCCGAGATCCTGGCTCGCAGCATGCGAGGGATGGGGCGGGAGCTGGGCGCCGAGGTGACCGACGAAGACGCCGCGCGACTCGGCCGCTCGGTCCCCGACTGGCCGGCCTTTCCGGACTCGCGTGACGCCCTCCGCGAGCTGAGCGGGAGGTACCGGCTGCTGATCCTCTCCAACGTCGACCGCGCCTCGTTCGACGGCAGCGCGCGACGGCTCGGGGTCGAGTTCGCGGCGGTGGTGACGGCCGAGGACGCTGGAGCCTACAAGCCTTCGGAGCGCAACTTCGAGGCCCTCCACGCGGCGCGGGAGCGGCTCGGAATCCCCCCCGACCGGCTGCTGCACGTGGCCCAGAGCCTGTTCCACGATCACCTCCCCGCTCAGCGCGCGGGGCTGCCCACGGTCTGGATCGACCGGCGGCATCAGAAGCCGGGTTGGGGCGCCACGCCGCCGCCTCCGGAAGCCGTGGAACCGGGGTGGACGTTCCCGTCCATGGCGGCCTTCGCGACGGCGGCGCTGCGGTGACCCAGCACGTGGACAGCTCGGAGGAGCGCCGGGTGCGGGACCTCGCCCTGAGGCTCCCCGAGACGGGCGAGCGCGAGACCTGGGGTCAGGTCACCTACCGGGTCCGGGAGCGAGTGTTCGCGGTCGCGCCGCCCGACCACGGGTCGATCATCGTCAAGGTGCCGGTGGGGATGCGTGACGTCTTCTGTGAGAGTGATCCGGAGCGCTTCTTCGTCCCACCCTACTTCGGCCCCAAGGGTTGGGTGGGACTGCGGCTCGGCGCCGGCACCGACTGGGACGAGGTCCGCGACCTGATCGAGGGGTCCTACTGCCTGACCGCCCCCAAACGGCTCGCGGCCCGCCTTGGCAGCGGACGCTGAGCGTCCTGCTCAGCCCCGGGCCGCGATCGCACGGTCGTCGTCTTGTTCCCCGTCACCGGGGGCCTCGCCGAGGTCATCACCGGCGTCGCGCTGGATGCCGGCCCCGTGGTCGACCGCCATCAGGTACCCGCGCGCACGTTCGGTGAGCGGATAGCGCTCGACCAGCGCCCAGAACCGGGGACCATGGTTGGCCTCTACCAGGTGGGCCAGCTCGTGCACCAGGAGATAGTCGAGCACCCAGGGCGGCAGGCCGGCGGCGCGCCGAGCGATCCGGATCGTGCCCGAGCCGGGTGTGCACGATCCCCAGCGAGACTCCTGCTCGGCGAAGCCGATCGCCTGCCAGCGCAGCCTCCCGCCGAACAGCAGCCGGTTCAGCTCCTGCGCGCGGCGTTCCAGATCGGGCGCGCGGCGGACCCGCTGGATGGAGCGGAGGATGCGCTCGCGCAGCTGCTCCGCCACCCGCCGCTGCTCGGCGGCCGGCATCAGCGCGGGCACCCGCACCTCGACCACGTTGCCGATCAGACGGGCGGAGGAGGAGCGCCGCCGCCGGGGCGAGGGGATGATGCGCAGGTCGGGCCGGGGTGCGCCGGCGGGGGTGGGGGAAGCCATGGGGTCATCATCCCAACCGCCTCCGGCTCGCGCAGGATCCTTAACACGCCGCCCCCTCGGACGCGCGTTGGTGCACCCGACGCTCTGGAACCCCTTCGCGCGGCGGGCCGGCTGGGCGCCGTCTTCTTTCAGTTCCCACCCTGGTTCCTGCCTGGTACGCGCTCACTCGCTTATATCGAGGAGTGCCAGGAGCGCATGTTCCCGATCCCGATCGCGGTCGAGTTCCGCAAGCGGATGTGGCTGGACGAGCGGCACCAGCGGGGAACGCTCGGCTTCCTCCGCGCGCACGACATTCCGTACGTAGCGGTGGACACGCCGCAGGGGTTCGACACCGCGCTGCCGCCGGTCCTGGAGGCGACGTCGCAGCGCCTGGCGGTGGTGCGGTTCCACGGCCGCAACCATCACACCTGGAACCGCCGGGGCGCGCCCCCCTCAGTTCGCTTCCAGCACAACTACACGGACTCGGAGTTGGGGGAGTGGGTCCCTCGGATACGGGCCGTCGAAGACCAGGTGGACGAGGTCCACGCGATCATGAACAACAACTTCTCGAACTGGTCCGTGACCAACGCGAGGCGGCTCAGCGAGCTTCTGGAGGAGGCTCGCCGGCGGGGGGCTCCTGCCGCCGATCGGCCTCCGGGACCGGCGGGATAGGTTCGGGGAGCTGGTAGTCCTGGCGGCGCTCCAGCTCGCCCGCCGCGTGGTCCAGGAGACCCCCGAGGAACGGCTCGGCCAGCGCCACCAGCCGATAGGGGAAGGGGATGATGTCGCGTCGCGGCCACCGGACCGCCCCCACCACCATCTTCGCCACCCGGTCGGGCGTCCGCGTGAAACGGCCGCCCTGGCGCCGTCCCTCAAAGGCGGTGATGGTGGTCCCCGGGTTCACCGTCGCGACCTTCACCCCGGTCCCGCTCAACTCACCCCTCAGTGCGTGGGAGAAACCCGCGACGGCGTGCTTGGTGGCGGAGTAGACGGCCGCGTAGGGGACCGGGCGGAAGCCGACCACCGAGCCCACGTTGACGATCACGCCACCCTGCGCCTGCACCATCGCCGGCATCGCCGCCTGCGTCACCCAGACATAGCCCAGCAGGTTGGTCTGCACCAGTTCCCAGATCTTCCGGTCCGGCATCTTCACCAGCGGACCGTGCCAGCCGACTCCGGCGTTGTTGACCAGCACGTCGATGCGTCCCATCTGCCGCAGCGCGTCCGCGACGAAGGCCCTGGCCTCGTCCGGCAGCCCCACGTCGGCCTGCCGCACGATCACCTCCTGCGCGCCCAGGTGGTAGCACTGCTCGGCCACGGACTCCAGCCGGTCGACCCGCCGCGCGCACAGGGCCAGCCGCGCGTGCCGATGTGCGAACGCGAGCGCGGTGGCAGCGCCGATTCCGCTCGAGGCACCGGTGATCAGGACGCGCGCGCCCCGGAGGCGGATCATGCGGCTCAGTCTAAGTAGGGCCGCGTGCGCGTTATCCCCTTGCCATGACCGCGCTACCGGGAGGGCATTGCACCGCCCGCACGCCCGCTTGACGTTGATCCGGGGGCAGCGTGGTGCCGGCAGAACCACGCCCTACCTGGGCCCGAAGTTGATACCGGTGGCGAACGAATCGGTCTCGGCGCGCTCATCCGCCTGGGGCCGGCTCCTGCAACTCACCGGCGAGCGTCCCTCCTGACCCGGCAACTGATGTGGCGTTACGGTTCTCCCTGATGGACCTGCAGGACTTCACCGCGCTCAGCTTCGACTGCTACGGCACGCTGATCGATTGGGAGGCCGGCATCCTGGCCGAGCTGCGACCATGGGCACGGCTGCGCGGGCTGCACCTCGACCCCGACGGCTTGCTGGTCGCGTATTCCGTCCACGAGGCCCGGGAGGAGCTGGAGCATCCGGAGGTCCCGTACCCCGAGATCCTGGCTCGCAGCATGCGAGGGATGGGGCGGGAGCTGGGCGCCGAGGTGACCGACGAAGACGCCGCGCGACTCGGCCGCTCGGTCCCCGACTGGCCGGCCTTTCCGGACTCGCGTGACGCCCTCCGCGAGCTGAGCGGGAGGTACCGGCTGCTGATCCTCTCCAACGTCGACCGCGCCTCGTTCGCCGGCAGCGCGCGACGGCTCGGGGTCGAGTTCGCGGCGGTGGTGACGGCCGAGGACGCTGGAGCCTACAAGCCTTCGGAGCGCAACTTCGAGGCCCTCCACGCGGCACGGGAGCGGCTCGGAATCCCCCCCGACCGGCTGCTGCACGTGGCCCAGAGCCTGTTCCACGATCACCTCCCCGCTCAGCGCGCGGGGCTGCCCACGGTCTGGATCGACCGGCGGTACCAGAAGCCGGGTTGGGGCGCCACGCCGCCGCCTCCGGAAGCCGTGGAACCGGGGTGGACGTTCCCGTCCATGGCGGCCTTCGCGACGGCGGCGCCGCGGTGACCCAGCACGTGGACAGCTCGGAGGAGCGCCGGGTGCGGGACCTCGCCCTGAGGCTCCCGGAGACGGGCGAGCGCGAGACCTGGGGTCAGGTCACCTACCGGGTCCGGGAGCGAGTGTTCGCGGTCGCGCCGCCCGACCACGGGTCGATCATCGTCAAGGTGCCGGTGGGGATGCGTGACGTCTTCTGTGAGAGTGACCCGGAGCGCTTCTTCGTCCCACCCTACTTCGGCCCCAAGGGTTGGGTGGGACTGCGGCTCGGCGCCGGCACCGACTGGGACGAGGTCCGCGACCTGATCGATGGGTCCTACTGCCTGACCGCCCCCAAACGGCTCGCGGCCCGCCTTGGCAGCGGACGCTGAGCGTCCTGCTCAGCCCCGGGCCGCGATCGCACGGTCGTCGTCTTGTTCCCCGTCACCGGGGGCCTCGCCGAGGTCATCACCGGCGTCGCGCTGGATGCCGGCCCCGTGGTCGACCGCCATCAGGTACCCGCGCGCACGTTCGGTGAGCGGATAGCGCTCGACCAGCGCCCAGAACCGGGGACCATGGTTGGCCTCTACCAGGTGGGCCAGCTCGTGCACCAGGAGATAGTCGAGCACCCAGGGCGGCAGGCCGGCGGCGCGCCGAGCGATCCGGATCGTGCCCGAGCCGGGTGTGCACGATCCCCAGCGAGACTCCTGCTCGGCGAAGCCGATCGCCTGCCAGCGCAGCCTCCCGCCGAACAGCAGCCGGTTCAGCTCCTGCGCGCGGCGTTCCAGATCGGGCGCGCGGCGGACACGCTGGATGGAGCGGAGGATGCGCTCGCGCAGCTGCTCCGCCACCCGCCGCTGCTCGGCGGCCGGCATCAGCGCGGGCACCCGCACCTCGACCACGTTGCCGATCAGACGGGCGGAGGAGGAGCGCCGCCGCCGGGGCGAGGGGATGATGCGCAGGTCGGGCCGGGGTGCGCCGGCGGGGGTGGGGGAAGCCATGGGGTCATCATCCCAACCGCCTCCGGCTCGCGCAGGATCCTTAACACGCCGCCCCCTCGGACGCGCGTTGGTGCACCAACCGCCCATTCCGAGCGCGCAGAGACACCCGTTGGTGCACCAACGGCCCACTCTGAGGGCGCAGACTGGGCACTGGTCCACCAACGGCCGGTCGGGATGGCTTAACACCCCGTGTCCCCGAGCCTCGTGAGGTCCGATAAGGTGACTGTCGCCGATGCCTCGCCCCGATCTCGACCGCGCCGTCACGTTGCACCAACTGCGCACGTTCCGCGCCGTGGTCGACCGCCTCTCGTTTTCCGCCGCCGCGGTCGAGCTGCATCTCCGGCAGTCGTCGGTGTCGTACCAGGTGAAGGAGCTCGAGGAGGCGCTCGACGTGGTCCTGCTCGACCGCCTCGGCAAGCGCGTGGTGGTGACCGAGGCGGGGCGAGTGGTCTACGACTACGCGCGGCAGATGCTGAACCTCCTCGACGAGGCGGCGCTCGCCATCGATCAGCTGCACGGCCTGGAGCGAGGCACCCTGCGCGTGGGCGGCTCCACGACCGTCGGCATCGACGTCCTGCCGATGGCGCTGGGAGCGTTCAAGAAGCAGTACCCCGGCGTCGCCATCGCACTCGAGATCGGCAGCCGTGAGGCGCTGCAGGCGAAGCTGTTGGGGGACGACCTGGACGTTGCCGTGATGGCGCCCCCGGTGCTCGATCCGGAGCTCGAGTTCCAGCCCCTGATGGACGACGAGCTGGTCCTGGTGGTCCCGGCCGGCCACCCCCTCTCATGCCGCCGGGGCCTGCGCCTGCCGGACTTCGCCGGGGAGTCGTTCCTGATGCGGGAGCCTGCCTCGGGGACGCGTCAGTGTGTCGAGGAGCTGGCGCGGCGCGAGGGCGTCGAGCTCCAGGTGGGGATGGAGCTGGGCAGCAACGGCGCCATCAAGCACGCGGTCGAGGGCGGACTCGGGGTGGCGGTCCTCTCCCGCCATGCGGTCACGCTGGAGCGCTCCGCACATAGCCTCGTGGTGGTCGACGTGGAGGGTTTCCCGATCCGTCGCGAGTGGGGGTACGTGCTCCTGCGCCGCCGGCACATACCCAGTGCGCTCCAGGAGTTCCTCAGGTTCCTGCCGGCACTGACATGGCTGAAGCCGAGCTGACCGGCACCCCCGGCGTGCGGGCGGAGGCAGAGGAGATCCTGCGCCGGCTCGCCGGGGACTCCGCCCGCCTCCGCGACGACCAGTGGCGGGCGATCGCGGCGCTGGTGCTGGAGCGGCGCCGCACGCTGGTGGTCGAGCGCACCGGATGGGGCAAGTCCGCGGTCTACTTCGTCGCCACCGGGCTGCTGCGACGTCGCGGCGCGGGCGCCACCGTGCTGGTCTCGCCGCTGCTGGCGCTGATGCGGAACCAGATCGAGGCCGCCGAACGCGCGGGCATCATCGCCCGGACCGTCAACTCGTCCAACGTGGAAGAGTGGCACGACGTCGAGCAGGACGTGCTGGCCGGACGCGTCGACGTGCTGCTGGTCAGCCCCGAGCGCCTCAACAACCCGGACTTCCGCGACCGCATCCTCCCCGAGCTAGCGGCCCGGACCGGTCTGCTGGTCGTCGACGAAGCCCACTGCATTTCTGACTGGGGCCACGACTTCCGCCCCGACTACCGGCGTATCCGGACCCTGCTGCGGGACCTTCCCCCGGGGACGCCGGTGCTCGGCACCACCGCGACCGCGAACGCCAGGGTGGCCGCCGATGTCGCCGAGGAGTTGGGGACCGGCCCCGCCGCCGGGTCCGCCGGTACGGGGCGGAAACCGCTGGTGCTGCGCGGCCCGCTGGACCGCGAGAGCCTGCGCCTCGGGGTGCTCGAGCTTGGCGATTCGGCACGGCGCCTGGCCTGGCTGGCCGACCACCTGGACGAGCTGCCGGGGTCCGGAATCATCTACACCCTTACGGTGGCCGCCACCGAGGAGGTCGCCGCCTTCCTGCGCGGGCGTGGCCATCGGGTCGCCGCCTACTCGGGGCGCACCGAGGACCAGGAGCGGCGCCAGGCGGAGGCGGACCTGCTCGCGAACCGGGTCAAGGCTCTGGTCGCCACCTCAGCGCTCGGGATGGGCTTCGACAAGCGGGATCTCGGCTTCGTCGTCCATCTTGGGTCGCCGCAGAGTCCGATCGCCTACTACCAACAGGTCGGGCGGGCCGGCCGCGCCGTCGACCGGGCCGAAGTCTTGCTCCTGCCGGGGCGCGAGGACGAGGCGATCTGGCGCTACTTCCAGAGCGTCGCCTTTCCCGAGGAAGCGCGGGTGCGGCAGACCCTGGAGGTGCTGGCGGGCTCCGGCCGCCCGCTCTCGACGGCCGCTCTCGAGGCCCGGGTCGACGTTCGACGGACCCGGTTGGAGACCATGCTCAAGGTGCTCGACGTCGACGGTGCGGTGCGGCGTGAGCGCGGAGGCTGGCTGGCCACGGGAGAGCCGTGGAGATACGACACCGAGCGCTACCGGCGCGTGGCCGAGGCCCGGCGGGCGGAGCAGCAGGCGATGCGCGAGTACGCCGCCACCGCCGGCTGCCGGATGGAGTTCCTGCGCCGCCAGCTCGACGATCCTGAGGCCGCGCCTTGCGGACGCTGCGACAACTGCACCGGAGAGCACCGCAGCATCGAGGTCACGGAAGCCTCGCTCCGGGCCGCGGAGACGGCGGTTGGACGCGTGGGGGTCGAGGTCGAGCCGCGCAAGCTGTGGCCGAGCGGACTGGAGGCGGTCGGCATTTCCCTCAAGGGCCGGATACCGGAAGGCGAGTCGGCCCGGGTGGGACGGGCTCTGGGCCGGCTGACCGACATCGGCTGGGGTCTGCGACTGCGCGAGCTGCTCGCCGTGGGCGACGCCGACGCGCCCGTCCCCGAGGGGGTGCTCCAGGCGGTGGTCGCGGTCCTCGGCGATTGGGCACGCTCGTCTGAGCCCTGGTCGGCCGGGCCGGGCGAGGTGACGAGGCCGGTGGCGGTGGTTACCATCGCGTCACAGGGCCGGCCGCTGCTGGTGGGGTCGTTGGGTGAGGGCATCGCCCGTGCCGGCCGGCTCCCGCTACTCGGCCGCATCGAGCGCACCGACGCCGGATCCCACGCGCCGCGCGCGGTCAACTCGGCGCAGCGCGTACGCCAGACCTACCGCGCCTTCGCGCTCGGGCCGGAGCTGGAGGCTGCGGTCCCGGCCGCGGCGGGACCGATCCTGCTGGTCGACGACCTGATCGACACCGGTTGGACGATGACCATCTGCGCTCGCCTGCTGCGCCTCGCCGGGGCTCCCGCCGTGCTGCCCCTGGCCCTCGCGCTGCAGGCCTGACGCGCGCCCGGTACCACCCGATGGTGCACCAGCGGGCCCTATTCCGCGCTTTTGACCCCCGTTGGTGCACCAGCGGGTCTTACGCCCGCCACCCATATGAAGAGGGTAGGGCACCTTCGCCACGCGCTCGTAGCATCACGACATGGCCGCAGCCGAGTTCCGCTACTCCCGCTGGGACGGCACCCAGCGTCTCGACGACCTCGACCCCGGTGAGGTCCTCGACGCGCTCTCGGACGACTTCATGAGCTACGGCGACCTGCGTGCCGCTCTCCAGCGCCTGCTCCGCTGGGGCAACGACCAGATGCCGGGACTCGAGGACCTGATGCAGCGCCTGCGCGACCGTCGGGAGCGGGAACTCGGCCGCTACAACCTCGACACCACCGTCGACGACCTCCGCCGCAAGCTGCAGGACATCGTCGACCAGGAGCGGTCCGGGATCGACCGCAAGGTGGAGAACGCCCCTCTCGACTCCAAGCGGCTCCTGGAGCGGATGGCACGGCAGCGGCAGGACGAGCTGGACCGCATGCCAGACGATCTGGGCGGCCGGATGCAGGCCCTTCGCGACTACGACTTCATGGACGAGGGTGCGCGGGAGAAGTTCGAGGAGCTTCTGCAGCAGCTCCGGCAGCAGATCACGCAGCAGATGTTCCAGGGCATGAAGCAGACGCTCGGCCAGGTCACGTCGCAGGACCTCTCGGAGACCAAGGAGATGCTGCGGGCGCTGAACGAGATGATGGAACAGCGCTCCCGGGGCGAACGCCCGGACTTCGAATCCTTCAAGGAGCGGTTCGGCCAGTACTTCCCGCCCAACATCGACGATCTCGACCAGCTGCTGGAGCACCTGCAGCACCAGATGGCTCAGATGCAGTCCCTCCTCGACTCCTTGAGCCCACAGGCCCGCCAGGAGCTCCGCGACCTGATGGAACAGCTGTTGGGTGACCCGGATCTGCGGATGGAGCTGGCCAAGCTCTCGGCGCACATGCAGCAGCTGATGCCGCCGAGCGAGCTCAGCGAGCGCTACCCCTTCTTCGGCGACGAGCCCCTGGACCTCCAGCAGGCGATGGGGCTGATGGACCGCCTGCAGGACCTGGACCGGCTCGAAGCCCAGCTCGAGCGTGGCAGCTTCCGCCTCGGCGACGTCGACGCCGGGCTCCTGGAGACGGCGCTGGGCCCGGAGGCGCGGCAAGACCTGGACCGGCTGGGTCAGGTGACCCAGGTGCTGGAACAGGCCGGCTTCGTGGAGCGGCGCGGCAACCGCCTCCAGCTCACGCCGCGCGGTCTGCGGCGCATCGGCCAGGGCGCGCTGCGTGACATCTTCGAGCAGCTGCGCAAATCGCGGGTCGGCCAGCACCGCATGGCGGGGGCCGGCCTCGGCGTCGACGCGTCGGACGAGCAGAAGCCGTATGAGTACGGCGACCCGTTCCTGCTCAACCTGAAAGACACGCTGTTCGAGGCGCTGCTGCGCGAGGGGCCAGGGGTTCCGCTGCGGATCCAACCCCAGGACTTCGTCATCGATCAGACCGAGCACACCACCCAGGCCTCGACCGTCCTCATGATCGACATGAGCCGTTCCATGTTTCTGCGCGGCTGCTTCCTGGCCGCCAAGAAGGTGGCGATCGCGCTCGATTCGCTGATCCGGAGCCAGTTCCCGCGCGACAACCTCTACGTGGTCGGGTTCTCCAATCATGCGGTCGAGCTGCGTCCGCAGTCGCTGCCGTCGATCTCCCTCAACGACTACGTGTACGGCACCAACATGCAGCACGGGTTTCAGCTCGCCCGCTCGCTCCTGCGCCGGCACCGCGGCAACAAGCAGATCGTGATGGTCACCGACGGCGAGCCGACCGCCCATCTCGAGGGGGGCCAGGTCTTCTTCGCCTACCCGCCGACGTTCCGCACCATCCAACAGACCCTGCAAGAGGTGCAGCGGTGTACCAAGGACCGCATCGTCATCAACACCTTCATGCTCGAGCGCGGCGCCTACCTCGCGGACTTCATCAACCAGGTGACCCGGATCAACCGGGGGCGGGCGTTTTTTGTCTCGCCGGAGCGTCTGGGCGAGTACGTCCTTGTCGATTACGTGGCCGGCCGGCAGCGCCGGCGGGCACGGCGTCCGGTCGCCTGAGGGCACCCGCCAGACCGACCGTCGCGCGTCCGGCTGAGCACCGGCTCGTTCGTTCGTTGAACGCCTGTATCCCAGCACGGGGTCCCGGTATCCCAGAGAGTGACCGTCGGTCAGTCAGGGTTTGATCTTGGAAGGGGCATAGAATCAACACGTAATGCAGTTGCGAGACAAGCCTCTGTTGGGCTCGCTGGGGATCACTGACGCGAAGCACGTGCACCACAATCTGTCCGCTCCCGTACTGGTCGAGGAAGCGGTCCGCAACGGTGAAGCGAGCCTGATGTCGACAGGGGCACTGTCCGCCGACACCGGGAAGTACACCGGGCGCTCGCCGCGTGACAAGTTCTTCGTGGTGCGTCCGGAGTCCGAGGAGCGGATCTGGTGGCACCCGAACAACAAGCGGCTGTCGCCAGACCACTTCGAGCGGCTGCTCGACAAGGCGAGAGCCTACGTCGAGAGCAACCCCGTCTACGTCCAGGACGTGGTGGCCTGCGCCGACCCCGACTACCGCCTGCGAGTACGCGCGGTGACCGCCTACGCCTGGCACAACCTCTTCGTGCGCCATCTGTTCCGGAATCCATCCCCAGTGGAACTGGGGGACTTCGAGCCCGACTTCATCGTCCTCTCCCTGCCCGGCGTGCACAGCGATCCGGACCAGGACGGAACGCGAACCAACATGTTCGTGGCCATCGACCTCGGCCGCCGGATCGTCCTGATCGGGGGCACGGAGTACGCGGGTGAGATCAAAAAGAGCATCTTCACGGCGCTGAACTACCTGCTGCCCGAGCGGCGGGCACTGCCCATGCACTGCTCGGCCAACGTGGGCGACGATGGGGACACCGCCCTTTTCTTCGGCCTCTCGGGGACGGGTAAGACAACGCTCTCGGCGGATCCCGCACGGCATCTGATCGGCGACGACGAGCACGGGTGGTCGGACGGTGGCGTCTTCAACTTCGAGGGCGGGTGCTATGCCAAGACCATCGACCTCTCGCCTCAGGGGGAGCCCGAGATCTGGGGCGCCACCAACCGCTTCGCGACCGTGCTCGAGAACGTGCCCTTCGATGCGGCGACCCGCGTGCCCGACTACAGCGACCAGTCGAAGACCGAGAACACCCGCTCGGCGTACCCGCTGGAAGCGATTGAGGGCGTCGAGCCTTCGGGCCGCGGGACTCATCCCCGCAACGTCATCTTTCTCTCCTACGACCTGTTCGGGGTGCTGCCGCCGGTGGCGCGTCTCGACTCCGAGGAGCAGATCCGCTTCTTCTTCCTGTCCGGGTACACGTCCAAGGTGGCCGGCACCGAGCGCGGCATGAGCGGTCCGGAGCCGACCTTCAGCACTTGCTTCGCGGCACCCTTCTTGGTGCTGCACCCGAGCGAGTACGCCGAGATGCTGACCGACCGCGTGAAGCGGCACGGGGCCACGGTGTGGATGCTCAACACCGGGCTGGTGGGCGGCGGGTACGGCACCGGAGAGCGGATCGGGCTCGAGGAAACGCGGGCCATCGTCTCCGCGATCGTCGAGGGCCGGCTGGCGGAGGTGGAGACGAGCACGGATCCGGTCTTCGGCTTCCAGGTCCCGCGGTCGGTGCCAGGGGTCGACGGCCGGCTGCTCGACCCGCGGAGTTCCTGGTCGGACCCGGCGGAGTATGAGGCCGGCGCTCGCAAGCTGAAAGCGATGTTCGACAACAGCATCCAGGCGTTCGACGAGGGAGGCGACGCCGGGTAAACCCATTTCTGCTGCACGATCCCTGGTTGCTCTCCGACGGCAGCAGAAATGGGTTTAGAGTCGGGCCATATGCCGGTCAGAGTTCGATTGTTCGCCCGTCTTCGTGAGCTGGCGGGGACGGACCAAGAGGCGGTCGAGGGCGCGGCCACGGTCCATGACGTCTACGCAGCGCTGCGTGCGCGGCACCCGGCTTTGCCCGAAGGCGTCACCCTGCTGCGCGCCGCGCGCAACGAGGAGCTGGCCCAGTGGTCGGACGCCGTGCACGACGGCGACGAGGTGGCGTTCATACCTCCGGTCAGCGGTGGAGCCGAGGGCCCGGAGCCGCCCGGGATGCTGTTCCGGGTGGGGTCGGAGCCGCTGGACGCGAGGGCCCTCGAAGCCGCCGTCACCTGCCCCGGCGCGGGGGCCATCTGTACCTTCACCGGCATCGTGCGCGACAACTCGCGTGGCGAGCCGACCACCCACCTTCAGTACGAAGCCTACGAGGGGATGGCGGTGAAGATGATGGCGGCCCTGGCCCGCGAGCTGGCCGAGCGCTGGCCCGGCATCCGGGTCGCGATGGCGCACCGCACCGGCCGGCTGGAGATCGGTGACGCGTCGGTCGTGATCAGCGTCTCGGCGCCGCACCGGGCCGCCGCCATCGAGGCCTGCTGGCGCGGCATCGATCGACTGAAGGAGTCGGTGCCGGTGTGGAAGAAGGAGTTCGCGCGCTCAGGGGCCTACTGGATCGAAGGCCCGACCGCGGAGCCCGCCCCCGAGTTCGCCGGCGAGTAGGCCGCCTGCGGGGGTTAGCCGGCCAGTCGGGTGGCGCGGTCCTCCAGATAGCGGCGCTCGGGGAGGCTTTGGGTACCACGCGCTGCCGCCTCGTACTGCGCTCGCGCGGCGTCGCGCTCGCCGGCCATCTCCAGCACGTGTGCCCGCACCGCGGTGAGGCGGTGGTGGTCTGCCAGCCGCGGATCGGACTCGAGGGCGGCGAGCAGGTCGAGGGCCGCCTGCGGGCCCTGCACCATGGCCACCGCCACCGCCTGGTTGAGCTTGACCATCGGGTTGCGTGAGGACTCCTCCAGCACGCGATACAGCTCCAGGATCTGAGGCCAGTCGGTCCCGGCACTGTCGGTCGCCTCGTCGTGGAGCGCGGCGATCGCCGCCTGCACTTGGTAGGGGCCGGGCCTGCCTATGCCCAGGGTCTTCGTGATCAACGCCACGCCTTCCTCGATGGCGCCGCGGTCCCACCGGCTCCGGTCCTGCTCGGCGAGGGGCACCAGCGCACCGTCCGGGGATGAGCGCGCCGGGCGCCGGGCATCGGTCAGCAACATCAGGGCCAGGAGCCCGGCCACCTCGGCATCGTCCGGCAACAGGCGGTGCAGGCCGCGCGTCAACCGCACCGCTTCGGCGGTGAGATCGGTGCGCTGCAGATCGGGTCCGGAGGTGGCGAGGTAGCCCTCGTTGAAGATCAGGTAGAGCACGTGGAGCACCACCCGGAGCCGCGCTTCCCACTGCGACTGGTTCGGCATCTTGAAGTGGATGCCGGTCGCCTTGATCCGCTGCTTGGCCCGGCTTATGCGCTGCGCCATGGTGGCTTCCGGGACCAGATAGGCGCTCGCCAGCTCGGAGGTGCTCAGGCCACCGACGGCCCTCAGGGTGAGTGCCAACTGCGAGACCGGAGAGAGCGCGGGATGGCAGCACATGAAGAGAAGCTTCAAGCTGTCGTCCCGGCTCGGCGAAGAATCCTCGTCGGCGCCGGGCGTCACCTGCTCATCAGGCGGCTCCAACGCTGCGACTGTGGTCTCACGCCGGTGGCGGGCGGCGTCCGCTCGAAGCTGGTCGGTAAGGCGCCGTGACGCGACCCGGATCAGCCACGCCCGCGGGTTGGCGGGCACGCCCTGTTCCGGCCACTGAACGGAGGCCGCGAGCAGGGCCTCCTGCACCGCGTCCTCGCTTTCGTCGAAGTGGCCGTAGCGGCGGACCAGCGCGCCCAGGACCTGTGGCGCCAGCTCACGGACGAGTCCCTCGGGAGTGGTGTCTGCCCGCATGCGGCCATTGTGCGAGGAATGTCGAAGAGCAGCCCCCGGCTCCGACGTCCCCTGCGAGAAGGCCCCCACCGGGCCTGCAAGGCAAGGAGGAACTGCAATGAACCGGCTCCGGTTGGACCTGATGCTGCGGCTGATGATCGCAGGGCTGGCGGCGGCGGCGGCCCTGACCATCGCTGCCTGCGGAGGGGGAGCCGCGGCACCGTCGTCTCCGCTCGGCAACATCGACCCGGCGGCTCATACCGTTCAGCTGAACCTCCTCATCACCGAGTCCAGCTTCAACGGATACTCCAGTGGACAGATGACGGTGCGCGTGCCTCGGGGCTGGAGAGTGGACGTCTTCTGCGACAATCAAGCGTCGACGCCGCACTCCTGCGCTATCGTCTCCGGTGCTGGATCCACGGTCCCCGCCTTCTTGGGCGCCGCCTCGCCCGATGCCGCGGCCGGCCAGCCGGCGGGCGAAGCCGCCAACTTCTCATTCACCGTGAAGGCCCTCGGGTCGTACCACGTCGCCTCCCTCGACCCCGGGCATCCCGACCGCGGCATGTGGGAGCGCTTTGATGTCGTCGCCACCGGCCATCCGTCGGTGTCGATGTCGCCACACACGGGCAACCGACGCGTTGCGCCCGGTTTGTAAGCCAGGAGGAACCGATGAAGTACTTGCTGCTGATCTGCCCTGACCCGTCGATCGAGGTCTCCCCGGAGGAGGGCAACCCGGAACCCTGGGTAGAGGAGACGGTGCGCCGGGGTGTGAACATCATGGGCTCGCGGCTCCGTCCGCGCACCGCCAGCACGTCGGTCAGCATCCGTGAGGGCGAGCTCACGGTCACGGACGGGCCGTTCGCGGAAGCCAAGGAGGAGTTCGCCGGCTTCGATGTGATCGAGTGCGCGGACCTGGACGAGGCGATCGAGGTGGCGTCGAAGCACCCGGTGGCGAAGTTCGGGACGGTCGAGATCAGGCCGTTCTGGCCTTTCGACGAAGACTGACGCTCAACCCGAATGCCGGCACTTGGGGTTGTCGACGCCCCACGGAGCCCCCGAGTGCCGGCGCTCGGCGAGTGTCGCCAGGTGCCGGGGCGGCCTATTTCGCCTGGTAGCCTCTCCGGCCATGGTGGTCCCTACCGTCATCGAGAACGAGGGACGCGGCGAGGAGCGCGCGTTCGACATCTACTCGCGGCTGCTTCGCGACCGCATCATCATCGTGGGCCGCCCGATCGACGACGTGGTCGCGAACCTGATCGTGGCCCAGCTCATCTTCCTCGCGGCCGAGGACCCCGACAAGGAGATCCAGATGTACATCAACTCGCCAGGCGGGTCGGTGTCGTCGGGATTTGCCATCTACGACACCATGCAGTTCGTCTCGGCGCCGGTCTCCACGGTCGCGGTGGGCCAGGCGGCCAGCTTCGGCACCGTCCTGCTGATGGCGGGTGAGAAGGGTCGCCGCTACGCGCTTCCCAACGCGCGGATCCACATGCACCAGCCGCTGATCGGCGGCGAGGGCATCTCGGGTCAGGCCAGCGACCTCGCGATCCACGCCAAGGAGATCCAGCGGGTCAAGGAGGAGTTGAACCGCCTCATCTCGGAGCACACCGGCCAGCCCCTGGAGCGGATCGAGCGCGACACCGACCGCGACTACTTCCTGTCGCCGCAGGAGGCGATCGAGTACGGACTCATCGACGGCATGATCGAGTCGCCGCCGCCGCCTCCCGCCTGACCTCCGCACCCGTCGGCCCGCCTCGCCCGCCGCGACCATCTCTCGACAGATGGCCCTCCGGAAGGGCGGAATCCCGACCATCTCTCGACAGATGGCCCTCGTGCGGGGTAGCGGAGAGGGACGCGCCGGAGATAGGGTGAGCGGATGCCGACGACTCTGAACCCGTACCTGAGCTTTCGCGACAACACCCGTGAGGTGATGGAGTTCTACCGATCGGTGTTCGGGGGAAACCTCTCGGTCGCCACCTTCAAAGACTTCCAGGCGGCGCAGGATCCCGCCGATGAGGACCTCGTCATGCATTCGTACCTGGAGACACCGGGTGGCATGATGTTGATGGCCGCGGATACCCCGAGCCGGATGGAGCTGCACCCCGGCGACAACATCATGATCTCGGTGAGCGGTGAGGACGAGGCAGAGCTCCGGGGCTACTGGGACCGGCTTTCACAGGGCGCTCAGATCACGATGCCGCTGGCCCAGGTGCCATGGTCGAAGGCGTTCGGGATGCTGGTCGACCGTTTCGGGATCCACTGGCTGGTCAACGTCAACCAGCCTGGCCAGGGCTGAGCGAGCTCAGCCCGCGGCGGCGTCGCGCGCCTCGCGGTCCTCGCTCACCACGGCGTCCACGTCAAGGCGCATGCCGTCCCGGGCCGCCTTGACGGCCACCCCGGTGCTCTGCGCCAGGTCCGCCGCCACCTCCCAGGGGTGGCGCCGCCAGACGCCCATGCCGAAGTGGGTGATGATCGCCAACTTGGGCCGCACCGCCGTGATGATCCGCTCGGCGTCGTCAAGCCCCAGGTGTGGCAGCTCGACCCGTCCGTGCTCGATCACCGTGTGCAGGATCATCACCTCCGCCCGGTGCTCCTCCTCGATCCCTTCGTAGTAGCGGGTGTCGGTGACCCAGCCCAGGAGCCCGTGCTCGAACACGAACCCGAAGGTGTCCACCGAAGGCCGGTCGGGGAAGTTGTGCGGATGCTTGCGGCTGGTGCGGAAGCGCAGCGAGCCGACATCGTAGTCGGTGTGCGGCTCGAGCTCGACGATGGCTTGCGGGAATCCCCGCAGATAGGGAAAGATGACCGGGTCCGGGTCCAGCGCGTCGGGGGGACAGAACACGGTGCCGCGGTGGTGGAACCCGCCGTCCGTCATCCCCTCGATGACGACGTTCATGTCGGTGGAATGGTCGAGATGCTTGTGGCTGAGCAGCACGCCGGTCAGCCGGGTCAGGTCCACCTTGCGCTTCGCGTACTGCACCACCGCCCCTGGGCCCGGGTCCATCGCCACCCGCTGCCCCTCGTGCTCCAGGTAGATCCCGCCGGAGGCGTTGATCTGCTTGAAGACCATGAAGCGGGCGCCCGCGGTGCCCATGAAGATGAGGTTCACGCCGGCGTCTGGTCCGGATCCACCTCGGCCACCTCGGCGAGGGGTTGGTAGCGGTCGAAGTAACGGCGGAACAGCTCCTCCACCCGTCCCACGGTATCGATCTCCGCCACCGGTTTGTCGGGGCGCAGCCGTGCGATGCGGGGGAAACGAAGCGCGTAGCCGCTGCGATGACGCGGGGATCGCATGATGGCGTCGAAGGCCACCTCGACCACGACTGTCGGTTCCACCAGCCGGGTATGGCCGTGATCGGTGAGCGTGTGGTCGAGGAACCACCTGGTCATCTCCGCTATCTCCTGGTCGGTGAGCCCGGTGAAGGCCTTCCCCACGTTTCGCAGCTCCCCGCTCTCCTCGTCCAGCACCGCGAACGTGTAGTCGCTCAGGACCCCGTGACGCTTCCCGTGGCCCCACTCGACCGCGGTCACCACGCAGTCGAGCGTCGCCAGCGGCCGCTTCACCTTGAGCCAGGCCATCCCCCGGCGCCCCGGCTGGTAGAGCGACTGCGGGTCCTTCACCATTAGACCCTCGTTTCCTCGTTCCCGGGTTTCCTCGAAGATGCGCTCCAGGTCACCCACCTGGTGCGCCTCCTCGACCCGCGCGAGCAGGAAGGGCCAGGTCAGCCCCAGTTCCTCAAGGCGACGGCGACGCTCCCGCAGCGGCAGATCGAGCAGCAGACTGCCGTCCAGAGCCAGCAGATCGAACGCGACCAGCACCACCGGCACCTCGCGGCGCAGCCGGGCCGAGACCACCTTCCGGCCCAGCCGTCGCTGGAGGTCCATGAAGGGAGCCACCGAGCGGCCCCGGTAGGCGAGCACCTCGCCGTCCACCACCAAATCGTGGTCGAGCCCGACCGCCGCCTCCACCAGTTCCGGGAAGGTCTGGCTGGTCGGCTTCAGATCGCGGGAAAAGAGCTCGGCGCGATCCCCCGTGCGATGCAGCTGACAGCGCACGCCGTCGTATTTCTCCTCCGTCCAGAGCGGCGGGGTGAGCATGCGCGCGAACGCCTCCTCCGGCGTCTCCACGGGCGACGCGAGCATGAAGCGGAAGGCCTGGAACGCGGTGAGCTGGGCCGTCTTCAGGTCGCCTCGCTGTGCCTGGACCGCCGTCTCGCCGATGTCCCCGGTCACCATGTGCACCCGCCGGACCCCTTCCAGCGGGACCCCGAACGCATCCGCGAGGGCGGCCTCGACCAGTCCCTCCTGGAGCCCGATGCGGAGCTCGCCGGTGAGGACTTTGACCAGGTACCGCACCTCCAGGGGGGAAAGGCGGCTCAGGAGCGCGGTCAGCAAGCGGTCGCGCTCCGCCGTTGTCGGGGCGGCCCCGATCGCGTCCAGCTCGACCGTGACCTCGGTCAGCGGCAGGTCCCGTTCGCCCGTGCGCTCCGCGAGCGCGGCGGCCGCCCAGTCGCCGAGATCCCCGTGCTCGAGGTAGAGGCCGCTCAGTGCTTCCGGCGAGCGGCCGGAGAGCGCCTGCACCACCCGGCTCACGCTGGCCCAGCCGAGGTTGAGCGAGCGGCGTTCGGCGCGGCCATAGGGCTGCCCGGTGAGGAACACCGCCGCCCGCCGCAGCTCGGGCTCGGGGAGGGGCCGCAAGTAGTCGGCCAGGAGCCGGCGCTTGTCCAAGGTCGACGAGGTGCCGGCGATCGCCGCCGCCGTCCGCGCGAACTCGAGCATCGACCCCGGCTATGGTAGGGCGGTCATGGCGGATCCCGAGCCCTTCGAACGCGGCCTCCTGCCCCAGATCGCCTGCGAGGTGTGCGCCGCCCCCGCCCTGCCGTTGGACGGGGCCTGCGCCTTCTGCCGCTCCCCCCTCGGAGAGCGGGGCGATCCGACTGGCCTTCCGGAATATGTGGCCGGCCGGCTGCCAGGTGCCGTCGTGACCCGCGCCGGCCTGCTGCGTCGCGGGCCCGTGCAGCGCGTCGAGTTCACTCTCGGTGGGGCCACGTTTCGCCTGCAGCTGCGCAGCGGAGGGCTGGTCTTGAGCCCCGACCTCCCGCCCGAGCAGTGGGCCGCCAGGATGGTGCGCGCGGTCGGCGAGGTGGCCGCCGGCAACGCCGAGCTGCGCAAGATCCTGAGCCGGGCCGGCTGGGCCTGGCCTTCCTAGGAGGGGTGACGATGCCGACCTGGATCTGCCGCGCCTGTGGGACGCAGTACGCGGACACGGAGGCGCCCCCTTCCGCGTGCCCAATCTGCGAAGACCCGCGTCAACCGGTACCTGCGAGCGGGCAGGCGTGGACCACGCCGGGTGAGCTCGGCCGCACCCACGACGCCACCATCCGGGTGCTGGAGTGGGACCACACAGGTCAGCCCCTGCTGGTCGGCATCGGGTCGACCCCGGGCTTCGCCATCGGTCAGCGCGCACTGCTCGTCCGGGGCCCACGCGGCAATGTGCTCTGGGACTGCATTCCGTTGCTCGACGCCACCATCCGGCTCACGGTCGAGTCCCTGGGTGGTATTGACGTGATCGCCATCTCCCACCCGCACTACTACTCGAACATGGTCGATTGGGCGCACGCGTTCGGCGCCCGCCTCCTCCTCCACGAGGGCGACCGGGAGTGGGTGATGCGACCGGATCCCGTGGTCGAGCACTGGGTGGGCGAGGAGCTGGCGCTCCCCCAGGGACCGACGCTGATACGCGGCGGCGGCCACTTCGCCGGCGGCACCGTCTTGCACTGGCGGGACGGGGCGGACGGTCGCGGCGCGCTGCTCACCGGCGACATTCTCACCGTGCTGCCCGACCAGCGCCTGGTCAGCTTCATGTACAGCTACCCCATGCTGCTGCCGCTCCCCGAGGGCCAGGTCCGCCGGCTGCTGGCGGCGATCGAGGCGAAGGCGTTCGACCGCATCTACGGAGCCTGGTGGGACCGCGTCATCCCGGGCGGGGCCAAGGCGGCGGTGGCGGAGTCGGGCCGGCGGTACCTGGAGGCACTGGCGGACCACCTGCCCATCCGGGGGTAGCAGCACAATTCTCCCGTTTCGCACGGAA
>CAWBPD010000015.1:0-132875 GCA_963790575.1 Candidatus Dormiibacterota bacterium | reverse complement strand
CTAGGCGGTCGGTTGTGCGGCTCGCGGCCGCCGCAGTTCACTCGTCAAGGCGTTGGCCGCTACTGTTAAACAGTGGAACTGTGATACTGTGGTACTGTGGCGACAAAGAACATAACGGTGGCGGTCACCGACGACGTCTATCGGGCGGCCAGAGTCAGTGCCGCCCAGCGCGGCACCTCGGTGAGCGCCCTGGTCGGCGACTTCCTCCGATCCCTCGCGGGAGCCGGCAGCAGCGATTTCGACGAGCTTGAGGACCGGCAGCGGGAGATCGCGGCTAGGGTCAAGGAATTCCGCGCCGGGGACCGGCTGGACCGAGAGGCTCTCCACGAACGTGCGGTTCGTTGACACCAGCGTCCTCCTGTACGCGGTCTCCGCGGCACCCGAGGAGGGTCCAAAACGCCGGCGCGCCAACGAGGTGCTGGCCGCACGGGATCTCGGCCTGTCCGTCCAGGTGCTCCAGGAGTTCTATGTTCAGGCGACCCGTGCCAGCCGTCCGGATCGGCTGACGCATGACCAGGCTCTAGGCCTGCTGGAGTCGTTCCTGCGTTTTCCCCTTCTCGAACTCGACAGCGACCTGGTGCGGGCGGCTGCGGCAACGAGTGACGCCCACCGAATCTCGTACTGGGACGCCGCGATCATCGAAGCGGCGCGAGCGCTCGGATGTGCCGTCGTGCTCTCTGAAGATCTGTCGAGCGGCGGAAGTTACGGAGGTATGCGGGTGGAGAATCCCTTCGACGGCATCTGAGGTCCCGCCTGCCCAAACTGGTCCATCGCGTCGTGATGAATTGGACCTGTTCCGTAAGCCACTCCAGACTGACACTGGAACCATGACCGAGCCACGAACGACCGCCCAGCGCGTCGCCGACACCCGCCATCTGCTCCAGACCGCCCAGTCCGGATGGCTCTCCACGGCGGATCCGAAAGGGCACTCCCACCTCATCGCCTGCAGCACCTGGTGGCACGACGGCGAGATCGTCATCACGACGGTCGGGACGACGCGCACCGCCCGCAACCTCCATGCCACCAAACACGCCCGCCTCGCCCTGGGCACGACCGAGGACGCTACCTTCCTCGACCTCGAGGCGGCGACGTTGACGCCGGTGGGCGAGGCTCCGGCCGAGATCGCGGATGGGTTCAGCGAGGCCGCCGGCTGGGATCCTCGTGAGATCGGCCCCGAGTGGGTGTTCGTCCGCTTCCGCCCCACCCGCATCCAGGCCTACCGCGGCTACGACGAGGTCTCCGACTCCGACGTGTTTCGCGCCGGCCGCTGGCTCGCCTGAGAGACACCGAGACGTCCCTTTCTCCGCACCCCGGGCCTACCGCGCGTGCTGTAGGGCCGGAGTGTGCAGAAACGGCCCCCACTTTTGTCCCGTTACGAAATACGGGATGCCTTGATACGGTAGCCCCTGGCATGAGGTGGAGCGGGCAGCCATGACGCGGCGTGGCTGGCTGCTGTTCGCCGCCATGTGCGTGCTGTGGGGGATCCCGTACCTCCTGATCAAGGTGGCGGTGCGCGACTTCTCGCCGGTCACCGTCGTCCTCCTGCGCACCGGGATCGGCGCCGTGCTGTTGCTGCCGATTGCGATCGCTCGCAAGGAATTGGGCCCGGTGCTGCGCGCCTGGCGGTGGCTGATCCCCTACACCGCGGTCGAGGTCACGGTGCCCTGGCTTCTGCTCACCGTGGCCGAGGAGCGCCTGCCCAGCTCCCTGGTCGGGCTCCTGGTCGCCGCGGTGCCCCTCGTCGGCGCCATCATGCTGCTCCTGATCCGGGCCGAGGACCGCTTGGACGCGCGCCGCGGGCTAGGCCTCCTGATCGGCTTCCTCGGCGTGGCGGCACTGCTCGGCCTCGGGGACCTGCGTGGCGACGGGCTGGCGCTGGCGCAGATGGCGGTGGTGGTGATCTGCTACGCAGCGGGTCCGATCATCGTGGCCCGCAGGCTCGCCCACGTGCCGGCCACCGGCGTGATCGCGGTCTCGCTCACGGCGACCGCCCTTATCATGTCGCCCTTCGCGGTCGGGACCTGGCCGTCGCATCCGCCCAGTCTCGAGGCGCTGGGAGCCGTCACCGCGCTCGGCGTCTTCTGCACCGCGATCGCCTTCGTCATCTTCTTCGCCCTCATCGCCGAGGTCGGTCCGGCACGCACGCAGACCTTCATCTACGTCAACCCGGCGGTGGCGCTGGTGCTCGGCGTCCTGCTCCTGGGCGAGCCGTTCGGGATCTCCGACGTGCTGGGCTTCGCCCTCATCCTGGCGGGTCTCCTGCTCGCCACCCGGCGGCGCACCACCGAACGCCGCCGTGAGGGCACAGTGTCCGCACCAGAACCCTAAAACGCGCGAGGTAGCGTCCCACTGCGGACAGTCTGACCCCCACCCCTGCCCCTACCCCTGCCCCGGGACGCCCCGCCCCACTAGGGCGCGCAGCTCCAGTTGCCCACCACGGTCAACGTCGCCTGGTTGGAGCCGAGATCGGTGAGCGTCGCCTCCACCGTCCCGGTCAGGTTGTCGTTGTGGACGGTGAAGGTCACCGCGTCTCCGGGTAGTGACTCCCAGGTCTTGGTCTGGTCGGTGACGCTGAACAGCTGCACCTGGGCCTGCGCGGCGGTGTAGGTCCCGGGCCCGTTGTAGGGCTTGACGGTGGCCACGAAGCCGTAGACCCCTCCATTGATGGTGCCGTACAGCGTGGAAGCCCAGGCCGCCGCCTCGACCGGACGCTCGCTGCAGGCGCTCGGCGTCTGCGCGCTCTGGGTCACGAGCGCCGTCATGCTGCCGTTGACGTCACCCGAGAAGGTGAGGCTCTGGGTGGCCGCTGGTGGACCGACCTTCTGGTTGGGAGCGGGAGTCGGGCTGCGTCGGGGGCTCGGCGACGCCTGGGGGCTCGGCGTGCGCCTCGCCACGGCCCCGGGGGTCGGGCTGTGCCGGGCGGACGCGGTGGGGGTCGGAGGTCGCCGCGATGAAACCGAACCCCCAGACGGCCCACCAGCGCCGCAGCCGGCGACGAACGCGGCCACGAGTATCGCGAACAGAATGCCCGCAAGGCGCATGCGGGGACGGGGCATACGCCGAGCAGTCTACAAAGGACCGCCTGCTTCTGCTTCGGAAGCCGGCGTGGCATGGCCCATCCGTGTGCTACAGCTAAGGGGGTCGTGGAGGCTTCTCAGCACCCGGTGGAGGCGGCGATCCGAGACGTCGAGCGGCGGTTTCTGCTCGGCGTCCCCGGCGTGACCGAGATCCTGCTCGTCCGCCACGCCGACTGCTACCAGGGGATGGACGGCGGCCACGATCCGCCGCTTTCGGAATTGGGCCACCGGCAGACCGCGGCCCTGGCGGACCGGCTCCGGCCGCTGTCGCCGGCCGCCGTCTACGCCAGCCCGCTGCGGCGCGCTCGGCAAACCGCGGAGGCCCTCGGCCACCCGGTGCAGCTGGACGGCCGCCTGGTGGAGGCCGACATCGACTGGGAGCAGGGCATCCGTTTCACCGAACAGATAGAAGATGTCGCGGCCCGCGTCGCCCTCGCGATCGATGAAGTGGTGGCCCAGCATCGCGGCGCCCGCCTGGTGATGGTGTCGCACGGGGGCGCGATCATGGCCTACCTGGGCCGGCTCCTCGAGCTGCCGTCTCCTGGCCTGCGCCTGCTCCCTTACTTCACCAGCGTCAGCGTGGTGCGAGCTCAAGGCGAGCGGCGGGTGGTGGGGTCGATCGCCGACGCCACCCATCTCCCAGCCCCGGGGCCGCCGTCGTGAGCGAGATCGGCGCCGCCGGCAGCGTCCTGGAGCGCATCGCGGACGACCTGGGCCGGGAGCTGGGGGAGCCCGTGCTGGGCGTGCGTCCGATCCCAGAGGGCCACTCCGGCTTCACCTACTGGGTGGATCTCCAGGGCCGGCAGGCCGTGCTCCGGCTGCCGCCTCCCGGGACGCGTGCCGCCGGACCCGCCGACATCGGCCGCCAGGGCCGGCTGCTGCGGGCGCTCTGTGCCGCCGGCATCGCCGTTCCCCCGGTGCTGGCGATGTCCGAGCGACCCACCATCGACGGTCGCCCCTACTGCCTGATGGCCCGCGTCGAGGGCGAGCGGGTGGAGGCGGCGGCCGGCCACGATGACCCGGCCCTCGCGCATTCCGCGATCGAGGAACTGCGCCGGCTGCAGGCGGTGCCGAGGGACCACACCGGCATCGCCGACGAGACGCCGGTGCCCCTGGCCGGCGAGATCGACCGCTGGGCGTGGCTGCTGGAGCGGTCACCCCAGGAGTTGGTCGGGCGCACCGCCGAGGTCCGGGCGCTGCTCCACCGGACCGCGCCGTCGGAGCGTCCGCCGGTGATGGTGCACGGCGACTACCACTACGGCAACATGCTGTTCGGCGGCGGGCGTCTGGTGGCGGTGCTCGACTGGGAGATCGCCGAACTCGGCCAGCCGCTGCTGGACCTGGCCTGCATGGTGGTGGTGGGACAGGCCCACCGAGGTGCGGCGCCCGGGGTCCCCGGGGCCGGCTCGCTGGACGTGGAGGAAGCGGATCTGCTCCGCTGGTACGGGGTCGACCCGCCCGAGTTCCGCTGGCCGCTCGCCCTTACCTTCTACAAGTACGCCGCGATCTTCGGGTACAACCTGATGCTGCACCGCCGGGGGAAGCGACCCGATCCCACCTACGAGAGCCGTGACGAGACCATCGTGGCCTTCCTCGACGAGGCGGCGCGGCTCCTCACAGAAGGAGAGCCGACGTGAGCTGGGACTTCTCGACCGAACCCGAGTTCGAGGCCAAGCTGCGCTGGATGGATGCCTTCGTGCGCAGCGAGATCTTCCCGCTGGAGGTCCTGGACACCGACCAGGAGACCTTCATGCGCATCGTCCGCGGCCTGCAGGACGAGGTCAAAGGACAGGGCCTGTGGGCGGCGCACCTGCCACCCTCTTTGGGCGGGCAGGGATTCGGCCAGCTGAAGCTGGGGCTGATGCACGAGATCGACGGGATGTCGGCCTGGGCGCCCCTGATCTTCGGCAACAACGCCCCCGACAGCGGCAACTCAGAGGTCCTTGCGCACTTCGGCTCAGAAGAACAGAAGCGGCGCTGGCTGACCCCGCTGCTGGATGGGGAGATGCACTCCGGCTTCTCCATGACCGAGCCCGAGCACGCCGGCGCAGACCCGACGCAGATGTCGACCACCGGGGTGCTGGACGGTGACCACTGGGTGCTCAACGGCCACAAATGGTTCACCACCAACGGGATGATCGCCGACTTCCTGATCGTGATGGCGATCACCGACCCCGACGCGCCCACGTACGGACGGGCGTCGATGCTGCTGGTCCCGGTTGACACCCCGGGGGTCGAGCTGGTGCGGAACGTGCCTCACATGGCGGGCGAGCACGAGCGCTGGGGGATGGGCCACGCCGAGATCCGCTATCACGACGTGCGGGTTCCCGCGGACGCCCTGATCGGCCAGCGGGGCCAGGGCTTCTCCATCGCCCAGGTCCGGCTCGGGCCCGGCCGCATCCATCACTGCATGCGCTGGCTGGGACAGGGGCGCCGCGCCTTCGACCTGATGTGCGAGCGGGCCAAGCAGCGGGAGGCCTTCGGGAGCCCGCTGGCGGACAAGCAGACGGTCCAGAACTGGATCGCCGACTCGGCGGCGGAGATGCAGGCGGCGCGTCTGATGACCTTGCACGCGGCCTGGCGGATCGACCAGGAGGGGGCCCGCGCGGCTCGCGTCGACATCGGGCTGATCAAGTTCTACGGCGCCCGGGTGCTGCACGACGTGATCGACCGCGCGATCCAGGTCTGCGGCGCTCTTGGGTACTCGGGAGACCTCCCGCTGGAGGAGATGTACCGCCACGCCCGCGCCGCCCGGCTCTACGACGGACCCGACGAGGTGCACCGTCAGACCGTCGCCCGCCAGATCCTGAAGGGCTATCAGGTACCGCCCGGGATCTGGCCCGGCGAGCACATTCCGACCCGGCGCGAGGAGGCCCGGCGCAAGTTCGCGGCCCTGCTCGACCAGGCCACCGCCAATCTCTGAGGAGCGAAGCCATGATCCCGAGCCCCACCAAGGACGACAAGTTCAGCTTCGGCCTCTGGACCGTGGGCTGGCAGGGCGTCGACCCCTTCGGCGCCGCGGTCCGTCCACCCCTGGACCCGGTGGAGACGGTGCACCGGCTGGCCGAGCTGGGGGCCTGGGGTGTCACCTTCCACGACGACGACCTGATCCCGTTCGGCACGCCGGCGGCGGAGCGGGACCGCATCATCGCCCGCTTTAAGGACGCTCTGCACGAGACCGGGATGGTGGTCCCGATGGCGACCACCAACACGTTCACCCAGCCTGTGTTCAAAGACGGCGGCTTCACCAGCAACGACCGCTCGGTGCGCCGCTTCGCGCTCCGCAAGATCGCCCGCAACATCGACCTGGCGGCGGAGCTGGAGGCGCACACCTACGTCTTCTGGGGCGGTCGCGAGGGCGCCGAGTACGACGGGGCGAAGGATCTGCGAGCGGCGCTCGACCGCTACGCGGAGGGGATCGACACCCTCGCCGCCTACGTCCAGGACCAGCACTACGACCTGCGGTTTGCGATCGAGCCCAAGCCCAACGAACCGCGGGGGGACATCCTCCTCCCCACCGTCGGCCACGCCCTCGCCTTCATCGAACGGCTCCACCACAAAGAGATGGTCGGCCTCAACCCCGAGGTCGGACACGAGCAGCTGACCGGGCTCAACTTCGTTGCCGGCGTGCAGCAGGCGCTCTGGGCGGGAAAGCTGTTCCACATCGACCTCAACGGTCAGCGCGGCGCCAAGTTCGACCAGGACCTGGTCTTCGGCCACGGTGACCTCCTGAACGCGTTCTTCCTGGTCGACCTGCTGGAGCACGGGAACGCGGGCGCTCCCGCCTACGACGGCCCCCGTCACTTCGACTACAAACCCTCGCGGACGGAGGATTTCGACGGCGTCTGGGCCTCGGCGGCGGCGAACATGCGGACCTACCTGCTCCTGCGCGAGCGGGCCCGCGCCTACCGGGCCGACCCGGAGGTGAAAGAGGCGCTGGCGGCTGCCGGCACCGAGACCTTGCGCGAGCCGACCCTGGCGCCGGGAGAGACGTTCGAGCGGCTGCTGCAGGACAGGTCCGCCTTCGAGGAGTTCGACGCGGAGGCGGCGGGCCGCCACGGGTACGGGTTCATCCACCTCAACCAGCTGGCGCTGGAGCATCTGCTCGGGGCGCGCTGAGCCATGGCCAGAACGCTGGTCTGCGGCATCGACTCCTCGACCCAGTCCTGCAAGGTCGTGGTCCGCGACGCGGAGACCGGCCGGCTGGTGCGTGAGGGCTCGGCGCCACACCCCGACGGCTCCGAGGTCGACCCCGAGGCCTGGTGGGCGGCGCTCGGGCAGGCGCTGACCGAGGCGGGCGGCCTCGACGACGTGGCCGCGGTGGCCGTGGGCGCCCAGCAGCATGGGATGGTCTGCCTCGACGGCGAGGGCGGGGTGGTGCGACCGGCCCTGCTCTGGAACGACACTCGCTCCGCCAAAGCGGCCGAGGACCTGGTGCGCGAGCTGCCGGAGGGCGCCCGGGGTTGGGCGCGAGCGGTGGGCTCGGTGCCGCTGGCGTCGTACACGATCACCAAGCTCCGCTGGCTGGCCGAGCACGAGCCGGACAGCGCCGCGCGGACCGAGCGCGTCTGCCTGCCTCACGACTGGCTCTCCTGGCGTCTGCGCGGCGGGGGCGCGGCGCCACTGGTGACCGACCGCGGTGACGCCAGCGGGACGGGCTACTGGTCCCCGGCCGAGGAGCGGTACCGGCCGGACCTGCTCGACCTTGCCCTTGGACGCCGCCCGGAGGTGCCGGAGGTGGTGGCACCCGCCGCCCAGGCCGGGGAGACGGGGTCGGGCGCCGTGATCGGCGCTGGCACCGGTGACAACGCCGCCGCCGCCCTGGGCCTGGGGGCGACCGAGGGCGACCTGGTTCTCTCCGTCGGCACCTCGGGGGTCGCGGCCGCGGTCAGCCCCACCCCGACCGCCGACGCCAGCGGCCTGGTCTCGGGTTTCGCCGATGCCACCGGTGCCTTTCTCCCCCTCGCCTGCACGCTCAACGCGGCCCGTGTGCTGGACTCGGCGGCGCGGCTGGTGGGGGTCAACCTGGACACCTTCTCCGAGCTGGCCCTGCAGGCTCCGGCGGGGGCGGACGGCCTGGTGCTGGTCCCCTACCTGGACGGGGAGCGCACGCCCAACCTGCCCGACGCCCATGGAGCCCTGCACGGGCTGAGCCGGCACAACCTGACGCCGTCGCACCTGGCCCGCGCCGCGGTCGAGGGCCTGCTCTGCGGGCTCGCCGACGGCGTCGACGCCCTGCTCGCTCAGGGGGTGGCCGTCCGGCGCGTCCTCCTCATCGGTGGTGGTGCGCGCTCGGAGGCGCTCCGCCGCCTGGCCCCTGCGGTCCTCGGGTTGCCGGTGGACGTGCCGGCACCGAGTGAGTACGTGGCCGACGGCGCCGCACGGCAGGCGGCGTGGGCGCTGGCCGGCACCCCGCGACCGCCGGGATGGGAGACCGGCGAGGTGAAGCGCCACGAGGCCGACCCCGCCCCGGAGGTCCGGCAGCAGTACGCGGCGGTGCGAGAACTCGTCATCGGCGGCCCCAAGTGACCACATCACATCCCCCCGACTGCCGGCAGTCGGGCCCTGGGGAGCGCGCCACAGCCCCCGAGTGCCGGCAGTCGGGCCCTTGGGAGCACGCCACAATCCCTGAGTGCCGGCAGTCGGGGCCTCGGGGAAGGACGTGCGCTGGTGCCGGGAGGCCCCGAATGACCGCCGGTCATCAACCCCATCGCCGTTTTCCCACGAGACCTACACTGCAGGCGTGTCGATGAGCACCCCTGCTGCCCGCGCGCAGCCGGTCCGGCAGCGACTGCAGAACCCGTACTCGCGGCTCCCGGATTGGTTCTATCCCGTCAGCGTCCTCGTCATCTACACCCTGTTCGGTCTCTACGGGCTCGCGGTCTCGCTCCTCGACACCAGGCCGGCGCAGTTCATGGGCTACCTGAGCCCGTTCAACTCCCCGCTGTACATCATCAACATCGGACCCCTCCACATCCCGCCCGGGCTCTGGATCGGCCCCATTCCCTTCCTGTTCCGGCTCTCTTGCTACTACTACCGCAAGGCCTACTACCGCGCCTACCTGTTCCACCCGCGGTCATGCGCCGCCACCGAGCCGGAGCGCGGGAAGTACTTCGGCGAGACCCGGTTCTGGATCTGGAACAACCTGCACCGGTTCGTGATGTACGTGACGGTGGCGCAGGTGGTGGTGCTCTGGTACGACACCTTCCGCGCCTTCGTCTGGGTCCCCACCGGTGCCAGCCTCTGGGACTGGTCGGGCTCGCTCCACTTCGGGCTCGGCAACGTCTTTTTGATCGTGAACGTGATCTGCCTCTCCGGCTACACGTTCGGCTGCCACGCCTTCCGGCACTGGGTAGGCGGGGGCCACGACTGTCAGAGCTGCATGCGTGCCCGGCACCAGCTCTGGAAGGGGGCCACGCTCCTCAACTGGCGGCACGGGACCTGGGCCTGGGTCTCGATGTTCACGGTCTGGGGGGTCGACATCTACATCCGGCTGCTGGCCCACGGCTGGCTGATCCCGCACGGGATCTGGAACTGAGAGAGGGGCAGCAGCATGGCGACACCCCAGACCAACTACGAAGAAGTCGACACCGACGTCCTGGTGATCGGCGCCGGGGGAGCCGGCATGCGGGGCGCCATCGCCGCCTCGGCGGCCGGGCTCAACGTGCTCGTGGTCTGCAAGTCGCTGCTCGGCAAGGCGCACACCGTGATGGCCGAGGGCGGCATGGCGGCGGCGCTCGCCAACGTCGCGCGTCCGGACAGCTGGAAGACCCACTTCTCCGACACCATGAAAGGCGGCAAGCTGCTCAACAACTGGCGCATGGCGGAGATCCACGCCAAGGAGGCGCCGGAGCGGGTGCTCGAGCTGGAGCGGTGGGGCGCCGTCTTCGACCGCAACCACGAGGGGCTGATCCACCAGCGCTCGTTCGGAGGCCACACCTACCCCCGTCTGGCCCACATCGGCGACCGCACGGGGCTGGAGCTGATCCGCTCGCTCCAGGACCACCTGGTCCACCAGCCTGGCGTCACCGTCCACATGGAGACCACCTGCTCCCGGCTTCTGGTGCAGGACGGTCGCGTCCAGGGAGCGATCGCCTACCGGCGGCACGACGGGACCCTGATCGTCTACCGCGCCAAGGCCGTGCTGCTCGCCTCCGGCGGGTTGGGAAAGATCTACCGGGTCACCTCCAACTCGTGGGAGTCCACCGGGGACGGCTCCGCGATGGCTCTCAACGCGGGCGCCCTGCTGATGGACTGCGAGATGGTGCAGTTCCACCCCACCGGGATGGTGTGGCCTCCCGGCGTCCGCGGCATCCTCGTCACCGAGGGGGTCCGCGGCGAGGGCGGCCTCCTCTTCAACAAGGACCACGAGCGGTTCATGGAGAAGTACGACCCCGAGCGGATGGAGCTCTCAACCCGCGACGTGGTGGCCCGCTCCATCAACCAGGAGGTGATCGAAGGGCGGGGATCGCCGCACGGCGGTGCCTACCTCGAGATCTCGCACCGGCCGCGCGAGTACATCCTCAACAAGCTGCCCTCCATGTACGAGCAGTTCCACGCGCTGGCCGACATCGACATCACCAGGGAGCCGATGGAGGTCGCCCCCACCATCCACTACTCGATGGGCGGGGTCCGCGTCGAGCCGGAGAACGGCGCCACCAACGTCGAGGGGCTGTTCGCGGCCGGTGAGGTCGCCTGCGGGCTGCACGGGGCCAACCGTCTGGGTGGCAACTCGCTCTCCGATCTGATCGTGTTCGGGAAACGGGCCGGTGATGGGGCCGCCGCCTACGTCGCGGACGGCAAACGGCAGGGTCCGGTCTCCCCCGGTCAGGTCTCCGACTTCATCGCCTACACGCTGGAGCCACTGCGAGGGGACGGCGAGGAGAATCCGTATCACCTGCACGAGGAGCTACAGGACGCGCTCACCCGCTACGCGCCCATCATCCGCGACGACGCCGGGTTGCGAACCGGCCTGGCCAAGGTGAAGGAACTCCAGGAGCGCGCGAGCCGGGTCGGCACCGGTGGCAACGGTGGACGCGGATTCAACCCCGGCTGGCACGCCGCGCTGGATCTGAAGTCGATGGTGGACAACGCCGAGGGAGTCTTCATGTGCGCCATCGAGCGCCGGGAGAGCCGCGGCGCCCACACCCGGCGCGACTACCCGGACCTGGACGACGAGCTGGGCGAGCTCAACTTCGTGGTCAAGCGGCCCGGTGAAGGCAAGGACCTTGACCTCGACTCGATCCAGAAGGAACCGATCCCTCCCGAGTACCAGGAGATCATCGACGCCACCTGGACCAGGGACTACACGAGGGAGGACTGATGGCGACCGAGACCACCATCACCACCGATGAGGAGCTGGAGCCCGCCCACGCGCGCGCGGTGGAGGCGATCGGGAACCTGCGACTCAACATCTGGCGCGGCGACCCCTCAGGCGGTGAGATGGTCGGCTACGACGTCCCGGTCCAAGAAGGGATGGTCGTGCTCGACGCCGTGCTCTGGGTGCAGCGCCATGTCGACGGCGACCTGGCGGTGCGGTGGAACTGCAAGGCCGCCAAGTGCGGGTCCTGCTCGGCGGAGATCAACGGCTTTCCGCGGCTGATGTGCAAGACACGTCTCTCCGCCTACGAGGGGCAGGAGATCTCGGTCCGCCCCATGCAAGCCTTCCCGAACATAAAGGACCTGGTCACCGACGTCTCCTGGAACTACGAGGTGAACAAGAAGATCCCGAAGTTCACGCCCACCGCGCTGGATGCCACCTCCAAGGCGCCGTGGCGGATGGCGCAGGAGGACGTCAACCGCTCGATCGAGTTCCGCAAGTGCATCGAATGCTTCCTCTGCCAGGACGTGTGCCACGTGCTCCGCAGCCACGACCGTAAGGACGCCTTCTACGGACCCCGCTCCATGATCCGGATCGCCTCGCTGGAGATGCATCCGAAGGACGTCGAGGACCGGCGGCCGCTGCTTCGCCATCAGGCCGGCGTCGGCATGTGCAACATCACCAAGTGCTGCACCGAGGTCTGCCCGGAGCACATCCACATCACCGACAACGCGATCATCCCGCTCAAGGAGCGCGTCGCCGACCTCTATTTCGACCCGCTGCGCTGGGCGGGGCGGAAGCTGACCGGCAAGAAGTAGCGTGCAGCCAACGGACCCCGTCTGGGGACTCTCCCCCCGCGTTCGCGTTGGGCGGCTGCCCGAGCGCTGCGAGGTCCTCGTGGTCGGTGGCGGGATCGCGGGCGTCTCGGTGCTCTGGTGGCTCGGCCGCGCCGGTCGCTCGGCGGCGCTGGTGGAGGCGGACCGTCTGGCGGCGGGAGCCTCGGGGCGCAACGCCGGCGTGATCGGTTCCGGCGCCAACCAACCCTACGCGCTCGCCGTCGCGGAGTTCGGCCGCTCCACCACCGCCGAGATCAACGCGTTCACGCTCGAGAACCACGAGCGCCTGGTGGAAGCACTCGCCGGGCGCTCCCCACACTACCGCCGACGGGGCGGCCAGATCTGGCCGGTCGATCAGGAGGAGGCGGGCGTCCTCGCGGAATCGGCGCAGCTGGAGCGCGAGGATGGGTTCGAGGCCGAGTGGAACGGGCGCTGCCTGGTGCACCCCCGCAACGGCGAGCACAACCCGGTGGAGACGGTGCTGGCCCTGGCCTCTGACGCTCCGGCGGGTGCGATCCGTGAGGGCGTGCGGGTGGCCGGGCTGGAGTCGTCGCCGTCGGGTGTGACGGTCGTGGACGCCGACGGTGCCGAGTGCCGGGCGGACACCGTGGTGGTCTGCCTCAACGCCTACACGCCGCAGCTGCTGCCGGAGGTCACGATCGCACCGACGCGGGCGCAGGCGCTGGCCACGGCTCCGGTCGGACACCGGGTCGCCCCCTGCCCCCAGGGCCGCGACCACGGCTACCAGTACTGGAACCAGCTGGCGGACGGGCGGGTGATCGCGGGCGGCTACCGCAACCTGGCGTTCTCGGAGGAGGTCGGGTACCAGCTGGAGGTCACCCCGACCCTGCAGGACGCGCTCGACCGGCATCTGGTCGGGATCGAGGCGGACGCGCCGGTCACCCACCGCTGGGCCGGGATCATGGGCTTCACCTCCAACGGACTGCCCTTCGTGGGCCCGGCGCCGGGCCGTCCCAACGTCCATCTGCTGGCTGGATTCAACGGCCACGGGTTCGCGGTCTCCTTCCTGGCCGCGCGCAACCTGGTCCGTTCGCTCGAGGGCGCCGCGGGGCCGCTCGTCCCCTGGCCCTCCCCCGTCTGAATAGCCGTTTCCCCGGGAAGGTGGGCCTTCCGCGGCCGTGGTAGCGCCGGTCTCCCGGGAAACGGGCGGGTTCAGGACGTGATGCCGGCCAGGCGCAGGTTCTGCCGGTGGGCGTCGGGCAGCCAGCCGCGGCCGTAGGTGGCGCCGGGACCGAGTCGACGGTCGGCCGGCTCCTGACCACGCTGCAGCGCCTCGATGTAGGACCGGTCGGCCCGCAGGCGTTCTGCGATCTCCTCGCCCCTCGCCACCGCGCCATGGCCCGGCACGAGCACGGAGATTCCCGGTGTGAGCGCTGCCTCCAGGCGATCGAGGGCGGTGCTGTAGGCGGCCACCTGGTCCGGGAGGTGAGCGTCGAGCAGGGGGATCTCGACGTCCGAGAGCATGTCTGCCGCCAGCAGCACATCACGGCTGGGGATCACGACCGCGGCGTGGCCGGTTGCGTGCGCTTCGTGCTCCACCAGGTGGAGGGCAGGCCCCTGCCACGGAATTTCCACAGCGCCCGCCGGGAGTGCCTTCACCATCCCGAGCACGTCAAGCGGTGCGCCCGGCGCCTGCTCCGCTGCCAGCCGCCGGGAGCGCTCCAACGACCCCTTTACCGCCGCGGCGCCGCGCGCGGTCGCGTACCGCGGCGCCTGGCCGAACCGCGGGTGCCAGAGCAGGTGGTCCCAGTGCGGGTGCGTCGAGAAACCGGCGGCCACCGGCAGACCCATCCGCTCCAGTTCGCCGGCCAGCTCCTCCAGGTCCTTGCCAACAACCCCCGGATCCACGAGCAGGACCCCCTGCTCCCCCCGGATCACGGTCGCGTTGGTCTGGCTGAACCCGCTCTGCCGCACCCAGACTCCGTCCGCCACCTCGCGCAGCACGGGCTCAGTGTCGCTGATTCAGCGCCCCCTCTAGGGCGAGCTGCTGAAGATGGTGTTGAGCTCCGCCTGGGAGAACTGCCGGGACGCGAAGTCCAGCGTCCCCCGCTCCGCCAGCTCGCGGGCGGCGTCGCGGACGAAGGCCAGGGCGGCCCGGGCGAGGGTGCCGCCGAGACTGATGCGCACCACGCCCAGCCGGCGGAGCGCGTCGACCGTGAGTTCGGTGCTGCCGAGGCCGACGACGACGTTGAGTGGACCGTCGATCTCCCGCACCAGCCTGCCGATGGTCTCGAGGTCGTTGACACCGGGGGCGTAGAGGCAGTCGGCGCCGGCCTCCCGGTAGCGGTTGGCGCGCTCGATCACGTCGCGCAGTGGGTGGTCGGGGTCGAGGAGCCGGCCGTCGGTCCGCGCGGTGAGCACGAAGTCGCCGGCGCCGCCGGCCTCCCGGGCGGCGGCGATCCGCGCCACCGCGCGGGCCACCTCGTAGAGGCCACCCGGAGCGTGGTCCTCGATGTTCCCGCCGGCCAGGCCGAGCGCGGCGGCATCGCGGATCGTCGCCGCGACGTCCTCCGGGTCGGGCCCGTAGCCCTCCTCAAGATCTCCGTTGACCGGGAGACGCACGGCGTCCGCGATCTCGCCCATGCGCGCCAACATCGGCGCCCGATCCACCCGCCGGCCACCCTCGGGGATCGCGTAGTCGGGCCGTCCCATCGAGAACGCGATGCCGGCGCTGGTGGTGGCGATCGCTTCGAAGCCCGCGCCCGCCAGCACCACCGCGGACCCCGCGTCCCAGGCGTTGGGCATGACGAACGTCTCTCCCCGCTGATGGAGGGCTCTGAAGGCGGCGGCGGCGGTCTCGACTCGCATGCCGGTCACGCTACGCCGGCAAGGTCCATACGTCCAATGCATTTATTTGAGCTAGTAGATGCGGTGAACGCATACACTGGGTGGGATGGACGTGGAGGCCCTGCGCACGTTTCTGGCGCTCCGAGAGCAGGGGACCGTCACCGCGGCGGCGGCGTCGCTCTACCGTTCCCAGCCCGCGGTGACCCGTCGTCTGGCGCAGCTCGAGCGTGAGGTCGGGGCGCGACTCTTCGAACGCATCCCGGCCGGCCTGGTTCTGACCCGCGCGGGCGCCACCCTGGCACCCCACGCGGAGCGGGTGGTGGCCGCGGTGCGCGATGCCGAGGCGGCGCTGCGGCTCCAGCGCGAGGTCGACGCGGGCCCGCTCCTGGTGGCGGTGGTGGGCACGCTCGCCGGCCCGGAGCTGGCGGCGACGCTCCGTGAGGTTCGGCACCACCACCCACGGGTCGATGTCCGGCTGCGGACGGCAACCAGTGACGAGGTCACGCGCCTGGTCCGGCGGGGAGACGCGCTGCTCGGGCTTCGCTATGGGCGGGTGTCGGAGCCCGGTCTGCGGGTCGAGCACCTCTTCGACGAGCGGCTGATCGTGGTGGGGGCACCCGGCCATCCCCGCGCAGGTACCACCATCCCCGCTCTCGCCTCGCTCGCCGGCGAGCGCTGGCTCGCCTTCCCGTTCGATCCCACCCGCCCGGAGTCGTCCGCCGGCCGCCTCGAGCACTTGTTCGGTGCCGCCGGCATCGATCTCGACCAGGTGATCCGCATCGACAGCCTGACCGCACAGAAGCGACTGGTCGAGGCCGGCTTCGGGCTGGCGCTGATGCCGATTCGGGGCGTGGCGGACGAGGTGCGCTCGGGAACCTTGGTCGAGCTCCGGGTGCGAGGGCTGAACCCGTCGCAACCGGTGGCCCTGGTCACACGTCTAGGAAGCGAGCTGGGAGGGGCGGGCGAGAGGTTCCGAACCGGGCTCCGTGCTCGAGCCGGGGAGCCGTTGACGAGCACTTCGCGCTGACGCTGGAGCGCGTAGGCGCCCCGGCTCGCCGTTTGACATCCAGCCCCCCACGTTCTAGCCTCCTTCGGGGTGTAGAGCAGGGCTGGGACCCGGCCCACAAAATCAGGGCTCGGAACCGGCCCACAGAGTGAGGTGAAAGATGACCGACAAGCCACTTGGCCCGCGGAACGGTGATGACCGGGGCCTGACCCGCCGCAACTTCCTTTCCATGGCCGGCTCGGCGGGGGCGATCGTGGCGTTCCCGACCATCCTCACCCACCGCTTCGAGGGCGCCGCCGAGGTGGCCGCGGGCGAGGCCAAGGTCAAGTCGGGCAAGCTGTCGGTGTTCATCGGCAAGGACACGTCCTATCCGGCGCAGCAGGCGCAGGGCATGGCCGTGCTCCAACAGCTCTTCCAGCAGAAGTTCCCCGGCTCCTCGTTCACATGGGATACCTACGCCTCATCCGGTGAGGAGCTGACCAAGCTGGAGACGAGCGCGGCCGCCCACCAGGGCCCGGACATCTTCGAGTTCGGCTCCACGCTCGTCCCCACCGCCTACGCGAGCAACGCGTTCGAGCTGATCACCAAGTCGATGTGGAGCGAGCTGGGCGGGAAGAGTGCCTTCATCGAGGCCCAGCTGGCGATGAGCGGGCCCAACCCGAACAAGCTGATCGCCGTGCCCAAGACGGCCAACCCCTACGCGATGGTCTACAACACCAAGCTCTTCCATCAGGCCGGGATCTCCAAGCCGCCGACCACCTGGACCGAGTTCGTGGACGCCGCCAAGGAGATGACCGGCGCCGGCAACTACGGAGCGGTGGCCGACTACCAGGACGGATTCGACCCCTGGCACTACACCTGGCTGTTCACCACCGACCTGGGTGGGAACATGATCAGCAAGGACGGGAAGAAGGCAATGCTCGACTCCAAGGAGGTGGTCGAGGCGGCCTCCTTCTGGCTCGACTGGGCCGCCAAGTACAAGATCGCCAACAAGCTCGACGCCACCTACAAGGGGGCCGACATGACGAAGGCGTTCGCGGCCGGTACGGTGGGGATGATCCCGCTGGCCGGCCCGGGCGGCATCAACGCGTACTCCCAGTCAGCCGTGGCCGACAGCTACGCCTGGGCACCCAACCCGACGGTTCCCTATGGCATGAAGTCCATGCCCAAGGGCGGAAAGCCGGCCCAGGGCTTCGTCTCCGGCCAGTACTGGACCGTCTTCAAGTACAGCCAGAACAAGCAGCTGGCGTTCGAGCTGATCAAGCTGATGACCAGCCCCGAGATCCAGTACCAGTTCTTCAAGCAGGACGCTCAGGTGCCCGTCACCTGGGCCACGTTCAGCAAGTATCCGGACACCAAGAAGTCGCCCTGGAACATCTTCGTCCCGGCCGAGGAGAAGTCTTACCCGACCGCGTTCAACGGTGGCTGGGGTCAGCTGGAAGTGGTGATCGGAGATGCGATCAACAAGATGGCGACCAACATCGCCACCAGCGGCGGCTACGCCCACTCCGACCTGGTCGCCGCTCTCCAACAGGCCAACCAGCAGCTACAGGCCAACCTCGCGCAGCAGCCCGCCTGACCGCGGGTTGTCAGGCCTCGCCGGCGCGCTGCCGCATCAGCGTGCGCTCGCGTTCGTTGCGGGTGAGGGAGGCGGCGCGCAGGAACTCGGCCCGCGCCTCCTCCGTCCGCCCGAGTTGTTCCAGCAGGTCCCCGCGGACGCTGGGCAGGAGGTGGTAGGAGCGGAGCGCCGGTTCCTCCACCAGACGCTCCACCAGCTCCAGGCCGGCCTGGGGCCCGAAGGCGCGGCTGACCGCGACCGCCCGGTTCAGCTCCACCACCGGCGAAGGTTGCAGCTGTGCCAGCGCATCGTAGAGCGCGGCCATGCGGACCCAGTCGGTGTCCTCGGGACGCCGGGCCCGCGCGTGGCAGGCCGCGATCGCTGCCTGCAGCGAGTAGGGGCCGAGCGGACGGAGGCCCGAGCGGGCGAGCGCCTCGGCCCGCGCCAGCGCCGCCAGGCCGCGCCGGATCAAAACCAGGTCCCAGCGTGAGCGATCCTGGTCGAGCAGGAGGATCGGCTCACCTCCCGGCCCGGTCCGGGCTCGGGTCCGTGAGGCCTGAATCTCCATCAGCGCGACCAGGCCATGGACCTCCGGCTCGTCGGACACCAGCGTCGCCACCACGCGGCCCAGCCGGAGGGCGTCCTCGCACAATGCCGGTCGCATCCAGTCGTCGCCCGCGGTCGCGGCGTAGCCCTCGTTGAAGATCAGATAGACGACCTCGAGCACCGACGCCAGGCGCTCGGCCAGCTCCGCCCGCTGCGGCGTCTCGAACGGGACCTGAGCCGCCGCCAGCGAGCGCTTGGCGCGCACGATGCGCTGGGCCACCGTCGCCTCCGGGACCAGGAAGGCGCGCGCGATCTCATCCGTGCGCAGCCCACCCACCAGGCGCAGCGTGAGCGCGACCCGAGCGTCCGGCGAGATGATGGGGTGGCAGGCCACGCAGACGAGCCGAAGCAGGTCATCGCGGATCTCGTCCTCATCGAGCGCGGCGTCGAAGTCCGGAGCCTCCTCCTCCTCGACCTGCTGCTGGCGGCCGAGGACGGGGATCCGCGCGTCCAGCCGCTGTCGCCGCCGGAGGTGGTCGATCGCCCGCCGTTTGGCGACCGCCGTCAACCAGGCGCCGGGCCGCGACGGGATCCCCTCCCGCGGCCACTGCTCCAACGCCGCCACGAAGGCGTCCTGGGCCAGGTCCTCGGCGAGACCGATGTCGCGCACCAGGTGCGCGACACCGGCGATGACGCGGGACGACTCGATGCGCCAGATCGCGCCGATGGACGCCGCAGCGGCCGGTGATGAGCTCACGAACCGTCGCCGGCGTCCTGACCCAGCGCGGCCCGCACGTCAGCTGGAAACTCCTCCAGCTCGTGAACCCGACGCACCTCGATCCAGGCGTCGCCGCCGTTCGGGACCCGGGTCGCCCACTCGACCGCCTCCTCCTTGGAGGCGGCCTGGATCAGCCAGTAGCCGCCGACGACCTCCTTGGCTTCGCCGAAGGGCCCATCGAAGACGACCGGGCGGCCGGTGTTCCAGCGCACCACCGCGCCCTCCGTGGTGGGATGCAGCCCGGCCAGGTCGAGGAGGACGCCGGCCTGCCGCAGCGCCTCGTTGTACCGCTCCATGGTGGCGACGTCTTCGGCACTGGGATTCCAGTCCTTGTCCTCGATCGCCGGGTGCATGAACAGCATGAATCGCATCGCGGTCACTCCTGTTGTCGGGCCCATGGTCCAGGACCCCTCACCCAACGCGTCGAACGGCGCGTAGGGGGATCGACAGCCCCCGCCCTGGCTCGCCGCCGCGTCGTCAGTCCAGCTGCGCGGCGAGCACCTCGCGGACCCGGGGTGGCGAGTAGTGTGCCCCCTTCAGCACCTTCCCGTCGCAGCGCACCCGTACTTCCGGCTCCCCCTTGGACATGTTCGAGCGGTGGATCTCGTCGAAGACCGGCTCCAGGTCGATGCCGTAGGTCACGGCCGCGCCGTAGGTCACATAGAGAAGGTCGGCCAGGGCGTCGGCGATCTCGACCAGATCTTCCATTTCCCCCGCGTTGCGCAGCTCGGCCAGTTCCTCCTCGAGCAGCGCCATCCGCAGCCGGTGTGCGTGAGCTCCCGGCCAGGTCGGGCGGTCGTTGGCGACGCAGCCGAACCGGTCGTGGAACTCACGCACCTTCCGTTGTGCCTCGTGCATCCGAGCATCATGACCGAGCCGACGAGCTCGCGGAAACCCCCTTTACGTAGCCTGATCGACCCGGGCGCGCGCGCAGCCGGCCGGTCCCGACCAGGAAGGCGGCGAAGGCCCACCAAGGCGCCACGCCGAGGAGTCCGATGGGAGCACCCACGAACCGGCTCGCGGAGTCGCTCAGCATCAGGCTCAGGACCAGTGGGGCGGCCTGGTTGACGGTGGCATGCAGGAGAACGCCGGGCCAGGTCGATCCCGAGCGCAGCCGCAGCCAGGTGAGAATGCCGGAGAGCGGGATCGTGAACAGGCAGAAGAAGGGGGCCGCCGCCCACGACCTCACGCCGTACTCGTACCCGTCGAGCGCGATCAGAGGCGCGTGCCAGACACCCCACACGATGCCCACCACCAGCGCCGCCCAGGCCTCGCCCAGCGGCACCAGCCGGGGCACCAGGTGGCCCCGCCACCCGAACTCCTCCCCGAGCGTGAAGAGGCAGTTGGCGAACACGGCCGGGACCAGGGCCAGGAGCAGCTGCGCGAAGAGAAGGGCGGCGCCCGCGTTGTGGAGCGCGCGGCTCTGCGAGGCCGGGAGCTGGCGCGCGAGCGCGTTCAGGTTCGCTTCCCAGCGCTGGTAGAGCACCCAGTCCTGCTGCCGGGTGAGCAGAGCCAGCACCACCCCGATCGCGGTCAGGACCAGGGGGAGCAGGTAGGCGGTGGGATAGGCCCAGCGCCAGCTGCGGCGAACGGAGAGGCGCAGGCCGAAGTCAGCGAACCCTTCGTCGAGGGCAAAGCGCGTGACCAGCGCCGCCACCAGCGGGGCGAACATGCCCATCTCGGCCCGCAGGGTGAAGCCAAGGAAGGGACGCAGCCCCCAGAAGGCGACCCAGCCGAGCACGAAGGTGAGGGCACAGAAGAGGAGGACCGAGTTCCAGCGGACTTCACCCCGCGGCGTGCTCATCGTGCACGACTTTAGGTAGAGATGGGGCGCGGGCGGTCGATCCCGATCAGGCTCGATGTCCTTAGCACGGGAAGCGCCGGAATAAATCGGTCGGGTATGACGAATTTTGCGCGCACGATTCCGTGTGGTTATGATGGACGGCACCGCCTCCGACGTAAGTGCGCGGTGCGGAAACCGAATCCATCCGGGAGGACCTCGACCCCATGGCCATCAAGCAGCAACCGGAGATCCTGGTGATCGACGGGGAACCGACGCCGGTCCCGCCGGGCGCTGTGGCCTGGAAGCAGACGGACGCGGTCGAGGACGCCTGCTGGCTCTACGACGAGGCCGAGGCGGAGGCCATCGAGCGCGACGACCCGGGGGTCGTGCTCTGGACGCGCTCGCGTCGCTGGTACTTGAACTAACCCCTACCCCAAGGCGCCGCCCCTGGCGCTGCGGCCGGGGCGGCGTTCTGGGGGCGGGTGCGGCCTCGGGGTGGGGATCTCAGACCAGAAGCTGTCCCCGGCGCATGATCTGGTCCCCATCGACCCAGATGTCGGCGCGGCTGGCGAGCACATCGACGTGGCTGGGCGCCTCCCAGTCGGCGCCCGTCTCGGAGCCGTACGGGTCCCCGAAAGCGACGTGGTTGCCGGGGAACTTCTCGTCCTGGAGGAAGTTGCCGACGATCCGGCTGAGCCCGACGTTGGTGCCGATCGCGAACTCGGCGGCACGGTTCGACTCCCTGACGAACGAATCGAAGTCCTTAGATACGCGTCGGGAGCTCCAGCCTCGCTGCATGACGGCGAGCTAGCGGCCATTGCCCTGAGCCAGGACCTCCGGCGTGAAGACCCGGCGGCCGACGTGCTGGCAGTGATCGATGATCTGGCCGCCCGCAAACTGGCGATCCGGGCCGGCCTGACACCTGCCGGCGGTCTCACGGGGACGCTGGGGGTCTTGCGTCTCCTTCACGCATACGCCCTGACGTCCTTTCCCTTGGACGAGGACGTCGCGGTCCTCCAAGCGGCCGGGTACCGGTTCAGCCGGTCGCTCATCGATCTCGCCCTTCGGGCTCCCGTAAACGAGCGGGAGCGCGTGGGGGAGCGTTGGGTCGCCAGGACGCGGCCAGGTTCACCCAGGCGCCGTCAACAACCAGCCGCCAAGAGGCGCGGGCGATCGCTCAGATAGCCGCTGGATGACGTTGCATCGCCGGCAATGTGACCCCACGTGGCGCGCGATCAGGTTGCAATGCCGGCGATGTCCCCCTACTCGGGCCACCCCGTACGCCGGTTCCCTTTCGTTCTCACAGGCGTTATGATCCTGCCGCCTCAGAACCATCTGTCGCCCGGGCGATGCCTCAATCGAGTCGACCGCAGTCATCGTGAGGAGGGGAGTTAGGTCATGACGGGGATCTGGCAGGAGCGACTGGACCGCCGCGCGATGTTGAAGGGCCTTGCCGGCACCACGCTGGGCCTGGCCGCAGCCGCCGGCGCCGGCATGTCGGCAGAGGCGGCGGCCGTGCCCAAACGAGGCGGCACGCTCGCGGTCGGAAACGATCTCGAGCTGCTGACCCTGGACCCGATCGCGTCCACCTATCTGATCGAACGAGAGATCTACTACAACGTCTACGAGTCGCTGCTCAGCATGGATCCGAAGGCGAACATCATCCCGGGCCTGGCGACCTCCTGGAAGGCGAGTGACCCGCAGACCTATGTCTTCACCTTGAGGAACGATGTCACGTTCCAGGACGGCACCACATTCGACGCCGGCGTGGCCAAGTGGAACCTCGATCGCTACATCCAGACGCCCGGCTCGTACCGTGCCGTCGAGCTCGCGAGCGTGGCCAGCACCGAAGCCCGGAGCGCGAACACCCTGGTCCTGCACCTGAAGAAGCCGGACTCGTCACTCCTCTCGCAACTGGTCGACCGGGCGGGCATGATGCTGTCGCCGGACGCGGTGCAGAAGGGGGGAGCCGGTTTCAAGCGCAACCCGGTCGGCGCCGGCAGTGGCCCCTTCCAGTTCAAGGAGTGGATCATCGGCGACCACCTCACGATCACCCGCAACCCGCACTACCGCAACGCGCACCTCCCCTACCTGGACACGGTCATCTACCACCCGATCACCGACCTGAACGCGAGCCTGGACCAACTTCGCAGCGGTTCCCTCGACCTGGTGCGCACGATCGCCGGCAAGGACGTCGCGACCGTCAAGTCCGACGCCAACCTGGTCTACCGGCAGACGCCGTCGTTCGGATACGACTCCATCCAGTTGAACTGCGGTGGCGCGTTCAGCGACCCCAAGAAGCGCCAGGCGGTCGCGATGGCGATCAACCGGGCACAGCTGGAGCGGACGGTCTTCTTCAATGTCGGCCCGATCGGCTACGGCCCGATTCCACCCAAGAGCTGGGCCTTCCTGCCGTCCGAGCAGATCTACGGGAAGACGGACCTCAAAGCGGCGCGGGGCGCGGCGGGATCCTTCTCGTTCACGCTCAAGAACACCAACGGCACCACGGCGGTGCAGGAAGCACAGCTGCTCCAGGCCCAGCTGCAGCAAGCCGGCATCACGATGAACATCCAGACCTTGGACTCGGGCACGCTGACGCAGCAGACGCAACAGCACGACTTCGACGCGGCGTTCTTCGGCTGGAGCGGCCGCCTGGACCCCGATGGGAACACGTACAGCGAGCTTCACACCGGTGGCTCGTTCAACTGGGGGCTGTACTCCGATCCGCAGGTCGACAGCCTGCTCGAGCAGGCTCGGGTCGAGACGTCGCACGCCAAGCGCAAGTCGCTCTATGACCAGATGCAGAAGACCGTCGTCACCGCCGCGCCCTACATCTATCTGCACTTCGCAGCCGCGCTGGAGGTCCACTCGAAGGCACTCAAGGGCTTCACGCTGTACCCGGATGGCATGAATCGCTTCGCATCCGTCTGGAAGAGCTAGCCACCGCGGATGGCCACCTACCTGGCGCGCCGGGTCCTGCTCATGGTCCCGGTCGCGTTCCTGGTCTCGGTCGGGGTCTTCCTGCTCATCCACCTGATCCCGGGCGACCCGGCCCGGGTCATGCTGGGCGAGAGCTACTCGCCGCATGCGCTCGTCGAGCTGCGCCACCGTCTGGGGCTGGACCAGCCGCTGCCGATCCAGTACCTGGACTGGGTGGGCGGCGTGCTGCACGGCGACCTGGGCCAGTCGGTCGCGACCGGACAGCCGGTGCTGCAGCTGATCGGCCAGCGGGTGCCGGCGACGCTCGAGCTGGGCTTCGCCGCCCTGCTCTGGTCGACCATCGTCGCGATACCGCTCGGCGCCTTGGCGGCGGCCACACGAGGCAGCGTTGTCGACTGGCTCGCGACCACGCTCGGGGTGGTCGGCGTCACCATCCCATCCTTCGCGACCGGGCTGCTGCTGATCCTGGTGGTGGCGGTCGCGTTCCGCTGGCTGCCCGCGGGCGGCTTCGTCCCCCTGTCCCAGGCGCCGCGGGCGAACCTGCGGGATTTGATCCTGCCCGCGATCACCCTGGGCACCTTCTCCGCCGCCGTCACCATGCGCTACACGCGCTCCGCGATGATCGAGGTGCTGAACCAGGACTACATCCGCACGGCGCGGGCCAAGGGCGCCGGCCGGCTGCGCGTCATGAACCACCACGCGTTGAAGAACGCGCTGATTCCGGTGCTGACGGTGCTCGGCCTCCAGGTCGGCAACGTGATCCAGGGGGCCGTGGTCACGGAAACGATCTTCGCGTGGCCGGGCGTGGGTCAGCTTGCGATCAACAGCATCCTGGCGCGCGACTATCCGACCATCCAGGGCATCGTCCTGATGGTGACGATCGCCTACATGGTGGCGAACCTGCTCGTCGACGTCGCCTACGCGGTCGTCGACCCACGTGTGAGCTACGCATGATCGCGGAGCGCGCCCAGGACCTGGAAGGCGCCGACGTCACCGCGGCCGCCTTTCGGGCTGAGGGGCGTCTGGTTGAACTGCGCCATCATCCGCGTCTGCTGGCCGCGGCCGGCCTGCTCTGTCTGCTGGTGGTTGCGAGCCTCCTCGCGCCCTGGCTGGCCCCGTACAACCCGCTTGCCGCCCACCCAGCGAGCGCTCTGGAGGGGCCGGCTGCGGCCCACCTGTGGGGCACCGACTCGCTCGGTCGTGACGTGTTCTCCCGGGTGCTCTGGGGGGGCCGGGTCTCGCTGCCCGTGGCGCTGATCACGCCCCTGGTCGGCCTGCTCGCCGGCGGCGCCCTGGGACTGGTATCGGGCTACTGGGCAGGCCTGCTGGATCTGCTGCTGATGCGTTTCATCGACGCGCTTCTCGCCTTTCCGTCGCTGATCCTCGCCATCGCGCTGGTGGCGGCGCTGGGTCCGGGCGTGATCAACGCGATGATCGCCATCACGATCGTGCAGATCCCGATCTTCGCCCGCCTCACCCGGGCGATGGCGCTGCAGCTCAAATCGGCCGACTACGTGCTGGCGGCGCGGGCGCTGGGATCGGGACCGGCGCGGGTCATCCTCCGCCACCTGCTGCCCAACATGCTGAGTCCGATCTTGGTCCAGGCGTCGCTGTCGGCCGCCTTCGCCATCATCACCGAGGCCACGCTCTCGTATCTCGGTCTCGGGGCCCAGCCACCCACCCCGGACTGGGGGTACATGATGAACGAAGGGGCCCAGTACATCTCCAACGGCTACTGGTGGCTGGAGCTGGGCCCGGCGATCGCGATCTGCATCGTGGTCTTCGGGTTCAACTGGCTGGGCGACGCCCTGCGGGACATGCTCGACCCCACCCTCCACCGATAAGCGGACATTGCTAGCGATGCAACGTCATCCCCTTCCGGATAGCGTGCGTTTGCCGGCAAAGTGACGCCTCCAGCACCCACGGCGCTCTTAACCAGGGGGGTTGGCGGCGGAGTCGAGCGCCGTCACGCTCCATGTATGGCAAGGGCTTGCAGAGTCCCCGAGGAACTTCGTCGAGGAGCGTTCTCGATCGCCGAGGCCGGCGCGGCAGGAATCTCCCGGCGCCAGCTTCAAGGATCTGCATGGCGCCGCATCTGCCAGGGCTGGTACCGATGGGCCGGGTGCGAGCTGACCGATCAGGTGCGGTTCACGCCGATCGCGCGCGGGCTTCCGGAAGGATTCGCCTTCGCTGGTGTCGCGGCAGCGCGTTTGCACGGGCTGGACATCCCACTCCGCGCGCGTCCGGAGGTGATCGTGCCCGTGCCGACCATCGACTCCGAACGAGTGGAGGCGGTGCTCCGCCGTGTCAAGCTCGACCCCGGTGAGATCGTGTGGCAAGGTGGCTTCCCCGCCACCAGTCCGCTCCGGACTTGCTTCGACCTGGCCGCCCGTCTGCCACTGCTGGAAGCCGTCATCGCGCTCGATCAGGCGCTGGCGATGGGTCTGGTCGAGCTGCCGGCACTGGAGGAGTACGTGGAGTCCCATGCTCGGGCCAACGGCAGCGTCCAGGCGCGGCGGGCGGTGGCTCTGGCCGAGCCCAGGAGTGAGTCGCCGATGGAGACCCGACTGCGTCTGCTGCTGGTGCTGAACGGGCTGCCGCGACCGGAGACGCAGGCCGAGCTCCGCACGCCGGCGGGCCGGTTCGTAGCCCGCGTCGACCTCTTCTACCCCGAGCCTGGCCTCGCACTCGAGTACGACGGTGAGAACCACCGCGATCGCATGGTCGACGACAACCGGCGTCAGAACGGGATCCAGGAGCTTGGGGTCAAGGTGCTGCGCTACACCGGGCCCGACCTGCGGGAGCGTCCCGAGGCGGTGGTCGCCGAGGTGCGGGCGGCCCTGCGAGCGCGGGGAGCCCGCGAGTAGGGGTGCATTGCCGGCGATGCAACGCCACTCGGGGCGGGATGACGTTGCATCGCTAGCAATGTCACTCCATCGAGCGCGCTACTGGTCCATCACCGAGCCGTCGGCGCGCAGGCGCGTGACCACCTCGCGCGGCCGGTACGGGTGCCGGGTGGCGGCGTCGGGTGTCAGCGAGACCCCGATCCCGGGCGCGGTGGGGATGCGCAGGTAGGCCCCCTCCCGCACCAGCGTCGGCTCCACGATCTCGCTCTTGGGCGGTTCGCCCTCCCCGAGCGGGTACTCCTGGAGGGTGAAGTTGGGGATGCAGGCGGCGAGCTGGAGGCAGGCGGCGGTGCTGACGGGCGAGAGCGGGTTGTGCGGCACCACCCCCACGTGGCGGGCCTCCGCCAGTGCCGCCACCTTCTTGGCGCCGGTGATCCCTCCGCACATGCAGACATCCGGCCGCACGTACTGGACCGCTCCGCGCGCGAGCAGCATCTCGAACTCGAAGATCGTGTGGATGCGCTCCCCGGTGGCGATCGGTACCTCGATGTGGTCGGCGATCTGCGCCATGGCGTCGAAGTTGTCGGGCAGCGTGGGGTCCTCGTAGAAGAGCGGGTGGTACCGCTCGATCCCCCGCGCCAGGACGATCGCCTCCGCCGGGGTCAGTTGCCGGTGGATCTCGACACAGAGGTCGACCGCGTCCCCCACCGCCTCGCGGTAGGCCCGCACCGATTCGATCGCGCCCTCGATGCGCTGGACGTAGGTCTCCTCGTACGGCAAGGTCGCGCGGGGCGTCCACGAAGGGCGTCAGGTGGCCGACCGCGGTGAACCCTGCCGCCTTGGCCTCGACGCAGCCCCGGACCAGCTCCTCCCGCGTCTCCCCGAAGACGTGGTAGTAGACCCGGGCCCGGTCACGGGTCGGCCCGCCCAACAGCTGGTGCACGGGGGCCCCGAAGTGCTTCCCGGCGATGTCCCAGAGTGCGATGTCGATCGCCGACAGCGCGCCCATGATGGCGGCGCCGCGGAACGCGTTCCACCGGTACAGGTACTGCCAGTGGTGCTCGATGCGCAGCGGGTCCTGCCCCACCAGGTACCGCTTGAACGTCTCCACCGCCTGTCCCGACGCCTCCAGGAAGCCCCAGGCGCCCGACTCGCCCACCCCCGTGAGGCCGGCGTCGGTGTGAACCTCGACGAAGAGATAGCGGTCGACGGGGATGACCTGGACGTCGGTGATGCGCATCTCAGAATGCTAGCGACGCTTTCGCCCCGAGGCCGGATCACGTTGAGTCGCCGGCGATGCAACCCCATCCAGCGCCGCATGAGGTTGCAATGCCGGCGATGTCACCCCGAGCGGCCGCCGGCGACAGGCTTACATGCGGCGGACCGACCGGCTGAGGCCGGCCCCGAGCGCGGTGAGCTCGATGGCGATGGCGGAGCCCCAGAACAGCAGGCCCAGCTGTCGGGAGGCCAGCGCTCCCGAGAGGCCCAGGGCCAGCGGCTCCAGCCCCATGGAGGCGAACATGGCCAGCGACATCACCCGTCCCTGCATGGCGGCGTCGGTGCGGCGCTGCATCCAGCTGATCACGTAGGTGGTGGCGAGGCCCTCGACCGCGCCCAGGACGACCATGATCGGCACCAGGACCGGAAGGTTGGGAGCGACACCGGCGGCCGCGATGCCGGCGCCGATCAGCGCCACCGTCCCGAGCATGATCCAGCCGAACCGAGCGGGAGCGGGCCGGGTGCCGGCGAAGATCGAGCCCACCGTCGAACCGAGGCCCCAGGCCGCGAAGGCGATCCCCAGCGCAGCCGCACCCTGGCTGAAGTGCTGGTGGGCGAGCGCGGGAAGGCCGACCTCGATCGCCCCCAGAGCGAACAGGTTGAGCACCGAGATCACGAGCAGGGTGGTACGCAGCTGCACATCGCCCCAGACGTGGAGAATGCCGTCGCGGACCTCGGCGAGCGGGTTCCCCTTGGTGGTAGCGGATCCGGCGCCGCCCGGCAGCAGCATCATCAGCAGCCCCGCCAGCACCGAGGCCGCCGCGTCGACCCCGAGGCCGGTTCCAGCCCCCGCGGCGGCGACCACCACCCCCGCGAGGGCGGATCCCAGGACCATGGCGACCGTGCGGCTCAGGTTGAGCAGGGCGTTGCCGGCCTCCAGCTGGTCGCTCTCCACCAGGCGCGGCAGGATCGACGTGCTGGCGGGGACGAAGAAGGCGGAGGTGGTGCCCACCAGGACCGCACCGGCGAACAGCTGCCAGAGTTGAACCGAGTGCGTGAGCGTGAGCAGCGCGAGGACGGCCATCACCGCTCCACGCGCCACCCCCGCGGCCAGCATCGTGTTTCGAGGCGAGAAGCGGTCACTGATGGCGCCGCCGAGCAGCATGAACACGGCCTGCGGTATCGAGGCCGCCGCCAGCACGCCGCCCATCGCCAGGTTGGAGCCGGTGATCTGGAGCACCAGCCACGCCACCGCGACGTAGTTGAAGAAGCCCGCCATCAATGAGGCGAACTGCGCGGTCCAGAGCACCACGTAACGCCGGGACCGCAGCATCGCGGTCATCGGCGGCCGCTTTGGAGTCTGAGCCATGTTACCGGTGTCGGTATATGGTGTAGACATGGCGGACAGTGTAAGTATGCACCGTACACTTGTCAAGTCCGTGGAAGGCCGGAAAGAGGCGAGGCGCGGAACCCTGTCCCGGCGGGCGATCGTCGAGCGGGCGCTGGAGATCGGCAACGCCGAAGGTATGGAGGCGGTCAGCCTCCGGCGCCTGGCCACCGAGCTGGGCGTAACCCCCATGTCCCTCTACCGTCATGTGAAGGACAAGGCGGGGCTCCTCAACGCCATGTACGAGGCCGAGATGGAGGGCGTCGACCTCCTGGCCGGCGTCCGGTCCGACATGCCGTGGACGGAGCGGGTGCGCCTGACGATGCAGAACTACCGCCGCGCGGTGGACGCCAGGCCGCTCGCGATGGGCCTTGCCTTCGCCTACAGCGGCGACATCACGCCCGGGATCTGGAGGCCGAACGAGGACATCCTCGGCATCCTGCTCGAAGCCGGTTTCAGCCGGCGGGATGCGGCCGTGATGCTCCGGATCGTCTCCAACCTCGTCGCCGGCTACCTACTCCTGCTGCGACAGTCGGGGCCCGACGTCCCCGACCTCGACGAACGCACGCTGGAGCTGATGCGCAAGCGGGTCGAGCTCACCGGGCTGAGCCTGCCTCCGGACCAGTTCCCCAACAGCGTGGCCAGCGCGCGGGAGATCGCGGAGGCCTGGTTGAGCGACCCTGACATCTGGTGGAACGACACCGTCGATCTGCTCGTGTTCGGCCTGGAGAGAATGCTCGAGCGACGCCGAGCCCAGCCCGCGTGAGGTTGCATCGCCGGCAATGTCACCGCACCGAGACCCACGTGACGTTGCATCGCCGGCAATGTCACCCCACCGAGACGCGCATGACGTTGCATCGCCGGCAATGGCACCCCACGGCAACTCTCAGCGGCGCTTCGACGCCACCGGCGCCGCCGCCCGCCACCGCTCGATCCAGGACCCCGTCGCCTCCGCCGGGAGCCGCTGCCGCGACAGCTGCCGCACCGCCTCCTCGACCCGTGCCGTGAAGACGCGCGACCCTTCTCCGGGCTGCATCTCCAGCGGCCGGCCGATACGCACCCAGGCCGGCGCCGGCAGCGGCAGCGCCTGTCCCTTGGGCATGATCCGATGCGATCCGCCGACGTACATCGGGATCACCGGGGCCCCCGTCTCCTGCGCCAGGTGGCCGATCCCGCGCTGGAAGGGCTGCAGCTCACCGGTGACCGACCGGGTGCCCTCCGGGAACAGCACCAGGTGCCAACCAGACTTCACGAGCATGGCGGCGCTGTGCAGCACCCCCTGTGCCCCGCCCGTGCGCGTGAACGGGAAGGTGTTGAGCCAGAGCGAGACGATGCGCCCGCGCCAGGGCCGCTTGTACCAGTAGTCGGCAGCCGCTCCCACCACGGTGCGGTCGCGGACCTCGTCGGGGAGCGCGTAGAGCAGGAGCTGGAGGTCGGCGTGCGAGACGTGATTGGAGGCGAACAGCACCGGCCGGTCGAGATGCCGCAGCCATTCGCGCCCGCTGACCCGGGGATTCGCCATCAAGCGGGTGAACGGGAGCGAGAGCCCGTGCTGGATGCCGCTCCGGATCGAGCGCACCGGCTCGCTGCGGGCCCAGGAAAGGTCGCTCGAGGCCCCGGGCACCACCTCCTCCTGCGGCGCCCACGAACGCGGCCGCTGCGAGCGCCAGTGCCAGTGCCAGCCCTCTGCGACCAGGCGCAGATCCCGCAGCGGACCGATCTTCCAAGCTGCGGGCGGCACTCTCATCGCACGTCCGCCAGCAAGAGCGGCGGGATTCGCAGGTGGGTGATGCTGGGATAGCGGCCCACCGTCTGCTCCGCCATCTCGAGCGCGTCCTCCAGCGAGGTCGCGCACTTGAACCCGAGGTGATGGACCGTCTTCCGGTCGCCGCCCACGATGATCACATCCCCGACGTGCTCCATCGCGTGCACCCCCCAGTACCAGGCATAGAAGGGGTGTACGCCGTGGTAGGCGTTGGACTTGCGGAACAGCTGCCGGTACCAGGGGTCCTCCGCGAACCGCTGCTCGTACTGGCTCTCGATGGCGGCCGCGTCCAGCGTGTCGGCCAGCACCTCGTCGAAGAAATCGATGTAGGAAGGGTGCTGGACGGAGTCGAACTCGTAGCGGCAAGGATGCTCAAGGATCACCACCCCTCCCTGCCGCACCACCGGCCGGCCCCGGTAGAGGTTGAACAGGTACCCAAGCCCCAGGCACACCACCAGCACCGGGTTGAGCGGCGCGTTGACGTTGTAGGGCCCCATGTAAGGGACCCCCATGGTGACGATGTCGGTCTGCCCCTCGACCTCGGTCGTCAGCTGTGCCCGCACGGCGCTCAGCGTCTTCTCGTGCACGGCGTCCACCTGCCCCGCGTGCACCGCGGTCAGTCCGTAGGGGGCGCGCATGGAGTGGAAGACCGTCTGCTTGACTGTCGGCGGGGCCAGGTCGGTCAGCTGCTTGACCGCCAGGAACGCGGCCTGGTCGCCGGCCGTCCAGTCGGTCTCCCGCTTCTGCATGAACCCGGCCACCGCCGGGAACGAGTGGTTGTTGACCGCCGTCTCGATGTGGAAGACACGGACCGCGTCCTCGATCAGCTGCCCCTGCCGGATGCAGGAGTGGTGGAGCGCGGAGTCCGGCGGGTGCATGTAGGAGCGGGAGTTGCGCAGCGTCTCCACGTTGTGGTGCTGCCGGATCCCCTGGTAGCTGGCGAGACCGGTGGCCATCGACTTGTGCCCGCCATCCATCGGGACCAGGGTGAGGTTGACGTAGATGACCAGGTCCGACTCCGCCGCGCGCCGGTTGAGCGTCACCGCCTCGCCGTCGTCCAGCACCCCGACCACCACGTTGCCCTCCGGATCCTCGGCGTCGTGGTTGTAGAGGCGCTCGGGATAGAAGGTGTGGAAGACGCGATCGCCGACGATGTGCTGGATCTCGTCGGCCGTCATCCGCCGGTGCAGCCCGGTGGCGATGATCAGCTCGATGTCCTCCACCCCGGCCGCGGCGGCCAGGTCCACGACCTCCTCCAGGATCAGCTGCCGGACGTCGGGAGCGGCCATGGGTGGCAGCGGCAGCGAGAGGTCGTCGATGGCGATCGTGAGCCGCATCCCCGCGCGCAGCAGCGAGGGCAAAGGGTCGTCGTCGAGCGGATGCGAGAGCGCGCGCCGGATCGCCCGCTGCGGGTGCGCGATCGGCGTCATCGGGTCGGGCGGATAGACGATCCGGCTCCCCAGCGGGAGGCGCTCCAGGCGAACTCCCTCACCGAAGTGGAAGAGCGTCGGTGGCGTGTTGCGATCGACTTCAATGACGGCGCCGGGGCGGTTCATTCGGTGCTCGATCCTACCCGGTGGTCGAACGCCACCTTCACTGCCCCCAGCGATCCGGCCGCCGACGCGTAGCGGATCGCGTCGCGGTAGCCGGCGAGCGGGAAGAGCGGGCCCACCAGCCGTTCCAGGCCCAGAGACGGTGCGGCCTCCAGCGCCAGCTGGAACGTGCGCGGTCCCCCACCCCGGCCCCCCTGCGGATGTTCGGTCCCGTAGGTGTAGGCCCCGAGCACCGAGAGCTCGCGCTGCCAGATCGGTCCCCAGTCCACCTTCACCTCCCCCGGCATCCCGACCGCCACCAACCGGCCTCCGGCCCGGGTGATACGGGCCGCCAGGTTGAGGCCGGACGCGCTCCCGGTGCACTCGAACGAGACCTCAGGCCCGCCCAGGAGCAGGCTCCGGCCGCTGGTCAGGCCCTCCACCCGCACCGCCCCGGTGTGGAACCGCACGCGCTGCACCACCTCCGCCGGTGACATCACCACGTCCGCGCCCAGGGCCCGCGCCAGTTCCCTCTGGGCCGGGTGCTTGGCCACCACCAACACCTGCCGGGGTGTCGTGAAGGTGCGCACCGCGGCCAGGGTGAGCAGGCCCATGGTCCCGGCACCGTTGACGAGCACCCGCTCGTCACCCACGATCCGCGCCCGCAGGGCCGCGTGCACCGCGCAGCTGAACGGCTCGATCAGCACCGCCGCCTCGTCGGACAGGTCACCCGGCACCGGGTGCAGCTGCGAGTGGTGCGCGACCAGCTTCTCCCCCCACCCCCCGCCGGTGTCCGCGCAGTACCCGGTCTGCAGCCCCACCGCCAGGTCCCCGGCGTTCATCCGCTCGCAGAGGCCGGGCCTGCCCGCGGCGCACTGGGGGCAGGGCGGATACGACCCCCGCACGCGGCAGCCGAGGACCGGCTCCACCACCACCCGATCGCCGCCGTCGGTCTCACCCACCACCTCGTGGCCGGGCACGAACGGGTAGCTGGTGAGCGCCGCCAGGTAGAGGGACGCGTGGCCGGTGACGGCCGCCAGATCGGAGCCGCAGATCCCGGCCAGCCGTGGTCGCACCACGAGCCAGGAGGAGCCGGGCAGCTCCGGCTCCGGGACCGCCCCGAAGTGGAGCAGCGAGAGATCGCTGGTCGCGACCCGCGCGTCACCGCCGGAGGCGCGCACCAGCCCGTAGCGGGCGTCCGATCGGTGCAGAGAGACGGCGAGCATCAGCCGGGACGCGCCAGAGAACCCCCGCGGACGCCCAGCTTGTACGCGGGTGACCATGGGTTGGGGACCGGGAGGCGCCAGTTGCTGGGCGCCATCCGCCAGCGTTCGACGCGCCAGCCCCGCTGGCCCGCGATCTGAGAGAGGCGGGGGTCGGGGTTGACGGCGACCGGGGTTCCGACCCCCTCCAGCATCGGCAGGTCGCTCAGCGAGTCGGCGTAGGCAAAGCTCGAGGAGAGTTCGGCCTTGCCCTCCCGCGCGAACCGCTCCAGCAGCGCGCCGCGCGCCTCGCCGGCCGGCGGTGGCGCCACCAGGTCCCCGGTCAGGCGCCCGTCGGGGTCGATCAGCAGGTGGGCGCAGTCCACCTCCACCTCGAGCAGCTCGGCGAGCGGCTCCACCACCACGTCCATGGCCCCGGTCAGCAGCAGAACCCGGTGACCGGCGCGCTTGTGCTCCCGGATGCGGCGGATGCCGGCGGGGTAGATGCGGCGCAGGGTGACCGCTTCCAGCGCCTCGCGCCCCAGGTGCCGCATCTCCTCGGCGTCGAGCCCGGCGTACTCCCGGTAGAAGGATCGCTGGAACTCGGCCCGCGAGTTGCGCTCGAGCGCCAGCCAGTGCGGTGCGCGGCGCGCCATGCGGGCCAGAAACAGCGGCCACTCGCGCGCCGGCTGATCGCGCAGGCGCATCCAGAAGTAGTACTCGACGACATTGGTCTCGACCAGGGTGCCGTCGACGTCGAAGACCGCCAGCACGTCCTCGCGCCCCACCCGGCGCTCGAGCGCGCTGAGGGCAGTGTTCGTGACCGCTTTGGGCACCGTGCTGCCACCGGGGGCGGCGCCGCGACGGGCGACGGTGTCGGCCCGCGCCATCCGGATCACGGTCGGGAAGTGCACCCCGTGGAGGTAGTCGGTCCAGTTGAACAGCCCGGTGTCGAAGGGGAAGAGCTCCTGCTCGTCGGCGGGTATCCGCTCCCACAGCTCCAGCACGTGGGCCTGGTCGAAGATGGCATCGACGTCGGTGTAGATCGCATACAGGTCGAGCAGGTTGAGCGACCGCTCGAGCGTGGCATGGCGATCGTGCAGCTCGTCCGACCAGCGCGAGCTGGACCCGAGCGGGATGCGCTCCACCGCTTGCTGCAGCGCTTCGATGACGCGCAGCGCGAGACGCCCTCGACCGGCCAGCTCCTGGCGGGTGGGGAAGGTCCAGGTGGGTGCGCCGATGGCCTGGCCGTAGCGATCCCGCAGCGGGTGCTCGCCGAAGTAGGCCGCCGCCAGATCGTGCAGCTGCCGCAGGCGCAGCGGGTTCCGCCCGCCCGAGGCCGCGTGGTAGATCCGGTAAGCCTGCCCCTCCGCCGGCGGGCTGGCGGCGACTGCGAGCACGGTGTTGACGACGTAGTCGATCGGGATCACGTCGAGTGCCGAGTCCGGCAACCCGGAGAAGTCAGAGAGCGCGCCGCGCCCGAAGGCGAGGATGATCGGCTCCGCCATCCGGAACCCCTCCAGCCAGCCGGGGACCGGGTCGCGCAGCGCGGACTCGATGATGGAGGGACGGACGATGGAGAGAGGAACGTCGCCATGCAGCTCCACCACCGCGCGCTCGGCCATCGCCTTGGTGAAGGAGTAGATGTCGGTGAACCCCATGGCGCGCGCGTGCGCACGCCCCCGCTCGACCAGCCGCTCCTTGGCCCAGCGGTCGCGCAGCCGCTCGGTGGCGCGGGCGGTGGCGGGCGTGCCGGCGGGTCCCATGCGTTGGCGGGCCTGGGTGGCGAGCTTGGCCAGGACCTCGGGGCGGCGGCTCTCCTCCTCCACGATCGGGCGCAGGCCGGAGAGGATCTCCGCCTCGTGGCGCCAGTTGAGCCCGGGGTCGTGTGGCAGCGTCTCGTCGACCCGGCCGCGCAGCATCCCGCCCACGTAGGCGGTGGAGACGTGCACCAGGTGCGGACGGGCCCCGGTCGCGCGGACCGCCTCGATCAGACGCGCCGCCCCCCAGAGGTTGGTCTGCGCGGACCAGTCGGCCGGGTTGTCGAACTCGACCGCGGCCGCGGAGTGGATGACGACGTCGCAGGAGGCGAGCAGCTTCCGGCCCTCCTCGGTGAGCCCGAGACCGTCGTGGTCGAGGTTGATGGCGAGGGTCTGCAGCTTGGCCCGGGCCAGGGCCGCGAACGACTCCTCGCCGAGCTCCTCCTTGAGCCGGCGGAAGGCGGGGCTGGAGAGGATCTCGCGGTCCAGCCGCTCGGCTGCCGGGCGCCGCGCCGAGTCCCGGATCGCGATCACGATGCGCTCCACCTCGGGGATGTCCCGGAGGATCTTCTCCACCAGCGATTTGCCGAGGAAGCCGGTGGTGCCGGTGATGCAGATCGTCTTGTGCCCCAGGGCCTCGCGGATCAACGCGAGTCAGTGTAGTGGTCGGGCGCGGCATCACACCCGGGCCGGCGCGTAAGTGGCGGCCGCCCGCCCACCGATGCGCTCCGCTATTCTGGCCTTCGATGGAAAAGGCGTCGTCGGGAGGGCTGTACATCTACCTCCTGTTCGTAATCGCGTTCCTCTACTTCGCGGCCGCGATCGGCGCGGTGGTGATGCTCTTCCTCCGCCCCCGTCTGCGCCGCCGCATCCGCTAGCCGTTTCCTAACGCCGGAGTGTCCGCACTCTGGCGCCAAACGGCGCGCATAGGGCCAGAGTGCGGACGCTCGTGCCCTACGAACCCACCTCAGGCCGCGCACGCGCCCGGCTCGGCTGCACCCGCATCGGCTCCCCTTCCATCTTGGGAAAGTTGGGCGGGTAGGGGAGGTCGCCGAGGCCGCGGTCGACGCGATCCCGTTCGGCCCACTCCAGGAGCGGCTCCAGTGACTGCGCGACCCCGTCCAGGGAGCGGTGCGGGTCGCCGCCCAGCGCGCGCAGCCGCCCGGGGACGGTCTGGATCGTGAAGTCCTCCGGCCGGCAGCTCTCCAACTCCTCCCAGGTGACCGGGGTCGAGACCTCCGCCTGGGGCCGGTTGCGGACGCTGTAGGAGGAGACGATGGTGCGATCCCGGGCGGTCTGGTTGAAGTCCACGAACACGCGCTTCCCACGCTCCTCCTTCCACCAAGCGGTGGTGACCACCCGGGGCAGCCGCCGCTCCAGCTCGCGCGCGAAGGCGATCGCGGCCCGTCTCACCTCCACGAAGTCCCAGCGCGGCTGGATCGGAACCAGCAGATGGATGCCGCGGCCCCCCGACGTCTTGGGCCAGGCACGCCACCCCAATTCATCCACCAGCTCGTGGGCGACCCGGGCGGCCGCGCGCGCCTCCTCGAAGGCGGTCCCCTCCTGCGGGTCGAGGTCGATGCGCAGCAGATCGGGGTGGTCGTTGTCCGCCGCGCGCGTGGGCCAGGGGTGGATGGAGAGCGTGCCCAGGTTGGCGGCCCAGGCCAGGTGGGCGGCGTCGGCCGGGCAGAGCACCGTCGCCGAGCGGCCGTTGGGGAAGGTGACGACCGCGGTCCGCAGCCAGGCGGGGCGCTTCTCCGGCACCCGCTTCTGGTAGATCTGCTCGCTCCCCTGGCCGCCCGGATACCGCTCCAAGTGGACGGGCCGGTCGCCGACCGACCGCAGCATTCCCTCCGAGACGTCGACCACGTACTGCACCAGGTCGCGCTTGGTCAGCCCGACCTGGGGGAAGTACACCTTCTCCGGGTTGGAGACGCGCACCTGGTGGCCGTCGACCTCGAACTCCCAGGGCGGTGGCGCCGGCATGGGCGGAGCGTAGCTCACCCGGGCGGGGTGGGCGCAAGCCATCTGGTTACCATCACCCCATGCCGAGCACGATCAAGAGCGAGGGGCTGGCCGCGGTCTTCGTCGAACCCAAGGGCCCCCGGGGGGTGCGGGTGGAGGAGCGACTCCGGACCCCGGCGGAGCCAGGCGAGGTCGTGGTCCAGGTGCGCGCCGCCTCGCTCAACCATCTCGACCTGTGGCTCGCGAGCGGCGCTCAGCGGGTGGACCCACCCCGGGTGATCTCCGCCGACGGGGCCGGGGTGGTGGCCGAATCGACGGACGCGCGCTGGAAGCCGGGCGACGAGGTGGTCGTCTACCCCGTCACCTGCGACTGGACGTCGGCGGAGAGCCGGTCCGGCCGGCAGGTCTTCGCCCCCGGCTTCGGCATCATCGGCGAGCACACCGACGGCACCGCCTGTCAGTTCCTGCACGTGGCGCCGGAGAACGTGTTCGCCAAGCCCCGCCGGCTCTCCTGGCCGGAGGCGGCGGCGTTCCCCCTCACCTTCCTCACCGCCTGGCGGATGCTCACCACCCGGGCCCGGCTGCAGGGGGGAGAGACGCTGCTGGTGGTGGGCGCGGGAGCCGGTGTGGCCTCGGCCGCGATCGCGATCGGAAAACACCTGGGTGCGCGCGTCCTGGCGACCAGCCGCAGCCAGGAGAAGCGCCGGCGGGCGGAGGCGTTGGGAGCGGACGCCACGTTCCCTTCCGAGGACTTCGCCCGGGCGGTGAAAAGCGCCACCGGCGCCGGTGCCGACGTCGTCTTCGAACACGTCGGGCCGGCGACGCTCGACCAGTCCATCCGGGCCGCCCGTCCCGGCGGCCGCGTCGTGTTCTGCGGCTCCACCTCCGGACCCCGGGCCGAGGTCAACATGCCGCGGGTGTTCTTCGGCCAGCTCGACCTGCTCGGGTCGACGATGGGCAACCTCTCCGAATTCCAGGCCCTGCTGGAGGCCATCGAAGGCGGCTTGCGGCCCGTGGTCGACTCGGTCTATCCGCTGCGACGGGTGCAGGACGCGCTGGCCCACCTCGACGAAGGGGCGCAGTTCGGCAAGGTGGTGCTGGAGATCCCCAGCTGAGCGTCCCCAAAATCCTGGTCACCAACGACGACGGCGTGGAGTCGCCCGGCTTGCACGTGCTCGCCCGCGCCCTGTCGAGGGTGGGCGAGGTGACGCTCTGCGCTCCCGAGGCGGAGGAATCCGCGGTCGGACACTCGATCACGACGCGGGTGCCGCTCCGCCTCAAGCCCATCCCGCTGGAAGGCCTCGAGCGCACGTACTGCGTCAACGGGACGCCCGCCGACTCGGTGAAGATCGCGATCGGCTGGCTGATGACCGAGGGACCTCCTGACCTGGTCGTCTCCGGCATCAACCTGGGACCCAACACCGCCACCAACGTGATCTACTCGGGCACCATCTCGGCCGCCACCGAGGCCTGCATCATGGGTGTCCACTCGTTCGCGATCTCGCTGGGCACCTTCGTCGACCCACTCTGGGCGACGGCGGCGGGGGTCGCGGTCCGGGTGGCGCGGACGGTGCTGGATCGCGGTCTGCCGCCGCGGGTGCTGCTCAACGTCAACGTGCCCAACCGGCAGCCGGAGCAGGTGCGCGGGATGCGCCTCACCCGGCAGGGCGACTCTTCCTTCGTGGACGCGTTGGAGGAACGGATGGATCCGCGTGGCCAGCCCTACTACTGGCTGGCGGGCTCGTACCAGATGACCGACACCGACCCCACCACCGACGCGCTCTCGCTGCAGGAGGGGTGGGTGTCGATCACGCCACTGAGTCTCGACCTCACCGCCCATCACGTGTTCGCCGAGCTCTCAGGGTGGGGCTGGGAGGGGTGACGCCGGGCGCCATCATCGAGGAGCTGCGCCGGACCCTGCCTGACCGGGCCCCCGCGCCCAATCCTCGTTGGTCGCTGGAGGGCCGCATCGACAGCGCCGTCGCGGTCCCGCTGCAGCCGGAGGGAGGGAACCTGATGATCTGGCTCACCAAACGTCCCGAAGGGATGCGGCACCACGCGCGCGAGGTCTCCTTCCCGGGCGGCAAGCATGGAGACGCAGCGCGCTGTCGTGCGTGGCCGCGAAGGTGCCCTGGTGAGCGCCGCACCGCGTGCAGAACACGCCGTCGACCACCACCTCGCGGCACCCCTCACAGATCGTGGGGCGGGCCCGTCCAGAGACAATGCCAATGGGAATCCTCACATGGTTCCGAACAGTCGGTCGCCGAAGTCGCCGAGCCCGGGAACGATGTACGACTTGTCGTCGAGCCCGCGGTCCAGAGCCGCGGTGAAGATGCGGATGCCGGGGGCCGCGCGCTCGAGGCGGTCCACCCCCTCCGGGGCGGCGACGACGCAGATCATGCGCAGGCCGCGGCCCCCGGCGGCGTGGATCATCTCCGCCGCCTGCGCCGCCGAGCCACCGGTCGCCAGCATGGGGTCGAGAAGCAGCGGCGCCCGGCCCTCCAGGCGCGGCAGATTCTCGTAATAGATGCGGGCCACCGCCGTCTCCTCGTCGCGCTGGAGGCCGATGTAGCCGACCGATACCCGGGGCAGCAGGTCGAGCACCGGCGAGAGCAGCCCGAGGCCCGCGCGCAGGACCGGGATCGCGACCACCTCCTGCTCCACCACCGAGGCCTGGGTCTCGGTGAGGGGGGTGGTGACGAGCGCGGGCCGGGTGACGAGATCGGCGGTCGCCTCGTAAAGCAAGAGGGCGATGATCCGGTTGGCCAGGGCCCGGAACTGGCGCGGCGGCGTGTCCCGGTCGCGCAGCCCGGCCAGGCAGTCCTCTACCAGCGGGTGGCGGCTCACAAAGAGCGGCATCGCGGCTCCCTCACGTCTCGCTCAGGCGCCGCGCGGCGTCCACGGCGACCGCGATCAGCCGGTCCGTCAGCGAGGGGTCGAGGTGGTGGATCTCCCCCGACTCCACCTCATCGACGCAAAGGAGGATGGTGCCGGCCCGGATCCCGCGCAGGTAGGACACGATGAACAGCGTGGCCGATTCCATGTCGCTGCCCAGCACGCCCGCGCGCTTCCAGGTCTGGAGCTCCGCGGTGAGCGCTTCACGCAGCGGCATGGAGCCGGGGGTGAGCTCCGGATACAGGCCGTCGACGCTGCGCACGACGCCGGTGTGGTGGGCGACCGCATCCGCCCGCGCGGCCTCGACCAGGGCGGAGACCACCTCACGGTCGGCCACCGCCGGGAACGCGCGCGGCACGTAGCTGTCGGGCGTCCCCTCGCTGCGCACGGCCGCGGTGGCGATGACCAGGTCGCCCAGCGCGATCTCCGGCTGCAGCGCCCCACAGGTCCCCACGCGAATGATGGTGCGGACCCCCAGCGGCGCCAGCTCCTCGACCGCGATCGCCACCGACGGGCCCCCGATCCCGCTCGAGACGGCGGAGACGGGACGGCCACCAGCGAGCCCGGTGAAGGTCCGGAACTCGCGCGAGAACGCGACCTCGCGGGCGGCCTCGAGGTGGCCCGCGATGCGCTCGGTGCGGAAGGGATCTCCCGGCAGCAGCACCAGCGGAGCCACCTCGCCCGGCGCGAGGCCGAGGTGGTAGGCGCGGGTCGGCTCCGGGTCCGGCACGGCGCCGAATTGTACTCAGCCCGCCCAGCACACCCGGGGCGCCGTGACACCGGCGTGCCCTGCGCACGCCCTGGGGCCCCGAATGCCGGCGATCGGGGCCCGACGCACGCCCTCGGAGCCCCGAGTGCCGGCGATCGGGTGGCAGCCCTTCGGCGCGAGCGGCACTTGACCGCGCCCGCACCCATCGTCCAACCTTTGTGGGGATGCGGCGACTCCTCGGCCTGATGATGCTCCTGCTCGCTGTGCAGTTCGTCCTCCAGACCGCCATCCGGCTCTACGCGGCGATCCCGAGGGACCACCCGGGATCCTCAGGGGGTGGCTACTTCGGCCAGTCGCAGCAGAGTTTGTCCTGGGCCCTCGCGCACGGCGGCCCCTGGCTGCAGGTGTACACCGGCCTGGGGCTGCTGCTGGTGCTGCTGGCGCTCGTGATCCTCGCGATCTCCGTGGTCACGCTGCGAGGCGCTCTCTTCTTCTCGGCTCTCCTGGGGCTGATCGGCATCGTCGGCGCCGGGGCGGCCAACGCGGCGCTCCTGGACTTCGGTCAGAACCTCGAAATGCTGCTGGTGACGATGGGGCTGGCGCTCGCCTTGGCCGCCTACACCGGGGCTCTGCTCGTCAGTCCCTCGGCTCGTTCGCGGTACTGAGCACCGATCAGTCGCGCACGGACTCACGCGCGCGGGAAGGGGCTCGACGTCAGGCGTCCGCGAACATGGGCCTCGAGCACCGGCGCCTCCGCGCCCAGGGTCCAGGCCCGGCGCAGGGGTCCCTCCACCCCCTCCGCCGCGCGTAGACGCGGCAGAGCGGATCTCCTCGCCGCAGCTCCACCCCGGGCGACGCCTCCAACGCCACGCCGACGCCATGGTCGATGGGGTCCCCCTTGCGGCGCCGGCCCCCGCCCAGGTCCAGGACCGCGATCCCGACCTCGAGGGCATCGATCGCCTGCACCCAGCCGTCCTCGCGGGCGCGCACGACGAGCGCCTCCGGAGCCACCTGGGGCAGGACCCGGGGCCGGCCGCCCTGCGCCTCGACCAACGCCCAGAACCGGTCCAGGCCGGCTCCCGACACGAGGGCCGGGGTGGGATCCCCGACCACTCCCGCCAGCGCGCACATCTCGGCCGCCACGGCGATCGCGACCTCGCGCAGCTCGACATCACCCCCTCCCTCCAGCACCTCGACCGCCTCCCGCACCTCGAGCGCGTTGCCGACCGTGCGGCCGAGCGGCGCCTCCATCGCCGTCAGCAAGGCGGTCACCCGGCGCCCGGCGACGCTCCCGATGGCGACCATCGTCACCGCCAGCTGATGGGCCGCGTCCTGCGTGGGCATGAAGGCGCCGCGTCCGAACTTCACGTCGAGCACGATCCCGGCCGCCCCCGCCGCCAGCTTCTTGGACATCACGCTGGAAGCGATCAGGGGCACCGAGGGCACCGTCCCGGTCACGTCGCGCAGCGCGTAGAGGACCCGGTCAGCGGGGACCATGCGCTCCGACTGCGCAGCGATCGCGATTCCCACCTCCTCGACCTGGCGTAGGAAGCGCTCCGGCCCCAGGTCGACGGTGAGACCGGGCAGCGACTCCAGCTTGTCCAGGGTGCCGCCGGTGTGCGCGAGGCCGCGACCGCTCAGCTTGGGCACCCGAACGCCAAGGGCCGCGGCCAGCGGGCACGCGATCAGGGTCACCTTGTCCCCCACGCCGCCGGTGGAGTGCTTGTCCACGGCCGCCTGGCCCAGCCGCGCCAAAGAGAGCGTCTCTCCGCTCGAGACCATCGCCGCGGTCAGCGCGGACGTCTCGTCCGGGGAGAGGCCGCGGCAGGTCACCGCCATCAGCCAGGAGGCGAGCTGGTAGTCGGGGATGGTGCCGGCCACCGCCCCCGCGACGATCGCCTCCAGCTCTGCCGGCGGGTGCTCGCCGCCATCGCGCTTGCGGGCGATGGCGGCGAGGACGTCAAACGGCGTGGGCCGTCTCCCCGGCCTCCAGCGCCGCCTCGATGTCCTTGATCAACGCCCGCGCCGACTCGGCGCTGAGCTCCACCGCCACCCGCGCTCCGGGGCCGGCCGCCTCGTTCACGAAGTCGATGTTGAGCGCGTGGTCCAGAGGGGCGTGATACGGGTGGTCGAAGTAGACGGTGGCGTGGGTGAGCGGGAACCACCCGGAGGCGCCTTTGCCGCTGCCGGTGACCGCGCTCCGCTGGGTGATCCAGGTGCACATGAGAGCTCCTCCCTTCCGGATTACGCGAGGTGGGTGCCGAAGAAGGTCCAGACGCGCTGCCAGCCATCGCCCGCCGCCTCGACGCGATAGGAAGGCCGGTCGACGGAGAAGAACGCGTGGCCGGCACCGGGATAGGAGTGGAACTCGTAGGTCTTGTGGTGCTCCTTCAGCGCCTCCTCGATGGTCGCCACCTGCTTGGGGTCGGGATTCTGGTCGTCCTCCCCGAAGAGCCCGAGCAGCGGACAGCGGAGATTGGGGGTCATGTCGATGGGGGCCACCGGCTGCCGCTCGGTGAGCTGGTCGGACGGAGCCACCACCCGGCCCCCATAGCAGTCGACCGCCGCCTGAAGGTCGGTGTTGCAGGCCGCGATGTACGCCTGTCGCCCTCCCGAGCAGTAGCCGATACATCCCACCTTCCCGTTGCACTGCGGGAGCTGCCGGAGGTGGGTCACCGCGCCCTGGAAGTCGCCCAGGAAGCGGGCATCGGGGACCATCCCCTGCGCACGGGCCGCGGCCGCCGCGTCGTCCGGACTCGCTTCCGGGCCTTCGCGGTGATGCAGGTGGGGGCAGATCGCCAGATAGCCGTGGACGGCGAAGGTCCGGGTGATCTCTTTCGACGCCTCGTCCCAGCCCGGCATGTGATGGATCACCACCACCCCGCCATAGGGCCCCTCACCGAGCGGGCGCGCGAGGTAGGCCTTGATCCAGTCCCCGCCGTCGCCCTGGATCCGGATCGTCTCCGCGAGCAGTCCGTCGTACAAGTTAGCCTCCCTAACTAGTAGACTGTCTAACCGTGCCGTCCAGCCCAGACCCCCACGACGCCGCGCTTTTGATCGGCATCGACTCCCTGCTCCGGGTGGAGCGGCTTCTGGAGCGCGTTCCCACGCCCCTCACCGTGCCCCAATATCGCATCCTGCGGATGGTGGAGGCGGGCGGGGAGCGCGCCGCGCGCCTGGCGGACCGGCTGGCGGTCCGAAAACCGACCCTGACGGCGGTCGCCGACGGGCTGGTCCAGGCCGGCTTCCTGGTCCGTGAGACCGACGCCATGGACCGCCGGGTGGTCCGGCTCTGCCTCACCGAGCGGGGCGCGGAGGCGCTGCAGGAAACCGAGCGCGCGTACGTGGAACGGGTGCGGCCGGTCCTGGATCGGGCCTCCGACCCGGCGCGCCTGCTGACGCTGCTGGCCGAACTGCAAGACCCGGCGCCGGCGCCGGCGCTCCCAGGGGCGCCCGTTTCGTGAGTCGGATGGCGACCGGCCGGGCGTCGGATCGGTGGGTCCGGCGGATGGCCGGCTACTGCTGGCGATTCCGCGGCCGCGTTCTGATCGCCTTCGGAGCCGGGATCCTGGGCCAGTCGATCATGGTCGCGATCCCCCTGATCCAGCGCCAGATCATCGACAAGGTCATCCTGGTCCGGGAGCAGCCCCTGCTCCCCTGGGTGATCCTGCTGGTGGCGGCGGCCCTCGCGGTGTTCGCCTTCACCTACTCGCGCCGGTTCAACGGCGGGCGGCTCTCGGTCGACGTCCAGTACGAGCTGCGGACCGATCTGTTCCGGTCGCTCTCCCAGCTCGACGGGGCCCGGCAGGACGACCTCGACACCGGACAGGTGGTGGGGCGCGCGACCTCCGACCTGACCCTGATCCAGGCCCTGCTGCAGATGCTGCCCAACCTGGCCGGCAACCTGGTTCTCTTCGTGGTCTCGCTGGGGGTCATGTTCTGGCTCTCGCCGCTGCTGGCGCTGGTGGCGCTGGCCACGGCGCCCGCACTCGGGTACTTCGGGATGCGGAGCCGTTCCCGCCTCTTCCCTTCCAGCTGGTACGCCCAGCAGCGTGAGGCCCAGGTCGCGGGCGCGGTCGAGGCCGCCACCACCGGGGTCCGCGTGGTCAAGGGCTTCGGCCAGGAGGAGCAGGAGCTGAACCGGGTCGACCGCCTCTCACAGCAGGTCTTCGGGGCCCGGGTGCGCACGGTCCGGCTGCAGAGCTTCTACACCCCCGCGATGACCGCGATCCCGCAGTTGGGCACGGTCGGCGTGCTCGCCCTGGGGGGTTTCCTGGCGCTGCGGGCACACCTCTCGCTGGGCACCTTCCTCGCCTTCTCGACCTACGTCACCCAGATGACGGGTCCGGTGCGGATGCTCTCGCTGCTGCTGACCACCGGACAGCAGGCACGCGCGTCGGTGATCCGGGTGCTGGATCTGATCGACGTGCGGCCGGTGGTGCAGGACGCGCCGGACGCCCGCCCGCTGATCGCCGGCCCGGGCCGGATCGAGTTCGACCGGGTGACCTTCGGCTACGACCCTGGCGAGCCGGTGCTGCGCGACTTCACGCTCAGCGTCAAGCCCGGCGAGACGCTCGCCCTGGTGGGAGGATCGGGCTCCGGCAAGTCGACCGTCTCCCAGCTGCTGCCGCGCTTCTACGACGTGCAGGCGGGCTCGCTCCGGATCGACGGACAGGACGTGCGCGAGCTGACGCTCGACTCGCTGCGGGCGGGCATCGGGATGGCGATGGAGGACAGCTTCCTGTTCAGCGAGTCGGTGGCGGCCAACATCGCCTACGGGCGCCCGGACGCGACCCGCGAGCAGGTCCGGGCGGCGGCGCGCGCGGCCGAGGCGGATCAATTCATCGAGGAGCTGCCGGCGGGGTACGACACCGTGGTCGGCGAGCAGGGGCTGACGCTTTCCGGCGGTCAGCGGCAGCGGGTGGCGCTGGCCCGCGCCATGCTCACCAACCCCGAGATCCTGCTCCTCGACGACGCCACCTCAGCCGTCGACGCGCGGGTGGAGGCGGAGATCCACGACACGCTGCACCGGGTCCTCGCCGGACGCACCACGGTGTTGATGGCGCACCGGCGCTCGACGCTCCAGCTGGCCGACCGCATCGCCGTCCTGGACGCGGGGCAGGTGCAGGACCTGGGGACCCTGGACGAGCTGATGGAGCGCTCGGAGCTGTTCCGGATGCTGCTCGCGGGCCCTGACTCGGACGAGCTCGCACTGGTGGCCGAACCGGCGCCCCCCGGCCCGGAGGGGATCACACCCGAGCTCTGGGATCCGGCCGGTGTCCCCCACCGCATCGACGATCCGCTGCTCGCCCAGCGTCTGGGGCGCATGGGAGCGGCTGGGGGCCGCGGAGGGCCGGCGGGTGGCATCATGGCCGGGCTCGCCTCGATGCCGCCGACGCCGGAGCTGCTGGACGCCGTCGACCGCCTCCCACCGGCCGACCGGCGCCCCAACGTCGACCCCGCGTTCGCGCGCGCGCCCGACGAGCGGTTCCGCCTCGGGCATCTGCTGTCCCGGTTCCGCTGGCTCTTCGCCGCCGGACTCGGCCTGATGGCCGTCGACGCGGTGTGCACGCTCGCGCTGCCGGTCCTGATCCGCAACGGGATCGACAACGGCGTCAGCCGGGGTGCTTTGAGCGCTGTCTTCATCGCCGCCGCTCTCGCGCTCGGGGTCGTGCTCTTCGACTGGGCGGTGCAGCGGGGCGGCGTCTGGATCACCGGGAACACGGGGGAGCGGTTCCTGTACACGCTGCGCGTCAAGATCTTCAGCCACCTGCAGCGGCTGGGGCTCGACTACTACGAGCGTGAGATGGCGGGCCGGATCATGACCCGCATGACGACCGACGTGGATGCGCTCTCCTCGTTCCTCCAGACGGGGCTGGTGACGGCGCTGGTCAGCGTGCTGACCTTCTTCGGCGTCCTGATCGCGCTCTTCATCCTCAACTTCAAGCTGATGCTGGTGGTGGGCCTGACCCTGCCCATCCTGGTGGTCGCGACGGTGTTCTTCCGCCAGATCACCAGGCGGACCTACATGCGGGCGCGGGAGCAGATCTCGGCCGTCAACGCGGATCTGCAGGAGAACGTCGCCGGGCTGCGGGTGTCACAGGCGTTCCGCCGCGAGGGATTCAACCTGCGGCGCTTCGCCGGGCTCTCGGACGGATACCGGCGGACACGGACGCTCGCACAGCGCTACATCTCCATCTACTTCCCCTTCGTCCAGCTTCTCAGCTACCTGGCAGGCGCGCTGGTCCTGGCGCTGGCGACCGCCCAGTACCACTCGGGCCTGATCACCGCCGGCGGGCTGATCGCCTACCTGCTCTACATCGACCTTCTGTTCACGCCGATCCAGAACCTGTCCCAGGTCTTCGACGGCTACCAGCAGGCGTCGGTCGGGCTGCAGCGGATCCGGGAGCTGCTTGCGACGCCGACCTCGACCCCGCCACCGGCCCGCCCGGTGGTGCTGGAGCGGGTGGACGGCCGCGTTCAGTTCGAGGGCGTGGTCTTCCAGTACGAGCACGCCGTGCGCCCCGCGATCGCGGGCCTGGACTTCTCGATCCCGGCGCGCCAGACGGTGGCGCTGGTCGGGGAGACGGGAGCCGGGAAGTCGACCATCGTCAAGCTGATCGAGCGCTTCTACGACGTCAGCGCGGGGCGGATCCGGGTCGACGGTCACGACCTCCGCACGCTGGATCTCGCCGCCTACCGGCACCATCTGGGCCTGGTGCCGCAGGAGGCCTACCTGTTCCCCGGCAACGTGCGGGACCAGATCGCCTACGGACGGCCGGAGGCGAGCGACGCCGAGGTGGAGGCCGCGGCTCGGGCGGTCGGCGCGCACCAGATGATCGCCGCGCTGCCGGGCGCCTACCTGCACCCCATCGCAGAGAGGGGCCGCAACCTCTCGGCCGGCCAGCGGCAGCTGCTGGCGCTGGCCCGGGCGGAGCTGGTGGAGCCCTCGATCCTGCTGCTCGACGAGGCGACGGCGGCGCTCGACCTGCGCAGCGAGGCACTGGTGACGCGGGCCACCGAACGGCTGGCGCGACAGCGGACCACCGTGGTCATCGCCCACCGCCTGACCACCGCGGCCCGCGCCGACCGGATCCTGTACATGGAGCACGGCCGCGTGGTGGAGGACGGCTCGCACGACGACCTGCTCCGTCTCGGTGGTGGCTACGCGCGGCTCTGGGCGTCGTTCGTGGGCGCGTCGACGGTGGAGGAGGAGATCGCCGGCTGACGTAGGCCGCTTTCACGCGAAAGGGGTGCTATGGCACTTCCCATAGGCCCACTTTCACGCGAAAGGGGTGTTAAACAAAGGCGGCCCAGGCGCTCTCAGCGTCAGGCTTTGACCGCCCAGACCTTGTCCGCCACCCGCATCGCGACCGTGAGCTCGCGATCCGGAAGCTGGAGGCGCAGCGTGTCCCCGAGCGCATCCCGCTCCAGCACCTGGATGGGCGCCCCCGGCACCATGCCTCGCTCCCCCAGGTAGGACAGCAGCACCGGCGCCTCCCGCTCCGCCACCTCCGAGATGCGCGTCACCGCCACCCGCTCGCCCGCCGCACAAGACGAGAGCCGAGCCTCACCGCGGGCCAGCGTTGCCACGCCCGGGATGGGGTTTCCGTGCGGGCAGGTCGAGGGCCGCCCCAGCTGCTCCCACACCGCGTGCTCGACCTTGTCCGATACGGCGTGCTCGAGGCGCGCCGCCTCCTCGTCCGCGGAGACCCAATCCAGGCCCAACCCCTCAGTCAGCCAGCGCTCCATGATCCGGTGACGCCGTACGATCGCCGCCGCCCGGGCGCGGCCGGCATCCGTGAGCTCGATCGCCTTTTTGTCGTTGACCGTCACCAGACCATCGCGGATCATGCGCCGGATGCCGATCGTCACCGTGGGTCGAGAGACGCCCAGCCAGTCGGCGAGCCGGGCCGACCAGGCGCGCTCCCCCTCCACCTCCATGTAGTAGATGGCTTCGAGGTAGCGGCCCACGACCTCGGAAGGCTCGGCGCCCGCCTCGGCGACGCCCTCTTGGACCGGTGCGGTCGTCAAGCGACTACCCGGCCAGGCGTTCCAGATCCTCCGGGTCGGCTCCCACCGACCACTTCGGATCCCGCCACTTAAAGAGGCGCTCCTGCATGTCGAAGATCGAGTCCAGTACCACCTGGACCTGATCCGAGTCCCGGAAGGCGCGGATCACGTCGCAGGGAAGGCACTCGAAAGCACGCCGGATGTACCGGCGCTGGGCCGCGTTGAGCTTGCGCAGGCCGTCCCGATTCATCTCCTCCAGCCGCCAGAGGATGCGATCCGTGGTGTGCAGCATCGTGTAAAAGGCGTACCGCCGGGCGTTCGCGCGCGCGATCCCCGCCTCCATATCTTCGATCGTGGCACTCGTCCGGTCGATCATTTGCCCACCTACCTTACCGAGAATGCCCCACAGCCACCCCGCCCGGATCGACTCCCAGGAGAACCATTTCCTGCGGCGCCTCGAGGGATCACTGCGACCTGTGCAGGGATGGGGAACCTTTCGGCGGGGTGCCCGCCATGCTGCCGTCAATACCATTCTGTTCCATCGGGGCGAGGAATGGAACATCCCATTTGTGCTCCGCAGCCCCGACCTGCGCAGCCACCCCGGTCAGGTCGGGCTCCCGGGCGGCCGCGTCGAGCCGGGCGAGTCGGCGGTCCAGGGAGCACTCCGGGAGACCGAGGAAGAGCTCGGGGTGTCCGCGGGCGCGCTCCGCGTCCTGGGCGCGACCGGCAGCCTGTATGCGGCGGTCACCAACTACAACGTGGCCATCTTCGTGAGCTACCTGCCCAACCCGCCCACCCGGTTCACCTGGCCGGCGGGGGAGCTGGTCGGAGTCATCGAGGTGCCGCTGTCGGTGCTGGTCGACCAGGGCGCGTGGAGCCTTGAGGGGCCTTACTTCGGACCCCAGCTCCGGACGCAGGGTGCGGTCATCTGGGGCCTCACCGCGGCCATCCTGCACCGCGACCTGCTCCCCCGCCTGCGCTCCGCCCTCAGCCCGTAGGCCGTTCTCCCGTGGTGGCCATTTTCTCAGCCCCGGGCGAGGGCGCGCAGGTCGGTGGCGGGATCGCAGAGCTGGTCGATGGTCACCGGCACTCGCCGTTCCAGGATCCGGCGGATCTGCGTCATGGTGCGGTTCTCGTTCCAGGTCACCACCCCGACCACGCGGTCGCCCTGGAGCTGGAACGCCACCAGCGGCGCCGCCTCCACCCCGCCCCGGAAGCGCAGGTCGTCCCACGGCACGCCGGCGCCCAGGTACTGGATCTCCTGGTCGTACTGATCGGTCCAGAACCAGGGCCACTGGGTGAACGGTTCGACGGCGTCCGGGGTGGCGAGGTTGCGCCCGACCGCGCGACCGTGGCGCTGCGCGGTCTGAAAGTGCTCGACCCGGATCCGGGACTCGAGCGCGAGGCTCCAGAACCGGGCACAGTCCCCGGCCGCGTAGACGTCAAGAGCCGAGGTGCGGCCGAGCTCGTCGACCAGGATGCCGCTGTCGCACTGCAGGCCGGCGGCCCGCGCCAACTCCTGCTCCGGCTGCGTGCCGACACCGATCACGAGATCCGCTCGGGGTTCGGGCCCCTCGTCGACGCCGGTGAGGAGCTCCACGCCGTGCTCCCGGTGGAGGTCGGCGACCAGCTCGCCCACCACCGGCCCCAGCACCCGGAGCAGCGGCTGCGCGAGCGCCTCGTAGATCGTGACCTCTCGTCCTCGCCGGCGCGCCGCGGCCGCCACCTCGCACCCGATGAAGCCGGCCCCGATGATCTCGATCCGGCCGTCGGTCGCCAACAGCTCGCGGACCCGGTCGGCGTCCTGGATCCAGCGCAGGTAGATGGAGTCCGGATAGTCGGGCAGTGTCCGGGGGCGCCCACCGGTGGCGAGCAGCACCCGGTCGTAGGCGATCCGCTCGCCACTCTCCAGCTCCACCTGGTGCTGCTCCGGGTGGAGCGCTGTCACCGCCGTCCCGGTCCTCACCTCGACGTCGGCGGCCGGGAAGACGATCTTCTCCACCGGCAGGTCGGGGTCCAGCAGGTAGCGCTTGGAGAGGTTGGTCCGGTCGTAGGGCGGGTAGCGATCGGAAGTCAGCATCAGCAACTCGCCCGTCCATCCGGCCTCTCGCGCCGCGCTCGCAGCCGCGTGGGCCGCGGGACCGCCGCCGACGATGAGGAGGCGGTTCGTGGGGTGGCTCACCCCGGGGTCCCCGCGAAACGGAGCTTGCGGAGTTTCGTGGGGTGGCTCACCGGCGTCGGAACTGATGCAGGGTCACCGCCACCAGGCCCCCGATCACCGCCACCCCGATCGCGTACCCGAGGATGGCGAAGCTCACAACGGCACTCCCTGGTGCGCCGGCTCGGCGTCGCGCCGGCGTTCGCGGGCCAGCGCCGCCTCGTCGGCCCTCGCCTCGATCCGGTACCGCATGAGCACGATCACCAGCGCCAGGAACAGTGTCGCCGCCTGGGTCAGCAGATAGGTGAGCAGCATCGAGAAGGGAAGCGCGTCGTTCTGGATCACGTTGCCCGGGTGCAGGGTCTGCCACCAATCGACGCTGAAGTAGATGAGGGGACCATTGAGATAGCCCAGGATGGCGACGACGGCGGCCAGGCGCCTCGCCCGCCGGCCCGTGGGCGCGAACTGCCGCACCAGGAAGTACCCGACATAGATCGCGATCAGGACCACCGTCATGGTGAAGGTCGCGTCCCAGGATTCGGCGGGGTTCCAGTTCCAGGCCGGCACCGCCCACACGATGCCCATCGCGAGGCAGGCGACGCACAGCACCAGGCCGGGCACCGCGCCCGCGCGCGCCCAGCGGTCCCAGCGGTCGGTCCCCTTCCAGAGGTAGAGGATGCTGGCCACGGTCGCCACCGTGAGGCACGCGTAGCCGGCGCCGAACGCGGAGACGTGCAGGTAAAAGATCTTCTGCGGCAGACCCTGGATCGCATCCACCGGGGTCCAGAAGACGATGACCGCGCCGGCCGCGAGCATGCCCGCCACACCCAGGGCCACCAGGCCGTAGAGCAGCCGGTCCCAGCGCTCAAACCCGGCTTCAGTCATCGAGCACGAACCTTGCCACCGCCGCCGCGATCACGAGAAACAGTATGTCCATGTAGCACAAGAGGAGGACGGGTGCCAGGTCGACGGACGCGCGCTGGAGCGCCTGGTCGACCAGCCCCGATCCCACCACCACGAAGGGAATCCAGAGCGGGACCGCGAGGACCGGAAGCAGCAGCTCGCGGGCGCGGGTCTGGGTCGCGAGCGCGCTGAAGAGGGCGCCCAGCGCGGCCATGCCGACGATGGCCAGGAGCACGACCAGAAAGATCTCCGGCCGCAGGGGGAGCTGCAAAAACAGCGCGGTCGCCGGCAGGAGCACCACCTCGGTGGCCACCAGCAGGATCGCCTGGGCAAGGGTCTTGCCGAGCAGGATCATGGCCGGTGAGGCCCGCGTCAGCAGCATCGCGTCCAGCGTGCCCTGGTCGCGCTCGCCGGCGAACGCGCGCGTGAAGGCGACGATCCCCACGAAGACCAGGACCATCCAGAGGATCCCGGGGACGATCTGGAGGACCTGCTGCCGCCCCTCGATCGCGAACGCGAAGTTGGCCACCACCAGGGCGAGGACGATGAACTGGACCAGGGCCGGGAGCAGCTCGCGGCCCCGGAGCTCGACCCGCAGGTCCCGCGCCAGCACGGCCCAGACCGCGGACGCCCCCCTCACGGCCAATACCACCGCTCTCGCGTGAAAAGGGCCCTATGGCACGCGCCATAGCACCACTTTCGCGTGAAAGCGGGAATGGCGGAGTGCGTCATGCGTCGTCCTCCGCCCGGTCCAGCACCTGCAGCGCCCAGGGGTCGCCGAGCGGGCGCCCACCGGCGAGCAGGAGCGCCCCGTCGCACAACCGCCGGGCAAGCGGGCGGTCGTGCGTCGCCAGCACCACGGTGCGGGCCTCGACCAGGCGGTCCAGGAGCCGCCGCCCGCCTGCGTCAAGGCTGGCGTCCGGCTCGTCGAGCAGCAGCAGCTCGGGGTCACTGAGCAGCGCGCGGGCCAGCGCCAGCCTCTGCTGCATGCCGCGGGACAGCTCCTGGGCCCGCGTCCGCGCCGCCTCCTCGCCCAGGCCGACCTCCTGCAGCACCTCCTCCGCCCGCCCCACCGGCAGGGCCTGCAGCCGGCAGAAGAAGGTCAGGTTCTCGCGCGCCGTGAGCATCGGCGTCAGGCCCGGTTGGTGGGCCAGGTAGCCGAGCCGGGGACGCAGCACATCCCGGTGCCGGAACCCGTCCCGGCCCCAGAGCTCCAGCGTGCCCTCTGCCGGCCGGGCCAGGGTGGCCAGGATGCGGAGCAGCGTCGACTTGCCGGCGCCGTTGTCGCCGAGCACAGCCAGGCGCTCCCCCACCCTCACCTCCAGGTCCAGCGGTCCCAGCGCCCGGCGGCTCCCGTAGCGCTGGACCAGACTCCGGCCCCGGATGACCTGCGCGCCCGCCGGCATCTCAGCGGCCGGAGGCCGGCGGCTCCTCTGGCCCCGCCTCCTCGCCCTCCTCCGGCGCCGAGGCTTCCGGGCCCAGGAGCGGCCACAGCACGAAGGGCGCGACCAGGATCAGCAGGAGCGTGGCCCAGATCCAGGTCATGGTGACACCCGTGACGCGGGCCGGCCGCTCGCCGCGGCGGGGGGGGCAGCCGCCGGGGCGTGTGAACGCGGCCGCGACGCCGGCTCCTCACCGAGCCGGGGCTGCGCCACCTCCTGCGCCCCCTCCAGGCGGCCCAAGTTGTTGATCACGACGCCCAGGATCATGATCGCGCCTCCGACCCAGATCCAGGTCACCAGCGGGTTGACATAGATCGTGATCGCGGCACCGCCCTGCGGCGTGGTCCCATCCAGCACCACGTACAGGTCCTCGGTGGCCGAGCTCTGGATGTCGGCGCGCGGCTGCTGCGACCCGCCCAGCTCGGGGTAGACCAGCAGCCGCGGCTCCACCAGCCTGCCGCCCGGCTGGCGGAGCACGGCCGTGGTCACCCGGTGGTCTCCCTCGCGCACCGTCGACCGGCCCTGGTAGGTGAGGTGGTACCCGGCCAACTCGGCCGTCTGGCCCGGACGCAGCATCACCTGCGACTGCTGCTGCCAGAACTGCGAGCCCACGATGCCGATCGCGATGACCAGGATGCCGGCGTGGGCGAGGTACGCCCCGTAGCGCCGCCGGTTGGCGACCGCCACGCGGATCACCGCCCGCAGCAGGCTGCCGCCGGCGCGGACCTGCCGCACCACCTGACGGCCGCCGCGCACATACTCGGCCAGGCAGGTGGCGAGCCCGGCCACCACCAGCGGCAGCGCGACCAACGGGCCCACGTCGCGCACGCCCAGCGCGATCAGCAGCACCAGGGTCAACGCCCACCCGACCGCCGGCCACAGCAGACGCCGTGACCAGCCCCGCGGCGACAGGCGCCAGGGCCCGCGCGCCACCCGCCGCCAGGGGACCAACGGGCCGACCGCGAGCAGGGCCAGCAGCAGGGCCAGCAGTGGCGCCGAAGTCTGGTCGTAGTAGGGGGAGCTGACGACCAGCTGGTGCCCGCTCAGAGCTCCCGCCAGCAGCGGCAGCAGGACCCCCCAGAGGATCGCCCCCACCAGCAGCAGGATGATCACGTTCTGGAGCAGGAACGTGCCCTCGCGGGAGAACGCCCCCGCCATCGGGCGCGCCGGGCTCAGTGACCCCGCCGAGCGGGCCAGGACCGCCCCCGAGAACACGATGCAGACCGCCACCAACCCCAGGAACCAGGTCGAGGTGTCGCTGATCGCGAACGCGTGAACGGAAGGGATGATCCCGCTCCGGACGATGAAGTCCCCGAAGATCGAGAGCAGGAAGGCACCGATCACGAGGCCGAAGTTCCACGCTCGCAGCCGGCCTCGGCGCTGCTGGACCTGGATCGAGTGGATGTAGGCCGTCATCAGGAGCCAGGGCATGAGCGCCACGTTCTCGACCGGGTCCCAGCCGAAGTAGCCGCCCCACCCCAGCACGTGATAGGACCACCACATCCCGAGCAGGAGTCCGGCCGAGAGCAGGCCCCAGGAAAGCAGCGCCACCCGCCGGGTGGCGTCGATCCAGGCGCTGTCGAACCGGCGCAACAGGAGCGACGCCATCGCGAACGCGAAGGGGATCGCGAAGGAGCCGTAGCCGGCCAGCTCGAACAGGGGGTGGATCTCCATTCCCAGGTCGCGCAGGAGGGGGTTCAGGCCGAGGCCGTTGGGGGGACTCACCGAGAGCACCGCGAAGGGGCTGGAGACGAAGACCAGCGTGAAGAGGTAGAAGCCGGCGATCGCCGCGATCAGCGCCGCCGCCACCGTGGCCAGCTCCGGGTGCCGCCTCGACTCCACGCGCACGCAACCGGACCCGATCACGAAGATCGCGAGCGCCCAGTAGAGCAGCGACCCCGACTCACCGCCCCAGAAGTCGGCCAGCTTGAGCCCGAGCGGCAGGGACCGCGACGAGTTCTCGTACACATAGGCGAGCGAGAAGTCATTGCCGACCAGCGCCGCCAGCAGACAACCGGAGGCGCCGGCCACCATCACCGCCGCCGCGTAGAGGGCGCGGCGAGAGGCGGCGGCGCGGGCAGCGGGTCCGCCGCGCAGTGTGGACAGACCCAGAGCGGCCGAGAGGACGGCGAGCACCAGGCCCGCCAGCTGGAACGCGGCGCCCAGGTCGGCCAGCATCAGGTGGCAGCGGCGGGCCGGGCCTTCGGCGCCGCGGTGGCGAAGTGGCTTGGGCACTTCGTCTGCAGCTCGCGCGCCTGAAAGACCCCCTGGCGGTCGGGTCTGCCCTGTACGACCGCCTGAATGCCGGGCTGGAAGATGCTCGGGAGCGTGCCGGTGTAGTCGACCTCCATCTCGGCCGACCCGTCCTTCATCCGAAAGTCGACGGTCGTGCTGCCGTCGAGGCGCTGGATGCCGGGCTGGATCACGCCCACCACCCGCACGTCACCCGACTGCGGGTCCTGCCGCATCTGCTGAATGGTCTGGTAGTACTCCGCGCTCTGCTGGGTCGAGTGCCAGACGAAGAAGCCGGCGCCCGCGGCCAGCAGCAGACCGGCGACGATGAGCTTGATCACGACGCGCCGCCCGCCAGCTGCAGGTACTGGTGCAATGAGGCGGCGTCGAGGGGGCCCAGGAAGCGGCCCACCACGATCCCGTGGGCGTTGACGAAGAACGTGATCGGCGGCGCCGTCACGTTGTACGCAGGCGGCACTCCGCCCCGGGCGGGGCCCATTGGATAAGGGTAGCCATCCGACGCTGCCACCCTGGCTCCCGAACTGGCCGAATCCTGGATGTCGACGCCCACGAAATGCACCCGCCCGGAAAGGTCGCGCGCGGCCTGGTCGAGCGCAGGCGCTTCCTGCTTGCAGGGTGCGCACCAGGAGGCCCAGAAGTTCAGCACCACCGGCTCGCCCTGCAGCGAGTCGAGCGAGACCCGTGGGCCGCCGTAGCTCTCGACGACCAGGTTGGGGGCGGGGTTGCCGACCACCGGCGAGGCGGCGGTGCCGGCGGGATGCACCAGGCCCCAGCCGAGTGCGCCCAGGATGACGAGGACGGCGACCCCGGCCAGCCCCCAGCCGCTCCGCTTCCAGGTCAGGAGGCCGTTCACGTCTGCCCCCTCACTCCCACGTCCGCATCGCGCGTTGGTGCACCAACGGCCCAGGCTCGGGGTTGGGTCATCGGTTGACCAGCTCCGGTCGCAGGCCCTCCAGCACCCGCAGGGCCGCCGCCTCGTCGCCGTCCGGCACGTCGAGCTGCAGCGCGAGCTCGTCGATCCCCGCGGCCGCTCGTTCCTCCAGCCCCGCGCGGCACCGGTCGAGAGGTCCGCACACGGTGACCAGGTCGACCAGCGCGTCCGGGATCGCGGCCATCGCCTCCTTGCGATGGCCCTCCAGGTAGAGCTCCTGGATCTGCCGGGCCTCGGCCTCGAAGCCGTAGCGGCAGAAGAGCTGGTTGTAGTAGTTCTTCCGCCGCGAGCCCATGCCCCCGATGTAGAGCGCCAGGTGCGGCCGCGCCCGGTCGCGCGCTCGCGCCACATCATGATCCACCACCACCTGCTGATAGGCGCAGACCTGGAGCTCGTCGAGCGCGCGGCCGGACTTGCGCGCGCCCCGTTCCAGCGCCGGCCGGAAGGTGGCTTCGATGTGCTGCGGGGAGACGAAGATGGGCAGCCACCCGTCCGCCAGCTCCCCCGTCAGCTCGAGGCCGCCGGGGGTCACCGACGCCAGGTAGATCGGGACCTCCGCGCGGTAGGGGTGAAGGATCAGCCGCAGACCGCCCGTGAGGTGGAAGATCTCGCCCTCGTACTCGAGGCGGTCGCGGCGCAGGATCATGCGGACGATCTCGATCGTCTCCCGCAACCGGCGCAGGCTGCCCTCGAACGGCTGCCCGTGCCACCACTCGACCACCTGATGTCCGGAGGTGCCGAGGCCGAGGACCACGCGGCCCTCGCTGAGCATGTCCAGCGAGGCCACGCTCTGCGCGAGCATGGCGGGCGTGCGCCCGAAGATGTTGACGATGCCGGTGCCGAGCCGGATGCGCTTGGTGCGGGCACCGAGGTCCGAGAGCACGGTGAACGCGTCCGCGCCGTAGACCTCGGGAGCCCACACGGTGTCGTAGCCGAGCCCCTCGGCGGCCTCGACCAGGCGGCGCAGCGTGGGAATCGGAAGGCGCCCGCTGTAGGGCACGGTCACTCCAAGGCGCATGGGCAGCGGTATCAGCGTAAGCGCCTGGGGACAGATGGGCCGTTTCTCTACCTTCCGGGCCTACAACGCGCCCGGAAGGCCCGTTGTGTAGAGAATCGGCGGTCCGGCCTCAGTCGAGCGCGTTGCGTTCGGCGATGGTGGCGAACAGCTCCCCGCTCGGCTTGACCTTGCGTTCCTGCGTCACCGAGTCAAACGCGATCAACCCGAAGGGCTGGCTGTATCCCTGCGCCCACTCGAAGTTGTCGACCGCCGTCCAGTGGAAGTAGCCGCGCACGTCGACCCCCTCCTGGATCGCGCTCCACACTTCGCTCAGGACCTGTGGCAGGTAGGCGACCCGGACCCGATCATCGTGTGCGGAGACCCCGGACTCCGTGACGTAGACGGGTTTGCCCAGCCGCTTCAGGTCCCGCAACGCCTGCCCCATCCAGCGTGCGTTGAGTGCCCATCCGAAGTCGCTCTCCGGCAGCCCGCAGGGGGTGCTGCGGCGGGTCAGCAACTCGGCCGGCTGGGTGAGGTCCAACCGGATCAGCTGTCCCGTGTAGTGGTTGAGGCCAATCCAATCGCACGGCGCCTCCACCACCGGGTCCCAACGCCAGGGACGGACCGGCCATCGCTCCATGGTGGCGGTGGCGAAGGCGGCCGCGAAGCGATCGGTCGGGATCAGGCGCTCGGGGATCAGAAACCAGCGGTTGTGGGCGAGACCGACGCCGATCTGGGGCGTCACGCGGTGGAGCAGGTCGTAGGCCGCTTCATGCCCCCGGCGGAGGTTCCGCAGCACCCGGTAGAAGCCAGGGACATCGCGTGCCCGGCCGGGCGGGAACTCGCCACCGACCCAGCCACCGAAGGCCGCGATGTTCGGCTCGTTGATGGTGCACCAGAGCCCGACCAGGTCCCCCAGCTCGGTCGCGACCCGCTCCACGAAGGGAAGCCAGGCCTCTTCCGCGCCGGGAGCCGTCCAGCCGCCCCGATCCTCGAACCACAGCGGCGTCGTGAAGTGCAGCAGCGTGACCAGCGGCGTCATCCCCAGGCGCCGCAGCTCGCGCAGCACATTCCGGTAGTGCTCGATCGCGGTCTCATCGAAGCGCCCCGGTTCCGGCTCCACCTTCGACCACTCGATGGAGAAGCGGTGCGCGTTGTTGTGGAGCCGGCTCAGGAGGGCGAAGTCCTGCGGATACCGGTGCCACCCGTCGTTGGCGGCCAGAGAGGATTCGCCGGTGAGGATGCCGCCCTCCTCCTCGAAGCGCCACCAATTGTTGTTGGTGCAGCCGCCTTCCACCTGATGAGCGGCCGTCGCGCATCCCCAGAGGAAAGCGGGGGGAAACGCTCGGATCACGAGGCGGCGGCGGGCTGGGGCTCGACGCGTGACGTCGGGGGTGGGCGTGTAGTCGACGCTCACGAACCGGGTACCTTCCAGCTCGACCGCCAGGACGCCGGCACGGCCCATCGACTTGCGGACCATCTCCCGATCGGTGTGAGGGCGGCGGTCCAGCAGCACCCAGGCCGCCTGCAACGGGTCGGCGTGGCTGACGACGGCGCTCAGCTCGTCCGGGTGCTCGGCGGCGAGGCGCTGGGCGACGGCGAGCACCCGCCCCCCCATCTGCTCCACCGTCTCGTCGCCGGGGACGAGACCGCGCCGCGCCCGGTGGACGAACCAGAGCGGACGCCGGACCGGGATCTGCCAGTACGGCACGCCCTGCAGGTAGCGGCTGAACTCCGCTTCCCGCAGCGCCGGCTCCGGCTCCAGGGGCACGGGCTCCGCCAGCTGCTTCGTTGATCAGGACCGCGGTCTCCACCGCCCGCTGCAGGGGGCTGTGCACGATGCGGCGGAGCCCGGCGTCGCGCAGGCGCCGGCCCAGCTCTGCCGCCTGCAGGCGGCCGCGTGCGCTGAGGCCGAACCCGTCCAGATGCCCGTAGAGCACGTGCAGGGGGTTCTCGACCTCGGCGTGCCGGATGAGAAGGATGCGGGTGCGCGGTTGCGGCTGGGTGGGAAGCTCTGGTTCGACCACTGTGGTCAGGCTACCTGGACCTCCGTAAGCTGCACGGCGTGGCGGACCAACGAGATCTGTTCCCGCCCCCCGACGCTCCGCCCTCCCCTGGCCCGAGGGCGCGCCGCCGCGGCCCGGCGCCTTTGGAGACACTCGATCCGGAGGCGGAAACCGGCACCGAGACCCCGCTCGCCGCGCGGCTGCGTCCACACCGGCTGGAGGACGTGGTGGGCCAGGACGAGGTGGTGTCGCTGCTTCGCAAGCTGGTCGCCGCCCAGCGCCTCCCCAGCATGGTGCTCTGGGGTCCGCCCGGGTCGGGCAAGACGACCATCGCCCGCATCCTGGCGCGCGGCGTGGCGGCTCACTTCGAGAGCCTGTCAGCGGTGACGGCGGGGGTGGCGGACCTGCGCCGGGTGGTGGCGGAAGCCCGTGAACGGCGGCGGCTGGGGCGCCCCACGGTGCTCTTCATCGACGAGATCCACCGGTTCAACAAGGCCCAGCAGGACGCGGTCCTGCCCTTCGTCGAGGACGGGACGGTGACCCTGATCGGAGCCACCACCGAGAACCCTTCCTTTGAGGTCATCGGTGCGCTGTTGTCCCGCAGCCGGGTGCTCAAGCTGGGCCCCCTCTCCGCCGAGGCCCTGCGGGAGGTGGTGGAGCGGGGCCTGCGCGCGGTTGAGGCGACGATCACCGACGACGCGATGGAGCGGCTCCTGGCCGCCGCCCAGGGTGACGCGCGGCGCGCGCTCGGCGCGGTCGAGGTGGCGACCACCCTGGCCGGGGGCGCCGAGTCGGTGATCACGGTGGCACAGGTGGCGGAGGCGCTGCAGTCCCCCCACCTCCTGCACGACCGGGCCGGCGACCAGCACTACGACATCGTGTCGGCGCTGATCAAATCGATCCGGGGGTCGGACCCGGATGCCGCGGTGTACTGGCTGGCGCGGATGCTGGAGGCGGGTGAGCCGGTCAACTTCGTGGCCCGCCGCCTGGTCATCCTGGCCTCGGAGGATGTGGGTCTGGCCGATCCCACCGCGCTCCCGGTGGCGGTGGCAGCGCAGCAGGCGGCGCACCTGGTGGGGATGCCGGAAGCGATCCATCCCCTGACGCAGGCGGCGCTCCACCTGGCGCGCGCGCCCAAGTCGGACACCGTCAAGCGGGCCTACGGTGCGGCCTCGGAGGCGGTGCGGGATTTGGGAGACCTGCCGGTGCCGCTCCACCTACGCAACGCCCCCACCGGTCTCATGCGCCGGATGGGCTACGGGGAGGGCTATCGGTACGCGCACGACTACGAGGGCGGGGTGGTGGAGCAGCAGCACCTCCCGGACCGGCTGGTCGGACGCCACTTCGTCGAGCCCACCGAGCGCGACCGCTAGGTGCCGGGCGTAGCGTACATCGCCGGCACTGCAACGTCATCCGGCCCCGCGTGGCGTCACATCGCCGGCAATGCAACCTTATCGCGACGCCGCCCCCACGCAGCACCCGTCGCCTGGCGCGGCCCACGGTTGAGCTTGCGTAGGAACCGTGTGGTCACGCACACGGCGGGCGCAGCTCGGGCGGCAGCCCGAAGCGAGCCAGCACGACCTCCCGGAAGCATCCCCACTGCTGACCCGGCAGGGAGCGGCGGCAAGTGCCGCCGGGGGGGCGCGGGGGGCGCAGCCCGCCCGAGAAAACAATCCCGACCACACAACAGGCACCACCCGCCGTGCAACACCTCCGTGCGCGAAGCGCTCGCGCGCCAGCGCGAAGTCGCTCCCCTAATGGCCGAGTCAGCGGTTGCCGGCATTGTGACCCTCTAGGATGGCCCGGTGGCAGACGCTCTTTGCATCTTCAAGCCCGACGCGGCGCACCGTCCGGCCGCGCGCGCCGCGACGGCGGCCTGGCTGTTGTCGGAGGACGGTTGGAAGGTCCACGGCCTGACCTGGTTTTTGGCGCCGCGGCCGCTGGTCGAGCAGCACTACGACTTTCTGCGGGGCCGCCCCTTCTTCCCCTGGCTGGTGGACTTCATGTCCGCGCTGCCGGTGGTGGTGGGCCGCGTCGAGGCGGACGCGTCGGTGCTGGAGCGGATGCGGTACGAGTTGGGCGAGACGCGCATCCCAGAGAGCCGGCCGGGGTCGCTGCGGGAACGGTTCGGGATCGGGGGCGGCGTCAACATCCTCCACCTGTCGGACGCGCCGGAGACGGGCGCCCAAGAAGTGGCGCTCTGGGCCCCGCACGTCGACCTGGAGAAGCATGACGCCGACCTGGCGACCACCTCGACCGCGCCCGACCACACGTTCCACCTGCGCTCGCTGGCACTTCAGTACGGGGCGGACATCCACCGGGAGGTGGCGCGGGGCGAGATCGAACGCCTCCTCCGCGAAGAGTCCGACCTGGACGGCGAACGCTTCCCGACCCTGACCCGCATCATCCTGGAAGCGTTCGACTGAGCCGCCCGGGCCTGGACGAGGAAGACGAGACCGAGCGGCACCTACGCCGGTGTCGCGGCCGCGTTCGCCTTCCGCCCCCAACGCGCCAGGCTCGGACGCAGCAAATCGATCGCCGACCGCAGCGAGACGTCGCCTCCCGGCCCGGTGGTGCAGGCGGAGACGAGAGCGAGCGCCTCGACCTGCCCGGTGTCGAGCACAGTCTCGACCGCCGCCAAGGTCTGGGCCACATCAGGACCCCCTGCCGCCTTCGTGTGGTGGGACGGAACCAGCGACTGGTCGAGCACGTCGAGATCGATGTGGAGGTAGAGCAGGTCGGTCTCCGCGGCGAGGCGGCGCACGGCGGCACCAAGCTCGGGCCCGCCGACCGGTGTCCGGGTCACGTCGGTGGCCCGGATCAGCGTCTCCTCCGCGGGGTCCAGGTCTCGCACGTCCACCATTAGGATCCGGTCCGTGGGCAGGGGGACTTCCTGTCCCGCACCGGCACGCCAGATCGGGTGGCAGAGCCCCGCGGCCACCGCCACCGGCATGCCGCCGAGCATGCCGCTGATGGTGGTGCGGGGCGTGTTGAAGTCACCGTGGGCGTCGAACCACACCAGCCCGATCCGCGTGGTGACGCCAAGCCCCTGCTGCAGCCCGCCCACCATCCCCGGTACCGCGGTGCAGTTGCCGCCGACCATGAGGACCTTCCGGCCGGCGCGCACACCCTCAGCCACCGCCTCCGAGATGCGGCCGCTCATCAGCGCCAGCGACGCGATCGGGTCGTCGACGGCCGCTCCGTAGAAGTCGGGCTGGTCGAGCGTGAGTTCGGCGCCGAGCGCCTCGTAGACGCGACCGCGCCGGTACGCCTCGGGTTCCGGCGTGGGATCGAACCTCCCACCGGTGTAGGCGGCCGGCAACTCCACCACGTGCAATTTCATTCGGCCCCTCCTCCCGGTCCTCTGGAACGGACTCGATGCGACAGCAGGTCCGCCGCCGCAGACCAGGTGGTCGAGCCACCGCAACCGAAGTCGCCCCGCGGTCGGACCGCTCTTTACTCGGCCCCTTGCGAGGGCTCCTCGGGCGCCTCCGCTGCCTCGCCCTCGGCCTCGCCCTCCGGGGCCTCCTCCGCCCCGGCTTCCGCCTCCACCTCTTCCTCGGCCGACACCCGCGGCGGCGCGATGCGGACCACGGCCTCCTCGGGGTCGCCGATCACCTCCACCCCCTGCGGCATGTGCAGGTCGCCGGCGCGCACCGTCTGGTCCGCCTCCTCCAGCGACTCGATGGAGACCTCGATCGCCTCCGGGATATTGGTCGGCAGACACTCCACCGTGAGCGCGTGCACGACCGGGATCAGGTCCCCGAGCCCGGCCTTGACCGCCGGCGCCTCACCGACGAAGGCGAGCGGGACCTCGACCTGGACCTTCTCGCGCAGGCTGACGGCGTGGAAGTCCACGTGCACCGGCGTGTTGCGGCGCGGACTCATCTGCACTTCCTTGATGAGGACCTTCTTGGTCTCGCCCTTCTTCTTGGTCCCGCCGCCGTCGATCACCAGATCGAGGAGGTGCGTGCGCCCGGCATGCGCGAGCAGCCGGTCCAATTCGTGCGCATCGATGGCGACCGCCTGGGCCACCTTCCCCTGGCCGTAGACGACGGCGGGCACCTTGCCCAGCGGACGAAGCTTGCGGGAGGCCTTGCCCTGGGCCTCGCGGGGGCTGGCGGTCAACTGCATGGTCTGTTCACCTGGAATGGAGCCCGCGACCGGCACCGCGGCGGCGCGGGGTGGCGGGCGGCGTACTTGGATCTTGGGAGCGCGGGACAGGTGGCCCGCGAACCAGCAGTACACGATAGCAAGCGCCCGTAGCCTTTGTAGTGCATGGGCGAGCCTGCCGCCTTGCCGAGCGATACCCGCACGGGCGCCGTAAGGGGCGGCGTCGATGCTCACCCTCGCTGGGTGCTCGGCTACCTCACCGGCCCCGAGCTGGCGCCACTCGCCGAGCGTGCCCTGGAGGACGCCACGCACGCCGCCCGGGGGCCGGTCGCCGCCCTCCACTCGGCGCTGGTCGAGACGCCGCCGGCGCTCGACGGCCAGGGTGGCGTCACGCTGCCGGCAGCGGCCCGCGACCTGGAACGGGAGGCCCGAAGCCTGGGCCTGGTCGGCGCCACCTACCTCCCCGGCTGGCGCCGCCTGACCCGGCGCGCACCCCGCCCGCTGACCGCCGCCGTGCTGCTGTCGCTGGCCGAAGTCGACCGGGCCGTCGCCGGCGGCTCGCTGCTGGTCACGGACGCCGTCTGCCGGACCCTGGAGCGACATGACCTGGCCCTCGCCGCCCGCTGGATCCCCCACTTGAGCGGCGCCGTCGAGCCCGTGATGACCGCCTCGCTCCTCCTCACCGAGGCGCGCTCGGGTGCCGACCTGGGGTTGATCGAGACGACGGCGGTGCCTGACCGCGACGGAGGCTGGCGGATCACCGGCGAGAAGTTCTGGGCAGCCAACGCCGGCGCGGATCTGGCGCTGGTCCTGGCCCGCCCCCAGGATGCCCCTGTCGGCACCCGTGGTCTGGCCCTGTTCGCGGTCCCGCGGCGGCTCGAGAGCGGCGCGCCCAACGGCCTGCGCGTGGAGGCCCTGCGGCCGCCTCCCGGTCTCCCCGGCCTCGCCCTCGGCACCGTGCGGCTGGCGGAGGCGCAGGGGTGGCCGGTGGGACGGCCGGGCCGGGGCTTCCGCCAGGCGATGGACGCGATCACGGTGACGCGGATCCTGCTGGGCGTGGTGGCGGCGGCGATCACGCGTCAGGCGGCCGCCGCCGCTCGCGGGCGAGCGCTGCTCCATACCGAGGCGCGCGCGGTGGGCGCTCAGCCCCTCTACCGGGAGGAGCGGGCCGAGGGGGTGGTGGACGCGATCGCGGCCACCACCGCGGCCCTAGTGGGCGCCGATGTGCTCCAGCGGACAGATCACGGGCGCCTCGGCAACGACGGTTCGCTCCGGCTGCTGGCACCGCTGCTGAAGCGGACCTTGAGTGAGGGGGCCACGGGGGCCTCGGTGCGCGCGATCCGGCTTGCCGGCGGGGCTGCGGCGACTTCTGAGCGCGGCCTCCTGGACGACGCGATCGCGGTCGCCGCCTGGGAGGGATCGCCCAACGTCCTCGCGCTCGAGGTGGTGCGCGCGGCCGACCAGGGACACGCGACCGTGCTCTTCGCGGACCTCGAACGCCGTCTAGCTCTGGCGGGAGCAGGTGCCGCGGGCCCGCTGGCGGAGCGGTTGCTGGACGAACTGGCCCGGCAGCGTGCCGACCTGGAGGACCTGGCGCTGCTGGATGAGCCGGTGCAACAGCTGCATGCCTCCCGGCTGACCGACCGGCTGGCGCTGCTGACGTTCTCTTCCTTCCTCGTCGAACAGGCGGCGGCCCACGCTGAGCAGACCGGGAGCGGCCGGCTGCTCTGGGCGGCGGCCCGGTTCGCCTCCCGCCTCGTCCAGGGACCCGTCCGGCGCTCGCTGGGCGGGGATGCGCAGTGGCTCCGGTATGCCGGCGCGCTGCTGGACGACGACGGCCCGGCGCCACTGGCGGTGGGCCGGGAGGCGATCGACGAGGTGGCCGGCGCTCCCTGGCTCTGAACTCCAGCTGCGCCGCGGGCAGGCTCGAGCGACCAATCTCTGGGTTGCCTGCGTTGTTGAGAGGCAGAAATGGGTCTGGTCAGCGCGATACCCGAGAACCTCACCTCGTATGGGCTGGCGGCGATCGAGATGGACAGCCGCCTCAATACGCAAGGAAAGCGGCTGCAGACCGCGATCGACGCCTTGAACAACTCGGCGCCTGACCCCAAGGTGCTCGGGCCGCTTCCCGCCCTTGGCTCCCAGCTGGCCGCGTACGCAGCCGGCAACGCGGGCCTCGACGCCTGGGTGGGTGATGTCGGCAACGCGTTCGCCAACGCCGACCGGGGCGCCGCGCTCACGGGCGGCGTCGTCCAGGCCCAGCAGTCCGTCATCGAGACGCTGGTCAAGGGCGAAGAGCCGCAGGGCGCGGCTGCCCGCGGCGCACAGCTCCTCAAGGTGCAGCAGGCCGGGAAGAACGGCTTCCTCGACCTCCTCCCCTCCGGCCGCGGCACCCTGGTGTGGACCCTGCAGAACGCCTGGTGGTTGGAATCGAGCTGGGGCCTGGGCGCCAAGGGCGGGGGGATACCGACCGTCCTGGCGTTGGTCAAGGGCTACCGGCTGGTCCCCAGCGCGGATGGGAGATACATCATCGCCAAGGGGACCCGGTACCTCGGCCAGGACGTGTCGCGCTGGGAGAAGTACATCGAGTCTGGCCGGCTCGACGGCACTCGCTACTCGGCGTCAAGCGCGGAGGTCTCCAAGTTCACCAGCTTCAAGGGCGCGCTCAAGGCCGACCTCAACAGCTCGCTGAATCCCCTCAGTCACGACTTCTGGAGTGCGTCCAAAGTCGCCGGCGGCGCCCTCGCGGGTGCGGTCACGATTGGGAGCGACATCTGGGATTACGGCTTTGGAGACGACAAGAAGGCAGGCTTCGGCAGCAAGTTCGCAGGCGCGCTCACGGTCGACACCGCCACCACGGCCGGCACCATCGCCGTCGCGGACGGCGCGACCGCCCTCGGCGGTGCGGCGGCGGGCGCCATGATCGGAGCCGAGGCGGGCTTAGCGGTTCCGATCGTGGGCAACGTGGTGGGCCTGGCGGTCGGCGCCGGCGTTGGGTACCTTCTGAGCACCAGCACCGGCAGGGCGCTGCGCAATGTCGCCGTCCAGGGGGTTTCGGATGCGTACCACGCCGTGTCCAACGTCGTGACCCACCCGGGGAACGATCTGAAGACGGTCGGACATGTCCTGAGCGACCTCAACCCCTTCTGATCTTGAGCGAGCGGAGCACGAGGAGTCGACAACGATGACACTGCCAGCGGACGGAGGGGGTGGCGGCAAAGCGCCCAAGCTGAACAAGGCGCTCGCCGAGGAGGTGGTCACCCAGGCGCGGGCGGCAATGGTCATGCTCGCGTCGCAGACCTCGACGCGGGGGTCCAAGGGCCACGCTGCGCTGGATCACTGGAACGGACCCGACTCCGAGCGCTTCCGTTCCAAGTTCTCCGGCATGCAGCGGGACGCCCTGAACCTCCACGGACAACTGCAGGGCCTGATCAAGCAGGTGCAGGCCGCGATCGACGCCGCCTGAGCCCGGAACGAAGCGCAGGAGTGTCCACGCAACGGCGCTAAAACGACCTTGGTAGGGCCAGAGTGCGGACACTCTGCGCTCCTCCTCGGCTACGCGGGCTGCTGCGGACCCTCCGGGAACCGCTCCCGCAGCCAATCCACGATCGACTGCAGGGGGGCGCCGGGCCCGAACACCGCCGCCACCCCCGCCCGGTGGAGGGGCTCGATGTCCTCCTCGGGGATGATTCCCCCCCCGAACACCACGATGTCGGTCGCCTCACGCCGGCGCAATTCCTCGATCACGGCCGGGAACAGCGTCATGTGGGCGCCGGAGTGAAGGGAGAGCCCGATCACCTGGGCATCCTCCTGGATCGCAGCCTCGACCACCATCGCGGGCGTCTGGCGGAGCCCGGCGTAGACCACCTCGTAGCCGGCATCGCGGAGCGCGCGGGCCACCACCTTGACCCCCCGATCGTGTCCGTCCAGCCCCACCTTGGCGAGCACGATGCGGACCGGCTGCACGCGGGTCGTGCTCGTCATCTAGATGACCGCCCGCTCGGTATAGGTGCCGAAGACCTCGGTCAGGGCTTGCATGATCTCGCCCTCGGTGCAGTAGGCCTTCACCGCCTCCAGGATGTGCGGCATCAGGTTCTCTCCGCTCGAGCGGGCGGCGCGGCCGAGGCCGGCGAGCGCGTTCGAGGCCCGGGCGGCATCCCGCCGCGCGCGGACCTTTCGCACCCGCTCCACCTGCGCCGTCTCCAGGGCGGAGGAGATGCGCAGGATCTCCACCGGGTCCTCGTCGTTGCCCTCCGTGAACGCGTTGACCCCCACCTGCAGCCGCTCTTTCCGCTCGCACTCCTGCTGGTAGCGGAAGGAGGCGTCGGCGATCTCCTGCTGGAAGAAGCCGGCCTCGATGGCCGGGATCACGCCGCCGTACTCATCGATGCGCCGGAAGTACTCCTCCGCCTCCTGCTCCAGGCGGTCGGTCAGGGACTCCACCAGCCAGGACCCCCCGAGCGGGTCGACCACATTGGCGGCCCCCGTCTCGTAGGCGATCAGTTGCTGCGTGCGCAGGGCGGTGCGCGCGTTGCGGTCGGTGGGCAAAGCCAGCGCCTCGTCGAGCGCGTTGGTGTGCAGCGACTGTGTCCCGCCGAGCACCGCCGCCATCGCCTCCAGCGCGGTCCGCGCGACGTTGAGCTCCGGCTGCTGCGCAGTCAGCGAGACACCGGCGGTCTGGGTGTGGAACCGGAGCTTCCACGAGCGCTCGTTGCGTGCTCCGTACCGTTCGCGCAGGTGCCGGGCCCAAATCCGTCGCGCGGCCCGGAACTTGGCGATCTCCTCGAAGAAGTCGACATGGGCGTCGAAGAAGAACGAGAGCCGCGGCGCGAAGTCGTCGACCCGCAGGCCCCGTTCCACCGCCGCGTCGACGTAACAGAACCCGTCGGCCAGGGTGAAGGCCAGTTCCTGGGCCGCCGTCGAGCCGGCCTCCCGGATGTGGTAGCCGGAGATCGAGATCGGGTTCCAGCGCGGCACCTCATGAGAGCAGTAGTCGATCGAATCCACCACCAGCCGCATCGAGGGCTGGGGCGGAAAGATGTACTCCTTCTGGGCGATGTACTCCTTCAGGATGTCGTTCTGCAGCGTCCCCCCCACCCTGGAGAACGGCACCCCCTGCTGCTCCGCCACCGCCAGATACATGCAGAGCAGGATCGCGGCCGGCGAGTTGATGGTCATCGAGGTCGTGACCTCGCCCAGCGGGATCCCCTCGAACAGCGCCTCCATGTCCGCCAGCGAGTCGATGGCGACCCCGCAGTGGCCGATCTCGCCGTGCGAGGTGGGCGCGTCCGAGTCCTGACCCATCAGCGTCGGCATGTCGAAGGCCACCGAGAGCCCGGTCTGGCCGTGCTTGAGCAGGTACTTGTACCGCTCGTTGGTCTCCTCGGCGGAGGCGAAACCCGCGAACTGGCGCATGGTCCAGAGCCGCCCCCGGTACCCGTTGGGGTGGATGCCCCTGGTGTAGGGATAGTCACCCGGCCGCTCCTCGGTGCGCGGCGACCAATCGCCGGGGCCGTAGATCGCCTTGAGCGGCAGCCCCGAGATGGTCGAGGTGAGAACGCCGTCGGCGCGCTTTTCGTGCCCGTCCCCCCCGGGGTCCCCGCGAAACGGACCCGGGGCCCCCACGAAGCCGAGCTCGCGAGGCTTCGTGGGGTGGGGAGCCTGCGGAGTTTCGTGGGGTGGGCGAGTCATGGCCCCATTATCCGATCGGCCGCCAGGTAGGGGTTGCCGTCCGCCAGCAGGCCGGGATCGGCCGCCAGCCGGGCCCGGGCGCGGGCCCGGGCGCGCTCGGCGACCAGGTCCGCCGCCTCCTCCCGCAGGCGCGTCTCGGCTCGGCGCAGCCGCTCTCCGCTCGCGTCCAGGAACTCCTGGTGGCGCCGCAAGGCCTCCAGCAGGTCGTCCAGACCGGCCCCGGAGACCGCGGAGGCGGCCACGATCGGCGGCCTCCACGCGGGCCGGCCGGGTGGTGCCTTGGGCGCCATGTTGAGCATGGTTCGAACCTCCTGCAGCGTTCGCTGGGCGCCGGGCAGGTCGGCCTTGTTGACGCAGTAGAGGTCGGCGATCTCCATGATCCCCGCCTTCAGCATCTGGATCCCGTCCCCGGCGCCGGGCGCCAGCACGACCACGGTGGAGTCCGCGACGGCGGCGATCTCCAGCTCCGACTGGCCCACGCCGACGGTCTCCAGCACCACGCGATCGAATCCGAAGGCACCCACCAGACGGAGCGCCTCCCGGCTCGCCAGCGAGAGCCCGCCCAGGTGCCCGCGCGCGCCCATCGAGCGGATGTAGACGCCCTCGTCATTTGCGTGGCGCTGCATGCGGACGCGGTCGCCCAGGATGGCGCCGCCGGTGAAGGGGGAGGTGGGGTCGGCGGCCAGCACCGCCACCCGCAGGCCCTCAGCACGCAGACGCTGGAGCAGCCCGTCCACCAGCGTCGACTTCCCGGACCCGGGCGCGCCGGTGAAGCCCCAGCTCAGGGGTCGCGGCGCCTCGCTCGCGACCTCGTCGAGCAGGGGCCGGGCCGCCTCGTCCCCCCGCTCCACGAGCGTGATCGCCCGGGCCAGCGCCCGGATGCGCCCGGCCCGGAAATCCTCGACTAGCTGTTCTCCCCGACCCACTGCAGGGAGAAATCATGCCCCAGTTCGACGATCACCGCGCCGGGTTGCGTCCCGCGGATGCCGGGCGGTGGACCGGACACGACCTTGGCGCCGAAGTAGGTGCCCATCCACTGTGCGGTGGGGGCCGCTTTGGAGCCGCCGTCGTTGTACACGGTCGAGGTCTGGACCGGCCGCACCCGCAGCGGCGCCACCGTCGTGAATCCCTCCATCTGCAGCCCCGACGTCACCTGCGGGCCCATCGAGTCCAGGCTCACCGACCCGTTCAGCACCTGCACCGGCACCTTGGCCTGTTGGAGCGCGGGCGGCACCAGGAGGGAGGCGAAGTAGTGGTGCAGCTCGGTGAAGTTCTGCGAGAACGAGCCGGCCTCGCTGTTCGGGCAGAGGTAGTAGTTGCCGCACACGTCGACGTAGTTGGAGGTGTCGACCGAGACCGTCCGCACCGCCTGCGTCGTATTCACGTGCTGGGACCAGTCGTAGATGGCCTTCAGGTCGGTGAGTGTGAGGTTGGTCGACAAGTCCTTGGAGACCGCGTCCATGAGCGCGGGCGCGTTGGCGATCGCGTTCACCGAGGTCGCCTTCTTCTTGATCGCCTGGATGATCAGCTCCTGGCGCTGCGAGCGAGCGAAGTCGCTGGCCTGGGAGGGCTCGGTGGCGTGGCGCGAGCGGGCGAGCTCCAAAGCCTGCTCCCCATTCACGTGCTGGCAACCGGCCTTGAAGTGGATGCCGCCTTTGACATAGCCGTCCGAGTAGTTCGGGTACTGATAGTCGTCGAGCGGCGTCGAAAGGCACACGTCGATCCCGCCCAGCGCGTTGACGATGTCGCGGAAGGCAAGGAAGTCGACCCCGGCGAAGCCGTCGAAGTTGAGGCCGGTGACCTCGTTCACCACCTTCATCGCTTCCTCGCCGCCCCGGTACTTGTTCGACGCGGGCTCGTCGTACATCGCGTTGGAGAAGGCGGTGTTGACTTTGTTGACGATGCTCTGCCCCTTCAAGGTGTAGGTGACGTAGAGATCGCGCGGGATCGAGGCTTCGACCGCCGTGTTGGCGGCGGGGTCGATCTCGATCACCATCATGGTGTCGGTCAGGTAGGGGGCGTCGTTCTCGGCGCCGCCGTAGCCGAGGAGCAGCAGCCGCACCGTTTGCTTGTGCTCGATCTTCCAGGCCACCGACCCCGGCGGCGGATTGAGCGTGGAGATGGGGTTGCCCACGTTCAGGGTGGAGTGGAGAAAGATCGCCGCCTTGAACGCGAACACTCCGATCACGACCACCAGCACGGCCAGCAGGACGGCGAGGACGCGCCGCGGGGTGACCCCGAACGGCGGGCGGCGCCCTCGACCCACGGGCCGGCGCGGCCGCGGCGAGCGCGACCCTCCCGAACCTCCCGGCGCCGCGCGCGGCCGCACTCTGGGGCCAGAGTCCGCCCACTTGCGGGCAGATCGGGCCGGCTGCTTCCCGGAATCCTCCCTGGGATCGGCCCGCCCCCAGTCCGCCGACGGGCGGCGGGAGGGCGAATCGAACCCGGTTCGGTACAGAGAGCGGCGCCGGCGGACGGGTCGGCGCCCAGAAGTGCCGTAGTCGTTCACGTTGACCTTCCTGGACGATGCAATGACGTAAAGAGGGGCGTTCGGGGAATGGGCGTGGCGGTCGGTCTCAGCCCGGCCTGACTGCCTTAACTATGACGACTACGACGACCACAATCAACTCGATCGTTCCCAGCGCCCCAAGGATGACACCGGCCATGGCAAGCCCGGAACCCCTCAAAACCCCGTTGGCCTCCCGGATCTTGGTGCGCGACGCGAGCCCCAGAAAGAGGACCAGCGGCGACGGGATGCCGAGACAGGTGACGAGGCCCAGGATACCCAGGACGAACGAGACCACGGCCATCATGTCCATGTCGCCACGCGCGCGGGCGGGCCGCGCCGGCGCCGCCACCCCGGCCGGGTAGCCAGGCACCGGGTACCCGGGCGGGGGCGGATACCCGGCTGGGGGAGGATATCCGGGCGGGGCCGGGTAGTAGACGGGCGCCGGCTGGCCGGGTACGACCCAGGGCGCCGGCGGGTAGCCGGCCGGGGCCGGGCCCGGGAAGCCGGCGCCGGCGCGAGTGTTGGGAGGAGGTCCGGCGGGCGGTCCGCCGGGCGGCTGGGTCCAGCCCGGCGGCGGTCCCGCCGGCGCCGGCGGTGGAGTCCGCCATCCGGGCGGGGTGACGGCCCCGGTCGGTGCTTCCAGGTCGGCCTCTCCGTGCCGAGGCGGCGGGGCCGGCGGTGGAGGCCCGGGCGGCGGCCGAGTCCAGGGGCCGGGGCTCGAGGTGGCGTCGCCCGGCGGCTCCGCCGACGGGCGGTCCGGATCCGGCGGCGGCCAGGGTGCGCCCCCGCGAGAGCCGGGGACGGGCCGTTCGTTCTCCCCGCTCATCTGACGCCAGGGTACAGAAACCGTCGTTGGTGCACTGTGCACCAACGGGTCTCATGCGCCGCCCTTGCCGCCCGGTGGTGCACCAACGGGGCCTGCCGGCGCCGCGGGTACGTCAGTCGCGGAGGAGGGCGCGGGCGATGACCACTCGCTGGATCTGGTTGGTGCCCTCGTAGATCTGCGTGATCTTGGCGTCCCGCATCATCCGCTCCACCGGGTAGTCCTGGATGTAGCCGTAGCCGCCGAAGATCTGGACCGCGTCGGTGGTCACCTGCATCGCCGTGTCGGACGCGAACAGCTTCGCCATGGCCGCGAACTTAGTGATGTCCGGGGCTGAGGAGTCGACCTTGGCGGCGGCCAGGTAGACCAGCTGGCGGCTGGCTTCGATCTGGGTCGCCATGTCGGCGAACATGAACTGCAGTCCCTGGAAGGCGGCCAGCGGCTGCCCGAACTGACGGCGCTCGACGGCGTGCGCCCGGGCCGCGTCGAAGGCACCCTCCGCGATGCCCAGCGCCTGCGCGCCGATGCCGGGTCGGGAGTGATCGAGCACCCGGAGCGCGATCTTGAAGCCCTCGCCCTCCGCCCCCAGCCGGTTGGCGGCCGGGACCCGCACCTGGTCGAACGCGAGCATCGCGGTCGGCGATCCCTTGATCCCCAGCTTGTGCTCCAGCTTGAGCACAGTCCAGGGGCTCTGATCCCGCTCCAGCACGAAGGCCGAGATGCCGCGCGACCCGCCGTCCGGCGACGTACGGGCGAAGACCACCAGCGTGTCGGCGATGGAGCCGTGGGTGATGAAGATCTTGGAGCCGCTGATCACGTACTCATCGCCGACCTTGCGGGCCGTCGTCTTCATCGCCGCGGCGTCCGAACCCGAGTCCGGCTCGGAGAGCGCATAGGCCGCCACCCTCCCTTCGGCCAGCGGCGCGCAGAACCGCCGCTTCTGCTCCTCGGTCCCGGCGATCAGGATCGGGTACGACCCCAACGCCTGGACGGCCAGGATCAAGGAGCTGGTGGCGTCCGCCTTCGCGATCTCCTCGATGCCCATGCAGATGGTGGTCGACTTCCCGCTGATCCCGCCGTAGTCCTCGGGGATCGGGATCGCCAGCACCCCGTTCTCGCTGAACAGGTCCTGGATGTCGGTCGGGTACTCGGCGCTTGCGTCGATCTCGGCGGCGCGCGGGCGGACCCGGTCCTCGACCAGCTCGCGGATCGTGCCCCGGATCGCGAGCTGCTCCTCGTCGAAGTCGAAGGTCATGGTGCGCTCAGTATTCCACCCCCGACGGGCGCCTCACCCGCGCCGCGCGACCACGCTCAAAGCGCCCAGCTGGATGCCGACCAAGGTCCAGAACGCCAGCGCCTGGTCGTTCTTGAAGTAGGGCACGTCGCCGATCCCGTGGACCAGGAAGGTGAGGACCAGACCGAGCAGCCCCAGTGAGAGCGCCCGGACCCAGGGGGAGTCGGTCCGGAACAGGCCACGGATCCCGAGCCGGACCACCTGGACCCCATACCAGACGATCGCGATCAGCCCCAGGATCCCGGTCTCGGACCAGAAGTCCAAAAACAGGTTGTGCGGATAGATCAGGTCCTGGTTGTAGCCATCGACCGCGTACTGCTGGACGGTCTTCTTGAAGCCGTCCAGCCCTCCCCCCTGGAGCGGCCGGTGCCGGAGCAGGTTGAGAGTCGACAGCCAGAGCGGTTTGCGCAGCAGGACCGTGTTGTTGCCGCTGGAGCCGAACTCGACCAGCACCCGCCGCCGCACGCTGGAGGAGAGGGCGAACGCGGCTCCCCCCACCACCACGATGGCGGCCCAGATCCACCAGCGGAGGCGGGTGAACGCGGCCACGAACACGATCAGGCAAACCAGCGTGATCCAGCCCAGGCGGGAGAAGCTGAGCAGGTCGGCGAGGATGAAGAGGAGCCCGAAGGCGGCCGCCACCCACCGCTCCCGGCGGTCCTCGGAGCAGATCGCGATCCCGAGCGCGAACGCCAGCAGCGGCTCCAGGTAGAGAGGGATCGCGTTCGCGGTCTGGTAGACGATCACCGGCGGGGTGACGTCGCTGAAGTGGTGGGTCGCGATCGCGTACAGCGTGTTGCCGACGTTCGCGACCGAGATCACCGCCCCCGCCACGCCCAGGCCCAGCAGCAGAACCCGGGCATGGGACCGGCGCCGGCAGATGGCGGCGGCGAGCAGACCCGCCGCGGCCGGCTCCCCGAAGTAGGCGACCCAGGTGTCCGCGGCCGAGCGGCGGGCGGGGGAGGCCGCGACCGCCAGGAGGGCAGCCAGCAGGAGCAGCCCACCGGGGAGCAGGTACGGGTTCCACCAGGGCAGCTCGCGCCAGTAGGCGATGTAACCCACCACCAGCGCCACCGCCAGCGCGATCTCGAGGACCGTGAGCGGAAGCGGGCCCAGGTGGGGACGGACGACGTAGGCCGGCGAGAGGGCCAGCGCAAGTCCGAAGAGAAGCGTCCCCGCGCGCTGGAGGCGGGTCGCCGCTAGTCGCTCCGGCGCCGGCGCCACTCCGCCCGCCACCTCAGCGGAGGACGTCACGGGCGATCACCATACGCTGCACCTGGTTCGACCCCTCGTAGATCTGGAGTGCCTTGGCGTCACGGAAATGCCGCTCCAGGGCCAGCTCCTGCGTGAACCCGTAGCCGCCGCCCAGCTGCACCGCGTCGGTGGCGACCGCCATCGCGGTGTCGGTGCAGAACAGCTTCGCCATCGCCGCTTCGCGCGTGAAGGGGCGGCCCTGGTCGCAAAGCCAGGCGGCGTGGTAGGCGAGCCGGCGGGCGGCTTCGAGGCGGGTGCCCATGTCCGCGACCATGAACTGCAGGCCCTGGAAGGTAGCCAGAGGCCGGCCGAACTGCCGGCGTTCCCGGAGGCAGGCCGCCCCCTCCTCCAGAGCCGCCCCGGCGATGCCCAGTGCCTGCCCCGAGATGCCGATCCGCCCGGAGTCGAGCGCGCGCATGGCGACCCTGAACCCCTTGCCCGGCACATGCAGCAATGCCTCCGCTCCGACGCGGACCTGGTCCAGCACCAACTCGCCGGTGGGCGACCCATGGAGACCCATCTTGCGGAAGACCTGGCCGACCCGCAGCCCGGGCGCATCGCCAGGGACCAGGAAGGCGCTGATCCCCTCCGGTGAGCGAGCGAACACGGTGTACAGCCCCGCCTCGCCGATGTTGGTGATGAAGGTCTTGGTCCCGGACAGCACCCAACCGGAGCCGTCGCGATGGGCGGTCGCCTTCAAGGCGGCGGCGTCGGAGCCGGCGCCGGGCTCGCTGAGGCAGAAGGCGCCCAAAACCTGCCCCGCGGCCAGTCGCGGCAGCCAGGTCCGCTTCTGCTCCTCGGTCCCGAAGAGCACGACCGGCTCGGTGCCCACCGAGGAGTGGACGTCGATGATGACGGCGCAGCTGGCGCAAGCCCGCGCGATCTCTTCGATGCAGAGGGTGAACGCAAGGTGGCCCACCCCCACGCCTCCGTAGAACTCGGGGACCAGCGTGCCGAGCAGGTCCAGTTCGGCGGCGGCACCGATCACCTGGCCGGGAAAGCGGTGCTCGCGATCGATTTCGGCGGCGAGCGGGCGGATCACCCGGTCCGCGAACGCTCGCACCGTCTCACGAAGCGCTCGGTGCTGAGCCGACAATTCGAGGTCCAAAACGTCCCGAGGGTACCTCCCGCCGCTTCACCCTAGAATTGCTCAGCGGCATGGAGCAGGGACCGAGGTATCTCGAGGGCACGACGGTCGGCAGCGGGAGGGACATCATCGGCGTACGTCGGGACCGGATCGCCGAGATCATCGATGTCGGTCGGGAGGTGATCGGGCGCGCCAAGGCGCGCAAGCTGCTGCCGGAGACGATCACCGGCGTCACCGCCGCGCTCCTGGTCACCATCGCCGGCTACGGCGACCCGCTCACCGAAGGCCAGTGGCGGGAGCTGGGCGGCGTGGTGGGCGGCATCATGCGCGACCCCGACTACCCCGACCTCGCCCGCCTGCGCGGCCTGATCAGCCCCGACCTCTTCCACCAGGTGTCCCGCAATCCCGGCTACCTGCGGTTCATGCGCCGCCGCGAGGACGGTCGCTGGGAGTGCGAGATCTCGCTCGAGGGTGCCGAGGTGGAAGCGGACCTGGACTCAGAGGCAGAGTTCGAGGACTAGGCGTGTCCCATCCGCCTTCTCAGCCCCGCCCCGGCATCGGCGAGTGGCCGGTCTGGGGAGACGAGCCCCCGGAACTCCGGTTCCGGCAGATCCCGTCGGCCCCGGTCACGAGGACCTGGGGCCGGGTTCCTCCCTGGACCGGGACGCGGCCGGCCCCGCCCCGGGTGGGCCTGACCGGATTCGTCCTCGGCCTGGTCGGTGCGTGCCTTTCCTGGGTCCCACTGGCGGGGCTGGCCTGCGCCCTCGTCGGCGCCGTGCTCTCGCTGCAGGCGCTCCGCGCGACACCGGCCGGCTACCCCGGACGGACGCTGCCCACCACGGGCTTGGTCCTGGGCTGCATCGGGATGGTGTTCGGCGTGTCGACGAGCGCGATCCTCGCCACCCTCGCCTTGAACGCGCTCTTCACCGCCATCTACGGCGCCTGAGACCGCCGGCACCTGGTCGGCGCCCGGCCATGGGTGCACCGCCGGGGTTCCCCGCGAAACGGAGCTTGCGGAGTTTCGTGGGGCGGGAGCGGCACGGGTTGAGGTCCCGAGTGGGCCCCCCGAACCCCGGTGGTAGCATCGCCGTCAGATGGCACAGCCCCCGCCGCCCTACGGTGGCGACCCCAACAATCCGTACGGGCAGCAGCAGCCCCCATACGGGCAGCCGCCGGCGTACGGGCAGCAGCCCCCGCCCGACACCTACGCCGGAGGTGGCTACCAGCAGCCCCCCGGGTACATGCCGCCGCTGGCGCCCGATCCCTACGGGTACCCGGTGCAGTACGGCGCGGCCGGGGTGCCCGCCCAGCGCAACAACGGCCTGGCGCTGGCCTCCATGATCTGCGGGATCGCCGGCCTGGTCCTGATGTGCGGGATGATCGGGTTCGTGCCCGCCGCCGCCGCCGTGGTGATGGGCTTCATCGCCCGCAACCAGATCAATCAGTCGGGCGGCATGGAGAGCGGCTCGGGAATGGCGCTGACCGGCATCATCACCGGCGGCGTGGCGGTCGGTCTGAGCATCCTCTTCATCGTCATCTGGCTCGGGTTCGGCGTCCTGGGCGCGGTTCTCAACAGCGGTTGACCGCTGGAGCGCGGCCCCGTCGGAGCGCGCTCAAAGTCCGAGGGTGCCGGCGATCAGGATCCGCTGCACCTCGCTGGTCCCCTCGCCGATCTCGTTGATCTTCACGTCTCGCCAGTAGCGGGCGACCGGGTAATCCTCGATGAAGCCGTACCCGCCGTGGATCTGGACCGCCTCGTCGGCCGCCCGCCGGGAGACCGCCGAGGCCCACAGCTTGGCCATCGAGCAGAGGCGCGTCAGCTCCTCCGGCGGTGTGGCCGGGTCCTCCACCGCGGCCGCGGCCCGGTACACGATGAGGCGCGCAAGCTCGATCTCGGTCGCCATGTCGGCGAGCTTGAACTGGATCGCCTGCCGCCTCCCGATCGGTTCGCCGAACGCGATCCGCTCCTTGGCGTAGGCGAGTGAGGCGTCCAGGCACGCCTGGGCCAGGCCCAGCGAGAGTGCGGCGATCGCGGCCCGGCCCGAGGTCAAGGTGCGGAGGAACTGGCGCTGCCCTCCCCCTCGCTCACCGAGGAGGTGATCCTCGGGGACGCGGCAGTCGTCGAACGCCAGCGGGTGGGTGTCGGAGGAATGCCAGCCCAGCTTGCGGTAGGCGGGCTGCACCACGTACCCGGGCGTTTCCTGGGGGATCAGCAGGGCGGAGATCTCCGGGTGTTCGGCGTCCCGCCCAGGGCCGGTGATGGCGGTGATGGTGACGCCTGCCGACATCGGCGTCCCCGAGTTGGTGATGAACTGCTTCTGGCCGTTGACGACCCAGTGGCAGTCCTCGAGTCGCGCGCGGGTCCGCAGCGCCCGGGTGTCGGACCCCGAGGATGGCTCGGTGAGCCCGAACGCCCACAGGCGCCGCCCGGCGGTCAGGTCTGGCAGCCAGCGCTCCTTCTGGGCACGGCTGCCGTAGTCGTGGATGGGTGAAGCGCCCAGTGACACCCCCGCTTCCAGCGTCGCCCCCAGACCGGCGTCGGCGCGGGAGATCTCCTCGATCGCGATGCAGTAGCTGGTGAAGTCCGCTCCCGCCCCGCCCCACTCGGGATCGAACGGCAGCCCGAAGAGGCCGATCTCCGCCATCTGCTCCACGATCTCGAGTGGAAAGCGATGATGCTCGTCCAGTTCCGCCGCCTTGGGAGCCACCACTTGGTCCGCGAAGTCGCGGCAGAGCTCGCGGATCGCCCGCTGTTCGGGGGTGAACGCGAACTGCATCAGCGGGGCGTCGGTGGCAGCACGCTGAGCTTCAGGGCCCAGTTGACGGCGAACAGGATCAGGACGACCAGGAGTCCCACCTTCCACACCCGCGGCGACAACCGGAGCTCGCGGCGCAGCACCGCTGCCACCAGCAGGACCGGGAGCGCCGCCAGCGTGCCCGCGAAGAGGAGCGGGGCCAGCGGGTAGTCGAGGACGGCCTGGCGCCAGTCGCCGGACCACATCTCGGCGAAGCCGTGCGTGCCCCCGCAGAAGGGGCAGGGATGCCCGGTCAGGTAGAGGAAGGGGCAGGGCGGCAGCGTCACGTGTGCTTGCTGGAGGGCGAAAAAGAACCTCGAGTAGACCAGCCAGGCCGCGGCCGTCCCGAGGAGGAGCAGGTTCCGCCGCCGGTCCTGCTCGCCGGCGCCGACGATGGCCACCGCGGGGTCCTCGCGAGGCGGCGCTTTTAGAGCCTCGTGGAGTGGGTCGGGTGCCAGGTGCTCGGAGGTCGGCATGGGAGTGCTGTCAGAGCGGGATGTTGCCATGTCTGCCGGGCGGCCGGGGGCGTTCTTTGCGACGCGCCAGCTCCAGCGCCCGGATCAGGACCCGCCGGGTCTTGGCGGGCTCGATGATGTCGTCCAGATAGCCTCGCTCGGCCGCCACGTAGGGGTTGGCGAAGTGCTCCACGTAGTCGGCCACCAGGGCCGCGCGCCGGGCCTCCGGGTTCTTGGCGCGTTCGATCTCGCGCCTGAAGATCACGCCCACCGCCGCCTCCGGCCCCATCACCGCCACCTCGGCCGTCGGCCAGGCGTAGTTGAAGTCGGCCCGGATGTGCTTCGAGTTCATGACGCAGTAGGCGCCACCGTACGCCTTGCGGGTGACCACGGTCACCTTGGGCACCGTCGCCTCACAGAACGCGTACAGCAGCTTGGCGCCGTGGCGGATGATCCCGCCGTATTCCTGCGCGGTGCCGGGCAGGAAGCCGGGCACGTCCTCGAAGACCACCAGGGGGATACCGAAGGCGTCGCAGAAGCGGACGAAGCGGCCGCCTTTGACCGAGGCGTCGATGTCGAGCGCACCCGCCAGCACCTTGGGCTGGTTGGCGACGATGCCGACCGGATGACCATCGAGCCGGGCGAAGCCGACCACCAGGTTGCGGGCGAAAAAGGGCTGAACCTCCATGAACTCGCCGTCGTCGGCGACCCGGAGGATCACGTCCTTGATGTCATACGCCTCCTTGGGGTTCGGGGGCACCAGGTCGGTCAGCTCCGGCGCCGGGCGCCCGGGGTCGTCGGTGGGATCCCGGCGCGGGGGCCCCTCATCGCAGCTCTGCGGGATGAACGAGAGCAGCTCGCGGGTCTGCCGGAAGCACTCGTCCTCGGTCTGGGCCAGGAAGTGCCCCACCCCCGACGTCTGGTTGTGGACCTCAGCGCCGCCCAGCCCGTCGAACGTCACTTGTTCGCCGGTGGTGACCCGGATCACCTCCGGGCCGGTGATGAACATGTAGCCGATCCCGTGCACCATGAAGGTGAAGTCGGTCATCGCCGGTGAGTAGACCGCGCCACCCGTGCAGGGCCCCAGGATCAGGCTCAGCTGGGGGATGACGCCCGACGACTGCACATTGCGCCAGAAGATCTCCGCGTACCCGGCCAGCGAGACCACGCCCTCCTGGATCCGGGCGCCGCCCGAGTCGTTGATGCCGATGATGGGGACCCGGTTCTGCAGGGCCAGGTCCATCACCTTGCACACCTTCTCGGCGAACACCTCTCCCAGCGAGCCGCCGAAGACGCCGGCGTCGTGACTGAACAGCATCACGTCGCGCCCGCCGACTTTGCCCACCCCGGTCACGACGCCGTCGCCGGCAGGCCGCCGCCGCCCCAGCCCGAAGCTCTGGGAACGGTGACGCATGAAAAGGTCGATCTCGTCGAAGGAGCCGGGGTCGACGAGCGCCTGGATGCGCTCGCGCGCGGTCAGCTTACCCTTCGAGTGCTGGCGCCGGAAGGCCGCCGCGTCGCCGTGCGCCGCCTCGTACTTGCGCTGCCGGAGCCGGTTGATCGCGTCGACCTGGGGCACTCCGTCGACCGGGGAGACGCCGTCGACCACCTCGCGATCAGCCATAGGTGCTCAGCGTAGATGAGTTATTCCAAACCATCAGCGGTCTCAGGTAGGAGTTGATCTCGTGCCGGCGATGATCGACGCCCGTGCCTCCCACCGCCGAACTCCAGTTGCCGAGGTCGGCGGCCGGTCAGCCGCCGTCCCGGCGTGGTGCCTCGAACTCCACCAGCACGCCGCCCATGCTGCGGGGATGGATGAACCCCACCCGGGTGCGCCCGCCGCCACCCGTGCGCGGCGTCTCGTCCAGCGTCTCCAGGCCCTGAGCTCGCGCGGCGTTCAACTCCACCGTCACGTCGTCCACCGCGTAGCAGACGTGGTGGACGCCCTCCCCCCGCCGCGCCAGGAATCTGCCCACCGGGGAATCCTCCCGCAACGGCCGCATCAACTCCACCCGCGCATCCTGCGAGGACAGCTCGGCCGCCTCCATGCCTTCGGCCTCGTCGAGCCAGCGATGCCCGAGGGTGAAGCCCAAATGCTGATAGCGGGCGATGGCCTGCTCCAGGTCCTCGACCGCCAGGCCGAGATGGGAGATCCCGCGAATCAGGGCCTGGCCCTCCAGATCGCGAGGTTGATGACGACCAGCCCGGTCCAGATGATCAGGATCGCGACCAAGGCCCAGGGGCCGCCGTCGGAGAAGCCGGCGGTGAGCGCGACCACGGTCATGATGAACCCGAAGATGATGCTCAAGATCGACACCGGGAGGCCCGCGTTGACTTGATTTGGCTGCTGCTGACGATGCGGCCCCGGTTGGGGGCCGGCGGCCGGGGCCGGCGGCGGCGCGGGAGCCGGGATCGGGAGGGGTGCGGGCGCCCCCGGAAACGGCGGGTGCGACTGGGCGGGGGCGGCGACCGTCCTGGCCCGCGCCTCTCGCTGCCGGGCCAGCTCGTCGACCCGCTCCGCGATCGAGTTCACCAGGGCCTCCTCGTAGTCCGGTCCGAGTGCGCGCAGGGCGTCCGCGATCACCGGCTGCTCAACCCCGCGAAACTCCGCAAGCTCCGTTTCGCGGGGGCCCCGGGGTTGCGGGGGGCTGCTCAGCTGCGATACCGGCTTCGGCGCCGGCGGCTCCGGTTCCGTCATCAGGATCTCCGCGGATAGGTGTACCAGGAGTGCCGTCCCCTGAGTCCCACGTGACCTCGCTGGCCGCGGTCCGGCGTCCGGCTCAGCCCTCCGCTGCGGGAGCGGGGCCCGGCTCGACCGCCGCGCCGGCGCCGGCCGGCCTGCGACGGCGCGGTCCCCCGGTGCTCCGGCGCCGTTGGCTGGCGAGGTGGCCCTGGAACCAGCTCAGGATCCGGTTCAGCCGCTCCACGCGGCGGTCGGGCCGGCCGTTGCGCGACAGGTCATGCGCCTCGCCCGGGAAACGGACCAGCTCCACCTCCTTGCCCAGCAGGTGCAGCGCGCCGAACATCTCCTCGGCCTGCGAGATCGCGCAGCGCAGGTCGGCTTCGCCGTGGAGCAGGAGCAGCGGGGTCTCGATGTCGCGCACGTAACGAAGGGGAGAGCGGTGCCACAAGGTCTCGGGATCCGGCCACTCGATCGGACCCAGCTGCTCGGCGCCCCACATCACGATGTCGTGCTGGGCGTACTCGCTGATCAGGTTGCAGATCGAGCGCATGGAGACGGCCGCCCTAAAGCGGGTGGTGTGCCCGATCAGCCAGTTCGTCATGTACCCGCCGTAGGAGCCGCCCGCGACTCCGAGACGGCCTTCGTCCACCCATGGCTCCCGCGCCACCAGCTGGTCCAGCGCCAGCAGCAGGTCCTCGGCGTCGCCACCACCCCAGTCCTGGACCACCCGGTGCATGAACTCCTCGCCGTAGCCGTCGGAGCCACGGGGGTTGAGGTAGAGCACCCCGATCCCGTTCGCGCAGAGGAGCTGGAACTCGTGCATGAGAGTCCAGCCGTACATCCCGTTGGGGCCGCCGTGGACTTCCAGCACCAGCGGCGCGCGGCGTGCCCCGGACGCTTCGTGGGGTCGGAGCAGCCACCCTTGCAAGTCGAGCCCGTCGCCGCCGGTGAAGGTCTGCTCCTCCGGGGTCACCAGTGAGCGCTCCCGCAGCCACGGGTTGAGGTCGGTGACCTGCCGCTCGGCCGGCGCCTCGAGGTTGGCCAGGTAGACCTCGCCCGCCTCGACCGCATTGTTGGCCCCGAAGGCGAGGATGGTGGAGGCGACGTCGAAGTCGAAGATCGCGCGGTGGGACGGCGCCAGCTCGGCGCGGACTTCGCCGCCCAGGTCCACCGAGTACACGTTGGTGGCGCCCCGCGACGAGCCGAGGAAGTAGAGGCGGGAGCCGTCGGGGGACCACCGCAGCCCGGGACCGCCACGCAGCCAGACGTCGCCGATCACCGAGCCGCCCACCTGCACGTCGAAGCCGGCGGTCAGGCAGCGGGGTTGGTGGCCACGGCTCGCCTCCGTCACCCAGACCCGCTGGAGATGGCCGGCCGCCAAATCACGGGGGGCGGTGAAGGCGATGGTCCGGCCGTCGGGCGCCCACCGGGGGCCGGCGGCGGCCAGGCCGGAGACGATGGACTCGGGCTCGCCGGTGGCCAGCGGCATGATCGAGAGGTCGCGCGCCCGCCGCAGGTCGGCGCCCGGCTGAGCGTCCCCGGTGATCGCGAAGGCATCGCCCGTTGGAGACCAGTCGTAACCCTCGACATCCCAGGCGCCGCTGGTGACCTGCCGCGGCTCCGGGAGCACGGTGGCCTTGGGCTCGACGTCGATCACGAAGAGGTGCACGCGCCGGCCATCGAAGAAGCCCTGCCCGTTGAAGCGCCAGTCGAACCCGCGCACCACGCGCGCCACCGGGGGACGGCGCAGAGCCGGTCCCTCGGGGGCACGGGGGTCCTCAACCACCAGGTCCGGCTCGGAGAGCACGCGGGAGGTGAACGCGAGGCGCCGGCCGTCGGGCGACCAGCGGAAGGACAGCACGCCGTCCGGGATCGCGGTCAGCGGGCGCCCCGGCCCCAGGGCGGGGTCGATCAGGAACAATTGATCCCGCTGTCCCCGCTTGCTCAGGTAGGCGAGGTGCCGCCCGTCCGGAGACCACTCCGGCCCCCGGTCGCGAGTGCCGTCGGTGATCGGCTCCCCGCGCCCACCCGAGGTGTCGGCGACCCAGATCCGCGCCCGGTTCTCCCGCGCGTCCGCGTCCGGCCGGTGCACGTCCCAGGCCACCCGGCGCCCGCTCGGGTCGAGCCGCACGTGGTCGAGCCACTGGAACCGATAGAGATCCTCGGCGGTGATCGGGGTGCGTTCGCGTGCCACGTCCCCAAACATAGGTCTCCGGTAGCGGCCCAGTGTCCGCGGTGGGGCCCTTCGGGGCGCGCCATAGCGTCTCAGTGCGGACACCCGGCCCTCGACGCGGGCACCGGCAGGTGAGTGTGAATCACATTCTCCTTACACGGCGGCATTAGCGTGTAGCTGATGCCCCGTTGGGTGCGTGGTCTGGTGGCGGGCGGTGCGGCCGGTCTGGGTGCCGTGGGCGCGATGGAGATCGTCGCCGCCGTCCTCGGCACCAACGCCTTGCCCCAGCTGATCCAGGCCCCGCTGCTGGCGATGCTGCCGGGGGCGGTGTTCGGGTTTCTCATCGACTCGCTCCAACACTGGGGCAAGGTGATCGAGGAGGCCGGGATCCTGGCCGCCCTGGTGGCTGTCTTCGCGCTCGTGGGCGTGGCGACGGCGGCACTCGCGACGCGGCTTACCTGGTGGCGGCGTTGGGTGGGCATCGGCGCCGCCGGCGCGCTCTGGCTGGTCGTCTCCTTTGCGGTCCTGCCCCTGGTCGGAGCCGGTCCGATAGGGCTTGGGGGCGGCGTGCTGGAGGTGATCACGGTCACGGTGCCGCTGGTGATGTACGGCGCGGTGCTGCAGGGGCTGCTGGTGCCGTCCGGCAGCGACCTCCAGATGGCGCTCGACCCCGGCCGGCGACAGATCCTGGGGTGGGGCGTCGCGGTACTGGGCGCGGCGGTGGTCGCTTTCACTCGCGTGCCGGCCTGGGCCCAATCGCTGGCGAGCGGCACCGGCATGGGGCGCGGCAGCCTCTCGCCTGCGCTGACCCCGACCCAGGACTTCTACATCGTCTCCAAGAACTTCCAGGACCCGGTCTTGATGGCGGCCGGCTGGTCGATTCAGGTCCGTGGCATGGTCGCCAACCCGATGACCCTCGGCCTCGGCGACCTGCGCTCGATGCCGGCGTCCACCATCACGCTGACCCAGGAGTGCATCTCAAACGTGGTCGGCGGCAACCAGATCTCGACCGGGACCTTCACGGGCGTGCCGCTGCACCACCTGCTCAGTCAAGCCCGGCCGCAGGCGGGCGCGTCGATGCTCGGGTTCACCGCCGCCGACGGGTATACCGAGACGCTGGACCTGCAGACGGCGATGACGGACACCGAGATCCTGATCGCCTACGACTTGGGCGGCCATCCGCTCCCCGACGTGCACGGCTACCCGGCGCGGGTGCTGATCCCGGCTCACTACGGGATGCGCAGCCCCAAGTGGCTGACCCGGATCAACGTGGGCACGTCGGAGCCGGATGGGTACTGGGAGCAGCAGGGCTGGAACCCCTCCGCCCGGATGCAGACGATGTCGCGGTTCGACGCGCCGCTCGACGGTGCGGTGCTGCCCCCCGGCGCGATCACGGTGGGCGGGGTCGCGTTCGCCGCCAACCGCGGGATCAAGCGGGTGGAGTGGTCGAGCGACAACGGCCGCACCTGGCGGCCCACGACCGTGGAACCGCCGCTGTCCCGGCTCACCTGGGTGCTCTGGCACGTCACCTGGCATGCGCAGCCGGGGAGTTACACGCTGGCGGTGCGGGCGATGGACGGGACCGGAGAGTGGCAGACGCAGGTCATCTCCTCCTCCTTCCCTTCCGGCGCCAGCGGAGTCCACCGGGTCTCCGTCAACATCGTCCCCGGCGCCAGCTGACGTTGCCCCAGGTCTCAGCCCACCCCAGGTAGCGCCTAGTCCCAGACCAGCGCCGCCCCCTGCTGGTACTCCGTGACCCGGGTCTCGAAAAAGTTCTTCTCCTTGGCCAAGTCGGTCGACTGTGACATCCAGGGGAACGGGTTCTCCACGCCGTAGCGGCGCGGCAGCCCCAGGCGCTCCAGGCGCCGGTCGGCGATGTGCTCCACGTACTGACCAAAGAGGTGGGCGTTGATCCCGAGCAGGCCCTCGGGGCAGGCGTCGAGCGCGTACTGCCGCTCGTACTCCACCGAGGTCTCGACCAGCCGCACGATCTCGTCCTGAAAGTCGCGCGTCCACACCTCCGGATTCTCCTTGCGGATGGTCGAGATGAGCTCGCAGCCGAACGCGAGGTGCAGGGACTCGTCGCGCATGATGTACTCGAACTGCTCTCCGATCCCGACCATCTTGTTCTGCCGCTTGAGCGCCAGCATCATGGCGAACCCGGCGTAGAAGAAGATGCCCTCCATCAGGACGTAGAACCCGACCAGGTCGTGAAGGAACCGCTGCACCTGCTCTGAGCCCTGGGTGTCGAAGGTGGGGTCGAACACCGACCGGGTGAGGCCGACCACGAAGTCGTCCTTCTGCTGGATGGAGGGGATCCGCAGGTACATGTTGTAGACGTCGTCCGGGTCCAGCCCCAGCGTGTCGCAGCAGTAGATGAAGGTGTCGGTGTGGACCGCCTCCTCGAACGCCTGGCGCAGCAGGTACTGGCGCGCCTCGGGGTTGGTGACGTGCCGGTAGACGGCGAGCACGATGTTGTTGGCGGTGAGCGACTCCGCGGTGGAGAAGAACCCGAGGTTCCAGAGGATCAGCCGCCGCTCACCCGCGGACAGCACCGATCGGGACTTCCACTGCTCCACGTCCCGCTGCATGGAGATCTCTTCCGGAGTCCAGTTGTTGGCGACCCCGGCCCGGTACATCTCGCGCGCCCACTGGTAGTGGATGGGAAGGATCTTGTTGGGATCCGTCGCCGAAGCGTTGATGATCGGCATTACTGGCAGGCCTCGCACTCGGGGTCGTCGATGCGGCACAGGCTGACCCCGTCCGCCGGCGCCTCCCTGAAGGCCGCCGGTGCGGTCAGTCCATTGCTCGCGGCGACGGCGCCCGAGGAAGGGGCGGCCGGCGCGACCGGTGCCTCAGCGGCTGTGGACGCCACTGAACTGGGAGCCCCCACCGAGATCGGCGGCGTGGCGCCGATGGCCCGGTATTCACGCTGCTGGGTGAAGCCGTAGCGGCCGGCGTCCAGCGTCGACTTCTCGACCTGCGACGCGGCCAGCGTGCGCAGGTAGTAGGTGGTCTTGAGGCCCATCCGCCAGGCCGCCCGGTAGGTCTCGTCCAGCATCCGGCCGGTCGCCCCGCGCAGGAAGACGTTGTGCGCCTGGCTCTGGTCCACCCACTTGGCCCGCACCGCCGTGGCACGCAGCGCGGCGATGGCGTCGATCTCGAACGCCTCCTTGTACTTGGCCTTGAGCCGTTCCGGCACCTCCGGCAGCGGCTGCACCGAGCCGTCGCAGTACTTCAGCCGCTCCAGCATCTCCGGACCCCAGAGGCCCAGCTCTTTGAGGTCCCGCACCAGGTGGGCGTTCACGATCGTGAACTCACCTGAGAGATTGGCCTTGACGTACAGGTTCTTGTAGATCGGCTCGATGCAGGGGTAGCAGCCGGCGATGTTGGAGATGGTGGCGGTAGGCGCCACCGCCATCGTGTTCGAGTTGCGCATGCCGTGCCGCGCGATCGATTCGCGCACCGGCGTCCAGTCGAAGGCCGACTCGCGGCCCACCTCGATGGGAAGCCCACGCTCCTCCTCCAGCAGCGCGACGGTGTCATACGGCAACAGTCCGCGGTCCCACTTGGAGCCCGGGAACGACGCGTAGGCACCGCGTTCGGCGGCCAGCTTCGAAGACCCCAGGATCGCGTGGTAGGAGACCAGCTCCATCACCCGGTCGCTGAAGCGGATCGCCTCTTCCGAGTCGTACGGCAGATCGAGGTCGAAGAGCGCGTCCTGCAGCCCCATCACGCCGATCCCGACCGGTCGGTGCCGCAGGTTCGAGTTCTTCGCCTCGACGGTGGGATAGAAGTTGAGGTCGATCACGTTGTCGAGCAGCCGCATCGCGACCTGCACCGTCTCGCCCACCAGTTCCTCGTCCAGCCTGGCGTCGCGCACGTGCCGGGCCAGGTTCACCGAGCCCAGGTTGCAGACCGCGGTCTCATCCGGCGAGGTGTTGAGCGTGATCTCGGTGCACAGGTTGGAGGAGTGGACGACGCCCGCGTGGTCCTGCGGCGAGCGGATGTTGCTCGGGTCCTTGAACGTGATCCAGGGATGCCCGGTCTCGAACAGCATCGTCAGCGCCCGGCGCCACAGCTGCTGGGCGGGCAGGCGCCGCGCCAGCCGCATCTCACCGCGGGCGGCGCGGGCCTCGTACTCGAGGTACCGCCGCTCGAACTCGCGACCGTAGATCTCGTGCAGGTCACAGACCTCGTCGGGCGAGAAGAGGGTCCACTCCCCGTCCTCCTCCAGCCGCTTCATGAAGAGGTCCGGGACCCAGAGCGCGGTGTCCATGTCGTGGGTGCGGCGGCGCTCGTCGCCGGTGTTGCGCCGCAGGTCGCAGAAGTCCTCCACGTCCAGGTGCCACATCTCCAGGTAGGCGCAGGTGGCGCCGCGCCGCTTGCCGGAGCGGTTGATGGCCATGGTGACGTCGTTCGCGATCTTGAGGAACGGGACCACGCCCTGACTCTCGACGTGGGTGGAGTGGATGGCCGCCCCGGTGCCGCGCACCGCCGTCCAGTCGTTGCCGAGCCCCCCCGACCACTTGGAGAGCTGCGCGTTGTCGGCCAGGCTCTTGAAGATGTGCCCGAGGTCGTCCCTGACCGTGGTCAGGTAGCAGGAGGAGAGCTGCGGGTGCGGGGTCCCGGCATGGAAGAGCGTCGGCGTGGAGGGCACGTAGCGCAGCTGCGACATCAGGTCGTAGAAGGCGATCGCCGTCGCCTCCGGGTCCTTCTCCTCCAGCGCCACGCCCATCGCGACCCGCATCCAGAACGCCTGGGGGAGCTCCAGCAGGCGGTTCTCCTCCCGCGCCAGGTAGCGGTCGGCGAGCGTCTGCACGCCCAGGTACTGGAACAGCTCGTCGCGCTCGGGATGCAGCGCCTGGGCGAGCCGGTTCAGGTCCAGGTTCAGGAGCCGCTCATCGAAGACACGCGCGCGCACCCCGTTGCGGATGCCGAGCACGAAGGCGGCGCGGTAGGCTCCATCGCGGTCGGCGATGGACGCGGACTCGCCCGTCACCTCCCGGAACAGTCCCTCCAACTCCAGCCGGGCGGCGAGGCGGCTGTAGGCGGGATCGCGTTCGATCAGCGACGCCGCCGCCATCACCAGCGCCCGCCCCACCTGGCCGGTCGGGATGCCGTCGTGGACGTGCTTGACCGCCTCGTCCACGAGCTGCGCGTGGTCCACGTCCAGGCCTCGCGCCGTCCGCTGCACCGTGGCCTCCACGCGCCGGACGTTGAACAGCGCCGCCCTGCCGTCCTCGGTGACCACCGTCAGCATGCCCCGCCGGGCGGCGTCCGCCTGCTGCCTGGCTCCCACCTCGCGCCGCTTTTTGTGCTCGGCGCGGTAGAGGATGTAGGCCTTGGCGGTTTCGAAGTGGCCGGCCAGCATGAGGTGCTTCTCGACCACGTCCTGCACGTTCTCGACGTTCGGGTAGAACTCCGTGAACCGGCCGTCGATCTCGTCGACGATCCCGTCCACCAACGCGTTCAGCTGCTCGTCGGTGAGCACCTTTCCGGTCGCGCCGAGCGCCCGAGCGACGGCCGCTGCGATGCGGTTCCGGTCGAACGGAGCCAGCTCGCCACTCCGCTTGACGATCTTCGACGTGGGCATGCCGCGGAACTCCTGCCTTCAGATTTCGGACTCGTGACGCCGTCCCGGGATCACCGCAGCCAGGACGGACTATGACTATATCTTGTGCCCCCCTCGCGATGCAACCGCTAGAGATGGGGGCAGGTACCGTTCTCGAGTCTTTACCGGTCTGGGTTCGCGGGAGGGACTAGCGTAGTCCTCGGCTCCTCAGGCGTCCCCAGGATCGAGAGGCAGGAGGCGAGTCGATGCGAATCCAGTCCATGACGGTCACACCGGTTGCGATGCCGGATCCCCCGCTGCGCAACTCGGTGGGCGTGCACCAGCCGGTGGCGCTGCGCATCATCGTCGAACTGCGGAGCGACGACGGCCTGGTGGGACTGGGTGAGGCGCCCGGGGGCAGCCGGCGACTCGCCGCGCTGGAGGCCGCGGTGCCGCTGGTGGTGGGTCTGGATCCACACCACCTGGGCGCACTGCGCGAGCGTCTGCCCGACGCCGCCGTTTTCGGCGCCGTGGAGGTGGCTTGCCTGGACCTCGCCGCCCGGGCCGCCGGGGTGCCGGTGGTCGACCTGCTGGGCGGCCCCGTGCGCGATCGCGTTCCCTTCTCGGCCTACCTCTTCTTCAAGAACGCGGGCCACCCGGGCGCGGAGGCCGACAGCTGGGGTGAGGTGCTGACGCCGGAGGCGATGGTGGACGAGGCCCGGACCTTCGTCGACCGGTTCGGGTTTCGCGCTCTGAAAGTGAAGGGTGGCGTGCTGCCGCCGCTGCAGGAGGCCCGGACGATGGCCCTGCTGCGCGATGCCTTCCCCGACCGCCCGCTGCGCCTCGACCCCAACGCGCTCTGGTCGGTGGAGACCTCGCTGCAGGTGGCGCGGGAGGTGGAGCCGCTGGAGGTGGAGTGGCTGGAGGACCCCGCCCGAGGACGGGACGCGATGGCCCAGATCCGCGCCAGCACGCGGGTTCCGCTCGCCACCAACATGTGCGTGACCGCGTTCGCCGACCTGCCGGACGCGGTGGCGCTGCGACCCGTCGACGTGATCCTTGCCGACCATCACTTCTGGGGTGGTCTGCGCGAGACAGTGCGACTCTCGGCCTTTTGCGAGGACTTCGGGTTCGGCGTCGGGATGCACTCCAACAGCCACTACGGCATCTCGCTGGCGGCGATGGTCCACGTGGGCGCCGCGATGCCCCACCTGACAGCCGACTGCGACACGCACTACCCCTGGCTGGAGGAGGACATCGTGCGCGGCGAGCCGTTCCACTTCGAGGAGGGGGCCTTGCGCGTGCCGGCGGGCCCCGGCCTGGGGGTGACGCTGGACCCGGATCGCTTCGCCGCCGCCGCCGAGCGCTACCGGCGGATGGGCGTCACCGACCGCGACGACCGCGCGGGGATGCCCGAGCCGCGCTCCGACGCCCCCGACGCCTACGCCGACCTCTTCCGCCCCCGGCCCTAGCGCAACCACCACCCCTCGCGCCGAGTGCCGGCACTCGAGGGCTCGAGGGATCTTCGGAGGCCTGAGTGCCCGCATTCGGGGTTCTCAGCGCGTCTCAGCGGGCCCGAGTGCCACCCGAGTGTCTCCCGAGTGCCAGCAATCGGGGAGGTCGCTACCGCCAGACTTCGCGCGCGACCTCCACGATCAGCTCCAGCTTCGCCCACTGTTCATCCTGCGTGAGGACGTTCCCCTCCACCGTGGACGAGAACCCGCACTGCGGCGAGAGACAGAGCTGCTCCAGCGGGACGTAGCGGGAGGCCTCGTCGATCCGGCGCGCGAGGGTGTCCTTGTCTTCCAGCCGTCCTTGCTTGGTGGTGACCAGGCCCAGCACCACCAGCTTGCCCGAGGGCACGAAGCGGAGCGGCTCGAAGGTCCCGGAGCGCTCGTCGTCGTACTCGAGGAAAAACCCGTCCACGGTGAGCTCGTTGAACAGCGCCTCGGCCACGAAGTCGTAGCCCCCCTCGGCGGCCCACGAGGAGCGGAAGTTGCCGCGGCACATGTGGGTCGTCACCGTCAGCCCCGGGGGGCGCCCCTCCAGCGCCTGGTTGATCTGGCGGATGTAGCGCAGGTGCTGATGCTCCGCGTCGTCGCCGCGCTGGGCCAGCATCGCGCGCTGCGCCGGGTCGTTGAGGTAGGCGAGCGAGGTGTCGTCGAGCTGCAGGTAGGTGCACCCGAGCCCGGCCACCGCCGCGATCTCCTCGCGATAGGCGGCTGAGAGGTCGTCCCAGAACGGGTCCACGTCGGGGTAGACGGCGGGGTCCATGCTGGCCCGGCCGCCCCGGTAGTGGAGCATGCTCGGGGAGGGAATCGTGAGCTTGGGGGTGGCCACCGTCACCGACTGCTGGAGAAATCGGAAGGCGTCGGCGAAGATCGGATGGTCGAGATGGATCCGGGCGTCGATGTGCACCGACGGCAGCGCCGCGTCGGTCTGGCCGCCGGCGTTGCGGAAGTGCACCACCAGCCCGGTGTCCGCAACCTTGGTCACGCCGCCCAGCTGAGTCAAAAAGTCCATGTGCCAGGAGGCGCGGCGGAACTCGCCATCGGTCGCCGACTGAAGCCCGATCGACTCCTGCTTCTCCACCGCGGCGCGGATCGCGGTGTCCTCGGCCTCACCGAGCTTCTCGTCCGACAGCTCGCCCGCCTGGTGCCGAGCACGGGCTTCGAGAAGCTCGGGCGGGCGCAGCAGGCTGCCGACATGGTCGGCACGGAACGGGGGTGCGTTTCGCCGCGACATCACAGAACCTCCTCACCGGCGCCACCCCGGCCCACGCCGGCCCAAGGACGCCCCGGCAGAAGGGTAGCGCGGTGGCGAGCCGCGAGAACGCCCGCCCACCCGATGAACCGCGCGGGGCGGCCCGGTTCAACCGGCGACGCGCACGCCTCGCCGCCAGACCTGGCGCGTGAGCGGCACCCCCGGCCGGTAGGCGAGATGCAGGTGGCTGGGCGCGTCCAGAACCTGGAGATCAGCCCAAGCTCCCGGCGAGAGGTGCCCGACATCGTCCCGTCTCAGCGCCCGCGCGCCGCCGGCGGTCGCCGCCCAGACCGCCTCGTCGGGAGTCATCCGCATCTCGCGCACGGCCAGCGCGACGCAGAACGCCATGCTGGAGGTGTAGGAGGTGCCCGGGTTGCAGTCGGTCGCCAGCGCGACGGTGGCTCCCGCGTCGAGGAGGCGGCGCGCGTTCGGATAGGCATGGCGGGTCGAGAACTCAGCGCCGGGAAGCAGGGTGGCGACGGTGGCGGAGCCGGCGAGCGCGGTCACGTCCGCCTCGTCGAGGTAGGTGCAGTGATCGGCCGATGCGGCGTCCACCTCGACCGCGATCTGCACGCCCGGACCGGGCTCCAGCTGGTTGGCGTGGACGCGACGACCGAGACCGCGAGCGGCACCGGCCAGCAGGATCTCGCGCGTCGCCGCGCCGTCGAACGCGCCCCGCTCGCAGAAGACGTCGATCCAGCGGGCGTGCGGCGCGCAGGCGTCGAGCATCTCGCCCTCCACCAGTGCCACGTAGGCGCGCGGGTCGGCCTCGTACTCCCCCGGCACCACGTGCGCCCCCAGGAACGTCACCTCGTCGGTCACCTCCCCGGCGACCCTCAGCGCCCGCACCTCGTCCGCGACGGTGAGCCCGTAGCCCGACTTGGTTTCGATCGTCGTCGTCCCCTGGCGCAGTGCCTCGGCGACGAGCCTCCGCAGGTTGGCCCGCAGCGACTCTTCGGACGCTGCGCGCGTGGCGGCGACCGTCGAGCGTATCCCGCCCGCCTGGTAGGGCTCCCCGGCCATGCGAGCCGCGAACTCCCGCGCCCGTTCGCCGGCGAAGACCAGGTGCGCGTGGCTGTCGACCCAGCCGGGGAGCACGGCCCTGCCACCGACGTCGACCCGCTCGTCGACGGCGGGCGCCGCGCCGGCGTCGCCGACCCAGGCGACCCGACCGTCCTCGACGACAAGCGCCCCCCGCTCACGAAGCCCGAGGGTTCCCGATCCCAGCCCGCGATCGTTCGTGACCAGGGAGCCGATCCCGTCGAACAGAGTCGATCTCATCGTTCCGCTTCCTCCCACGCCTGCGCGACCGCGGCCGCCAGCGCCCGGCCGGCGTCCGGGACCAGGAGGTGCCGCCCCTCCCGCACGAGGTCCCGCCCACCCGCCACGACCCGGACCACGTCGCCCCCGGCGGCGACGAACGGCACCGCCTCCAGAGGCACTCCGGCGAGGCGGGGCCCGTCGAGCCGGATCGTCACCAGGTCGGCGAGGCACCCCGGGGCCAGGCTGCCGGCGCCGTCCCACCCCAGCGCCAGATGACCGGACCGGGTGGCGAACTCGACCAGCTCGAGGGGTGTCCAGGTGCCGCGTCGCTCCGTCCGCAAGCGCTCGTCGAGCTCCAGCGCTCGCATCTCCTCCAAGGGATCGATCACGAAGTGGCCGTCGCTGCCCAGCGCCAGCGGGCACCCGGCGGCATGGAGGGGGCCGCCAGGCCCGATCCCGTCGGCCAGCTCGCGCTCCGTCGTCGGGCACAGGCAGACGGTGGCCCTGACCGCGCCCAGCAGCTGGACATCAGCGCTCGACAGGTGCGTCGCGTGCACCAGCGTGCAGCCCTCGCCGAGCAGGCCGAGGTCGGCGAGAAGGCGCGCCGGCGTGCAGCCGCACGCCCGCTCGCATTCGTCGTTCTCCGCACGCTGCTCGGAGAGGTGGGCGTGAAGTGGCGCACCGTGGCCGCGGGCCCAGGCGGCCACGGTACCCATCTGGCCGGCCGGCACGGCGCGGACGGAGTGGATCGCAGCCCCGACGCGGACGTGTTCGCGGGGCCGCAGCTCCGCCATGCGCGCCGCCCACCGTTCGGCGTCGCCGTCGCTGAAGCGCCGCTGCGGGCCCTCGACCGCCCGGCCGAAGCCACCGGCCAAGTAACAGGTGTCGAGGAGGGTGATGCGGATCCCGGCCTCGGCCGCCCCCTGGAGCAGCGCCTCCCCCATCTCGTTGGGGTCCCGGTATGGTCTGCCGTCCCGGTCGTGGTGCAGGTAGTGGAACTCGCCGGCGCAGGTGATGCCGGCGAGCGCCATCTCGACGAACGTGGCCCGGGCGAGCGACAGGTAGCGGTCCGGTGTCAGCGTCGCCGCCAGCCGGTACATCTGCTGCCGCCAGGTCCAGAACGTTCCCCGACCGCTCTCCGTGCGTCCGCGTAGCGCGCGGTGGAACGCGTGGGAGTGCGCGTTCGCGAAGCCCGGGAGGCTGAGCCCCCGCAGCCGCTCCGCGCCCGCCGGTCGCGATACGCGAGGGATGACGGCCGTGAAGCGATCTCCCTCCGCCTGGAGCAGGCAGTCGGGTTCGACGGTGCCGTTCACCAGCGCCCACTCCGCGTGCCAGCTGCGCATGCCCCGAAACCGTTCAGCCCCCGTGCATGGGGACCCTCAGACCTCGCTCGCCGGCGACCTCGACGGCGCGTTCGTAACCCGCGTCGACGTGCCGCATGACGCCCGTCCCGGGGTCGTTGGTCAGGACCCGATGCAGCTTCTCACGGGCCAGCGCCGACCCGTCGGCGACACACACCTGGCCGGCGTGGATGGACCGTCCGATGCCGACCCCCCCGCCGTGGTGGATGGAGACCCAGGATGCGCCCGACGCGACGTTCAGCAGCGCGTTGAGCAGAGGCCAGTCGGCGATCGCGTCCGACCCGTCCCGCATCGCCTCCGTCTCACGGTAGGGCGAGGCGACCGACCCCGAGTCGAGGTGGTCACGCCCGATCACGATCGGGGCCGAGATCTCGCCGCTGCGGACCAGGTCGTTGAACCGCTCGCCGGCTCGGTCGCGCTCCCGGTAGCCGAGCCAGCAGATGCGCGCCGGCAAACCCTGGAAGTGGACCTTCTCGGCGGCCATCCGGATCCAGCGCGCGAGCGCCTGGTCTTCCGGGAAGAGGTCGAGGATGGCGCGGTCGGTGGCGGCGATGTCCCGAGGGTCGCCGGAGAGCGCCGCCCACCTGAAGGGTCCCTTGCCCTCGCAGAAGAGGGGCCGGATGTACGCGGGAACGAAGCCCGGAAAGTCGAAGGCGCGCTGGTAGCCCGCCCGGAAAGCCTCACCGCGGATCGAGTTGCCGTAATCGAAGACCTCGGCCCCCTGATCCTGAAAGCCGACCATCGCCTCGACGTGCTTTGCCATCGAGTCGCGCGCGAGCCGGGTGAACTCGTCCGGGTCGCGACGGGCGACGTCGTGCATCTCCTCGAAGGGCACGCCGAGGGGAAGGTAGGTGAGCGGGTCGTGAGCCGAGGTCTGGTCGGTGACGACGTCGATCGGGGCGCGCCGCCGGAGCAGCTCTGGGACCGCCTCGGCCGCGTTGGCGAGGACCCCGAGTGAGAGCGGAGCTTTGCGATCGCGGGCGTCGACGGCACGGCGCACCGCGTCGTCAAGGGACTCGGCGCATGCGTCAAGGTAGCCCTGCTCGACACGGCGCCGGAGCCGGGAGGCGTCGCAGTCCAGGCAGATGACGACGCCGCCGTTCATGGTCACGGCGAGCGGCTGCGCACCGCCCATGCCGCCGAGGCCCGCGGTCAGGGTGATGGTGCCGGCGAGCGAGCCACCAAAGCGCTTGGCGGCGACCGCGGCGAAGGTCTCGTAGGTCCCCTGAAGGATCCCCTGGGTCCCGATGTAGATCCAGGAGCCGGCCGTCATCTGGCCGTACATGGTCAAGCCGAGCGCCTCCAGCCGCCGGAACTCCTCCCAGGTCGCCCATTCGGGCACCAGATTTGAGTTCGCGATCAGGACGCGGGGCGCCCACTCGTGGGTCTCGAAGACGCCGACCGGCTTACCCGACTGCACGAGCAGCGTCTCGTCGTCCCCGAGCGCGCGCAGCGACCGCAGGATTGCGTGGTACGCGTCCCAGCTCCGGGCGGCACGGCCGGAGCCGCCGTAGACGATCAGCTGGTCGGGGTGCTCGGCCACCTCCGGGTCCAGGTTGTTCATCAACATGCGTAACGCTGCCTCCTGGGGCCAGCCGCGGCAGCTCCGCTCGACCCCGCGCGGGGCGCGCACGGTGGGGATCGCAGACTGTTCGCTCATTGCCTGCAACAGTAGACACGTGGACACCGCAACCCCCGGGTGCCGGCATTCAGGCCTCCAGAAGCCGGCTGCAACCCCCGAGTGCCGGCATTCGGGTCCGTACGGGACTCCCGCGTGACCGCGCTGGAGCTGAGCGGGGCGCCGCTTTCGTTCGCCGACGTGGAGGCGGTCGCCCGCTCAGGACGTGAGGTCCATGTGGGCGAGGCGGCGCTGGAGGCGGTGGCGCGGGGCCGGGCGGTCGTTGACGAGCTGGCGGCCGGGTCGACGCCGGCCTACGGGGTCTCCACCGGCTTCGGGGCGCTGTCGCGGCGCTCCATCCCGCCCCCGCTCCGCGCCCAGCTGCAGCGCTCGCTGATCCGCTCGCACGCGGCAGGGATGGGCCCACCGGTGGAGCGCGAGGTGGTGCGGGCGATGCAGCTCCTGCGCTTACGCACGGCGTGCACGGGGATGACCGGCGTGCGGCCGGTGGTCGTCGAGCGCCTGGCCGCTCTGCTCAACCACGGCGTCGTCCCCGCCGCCCGTGAGCTCGGGTCCCTGGGCGCCAGTGGCGATCTGGCGCCACTCGCCCACGTAGCCCTGGTCCTGATGGGAGAGGGGGAGGTGCTCGACGAGGCGGGCAACCCGGTCCCCGCCGCTCCCGTGCTGGCCGGAGCAGGCATCGAGCCGGTTGAGCTGGCCGCCAAGGAGGGCCTGGCTCTGATCAACGGCACCGACGGGATGTTGGGCATGCTGGTACTCGCCTGCCTCGACCTGGAGCGCCTGCTCAGGGTCGCCGACGTGACCTGCGCTCTGTCCGTCGAAGCTCTGCTCGGCACCGACCGCGCGTTCGAGCCCTGGGTCGCCGAGCTGCGACCGCACCCGGGCCAGGCGGCGAGCGCCGCCAACCTGCTCCGGCTGCTGGCGGGGTCGCCGATCGTCGCCTCGCACCGCACTGGGGAGGGGCGCGTGCAGGACGCCTACTCGCTCCGGTGCGCGCCGCAGGTGGCGGGCGGCGCCAGGGACACCCTGCAGCACGCCCAGGTCGTCGCCACGCGCGAGCTCGCGTCGACGATCGACAACCCGGTCGTGCTCCCCGACGGGCGCGTGGAGTCGAACGGCAACTTCCACGGCGCGCCCCTCTCCTACGTCTGCGACTTCCTCGCCATCGCGGTCGCGGACGTGGCGTCGATCGCCGAGCGGAGGACCGACCGGCTCCTCGACGTGGCGCGCTCCGAGGGCCTGCCGGCGTTCCTCGCCCATGACCCCGGCGTCGACTCAGGGCTGATGCTCGCGCAGTACACGCAGGCGGCGGCGGTGTCCGAGCTGAAGCGGCTGGCGGTGCCGGCGTCCGTCGACTCCATCCCCACCTCCGCGATGCAGGAAGACCACGTCTCGATGGGCTGGGGGGCTGCGCGCAAGCTGCGCCGGGCGGTCGACGGCCTGCGCCGCGTGCTGGCGGTCGAGCTGGTCGCCGGGGCGCGCGGGGTCGAGCTGCGGGCGCCGCTGAGGCCGGGCGCGGGCACCGGCGCCGCGCTGGCCGCGCTGCGAAGGGTGGTGCCGGGGCCAGGGCCTGACCGCTTCCTTTCTCGCGAGCTGCGGGCGGCCGAGGACCTGATCGCGTCCGGGCAGCTGCTCGGCGAGGTGGAGGCGGCGGTCGGCCCGCTTTCGTGACCCCGCGGCGGAGACGGCTGAGGGCCCAGTGTCCGCAGTCGGACGCTACCGCGCGCCTGGAAGGGTCGCACTGCGGACACTCGGCCCTTAACGGCGCGGGTCCGCCCTGGCCGCGTCCTCCCCACTCGCGTACCGTCCGCTGCGTGAGCCAGGAGCAGACGGGTCGCGTCGTCGTCATCACGGGCGCCTCGGACGGAATCGGAGCCGCCGCCGCCCGGGCGCTGCACGCGCGCGGCGACCAGGTGGTGGTGCTCGGGCGCTCGCCCCAGAAGACGCAGGCGGTGGCCGAGGAGCTGGGGGCCGAGCACCACGTGGTCGACCTCGCCTCACTTCGTCAGGTGCGCACGCTGGCCGAGGAGCTGCGGCAGCGCCATCCCCGTATCGACGTGCTGGCCGACAACGCCGGCCTGATCGCCGGGGACCGCCGCCAGGAGACCGAGGACGGTCACGAGCTCACATTCCAGGTCAACCACCTGGCCCCCTTCCTGCTCACCATGCTGCTGCGGGAGCCGCTGGTGGCCGCGCGCGGGCGTGTCGTCGTCACCGCCAGCGCCGCCGGGTTGCGGGCCCGGATCGACCTCGACGACCTCGACTTCAAGAAGCGGTATTCCAGCACCGGCGCCTACGGCACGACCAAGGCGGAGAACATGCTTTTCGCCCGCGAGCTGGCCCGTCGCTGGGGTCGCGACGGCGTGACCGCGGCGGCGTTTCATCCGGGCGCCGTGCGCACCCAGTGGGGACACGAGGGTGGACGCCTGGTCCGACTCTTCACCCGCTCTCCCGCGCGGTATCTCCTGCGCTCACCGGAGCGGGGCGCCGAGACGCTGGTCTGGCTGGCGACTACCGAGCCTTCCACCACCTGGGGCTCGGGCGACTACTTCACCGACTGCAAGCCGGCGCGGGCGAACCCGCGGGTCGAGGACCCGGACCTGTGCCGGGGACTCTGGGAGCGCTCACTCGAGCTGCTCGGGCTGCCACCTCAGTAGGCCGGCCGTAAGCCCCGGAACATCGGGAAGTGCCTCACGTTCGAGGTCGCGATCTCGGCGTCCAGCTCGAGGGCGGTGGCGGCGACGATGAGGTCCACGATGCCGATCCCAGGATGGCTCGACCGGTACCGCCGCCCGAGCTCTCCAGCCCGGATGGCGATATCCGTGCCGACCGGAACCCACTCGAAGGAGCTGAGCAGGCGGGCCGTCGTCGATCGCTCGCCGGATCGAACTCCCCGCAGCACCTCGACCCTCGTCACTTCCGAGCAGCGGGGCACCCCGGCGATGCCCCGGACATACCCATGAGCCTCGGCCCGGCCGCGCAGGAAGTCGATAAGCACCGTGGCGTCGCAGACCGGCGGGCCCGACGTCACCCCGGGAGCTCCTGCCCCGGGGTACGCGCGGGACGGAGCTCGCCGAGTGTCGCGGGGCGACTCACCAGCCGAGCTCCTTCTCCCGTTCCAGGTCGAACGCCCGGTAGTGGTCAACGTAGGCCGCTCCATCAAGGTCCGGCTCCAGATGGACGGGGTGTCGCCTCAGGTCTTCGATGATCTCGTCGATTCGGGTCTGCCAGTCGGTTTCCTCAGACTGCGCCAGGTAGGCGTCGACCGCGTGACGGATGACCGCCGACTTGGTCGTCCCCGACGCCACCGCCCGAGCCGACAGCGCCCGATCCTGAGCGTCGTCGAGGTAGATCTGGGTCCTTCTCACGATGTATGGATTATACATCGCTGCGGCGCGGCCTCACGTTGGCACGCCCGCCCCGCACCGCCCTCCTAGACTGATGGATCGTGCGAACTGCAATTCAGGTAGGTGGTCATGGCCGCTGACCAGTTCGATGTCACGGTCCTGGGCGGTGGGTTCGGCGGCTACTCGGCGGCCATTCGCGCAGCGCAGCTGGGCAAGCGCGTGGTGCTGGTCGAGCAGGGCGAGCTGGGCGGCACCTGCCTCCACGTGGGCTGCATCCCGACCAAGGCGCTGCTGCAGGCATCCGAGCTCTTCCACCAGGTGGCGGCTCGCGGCGAGGAGTTCGGCATTCGCGTGTCGGACGCGTCCTTCGACTATCCCCGCGTGGCTGAGCGGCGCGACGGAATCGTGAAGCAGCTCACGCGCGGCGTCGAAGGCCTGATGAAGAAGAACAAGATCGAGGTGGTGCGGGCCCACGGTGAGGTGGTGGACAAGGGCACGGTGGAGGTCGACGGGCGGCGCCTGCAGAGCCAGGCGCTGATCGTGGCCACCGGCTCCGAGCCCAAAGCGCTTGGGGGCCTTCCCTTCGACGGCAAGCGCATCGTCTCCTCCGACGACTCGGTGGTCGCGAAAGAGGGGCCCAAGTCGATCGCGATCATCGGCGCCGGCGCGATCGGCGTCGAGTTCGCCACCTTTTACAACCAGATCGGCACCCAGGTGGTGGTGCTGGAGGCCCTCGACCGCCTGGTCCCGACCGAGGACGAGGACGTCTCCAAGGTGGTGGCGCAGATGTTCAAGCGGGCCGGCATCGACGCCCGGACCGGCGTCAAGGTGAGCGGCGCCGACCCGGGCGAGGGGGGCGTCGCCGTCCACCTCGAGGGCAGCGACGACATCCAGGTCGAGCAGCTGCTGGTCGCGGTCGGGCGCCAGGCCCGGAATCGGCACATCGGCCTCGACAAAGCGGGGGTCGAGATCGACCGCCGCGGCTTCGTCACCGTCGACCACTGGCAGCGCACCAACGTGCAGGGCGTGTGGGCGATCGGAGACGCCTGTGGGGGGTACCTGCTGGCACACGCCGCCGTCCACGAGGGCATCATCGCCGCCGAGGACATCGCGGGCCTACAGCTGCATCCGATGGAGCAGACGCTGGTCCCCCGCTGCACCTACTCGCACCCGCAGATCGCGTCGGTCGGCCTCACCGAGAAGGAGGCGGTCGAGGCAGGCCACAAGGTCAAGGTGGGGCGGTTCCCGTTCCAGGCCATCGGGCGCGCTTTGATCCACGGCGAGCCGAACGGGTTCGCCAAGCTGGTCGCGGACGCCGACTCGGGCCAGCTCCTGGGCACCCACATCGTGGGCGTGCAGGCGACCGAGCTGATCGCCGAGCCGGGGCTGGCCCAGCTCTTCCAGGGCGACGCCTGGGAGGTCGGCCGCAACATCCACCCCCATCCGACCCTCTCCGAGGTGATCGGCGAGGCGGCGATGGCCGTCGACGGAGTGGCCATCAACATCTGACGCGGGGCCGCCCCGCGCCGGAACAGGAGTGACGGACAAAGGCATGGCAGAGACGACACAGCGGGTCAGAACCGAGGGTCAGATCGGGGACTGGCATTTCCAGGAACCGGTCCACTGGCGAGATACGGACGTCGACGAGGCGACGCTGGTCTCCTGGTACCGGCTGATGCTGCTGGGCCGCCAGATCGACGCCCGCTGCCAGGTACTGAACCGCCAGGGGCGGGCTCCCTTCGTCCTCTCCGGCTCCGGCCACGAGGCGGCGCAGGTGGGGGTCGCCTCGGCGCTGCGCCCTGGGTACGACTGGGTCGCCCCCTACTACCGCGACGTCGTCTTCTGTCTGCGCGTCGGCACCACGCCGCTGGACCTGATGCTGGCGGTGCTGGCCAAGCCCGAGGGCCGCGAGTCGGGCGGCAAGCAGACGCCCGGTCACTTCAGCAACCGCGACCTCAACATGATCACCAACGCCTCGCCGCTGGCGACCCAGATGGTGCACGCGACCGGCGCCGCCTGGACGCTCAAGCACGACGGCACCGACAAGGTCGCGATGACCTGCTTCGGCGAGGGCGCGGGCGCCGAAGGCGACGCGCACGAGGCGATGAACTTCGCCGCCATCGACCGGCTGCCCGTGGTTTTCGTGTGCCAGAACAACACGGTCGCCATCTCCACCCCCTACCGCAAGGAGTACGGGGTGGAGCACGCGGCGCACCGCGCCCTCGGGTACGGCTTCCCGGGCGTCACGTTCGACGGCCGTGACCCGGTGACGTCCTACCACGTGGCCCGCCAGGCGGTGGCCCGCGCGCGGGCGGGCGACGGGCCGACATTCCTGGAAGGTCTGGTCGACCGGCTGGGCGCCCACTCCTCGGAGGATGACCAGCGGAGGTACCGGACCGCGGAGGAGCTGGAGGCGCTGACGAGCAACGACTGCCTGGTCCGGTTCCGGGCCCGGCTGGTCGAGGAGGGGGTTCTCGACGACCAGAAGATCGCCGAGCTCGACGAGGACGTGAAGGCCGAGGTCAACCGGGCGACCAAGACCGCCATGGGCTCCCGCGACGCGGAACCGGAGGAGGCGCTGACCAACGTCTACAGCAACGCGGTGCCGGAGGCGATCGAGCCGGAGGCCAACGCTCCCGCCGACAGCCTGAACATGGTCCAGGCGCTGAACCAGGCGATCGGCTTCGAAATGGAGCGGGACGACCGGGTGCTGGTGATGGGTGAGGACGTGGGCCCCAAAGGCGGCGTCTTCCTGGTCACCGACGGCCTCTACGACAAATACGGGGAGGACCGCGTCATCGACACCCCGCTCGCGGAGTCGTCGATCGCCGGTTTCGCGGCCGGGATGGCGATGGCGGGCCGGATCCCGATCGCCGAGATGCAGTTCACGGACTTCGCCCACATGGCGTTCAGCCAGATCACCAACGAGATCGCGAAGATCCGCTACCGCTCGAACGGCGACTGGGGCGTGCCGATGGTGGTGCGGGCGCCGATGGGCGGCGGCTCCAACGGGGCCCTCTACCACTCGCAGTCGATCGAAGCCCGCTTCGCGACCCCCGGACTCAAGATCGTGATCCCGTCCGGGCCGCGGGAGGCGAAGGGCCTCTTGATCGCGGCCATCCGCGACCCCGACCCGGTCCTCTTCTTCGAGCACAAGCGGCTCTACCGGATGTTCAAGGAGGACGTTCCGGGCGGGGAGTATCTGATCCCGCTGGAGCAGGCCCGCGTGGTCCGCGAAGGCGAGGACATCTCGGTCTTCTGCTACGGCCTGATGGTGCACTACGCGATCGAGGCCGCGCGGCGGCTGGAGCAGGACGGATGGTCGGTGGAGGTGGTCGACCTGCGGACGGTGTATCCGCTGGACCGGCAGACGATCGTCGAGTCGGCACGCAAGACGGGCAAGGTGCTGGTGCTCTACGAGGACAACTTCTCGGTCTCCATCGGGTCCGAGGTGGCGGCGCTGATCGCGGACGAGGCCTGGCAGTGGCTGGACGCCCCCGTCAAGCGCCTGGGCGGCCTGGACGTCCCCAACCAGCCCTACGCCAAGCCGATGGAGAACTTCTACATGCCGAGCCCGGACAAGGTGCACGCGGCGCTGAAGGAGCTGGCTGAGTACTGATGGCTGAAACGAGTCGCGTCACCATGCCCCAGCTCGGGGAATCGGTCCACGAGGGCACCATCTCCCGCTGGCTGGTACAGCCGGGAGAGCGGGTGGAGGAGTTCGAGCCGCTGCTCGAGGTGGATACCGACAAGGTCAACGCCGAGGTCCCCTCACCGGTGACCGGGATCCTGCGCGAGATTCTGGCCCGGGAGGGCGAGACGGTGGAAGCCGGAGCCGAGATCGCGGTGGTGGAGCTGGAGGGTGCGGACGGGGGCGGGCCCACGCCGGCGCCGGCCACCGCGGAGGCGGCGGCACCGTCATCCGGCGCCAACGGCAGTCGAGGCCCGGCCCCTGCTCCCGCTTCCGGGGAGGCTGCCGCCCCGACGGAGGCTGCGGCTCCAACGGAGGAGGTCCCGCAGGCGGAGGCTGTCCCACAGGCCAGGGACGACCAGGGACGGCGGCGCTATTCGCCGGCGGTGCTGTTGCTGGCGCAGGAGAACAATCTCGACTTGGGCGCCGTCTCCGGCACCGGCATGGGCGGACGGGTGACCAAGAAGGACGTGCGCGAGTTTCTGGCCCGGGGTGGCGATCGGGAGGCGGCTCCCGCCGCTGGACCCGCCGCGGAGGCTCCGGAGGCGGCCGCGCCGGCACCGCCAAAGCCCGCTCAGCCGCAAACACCGGCTCCGGCTGCGGCGCCCCGCGCGGAGGCGGGCCCCGACGACGAAGCGGTGCCGCTGACCCGGATCCGCCGGCTGATCGGCGAGAACATGGCCACCTCGAAGTCCACCATCCCGCACGCGTGGCAGGTGCAGGAGGCCGATATGTCGGGGGTGGTCGCCAACCGGAACCGCAACAAGGGACCGTTCGCCGGCCGCGAAGGCTTCTCGCTGACCTACCTGCCCTACGTGCTGGGCGCGGCGGTGACCGCGCTGCGTGAGCACCCGGAGGTGAACGCCACCTTCAACGGCGACGAGATCCTGGTCCACAAGCACATCAACCTCGGCGTCACGGTGGGCCTGGAGGACACGCTGGTGGTGCCGGTCATCCGCGACGCCGACAGCCTCTCGCCGGCGGGTCTGGCGCGCGCCGTCAACGACCTCGCGACGCGGGCCCGGTCCAAGAAGCTGCGAGCGGACGACCTGGCCGGCGGCACCTTCACGGTGAACAATTCGGGCACCTTCGGGACCATCTTCAGCTACTCCGTGATCAACCCCGGGCAGGCGGCGATCCTGACCATGGAGGCGATCCAGGAGCGGCCGGTGGCGGTGAAGGGGATGGTGGCCGTGAAACCGATGATGTACATCTGCTTCTCCTTCGACCACCGGGTGCTGGATGGGTTGCAGGCGGGCCGGTTCATCGTTTCCGTCAAGAAGTACCTGGAGGGCATCACCGCCGACACGCCCATCTACTGAGCGGCGGCCGGCTCCCCTCACTCCCCGGTGGCGCCGTCCAGGAGTTCGCGCGTCGCGTCGGCGTGACCGGCGTGGCGGGCGGTCTCGTTGATCAGGTGGAGCACCACCCACCTGGCGTCGCGGTCCGGGCGGCGCCGGCAGGGCACGTCGAGGCCGGGCAGGGCACGAATGGCTTGGTCGGTCGCCGCCGCCCGCTCCCGGTAGGCAGCGATCGCGGCCGTGCACCGTGAAGCCGGGTCCGGGGTGGAACTCCTCCTCGCTGCGGCACGTGCGCTCCCGATCCAGGAGCGTGCCGTCGATCCAGCGCCACTCGACGTGCGTGAGGTGGTTCAAGATCCCGAGCAGGCAGATCAGGCGGCCCGGCTCCGGCCGCCAGCGAGCACCCTGCTCGTCGACCCCGTCGAGCTTGCGCAGGATGGAGCCGCGAAGGTATCCCAACCAGGAGAGGAGGAGCTCTCGCTCGTCCGGGTTGCCGCCCGGAAAACCGATGTCGTCCGGGTTCGGTCGCGGCATGCTCTGGCCGCACGGTAGCACGCAGGGCGTCAGGGCGGGTCGGCGTGGTACTCACCGTGCTCGTCGCGCCACAAGGTCCAGCCACCCTCGTGGCACATGGTGTGGTGGCGGCGGCAGAGTTTGCCTCCGTTCTCGACGTCGGTCGTGCCCCCGTGCAGCCAGTGCTTCAGATGATGGTTGCCGCACCAGCGGAGGTCACGATCACAGCCCGGGAAGGCGCAGTGGCGGTCTCGGATCGCCATCGCCAGCGACTGCCGGGGGTGAACAGCCGCTGCTTGCGCCCCACTCGCAGCACGTCCCCCTGCTCACCCATCACGATCGGGGTCAGCACGCAGTCGCAGGCGATCCGCTCCGCCGTCTTGCCCGGCACCGGCTCTCCGTTCTGGCCCAGGATCGCCGCGTTCCCCGGCTCTCCCCGCAGGCTCGCGTAGTCGACCAGCAGCTCCAGGTGCGGGCGCTCGCCGTCATGGGTCGGCAATTGCCCCTGGTCCAGCACCTTCTGCGCAAGGTCCACCAGCGCCTCCGCCCGCCGCTCCGGCGCACCCCGCAGGTCGTCCCGCGCAGGTGGTCCCATCGCCGCGTCCAGCGCCGCGCTCACTACCGCCGCACCTTCCGGAGCCAGCAAGCCCTGCAGGTGCAGCATCCCGTCCAGGGTCCTGGAGGCTTCCAGGTACTGCTGCCGCTGCTGCCGCTCCCAGTCCCGCAGCGAGCCGTCCGGGTCCAGGCACAGCTTCAGGTGCTTGCAGACCACCCACAGTTCGTAGGGGTTGAGCTTGGTCGCGCTCTCGACCAGCGTCTCCTCCACGTTGCGCGCTTCGCCCGGCTGGCCCTTGTAGTCGGGGTTGGGCTGGTTGCCAACCTCGTCCACGGTGCGGGCGAGGATGGAGGCGTGGCTGAGGCTGAAGTCGCCCTGCTCGAAGGCTTCACGAGCCACCGGCAGCTCTTGCAGGCGGCGCGCGGTGCGCAGCTCGTTGCTGGCGGTGCGCGGAGACAGGTGGCACTCCCAGCGCAGCCAGGAGGTCATGGTGAGGCAGCCGCTGGTGCGATACCCCTCCTCGCGGTCGAAGGCAAGCGATCTCCTGCGAGATCAGGGCGGAGAGGCGGTTCTGAAAGCGGTGCAGCCCGGCCAGCCGCTCACCCCGATCACCGAGCTGCGCAAGGCCGCGGAGATCGTCTTCGAGCACCTCGATTGAGAGGGACTGGCTGTCCACGGCGAGCCTTGCTTCCACGCCTCCATCGTACATCCGTATGGGGTATCTGCTTGAATGCAGTAGCCCCAGTATCTTGTGCTCGTGGCAGATGAAGATCACCCTCAAGCCGGTCGCGACTACCCCGGAGGCTGGCAGGCATTCGAGCGATGGTTTCCGGACGAGGGCAGTTGCGTCGAGTTCCTGGCCCGTGTGCGGTGGAAGGCTGGCTTCGTGTGTCCGGCATGTGGGCACGGGGACGCCTGGAAAGTGGCCGGGCCCCGATGGATGTGCCGGCGCTGTGGGCGCAAGACGTCGGCAACCGCGGGCACGATCTTCCACCGTTCGCACCTGCCGCTCCCGACCTGGTTCGCGGCTATGTGGTTCATCTGCGCCCAGAAGAACGGCGTCTCGGCCCTGGGTCTGCAGCGCGTCCTCGGGTTCGGCTCGTACCAGACCGCCTGGGCCTGGATGCACAAACTGCGCCGCGCCATGGTGCGTCCGGACCGCGAGAAGCTCGGAGGTCCAGGCCGAGTGGTCGAGATGGACTGCACCTTCATCGGTGGCCGGACGCCCGGAATGAATACGCCGCGGTACTACAACAAGGCCGAGGTCGTGATCGCGGTCGAGCATGCCGCGGCTCAGATGCGAGGGCTGGGTCGCATTCGGATGTCGGTCATCGACCGGACGCGTCGAAAGCTCGACCTGGTGAGCTTCGCGAAAACGAACGTGGCCCCGGGATCGATCCTGCAGACGGATGGCGACCCCCTTTACCAGGACTTCGGCGAGAAGGTCGGAGTGACCGTCGATCAGCGGACCATCGAGCACTCCGGCTCGTTGGCGCACGAACTGCTGCCGGGTGTCCACCGAGTCGCGTCGCTGCTCAAACGCTGGCTCGCCGGAACCATCCAGAACGGCCTGGACGCCCGTCAGCTCGGGTACTACCTCGACGAGTACACGTTCCGCTTCAACCGTCGAGCCTCCAAGGCTCGCGGGCTGCTCTGGTACCGGCTCGTGGAGCAGGCCGTTGCCACCGATCCTCATCCGTACTACGAGCTCATCGCGCCCCGGAGCGATTACTAGATCTTGGGGGCGCTGCACTCAAATGGATACCCCATACATCCGTTCGTACTCGCCGTCAAGCTCTTAACCGGCCGGGAATTGTCCGCGGAACGATGGCGCTACATTGCCGGCACTGCAACCCCAAACCGAGTCCAACAAGGTTGCACTGCCGGCAACGTCCGGCCTCAGAAGCCGGCGCCGGGACGCCTCCCTACTCGGCCCGAAAGTGCTGAGGTGTGATGGTCAGGATGACGCGCACCGCTCGGTCGGCGACCACGTCGTCCGCCCTGCCTCGATAGCGCTTCTGGAGTTCCTTGAAGAACTCGCCTTCGGGATCGTCCCGGATGTCGGTGACGGTGCCACGCAGGCTCAGGTACCGCTGGTCATCGTCAGGATCGACGATCAGCAGGCCGACGTTCTTCTCCGCCTGGAGCAGGCGGTAGTTGCTCCGGACCTTCGTGTGCGTGAGCCTCACCACCTGCTGGTCCTGATCCCAGACGAACCACATCGGGTTCACCTGCGGCGTCCGATCTGGACGGACGGTGGCAAAACTCGCGAGCAGGGGGCGCTCGAGAAGGTCAAGGTGAGACGCGGGAGGAGCGGCTGCCATCGCCACCCACCTACCAGCGGTCGCCGCGTGTTTGTTCCGGCCAGCGGATGCGGCCCACAGGAGAGGGACGTTCCCAACCGCCATTAAGATTGACCGCGGTCACGCGCTCAGCCGGTGCTCAGCCGCCGGCACAAACCACGGCCAAGACCAGTCGTCGTACGTGTGGAGGGACCGATGGAGACCGAAGTCGCGGGGGACAGGCGGCGCACGGGTCGGTGCGGGCCCTGGTTCGCGTCCCGTCGGCGGGAGGGCTGAGCGCGTGCCCCAGGATCCGGGCTTCATCGCGGCCCATGGCCTTTACACAGCCGAGCAGCAGGCTGCCGCCGCGGCCCTACCGGCGCGCGTCGAAAGCGACGGCCTGCGCACCATCCGGGTGACGTGGGTCGACCAGCACGGCGCCCCGAGGGCCAAGTTCGTCGCTCCCCAGACCTTCGCGTCCGCGCTGCGCAGCGGCCTCGACTTTTCCGGGGCGCCCGTCAACCTGGATACCGCGAACGCGGTCTTTGCCCTCGCGTTCGCGGAAGGGGGCGGCGTCGACGTGGCCGAGATGTCGGGGTTCACGGACATCGTGCTGGTGCCCGACCCGCGAACATTTCGCGTGCTCCCCTGGGCCGATCGGACCGGGTGGGTGGTCTGCGACGCCTACTTCGCCAGCGGGAAGCCACACCCGCTGGACAGCCGTGGCATCCTGCGCCGCCAGCTGGCCGCGGCGGGGGAGCTCGGGTACGACTATCTGGCCGGGCTCGAGATCGAGTTCTTCCTCCTGCGGCGCGGCCACGATCCGATCGATCCGCGCGACATCGGCCTGCCCGGCGCGGCCCCCACCGTCGGTCCCATCGACCCCGGCTTTCAGTTCCTCTCCGAGGTCCGGCTGGCCGCCCTCTCCGACGTCCTGACCGACCTCCGCGATGCCCTGCACGGCGTCGGTCTGCCGCCAAGCTCGTTCGAACAGGAGTGGGGCCCGGGCCAGATCGAGGTCACCTTCCCACCCCTCCGCGGCCTGGATGCGGCGGACGCGGCAGTCCTCTTCCGGAGCACGGTGAAGCAGGTGACACAGCAGCGGGGGCTCCTCGCCACTTTCATGAGCTGGCCTGCCCTCCCCAACCTGCCCTCCAGCGGCTGGCACCTGCATCAGTCGCTGACGCGAGGCGAAGACGGGCCCAACGCGTTCACCGGCGAGTCCGAGGCGCTCTCGCCGCTCGCACGCCAATTCGCCGCCGGCATCCTCGCCCACGCGCTCCCGATGACCGTCTTCACCACCCCCACCGTCACGGGGTTCAAGCGCTTCCGCCCTTATTCGTTCGCCCCTGACAACGTCAACTGGGCGATCGACAACCGAGGCGCCATGCTCCGCGTGCAGGGAGCGCCGGGTAGCTCCGCCACCCGCCTCGAGAACCGCCTCGGCGAGCCCTCCGCGAATCCTTATCTCTACCTGGCGGCCAATCTCGCGGCGGGCCTGGACGGGGTCCGGCGCGGGCTCGAACCGCCGCCTCTGGCCGGTCCTGACCCGTATGCGGCCGGGGGCGAGAGGCTCCCGCGGAGCCTGGGTGAGGCGGCGGCATTGCTGGATCAGGATTCGTTCTTTCGCGCCGCTTTCGGGTCTACGGTGGTCGACTACCTGGTTCGTATGAAACGCGCCGAGTGGGACCGCTTCCAGAGCACGGTCACCGACTGGGAGATGCGCGAATACCTGGAGTTCTTCTGAACCTCACTCACACTCGTCGACCCAGTCGATGATCGCCCGCTCGAAGGTCTCTACCAAGCTAGGAACCGAGTGCTCGCTCGGAGGTGCTCAGGTCAGCCGCCCGCCGCAGGCTCCGCACTCTCTGACAGGCCCTCCTCTCTCGCCAAACCTGCTCCGATCCGCCTCGCCAGGCCAGGAACACCAAGGACGAGCAAAAGACCAACCAGCAACCAGGCCGCGCAGACGTAGGGAAAGATGTTGTAGGGCGGCGTCGGCACCGGGTAGATCTGGTTGTAGAGGATGTAAAGCACGAACAGCACGGCCAAGCCAGGCCCGACCACGGTGATCAGATTCTCACGGTCCCGATGCACGACGAGATGCCGGACCGCACCGACGTTGACGAGAGCGTAGGCGACCAGGATCAGCAGCGTCCCGATGGTTCCGTAGTACTGCCAGATCTGGAAGCCGGTCTGGTTGGCCAGCCTCATCCCGACCACCGCCACGATCGCGAAGATCATCGTAATGGCGAGTGCCCTCCCCGGCGCTCCAGCACGCAAGGTGACGGTCGCCATCGAAGAGCCCGGCCTCGCGTCGCGGAATATCGCGTAGATGAGACGGGCGCAGCCGGCGCTGGAAGCGAGTCCCGACCCGAAGGCGCTGACCGCAGCGCCCAGCTCCAAGGCCCAGGCCATCACTGTGCCCACGTACACACGGGAGAGGTCGAACACGGGGCCCGACGATGCCGCGAAGGCCGCCCCTCCCTTTGCGGTCGGTCCGAATCCGAGCGCCTGGCACACCTGGCAGAGCAGGTAGAACACGGCGATCCCCAGCGTGGCAACGATGAGTGCCTGGGGGATCGTCCTCTTGGGCTGATGCGTCTCTTCGCCCAGGCTCATCGCGCCCTCAAACCCCGCGAAGGCCAGGAACGCGAACACCGCCGCGAGGGCGATGCCATGAAACCCGCCTTCTTGTGGCACGAAGACTTTGAGTGAGAGCGAAGCCTGGGGATTCGGTGCATGGCCGGCGGCAAGCCGCACCACGATCACAATCATCAGGATCAGCAGCAGCGTCACCGAGATCCCCTCGATCGAGAGCAGTGAGCGAGTCAGATTCCTGATGTGGACGAGGTTGAGCAGCCAGCAGAGAGCGGCGAGCAGAAGGGCGAAGACGATGTAGTCGGCACCCTTCCAGATCCCTGTGTTCTGGAGGAAGAGCGCGATGAAGTAACCGGAGGACGCCATCGAACCGGGTGTGAAGATCAGATAGCAGCCGAGGAGCGACCAGCCTGAGAAGAAGCCCGCGCGCGGTCCGACCGTGGCCCCAGTGAGGCCGTAGACGGAGCCGGCATGCGAGAAGTTGCGGGAGACGATGACCATGCCGGACGCGATGAAGCAGAGGACGATCCCGCCGAAGAGGAAGGCAAGGGGAACCGCCCGCCCGACCAGCGCCGCGGCGCCGGGACCGGAGAACGACATCGCAAGCGTCGGCGAGGCGAGCCCGATCGAAAGGGCGAGCACCTCCCAGATGCGGAGCTCGCGACGTAGACGGGTCCGCTGGACACCCCCAACACTTGCCTGCCCGGCCATATCGTGCGCGCCTCCGACCCCGTCGATGACGTCTTCTCCGGCCCCGATTCCTCACGCGTAGTTAGGGCGGGATCGTAGCACTCGTCCGGGGCATTGTCAAGAACTTGTGGATCGGCCGGTGATGATCAGGCGGCAAACCGGGCTCAGACCACACCGGCTGAACGCCCCCAGCTCCTGGCTCCATTCCCGCGTCAGCCGCTGCAGCGTCGACCGCGCTCAGCCTCGCCTCGTTGCCGAAGAAGGCGGCCGGCGGCGGCCCCAAGTCCTTGGTCAGATCCCGGGCAAATACGACACCGGCAGCACGTCGGTCACCTGCGGCGGAAGCCGCGCCCAGGGCGGTCGGATGCCGCTGCTGAAACGGTACCCCTCGCGCCGGTCGTTCACCCACGGCGCCGCCGGTCTCCAGCTCGCCGGACGCGGTCGTCACTCGGCGCGGCTGCGCCGTCCCATTGCGCACCACCAGCGCGTGCCCTTTGCCGTCGCGCTCGCCGGCATGGCCCTCGATGTACGCGCCGACCTCCGCCTCCAGGGCCGTCACCAGCATGCGCCGGGTGCCCTCGCGGACCGCCGTGTCGAGGTCCGACTCGAGGTCGGATTGTTCCTTGTCGCTTCTTCGCAAGCTCCCCGACACGGACCGCCTGATGCGCTCCGGGAAATGGGATCGGCGCCCGTTCACCGGCGGCGAGCTGGAGGGCCGCACGCTCGGCGTGGTCGGCGTGGGCGCGATCGGCGGCCGCGTCGCGCGAGCGGCGCTCGGCTTCGGCATGCGGGTCATCGGTTGCGACCCGGCCTACGCCAGCTCCCCCGTTGCGGGCATGCGCCTCGGCTCCCTGGAGGAGGTGCTCACGGCGGCCGACATCCTGACGCTCCACCCGCGCCTCAATCCGACCACCTACCGAATGGTGGACGCGGCAGCGCTGGCCAGGCTGCACCCGGGCGCAATCGTCGTCAACACCTCGCGGGGGGAGGTCGTCGACGAGGAGGCGCTCACCGCGTCCCTGCAGTCGGGGCACCTCGCGGGCGCGGCGCTGGACGTCTTCGCCCACGAGCCGCTGGCCCCCGAATCGCCGCTGCGGGAGATGGAGAACGTCATCCTCTCCCCGCACGTCGCCGGCCAGACGCGGGAAGCGATGGTGCAGGTGGCGAGGTCGGCCGCGGACGCGATCCTGGATGACCTGGCGGGACGCCGGCCGGAGTACGTGTACAACCCTGAGGTGTACGACGTGAGGAGCGCCAAGGGGCTGTTCGGAGAGGCCGTGCTCCGGGACGGATGAAATGGCTGGAGGAGAAACCTGACATGGGTACGACACGCGGGCCGGCCAGGTACGGAAACTCGGCCGCCCTGCTGCTTCGCCCGGGGCCGGTGGAGAACTCGCTCGTCGGGCGGCCCGCCGGGGTGGCGGTCTCGTGAGTGCCCCGCTGCAGGGCCGGTGGGTCCTCGACCTGACCCGGAACGTGGCGGGTCCCTACGCCGCCATGCTGCTGGGGGAGCTGGGCGCCGAGGTGGTCAAGGTGGAGCAGCCCGGGCGCGGCGACGACACCCGACAGTGGGGGCCCCCGTTCTGGGAGGGCTGGAGCCCGCTGTACCTGACCATGAACCGCAACAAGCGGTCGATCACGCTGGATCTGCGGCGTCCGGAGGCGGCCGAGGTGCTGGGCCGCCTCGCCGCCCGCTGCGACGTGCTCCTGGAGAGCTTCCGGCCCGGGGTCCTGGACCGCCTGGGCTTCGGCTACGAGTGGGCCCGGTCGCTGAACCCGGGCCTCATCTACTGCTCGATCACCCCCTTCGGAGACGGCGGACCGCTTCGCGACCGGCCCGGCTACGACCCCCTCATGCAGGCGTATGGCGGCATCATGAGCGTCACCGGCGAGGAGGGTGGGGCGCCGATCCGGGCCGGCGTCTCCCTGGTCGACATGGGGACCGGCATGTGGGCCGCTCTCAGCGTCGTCGCCGCCCTGCTGGAGCGGGGAGCGGGCGGCCCCGGGCGCCGGATCGTCACCTCCCTCTACGAGACCGCGCTGGGCTGGATGGCCTACCACCTGGCGACCTACTGGGCGGGAGGCGAGGTGCCTAAACCGCAGGGCTCCGGCACCACCACCATCGCGCCCTACCAGGCCGTCGGCACCCGCGACGGAAGCCTGATGATCGCGGCCGCCAACGACGGCCTCTTCGCGCGCCTGGCGCAGGCGCTGGGGCACACCGAGTGGGTCGAGGATGAGGGCTTCCGGCACAACCCCGACCGGGTCCGCAACCGCGCCCGGCTCATCGCGGCGATCGAGGCCGTGACCGCCGAGCGCACCACCGACGACCTGGTGCAGGAGCTGCACGCGGCGGGCGTCCCGTGCGCGGTGATCCGCGACGCCGCCCAGGTGACGTCGGACGCGCAGACCACCGCGCTCGACATCCTGCAGGCGGGCGCGCACCCGCAGATCCCCGACTTCCGCTCGGTGGGACTGCCCTTCAGCGTCGACGGCGAGCGACCGCCGCTGCGCCGGGTGCCACCGGCTCTGGGCGAGCACAACCGGGAGATCCTCGCCGACCTGGGCTACGGCAGCGCGGAGATCGACCGCCTGTGCGCCTCGGAAGCCCTGGGCGGCGGCGCCGGCCGTGGAGCCGGAGAGGAGTTGACGTGGCGACCCTGACCACCGCCGAACATGAGGACATCCGCTCCTCGGTGCGGGAACTCTGCTCGCGCTTCCCGGGACCGTACTGGCGCGAATGCGACGAGGCACGGCGCTACCCGGAGGCCTTCGTCGAAGCGCTGACCGAGGCGGGCTGGCTGGCGTGTCTGATCCCGGCGCAGTACGGCGGCTCGGGGCTGGGCATGCTGGAGGCGAGCATCGTCCTCGAGGAGATCAACCGCTCGGGAGCCAACGCGGCCGCCTGCCACGCGCAGATGTACACCATGGGCGCGCTGCTGCGGCACGGTTCGGAGGAGCAGAAGCAGCGCTACCTGCCCGACCTCGCCTCCGGCCGGCTTCGTCTGCAGTCGTTCGGGGTGACCGAGCCGGACGCGGGCTCGGACACGACGCGGATCAGCACGTTCGCCGAGCGGCGCGGCGACCGGTACCTGGTCCGCGGCCGCAAGGTCTTCACCTCCCGGGTCCAGCACTCGGACCTCCTCATGCTGCTGGCCCGCACCACGCCCGCCGACCGGGTGCGCCGCAAGTCGGACGGCCTCTCCGTCCTCCTGGTGGATCTTCGGACCGGAGGCGAGGGAATCCGTGTCAACCCGATCCACACCATGGTCAACCACGAGACCAACGAGGTGGTCCTGGACGGCCTCGAGGTGCCGGTGGAGAACCGGATCGGCGATGAGGGGTCCGGTTTCCGCTACATCCTGAGTGGGATGAACGCGGAGCGGATCCTGATCGCCTCCGAGTCGCTGGGGGACGGTCTCTATTTCGTCGATCGCTCCACCGACTACGCGAGAGAGCGGGTGGTGTTCAACCGCCCGATCGGCCAGAACCAGGGGATCCAGTTCCCGATCGCGAAGGCCTACATGGCGATCGAGGCGGCGCGCCTGATGCGGGACCACGCTGCCCGGACCTTCGACGCCGGCGAGGCGGCAGGGGCGGAGGCCAACATGGCCAAGTACCTCGCCTCGGAGGCCTCCTGGGAGGCCGCCAACGCGGCCATGACCACCTTCGGCGGCTACGGTTTCGCGATCGAGTACGACATCGAGCGCAAGTTCCGGGAGGCGCGGCTCCCGATCGTGGCGCCGGTTTCCAACAACCTGATCCTCAGCTACGTGGGCGAGCACGTGCTCGGGCTGCCCCGCTCCTATTGAGCGTGAAGGCAGGGAGGCGAACGTGGTCGCGATCCTGACCGGGGCCGGCGACCGCGCCTTCTGCGCCGGTGCCGACCTGAAGCAGCGGCAGGGGCGCACGCCCGGCGAGGCCCGAGTGCCGGCAGTCAGGGGTCTGCGCACGCCCGGCGAGGCCCGAGTGCCGGCAGTCAGGGGTCTACCGGGTGGCAGTGGGGCCCCGCTACGGGTCAGCCGATGAGTTCGTCCACCGCGTGCTGGTCGGTGGAGGCGACCCAGAACTCCACGACCTTGCCGTCGCGCAAATGCGTCACATGCGCCTCGTTGACATTGGTGCTTCGGCCGCCGCGACCATAGGTGTCGATGCCCAGCACGACGCCGTGCTCGTCGTCGGCGAAGACCGCATGGAGGTCAATGCGAAAGGCGCCCTCCGTGACTTCCATGAGCTTGCCGAAGAACCCGTACACGGCATCCCGGCCTTTGTAGTCACCAGTCAGCTGGTTCCGCCCCGGGACGTGCCATACCACGTCCTCGGCGAGCAGGTCGTTGAGCGCGGTGAAGTCACCCCTGGCGAAGGCGGCGTACCCCTCCTTGATGCGGGCGACGTTCGGATGCTCGGCCATGAGTTGTCCTCCTCAATTGCCGGCCGACAGCAAGCCGGCACTCACCACCGGACAGGGTAAGGAGTCGTTGGCTGTCGCGCATCCGGGAAATCCCCAGGCTTCCGCGGGGTGCCGGCTAAGAGCTTCAGACATCACGGGGCCGGACGGCGCGGCGCGTACCTGAGCGCATGCTCCCGGAAGGCGCCCACGATCCGCCCTTCGCGGACGCGCTCGAGGAAGTCGCCGGGCCCAGTGAAGTCCGGCATCTCGACGTACGCGGCGCCGATACCCTCGGGATCGTGGGCGTCGGACCCGGCGCCGCCGGGCACGCCCAAGCGTCGCGCCGTCTCCGCCGCCGCGGCGTTGTCCTCGCCGTGCCGCACCTTGGAATTGAAAACCTCGACCACGTCGAGCAGGCCTGCCTCGGCGAGCCTCATCAGCCCCGTCTCTCCGATCCCGGTGCGCAGCCGATCGCAAGGGTGCGGCGCGTAGACGATTCCCCCCTGGGCCCGGATCCGGGACGCCGCCTCCAGGAGCGGCAAGACGTACGGCACACGCTCGGTGAGGAACAGGCCGATGATCTCCCCCGCCGGCGTACGCACCTCCTCGCCGACGATGACCCTGGCGCCCAGGTCCCGCTCCAGTGCGGCCAGGGCGCCATCGACGGTGTGGTGATCGGTGATGCACACGGCGTCCAGCGACACCTCGCGGATCCGGGCCGCCAGCTGGTCCAGGGTCGTGGTGGCGTCACCCGAGTAGATCGTGTGCACCTGGCAGTCGACGCGCATATCGCAGCCTCACCTTATTCGGCGCGCCTCGCATAGACTCCGGTTCATGTCGGGTGAGAAAAGGTTCGGGTTCGACACCCTGGCGGTGCACGCCGGGCAGCGGCCGGATCCGGTCACGGGGTCGCGGGCCGTGCCCCTTTATCAAACGGGCGCGTTCGTGTTCGAGGATTCGGACCAGGCGGCCAACCTGTTCGCGCTGCAGCGGTTCGGGAACATCTACTCGCGCATCATGAACCCGACCACGGCGGTGTTCGAGGAGCGGATCGCGGCACTCGAGAACGGGATCGGGGCGATCGCGACCGCGTCCGGGCAGTCGGCCCAGCATCTGGCCCTGTTTACGCTGATGGAGGCCGGGGACCACTTCGTCGCCGCCCGCAACCTCTACGGGGGGACGTACACGCAGTTCGACGTGACCTTCCGCAAGATGGGCATCGACGTCACCTTCGTCGACGGGACCGACCTCGAGGCGTGGCGGGCGGCGATCCGCGACAACACCAAGTGTCTGTTCGCCGAGACGGTCGGCAACCCCACCTGTGAGGTGATCGACATCCAGGCGCTGGCGACGGTCGCGCACGAGGCCGGGGTGCCGCTGGTGGTCGACAACACCTTCCCGTCCCCGTATTTGTGCCGCCCGCTGGACTGGGGCGCGGACATCGTTGTCCACTCGGCCACCAAATGGCTCTGTGGACACGGCACCACCATCGCCGGCGTCATCGTCGACGGCGGGCGGTTCCCGTGGAACAACGGGCGGTTCCCGGGGATGACGGAGCCGTCCAAGGCCTACCACAACCTGCGGTTCTTCGAGTACTTCGGCGACTTCGGCTGGCTCATGAAGTGCCGGGCCGAGATGCTGCGCGACTATGGACCGACGATGGCTCCGTTCAGCGCCTGGGTCCTGCTGCAGGGCCTGGAGACCCTGCACGTTCGCATGCAGAGGCACGTCGAGAACGCGAACCGGGTGGCGGAGTTCCTGGAGGCGCATCCGGCCGTCCGCTACGTCAACTACCCCGGCCTGCCCTCCAACCGGTTCCACGACCTCGCCCGCAAGTACATGCCGAAGGGCGTGGCGCCGGTCTTCACGTTCGGGATCGAGGGCGGTCGCGAGGCGGGCAAGCGCTTCGTGGACTCAGTGCAGTTGTTCAGCCACGTCGCCAACCTGGGGGACGTGAAGTCCCTCTGCATCCACCCCGCCTCCACCACCCACAACCAAATGACCGACGATGAGTTGCGGGCGTCGGGTGTGGGACCGGAGCTGATTCGGATCTCGATCGGGATCGAGGACGTCGACGACATCGTGTGGGATCTCGGCCAGGCGCTGGCCGCGTCTCAGCGCAAGGACCGGGCGGAGCCGGTCGACGCCCGGCGGGACGGGCTCGGCCACTCAGTGCTGTCGAAGGCGTTCGGGGCGCCGTACCAGGGATGAGGGGGCTGCCATGACCGCCGTCGGAGAACGCAACCAGTTCGGTCTCACCGCCTGGGACCGCTACCGCATCCTGACCAACTACCGCACGATCGCGATGGTCGGGTTGTCCTCCAACTTCTACAACGCCAGCTCGTTCGCGGGTGTCTACCTGGACGCCAACGGCTACGACGTGGTGCCGGTCAATCCGTCGGCCGCCGGCCGTCAGGAGATCCTGGGCCGGCGCGTGTACCGCGACCTGCGCGAGGCGGCGGCCGAGCATCCCCGCCCGATCGAGATCGTGGACGTGTTCCGGCCCTCCGCCGAGGTGCCTGAGATCGCCCGCCAGGCGATCGAGATCGGCGCCCGGGTGCTCTGGATGCAGCTGGGCGTGATCAATGAGGAGGCGGCTGAGCTCGCGCAACGTGCGGGCCTGGAGGTGGTCATGGACCGCTGCTGCAAGATCGAGCACGCCCGCTTCTTCGGAGGGCTGCGGACGATCGGCCTCAACACCGGGATCGTGACCAGCCGGCTGGCGATGCGCCTGCCCGAAGGCTGACCCCCGCGCGAGTGGGCCGCGGGATGACCCCCACTGGTGCACCAACGGGCCCTTCCTGGCGCGGGATGACCCCCACTGGTGCACCAACGGGCCCTTCCTGGCGCGGGGATACCCGGCCACTCACTCTCCGCGGGCCAGCCGCTCGCACTCCTTGCGCAACCAGTCCCGTTCCCGGCGCAGCCGGTACAGCTCACCCCGCAGCTGGTCGATCTCGTTCTCCAGCATCTCCATCGCCACGTCCCCCGAAGCCGCCACCGGCCCGGTCGGGCGGCGCCTCCCCGCCCTGCGCGCCAGCGCCCAGACCAATCCGATCTGCAGGACAGCGATGGCCACCGCACCGGCCAGGAAGATCTGACCGATCATGCCGGCTTGCGCGGTCACGACCCGTGCCTCCGTGGTGGAGTGCCCATCCCACCATGTTGTGCGCCCGCTCGGCGTCCTGCGCGCCAGACCCGCGGCCGGAGCGCAACCCCGGGGTCAGGCGGGCGCGGCCATGGCGTCGGCGGGAACGCCGTCGACCAGGGTGAGCTGGTTCGTCGCCAGTGCCGGCACGCGGGCTCCCGGCACCACCACGCCCACCAGGTTCAGCGGGTCGGCGCCGGAGAGGTACACCGTCTGGCCGCTCAGTCCCTCCTTGCGCACCTTGCGCAGCGTCTCCAGGGCCTCCGGCAGCGCGTACTGCTCGCCGGTGAAGCCGCTGACGAACCTTCCACCGCGGATCGTGCCCCGGGCTTCCATGCGCCGCAGCGCCCACAGCACCTCGCGCCAGGGCACGGTGAAGGTCTCCCGGACCAGCAGGTCGTGGAAGACCACCCCCCAGCGCGCCAGCAACTGCTCGGCCACCGCCTCGGCCAGCTCGTCGGCGTCCTCGGTGGCGGCGGCGGCCGGGATCAGGCTCCAGCGCCCGGCGGCCCGTACCGCGGCCCGGGTCCCGGCGGTGCGCAGGCGGCGGTAGGCGGGCTGGGGGAGCGTCCGGCGGTGCAAGAGCGTGCGCACCGCGTCGAACCCATCGGAGGTGACCAATCCCCGGGCGACCGCCTCCCAGAGCGCCTCCGCCACCTCACCCGGCAGCCGGTGGGTCAGTGTGATCAGATCGGAGGTGAACAACGCTCCGTGGTCGCGCAGGGCCTGAAGGACGTCGCCGGTCCGGCCCGGCCCCGGCTCGGACGGCGTTCGCGTCCCCCGCGCCGCCTGCAGCAGCCAGGGCAGGTCGTCCCGGACGGCAAACGTGATCGGGGTCGCCCGTGAGGGCGTCATCCCGCTCCGCCGCGCTGTGTCCTCGACGCCGTCGGAGCGAATCGAGGGCCGCCCCCAGCTGACATCGCCGGTCAGGCAGAGCTCGTCCAGCCACTCCGGCCGGTACCCGTGGACCCGGGTGGCGAGCACGTCCCACTCCCAGGCGCCGGCCGCGAGCTCGAAGCCCTGCAGCTGCTCGATCACGGCCAGCACCCCGGCCCGGCCCTCGCGCTTGGTGCCCGCCACCACGTGCTGCCAGCGGAGGAGAAAGCGCATGAAGTCGCGGGCCGTGACCGGCTCGATCTCGCGCCGCCGCCGGCCCTGGGTGTACTTGTGGATGCGGCTCAAAAGGCGCCGGGCGCAGAACTCCTCGGGGCCATCCGGCAACGTGAAGTGGCCCCGGAAGCAGAAGCCCTCGGTCTCGAGGCGGGCCAGCGCGATGCGCACGTCGACCTCCGGCAAGCCGGTCGCCTCGACCAGGTCGACCAGGGTCGAGGGTCCCCGGTAGTCGAGATGGCCGCGCAGCATCCCGGCGGCGGCCGCCTCCCGATCCAGCGGCAGCGGAGCCACCTCGGAGTGGAGATCCGGCTCGAGCGTGGCCTCCGGAAAGAGAATCTCCAGCGCCGGCCGCCGCTCGGTCGTGCCCCACAGCTCCAGCCCCGGGGCGCGGAGGGTGACCGCCCGCCGCTCTTCCACCAGTTCCTCGAACCAGGGCCGCAACCCGGGGTTGGGCCGCAGGCCGGTGACCGTCATCAGGAGGTCGTGAAGCTCATCCGGGTCGCGGGGGTCCGGCTGCACCTCGTCCCGGACCTGCTGAATCGCCTCCGGATCCAGCCGCCCCAGCTCGTGCGGCTCCACCGGGAGGCCGCGCCTGAGCTGCACCGCGCGGCTGCGCCGCTCCTCCAGGGGCGCATCGTCGAGGAACGTGAAGGGCCTGCCGTTCAGGATCTCGTGGGCCAGCACCGAGGGTTCCACGGTGTCGCGCGCGACCACCTGCACCTCGCCGGATTCGATCCGGGCCAGGAGCTCCCGCAGGCCATCCACGTCACACGCCTCCCGCAGGCAGTCCTCCAGCGTCTGGTGGACCAGCGGGTGGTCGGGGATGTCGAGCGGCCCGGGCGCGATGTTCTCCTGGCAGGCCGCCAGCTCGGGGAAGACCGACGCCATCAGGTCGTCCGCCTCCATCCGCTGGATGGCCGGTGGGTTCTTGCGTCCGCCCCGCATCCGGAGCACGGCCAGCGCACGGTTCAGGTTCCAGCGCCAGCGGGCCGGGAACATGGGCGCGTTGAGCACCGCCTGGCGGAGGACGTCCTCCACCGTCCGGGAGGCCAGAAACCGCGGCACCTCCTCGAGCGGGAAGCTGTGGCGAAGACTGAGCGAAAGCAGAATCGCGTCGTCGCTGGCCGCGGCCTGCAGCTCGAAATCGAAGGTGACGCAGAACCGCTTGCGCAGTGCCAGCCCCAACCCGCGGTTCAAGCGGGCGCCAAAGGGTGAGTGGCCGACCAGCTGCATCGCGCCGGCATCGTCGAAAAACCGCTCCAGGACCAGCGTCTGCTTGGTGGGGAGGACGCCGAGCTGGCTCAGGGCCGCGCCCAGATAGCGGACGATCTGATCGGCGGCGGCGGCGTCGATGCCGCACTCGGCCTGGAGCCACTCGCGAGCCCCCCGGTCGTCTCCTCGTGCCAGCCGCTCGCCCAGCCGGCTGCGCAGCTCGGAGACCTCGTCGGAGAGCTCCTCGGTGCGTCCCGGCGCCTCGCCCAGCCAGAAGGGCACGGAGGGGGGCGCGCCCTGGGCGTCCACCACCCGGACCGTCCCCGGCTCCACCCGGCGGATGCGCCAGGAGGTGGTGCCAAGCAGGAACACGTCGCCCGCCTGGCTCTCGATGGCCCAGTCCTCGTTGACGGTGCCCACGAAGGTGTCGTCGGGCTCCGCCACCACCCGGAAGTCCCCCTGCTCGGGGATGGCGCCGCCCGAGGTCAGCGCGGCCAATCGGGCGCCGCGGCGCGCCCGGAGGCGGCCGTTGACGCCGTCGTGGTGGAGGTAGGCAGCCCGCCGGCCGCGGCCGGTGACGATGCCGTCCGAGACCAGGTCCACCACCTCGTCGAACGCTTGCCGGGAGAGCCCCTCGAACGGCGCCGCCCGCCGGATCAGGTCGAAGAGCGCGTCCTCCGACCACTCCTCGGCGGCGCACTCGGCCACCATCTGCTGGGCCACGATGTCGATCGGCGCGGACGGCTGAACGATCGCGTCCAGACGGCCGAGACGCGTACCTCGGAGCAGCGCCGCGCACTCCACCAGCTCGTCCCGGCTGGTCGGGTAGAGGATGCCGCGAGGCGTCCCAAAGCGCGTGTGGTTGGAGCGGCCGACGCGTTGGAGAAAGGTGGCGAGGCTGCGCGGCGACCCGATCTGACACACCAGCTCCACCGGCCCGACATCGATCCCGAGCTCGAGGGACGCCGTGGCGACCAGCGCACGGAGGTCGCCGGCGCGCAGGCGCGATTCCACCCGCTGGCGGCGCTCCCTCGAGAGGCTGCCGTGATGAGCGGCGACCTGGTCCGATCCCAGCCGCTCCCCCAGCTGGTGGGCGAACCGCTCGGCCAGGTTCCTGGTGTTGACGAAGATCAGAGTGGTGCGATGGGCGCCGACATGCCCGGCGATCCGGTCCAGGATCTCGGCGATCTGCTCATGGGAGGCGACCGCTGCCAGCTCGTCGTCGGGCACCTCGAGGGCCAGGTCGAGCGACCGACCGTGACCGACGTCGACGATGGCGCAGCGCGGAGACCCATTCGGATGGGAGCGGTCAGGACCGGCGCCCACCAGCAGCCGGGCCATGGCCTCGATCGGTCGCTGTGTGGCCGAGAGACCGATCCGCTGGGGCGCCGTCTCGGCGACGTGCTGCAGCCGCTCCAGGGTCAGCGCCAGGTGGGACCCGCGCTTGTTGCCGGCCACGGCATGGATCTCGTCGACGATCACCGTCCGAACGCGGGCCAGCATCGCCCGCGAACGCTCTGCCGTGACCAACAGGTAGAGCGACTCCGGGGTGGTGACGAGGATGTCCGGCGGGCGGCGGAGCATCGCCGCCCGGTCGGGCGCGGCGGTGTCCCCCGTCCTCACCGCGACGCGGATCGGCGGCGCCTCCAGACCCAGCTCCTGGGCGACCTCGGCGATCTCGCGGAGGGGAGCGTCGAGGTTCTGGTGGATGTCCACGGCGAGCGCCTTCAGCGGTGAGACGTAGACCACCTCCGGCCCCTCCGAGGCGTCGCCGCCGGCCTCCTGGCGGCGGTAGAGGCGGTCGATGCAGACCAGAAAGGCGGCCAGGGTCTTGCCGGATCCGGTAGGGGCCGCGACGAGAGTGTGCCGGCCGGCCGCGACCTCAGCCCAGCCGCGAGCCTGGGGCAGCGTCGGTCCCTCGGGAAAGCGCCTCTCGAACCAGGTGCGGACGGCCGGATGGAGCAGGCTCGCCGAGGCCGGAGACATGGTGCTCAACGCTGCTTCGGATCGTAGGCGGGATCGGGGGCCGGCGCGTGAGGACGCAGTGGATCGCCCGCTGATTGACGGCGGCCTGGCGGGCGATTAGCCTTCGGCGCAGGCCGCGACCGGGCTCGCCGGTGGCGCGGTGACCGATCCCCGCTGGAGGAGGAAGGGCACGATGGGAACCGAACATGTCGTCGAGCGCGGCCGAGTCCACTACAAGTGGGACTCGTCGCTGCCACCCGTGATCGAGATCGACCCCGGCGACACCGTTCATTTCGAGACGCAGGAAGTCTCGGACGGCCAGATCCAGCCCGGCTCACCGGCGTCCATCCTCACCTCCATCGACTTCGATCGCCTCTACCCGCTGGCCGGGCCCGTGCACGTGCGCGGCACCGAGCCCGGCGACGCGCTGGAGGTGGAGATCCTCGAGCTCCGTCCGCTGGCGTGGGGTTGGGCCGGCATCCTGCCCGGTCTGGGCCTGCTCGCGGAAGACTTCACGGCTCCGTACCTGCGCCACTTCGACCTCTCCGGGGGCGACACCACCGCGCTGCGGGACGACATCCGGATCCCGATCCAGCCCTTCTGCGGCACCATGGGCGTCGCCACCGACGAGCCCGGCCGGCACGACATCCTGCCCCCCACCAAGGGCGGCGGCAATATCGACACCAGGCACCTGACCGCGGGGACGCGGCTGCGTCTGCCCGTCTACCTGCCGGGAGGGATGTTCTCGGCCGGCGACTGTCACGCCGCGCAGGGAGACGGCGAGGTCTGCGTCACCGGCATCGAGTGCCCGATGCGGTTCAGCCTCCGCTTCGACGTCGTGAAGGGAGCCTCGCCGGGCCCCTGGCGGTACGAGTTCACGACGCCGCCCGGTTCCCTCCAGAGACCGTCCGATGCGCGGGGGTACCAGGCCTTCACCGCCCTCGGGCCGGACCTGATGACGGACGCCAAGAATGCGGTCCGCCAGGCGATCGCCTGGCTGGGCCGCGAGAAGGGCCTGTCCCCGGAGGACGCCTACATCCTCTGCAGCCTGGCCGCCGATCTCAAGATCAGCCAGATCGTGGACCAGCCGAATTGGGGCGTGTCGGCGTACCTCTCGCTCGCGGTCTTCCGATAAGCGCGCTCAGGTCGCGGGGAGGGCGCCGGCGTCGCTCGCCCGAGCCCGCTCTCCGGCCTCCAGGATGGCCCGGGTCAGCTCGGCGACCTTGACGGCGGCGGCCGGCGGGGTCGGGTTCTCCCGCTCTCCGCGGATGGTCGAGATCCACGCGGTGACGACGTCTTCGCCTCCGGTCCGGAGGTTGAGTGGCCGCGTCTCCGCCTCCTCGCTCAACCGGGATACCCGCCCCGGTCGCCACGGGTGCTGAGGGTCGTTTTCGTAGCGGAGAGCCGCTTTGGTGCCGGTGACGACCACGCTCTCGAGCCAGGTGAAGGGCGCGTCGCCAAGCACGGTCAGCTGTGCCTGCACGCCACCCTCGAACGCGATCGTCGCCGTGGTGTCGATGTCCACCGGGCGGCCCCGGTTGTCGACGATGGCGTGCACCTCGAGAGGGGGTGTCCCGACCAGCCAGCACAGCACATCGACCATGTGGCTCCCGGTGTCCATCAGCATGCCGCCGCCCGACAGCTCGGGAAGCTGGCGCCACCCGGTTTGCGTCCAGTGGTTCCAGTTCTGCCCGGAGGTGATGGAGACGGCGCGCAGCTCGCCGAGGTCTCCCCGATCGATGAGCTCGCGCATATAGACGTAGCCGGGGTCGAAGTGGCGCTGATAGCCAACGGTGACCGTGAGGCCGGAGGCGGCCGCCGCGTCCGCGATCTCCCTCGTCTCCTCGGGCGTGCAGGCCAGCGGCTTCTCGCACAGCACGTGGAGGCCACGCTCCAGCGCCCCCAGGATCAGTGGGCGATGCAGCGTGTGGGGAGTCGCGACTACGACCGCATCGAGCTCGACGCTCTGGTACAGGTCGTCCGGCGACGCGAACGCGGGGACGCCGTCGAGCGACACCCTCTGGCGAAGACGGTCGATGCTCTGGGGGTTGGGATCCACCAATCCGACGATCTGGACCTCTTCGAGGGCGGCGAGGCGAACGGCATGGAAACCGGCGACCGCGCCGCAACCGAGGATGCCTACCCGAAGCCGATCCATCGTCCCCTCCTGCCTGCGTTTTCGTGTGTACTGGTATGCCCGCGTGGGTGTTCGCGCCGGTCGGCGCGCACCTCAAGCGCACTGATAAAGATGGCAGGATCAGCGCTGATGGCGGCTGCTGATGGGTGAAGACACTCCTCGCCGGCCGCTGGTCCTGGTGGGAGGAAACCTGGGTCGCGGGGGCCACTCCAGCGCCCTTAGGACCCGTTGGTGCACCAGCGGGGGCTATCCGGCGTTTTAAGGACCCGTTGGTGCACCAGCGGGCGGAACCGGACAATGTGCGGCCGGTCTCAGCCTTTACAGACCCCCTTGACACGGCCTCCCCGGACTGCCACTCTGGGCCCGCCCCCCGGGGAGGGTGGGGGTGTTCCGGCTGCTGGGACCGCGCACGGGGAGCTAGGAGTAGCGCTTGAGGAGGCGGTCGACACGCGCGAAGTCGACCGGGTCGTCACCTTCCACCACGATCATCTGCGCCCCCGCCTCCACCAGCGCGTCGAGCTCACTGTCGTCGAACTGGGAGGCCCCGCACGTGCGCTGGATCGCCTTCGGATCCCGCCCCACCTTCTCGCACCACTGGTCCAGCACCCGATTCTTGCGGCCCCACTGCTCGGCGTCGCCGAAACCGTGCCACATGTCCGCGTACTGCGCCACCAGCCGCAGGGTGACGCGCTCGCCCCCACCTCCGATCAAGATCGGCACCGGGCCTACGGGTGGTGGGGTCAGCTTCTTGAGCCGCGAGCGGATCCGCGGCAGCGCCTCTTCGAAGTCCCGAAGCCGGCTCTGGACGGTGCCGAACTCGTAGCCGTACTGCTCGTAGTCGCGGCGCGCCCAGCCGGCGCCGACGCCGAGGATCGCCCGCCCCCCGGACAGATGGTCGATGGTCCCGGTCATGAACGCCAGCAATTCCGGGTTGCGGTAGCTGTTCCCGTTGACCAGCGCGCCGATGCGGGCTCGCTCGGTGACCGTCGCGATCGCGGCCAGCATCGTGTTGCACTCGAACGTGCCACCGTCTGGGCTGCCGGAGAAGGGGAACATGTGGTCGGACGCGAGGATCGCGTCCACCCCCAGCTTGTCGAGGCGGCGGGCGCCGTCCAGGAGCGACTGCACCGTCGTGTGCTGCAGATGAAGCTGATAGGCGACCTTGACTCCAGGCATCGCACCAAAGCTACTGAACCGCGAACTCCCGTGAGGCACGGTGGCAGCAGATCGCGCCCACTGCCTCGCTAGACTCAACCCTTCCGCCCCCATGCCGACCGCCACTGAGACCCTGACCCTGCAGGCACTGAGCCTGGACCGGCCGGGCGTGCTCTCCGCCATCACCGAGGTCATCTTCAGGCACGGGGCGAACATCAACGAGATCTTGACCATGCGCGCTCAACCCGGGCGGTCGGCCACCTACCTCGAGGTCTCGGGCGACTTCGACCGCGCCCACCTGCTGCGGGATCTCCAGCGGATCCCCGACCTCGACCTGGGCGAGATCCCCTCTTTCAGAGCCATCTTCGGCAAGCGGGTGATCGTGGTCGGAGGCGGAGCCCAGGTCGGCATGGTGGCCCAGGGCGCGATCGCCGAGGCCGACCGTCACAACATCCGCGGCGAGCGCATCTCGGTCGACACGATCCCGCTGGTCGGCGAGGCTCGGCTGGCGGCCGCGGTCCGGGCCACCGCCCGCCTGCACCGGGCCCAGGTGCTGGTACTGGCCGGGGCGCTGATGGGGGGCGACATCACCCGGGCGGTGCGGGAGGTCCGCGAGGAGGGCATCTTCGTGATCTCGCTGCAGATGGCGGGGTCGGTTCCGAAGGCGGCCGACTTCGTGGTCTCGGACCCAGTCCAGGCGGGCGTGATGGCGGTGATGCTGATCGCGCAGACGGCCAGGTTCTCTATCGAGCGCGCGCGGGGAAAAGTCTTCTGATCACCGCACCCACGCCGCGCTATCTGAGGTCGCCGTGGTTCTCAGCAGCAGGTACGCATGCATGTGCGAAACCCTGTGGAAACAGTGGAAAACGCGCCACCCGCCTGTTCACATCCGTTGGCGCCTCGCCCTCGTCTTTGGACACCGCCAGCCCGCAGCCGTTTGATCAAGGTAAAGACTTGGGTGCGCCGCGCGCAAGGGCGAAAACTCGTTCGGTGCCAGGCTACTCGGTATCGCCTGGCGGGGCATCCAGCGAGGCCAGGCGATACTCCCGCAACGGCACGTAAACCGACCCTTGAGGGCCGGGCCGGCTCTGGAACAGCGTGAACCCACGAGCCTCCCAGGCCCGCAGCTGAGGCAGCTCGGGGAGGGCCGGCGGCCGGGTCCCGGACCGGACGCGGCAGAGGGTGAGGTGGGGGTTGTAGGGGCGCTCCTCACCCACCACCCCGGCGCGGCGGCACGCCTCTGCGACCTCCCCCGCCAGGACCCCCAATGAGTCGCGACCCGCCGTCACGTCGACCCACAGCACCCGCGTCCGGCTCCCGTTCCCGAACCGGCCCAGGCCCCCGATCTGAACCTCGAAGGGTGGGCGGCGGACGCCCTCCAGCTCTGCCCTCACCGCCGCCATCGCACCCGGCTCCACCCAGCCCAGGAAATGCAGCGTCAGGTGCAGGTTGGCGGGCGGCGCCCAACGCTGCTCGGGCGCGAGCCTGGCACAGCGCTCCAGATATCCAGCCAGCTCCCCCCGCACGTCGTCGGGCAAGGGGAGGGCGACGAAGAGCCGGTACTTGGTTCCAGGGACGCTCACGACGCGGCCCCCCGCAGCCGCCTCCCTACACTGCAACAGATGGGAGCGCAGAGCGGACACCTGCTCGCCGGGCTGGCCATGGGCATCCTCGCCATCATCCTCGGGATCGGCCTCTGGTTCGCGGCCATCAACCGCCGGCGCCACCGCAGCCACGCCTCCGCCACCTACTACGGCATGGGAGGCCCCTTCTACACCGCCGCTCAGTCGGGGTGCGCGACCGTCGCCATCCTGGCGGGCGTGATCATCCTGGTCTGGGCTTTCGTCGGCTGACCACCCGACCCGAGAGCATCGCCGTCTGTGCCCTTGCTACTCGCGGGGCGGAAGGTAGCGGGCGGCGGTGATGCCGGATCGCTTCACCTCCAGCACCCAGCTGCCGCCCTTGGCGTGGCCGGCGTCCTCATCCCCCGGCAGGTGGCGCCGCAGCTCCGCCAGCACATCGCCGTGCGTACAGGCGGCCCAGCAGCCGTCCGGGGCCAGCGCGGCCCGGTCCAGCAGCTGATCCAGCGACCCGCCCTCGGCGAGGTCCGGGTCGTCCAGGATCGGGAGTGAGCGGGCCCGTGCCAGCGGCTCCACCGTCTGCCGGCACCGTACATAGGGGCTGGAGCGGATCTCGGTGAAGTCCAACCCGCTCAGCAATTCGACCAGGCCCTCCGCTTGACGAACACCTTCGGCAGTCAGCGGGCGCAGCCGGTCGTCTCCTGACCACCGCTTGCGGTCACCGGCCTCGGCGTGCCGGATCACGACCAGGCCCGGCATCACTTGGGGGTTGCCGACGGGGACACCACCGGCGTCGGCGTGGGCCTGGATGGGAGGTCGGAGGGTCCCTCGTGCCCCATGAACGGGGTGTGCTGACCGATCCACATCACGATCGGGGCCAGGTGCGAGGACTCCAGCTGCGAGCGGAAGAAGACCCGGTAGACCGTCTGCAGTTGCGCGAGTGAGGAGAAGTTGGTGATCGCCGAGTTCGGGTTGTCGGGTGTTTTGGCCGCCTGTTCCAGCTGCTGCAACTCACTCGCGTTGACCACCAACCGGAGGATCGGGTTGCCCTCGACCCAGACGCGGATCGCCTGCGCCTGCGCCTCGGTGGTCGTGGTCTGCCCGATGGTGTCGCCGAAGCCCTTGCCGAGCGCGCTGGCGAGCGAGAGCGCGCCGTACACAAGCCAGATCGCGATCAGGCCGCAGATCACCACCCCGAGCAGGCCATCGGCGCCGCGCACGATCGGCATCCGGTGCACGAAGCCGCCCAGCCTCCACCCCACCCACGCGATCAGGATGGCGAGCGCCAGTACCAGCACCGCGTCGAGGACGCCATTCGAATGCACACGCTGGTCCATGAACCGCTGGTAGGAGGACCACCGGCCGAGCATGAACAGACCCGTGAGAATGAAGCCCAGCAAGCTGAGGACCGGCTGCACGGTGCCGTACTTGTAGCCGACGAAGACGGCGGCGGCCACGAAGACGAGGATCAGGATGTCGAGGATCACGTTGGAGCTCGGCGCCGGCCCTGCTTGTGAACGCATGCCGGGGTGGCGGGGAGTCGGCGCACGAACGGCATTGTAGGTGGGGCCTTGGGGGTAAACTTCCGAGCCACGTGGCCCGCACCATTGCCATTGCCAATCAAAAGGGCGGCGTCGGCAAGACGACGACGGCGGTCAACCTGGGCGCCGCGCTGGCCGAACGAGATCAGCGCGTACTCCTCGTCGATCTCGACCCCCAGGCCCACCTGACAGTCAACATGGGGGTCAAGGCCCCCGACGAGCTGGAGACGACGGTCTACGACCTCCTCACCAACCCCGATGTCCAGCTGTCCGACGCGGTCCTCGAGAACGCCCCCATGGGCCTTCACTTCCTGCCCTCGAACATCGAGCTCTCCGGAGCCGAAACGCAGCTCATGCAGGAGATCGGTCGCGAGGGCATCCTGAAGGAAAAACTGGATGTCGCCGAGCGGCGTTACGACTTCATCGTCATCGACTGTCCGCCCGCGCTGAGCCTGATCACGATCAACGCGTTCGTGGCCGCCGACGAGGTGATCGTGCCGCTCCAGTGCGAGTACTTCGGCATGAAGGGGATGCAACAGCTCCAGCGCACGGTCGACCGGGTGCGCGGGAAGCTGAATCCCCGGCTCCACGTCTCCGGCATTCTCCCCACCATCTTCAAGGCGCGTACGCTGCACTCGCGCGAGGTGTTGGAGCTGGTGAAGCGGTACTTCGGCGATCTGGTCTATCCGTTCGCCGTCCGCGACTCGATCCGCTTCGCCGAGTCGCCGCTGGCGGGGGCCTCGATCCTGCAGTACGCGGGGCAGTCGGACGGCGCCAAGGTCTACCGGCAGCTGGCCGCCACCGTGCTCAACGAGCGCACGGTGGGGGCGCAGGACCGGGTCGCCGAACAGGGTCGCTGATAGGGTTTTACGCAATGGGCAAGTTCAAGCGGGCGTCACTCGAAGGCTCGGAGGAACTCTTCCGCCCCACCCGCCCCCCCGGGGAGCAGCGTGACTGGCGCCAGCCCGACGAGCCGATCGACGACATCGTGGAGCCGAGGCCGGCGGTGGAGCCGCGGCTCAAGGCGGTCCGCCTGACCGCGGATGAGATCGAGCTGCTGATCCAGGCCGTCCAGATCGCGAAGTATCCGGAGCGGGTGAAAGCGCAGAAGATCCCCCTCTACGAGCACGAGCGCTACGACGCCCTGCGCGCCAAGCTGCAGAACGCGCGGTGACCCCTCCGGGGCCTCCGCGGAACGGAGCTTGCGGAATTCCGTGGGGTGGGGATCGGCTCTCGCCTGACGAGCTGCTCACGACCACGCGCTCGGTCCGCCGACGCCTGGATCTGTCACGCCCGGTCCCCCGCGACCTGGTGCGGGAGTGCGTGGAGATCGCGGTGCAGGCGCCGACCGGCTCCAACCGTCAGGACTACGGGTTCGTCTGTGTGTCCGATCCCGATCGCAAGCGGGCCATCGCCGAGCTCTACGGGAAGGGTTTCGACCGTTACGCCGCCACGCCCGGTCCTGACTACGCGGAGGGCGATGTGCGGGCTCCGGCACAGCCCCGTGTCCGCAGCTCCTCACAGTATCTGCGCGACCACATGGCCGAGGTGCCCTGGCTCGTGATCCCGGTCATCCACCGGCGCGCGCGCCCAGGGGCGGGGACGGCGGAGCAGGCGGGGCTCTATGGGTCCATCCTCCCCGCCTTCTGGAGCTTCATGCTGGCGGCCCGCGCTCGGGGCCTGGGCACGGCGCTCACCACCCTGCACCTGCCCTATGAGCGTGAGGCCGCGGAGGTGCTGGGGATCCCCTTCGAGGAGGTCACCCAGGTGGGGATGACGCCGGTCGCCTACTACACCGGTGAGGGGTTCCGGCCGGCGGCGCGCATCCCGCTCGACGGCGTCCTCCACTGGGAGCGCTGGTAAGGGCCTGCCTGCACCCCCCTAGCGGTGACGGAAGCGACGCACCAGGTAGCTGCCCGTCATGTAAAAACAGGCCAGCGCGACCAGTATCCCCATCACGATCACAGCCACATGCTCCATCTGGTACTGGTACATACAAACACATGGCACGGCTGGGCATCGTGAAGGTACGGGGCGAGCGCGACGTCAACACCTACATCCTCTCCAGCGGGCCTGGCGGGGAGGCGGTGGTGATCGATCCTTCGGCTCCGCCCGACAAGGTGCTGGGGCAGCTGCAAGGGCTCACCGTGCGCTGGATCGTCGCCACTCATGGTCACCCTGGGCATCTGGCCGGCAAAGATGCCCTCAAGGCCGCCACCGGTGCTCCCACCGCGATGCACATGGCCGACGCCAAGGCGTTCTTACGCTCGGCGGACCGCTATCTCCTGGACGGCGACGAATTGGAGTTCGGATCGTTCCGGCTGAAGACGCTGGTCATGCCCGGACACACGCCGGGAAGCCTTGCGTTCCAGATCGGCAACCATCTCTTCACCGGCGACACCCTGCTCGCGGGCGGCATCGGCAAGCAGACTCCGGACACCGACCTGCGCCGTCAGCTGATCTCGATCGGCTCCCGCATCTCCACCCTGCCGCCCCAGACCGCCATCTACCCCGGGCATGGGCCGGTCACCAACCTGGCCGCCGAGATCAGGCAGAACCCCG
>CAWBPD010000014.1:0-32267 GCA_963790575.1 Candidatus Dormiibacterota bacterium | reverse complement strand
GTCAGGCTGCGCGGAGAGCGGGTGTCGGCGAGGTGCTGCGCGAGCAGACCCAGGCCCAGCATGACCGCGAAGAAAGAAACCAGGGTGGCGGGCTGGAACACGCCGGCCGCCTGGCCCGCGGGCTCCCCCAGCCAGAGATTCAGGCCGTAGAGCAGGAAGGCCGCGGCGAGGAGGGCGGCCGCGAGCGCGATCAGCCGCCCCCGGTATCGCCGCAGTGTGCTGATCAGCTCCTCCTTGTGGGCCGCCGCGACGGCACCCAGGAAGAAGAAGAACTGATAGCTCCAGAGCTCCTCCTGTGCGTGCGTGACCAAGGGCTGCAGGAAGCCGGGAACCACCCACCAGGCGTACTGCATGACGAAGAGCCACCCCACCTCCACCGCGCCCGACGCGATGAGCAGATGCAGGTGGTGGCCCCGCGTCCGGCGCACGATCCAGGCGATCACCGGAAAGGCGAGGTAGAGCTGCATGGTGACGATCAGGAAGTAGAGCTGGAACCAGCCTCCGAGCAGGTTCTGACCCAGCTGGTAGAGCGCTCCCGGCAGCGTCGAGGGATACCCGCCCCAGGAGAAGAAGCGCGAGTACTGCCAGTAGATCACCGTCCAGGCCAGGTAGGGCAGGAGGATGGGCTGGAAGCGCTTGCGCCACATGCGAAGCACCGGCGCCGGCCGCGATCCGGAGGTCAGGTAGAGGACGAAGGCGGTGATGAAGAAGAACGCGAAACGGCTCACGTGGAGCACCACCGTCAGGGCTTGAGCTCCGGCGGCGGTCCAGGGCTGGGTGAAGAGAGTCACGTGGGTCGCGACCACGGCCACGATGGCCACGATCCGGAGCAGGTCGATCTGAACCAGATGCTCCCGCCGCGAACGTGGCTGGGTGCCGGCGACCGTGTGCTCCACCGAGGCCCGGGGAGCGGCGATCGAGCTGTGAGAGAAGCCGGCCAGGGCTGCCATCAAGTTCAGGCTGGACGCCAACGGCCAATGAATTTCCTCCACGGCGGGAAGAAATTGGTAAGCCGGAAGAAATGGTGTGGTTCCATCGAATGATGTCGTCGCGTCAAATAGTTTGGTCGAGTCGAACAGTGTGGTATAACCGAACCATGACCAAGGAGACGACCGAGGTGATGGAGCTGGTCCTCCGGGTCCAGCGTGCCATTCACCGCTCGAAGGTCCTCAGTAAGCCGCCCGCGCCATGGTTCCTGAACACCGGTCTGACCATGGCCCAGCTGCGAGCGCTGATGACGCTCAGCGACAGCGGGCACCTCAGCGTCGGGCACCTCGCGGAGCGCCTGAATATCGGGATGCCGGCCGCCAGCTCCATCGTCGACCGCCTGGTCGAGGAGGGGCTCGCCAACCGCCATCAAGATCCTGACGATCGCCGTCGCATCGTGGTAAACCCCACGGAGCGAGGCTCGGCGTGCATTGACCGGATGCGCCAGGGTCCTCGGGAAGTGCTGGAGGCGTTGATCCAGCGCCTCACCGCCGCCGAGCTCGCTCAGGTGGTGGTAGGGCTGCGGGCCCTCGCCCGTGCGGCGGAGGGATTGCAGGCGGAGACCGAAGGAGCCACCGCCCCCTCAGCGGCGGGGGCTGCGGTGCCCGTCCAATGACCACTTTCTTGAACGTCCGAGAGGAGGAAATCGCGTGACGCTACGAACGATGCTCGGCATCGGCTGGTCGATGGTGACCGGTCTTGCCGGTGGCTGGCTGGTGCTTATGCCTTGGGCGCTCAACGTGCAGGGCAGCGGCGACTGGACGACCGTGACCAAGGTCTCGTTCGGGACCGGCCTGGGGCTGCTCGTCTTCTGCCTGGTGGGCCTGGCCGTCACGTCCCTGCAGATCGTGCAATTGGTGGCACCGCCTCGCCGCGTCCGTGCCGCCGAGCCGGCCGCGGCGCAGGAGCACGCCGACCAGGAGAGCCTGGACCGGGCGCTGCTGCAGCTCGCGACCAAGCTGGTCGCCGACCTGGAGGCACCGGCCCCTGGGCAGGCGCCGGCCGCCGCCGCTCAACCCGCCGCCGCACCCGCTTCCACGACCTCCGCGGGAGCGCCGGTACCGAATGGCATTTCCACCCGGCCGCAGGCACCTTCCAGCGTGCCCGACGGCCCCACGCAGGGCGGTTCCACCCCCACCGGTGGCAACGCACCGACCTGGAGGAGAGTTGACCAGTGAACCCCCTGGGTGAACTCCGAAGTCATCTGCTGATGACCGGCGTCTTCGTGCTCGGTCTGATCGGCGGCGTCTGGGCCGTCATCGCGCCCTTCGCCGCCGGCTGGCCGCTCGCGAACGGTTCCTGGTCCCACGCGACGTGGGCCACGGTAATTCCGGGCGCCGCACTGATCCTCGCCAGCGCCATCGCCATCGTGCTCACCACCGGCTTCGCCGGCCGCGCGGCGGTGCGGGCGCGGGCACTGCGGGATGAGGAGCTCGCGTGACCGACACCCTCGCTCCTCGGACTGAGCCGGCACCGCCGGCGCCGCCCACCGGACCGACACAGCCGATTACGGCGCGCACCGAAGGCGCCCCGCGGCGCACCACGGGCAACTACATGTGGGTGGCGGCCGGGATCTGCATGTTCGGCATGATCATGGCGATCCTCGACCAGACCGTGGTCAACGTCGCCCTGCCCCGGCTGGAGACCGACTTCAACACCTCTCTCACGACCATCCAGTGGATCATCACCGGCTACTCGCTCTCGCTGGCGGCGGTGATCCCGCTCTCGGCCTGGCTCATCGATCGTCTCGGAGCCAAGTGGGTCTTCATCGCCTCCGAGCTGCTCTTCATCGGCGGCTCGGCCCTCTGCGGGTTGGCCGGGAGCGACACTCAACTGATCTTCTTCCGGGTCATCCAGGGACTCGGCGGCGGCCTCTTGATGCCGGTCGGCATGACCATTCTGATGCGCGTCTCGCCCCCCGATATGCGGGGGCGGATGATGGCCGTTCTCGGCATCCCGATGATGCTGGGGCCGATCGCTGGGCCTCTGCTCGGAGGCTGGTTCGTCCAGGACTTCACCTGGCGCCTGATCTTCTACATCAACCTTCCGATCGGCATTGTCGGAGCCATCCTGGCGATTCTCTTCCTGCGGCCCGACCGGCCCCAACACTCCGCGCGGACTCCGCTCGATGTGCTGGGTTTGATCCTGATCTGCCCCGCCATGGTCGGCATCGTCTACGGCCTGAGCCAGCCGGCACAGTACGGTTGGGGGTCCTTTCAGGTGCTGGGCCCGCTGGTCGGCGGAGTGGTCCTGCTCACCGCCTTCGTGCTGGTCGAACTTCGGCAGCGCTTCCCCCTGCTCGACATCCGGGTCTACAAGGACTCCGGCTTCGCGGGCGCCCAGATGCTCGTGTTCCTGATCGCGGCCACGCTCTTCGGCGCCGTCTTCCTGATGCCGCTGTTCCTGCAGCAGATCCAGGGCATGGGGACGCTCCAGTCTGGCTTCATCCTGGCCTTTCAGGGCATCGCGGCGGGCTTGATGATGCCGATCTCGGGCATTCTCACCGACCGCATCGGCGCGCGCAAGATCGTTCCCTTCGGGGTCCTGGTCCTGACCGCCGCCTCGCTCTGGACGGCCACCATCTCCTGGAACACCAGCGAGGGCGTGATCATCCTGATGATGGTCGCGCGAGGCATCGGGATGGGCTTCACCATGATGCCCGCCATGTCCGCCGCCTACGTGACGCTGCGCCCGGAGCAGGTGGCGGCCGCCACCTCGCTCACCAACGTCGTGCAGCGGGTCGCGGCGGCGATCGGCGTCGCCGTCCTCTCGACGATCCTGACCAACCGGATCGTCGCCAACATGCCGCATGTTCCGGGCCACGCGATCGGCGGCAACACCGCCAGCCTGGCCGCCCTCAACCTGCCGCCCCAGATCAAGGACGTCCTGCTTCAGCAGGCCGGCAAGGGCTTCGACGCGACCTTCTTGGTCGCGGCCGGGCTTGGGGTCCTGTGCCTCCCGGGCGCACTGCTGCTCCAGCGGGCGCGCTCGGCCAAGGAGGTGCGCGACTATGCGGTCGGTCAGCTGCGGCAAGGTGTCGTCCTCGGCACCGCCGCGCTGCGGGTGCGGGACCAAGGCACCGGGAAGCTGTCGGTGGAGGCGTCGGAGAGCGCCTTCGGCGCGCTCGCCCGCTCCGGCAAGGCCCGCATCGACAGGGCGGCCATGCTCATGCGTCTGGGCAGCAACGCGGGCGGCCTGGTGCCCCGCCCGCCGATGTCGCGCTCGCTCAAGGCTGCCGTGGGGGCGGCCACCATGGTGGGCCTCGCGTGCACCGTCGCCGGGTTCCTCTACGCCTTCCGCACCCCCGACGTCCCCAACATCCTCCCGCTCCTGGCTCAACTGGCGCACGGAGCACCGCCGGGGCACTGACGACTATTCCCACGCCCGAGCCCGCCCCCCAGCGGGGGTGGGCTTTTTTTGTGGGGGCGGCGGTGCTTTGAGGTGTGTGGACGACTTCGGGCTGGCGTCCGAGCTGCGCACGGCTGGGTGAGCACCATGGGTGGTGGTTGTGAGGGTGCGATTTGTCTTACTTGGGGGGGTTGCCGCGCGGCGGAGCTCCGGGCGACTTCGGACTGGCGTCCGAGCTGCGCACGGCTGGGTAAGCACCGTGGGTGGTGGTTGTGAGGGTGCGATTTGTCTTACTTGGGGGCTGGCGCCCCCAATCCCCCCGGCGGCACTTGCCGCCGATCCCTGCCGGGCCCGCAGTGGCTGGCGCCGTGAGAGGTCGTGCTGGCTCGCTTCGGGCTCCCACCCCACGAAACTCCGCAAGCTCCGTTCCGCGGGGACCCCGGGGGGCGCCCGAGCTTGCGCCCGCTGGGTGCATATGGACAGGGCCCCTGCGCGTGCTCAACAGGGGGTGGCGGGTGGTGACGGGTGTTGCGCGGGGTAAGGGTGCAGGCGGGTGCTATCGGGGTGAGGTTCTCCACATTGCCGGCGTTAGCACGCATCGGAGGGGATGGCGGGTTTGATAGAGAGAACGACGGGGCGGGTGCTTGAAGTGCTGGGCGTGAGTGGATGCGCGGGCGGGCTATAAAGACCGGAATGCCGTGGCCGCGCCTTCCCTCCCGGACGGCGCCGACGCGGGCGCGGGTGATCGCGGCGGCGGTGGTGCTGGTGGTGATCGCGGGAGCCCTGTTGGCGAACTGGGTCCCGCGGCCGACCGGCTATACGGCCACCGCGCGCTACCTGACCGTGCTCTCCGGTCCCCAGCAGAACGTCCCCATCCCCCTCGACACCACCCTCTTCCTTCCCGACGGCGCGTCGGCCGCGCACCCGGTCCCGGCGGTCCTGGTCGCCCACGGAATGGGGGGCAGCAAGCAGAGTGTGGCCGGCACCGCCGAGCAGCTGGCGCAGCAGGGTTTCGCCGTCCTCACCTGGTCGGCGCAGGGCATGGGGCGCAGCGGCGGGCAGATCCACCTCGACAGCCCGGACTGGGAGATCCGGGACGCGTCCCAGCTGGTGAGCTGGCTGGGCCGGCAGCCGGAGATCCAGCGCAAGGGCGTGGACGATCCGGTGGTGGGTGTGGTCGGCGGCTCCTACGGCGGGGCCCTGGCGCTCCTGCTCGCCGCCTACGACCGGCGCATCGACGCCATCGTGCCGGAGATCACCTGGAACAATCTGGCCACCGCGCTGCTTCCGAACGCGGTCGACGCCAACCCCCAGACCGGCGTGCTCAAGAAGGCGTGGGTCGGCGTCCTGTTCGGGGAAGGTGGCCAGAGCCCTTTGAGTCCGGCCTGCGGGCGGTTCGCTCCTGACGTCTGCCAGCTCTACCAGCAGGCGACCGTGACCGGAAACCTGACCCTGGCGCAGATCGCCCTCCTCGACCGCTCCAGCCCTTCGGGGGTGCTGAGTCGGATCCACGCGCCCACCATGCTCATCCAGGGCGAGACGGACACGCTCTTCACGCTCGCTCAGGCCGACGCCAACGCACGCGGCATCGCCCATAACGGGACTCCGGTGCGCGTGGCCTGGTACACGGGCGGTCACTCCGGCGGCAGCGGCGCGCAGTCGGACCAAGACCTTCAGAACGGGCTCGTCCTGCAGTGGCTCGACTACTACCTGAAGCACCAGGGACCGAGCCCCGGCCACAGCTTCGTCTTTTCCCGGATCTCCGGCTTCTCGGAAAGCGGGACGCCGACCGACGTCGAGGAGATGGCCGGCCGCTATCCAGGGCTCGAGGGCGACCAGACCCGGACGCTTAAACTCCAGGGGCCGCCGCAGCCGATCGCCAGCCCGCCCAACGGAATCCCGTCCGCGGTCTCCACCGTCCCGGGCGTCGAGTCGAACACCGTGGCGTTGACCGGTGCCGGTGCCGTGGACATTCCGGGTCAGCACGCGGTCTTCGCGTCGACACCCGTGAGCCAGGCTCAGCTGGTTTCGGGGTCGCCCACCATCCACCTGCGCGTCGCCAGCACCACCGGCCAGGCGGTGGTCTTCGTGAAGCTCTACGACGCGCCTCCGGGGACCAGGCCCACCCTGCCCGGCGGCATCGTCACCCCAGTGCGGCTCTCAGGGCTGGCACCGACGCTCGCCGGGGCGACTCCGGTGACGATCCACCTCGCGCCCATCGTCCACCAGTTCGGCGCCGGCGATCGCCTGGTGGTTGTGGTCGCGACCTCGGACGAGGCCTACCTGGGACCCTCCCAAGCGGCCACCTACACCGTCGCTCTACAGGGAGGCCTGGTGGTGCCGACCATCCTGGGGCAACCGCTCGCCACCCAGAGCCCGGTCTGGCCGCTGGTCCTGCTCGGTGTGGTCCTGGCGTTGCTCGTGCTGGCGGTGGTCGCGCTGGTCCTGGGGCGGCGGCGAATCCAGCGGAGCACCCGCCGGGTGGAGGAGCGAGAAGCGGCGACCCCGCTGGTCGTCGACCACCTGCGCAAGGTCTACGCCAATGGGTTCGTGGCGGCTCAGGACATCTCGTTTAGGGTCGAGCGCGATCAGGTGGTGGGGCTGCTCGGACCCAACGGCGCCGGCAAGACCACCACGCTGCGGGCGCTGATGGGCCTCACCACCCTGACTTCGGGATCGGTGCTCGTCTTCGGCCATCCGCTCACGCCGGGCGCACCGGTGTTATCGCGCCTGGGGGCCCTGGTCGAAGGTCCGGGCTTCCTGCCCCACCTGAGCGGCGCCGAAAATCTCCGCCTCTACTGGCAGGCGAGCGGCCGGCGCCCAGAGGACGCCCACATCGAGGAGGCGCTGCGGATCGCGGGCTTGGGGGAGGCGGTCGGGCGGCGTGTCGGCACCTACAGCCACGGCATGCGCCAGCGCCTGGCCGTCGCCCAGGCCATGCTCGGACGACCGCAGCTGCTCGTGCTCGACGAACCCACGGACGGCCTGGACCCGCCCCAGATCGCGGAGATGCGCGAGGTGCTGCGGTGCTACGCCAGCGGCGGCCGCGCCGTGCTCGTCTCCAGTCACCTGCTGGCGGAGGTGGAGCAGACGTGCACGCACGCCGTCATCCTCCATCAGGGCCGCGTGGTCGCCGGCGGGGCAGTCGCGGACCTGGTCGGCGAGAGCTCGACCGTCCTGCTCGACGTCTCCAACCCCCCGGCCGCCGAGCGGGTGCTGCGTGAGGTGGGCGCGCGCGACGTTCGGCTCCAGGGTGCCCGCACGCTGGTCTGCGACCTCGATGGCATCGACCGCAGCGACGTCGTCAGCGCTCTCGTGGGCGCCGGTATCGCGGTCGATCGAGTGGCCCCCAGCCGCCGGCTGGAAGACGCCTTCCTGGACCTGGTCGGCGGCGCCACCTCCGAGGAGGCGTACCCGTGAGCGCGCTCCAGGACCCAACCCGGGACGGGGCCGCCCCCGGCTACCGGGCCGCGGCCGCGCTGCGCGTGGGGGCCGAGATCCGGCGGGAAGCGGGCCGGCTGCGCACACGGCTGGCGCTCGGCTGCATGGTGCTGCTGCCGCTGATCATCCTGTTCGCCTTCGAAGTCGGACGGCCGGGCGGCAACGGGCAGCAGCAGGGAGAGTTCGCGTCCTTCGCCGCCCTCGGGACGCACGGAGGCCTCAACTTCGCCCTCTTCACCCTGCTGGTGTCGTCGTCCTTTCTGCTCGTCATCGTGGTGGCCCTCTTCTGCGGCGACTGCATCGCCTCCGAGGCGAGCTGGGGCTCGCTGCGCTACCTGCTCGCGATCCCGGTCCCCCGCGGCCGGCTCCTGCTCAACAAGCTGCTGGTGGCGCTTCTCACCTGTGCCGTGGCGGTCCTCCTGCTGACGGGCACCGCGCTCCTGGCCGGCACGCTTCGCTACGGGTGGCATCCGATGATGACCACCTACGGAGAGCAGATCCCGACCGGTCTCGCGCTCCTGCGTCTGCTCGGGATCCTGGCCTATATCGCGATCACGCTCTTGGTGACCGCCGGTCTCGCCTTCCTGCTCTCCGTCTCCACCGATGCCCCGCTCGGTGCCGTCGGTGGCGCGGTGATGCTGCTCATCGTGTCCGAGATCCTGGACCAGATCACGGCACTGGGCGCGCTGCGGGTGGTGCTGCCGACCCACTACGCCGACGCCTGGCTCACCTTTCTGAGCGACCCCGTCCAGTGGGACGACGTGATCAAGGGCACGATCTCGGCGCTGATCTACGCTGCCGCCTTCGTCGCGTTGGCGTGGTACCGCTTCCACCGGAAGGACATCGTCAGTTGACCGAGGAGGTTCCACCCTCGGGGGGACTGCTGCTCCCGGTACGGATCCTCGGCCGGCGGCGCCTGATCGCCCAGCTGGGGCTGGTCCTGGTGGCGCTGCTGGGGGCGGAGGTGGCGACCATCCCCTTTCTCGCCGACGGCCTGGTTCCGGTGCACGTGGGGCTGGGTCTGGGCACGCTTCCCGCGATCGGGGTCAAGCTGGTCGCGACCGCCGAGCGAACGGTCCGCTATTATCGCCGCGACCCCGACGAACGCGCGGAGGGAGCTCCCGACGACCTGTTGCGGATCACCGCCGTGGTGCTGGTGCTCTCCACTCTGGCGCTGTTCGGAAGTGGCGTCGTGCTCTGGCTGCTCGGGATCGGGGTGGGGTCCCGGCTCCTCGCGGGGCCGGCGTGGATCCTGATCCATGAACTGAGCTTCATCGCGTTCGCGTTCGCGGCCATGGTCCACGCGCTCAGCTACGCGGCCCGCGCTCTGCGCTGGACCCACGACGATTGGGTGCCGGGCGCGCCGCTCGCCCGTGCCGGCCGCCGCCACGTCCTGGCGCTCGGCCTGCTCGCGCTCGGGATCGTGGTCGCCGCGCTCGTCACCTTCTTCGGTCCGTCCGCGGGGTCCGTGTTCGGGTGAGGGCTGTGCCGTCGCGCGTTGAGCGCAACCGGCGGATGACCACGAGCACCGGCCTGCTGTTGGTCCCCCTGTTCCTCCTCGCGGGTGGGACCGGCCTCGCGATACCGGGTTTTCGGACCTGGCCGCACCTCGCCATCGGTCTGCTCCTGGCACCACCTCTGGTGCTCAAGCTCGCCACGGCCGGATACCGATTCGCGCGCTATCACCTGGGCGACCCCGGATTTGTGGCGGCGGGCCCTCCGGCGCCCGGGCTGCGATGGGTCGCACCGCCGCTCATCCTCGCCGTGCTGGTCCTGATGGGTTCAGGCTTGGCGCTCTGGCTGGAGCCGTCGACGGGGATGGTTCGACTCTGGCAGGCCCTGCACAAGCTGAGCTTTCTGGTCTTCGGCGCCTGTGTCGGAATCCACGTGCTGGTGCACCTGCTGCGGACTCCGACGCTGGAACTGGAGCTGCGCCTCCCGGGCGGCTTGCTGCGGCTCCTCTACCTGGCCGCCTCGATGGTCCTGGGGGTAGCGCTCGCCGCGGCGGGCCTGGCGTGGCGACCCTGAGCGTGAGCCGGTGGAGGCCCTGAGTGCCGGCAGTCGGGGGTGGGCGGCGCCGGTGCTACGGAGTGGGCTGGGCGCGCGGGCTCGGGGTTCCCCGGGTCTGAGCTTTGGGGGCGGGCGTCTCGTGCCCGATGATCGGTTTGGGGGTGGCGCTCGGCGGGAGCAGCGCACGCGGTTTGGGCTGCAGGATGCCGGGCCCGTTCGGCACCGCCTCCGTCGGGGGGTCGCCGCTGATGCCCGCCACCACCGCCTCGGCGATCAGCTCGTCGCCGTAGTCGTTGGGGTGGAAGAGATTCCGGGCCGGTCCCACGATGGAGGGATGGCCCAGCGGCCCGCGCGTTCCCGGGACGTCGTAGAGCTGGTTGATAGGGACGTAGACGCCGTTGAACGCGTTGCAGGTGGCCGCCACGATCTGATCGAAGCTGTAGGCGGTCTGACCGGCCTCGTCGACGGCCCCGATCGGACCCCAGTCTCCGAGACAGACGAATCCGGCCCGGGGTGACCCCCGGCGGAGCTTTTGAAGCAGCTCCGTGTACTCGGTCTCGTACATGGAGAGGGGCGTCCCGTAGAGGAAGTCGTTGGTCACGATGTCGACCACGATCAGGTCCTGGTCGGTCGGAAAGCTCCAGGACAGCGCCCGTGCGGTGGGGGCGCCCGGCAGCGCGGTGACGTTCCAGTCCACCGGCCGCCCGTGCTCGCCGACGATGATGTGCGCGACCACCGCCGGGTAGGCATCCCGGATCGAGGTCACGTACCAACCGCGAGTCACGCTGGCACCCACGAATGACATCCGGAGCGGCCCGCCGTGCCGGTGCCCGAAGGGGTCCAGCCCGCCGAACTGAACCGGTCCGCGGCCGATGCCGGCACGTCCGCCGGCCAGCTGCCGATCGCGGGCCGACTGCAGGTGAGCGCCCAGCGCACCTCCCGCGAGGCCGCAGACGATCATCAGAACGAGCGCGACACCGGCCAGCGCGATGAAAGCCCGGCGCGGGTGGCGATCGAGCAGGTCCCACATCCCACCGGATCCGCCGGTGGACGGACTCGGGGCACTCATCGGGTGCACCTGCCTGCCATCCGTCTCCATACGCTACCGACCCAACGGTCGCGCGGCGGTCCATGACACAACTGCCGCAGCCGTCTTGCGGCAGATGCGGCATGGCCTGGACCCCCGGGCATCCCCACCGGCCCTCCCTACCCCATCCGGTGGTCACCCGGGTGTCCGGCCAGGCACTAGCATACGCAAAGACGGGCCTGTCTGCGCCTGGCATGCGATGAGCGGGAGGGTTGAAAACTTGGCACATGAAAAAGCGGAGCCGGCCTGGGAGTCCCGCCCGCCGGGGCTCGACCTGATCGACATCGCGGTCCTGGAAGCACTGCTGCGCGACGCGCGAGCGTCCCAGCGGAGCATCGCGCGAGCGGTCGGCATGTCGGCGCCGGCGGTGGCGGAACGCATCGCGCGCCTGGAGCGAGCGGGGGTGATCACCGGCTACCGCCCGGTGATCGACCGGAACCGCCTTGGCTTCCCGGTGACTGCCTACCTCGGGGTCCAGACGCTGGAAACCGGCGCCAAACCGCTGCGGGTGCTGGCCGAGCTGGCGGAGCTTCCGGAGGTGGAGCAGGTCTCCGTCATCACCGGGCCGATGGACTTGATGCTGCACCTGCGGGTGCGCGACCACGAGCACCTGCGGCAGACGCTGTACACGATCTGGGAGATCGACGGTGTGCAGCGCACCGAGACGCTGCTCTCCCTGCAAGACGCCGCCGGCCGCGACACGGACTGGGAACTGCTCCGCCGGCTGCGGGAGGAGTTGGAGGCAGACGAAACGCCCTGACTCCCGGCGCCGGTCGTGCCCCGCCCCCCCCCCCCCCCCCTCCCCCCCCCTCCCTCCCCCCCCCCCCCCCCCCTCCCCCCCCCCCCTCGCGCGGCCGTCGTGGGGCGACTCAAGGGCATAGACGACGCGATCCAGGAACGCGGACATCGCCGCCCCGGTGCACATCACGCAGGGTTCGGGGGTCGTGAAGAGGCTCAGAGGTGGCGGTGGTTGCGGCACCATGTGCGCAGTGCCGAACCTGCCTCCGGAGCTGCGCCGGGTTCCGCCCGAGTCCTTCGTCGCCACGCGGGATGCGCTCAGCCGGCGTCTGCGCGAAGCGGGCGACCGGGAGGCGGCGGCGGAGGTGCGTCGCCTGCGCCGCCCGCCTCCCCCGCTGTGGGCCCTCAATCAGCTGGCCACGGTGGAGCCGGACGGGGTGCAGGCTCTGATCCGGGCCGGAGAGGCGCTGCGCGACAGCACGCAGAAGGCGCTCCAGGGCGGACGGGGTGCGCTGGGACGGCTGAGTAGCGAGCACGCGCACCTGGTCGAGCAGTTGACAGGACGCGCGATGGAAGTCTTGGCCGGAGTGGCGGCGCCGGCCACCAGCGAGACTCGGGCTCGAATCTGGACCATGCTCCGGGTCGCATCGCTCGACCCCGCACTGGCCCCCTGTCTTGCCGACGGCTCGCTCGCCGAGGAACCCGTGAGCACCGGGTTCGACAGCCTGCTCGGGTTCGACCCGGGTCCGGCTCCGGCCAAGGTCGAGGCGGCTGCACCACCGCCCCAGGCTGCTTCCGAAACAGGCGGTCCGGCACGAACGCGACAACGGCGCGAGCAGGCCGAGGACCTGCGCTCTGCGATCGCCCGGGCCAGGGCCGCCCGCGCCGAGACGGAACATCGACGCGAGCGGCTTGCCAAGGCCCGGAGACGAGCCGCCGACCTGAGAGCACAGGTGGAGGCCGCGGAGCGTGAGGCGGAGCAGGCGCACCGGGAGGTCGCCGCGGCTGAGGAGTCGGCGGAGGCCCTGGAGGCGGAGGTGGAGCGGCTGCGTTCCGAGCAGGGGAACTAGAGCTTCGTGCCCCCGAGCCGGCCTGGCGACTGCGACCGCGCCCGCCAGCCGCATATGTCCTGCTCCCGGTGCTGATCGCAGCAGGCGTGGGGCTGGAACTGGCGACGCGATACCAGCGGTGGCATGTGCGCCTGGACCCGCTGCGGTTCGCCGGCGTTTCCATCTACGCGTGGCTGCGCCCCATGCCGGACGAGACCTGGGCGGCCGAACCGGATGTCGATTCCCGAGCATCTGGGTCGACGTCGTCGTAGAGGCTGATCCCGGACGCGACTGGCGCCCCGATCGCAGAGCACCAAATCTCGCACGAAGGAGAAGACCATGAAGCTCACCGTTGAGACGTTCCTGACCCTCGACGGCGTGATGCAGGCCCCAGGCGGACCTGAGGAAGACCCCAGCGGCGCCTTCACGCATGGCGGCTGGCAAGCCCCGTTTTCCGACCCGGCCGTCGGCGAGTACGTCACCGAGCTCAACAGCCGCGCTAGCGCGTTCCTATTCGGGCGCAGAACCTTCGACATCTTCCGCGGCTATTGGCCTGACCAGACCGACCCTGCCAACCCCATTGCCGTGGCGATCAATTCGCTGCCCAAGTACGTCGTGTCCAAGTCGCTCGGCGAGACCGAGGTCACGTGGCGCGGTGAGCACCCTGACACTGCTCGCCTGGTCACCGGCGACATCGTCGCGGCGGTGCAGGCGCTAAAGGACGAACCCGGCGACGAGTTGCAGGTCTGGGGAAGCGGTCAACTGCTCCAGACGCTGTTGCAGCACGAGCTCGTCGATCGGTTCCGCCTGATGACGTATCCGCTGGTGCTCGGCGCCGGTCGCCGCTTGTTCAACGACGGCATCCGGCCGGCAACGATGCGCCCCGTCGATGTCACCGTGACCGACCTCGGCATCGTCATCGGCACCTACGAACCAGCCGGTCCGGTTCGCCACGCCCAGATGTAACCGGCTGGGGGATCCCTCAGCTTTGCAGGCATGGAATTGCCCTGCAGATTGTGGGGCTTCCCTTCGCGGGTGGGCGCAGGAGATCGCGGGGCAGGGTCGGGAACGTCGGGGAGCGGGCCAGGGGGTAGCCGCCCACCGGATCCGTCACGAACCATCCCGGGCCGTTCGGCCCCAGGCGAGCCGCTCCCCACAAGGGCCGCCACCCGATCGCCGGCACTCGGGGCCCCGAGGGCGTGCGCTGGGCCCCGATCGCCGGCATTCGGGGGGCACGAGCTGCGAAACGGGTTTGCCGCTGATCAGCGCTGGTGGCCGAGGTTCGACGCCATCATGCGGCCGGCCTCCTCGTCAGACCCGATGCAACGAACCCGCGAGCGCACGGCGCTGGGCCACGTGAAGATACTCGAGGACCTGCTCCGCCAGCCCTGGAACGAGGAGGAGCCTAAGCAGGCCGAAGCGTGAGGTGCGATCGCTAGCGTCGTAACGCCTTGCGGGGCTGGTTGGCGTTGCAACGCTGGCAATGTGACCTGACGCCGCTAAGATCGCCTGTCGGCGACATGACGACTCCTTCCAAACAGGGCCAGTGGTGGCGGTTTCTGGCCACGCTCATCGTGACCGCGATCGCGGTGATTCCGGTTGGGGTCGTGGTCTACCACTCGCTGCGATTCGGGTTCGACAACCACTTCCAGGGGCCCACGCTCGTCAACTTCGTGATCCTGTTCCGCACCCCGTTCGTCGTCTGGCTGCGCAACAGCGTGCTGGTCACGCTGGTCGTGGTCGTGGTCGTAGTCGCGCTCGCCGCCCCCGCCGGGTATGTCCTCTCGCGTGGCCGCGGCGCGCTCGTTTCCGGGTTCTCCCTGGCCCTCTTCATCCTCCAGTCGCTTCCCGTGGTGGTGGCGCTGATCCCGCTATTCTTCCTCCTCGTCAGGATCGGGCTGGTCGACGACCTGGCCGGCGTGACCGCGATCTATATCGGCCTCACGATGTCGGCCGCGGTGTGGATGTTGGGGGCCTACTACGACTCGATTCCCATCGAGCTCGAGGAGGCAGCCTGGGTGGACGGCGCCAGCGTTTTCGGCGGCTTCGTGCGGGTGGTGCTCCGCAACTCGCTGCCCGGCCTTCTTTCAACCGCTGTGTTCGCGTTCCTGACGGCCTGGAACGACTACGTGGTGGTCCTCGTCTTCATTCGTTCCGCCGGCAACTACACGCTCCCCCTGGGCCTGCAGCTCTACGGCCCTTCCGGCGGCGTCGGCTCCGCCTATGCCGTGATCATGATGCTGCCGCCCGTGATCATCTTCGTCGCGCTCAACCGCTACTTCTCGATCGGCGGCATCGGAGGGTCGCTCGCAGGACGGTAGGTCTTACGGACGCTAGACGGCCAGCGATTCCCCGCCCGTGACCAGGGTGATCCCCTCCTTGGTGATCTCGAATTGCCTGACGGTCGGGTCGTGATGGTGGGCGCCAGAACGGCAGGCTGCAGCGCGCGCTCACAGCTGCGTTCTGTCCTCTTGCAGGGTGGCGATCACTCCCGGCTCGTCGAGGGAGCTCCCTTGAAGGTGAAGTGCAGGCCCATCAGCGCCCGATCCGACGTGGCGTTGTATGCCTCGGTGACGGTCGTGTCGCTGGCCGTGCTCCGGCGCCTCTACCTCTACTCCGTCTGCTTGATGCTGGTCGTCGTCGCCGGCGCCGAGGGCCCGGAAGACCCGGGCCGTCTCATCGCCGCAACGATGAGTTTCGCCGCGGAGGTCGTTGTATGGCTGAACATGGGCGACCATAGCCGGGGGGAGGAGGCGGCCAGGCGCGCCGCAGAGTCCGACCCCGATGTAGTCGACCCCCGAAATCGAGTTCTAGGGAGAACGGAGATGGACTGGAAGCTGGAGGTGGTTCTGTTGCCGGTGGCCGACGTGGACCGCGCTAAGGAGTTCTACCTGGAGAGGGTCGGCTTCCACCTGGACGTGGACCATCGCGCTGGGGACAGCTTTCGGGTCGTGCAGCTGACGCCGCACGGCTCGGCCTGCTCGATCACGTTCGGGGTCGGTCTCGGCGACGGCGAGCCAGGCTCAGTGAAAGGGCTGCACCTGGTCGTCGACGACATCGAGGCCGCTTACGCCGAGCTCGCCGGCCGGGGTGTCGAGACCAGCGGGATTCAGCACTTCGAGGGCGGCCGCCCGACGCCGGGACCCGATCCCCAGCGGGCTGACTTCGGCTCCTACATCTTCTTCGCCGACCCGGACGGGAACAGTTGGGCGGTGCAGGAGGTGCGCCACGGGAATCCGGAGCGCTCGTCGTCGGAACGGGTGTGATGGAGCCCAGGGCTCCGGCGGTCGCGGGGAGCGATGGGTTCGCCGAGCTCACTGACCGACACCGCCACGAGCTCCACCTGCACTGCTACCGCATGCTCGCCTCCTACGAGGAGGCGGAGGATGCCGTGCAGGAGACCCTGCTCCGCGCCTGGCGGGGCCGGGAGGCCTTCGACGGCACCAGCATGCGGCCTTGGCTCTACCGCATCGCGACCAACGTCTGCGTCGACGTCTCCCGGCGCCGGACGAGGCGGCCGGTCGACCTGTCCTCGATGACCGAGGTGCCGTGGCTGCAGCCGTATCCCGATCAGATGCTCGACCAAGCCCATACCACTGGGCCGGAAAGCGCGGCGGTCGAGCGGGAGACGATCGAGCTGCTCTTCCTGGCCGCCCTCCAGCTGCTGCCCAGCCGCCAGCGGGCCGCGCTGATCGCGCGCGACGTACTCGGCTGGTCGGCGAACGAAACGGCGTCGCTCCTCGGCACCAGCGTGTCGGCCGCCAACAGCGCGCTGCAGCGGGCACGAGCCACCATGCATCGGCACCTGCCCGAGCGGCGGGAGGAGTGGACGATGGGCAGCGCCAAAGAGGAGGAGCTGGCGATCCTGGATCGCTTCATCGAAGCCCACCAGCGCTGCGACGCCGCGGCCGTCCTTGCTATCGCCGCCGAGAACATTCAGGTGGCGATGCCGCCGTACCCTTACCGATTCGAAGGCCTGGACGGGCTGACGCCGCTCCTGGAGCGTGCCTTCGGCGAGGACCGCGACGGCGACTGGGCGCTGAGGCCGACCCGCACCAATCGCATGCCGGCCGCGGTCAGCTACCTTCGCCGCCCCGGCGACTCGCTGTTCCGGGCCTTCAAGGTCGACGTTCTCCGCATCGAGGGCGGGCGGATCCGGGAGATCACCACCTTCGGCACTGCCCTCCTGGGCAAGTTCGGGCTCCCACCGACGATATGAGGGGCACGGGGGCCCGGCCCCTCGCCGAGTCGGGCGCCCAGCGGCTGTCGCCCTACCATGAGTGCGCAGCCGCCCCCAGCGTGTCGAGTGCGATGGTCCTCATTTTCGAAGGAGCTGATCTGGCCGGTAAGAGCACGCTGGCCCGGCACTATTCGGACGCGCTCCGGCTGCCAGTCGTGAAGATCCGCTGGGAGGGGCGTGACGAGCGAGCCGAGACGATCGCCATCGCGAAAGCCACGGTCGGCCTGCTCGCCGCCACCAGAGCCGGCGTGATCCTCGACCGCAGTTTCGTCAGCATGTGGGCGTACACGCGTGATGCGGACGACTACGTCCGTCCGATCATCAGCACGCTGCAGTACGTGCCGGATCTCCACCTCATCGTCCTGACCATGGGGAGGTCCGCGTTGCACCGGCGCTACCGTAAGCGGCCCGACCAATACTTCAGTGAGAGCCGCCTGCAAACGATCGACCAGCGCTTCGCCGAGCTCCCGGCGCTGATCGGTTCGACGCTCCACCTGCTCCACCTCGACACCGGCACACTGTCTCCCGACCTCTGCCGGGAGAGGATCGACCAGCATCTCGGGCGGCGGACGGGACCTTGGCACCCTGACGGCCGACGGGGCAGGCAGGAAATCACGATTGCAATCGGCGAGATCCCGGTCACGATCACGCTCCCGCGTCAAGGGTGAGCGAGGGCCAGGCGACGTCGTCGATCGCGAGCCACGGCGCCCGGGCGACTGCGGTTGGAGTCGCTCCTGTGATGGCTTTGACGTCCCGGTGGAGGTGGGACTGGTCTGCGTATCCGCTCTCGGCCGCGACCGCCGCGGGATGGTGGCGGGCGGCCAGAAGATGGGCGGCGTGGTCGAAACGCACGAGTTGGGTGGCCTCCTTGGGGTGAGCCCGAGCTGGAAGCGAAGCGGGACCAGAGCCGTTTGCGGCTCCAGCCGACCGCGTCCGCGACACGGTCCACGCGCGCCAGACCGCGGGCACGGCTGGTGAGCCACCAGGCGCCGGCGACTCCTCATCGACTGCGTGGTGGCTGTCCAGCCGGCGGCCAAGCGCGTCCGTCGCAATCCGGAAGCGGTCATCCCATGAGGTCGCGGTCCTTAGCCGCTCTTCGAACCGCACCGCTTCGCCACCCCAGATATCCGCGAGCGGGAGCTCGGCGCCGGTGAGGGCGGCCGGTGCGCCCGCCACCAGGGTGGCGACGTTGTGGACGGTGTCCACATACATCCTTTACCATGACCTAGCCATGATCACGCCCCCTGCCCGCCCGCCCGTCGTTAGCCAGACCGAGTGGGAGGCCGCCCTGGCGGCCATGACCGACCGGGAGCGAGCGGTCGCCACCGAGATGCACGAGCTCGCTGCCGCCCGCAAGCGCATGCCGATGGTACGGGTCGAGCGTGACTACCGCTTCGAAGGCCCTGACGGACTGCGGTCACTGCGTGAGCTCTTCGACGGGCGCCATCAACTCATCCTCTACCGGTTCTACTTCGAGGAGGGCGTCGGCGGCTGGCCGGACGCCGGGTGCGTGGGCTGCTCGTCCTTTGCAGACGGGATCCCCAAGCTCGGGCTCCTCCATGCCCGCGACATCACGTTCGCAATGGCATCCCCCGCACCCCAACCGAACCTACGCCGGTACGCCGAGCGAATGGGCTGGACTGATGTGCCCTGGTACACGATTCGCACCGAGCGCTTCTCGGCCGACTTCGGGGTCGACGAGTGGTTCGGCCTCAATGTCTTCATGCGCGACGGTGAGGACGTCTACCGCACCTATTTCCTCCAGCACGGGCCGATGGTCCAGAGCATCGGCAGCATCTGGAGCTTGTTTTCCCTCACGCCATACGGCGGGCAGGGCGACGACGAAGACGTACCCGAGGGCTGGCCGCAGGCGCCATGGTCGTTCTGGTACCGCCGTCACGATGAGTTTGACGAGCCGCCGCCCTCAGCCACTGCGGGCGGCGGCGAGGGACCAGAGCCCTGACAGGTCACGACCAAGGGAACTTCCGCGTGACCGCCTGTGTCCTGTCAAGCTCATCGAGGCCGCGGGTCCGTCTCACACAGCGACCCTCCTGCGTGCGCCCTGCATGCCCGGGTGGGGCTCATAGGAACCATGAGGCCGCGACACGCGGCCCGGAGTCACCGCCCGGCGTTCCCCGGCGTTCCCCGGCGACACCGGGGGCGCCGATCGGCCGGAGCGGCCGCACCTGGTTCGCGGCTCCGACCCGCAAAGAGCATCAGCGCCGGCGCCGCTCGAGGAGCCCCGCCGCGCCCAAAGCGAGGCGAATCGTCTCCGCCTCGACCGCCCATCCGGGCATATAGTCCCGTTGTCGTACGAGAATCACGGGAAGTTGTACGATTCGGTTATGGCGACGATCAACATCAGCGCAGCGCGAGAGAACCTGCCGGATGCAGTCGACCGCGCGCGAACGGAACCAGTGTTCCTGGAGCGTTACGGGCGCCCGGCAGCTGTGTTGATCAGTCCGGAGTGGTATGCCCGCCTGGTGGCCGCGCTCGAGGACGCCGAGGATGCCCAAGCGTTCGACGCGGCGATGGCGGAGGAGGGCCCCAACATCCCCTGGGAGCAGGTCAAGGCGGATCTCGGCTGGGAGTGAACCGGTATCGGATCGAGCTGCGCCCGGCCGCGGTCCGGGCGCTGGGAAAGCTCGACTCGCAGGTTCGTCCCCGTATCCAGGGCGCCATCGCGTTGCTCGCCGATGACCCGCGTCCCCCAGGTGCGCGCGCGTTGCGCGGCCGACCTGGCCTGCGGGTGCGTGTGGGCGACTACCGGATCATCTACACGATCGCCGACGACGTCCTCCTGGTTGTCGTTGTCACGCTCGGCCATCGGCGAGACGTCTACGACCGCTGAATCAGCTGGGGATCGGCCGGTGACGGAACTGGCGCAGGGCGCGTCCCCCGCTCTACGCGGACGTCATGGTTCTAGGCGATTTTGACCGTTGGCTACGCCCGGCGCGGCAGCTTTCTTCTCGGCTGCCTGCGTCGGGCGGCTCGGCATAGCGATGATGACCCTCGGGATCGTGTGGCTGGTCCACTCGGACCTCGATGAGCGTCCGCTCGTCGTTCCGCTTCCGGACGCCCGGCGGGGCGCCTCGCCGGACCACTCCTCAGCGGATCGATCCGCATGCCCGTCCGGCACGTCCTAGGTTGAATGCGGAGTCGGGGCTGCCGGTGCTCTCGTCGGCGGCGCACGGACTCTGGTTGCGCGATCACCTACCGGTGTCCGCTCGACCCGTCGCGGTCCGTGTGGCCAGCGTCTGGGGATCGATGCGCTGCCTACGCCCGATCGCCCCGAAGGGCTTTGATCAACGCGTCGTAGGTATCCCCCGCGGTCAGGTGACCGTAGTGCTGCTGGATCATGCGGAGCGAACTGGGCCCAACATCTCGGCGACCAGCAGTGGGTTCATCCCCTGCTGCAGGAGGTAGGTGGCGGCAGCGTGCCGGAACGCGTGCGGCCGCACCGGCTTCTCCACGCCGGCGGCCTCACCGAGGTTCACCACCATTTGCTACTAGCCGGCGCGGCCGATCGGCACCGGTCCGATCGCGCTTCAGGGTCCGGAAGAGGTGCTGGTCTTCATCGAGCCGGCGTCCCAGCCGGCGCATCCGACGGTACGTTGCCGGGGCGAGCGGGACCAACCGCTCGCGCGAGCCTTTGCCGTGCACCTTCACCATCGTGCGCTGCCCCTGCTGAGTCAGATCGCACATTCGAATGCCAAGCAGTTCGGAGGCGCGGAGCCCGGTCTCCGAGAGCAACCGGATGATCAGGGCATCACGCTCGGTGAATACAAAAAAGCCCGGGCCGGAGCCCGGGCTCGGACAAGGTGCCGCTACTCGTCCTCGATCTGGTTGTACACAGGAGATGCAATTTCAACGATGTGTTCGACCGATTTTTTTTGAACTCGAAGTAACCGAACTAAGTGCACAGACCTGGTGTATTGAGGCTTCTAAGCGTGGTCGTCGGCGAGCACTCGAAATCGGTCGAATTTGCTAGCGATAAGGCCATCCAGCGGTAACCCGAGAGCAGGTGGATGAAGGTCCTGAAAGGGCTCTCGGCGTCGGTCACCAAGGTTGTGTGCGGCGGCGAGCGTCGCGGACGGCGAGCACGATGAGCTCGTTGCGTTCGACCCGGTAGAACACTCCCTGGGGAGGCACCGGCCAGTATCGGGAGCCTCGGCCGACCGCGCGCCCGAGGTTGGCCATCCCAGTCCAGGCGAGCCACTCGACTGCGTCAACGACCGCCTCCGCCTGTCCAGGAGCGCGCTCAGAGAGCGTCGCCAGGTGGGTCAGCGCGCGTCTGCGCCACAGGATCCGAAACGGGCGCTGGGGGCTCAGCGGGAGACATTCCTGCGGCGACCGATGATTCGGAGCGCCTCCTCGTGGTCGACCAGGTCCGCCTCGCCACGCTCGATCTCGCGTACCGCCTCGTCCAACTCTTCACGCAAGCCAGGGTTGGCCTCGAAGATCTTCTCGATCTCCTCGTCGAGCGGGTGCCGGCTCGGATCGGTCGCCATGGCGTTTGATGCTACCGCCGGTCACCAAGCGCTGCGCCGCGCGACGAGGCACCTGTGATCAACTCGATCCGCCGGTCGCCCGGCAACCCATGTGGCACCGCGCGGAGGCAGTCAAGGCCGCGAAGCGCCGAAGGGCAGCCTTGACGGCCGGTGCAGCCGCGACCAGGCTCGACTCTCCGGGTCACGCGCTCGTGACCCATCGGCCGGACCGCTGCCCGTGATGCAACACGACAAGCGCACTACAATTGCTCACCCGCTGGCCACACCAAGCCACCCGACACCAACAGCCAGATCACAACAGACGCTCAGAACACAACGAACCAACCAAACCAACACTCCAATACTCGGACATTCACGCACCTCAGCCTTTCGAAGAAACCGAGGAACGAGGGGAGGGTGAGGGTGCGTGAATGTCCGAGTCCCGTTTCGATCTCGAAACGGGACTTCTGCCTGTCCAGTCGGTAGGACACCTGACCAAACAGGCGAGCGCGTACGTTTCGGATCAAGTTCGGACAACTGATCGGCATCTCGGTGGTGCACGACGATCACCGTAGCGATCGCGGGTGCGTGCCCGATAGAGGGATCACCAAATGGCCCAGGATGACGTTCTGTCGTGGCTGCCGGAACTTGACCTCGGGTCCGTGGTACTGGGCACAGGCGGCCCGGCTCAACCCTGCGCAAGCTGGATGCGGTTCCCACTCAAATCGTCGATGACCGAACTTCGCGGCTTCCGCGCATAGTCGGCAGGCTCGCTGATCTCGGTGGCGCCCGCCTCGACGGCACGTCGGTGCACGGAATCAACTTCATCGACCAGAAGCCCGAAGCACGCAGGGTTGCCCACGTTCCAGTTCTCGATCGTGACCAGGAAGAAGGACGACGTGTGGTAGGCGCCAAGCGTGAACGACGAAATGCCGTCGTTGAACTCCCACCCGAAGACTGTCCGGTAGAAGTCGACGAGACGGTCACGATCTTGTACGGCGAGCATGATCTGAACTGGGCGCGCCTCGCGGCTGGTGGGCGAGGTGGCACGCCGCGGTCCAGGTAAGTGTGGGAGGTTTCGATCATTCGCTCGAGGGTGTGGGCCCGTTCGGCCAGCCGCCCCTGGTGACGGATCAGCAGGTCGCGGACAGCTCCCGCATCGTCGGCCCGGAGGACGGATCTGACCTCGTCGATGGGCAGATCTACACTTCGTAACTGGCAGATGATCCCTGCCTCAGCCAACTGGTTGCGGCGGTAGCGGCGGTAAGAGGTCTTCGGGTCCACTTCGGCGGGCTTGAGGACCCCGACCTCGTCGTAGTGTCGGAGCGCAGCCACGGTCAGCCCGCTCGCCGCCGAGAACTGACCGATTTCCAGAAGCTCATCGTCCATGCCGACATCCTGCAGTCTCGGGTTACCTGAGACTCAAGCATCCACGAGTAGTACCGGTCGGGGAGGCACCCTGAGCGCCGGCATCTGCGCGGCCCAGAACGTGCCGTGGGCCCCAATAACACGATCGGCCCGGCGAATACCGCGCGCCCGAAGCGGACCCTGCTTCGGAGGCTTCCCGACGGGGGTGGGATGCTGGGCGCATGGGCTCAGCACGCGACGACATCGTGGGGCTATCCGACTACGTTTGGGGACGGCTTCGGCAGCGAATGGAAGGGTTGGTCGACGCTGAGTATCTGTGGGGAGCCGGTCCCGGGCTGCCTGACTGTTCGGGCTGACGACGAAGGCGTGTTTCGCTGGGATGGCCCCGCGCGGGAAGGCGACAACCGGTTCTTCACCACGCTCGCGTGGCGGCTCACGCATATCGCCAACGTCAACGGGCCGTGGCTGGCAGCCAGTTCCAACTCGGACGCGAACCGACGCACCGGGCACTGCGGCCGATGCGCTTGCTGCACTGGATCGTGCATACGCGGCGTGGAGTACGGTCCTCGCAGGCACCACCGACGAGTCGCTGAGTCTCCCGATCGGAGAAATCGCCGGCCGCTACGGCCGCGACACCCGGCGCTCGTTCGTGCTGCACGTGGTCGAAGAGCTCATCCACCACGGCGCCGAGTGGGCACTTCTCCGCGATCTCTACGCCGCAGCGCGGTCTGCTGACTCGTCCCGGAGCGCCTGAGCGGATCGGCACCGAGCCACCCGGAGGGCGTCCGCAAGCCGAACTGTCAAGCGAGTCGCCCCGACGGGCGTCCGCAAGCGGATCCATCACCGGGAAGCACATCCGGTGTACCGAGCGGCGAAAAGGCCGCTACTTCCGCCGTGTGCGGGGGATGCGCGTTTGTCAGGATGAGGTCGTGCCCGAACCGATGGAAGCAATGCTGGGGGAGATCCTGAAGTGCCTCGGCCTGGGCGAAACACCGCTGACCATCACCGGCAGAGGACGATTGAGATCCGCGTTTGCGGTGACCGACCTAGCCATTGCATCAATTGGTGCGGCCGGTGCGAGCGTGGCCGTGCTGATGGCCGTCCGAGGAGCAGGGAAGCCTCGCGTGGTGGTCGACCGCGCTCTCGCCTCCCACTGGTTCACCTCGTCAGCCCGCTCTCTTGGTTGGAAACCGCCGCCGGCCTGGGACCCGGTGGCGGGTGACTACCTGGGCGAGGATGGCTGGGTCCGTTTGCACACGAATGCCCCGCGCCATCGGGCGGCTGCTCTGGCGGTTCTCGGCGTGCAAGCCGACGGTGGTCTCGTCGGCCAGGCAGTGTCCAAGTGGGCTGTCGAAGAGTTGGAGACTGCAGTGGTCGAGGCGGGTGGTGCGGCAGCGGCCATGCGGTCTCGCAGGGAGTGGGAAGCCCACCCGCAGGGCCAGGTCGTCGCCGAGGAGCCATTGGTCTACCGCGAGCCGACGAGCAGAGGTGAGGGCTACTGGCGTCCGGTGGATGGCGGGCAACCGCTGGCCGGCCTGCGGGTCCTCGACATGACGCGAGTCCTCGCCGGGCCGGTGGGCACGCGCTTGCTGGCCGGTTGGGGAGCAGACGTACTACGGATCGATCCCCCCGACTGGGACGAGGCCGGGCTCGCCCTGGAAGTCACCCTGGGCAAGCACTGCGCCCGCCTGGATCTCCATGAAGCCCAGCAACGAGAGCGGTGGTGGGCGCTGCTCCGGGAGGCCGATGTGCTGGTCCATGGCTATCGCCCCGGGGCCCTTGAGGCCCTTGGGCTGGGCCGCGACGAGCGCGAGCGTCGCCGCCCCGGGCTGGTCGATGTCAGCCTTGATGCCTACGGTTGGAGTGGCCCCTGGCACGGACGGCGTGGATTCGACAGCCTGGTCCAGATGAGCTCGGGAATCGCCGCAGAGGGCATGGCCGCGTTTGGCACCGACCGGCCCACGCCGCTGCCGGTTCAGGCCCTCGACCAGGCCACCGGTTACCTGATGGCCGCTTCCGTCATCGGCGGTCTGATCGAGCGCGAAAAGCACGGCGTCGGCAGCCGTTGGCGTACATCGCTGGCGCGCACGGCGAGGCTCCTCATCGACCACGGACGCACCCAGTCCGTCGAGGAGCCGCTCGAACCGGCCGACCCGATCATGCCACCGAACCTGGAGGAGACTCCATGGGGCCCTGCCCATCGACTGCCCGGACCGCTTGTGGTCGACGGCGTTTCACTCCGTTGGGACCTGCCAGCTCGACCGCTTGGCTCCGACTCGGCATCGTTCGCGCCAAAGTGAGCGCCCGCAAGGGGATATTTGTCCTTTCAGCGTGCGGAAGCGCCGGAGGTCAGCAGTTGAAACCGAGATCGCCGGGGCTCAAGTGGCCGTTGCGGGGCCTCCGTCGACGGGGCGCCCATATTCAGACTCGAGGATCCGCATGCGCAGGTCACTGACCCAAGGGCGGTCAACAAGTGCAGTCTCCGCTTCGACTCCCTCGCGAACGAAGCCACATCGTTCATAGCAGCGAATCGCCCGGACGTTTGTCTCCAGGACGAGCAGATCGACACGATGCAAGCCCATCGCCTCAAATGCGTAGCGGACCACCATTCGTGTCGCTGCGGTGCCAACTCCATGTCCGCGTGCATCGGCAGCCCAGATGCCGATGTGATACGTCGCGTAACGGTGCCGCTTGCCCAAGCGCGAGAAGCCGGCGTTCCCGACGGCGTTCCCATTCCACTGGATGATCCAGTGGAGGCCGTCGAGTTGGAGCTCATACCAATTGTTTGCATCTTCTTCGGTCAAACGGTCGCAGGCGAGGCGTTCGGCGCCCGCGAGATTGTGCAGGAAGTCCGGATCGAGCCGATCCTCCGGACGCACGGAGCGAAGGATGACCAACCCTTCGTGCAGCGTCGGCAGAATGGTCCCCTGAGATATCGGGCGACCATTATCGACCGAGCACAGGAGCGGAACGCTGAAGGATCGGCTTGTGAGGCGGTTGCTGGTGCGGCTCCCCGGCGGGAGCGAGCACCCGCCGCTGAACGAGGTACGTTCGTTGCCGTGTCAGGCATCGTCGTCCTTGACCAACTCGTCGCGGCCGCAGGGATTGCCGGCGGTCGTGTCGACGGAGCCGGTCGGCGCGAAGTGCGACGGTCTGGACAACGTGCTGACCAAAGCAACCCTGGCCGATGGGCGGCAAGTGGTGCTGCGCGAGAGCCGCGTGCAACATGCCGATCCAACGCCGCGGGCCGCATTTCTCAAGATCCAGGAGGTTGGGGCGCCTCGCCTGCTCGCGGCTAGTTGCGATGAGGCATCCCTGGTCGACTTCGTACCGGGTCGCCAGTTGGCCGAGCTGGTAGCGAGCGACCAGGTCGCTGACCGGACCTGGGCCCTGACCGGTAACGCCTTTGCCCGAGTGCACGCCGTCCGGTTTCCAACACCGTTGCAGGGGCAGGTCAACCCGGACTCGATTGTGCTGAAGCCGACAGACCCTGTAGGGCAGTTGATTGCGGATACCGACCAGACCCGGCCGTGGCTGGCCGAGCACCAGTCAGAGGTGCTTCCAGCAGTGGACCATCTGCGTGCCTTCATCCGCGCCCGCGGTCCAGAAGTTCGCAGCGAGGTTCCGTGCCTGATCCACGGAGACGCCAACCTGCTCAACATCATCGTTGGGGAGCGCGCGGTGACCCTGATTGATTGGGATTTTCCGGCCGTCGGCTATCCGCTGGCCGAGCTCTCTGCTCTTGACGAGCATGTCTACCTCGGCGGTGGGGAAGGCTTACCTCACGCTTTCTTCGCCGGCTACGGGCGGACCGTGCCCGCCGATTTGCTGCTGGCCTACCGGATGGTGGGGTGTTTCCGCTGGCTGAGCAGCGGGGAGTGGGAACGGTGGGCAGTGGACACCACCATCCCGACATCAGCAAGGCAACGACTTCGCCACTGGCATGAACGTCTCTCCACCTGGGCGCGGCGGACACCCGATCTCGCTCACACACTGGAGTTCTGACGGATCCGCAGCGGGATCCGTCTGCGACCGTCGCGCCGCCAATCCAGATCTCCTGTTCGACCGGGCTGGAGTTAGCCCGGCAAGTGATGGCGCCTCGCAAGACCCCGGCATCCGAGGGGTCCGGCGGGTAGAAGCCCGAACCGCAACATAGCAAGCGGCTCGCCGGACGTGACTGGGTCACGCCCGAAGGGCTAGCCGGATTCCGTCCGTCGCAACTGCGGGCAACGATTCGGGCCTCTTGGCCGCGATGGTGCTCAGCGTCCAGCTTGACCCAAGAAGGGCTCCAACGATTTCCCATCCGGCGTAGTAGGCCTCCCTCAGTAGCCCGCTCGGCCCAGGACCGATGAGGAAGCGTTGAACGGCCTCCACGTCGCACCTGGCCACACTCCCGCGTACGCCCCGCAGGATCGCCAGCCGGGATCGTCGACAGGCTTCGTACCACGAAAGTCCGTCCGCTCCAGCGGTCAACGGAGTGACTTCCCCGTCGGTATCGAGGTAGCGATCGGGTGCCCGCCCGGGAAAGACGGCCTGCGTCGTGCGCGTGGCGAGTCCCTCTTGTATGACGAATTCCCCAACGCTGCGAACCCATCCCTCCGACAACCTCGCCTTCACTCCGTGGACGGCGTGCGAGAGTTCATGCACCAGCGCCATCGGAATCTGCTGATCGGCGCCCTCCACTGGGATAGCCACCACGCACTCAGCGTCTCGGCGGTACCCGAAGGCATTGCCGTCCAGCATGCCCACGAACAGGATCACGCGGACGGTGATGGGTCCGCCGTAGCCAAGCTGGTCGCGAACCGCGCCGAGCAGTGGTTGTACTTGAGTCCGGACCGTGGCTGCATTCGCTCCTATCCGGTCCAGCCTCTCGCGATAGCGGGGCCAGGCTAGTTCCAGGAGCTCGCGCGCCCGCCTGTCACGCTCGGCCGTCGGCGGGAGCGGTGCAAAGTTGTAGCGCGCCTGCCAAAGCTTCCAACGGGCTTCGGAATCGGGATTTTGCTCAGCTGCAGCCTTGTAGAACCCGAGGAAGCGCCCTGTCAGATCCTCAAACTCAATGCACGTCATCGTCTTCGTCTGGCCGTCCTCAGTCCCGCGCGAGCGGTGATATCGTAGCGATCCTTTCGCCTTGGGGCGAGGCTATCGAAAGTCACCCCGCGGGCGGTCGGGGTTCCCCGGTTTCCCATCGCCGGTCACCTGAGCGCTACCCGGCGGAGCATTGGCCCGGTCAGGTCGCCAAAACTCGCCTATCTCCATCCCGACTCGCGAGACAACCTGTCAGGGCTGCGTGGCCATGTTCCACGGGAGCGCGCCGACACCTAGCATTCGCACGGTCTCGCAACCCGAACCATCCGCGAACCGGGCCGCTGGTTGGATGCCGCTCGAAAGCTGGCCTGAATTCCGAGTCTCGTATAGGTGGTATGGAAGGGATTCTCACCAGCGGGTGCGATTCGTTACACGCACGACATCCGCTGGGCGGTCTCGAAGGTCCTCTAGCCGTCGCTGCACCGTTCGGTGGCTTGGCATCCGCCACACCGCCAACGCCGAAAGGCCCAGGTCGAGGGTGGGCACCGCACTTACTCACCATCGGGCCGCAGCGCCTTGATGAGCGCATTGTAGACGTCACCGGATGTTAGGTGGCCGTAGTGCTGGTGGATCATCCGCAGCGACGTGTGGCCCAGCATCTCGGCGACGAGCATCGGGTTCATTCCCTGCTGGAGCAGGAACGTGGCGACCGCGTGCCGGAAAGCGTGCGGCCGCACGGGCTTCCCGAGGTCAGCGGCGTCGCCCAGGTTGTACAGCATCTGCTCCAGGCCGGCGTAGGAGAGCGGACGGTCGAGGCCCGTGCGGTCGCGCTTAAGCGTTCGGAAGAGGTGCTGCTCCGGCTCCAGGTGGCGGCCCAGACGCCGCATCCGTCGGAAGGTCGACGGCGTGACCGGCACCAGCCGCTCGCGCGAGCCCTTGCCGAGGACCTTGACCATGGTCCGAGGGCCGCTCTGGGTCAGGTCCCGCATGCGGATCCCCAGGAGCTCTGAGGCGCGCAGCCCGGTCTCGGACAGGACGCGCACGATGAGCGCGTCCCGGTCGGAGCGGGCGAGGTCCTCGAGCTTGGCGATCTCTTCCCGGGTCAGGACGTCCATCACCCGCTTAGGCAGGCGCGGAGTCCTCGCTCGCGCTCGACCGCCGGCGCCCTCCCGTTCTGCCCAGCCGAGGAAGACGTTGATCGCGTTGAGGTAGGAGTTGACGCTGTACTTGCTTAGCGGCTTGCCTCGCGCGGCACCCACGCCCTCCTGTAGCTGGATGGAGAGCCGGTTCAGGGCCCGCTGGTCGAGCTGGGCCACGTCATCGATGCCCTCGCGCTCGCAGAACGGCAGCAGCACCCTCTCCAGCGGATAGCGGTAAGTCACCCGCAGGGTCTTCGGCGAGAGGCCTCGTGCGGCGCAGTCCAGGAGGTAGTCCGACACCAGCCGCGAGATTGCGGAGGGGGGCTCCGTCTTCGATACGAGTTTTACGCTCAAACCTGGGTTACTGTACTATCTAAGTGCGATCGTCGTCAAGAGGTCACAGGCGCGGCGGGAAAGCTCAAAGACGCTGCTTTTGAATACAAAAAAGCCCGGGCCGGAGCCCGGGCTCGGACAAGGTGCGGCTACTCGTCCTCGATCTGGTTGTACATCAGGACGTCCTGGATCTCGAACAGCACGTCCATCGTCTCCGCCACATTTGTGCGCGGCTGGGCCGCGAGGGAGCTGACGTCGACCTCGCCGATCAGCTTGTCGACCGCGGTCGAGATCGGCGTCGGGACGTCCGAGCGATCGGCGAGGTTCAGCATCTCGAGCTCGTTGAGCAGCTGGTCGATGTAGCGCATCGTGTTGCGCCGCCAGTACTTCGCCTGGCTCACCCGCCGATCGCGCTCTCGAACGCGGTCGATGGCCAGGCTCGCTTCTTCGATCATTTCGTTTCCCCCGAGTCCGTGATTCGGATCACGCCCTTCTGGTCCTGCACCTCCAGATTCTACCCACCGGAGCGATTTTGTCAAGTAATTACTTGAGAAATCCATTCCGGCCCGTCACCCCTCTTGCAGCGGGTGCTACCCTCCTGAAATCGGCCATGACGTCAGTTGCTTCCGGCCGCACGACACGGATGGATCTGATCGGGTTCCTGCGGCGCAAAGGGCCCGCCAGCGCCGAGATCATCGCAGCCGAGCTGGGCGTTACTGCCAACGCCGTGCGCCAACACCTCACCCACCTGGAACGCGACGGACTGGTCACCAGCGCGGCGGTCCACAACAAGCGAGGACGCCCGTCGCTCGAGTTTTCGCTCACCGATCGCGCCGACGGTGTCTTTCCCAAGCGCTACGGGCAGCTGGCCAGCATGGTTCTCACCGAGCTGCAGTCGATGGCCGGACCCGACACCCTGGACGAGCTCTTCCGCCGCATCGCCCTCCGCTACAGCGCGACCATCGGCCGTGGCATGGAGGGCCTCGAATTCAGCGAGAAGCTGGATCGTCTGCTGAGGTGGATCAACCGAGCGGGGACGCTTGCCGAGGCGGAGGAGACCGAGGACGGGATCCGCGTCTCGATCCACAACTGTCCGTTCCGCAACACGGCGCTGAAGTATCCACAGGTGTGCACGATCACGCCGCACCTGATGGTGGAACTCCTCGACGTCGAAGTAAGTCAGACCAGTTCCATTCACCGCCAGGACCCCTACTGCTCCTTTGTCATCAAGCGCACAGCTCCCCACGCTGACCAGCGCTGAGGCTCGCCAGGTCGACCGTCTCGCCGCCGAGCGCTTTCACCTCCCTCTGGCCTGGCTGATGGAGGCCGCCGGATGGCAGGTCGCTCGCTTTTGTCGCGGCCGCACGTACGTGGTCTGCGGCAAGGGGAACAACGGCGGCGATGGGCTGGCGGCGGCGCGCCATCTCCACCGCTGGGGGCGCCTGGCCGGAGTCGCCTGTGTTGATGAGTCCGCCTATCGCGGGGACGCGGCGCTGGAGTTGGAGGCACTGCGGTCGAGCGGCGTCCCCATCGACACGGACATCCGCCCGGGAGACTCCACCATCCTCCTCGACGCGCTCCTCGGAACCGGCATCACTCGCCCCGCGGAGGGGGTGGTCGCCACCTGGATCGAGCAAGTCAACGACGCGGGCCGGCGTGTCATCTCGATCGACGTTCCCTCCGGCCTCGACGCGGACACTGGTGCCGCCGCGGGCCCTACCGTGCGCGCCGCGCTCACCGCCACCCTCGGCCTTCCGAAGCGGGGGCTGGTCATCGGCGAGGGTCCCGCCCACGCCGGCGACGTGTGGATCTGCGACGTCGGGATTCCTTCGGGTGCGCTCGCCGAGGTCGGGATCGACGTCCCTCCTCACCTCTTCGCCATGCACGACCGCGTCGAACTGGGAGCCATCCGGTTGTGAGGCGCACCCGGCGTCCCCTCGTCGCGTGGACCGCTCCCTCCGCCGCCTGGTCGGGGGCGGCGCCTGTCACCTGGGAGCGCGGGGTCTCGCTGGTCGGGCACGACCTCTGGCTCGACCCGCAGGTGGTGCGCGGCCGCGCGTTCGTCTCCCACGCCCACACTGACCACGCGCGGCGGCACGAGCACGCGATTTTGACCCAGGCCACCCTCGACCTGCTGACCCCACCTCGACGGCCCCGCCGCACGACGGTCCTGGCTTTGGAGCAGCCCTTCCCCCTCCCCACCGCCACCGTCTGCTTGCACGACGCGGGCCACATGCTGGGATCGGCGCAGCTTTTGTTCGAGCACGACGGTTGGCGGCTGCTTTACTCGGGCGACCTCAAGGTGAGGCGATTGAACGGGGCTCAGACTCCCATTCCCCGCGCGGACGTGCTCGTGCTCGAAAGCACCTACGGCCGCCCCCACTTCCGTTTCCCGCCGCCGGCGCTGGTGTTCGAGGCGATCGTCGGCTGGACCCGCCGCGCCCAGTCGCAGGGTGTGATCCCGGTCCTCCTCGCCAACGCGCTCGGGAAGGCGCAGGAGCTGATGCTGGCGCTCGGTCCGCTGGGATTCCGATTCGCGCTCGAGGAGCGTTGCGTCCCGATCGCAGAGGCCTACGGGAGGGCCGGTGCCAAGCTCCCGGATTGGATCCCGCTAGACCCCGCCGCCCCGCTGGAGGATCGGGTGGTCATCGCGCCTCCGGCGGGAAAGGACGCGATCCGTCGCCTGCCCTGGCATCGCACCGCACTTGTCTCGGGTTGGGCGCAGGATCCGTTCTTCTGGCCCCGCTTCGGAGCTGACGTCGCGTTTCCGTTCTCGGACCACTGCGACTTCACCGAGCTCTGGGAGGTGGTGGAACGCACGGGCGCGAAGCAGGTGTACACGGTGCACGGCTTCACCGAGGACCTGGCGGCCCACCTGCGGGCCCGGGGGCTGCGCGCCCACCCACTTGCCGTCAGCGAACAGCTGGGACTGGCCCTCGACTGCTGACCTCGGTCCGACCCCGAGTAACGCCCGTTTCGCACGGAACGGCAGTTATTCCCACTCGCATGGCG
>CAWBPD010000013.1:0-31983 GCA_963790575.1 Candidatus Dormiibacterota bacterium | reverse complement strand
AGCGCTGATGACGCTCAGCGACAGCGGGCACCTCAGCGTCGGGCACCTCGCGGAGCGCCTGAATATCGGGATGCCGGCCGCCAGCTCCATCGTCGACCGCCTGGTCGAGGAGGGGCTCGCCAACCGCCATCAAGATCCTGACGATCGCCGTCGCATCGTGGTAAACCCCACGGAGCGAGGCTCGGCGTGCATTGACCGGATGCGCCAGGGTCCTCGGGAAGTGCTGGAGGCGTTGATCCAGCGCCTCACCGCCGCCGAGCTCGCTCAGGTGGTGGTAGGGCTGCGGGCCCTCGCCCGTGCGGCGGAGGGATTGCAGGCGGAGACCGAAGGAGCCACCGCCCCCTCAGCGGCGGGGGCTGCGGTGCCCGTCCAATGACCACTTTCTTGAACGTCCGAGAGGAGGAAATCGCGTGACGCTACGAACGATGCTCGGCATCGGCTGGTCGATGGTGACCGGTCTTGCCGGTGGCTGGCTGGTGCTTATGCCTTGGGCGCTCAACGTGCAGGGCAGCGGCGACTGGACGACCGTGACCAAGGTCTCGTTCGGGACCGGCCTGGGGCTGCTCGTCTTCTGCCTGGTGGGCCTGGCCGTCACGTCCCTGCAGATCGTGCAATTGGTGGCACCGCCTCGCCGCGTCCGTGCCGCCGAGCCGGCCGCGGCGCAGGAGCACGCCGACCAGGAGAGCCTGGACCGGGCGCTGCTGCAGCTCGCGACCAAGCTGGTCGCCGACCTGGAGGCACCGGCCCCTGGGCAGGCGCCGGCCGCCGCCGCTCAACCCGCCGCCGCACCCGCTTCCACGACCTCCGCGGGAGCGCCGGTACCGAATGGCATTTCCACCCGGCCGCAGGCACCTTCCAGCGTGCCCGACGGCCCCACGCAGGGCGGTTCCACCCCCACCGGTGGCAACGCACCGACCTGGAGGAGAGTTGACCAGTGAACCCCCTGGGTGAACTCCGAAGTCATCTGCTGATGACCGGCGTCTTCGTGCTCGGTCTGATCGGCGGCGTCTGGGCCGTCATCGCGCCCTTCGCCGCCGGCTGGCCGCTCGCGAACGGTTCCTGGTCCCACGCGACGTGGGCCACGGTAATTCCGGGCGCCGCACTGATCCTCGCCAGCGCCATCGCCATCGTGCTCACCACCGGCTTCGCCGGCCGCGCGGCGGTGCGGGCGCGGGCACTGCGGGATGAGGAGCTCGCGTGACCGACACCCTCGCTCCTCGGACTGAGCCGGCACCGCCGGCGCCGCCCACCGGACCGACACAGCCGATTACGGCGCGCACCGAAGGCGCCCCGCGGCGCACCACGGGCAACTACATGTGGGTGGCGGCCGGGATCTGCATGTTCGGCATGATCATGGCGATCCTCGACCAGACCGTGGTCAACGTCGCCCTGCCCCGGCTGGAGACCGACTTCAACACCTCTCTCACGACCATCCAGTGGATCATCACCGGCTACTCGCTCTCGCTGGCGGCGGTGATCCCGCTCTCGGCCTGGCTCATCGATCGTCTCGGAGCCAAGTGGGTCTTCATCGCCTCCGAGCTGCTCTTCATCGGCGGCTCGGCCCTCTGCGGGTTGGCCGGGAGCGACACTCAACTGATCTTCTTCCGGGTCATCCAGGGACTCGGCGGCGGCCTCTTGATGCCGGTCGGCATGACCATTCTGATGCGCGTCTCGCCCCCCGATATGCGGGGGCGGATGATGGCCGTTCTCGGCATCCCGATGATGCTGGGGCCGATCGCTGGGCCTCTGCTCGGAGGCTGGTTCGTCCAGGACTTCACCTGGCGCCTGATCTTCTACATCAACCTTCCGATCGGCATTGTCGGAGCCATCCTGGCGATTCTCTTCCTGCGGCCCGACCGGCCCCAACACTCCGCGCGGACTCCGCTCGATGTGCTGGGTTTGATCCTGATCTGCCCCGCCATGGTCGGCATCGTCTACGGCCTGAGCCAGCCGGCACAGTACGGTTGGGGGTCCTTTCAGGTGCTGGGCCCGCTGGTCGGCGGAGTGGTCCTGCTCACCGCCTTCGTGCTGGTCGAACTTCGGCAGCGCTTCCCCCTGCTCGACATCCGGGTCTACAAGGACTCCGGCTTCGCGGGCGCCCAGATGCTCGTGTTCCTGATCGCGGCCACGCTCTTCGGCGCCGTCTTCCTGATGCCGCTGTTCCTGCAGCAGATCCAGGGCATGGGGACGCTCCAGTCTGGCTTCATCCTGGCCTTTCAGGGCATCGCGGCGGGCTTGATGATGCCGATCTCGGGCATTCTCACCGACCGCATCGGCGCGCGCAAGATCGTTCCCTTCGGGGTCCTGGTCCTGACCGCCGCCTCGCTCTGGACGGCCACCATCTCCTGGAACACCAGCGAGGGCGTGATCATCCTGATGATGGTCGCGCGAGGCATCGGGATGGGCTTCACCATGATGCCCGCCATGTCCGCCGCCTACGTGACGCTGCGCCCGGAGCAGGTGGCGGCCGCCACCTCGCTCACCAACGTCGTGCAGCGGGTCGCGGCGGCGATCGGCGTCGCCGTCCTCTCGACGATCCTGACCAACCGGATCGTCGCCAACATGCCGCATGTTCCGGGCCACGCGATCGGCGGCAACACCGCCAGCCTGGCCGCCCTCAACCTGCCGCCCCAGATCAAGGACGTCCTGCTTCAGCAGGCCGGCAAGGGCTTCGACGCGACCTTCTTGGTCGCGGCCGGGCTTGGGGTCCTGTGCCTCCCGGGCGCACTGCTGCTCCAGCGGGCGCGCTCGGCCAAGGAGGTGCGCGACTATGCGGTCGGTCAGCTGCGGCAAGGTGTCGTCCTCGGCACCGCCGCGCTGCGGGTGCGGGACCAAGGCACCGGGAAGCTGTCGGTGGAGGCGTCGGAGAGCGCCTTCGGCGCGCTCGCCCGCTCCGGCAAGGCCCGCATCGACAGGGCGGCCATGCTCATGCGTCTGGGCAGCAACGCGGGCGGCCTGGTGCCCCGCCCGCCGATGTCGCGCTCGCTCAAGGCTGCCGTGGGGGCGGCCACCATGGTGGGCCTCGCGTGCACCGTCGCCGGGTTCCTCTACGCCTTCCGCACCCCCGACGTCCCCAACATCCTCCCGCTCCTGGCTCAACTGGCGCACGGAGCACCGCCGGGGCACTGACGACTATTCCCACGCCCGAGCCCGCCCCCCACGGGGGGTGGGCTTTTTTGTGGGGGCGGCGGTGCTTTGAGTGTGTGGACGACTTCGGGCTGGCGTCCGAGCTGCGCACGGCTGGGTGAGCATCGTGGGTGGTGGTTGTGAGGGTGCGATTTGTCTTACTTGGGGGGGTTGCCGCGCGGCGGAGCTCCGGGCGACTTCGGACTGGCGTCCGAGCTGCGCACGGCTGGGTAAGCACCGTGGGTGGTGGTTGTGAGGGTGCGATTTGTCTTACTTGGGGGCTGGCGCCCCCAATCCCCCCGGCGGCACTTGCCGCCGATCCCTGCCGGGCCCGCAGTGGCTGGCGCCGTGAGAGGTCGTGCTGGCTCGCTTCGGGCTCCCACCCCACGAAACTCCGCAAGCTCCGTTCCGCGGGGACCCCGGGGGGCGCCCGAGCTTGCGCCCGCTGGGTGCATATGGACAGGGCCCCTGCGCGTGCTCAACAGGGGGTGGCGGGTGGTGACGGGTGTTGCGCGGGGTGAGGGTGCAGGCGGGCGCTATCGGGTGCGCTTTTCCACATTCCGGGGTTACGACGCCGGGGGTAGGGCGGGTTTGTAGAGAGATCGACGGGGCGGGTGCTTGAAGTGCTGGGCGTGAGTGGATGCGCGGGCGGGCTATAAAGACCGGAATGCCGTGGCCGCGCCTTCCTTCCCGGACGGCGCCGACGCGGGCGCGGGTGATCGCGGCGGCGGTGGTGCTGGTGGTGATCGCGGGAGCCCTGTTGGCGAACTGGGTCCCGCGGCCGACCGGCTATACGGCCACCGCGCGCTACCTGACCGTGCTCTCCGGTCCCCAGCAGAACGTCCCCATCCCCCTCGACACCACCCTCTTCCTTCCCGACGGCGCGTCGGCCGCGCACCCGGTCCCGGCGGTCCTGGTCGCCCACGGAATGGGGGGCAGCAAGCAGAGTGTGGCCGGCACCGCCGAGCAGCTGGCGCAGCAGGGTTTCGCCGTCCTCACCTGGTCGGCGCAGGGCATGGGGCGCAGCGGCGGGCAGATCCACCTCGACAGCCCGGACTGGGAGATCCGGGACGCGTCCCAGCTGGTGAGCTGGCTGGGCCGGCAGCCGGAGATCCAGCGCAAGGGCGTGGACGATCCGGTGGTGGGTGTGGTCGGCGGCTCCTACGGCGGGGCCCTGGCGCTCCTGCTCGCCGCCTACGACCGGCGCATCGACGCCATCGTGCCGGAGATCACCTGGAACAATCTGGCCACCGCGCTGCTTCCGAACGCGGTCGACGCCAACCCCCAGACCGGCGTGCTCAAGAAGGCGTGGGTCGGCGTCCTGTTCGGGGAAGGTGGCCAGAGCCCTCTGAGTCCGGCCTGCGGGCGGTTCGCTCCTGACGTCTGCCAGCTCTACCAGCAGGCGACCGTGACCGGAAACCTGACCCTGGCGCAGATCGCCCTCCTCGACCGCTCCAGCCCTTCGGGGGTGCTGAGTCGGATCCACGCGCCCACCATGCTCATCCAGGGCGAGACGGACACGCTCTTCACGCTCGCTCAGGCCGACGCCAACGCACGCGGCATCGCCCATAACGGGACTCCGGTGCGCGTGGCCTGGTACACGGGCGGTCACTCCGGCGGCAGCGGCGCGCAGTCGGACCAAGACCTTCAGAACGGGCTCGTCCTGCAGTGGCTCGACTACTACCTGAAGCACCAGGGACCGAGCCCCGGCCACAGCTTCGTCTTTTCCCGGATCTCCGGCTTCTCGGAAAGCGGGACGCCGACCGACGTCGAGGAGATGGCCGGCCGCTATCCAGGGCTCGAGGGCGACCAGACCCGGACGCTTAAACTCCAGGGGCCGCCGCAGCCGATCGCCAGCCCGCCCAACGGAATCCCGTCCGCGGTCTCCACCGTCCCGGGCGTCGAGTCGAACACCGTGGCGTTGACCGGTGCCGGTGCGGTGGACATTCCGGGTCAGCACGCGGTCTTCGCGTCGACACCCGTGAGCCAGGCTCAGCTGGTTTCGGGGTCGCCCACCATCCACCTGCGCGTCGCCAGCACCACCGGCCAGGCGGTGGTCTTCGTGAAGCTCTACGACGCGCCTCCGGGGACCAGGCCCACCCTGCCCGGCGGCATCGTCACCCCAGTGCGGCTCTCAGGGCTGGCACCGACGCTCGCCGGGGCGACTCCGGTGACGATCCACCTCGCGCCCATCGTCCACCAGTTCGGCGCCGGCGATCGCCTGGTGGTCGTGGTCGCGACCTCGGACGAGGCCTACCTGGGACCCTCCCAAGCGGCCACCTACACCGTCGCTCTACAGGGAGGCCTGGTGGTGCCGACCATCCTGGGGCAACCGCTCGCCACCCAGAGCCCGGTCTGGCCGCTGGTCCTGCTCGGTGTGGTCCTGGCGTTGCTCGTGCTGGCGGTGGTCGCGCTGGTCCTGGGGCGGCGGCGAATCCAGCGGAGCACCCGCCGCGTGGAGGAGCGAGAAGCGGCGAGCCCGCTGGTCGTCGACCACCTGCGCAAGGTCTACGCCAATGGGTTCGTGGCGGCTCAGGACATCTCCTTTAGGGTCGAGCGCGATCAGGTGGTGGGGCTGCTCGGACCCAACGGCGCCGGCAAGACCACCACGCTGCGGGCGCTGATGGGCCTCACCACACTGACTTCGGGATCGGTGCTCGTCTTCGGCCATCCGCTCACGCCGGGCGCACCGGTGTTATCGCGCCTGGGGGCCCTGGTCGAAGGTCCGGGCTTCCTGCCCCACCTGAGCGGCGCCGAAAATCTCCGGCTCTACTGGCAGGCAAGCGGCCGGCGCCCAGAGGACGCCCACATCGAGGAGACGCTGCGGATCGCGGGCTTGGGGGAGGCGGTCGGGCGGCGTGTCGGCACCTACAGCCACGGCATGCGCCAGCGCCTGGCCGTCGCCCAGGCCATGCTCGGACGACCGCAGCTGCTCGTGCTCGACGAACCCACGGACGGCCTGGACCCGCCCCAGATCGCGGAGATGCGCGAGGTGCTGCGGTGCTACGCCAGCGGCGGCCGCGCCGTGCTCGTCTCCAGTCACCTGCTGGCGGAGGTGGAGCAGACGTGCACGCACGCCGTCATCCTCCATCAGGGCCGCGTGGTCGCCGGCGGGGCAGTCGCGGACCTGGTCGGCGAGAGCTCGACCGTCCTGCTCGACGTCTCCAACCCCCCGGCCGCCGAGCGGGTGCTGCGTGAGGTGGGCGCGCGCGACGTTCGGCTCCAGGGTGCCCGCACGCTGGTCTGCGACCTCGATGGCGTCGACCGCAGCGACGTCGTCAGCGCTCTCGTGGGCGCCGGTATCGCGGTCGATCGAGTGGCCCCTAGCCGCCGGCTGGAAGACGCCTTCCTGGACCTGGTCGGCGGCGCCACCTCCGAGGAGGCGTACCCGTGAGCGCGCTCCAGGACCCAACCCGGGACGGGGCCGCCCCCGGCTACCGGGCCGCGGCCGCGCTGCGCGTGGGTGCCGAGATCCGGCGGGAAGCGGGCCGGCTGCGCACACGGCTGGCGCTCGGCTGCATGGTGCTGCTGCCGCTGATCATCCTGTTCGCCTTCGAAGTCGGACGGCCGGGCGGCAACGGGCAGCAGCAGGGAGAGTTCGCGTCCTTCGCCGCCCTCGGGACGCACGGAGGCCTCAACTTCGCCCTCTTCACCCTGCTGGTGTCGTCGTCCTTTCTGCTCGTCATCGTGGTGGCCCTCTTCTGCGGCGACTGCATCGCCTCCGAGGCGAGCTGGGGCTCGCTGCGCTACCTGCTCGCGATCCCGGTCCCCCGCGGCCGGCTCCTGCTCAACAAGCTGCTAGTGGCGCTTCTCACCTGTGCCCTGGCGGTCCTCCTGCTGACGGGCACCGCGCTCCTGGCCGGCACGCTTCGCTACGGGTGGCATCCGATGATGACCACCTACGGAGAACAGATCCCGACCGGTCTCGCGCTCCTGCGTCTGCTCGGGATCCTGGCCTATATCGCGATCACGCTCTTGGTGACCGCCGGTCTCGCCTTCCTGCTCTCCGTCTCCACCGATGCCCCGCTCGGTGCCGTCGGTGGCGCGGTGATGCTGCTCATCGTGTCCGAGATCCTGGACCAGATCACCGCACTGGGCGCGCTGCGGGTGGTGTTGCCGACCCACTACGCCGACGCCTGGCTCACCTTTCTGAGCGACCCCGTCCAGTGGGACGACGTGATCAAGGGCACGATCTCGGCGCTGATCTACGCTGCCGCCTTCGTCGCGTTGGCGTGGTACCGCTTCCACCGGAAGGACATCGTCAGTTGACCGACGAGGTCCCGCCCTCGCGGGGACTGCTGCTCCCGGTACGGATCCTCGGCCGGCGGCGCCTGATCGCCCAGCTGGGGCTGGTCCTGGTGGCGCTGCTGGGGGCGGAGGTGGCGACCATCCCCTTTCTCGCCGACGGCCTGGTTCCGGTGCACGTGGGGCTGGGTCTGGGCACGCTTCCCGCGATCGGGGTCAAGCTGGTCGCGACCGCCGAGCGCACAGTCCGCTACTACCGCCGGGACCCCGACGAACGCGCGGAGGGAGCTCCCGACGACCTGTTGCGGATCACCGCCGTGGTGCTGGTGCTCTCCACCCTGGCGCTGTTCGGAAGTGGCGTCGTGCTCTGGCTGCTCGGGATCGGGGTCGGATCCCGCCTCCTCGCCGGCCCCGCGTGGATCCTGATTCACGAGCTCAGCTTCATCGCGTTCGCGTTCGCGGCCATGGTCCACGCGCTCAGCTACGCGGCCCGCGCTCTGCGCTGGACCCACGACGATTGGGTGCCGGGCGCGCCGCTCGCCCGTGCCGGCCGCCGCCACGTCCTGGCGCTCGGCCTGCTCGCGCTCGGGATCGTGGTCGCCGCGCTCGTCACCTTCTTCGGTCCGTCCGCGGGGTCCGTGTTCGGGTGAGGGCTGTGCCGTCGCGCGTTGAGCGCAACCGGCGGATGACCACGAGCACCGGCCTGCTGTTGGTCCCCCTGTTCCTCCTCGCGGGTGGGACCGGCCTCGCGATACCGGGTTTTCGGACCTGGCCGCACCTCGCCATCGGTCTGCTCCTGGCACCACCTCTGGTGCTCAAGCTCGCGACCGCCGGGTATCGATTCGCCCGCTATCACCTGGGCGACGCCGGATTCGTGGCGGCGGGCCCCCCGGCGCCCGGGCTGCGATGGGTCGCACCCCCGCTCATCCTCGCCGTGCTGGTCCTGATGGGTTCAGGCTTGGCACTCTGGCTGGAGCCGTCGACGGGGATGGTTCGACTCTGGCAGGCCCTGCACAAGCTGAGCTTTCTGGTCTTCGGCGCCTGTGTCGGAATCCACGTGCTGGTGCACCTGCTGCGGACTCCGACGCTGGAGCTGGAGCTGCGCCTCCCGGGCGGCTTGCTGCGGCTCCTCTACCTGGCCGCCTCGATGGTCCTGGGGGTAGCGCTCGCCGCGGCGGGGCTGACGTGGCGACCCTGAGCGTGAGCCGGTGGAGGCCCTGAGTGCCGGCAGTCGGGGGTGGGCGGCGCCGGTGCTACGGAGTGGGCTGGGCGCGCGGGCTCGGGGTTCCCCGGGTCTGAGCTTTGGGGGCGGGCGTCTCGTGCCCGATGATCGGTTTGGGGGTGGCGCTCGGCGGGAGCAGCGCGCGCGGTTTGGGCTGCAGGATGCCGGGCTCGTTCGGCACCGCCTCCGTCGGGGGGTCGCCGCTGATGCCCGCCACCACCGCCTCGGCGATCAGCTCGTCGCCGTAGTCGTTGGGGTGGAAGAGATTCCGGGCCGGTCCCACGATGGAGGGATGGCCCAGCGGCCCGCGCGTTCCCGGGACGTCGTAGAGCTGGTTGATAGGGACGTAGACGCCGTTGAACGCGTTGCAGGTGGCCGCCACGATCTGATCGAAGCTGTAGGCGGTCTGACCGGCCTCGTCGACGGCCCCGATCGGACCCCAGTCTCCGAGACAGACGAACCCGGCCCGGGGTGACCCCCGGCGGAGCTTTTGAAGCAGCTCCGTGTACTCGGTCTCGTACATGGAGAGCGGCGTCCCGTAGAGGAAGTCGTTGGTCACGATGTCGACCACGATCAGGTCCTGGTCGGTCGGAAAGCTCCAGGACAGCGCCCGTGCGGTGGGGGCGCCCGGCAGCGCGGTGACGTTCCAGTCCACCGGCCGCCCGTGCTCGCCGACGATGATGTGCGCGGCCACCGCCGGGTAGGCATCCCGGATCGAGGTCACGTACCAACCGCGAGTCACGCTGGCACCCACGAATGACATCCGGAGCGGCCCGCCGTGCCGGTGCCCGTAGGGGTCCAGCCCGCCGAACTGAACCGGTCCGCGGCCGATGCCGGCACGTCCGCCGGGCAGCTGCCGATCGCGGGCCGACTGCAGGTGAGCGCCCAGCGCACCTCCCGCGAGGCCGCAGACGATCATCAGGACGAGCGCGACACCGGCCAGCGCGATGAAAGCCCGGCGCGGGTGGCGATCGAGCAGGTCCCACATCCCACCGGATCCGCCGGTGGACGGACTCGGGGCACTCATCGGGTGCACCTGCCTGCCATCCGTCTCCATACGCTACCGACCCAACGGTCGCGCGGCGGTCCATGACACAACTGCCGCAGCCGTCTTGCGGCAGATGCGGCATGGCCTGGACCCCCGGGCATCCCCACCGGCCCTCCCTACCCCATCCGGTGGTCACCCGGGTGTCCGGCCAGGCACTAGCATACGCAAAGACGGGCCTGTCTGCGCCTGGCATGCGATGAGCGGGAGGGTTGAAAACTTGGCACATGAAAAAGCGGAGCCGGCCTGGGAGTCCCGCCCGCCGGGGCTCGACCTGATCGACATCGCGGTCCTGGAAGCACTGCTGCGCGACGCGCGAGCGTCCCAGCGGAGCATCGCGCGAGCGGTCGGCATGTCGGCGCCGGCGGTGGCGGAACGCATCGCGCGCCTGGAGCGAGCGGGGGTGATCACCGGCTACCGCCCGGTGATCGACCGGAACCGCCTTGGCTTCCCGGTGACTGCCTACCTCGGCGTCCAGACACTGGAAACCGGCGCCAAACCGCTGCGGGTGCTGGCCGAGCTGGCGGAGCTTCCGGAGGTGGAGCAGGTCTCCGTCATCACCGGGCCGATGGACTTGATGCTGCACCTGCGGGTGCGCGACCACGAGCACCTGCGGCAGACGCTGTACACGATCTGGGAGATCGACGGTGTGCAGCGCACCGAGACGCTGCTCTCCCTGCAAGACGCCGCCGGCCGCGACACGGACTGGGAACTGCTCCGCCGGCTGCGGGAGGAGTTGGAGGCAGACGAAACGCCCTGACTCCCGGCGCCGGTCGTGCCCCGCCGCGGCCGTCGTGGGGCGACTCAAGGGCATAGACGACGCGATCCAGGAACGCGGACATCGCCGCCCCGGTGCACATCACGCAGGGTTCGGGGGTCGTGAAGAGGCTCAGAGGTGGCGGTGGTTGCGGCACCATGTGCGCAGTGCCGAACCTGCCTCCGGAGCTGCGCCGGGTTCCGCCCGAGTCCTTCGTCGCCACGCGGGATGCGCTCAGCCGGCGTCTGCGCGAAGCGGGCGACCGGGAGGCGGCGGCGGAGGTGCGCCGCCTGCGCCGCCCGCCTCCCCCGCTGTGGGCCCTGAATCAGCTGGCCGCGGTGGAGCCGGACGGGGTGCAGGCTCTGATCCGGGCCGGCGAGGCGCTGCGCGACAGCACGCAGAAGGCGCTCCAGGGCGGACGGGGTGCGCTGGGACGGCTGAGCAGCGAGCACGCGCACCTGGTCGAGCAGTTGACAGGACGCGCGATGGAAGTCTTGGCCGGAGTGGCGGCGCCGGCCACCAGCGAGACTCGGGCTCGAATCTGGACCATGCTCCGGGTCGCATCGCTCGACCCCGCACTGGCCCCCTGTCTTGCCGACGGCTCGCTCGCCGAGGAACCCGTGAGCACCGGGTTCGACAGCCTGCTCGGGTTCGACCCGGGTCCGGCTCCGGCCAAGGTCGAGGCGGCTGCACCACCGCCCCAGGCTGCTTCCGAAACAGGCGGTCCGGCACGAACGCGACAACGGCGCGAGCAGGCCGAGGACCTGCGCTCTGCGATCGCCCGGGCCAGGGCCGCCCGCACCGAGACGGAACATCGACGCGAGCGGCTTGCCAAGGCCCGGAGACGAGCCGCCGACCTGAGAGCACAGGTGGCGGCCGCGGAGCGTGAGGCGGAGCAGGCGCACCGGGAGGTCGCCGCGGCTGAGGAGTCGGCGGAGGCCCTGGAGGCGGAGGTGGAGCGGCTGCGTTCCGAGCAGGGGAACTAGAGCTTCGTGCCCCCGAGCCGGCCTGGCGACTGCGACCGCGCCCGCCAGCCGCATATGTCCTGCTCCCGGTGCTGATGGCAGCAGGCGTGGGGCTGGAACTGGCGACGCGATACCAGCGGTGGCATGTGCGCCTGGACCCGCTGCGGTTCGCCGGCGTTTCCATCTACGCGTGGCTGCGCCCCGTGCCGGACGAGACCTGGGCCGCCGAACCGGATGTCGATTCCCGAGCATCTCGGTCGACGTCGTCGTAGAGGCTGATCCCGGACGCGACTGGCGCCCCGATCGCAGAGCACCAAATCTCGCACGAAGGAGAAGACCATGAAGCTCACCGTTGAGACATTCCTGACCCTCGACGGCGTGATGCAGGCCCCAGGCGGACCTAAGGAAGACCCCAGCGGCGCCTTCACGCATGGCGGCTGGCAAGCCCCGTTTTCCGACCCGGCCGTCGGCGAGTACGTCACCGAGCTCAACAGCCACGCTAGCGCGTTCCTATTCGGGCGCAGAACCTTCGACATCTTCCGCGGCTATTGGCCTGACCAGACCGACCCTGCCAACCCCATTGCCGTGGCGATCAATTCGCTGCCCAAGTACGTCGTGTCCAACTCGCTCGGCGAGACCGAGGTCACGTGGCGCGGTGAGCACCCTGACACTGCTCGCCTGGTCACCGGCGACATCGTCGCGGAGGTGCAGGCGCTAAAGGACGAACCCGGCGACGAGTTGCAGGTCTGGGGAAGCGGTCAACTGCTCCAGACGCTGTTGCAGCACGAGCTCGTCGATCGGTTCCGCCTGATGACGTATCCGCTGGTGCTCGGCGCCGGTCGCCGCTTGTTCAACGACGGCATCCGGCCGGCAACGATGCGCCCCGTCGATGTCACCGTGACCGACCTCGGCATCGTCATCGGCACCTACGAACCAGCCGGTCCGGTTCGCCACGCCCAGATGTAACCGGCTGGGGGATCCCTCAGCTTTGCAGGCATGGAATTGCCCTGCAGATTGTGGGGCTTCCCTTCGCGGGTGGGCGCAGGAGATCGCGGGGCAGGGTCGGGAACGTCGGGGAGCGGGCCAGGGGGTAGCCGCCCACCGGATCCGTCACGAGCCATCCCGGGCCGTTCGGCCCCAGGCGAGCCGCTCCCCACAAGGGCCGCCACCCGATCGCCGGCACTCGGGGCCCCGAGGGCGTGCGCTGGGCCCCGATCGCCGGCATTCGGGGGGCATTCGACTCCAGGGGCAGTGAAATGGATACCCCCTTCCCGGCTAATCCGCGGTACCGGCCGGGACGAGCCATTCCACAGGCTGACTGGTGATGCTGGCGATTCGCTCGAAGTCCCGATCGTAGTGCAGGACGACCAGGCCGGCGTGCTCGGCCGCGGCGGCAATGATGAGATCACCGATCTTCACCGCGCGGTGCAGGCCCTGGTCGGCCAGGGCGCCCTGCACATCCAGGGCACGATCCAGCACCTCCTGATCGATTCGGGCCTGCGGCCATGGCGACCGCGCCGATCGGGTACGCGCCCAGTCGCGCCCGCTGCGAGTGCTGACCCCGGCTTCAAGATCGGTGATCGTGCAGCCGGCGACCAGGCCAGCCTCCATCAACGGGCGTAGCCGGGCTCCGATTGATGGCTGCGCGATACGGGCAACGGCGGAGGTATCAGCCAGGAAGTACGCGTTCACGCCCACGCCGCGCGCCGTTGGTCCTCGCGTGCCAGATCCGAGCTGCCGGCCACTGCGTCCCCCTCGAGGACCTGCTCCGCCAGCCCTGGAACGAGGAGCAGCCTAAGCAGGCCGAAGCGTGAGGTGCGATCGCTAGCGTCGTAACGCCTTGCGGGGCTGGTTGGCGTTGCAACGCCGGCAATGTGACCTGACGCCGCTAAGATCGCCTGTCGGCGACATGACGACTCCTTCCAAACAGGGCCAGTGGTGGCGGTTTCTGGCCACGCTCATCGTGACCGCGATCGCGGTGATTCCGGTTGGGGTCGTGGTCTACCACTCGCTGCGATTCGGGTTCGACAACCACTTCCAGGGGCCCACGCTCGTCAACTTCGTGATCCTGTTCCGCACCCCGTTCGTCGTCTGGCTGCGCAACAGCGTGCTGGTCACGCTGGTCGTGGTCGTGGTCGTAGTCGCGCTCGCCGCCCCCGCCGGGTATGTCCTCTCGCGTGGCCGCGGCGCGCTCGTTTCCGGGTTCTCCCTGGCCCTCTTCATCCTCCAGTCGCTTCCCGTGGTGGTGGCGCTGATCCCGCTATTCTTCCTCCTCGCCAGGATCGGGCTGGTCGACGACCTGGCCGGCGTGACCGCGATCTATATCGGCCTCACGATGTCGGCCGCGGTGTGGATGTTGGGGGCCTACTACGACTCGATTCCCATCGAGCTCGAGGAGGCAGCCTGGGTGGACGGCGCCAGCGTTTTCGGCGGCTTCGTGCGGGTGGTGCTCCGCAACTCGCTGCCCGGCCTTCTTTCAACCGCTGTGTTCGCGTTCCTGACGGCCTGGAACGACTACGTGGTGGTCCTCGTCTTCATTCGTTCCGCCGGCAACTACACGCTCCCCCTGGGCCTGCAGCTCTACGGCCCTTCCGGCGGCGTCGGCTCCGCCTATGCCGTGATCATGATGCTGCCGCCCGTGATCATCTTCGTCGCGCTCAACCGCTACTTCTCGATCGGCGGCATCGGAGGGTCGCTCGCAGGACGGTAGATCTTACGGACGCTAGACGGCCAGCGATTCCCCGCCCGTGACCAGGGTGATCCCCTCCTTGGTGATCTCGAATTGCCTGACGGTCGGGTCGTGATGGTGGGCCCGCGTCTTCAGAACCGTGAGCGCGCGCTGCAGCCTGCCGTTCTGGCGCAGGCACTGGAGGAGCAGCACGTTGTCGGAGAGGTGTGACATCCCGTGCTCCGAAACCCGGACCGGCTCGAAGAGTTCAGGCACCTCCAGTGTCATCAGGGCGCTGATACCGGCGCGCGAGAAGCGACTGGTCAGCGAATGCATCCAATCCCGGAACCGTGTCTCGTCGCCTGCCGCCATCGACAGGTCGGCGAGGCTGTCGATCAGGATCCGCCGGGCGCCCACCCTCTCCATCAGGTCCAGCAGCTCGTAGACCCACTCATCGATGTAGACGTCGACCGGCGTCCGGCAGAAGGGGTGGACCCCGGCGGCATCCAGGTCCCAGCCGAAGCCCCGGGCCACCCGCGCGAGCTGCGTTCTGTCCTCTTGCAGGGTGGCGATCACTCCCGGCTCGTCGAGGGATGCTCCCTTGAAGGTGAAGTGCAGGCCCATCAGCGCCCGATCCGACGTGGCGTTGTATGCCTCGGTGACGGTCGTGTCGCTGGCCGTGCTCCGGCGCCTCTACCTCTACTCCGTCTGCTTGATGCTGGTCGTCGTCGCCCGGCGCCGAGGGCCGGAAGACCTGGGCCGTCTCATCGCCGCACCGATGAGTTTCGCCGCGGAGGTCGTTGTATGGCTGAACATGGGCGACCATAGCCGGGGGGAGGAGGCGGCCAGGCGCGCCGCAGAGTCCGACCCCGATGTAGTCGACCCCCGAATCGAGAGTTCTAGGGAGAACGGAGATGGACTGGAAGCTGGAGGTGGTTCTGCTGCCGGTGGCCGACGTGGACCGGGCCAAGGAGTTCTACCTGGAGCGGGTCGGCTTCCACCTGGACGTCGACCATCGCGCTGGGGACAGCTTTCGGGTCGTGCAGCTGACGCCGCACGGCTCGGCCTGCTCGATCACGTTCGGGGTCGGTCTCGGCGACGGCGAGCCAGGCTCAGTGAAAGGGCTGCACCTGGTCGTCGACGACATCGAGGCCGCTTACGCCGAGCTCGCCGGCCGGGGTGTCGAGACCAGCGGGATTCAGCACTTCGAGGGCGGCCGCCCGACACCGGGACCCGATCCCCAGCGGGCTGACTTCGGCTCCTACATCTTCTTCGCCGACCCGGACGGGAACAGTTGGGCGGTGCAGGAGGTGCGCCACGGGAATCCGGAGCGCTCGTCGTCGGAACGGGTGTGATGGAGCCCAGGGCTCCGGCGGTCGCGGGGAGCGATGGGTTCGCCGAGCTCACTGACCGACACCGCCACGAGCTCCACCTGCACTGCTACCGCATGCTCGCCTCCTACGAGGAGGCGGAGGATGCCGTGCAGGAGACGCTGCTCCGCGCCTGGCGGGGCCGGGAGGCCTTCGACGGCACGAGCATGCGGCCTTGGCTCTACCGCATCGCGACCAACGTCTGCGTCGACGTCTCCCGGCGCCGGACGAGGCGGCCGGTCGACCTGTCCTCGATGGCCGAGGTGCCGTGGCTGCAGCCGTATCCCGATCAGATGCTCGACCAGGCCCATACCACTGAGCCGGAAAGCGCGGCGGTCGAGCGGGAGACGATCGAGCTGCTCTTCCTGGCCGCCCTCCAGCTGCTGCCCAGCCGCCAGCGGGCCGCGCTGATCGCGCGCGACGTACTCGGCTGGTCGGCGAACGAAACGGCGTCGCTCCTCGGCACCAGCGTGTCGGCCGCCAACAGCGCGCTGCAGCGGGCACGAGCCACCATGCATCGGCACCTGCCCGAGCGGCGGGAGGAGTGGACGATGGGCAGCGCCAAAGAGGAGGAGCTGGCGGTCCTGGATCGCTTCATCGAAGCCCACCAGCGCTGCGACGCCGCGGCCGTCCTTGCTATCGCCGCCGAGAACATTCAGGTGGCGATGCCGCCGTACCCTTACCGATTCGAAGGCCTGGACGGGCTGACGCCGCTCCTGGAGCGTGCCTTCGGCGAGGACCGCGAGGGCGACTGGGCGCTGAGGCCGACCCGCACCAATCGCATGCCGGCCGCGGTCAGCTACCTTCGCCGCCCCGGCGACTCGCTGTTCCGGGCCTTCAAGGTCGACGTTCTCCGCATCGAGGGCGGGCGGATCCGGGAGATCACCACCTTCGGCACTGCCCTCCTGGGCAAGTTCGGGCTCCCACCGACGATATGAGGGGCACGGGGCCCGGCCCCTCGCCGAGTCGGGCGCCCAGCGGCTGTCGCCCTACCATGAGTGCGCAGCCGCCCCCAGCGTGTCGAGTGCGATGGTCCTCATTTTCGAAGGAGCTGATCTGGCCGGTAAGAGCACGCTGGCCCGGCACTATTCGGACGCGCTCCGGCTGCCAGTCGTGAAGATCCGCTGGGAGGGGCGTGACGAGCGAGCCGAGACGATCGCCATCGCGAAAGCCACGGTCGGCCTGCTCGCCGCCACCAGAGCCGGCGTGATCCTCGACCGCAGTTTCGTCAGCAATTGGGCGTACACGCGTGATGCGGACGACTACGTCCGTCCGATCATCAGCACGCTGCAGTACGTGCCGGATCTCCACCTCATCGTCCTGACCATGGGGAGGTCCGCGTTGCACCGGCGCTACCGTAAGCGGCCCGACCAATACTTCAGTGAAAGCCGCCTGCAAACGATCGACCAGCGCTTCGCCGAGCTCCCGGCGCTGATCGGTTCGACGCTCCACCTGCTCCACCTCGACACCGGCACACTGTCTCCCGACCTCTGCCGGGAGAGGATCGACCAGCATCTCGGGCGGCGGACGGGACCTTGGCACCCTGACGGCCGACGGGGCAGGCAGGAAATTCACGATTGCAATCGGCGAGATCCCGGTCACGATCACGCTCCCGCGTCAAGGGTGAGCGAGGGCCAGGCGACGTCGTCGATCGCGAGCCACGGCGCCCGGGCGACTGCGGTTGGAGTCGCTCCTGTGATGGCTTTGACGTCCCGGTGGAGGTGGGACTGGTCTGCGTATCCGCTCTCGGCCGCGACCGCCGCGGGATGGTGGCGGGCGGCCAGAAGATGGGCGGCGTGGTCGAAACGCACGAGTTGGGTGGCCTCCTTGGGGTGAGCCCGAGCCGAGCTGGAAGCGAAGCGGGACCAGAGCCGTTTGCGGCTCCAGCCGACCGCGTCCGCGACACGGTCCACGCGCGCCAGACCGCGGGCACGGGTGGTGAGCCACCAGGCGCCGGCGACTCCTCATCGACTGCGTGGTGGCTGTCCAGCCGGCGGCCAAGCGCGTCCGTCGCAATCCGGAAGCGGTCATCCCATGAGGTCGCGGTCCTTAGCCGCTCTTCGAACCGCACCGCTTCGCCACCCCAGATATCCGCGAGCGGGAGCTCGGCGCCGGTGAGGGCGGCCGGTGCGCCCGCCACCAGGGTGGCGACGTTGTGGACGGTGTCCACATACATCCTTTACCATGACCTAGCCATGATCACGCCCCCTGCCCGCCCGCCCGTCGTAAGCCAGACCGAGTGGGAGGCCGCCCTGGCGGCCATGACCGACCGGGAGCGAGCGGTCGCCACCGAGATGCACGAGCTCGCTGCCGCCCGCAAGCGCATGCCGATGGTACGGGTCGAGCGTGACTACCGCTTCGAAGGCCCTGACGGACTGCGGTCACTGCGTGAGCTCTTCGACGGGCGCCATCAACTCATCCTCTACCGGTTCTACTTCGAGGAGGGCGTCGGCGGCTGGCCGGACGCCGGGTGCGTGGGCTGCTCGTCCTTTGCAGACGGGATCCCCAAGCTCGGGCTCCTCCATGCCCGCGACATCACGTTCGCAATGGCATCCCCCGCACCCCAACCGAACCTGCGCCGGTACGCCGAGCGAATGGGCTGGACTGATGTGCCCTGGTACACGATTCGCACCGAGCGCTTCTCGGCCGACTTCGGGGTCGACGAGTGGTTCGGCCTCAATGTCTTCATGCGCGACGGTGAGGACGTCTACCGCACCTATTTCCTCCAGCACGGGCCGATGGTCCAGAGCATCGGCAGCATCTGGAGCTTGTTTTCCCTCACGCCATACGGCGGGCAGGGCGACGACGAAGACGTACCCGAGGGCTGGCCGCAGGCGCCATGGTCGTTCTGGTACCGCCGTCACGATGAGTTTGACGAGCCGCCGCCCTCAGCCACTGCGGGCGGCGGCGAGGGACCAGAGCCCTGACAGGTCACGACCAAGGGAGCTTCCGCGTGACCGCCTGTGTCCTGTCAAGCTCATCGAGGCCGCGGGTCCGTCTCACACAGCGACCCTCCTGCGTGCGCCCTGCATGCCCGGGTGGGGCTCATAGGAACCATGAGGCCGCGACACGCGGCCCGGAGTCACCGCCCGGCGTTCCCCGGCGTTCCCCGGCGACACCGGGGGCGCCGATCGGCCGGAGCGGCCGCACCTGGTTCGCGGCTCCGACCCGCAAAGAGCATCAGCGCCGGCGTCGCTCGAGGAGCCCCGCCGCGCCCAAAGCGAGGCGAATCGTCTCCGCCTCGACCGCCCATCCGGGCACATAGTCCCGTTGTCGTACGAGAATCACGGGAAGTTGTACGATTCGGTTATGGCGACGATCAACATCAGCGCAGCGCGAGAGAACCTGCCGGATGCAGTCGACCGCGCGCGAACGGAACCAGTGTTCCTGGAGCGTTACGGGCGCCCGGCAGCTGTGTTGATCAGTCCGGAGTGGTATGCCCGCCTGGTGGCCGCGCTCGAGGACGCCGAGGATGCCCAAGCGTTCGACGCGGCGATGGCGGAGGAGGGCCCCAACATCCCCTGGGAGCAGGTCAAGGCGGATCTCGGCTGGGAGTGAACCGGTATCGGATCGAGCTGCGCCCGGCCGCGGTCCGGGCGCTGGGAAAGCTCGACTCGCAGGTTCGTCCCCGTATTCAGGGCGCCATCGCGTTGCTCGCCGATGACCCGCGTCCCCCAGGTGCGCGCGCGCTGCGCGGCCGACCTGGCCTGCGGGTGCGTGTGGGCGACTACCGGATCATCTACACGATCGCCGACGACGTCCTCCTGGTTGTCGTTGTCACGCTCGGCCATCGGCGAGACGTCTACGACCGCTGAATCAGCTGGGGATCGGCCGGTGACGGAACTGGCGCAGGGCGCGTGCCCCGCTCTACGCGGACGGCAGGTTCTAGGCGATTTTGACCGTTGGCTACGCCCGGCGCGGCAGCTTTCTTCTCGGCTGCCTGCGTCGGGCGGCTCGGCATAGCGATGATGACCCTCGGGATCGTGTGGCTGGTCCACCGGGACCTCGATCAGCGTCCGCTCGTCGTTCCGCTTCCGGACGCCCGGCGGGGCGGCTCGCCGGACCACTCCTCAGCGGATCGATCCGCATGCCCGTCTGGCACGTCCTAGGTTGAATGCGGAGTCGGGGCTGCCGGTGCTCTCGTCGGCGGCGCACGGACTCTGGTTGCGCGATCACCTACCGGTGTCCGCTCGACCCGTCGCGGTCCGTGTGGCCAGCGTCTGGGGATCGATGATTCTCTTTTGAACTCAAATAACCGAACTAAGTGCACAGACCTGGTGTATTGAGGCTTCTAAGCGCGGTCGTCGGCGAGCACTCGAAATCGGTCGAATTTGCTAGCGATAAGGCCATCCAGCGGTAACCCGAGAGCAGGTGGATGAAGGTCCTGAAAGGGCTCTCGGCGTCGGTCACCAAGGTTGTGTGCGGCGGCGAGCGTCGCGGACGGCGAGCACGATGAGCTCGTTGCGTTCGACCCGGTAGAACACTCCCTGGGGAGGCACCGGCCAGTATCGGGAGCCTCGGCCGACCGCGCGCCCGAGGTTGGCCATCCCAGTCCAGGCGAGCCACTCGACTGCGTCAACGACCGCCTCCGCCTGTCCAGGAGCGCGCTCAGAGAGCGTCGCCAGGTGGGTCAGTGCGCGTCTGCGCCACAGGATCCGAAACGGGCGCTGGGGGCTCAGCGGGAGACATTCCTGCGGCGACCGATGATTCGGAGCGCCTCCTCGTGGTCGACCAGGTCCGCCTCGCCACGCTCGATCTCGCGTACCGCCTCGTCCAACTCTTCACGAAAGCCAGGGTTGGCCTCGAAGATCTTCTCGATCTCCTCGTCGAGCGGGTGCCGGCTCGGATCGGTCGCCATGGCGTTTGATGCTACCGCCGGTCACCGAGCGCTGCGCCGCGCGACAAGGCACCTGTGATCAACTCGATCCGCCGGTCGCCCGGCAACCCATGTGGCACCGCGCGGAGGCAGTCAAGGCCGCGAAGCGCCGAAGGGCAGCCTTGACGGCCGGTGCAGCCGCGACCAGGCTCGACTCTCCGGGTCACGCGCTCGTGACCCATCGGCCGGACCGCTGCCCGTGATGCAACACGACAAGCGCACTACAATTGCTCACCCGCTGGCCACACCAAGCCACCCGACACCAACAGCCAGATCACAACAGACGCTCAGAACACAACGAACCAACCAAACCAACACTCCAATACTCGGACATTCACGCACCTCAGCCTTTCGAAGAAACCGAGGAACGAGGGGAGGGTGAGGGTGCGTGAATGTCCGAGTCCCGTTTCGATCTCGAAACGGGACTTCTGCCTGTCCAGTCGGTAGGACACCTGACCAAACAGGCGAGCGCGTACGTTTCGGATCAAGTTCGGACAACTGATCGGCATCTCGGTGGTGCACGACGATCACAGTAGCGATCGCGGGTGCGTGCCCGATAGAGGGATCACCAAATGGCCCAGGATGACGTTCTGTCGTGGCTGCCGGAACTTGACCTCGGGTCCGTGGTACTGGGCACAGGCGGCCCGGCTGAACCCTGCGCAAGCTGGATGCGGTTCCCACTCAAATCGTCGATGACCGAACTTCGCGGCTTCCGCGCATAGTCGGCAGGCTCGCTGATCTCGGTGGCGCCCGCCTCGACGGCACGTCGGTGCACGGAATCAACTTCATCGACCAGAAGCCCGAAGCACGCAGGGTTGCCCCCGTTCCAGTTCTCGATCGTGACCAGGAAGAAGGACGACGTGTGGTAGGCGCCAAGCGTGAACGACGAAATGCCGTCGTTGAACTCCCACCCGAAGACCGTCCGGTAGAAGTCGATGAGACGGTCACGATCTTGTACGGCGAGCATGATCTGAACTGGGCGCGCCTCGGCTGGTGGGCGAGGTGGCACGCCGCGGTCCAGGTAAGTGTGGGAGGTTTCGATCATTCGCTCGAGGGTGTGGGCCCGTTCGGCCAGCCGCCCCTGGTGACGGATCAGCAGGTCGCGGACAGCTCCCGCATCGTCGGCCCGGAGGACGGATCTGACCTCGTCGATGGGCAGATCTACACTTCGTAACTGGCAGATGATCCCTGCCTCAGCCAACTGGTTGCGGCGGTAGCGGCGGTAAGAGGTCTTCGGGTCCACTTCGGCGGGCTTGAGGACCCCGACCTCGTCGTAGTGTCGGAGCGCAGCCACGGTCAGCCCGCTCGCCGCCGAGAACTGACCGATTTCCAGAAGCTCATCGTCCATGCCGACATCCTGCAGTCTCGGGTTACCTGAGACTCAAGCATCCACGAGTAGTACCGGTCGGGGAGGCACCCTGAGCGCCGGCATCTGCGCGGCCCAGAACGTGCCGTGGGCCCCAATAACACGATCGGCCCGGCGAATACCGCGCGCCCGAAGCGGACCCTGCTTCGGAGGCTTCCCGACGGGGGTGGGATGCTGGGCGCATGGGCTCAGCACGCGACGACATCGTGGGGCTATCCGACTACGTTTGGGGACGGCTTCGGCAGCGAATGGAAGGGTTGGTCGACGCTGAGTATCTGTGGGGAGCCGGTCCCGGGCTGCCTGACTGTTCGGGCTGACGACGAAGGCGTGTTTCGCTGGGATGGCCCCGCGCGGGAAGGCGACAACCGGTTTTTCACCACGCTCGCGTGGCGGCTCACGCATATCGCCAACGTCAACGGGCCGTGGCTGGCAGCCAGTTGCACCTCGGACGCGAACCGACGCACCGGGCACTGCGGCCGATGCGCTTGCTGCACTGGATCGTGCATACGCGGCGTGGAATACGGTCCTCGCAGGCACCACGACGAGTCGCTGAGTCTCCCGATCGGAGAAATCGCCGGCCGCTACGGCCGCGACACCCGGCGCTCGTTCGTGCTGCACGTGGTCGACGAGCTCATCCACCACGGCGCCGAGTGCGCACTTCTCTCGCGATCTCTACGCCGCAGCGCGGTCTGCTGACTCGTCCCGGAGCGCCTGAGCGGATCGGCACCGAGCCACCCGGAGGGCATCCGCAAGCCGAACTGTCAAGCGAGTCGCCCCGACGGGCGTCCGCAAGCGGATCCATCACCGGGAAGCACATCCGGTGTACCGAGCGGCGAAAAGGCCGCTACTTCCGCCGTGTGCGGGGGATGCGCGTTTGTCAGGATGAGGTCGTGCCCGAACCGATGGAAGCAATGCTGGGGGAGATCCTGAAGTGCCTCAGCCTGGGCGAAACACCGCTGACCATCACCGGCAGAGGACGATTGAGATCCGCGTTTGCGGTGACCGACCTAGCCATTGCATCAATTGGTGCGGCCGGTGCGAGCGTGGCCGAGCTGATGGCCGTCCGAGGAGCAGGGAAGCCTCGCGTGGTGGTCGACCGCGCTCTCGCCTCCCAGTGGTTCACCTCGTCAGCCCGCTCTCTTGGTTGGAAACCGCCGCAGGCCTGGGACCCGGTGGCGGGTGACTACCTGGGCGAGGATGGCTGGGTCCGTTTGCACACGAATGCCCCGCGCCATCGGGCGGCTGCTCTGGCGGTTCTCGGCGTGCAAGCCGACGGTGGTCTCGTCGGCCAGGCAGTGTCCAAGTGGGCTGTCGAAGAGTTGGAGACTGCAGTGGTCGAGGCGGGTGGTGCGGCAGCGGCCATGCGGTCTCGCAGGGAGTGGGAAGCCCACCCGCAGGGCCAGGTCGTCGCCGAGGAGCCATTGGTCTACCGCGAGCCGACGAGCAGAGGTGAGGGCTACTGGCGTCCGGTGGATGGCGGGCAACCGCTGGCCGGCCTGCGGGTCCTCGACATGACGCGAGTCCTCGCCGGGCCGGTGGGCACGCGGCTGCTGGCCGGTTGGGGAGCAGAGGTACTACGGATCGATCCCCCCGACTGGGACGAGGCCGGGCTCGCCCTGGAAGTCACCCTGGGCAAGCACTGCGCCCGCCTGGATCTCCATGAAGCCCAGCAACGAGAGCGGTGGTGGGCGCTGCTCCGGGAGGCCGATGTGCTGGTCCATGGCTATCGCCCCGGGGCCCTTGAGGCCCTTGGGCTGGGCCGCGACGAGCGCGAGCGTCGCCGCCCCGGGCTGGTCGATGTCAGCCTTGATGCCTACGGTTGGAGCGGCCCCTGGCACGGACGGCGTGGGTTCGACAGCTTGGTTCAGATGAGCTCGGGGATCGCCGCAGAGGGCATGGCCGCGTTTGGCACCGACCGGCCCACGCCGCTGCCGGTTCAGGCCCTCGACCAGGCCACCGGTTACCTGATCGCCGCCTCGGTCATCGCCGGTCTGATTGACCGCGAAAGGCATGGCGTCGGCAGCCGTTGGCGTGCATCGCTGGCGCGCACGGCGAGGCTCCTCATCGACCACGGACGCACCCAGTCCGTCGAGGAGCCGCTCGAACCGGCCGACCCGATCATGCCACCGAACCTGGAGGAGACTCCATGGGGCCCCGCCCATCGACTGCCCGGACCGCTTGTGGTCGACGGCGTTTCACTCCGTTGGGACCTGCCAGCTCGACCGCTTGGCTCCGACTCGGCATCGTTCGCGCCAAAGTGAGCGCCCCCAAGGGGATCCCCGTAGCGAGTTAAACGCCGTAACGATCGGCGAGCCGGAACAGGGTGTAGAGGACGTCGGCCAACTCGTCCCCGATCGCAGTCCCGGTCCGCAGCGCACTGCGCCGTCGCATCGCGCTCTCGGAGATACCACTCCTCGTGGCTGAGGACGGCTCGGGCAAGGTCGCCTACCTGTTTGGCGAGTTCCGCGACCTCCGTTAGTACGGTCCATGGCCTGGTGGGAACGGGACGATCGAAGGCCGACGCGACCGCCCGGTTGATCTACGCACAAGATCGGCAAATGACTCCGGCTCCGGTATCGGCCGATCGTCCCACACTGGACGAGTCGCAAGGGGATCGGGCTTGCGCACCACTCGCTCGCTACTGCCACACTGAGCGACTTCATGGATCTGCACGTGTCGTCTTCTGGGCCTTCGACGGCACCCTCGCTCGGCGTCGCGATCTATGGTCTGGGGTGGGTCAGGATGCGTTGAACGCCGTCGCGCTAGGGATGGAGGTGGCTCCGGAAGAGCTACGCGCCGCGCTTTCCAGCGGGTTCCCGTGGCATTCGCCGGAGATCGTTGTCGCCCCGCGGTCCCCGGAACGCCGACGGCATCTACGAAGACTCTGTGGGTGGTGTCACCGTATTGGACGCCGACGCACGCCGGTTGCGCCGAGAAGAGGCCGACGCGCTGGGTGATCGCCTAGGCCCTCGAGTGCGGAGCCGCTTAGCCCAGAAGCAACGCGGCCAGGGCGCCGCAGGTCCGAACCTTGGTGGCGCCGGCAGGCGCTGGGCGGCGGGAGGCCGTCATCCAGTATGCGTGCGCGTAGCCCGAGTCCAAGGCCGGAAGCACGTCCATCAAGAGGTTGTCGCCCACCATCACCGTCCGGCCCACATCGGGTCCGAGACTCCTGGCTACGGCCAGGAAGGCGGCGCCATTCGGCTTCATCATCTGAGGCGCGGCTTCAAACACCACGTCGAACACGGTGGCGATTCCATCCTGGCGCAGCCTTTCGCTGACGTACAGCGGCTCGTTGTTGCTGAGGAGTCCTACCCGGACTCCGCGCTGCTTGAGCCCTGCGAGAAGCGCCGTGGCTCCCCGGCGCTTGCGGATCCGGTCGTAATACGCCCGGTACTCGTCGTCCACGGCCAGCGCTGTCTCATCGGCGACCCCCATGGCCACCCAGCGGTTACCCCGTTGCTCGTCCCATGTGCACAGACCAGCCTTATAGCGCTCGAACCAATACCTGGAGGCTCGGTGGAAATCCCGAATCGCCCCACCAGATTCAAGCAGGTCTCGTAGGCGGCGAGCACGCGCGCGTTCGGATGCGATCAACGTGTCGTCAAGGTCAAAGACCGCAGCCGCGGGAAGCACCGGCGCCTCAAGGATCGCAGGAATCTTCCTCTGAGGGATCCACCGGTTGACTCGTCTCATAGAGTCGACCGAGCGTTCTTGGGCTGCCCATATACCGAGCCGCCCACGCGCACTCCTCCGAACCGTCGGATACTCGGCCCTGCCCATACTCTGAGACGTGGCCCACGAGGTGCCTCCGTTTGAGATCTGCCCGATCACCGAGGAGGCGACATACGACCTTCGACAGCGCGTCTCGGCCGATGGGATGGTCCTTCGCTCTTGGCACCATGAGTTCGACGATATCCCTGGGGCCAGGTATCTCGGCGCCCAGACGGCCGAAGGCAGGGTCATCGCGACCGCCAGTCTGTATCCAGCCACCTTTCCGGAGAACTCGCGCATCACCCCCGCTCTGAGGCTGATGTTTATGGCGGTCGAGCCGGGCCTGCAGCGCTGCGGAGTTGGAAGCTCGCTCATTGAGTGGATCCTTCAGGACCTCCGATTGCGAGGCGTCCGCGTCCTTTGGGCCACCGCACGAGAATCAGCGGTTCCGTTCTACCGTCGTTTTGGGTTTGAGCTCGGAGAGCACGCGCACTCACCGCCCGGGTTCCGTCCCCGCTACTTCATTCATCGGATCCTCGCCCGCTGATCGGCACGCTCAGGACGGGTATCCCTACACGAGGTTGCTAGAGAGGGGAGGCCCGTCCGAACCGCCGTGCCCTTACCCTTGGGCGCCATGGCGCGCGATATCGCTCTGGCGGTGGCGGTCGGCGACCCCAAGGGTCACCTGGTTCCGGGTGTTCATCGCCTCGCGCCACGCTTGAGGGATCTGTTCGCCGGGGTTGGCGCTCTCGTAACGACCCAAAGTGCTGACGCACTGCCTGCAACTCTCCGCGAAACACTCGACGCACGAATCGCCCGCGAACCTGGTGGCCTGAGTCGCGCCGGCCGTCATCGGCGGCGATCAGTCGAGCTCGCGCTCGAACTGCAGCCCGACGCTGTCCTGTTCAGCGACCTCGACCACCTCCTCCGGTGGATCGAAACGGACGAACGCGAGCTACGTCTGTGCCTGGAGCTGACGTCAGAGTTTGTCGTGGTAGGCCGGTCGGAGGTAGCGATGTCGGCTAGCCCCCGGCGCCTACTGGAAACCGAACGGGTCGTTAACCACATCTACGAACTCATGACCGGTCGCGATTGGGACCTGATGTTCGCCCTGCGCCTGATGTCCGCCGCCGCGGCTCGGGTAGTGGTTGACTCGTCGACGGAGGACACCATCGCCAATGATGTCGAGTGGCCGCTCTTGGCCGAGCGAGGAGGATTCAGCCTCGCGTACTTCGCGGCAGAAGGGCTGTCCTATCGGACGACCCAGGAGTTCGACGCTGCGGCCGATTCTGGCGACGGAGATGCGGCTCTCTGGATCACTCGAGCGGAGATCGCCGCCCAGCACGCGAGAACTCTCGGCAGGTTTCTACCCTAGCTCGGTTCGGACGAAAGTCGAACGCTGCCCGGTACGGAATGCGCTGGCTGCCACCATCAAGACCTTGCCTGCCGCCCTATGCCGCAGCTTGACGTGGGACCAGGGCCCGGAGATGCGCGACTGGAAGGCGGTGGCGATCGACGCCGACATCGAAACCTACTTCTGCGACCCCCACAAGCCCTGGCAGCGCGGCACCAACGAGAACACGAATGGGCTGCTGCGCCAGTACTTCCCCAAGGGCTCCGACCTGTCCGTCCAAAGACAGGGCGCATCTCGAGGCCGTCGCTGACCAGCTCAATGACCGGCCCCGCAAGCGACTCGGGTTCCGCAAGCCGATCGAGGAGATCGCCGAGCTGCTGGCCGCCTGAGCGGGCGGCAGCGACAGGCGCGCCACGGCCGGCGCGGGTCCGCGCGGTAGTCGGCGGCCCATTGCCGGGTGGTTTCCGGCGGAGGTCCAAGAAACGGACGCGCTAACGGCTGGTCATCTCCGGGGGTCGCGCGGCACACGTTGGTACCGTTGTCCTCAAAGTCCGCCCGTTGCGACCACTGCAAGAATCTGCCGATCGCTATACGGACGCAGGGGTCGGTGGCGAGTGTGGCAGAGTCGGAACGTGCGCTCGCAGCTGTTGCTCATCGGCCGATGGTCCGGGGTCGGAAAGACCACCGTTGCGATCGCGCGTCACGAGCAGTTGAAGCTGTTCCGGATCCAACACGCCGTGATCGAGGGGGATTATCTCGATCTCGCGTATCCGACTCCCCACGAGGCATTCTCCGAGGTGCGCCTGACTGAACGGAATCTTGCTGCGATGTGGGCGAACTACAGCGAGCTTGGTTACCGACGACTCCTCTACACGAATACAGCCTCGGTGCTGGTCGCCGACGAGCTGGCCGTAGCGATGGGCGACCATCCGGCAGCGACGGCCGTGCTGCTGCGCGCCGGTGACCACACAGTCAAGATCCGGCGACGACCGGGCCTGGGTGCTCACCGGCGGGGGACCTTCCTCATGCAGCCTGACCGCATCTAGCGGTCGGAGTCCTCTCCAACCGGTCGACTCTGGCAACGAACTTCCGCGCCCGGGGCGCTGAGAGTAGATGCCGGGGAGCCGCCGCTCGATCCATAGGCGCTCGATGTCAGTGACAGGAACGGCCGATCCTGCCCCCGCGCGCGGCCTTCTCGAACAGTCGCGAGACGTAGATGCCGATCAGGCACGAGCCTGGGCGGTCTCGAAGGTCCTGTAGCCGTCGCTGCACCGTTCGGTGGCTTGGCATCCGCCACACCGCCATGGCCGAAAAACCCAGGTCGAGGGTGGGCCACCGCACTTACTCACCATCGGGCCGCAGCGCCTTGATGAGCGCGTTGTAGACGTCACCGGAGGTCAGGTGGCCGTAGTGCTGGTGGATCATCCGCAGCGACGTGTGGCCCAGCATCTCGGCGACGAGCATCGGGTTCATTCCCTGCTGGAGCAGGAACGTGGCGGCCGCGTGCCGGAAGGCATGGGGCCGTACGGGCTTTCCCAGGTCGGCGGCGTCGCCCAGGTTGTACAGCATCTGCTCCAGGCCGGCGTAGGAGAGCGGACGGTCGAGGCCCGTGCGGTCGCGCTTGAGCGTCCGGAAGAGGTGCTGCTCCGGCTCCAGGTGGCGGCCCAGACGCCGCATCCGTCGGAAGGTCGACGGCGTGACCGGCACCAGCCGCTCGCGCGAGCCCTTGCCGAAGACCTTGACCATGGTCCGCGGACCGGCCTGGGCCAGGTCTCGCATGCGGATGCCGAGAAGCTCGGAGGCTCGAAGCCCGGTCTCGGAGAGGACGCGCACGATGACGGCATCACGGTCGGACCGGGCGAGGTCCTCGAGCTTGGCGATCTCCTCCCGGGTCAGGACCTCCATCACCCGCTTGGGCAGGCGCGGAGTCTTCGCTCGCGCTCGACCGCCGGCGCCCTCCCGTTCTGCCCAGCCGAGGAAGACGTTGATCGCGTTGAGGTAGGAGTTGACGCTGTACTTGCTTAGCGGCTTGCCTCGCGCGGCACCCACGCCCTCCTGTAGCTGGATGGAGAGCCGGTTCAGGGCCCGCTGGTCGAGCTGGGCCACGTCATCGATGCCCTCGCGCTCGCAGAACGGCAGCAGCACCCTCTCCAGCGGATAGCGGTAGGTCACCCGCAGCGTCTTCGGCGAGAGGCCTCGCGCGGCGCAGTCCAGGAGGTAGTCGGACACCAGCCGCGAGATTGCGGAGGGAGGCTCCGTCTTCGATACGAGTTTTACGTTCAAGCCTCGGTTACTGCACTATCTATCTAAGTGCAGTCGTCGTCAAGGGGTCGCAGGCGACGCGGAAAAGATCGGAGAGGGTGCTTTTGAATACGAAAAAGCCCGGGCCGCAGCCCGGGCTCGGACAAGGTGCGGCTACTCGTCCTCGATCTGGTTGTACATCAGGACGTCCTGGATCTCGAACAGCACGTCCATCGTCTCCGCCACATTTGTGCGCGGCTGGGCCGCGAGGGAGCTGACGTCGACCTCGCCGATCAGCTTGTCGACCGCGGTCGAGATCGGCGTCGGGACGTCCGAGCGATCGGCGAGGTTCAGCATCTCGAGCTCGTTGAGCAGCTGGTCGATGTAGCGCATCGTGTTGCGCCGCCAGTACTTAGCCTGGCTCACCCGCCGATCGCGCTCTCGAACGCGGTCGATGGCCAGGCTCGCTTCTTCGATCATTTCGTTTCCCCCGAGTCCGTGATTCGGATCACGCCCTTCTGGTCCTGCGCCTCCAGATTCTACCCACCGGAGCGATTTTGTCAAGTAATGACTTGAGAAATCCATTCCGGCCCGTCACCCCTCTTGCAGCGGGTGCTACCCTCCTGAAATCGGCCATGACGTCAGTTGCTTCCGGCCGCACGACACGGATGGATCTGATCGGGTTCCTGCGGCGCAAAGGGCCCGCCAGCGCCGAGATCATCGCAGCCGAGCTGGGCGTTACTGCCAACGCCGTGCGCCAACACCTCACCCACCTGGAACGCGACGGACTGGTCACCAGCGCGGCGGTCCACAACAAGCGCGGACGCCCGTCGCTCGAGTTTTCGCTCACCGATCGCGCCGACGGTGTCTTTCCCAAGCGCTACGGGCAGCTGGCCAGCATGGTTCTCACCGAGCTGCAGTCGATGGCCGGACCCGACACCCTGGACGAGCTCTTCCGCCGCATCGCCCTCCGCTACAGCGCGACCATCGGCCGTGGCATGGAGGGCCTCGAATTCAGCGAGAAGCTGGATCGTCTGCTGAGGTGGATCAACCGAGCGGGGACGCTTGCCGAGGCGGAGGAGACCGAGGACGGGATCCGCGTCTCGATCCACAACTGTCCGTTCCGCAACACGGCGCTGAAGTATCCACAGGTGTGCACGATCACGCCGCACCTGATGGTGGAACTCCTCGACGCCGAAGTAAGTCAGACCAGTTCCATTCACCGCCAGGACCCCTACTGCTCCTTTGTCATCAAGCGCACAGCTCCCCACGCTGACCAGCGCTGAGGCTCGCCAGGTCGACCGTCTCGCCGCCGAGCGCTTCCACCTCCCTCTGGCCTGGCTGATGGAGGCCGCCGGATGGCAGGTCGCTCGCTTTTGTCGCGGCCGCACGTACGTGGTCTGCGGCAAGGGGAACAACGGCGGCGATGGGCTGGCGGCGGCGCGCCATCTCCACCGCTGGGGGCGCCTGGCCGGAGTCGCCTGTGTTGATGGGTCCGCCTATCGCGGGGACGCGGCGCTGGAGTTGGAGGCACTGCGGTCGAGCGGCGTCCCCATCGACGCGGACATCCGCCCGGGAGACTCCACCATCCTCCTCGACGCGCTCCTCGGAACCGGCATCACTCGCCCCGCGGAGGGGGTGGTCGCCACCTGGATCGAGCAAGTCAACGACGCGGGCCGGCGTGTCATCTCGATCGACGTTCCCTCCGGCCTCGACGCGGACACTGGTGCCGCCGCGGGCCCTACCGTGCGCGCCGCGCTCACCGCCACCCTCGGCCTTCCGAAGCGGGGGCTGGTCATCGGCGAGGGGCCCGCCCACGCCGGCGACGTGTGGATCTGCGACGTCGGGATTCCTTCGGGTGCGCTCGCCGAGGTCGGGATCGACGTCCCTCCTCACCTCTTCGCCATGCACGACCGCGTCGAACTGGGAGCCATCCGGTTGTGAGGCGCACCCGGCGTCCCCTCGTCGCGTGGACCGCTCCCTCCGCCGCCTGGTCGGGGGCGGCGCCTGTCACCTGGGAGCGCGGGGTCTCGCTGGTCGGGCACGACCTCTGGCTCGACCCGCAGGTGGTGCGCGGCCGCGCGTTCGTCTCCCACGCCCACACTGACCACGCGCGGCGGCACGAGCACGCGATTTTGACCCAGGCCACCCTCGACCTGCTGACCCCACCTCGACGGCCCCGCCGCACGACGGTCCTGGCTTTGGAGCAGCCCTTCCCCCTCCCCACCGCCACCGTCTGCTTGCACGACGCGGGCCACATGCTGGGATCGGCGCAGCTTTTGTTCGAGCACGACGGTTGGCGGCTGCTTTACTCGGGCGACCTCAAGGTGAGGCGATTGAACGGGGCTCAGACCCCCATTCCCCGCGCGGACGTGCTCGTGCTCGAAAGCACCTACGGCCGCCCCCACTTCCGTTTCCCGCCGCCGGCGCTGGTGTTCGAGGCGATCGTCGGCTGGACCCGCCGCGCCCAGTCGCAGGGTGTGATCCCGGTCCTCCTCGCCAACGCGCTCGGGAAGGCGCAGGAGCTGATGCTGGCGCTCGGTCCGCTGGGATTCCGATTCGCGCTCGAGGAGCGTTGCGTCGCGATCGCAGAGGCCTACGGGAGGGCCGGTGCCAAGCTCCCGGATTGGATCCCGCTAGACCCCGCCGCCCCGCTGGAGGATCGGGTGGTCATCGCGCCTCCGGCGGGAAAGGACGCGATCCGTCGCCTGCCCTGGCATCGCACCGCACTTGTCTCGGGTTGGGCGCAGGATCCGTTCTTCTGGCCCCGCTTCGGAGCTGACGTCGCGTTTCCGTTCTCGGACCACTGCGACTTCACCGAGCTCTGGGAGGTGGTGGAACGCACGGGCGCGAAGCAGGTGTACACGGTGCACGGCTTCACCGAGGACCTGGCGGCCCACCTGCGGGCCCGGGGGCTGCGCGCCCACCCACTTGCCGTCAGCGAACAGCTGGGACTGGCCCTCGACTGCTGACCTCGGTCCGACCCCGAGTAACGCCCGTTTCGCACGGAACGGCAGTTATTCCCACTCGCATGGCG
>CAWBPD010000012.1:0-884203 GCA_963790575.1 Candidatus Dormiibacterota bacterium | reverse complement strand
GTAGGAGGCGGCGTTCCACTCGCCGGCGCTATAGCTTTGGCCGTTGTCCAACTGGTGCGCCATCGTGAAGAGGCCCGCACCGGCGACGAAGATCTGGATCACGATGAGGACCGACAACAGTACGGACAGTGCTGTAAAGATGCGGCCTCGCACACGCGGGATCGAAGCTTGACCACTAGGTACGCTCTCGGTGACAGACATGTTTCCTTCTCCTTGTCAAGGCAGCGCAACCGCCGCGATGTTGATCACGGCGGTCGTCTCGCCCTCCGGCGAGCTCGTGGGCGAGAGCCGCGCTTCAACTCGCGTGGGAACCTACGCCCGCTCCCGACCCCCTCTCAATAGGACATTTGCCTCAGGTTTCGAAGGCGCCCAGAACTGGACGTAGGTCCCGACCTGGCGGGACAATGCCTGACGCCTCGGGCGCGCCGACACGGGCTCGGCGCCACTCGGGGTTGCAGGAGGTAGCGGGGCCCCCGATCAGCGCGAAGGAACTGCGCCAATCGCGCTTCACGGTCGGGAAGGCCTGACACTCCAGGGCCCCACCGCCGCATGGATGCCGGGGACCGGGTCGCTCTCCACCCGCTCCGATGGCGCCATCCCCCTGCGAGAGCTAGAGCTGGCCGAGTCTCGCCGACTTCAGCGCCGATACATCGAGGGCGGCGCTTGGGCCTGCCGGGTTACGGGGGGATCTGACAGGCTTTGGCACTGCCCAGGCGCAGATCCCGATGTGACAATTGTCGTCGAGAGGGAGGAAGCAAATGACCGACCGGCCACAACGAGATGACCCGATGCGAGGTAGGATCGCGCGCTTTGCCGACATCCGAGCGGCCGGCGTCCCAATCATGTTCATCGACAGCGTCCTGCCCGGGCATCGCCGGATGAACTATTCGGTGATCGGGGACACGGCCTCCGAAAACCCTGACTTCAGGGCCGCCCTGACCGAGCCCCACCACTTTCAGATCGGGATGTTCCAAGCGCCACCGGGCAATGGCCCGGGCTGGCATACCCATCGGTACGTCGAGGTGTTCATCCCCCTCACTAGCCGTTGGCGATTCTGCTACGGGACCAATCCCGACGACCCACGAGATCTCGTTGGGGACGTCGTGCTCGAACCGTGGGATGTCATCTCGTTTCCGCCGCAGCTGTGGCGCCGGTTCGAGAATGCGGGCGAGTCGAGCGCCTGGGGCCTGGCCGTGCTCGATCCTCACGATCAGTTCGAGGGCCGAGATCCCATCTGGCCCGGCTGGCTCCAGGAGGAGGCCGCGAAGCGAGGGCTGCGCTCGGACGAGCGGGGGCGCATGATCAAGCCCCCAAACTTCGCCGAGCTCGAGCGTGAGGTCCGAGCCGCGATCGAGGGCGCCTCAAGCAATGGCTGATGGCGGCCGGCGGACCGGGCGCGAAGCGCCGGATCCGGACGCACCGCCTGCGCGGTTCGTCCCGCCTGCCGACTACGCCATCTCGGTCCGGGCAAAGCGCGGGATCGACGTGACCGCCGCCGACCAGGGATCCCGGGTGCAGCCCATGTGCGGCTTCGAGGACACCTATGTCGACATCGTCGACTACATCATCCGGATCACCGATCGTATCTGGGTGGCCCAAGACGTCGGGTACATCTACGAGACCTACACGGAGGACTGTCGCGTGTACGACGACTCCGGGCCGCGCTACGGCGTCGACGGGGTCGTGGAGTCGACGGTGCAGGCGATCCACGCCTTCCCCGACACTCGGCACCACGCCGACGACGTCATCTGGGCCGGCAACCAGGATCAGGGTTTTGCCACCTCCCATCGCGCCGTCAACGTGGGCCACCATCTGGGCCCTTGGCGCTGGGGGCCACGCACCGGCCGCAGGGTGAGCCTCTGGGTCATCGCCAACTGCGTGTCACGGGCCAACCGGATCCGGGAGGAGTGGGTCCTGTACAACCTCGGCGCCCGGCTCGAGCAGTGCGGCATCGACATTGAAGCCGCCGCGCGGGCATACGGCAACGAGGGCCTCAGCATCCCGCTGCCTGCCCGCGAGTTGCCCCCGATGAGAGCGCTGGGAACAGAGGTGACAACCGGGCGACTCATCCCGTCCGGCGGGGTCCCCCGGTTCGAGGTGGACAGCACCGTCCGCGCGCTGTTCCACGAGGTCTACAACCGGCGGAATCTCAGCGCCATCGATCGCGTCTACTCCCAGAACGTGCGGTGGCACGGTGCCACCAATCGCGAGGGCTACGGTCGAGACGACGTGCGGGACATGGCCCGCGCGCTGCTTGCCACCTTTCCAGACCTCCATCTGGGAGTGGACGAGGTCTACTGGATGGGCAACGACGAGGACGGCTTCGCGGTCTCCGTGCGCTGGACCGCCCTCGGTACTCATCTCGGAGCCGCCCTGTACGATCGGCCGACGGGGCGGCGCGTGCACCTCTGGGGGATCTCACAGCTTTACTTCGACAGAGGTCGGATCTTCGAAGAGTGGGCCTTGTTCAACGAGTTCGACGTGCTCGCGCAGCTGCGGTGCGAGGACCCGCTGGATGGGTAAGCACGGCCAGCGGTTCGGGTTCAGGGTTAGGCCATCGCGGCCACCATGCGGCCCGTCAGGACGCCGGTGGGCGACCGGCGCTGGCCGAACCGGGCGACCAGGCCCGGGTCGCCGAACAGGGCGATCTGGCGATGCCCGTAGCCGTCGTGGTAAGCACCGCGACCCCGAACGCGTGGTGGATCACGTCGCTGCCACGCCGGTACGCAGCGGCGGCCGGCTGAGTGTTGCGCTTGTGGGTACCATCCGCCACTCGCCTGGCATGCCCAGCGCCTGGGTCCGGAAGAACGTCATGCAGGTCCCAAGGCCGGAAAGGCGAGCACCTCCCGGCAGGAGCAGGGCCCACCATCTCCGATTTCGAACTCGACGCGGGGTGTCCCGGTTGTGAAGGCCGACTCCCCGCAACCTCCTTGACCCCACCGGCGGCAGCCGTTCGCGCTTTGGGATTGGCGGCGGGGCAAAGGCCGGGCGCGCCCGAGGCGGTAACGTGCAGTGTGAGACTGGAAGCGTGGTGCCGTCCCGCTGCGGGTCGCGGCCGGTTTGCGTTGGAAGATCTCGATGAGCGATGCCGCAGCCAACCTACGGAGGCTGGGCTATGGCCCGGAGGCCCGGTTGCTGATAATCCATGGCGACGACCTCGGGATGTGCCACTCCGAGAGCGCGGCCACCTTCGACGCGCTCGAGCGGCGGCAAATGCGTCTCGCCCTGATCGCCGGCCTTCAGTACCTGCCCGCGCAAGCCCACGGACAGGGGACGAGTATGGAGGCCGAGGTCACAGGAATCGAACCTGCATAGCTTTCGCGGCGGTTTTACGGACCGTTGCACCGTTCTCATCTGGCATTCAAGTTCAAAATCTGCGCCCGCCCTGACGCCGCGTAACAGCCAGTCTGACACCAAATTCGACACCAACGCTGTCTTCAACGCGAGGATCCCTGACGCGCTGACTCGTCCATCCGAGCTCTCCTGGCGCGATCGGCGAGCCGTTGTCCACGCCTCGAGGGCGAGGGCCGAGATCTCGCTGGCCCCTCCCGGATCCGGTGCGTTCGCTGTTCAACGCATGCGCGCGGGGAGGGCGGCCACCCCATGGATGAAGTCGCTGAAGAGGTAGTCTGGCTCGGCGAGCTCGAGCCGTGGCAGGCGCGCCAGGATCTCCCGGAACAGAGCTTTAAGCTGCGTCCTCGCCACCACGCTGCCCAGACAGAAGTGCACCCCGCCGCCGCCGAACGCGACGTGATGCGGATGCGGCCCGGCCAGGTCCAACCGTCCCGGATCGGCGAAGACCGCCTCATCCCGGTTGCCGGAGCAGTAGAACAACGCCACCTTGTCTCCAGCGGTCACCGGCACCCCATGCAGCTCCGTGTCCTTGGTTGCGGTGCGGGTGAAGACCATGATCGGCGATGAGTACCGGACGAACTCATCGATCGCACCGTCGATGCGCGATTCATAGTCCTGGCTCAGCCAGTCCCGCTGACCCGGATGGCGCCAGAGCGCGATCATCGACAGCGTGGTCGCCTGTTTGGTGGTGTCGTCGCCCGCGACCACCATTAGCAGCACCGTCGAGAGGATCTCCTCGCTGGTCAGCGGGCGGCCGTCGATCTCGGCGCGAACGAGCCGGGTCATCAGGTCGTCCGCCGGACGCGCCCGGCGATACTCCGCGAGAGCCGCGGTCAGAACCGCGAGGTATTCCACCTGCTGCTGGTGGAAGGACTCCAGCGTCACACCGGGTGGGAGTTGGGCCGGAAACCCTGAGCCGGCGAAGGCGTCCCCCGCGGTCACAAAGCGCTCGTGCTCACTGGCAGGGAGGCCGAGCAGGTCGGCGATCGTGAGTAGGGGCAACCGTGCAGAGATCTCGCGGACCACGTCGAATTCACCGAGCTCCGCGGCCCGCGCCACGATCCGTCGCGCCTGCCGACGGAGGGTTGCATCCAGTCGTGCCACGGCCTTATGGGTGAATGGATCGCTCACCACGCGCCGGTAGACGGAGTGCAGGGGAGGATCCATCACCAGCATGTTCGGCGACACACGGAAGGGCGCGGGACGCAGGTTCACTTGACCGAGGCTGGAGCTGAACAACTCGTGGTGCCTGCTCACTTCCACGATGTCCGCCACCGTCGTCACCGCCCAGAAGCCCGCCTGGTGGTGCTTGTCTTTCGGAAAGCCGGGCGTCACCAGTGGCGGATGCCAGCTCACCGGAGCGTGCCTGCGCAGCCAACCAAACGACTCGTCGCGAACCTCGAACGGACGCGACCAGAAAGCGACGCTCGAGATGTCGACATCGGTGTCGACGGGATGCTCGGTGCTGAAGAGGCGCCTCATCGCGGTCCCCGGACGGTGCTCCCTTGCGGCGGGGAGTATAGGGCGGGGGCACGGGAGGGTGTGGCCCTTCGCACCCGCCACCGAAGCTGCCTGCTTGCGCGTGCACCCGTCGCGCACCGCTCCCATCGCCGCCGTGCTCGGTGCCGAAGGGCGGCGCCGGCCTGGGTCAGCGCGCCCGTAGCGACGTGTGAACTTCGCGAGCGCGCGGCGGGACCGCTTGTCGGGGCGGCCGGCTAAGCGGGGCGTGGCGGCGGCCGGCGCGCGCTGCTGCTCCGCGCGCGCCTGGCGCCTGGTGACACTCAGCGCGGTCTCCTTGTAGAACTCCTGGGCGATCGAAGCCGGTCCCCGCTGCTCGGACAGGGCGCGCACGACGACCTCGAACTCTTCTTGCCCGCGCCGGATCTCGAGCCGATCGCCGGCCTTGATCGCCCGTGCCGCCCTGGACCCGATCGCCGCCGAAGTGCACCTTGCCGCCGTCCAGGGCCTCGCCGGCCAGGGCCCGCGTCTAGAAGAAGCGCGCCGCCCACAGCCACTTGTCGATTCCGGCGCGCTCGGAGTCGGAAGGCATGAACCGATTGTCCGGGAGCGAGCCGGTATGACCTGGGCCCCGAGAGCGGAGCCGGGATGTCATTGCGGACCGATACACCGGGCTGCGGGTGGGTGTAGCCGCCCGGGTCGCGATCGGGGCACTGACGCCAACAGGTCGCCCGCACGATATTCAGTGCGCGGCGTACCTCCAGCCATGGCCACGCGCACAGATGCGATGACCGAGACCACGCGGCCGGTCGCACCGCTTCGGCCGAGCCGGCAGGTCAGCGGAGCCGCGGCCTGTCCGCCCTCTTCGCATAGCGATCGGTGGCGGTGGTGCGCGCCAGCAACGACACCACCAAATACGGCAACTGGATCAGCGTCCAGACGCTCCGCGATCGTCATCGGTGGCCGGTCTATCTGATCAACCGCCGTGGCGATCCGTTGCTCGGTGAGTCCACCTACCACCGGCTTACCGACCTCACCGGGCCGGTGGATCTGGTCGTGATGTCGGGTCCGTCACCAGGGTCGAGGAGGCCTGGATGACGCCCTCGCGGTCGGGGCGAGGGCGATCGTCGGGGTCACGGCGGGGTTCGCCGAGCTGGGAGACGAACGTCGCGCGTTTCAAGCTGGACTTGCCGCCCGGGTCCGCTCCCGGGGAGCGATGCTTCTGGGCCCGAACTGCCTCCGGGTCCTCGACAACGGCAGCGAGCTGCATCTCATGTAAAACCCGATGGTGCTCGGGCCCGCGCTGCTGTCACCTGCTGTCAAATCGACCGTTAGGTTAGGCAAAGCACGACGCTTATGGGGGGATCTGCGTTCTAGATCTGAGATGGTGGGCCGGGCAGGAGTCGAACCTGCATAGCTTTCGCGGCGGTTTTACAGGTCGTTATGATTGTCAATTCAACGGGAGCCGATGAGGGTCCTTTTGTATTCCAAACCGGACTAATTGTGAACCGCTGGCAGACCACTCTCATACCCCTACTGACCTTCTGGTAGGGGTAAAGTGTAGGGGTAAGAGGGGCATGCCGAGGACCAAGCAGAGGAGGAAGAGCCCCAACTCAGCCGGTTCGATCCGCCACAGGGCGGACGGGCTCTACGAAGCTCGGGTGACCACGGGGTTCGATGAGAACGGGCGCCAGCTGCGGAAGAGCGTCTACGGCCATACCGATGCCGAGGCGCGGGCGAAGATGATCAAGCTCCAGGGCCAGGTCCAGAAGGGTGCCCCGATCCCCAGAGGCCGCGTTCCAACCCTCGCCGATTACGCCGAGCGCTGGCTGAAGCAGCTTGCGCGCCGCCCGTCTACGGTCCGACGGTACGGCGAGCTGCTTAAGTTCCACATCTTTCCGGCGGTCGGACGGCTCCAGCTGACCAAGATCGAGCGCTCCGATGTGGTCGCGATGATGCGCCGCGTCCAGCAGGCCGGGCGGAAGAATGCCATTGCCAATCGTGCCAGAGATCTACTCCGCAACATCCTCAACGAGGCGGTCCGTGACGACCTGCTCTACCGGAACGTCGCCGCGCTGGTGCCGCCCCTTCCTACCTCAGATGCCACTCCAGGAAAGCCCCTGCAGCCGAATAGTGTCGCGTCCTTCTTCCATCTCGCCGGCCAACGCCCAGATGGCCCGCTTGGCGACGAGTCCATCAGGCAAACTCGGGAGGCTGCAAGGTATGGGATCGGCTAGCGGTTCTCTGCCACGAACTGGCTGACGGTGAAGGAGGCGCCGGCCGGATCAGCGAGGACCGCGAAACGCATCCATGGGGCATTCCGCGGCTCGCTGAGCACTGAGCCTCCCAGCTCACGCGCCCGGGCAGTGATGGCGTCCGTGTCGTCGGCGGCAAAGGTGACGCTCCAGCGCGCAGGGGCGCCGTCGCGCGGCAGGATCCTCGCGACCACGTCCTCAAAGCCCTCGGGCACGCCCAACTGTTTCATCCCCTCGTGCAGGCCAGGGTTGAGCTGCTCCAGGTCGTCGCCGTAGCCGGGCAGAGCCCACATGGGCGAGCTGGCGTCGATCGTCGTCCAGCCGAACACGGCCCCATAGAAGGCCTTCGCTTCCTCGACGTCGTCGGTGTGGAGATCGTTGAAGATGACCGCCCCGTGCTCGTTGACGGCTGCGGAGCCGCGGTGGGATCTCGGCTGCCACACGCAGAAGCGCGCGCCCTCCGGATCGGAGAAGCCGGCCATCCGCCCCGAGTCGAAGACGTCAAAGGGCTCGGAGATCACCCGCCCGCCCGCCTCGCGCACGCGGACGGCGGTATCGTCGGCCGACCCGACCCGGATGTAGGTTATCCACTCCCCCTGTGGGGGCGCGCCGGGGGGCAGCGAGGAGATCGCTGCCACGGCCCGGCCACCGATACGAGCCATGAAGTAGTGGTCTCCCGCGTCGGGGGGCATCGCGTCCTCGGTTTCCCAGCCGAAGAGCGCGGAGTAGAAGCGGGCAGCCTGTGGCGGGTCCGGCTGGTTGGTGTCGGCCCAACACGGCACCCCAGGCGGGTAATCCTCGCGCGTACTCATGACGGCAGGCTACTGGCTGTCCGGGCATTTTGGGGACAGGTCGTAGCGCCATCAAAGCGAATGGATGGCCACCTTACCGGCGGGCGGCGTCGAGAAAGTCCGCGTCAGGAACACAAGACGCTGGCTAACCCCGCAGGATGCCTGTGAGGGCCGATCTCCTCGTGCTCTGGCGCCGTCCGGAAGGGCAAAACCTCGGGTTCTCGCGGTGATCGCAACACCACCTGATTAGGAGTTGCGATGCCTGGGTTCAATTTGGCCATGGTGGCCGAGGTCGTGCAGCCGTTCTGGGATGCGATGCAACATGGCGAGTTCATCACCGGCGCGGCCCAGGGAGTCGGGACCTACCGAGAGATGGGAGGTCGCTGGATTGTCAGGGCCGGCGGCGTACGGCCGCGACGGGGTCGAAATCTGAAGGGTCGCTGCCTCAGCTTCAGGGAGCGCGAAGAGATCGCGTTGGGACGGGCGGCGGGAGAAGGCGTGCGGACGATCGCGCAACGGCTGCATCGGTCGCCGTCGACGATCAGCCGGGAGCTACGCCGCAACGTCGATAGCCGCGGCCTCTATCGGGCGACCTCCGCGCACGCCCTGGCCTGGACGCGAGCAGCGCGACCCAAGCCCTCCAAGCTGGCCACCAATGCCCGGCTGCGATCGAAGGTGGAGAATGATCTCAAGGAGCGATATTCGCCTGAGCAGATCGCTGGTCGTCTGCGGCTGGAGTTCCCTGACGACCCGGAGATGTGGGTGTCCACCGAGACCATCTACCAGTCGCTGTATGTGCAATCGCGGGGGGCGCTGCGCCGGGAGCTGACGCGGTACCTGCGGACCGGGCGCGCCCTCCGACGGCCCTGTCGCAAGGCGGGGCAGCGCAAGAACCGAATCCCGGATCCGATCAACATCTCCGAGCGGCCGCCAGAAGCCGAGGACCGGGCGGTGCCGGGGCACTGGGAGGGAGACCTGATCATCGGCAAGCGCAATGGTTCTGCGATCGGCACGCTGGTCGAGCGCACCACCGGCTACACGATGCTCGTGCACCTGCCGGACGGCTACCAGCCGGAGCAGGTGCGGGATGCTCTGGCCGCCACGATCAAGACCCTCCCTGCTACCCTGCGCCGCAGCTTGACCTGGGACCAGGGCCCGGAGATGCGCGACTGGAAGGCGGTGAGCATCGACGCCGACGTCGGGATCTACTTCTGCGACCCGCATAAGCCTGGCAGCGGGGAACCAACGAGAACACCAACGGTCTACTGAGGCAGTACTTTCCCAAGGGCACGGATCTATCCGTCCACGGCAAGGCATATCTCGAGGCCGTCGCCGATCAACTCAACGATCGGCCGCGCAAGCGACTCGGCTTCCGTAAGCCCATCGAGGAGATCGCCGGCCTGCTGGCAGCCTGAACCAGTGGAATCGCCAGGCCAAGGTCGACAATGGTGCGCCGCAGTCATGCGAAGCCGGCTCGGGCCCCGTCGGGCGGAGCCCCTGGGGGGAGCGCGATGGGTAGCCGGAGAGGCAGTTGCACCGGTTCCTTCATGGCGAAGGGGAGGCCGATGAGGACAAAGGGAGGTCATGGCGCGCAGCCCGAAGGATGGTCGATGCCGGCTTCGGTGGCAGGCGCGGAGGGTGTGGGAACCCGCGCCTTCGGGTTCCCACCAGATTGCAGCTGTCGTCTTCCGTCTTCTCGCCACGCGAGCGGCCGCTCCTACAGCAGGCAGGCCCTCACGAGCTCAAGCAGCTGCCCTGTCGCACCCAGGAGTTCAATCCCCACGGACTCCGATCTGGCGGCCCTTACAGGGCTCGACCGCCTCGGTACTATCGAAGAGACCGTTCGTTGCGATCACTGTAAGAATCCACCCAACCTCCAGCGGACGCTCCTCGATGTCCCGGAGCCGGTCTCAGAAGGGATCGGCTACCGGACATGTTCGCAGGGGACGAGGCGACGTCGCACGTCCCGCTGGCCTTTAGGTTGACGGCGTGCTCTCGTTGCGCCCGATGACAGAGTTGGACCTCCCGCTGATCGAGTCTTGGCTGCGCTACCACACGTTGCGCGCTGGTGGCTGACGGACTCCACCATCGACGCCGAGCTTGAGAAGTACCGGTGTCGAGTTCGGAAGCCCAATCCGGCGCTTCGCCCAACGTGCATGTCGTCAGGCGGTTGGAACAGCCTACGCCGTGACCGTCACAATGAGGCTCCATGAGGGACAGCTCAGCGTCAGACTAGGGGGCCATGAGTGGGCTGACACGGCTCTGAGTGCGGGGATCGGGTTGCTGGTCCTGCCACCTGTGTTGTTAGGGACAGTCTGGGGAATTTGGAAAGAGCATTCTCTGGACGACTCGGTGTGGCAAGTTATCGACGAACGGATCAATGCAGCCGTGCCCAGTGCAGCCCGCCCAGCTACATAGAGCAGGTCGCGCTCAACTCCGGCGACCGCGCCCGACGGCGGCCGGTAGGGCCGCCGTCGGTCTGTATTAGCGTTCACGCCGCGGCGGGAACGCGCTCTCGCTCGTCGTCCTTTGCGGTCTGGAAACCCTTGGTGAGGAGCCAGACTCCAAGAGCGACTTCAAAGAGTCCGCCAGGGATTGAGAGTATGAGGCTGAAGGGGAACCCGAAGAACGCGCCGGTGAAGCCCACCAGCAAGATCGCGTATCCGATCACGCCCCAACCCGCCAGGAATCGGGGGATCAGCCGGGTCCGGAACAGCAGCCAACACAGGAAGATACCCCCAACTCCGAGGGTCATCTCGGCCACCTGATAAGCCATGGTGTTCGAGTGCACCGCGAGGGCTCCCAGGGCATTTGCCACTCCGGTGGTAAGCCCGTGCTGGTTACTCAAGGGCAGGATCATCAAGAGACAGATCACCCCGATGTCGAGCAGGATCACTTCCACGATCATTGCTACCAGGTAGGTCAGAGCGGTTCTCTTGCCGTGTCTCTCCAGAACCGGGAAGAATAGGACGCCCTTCCCCACATCCGCCACGGTGTTCAACAACATCAGAAAGGCCCCCACCAGCAAGACGGACTGATGGGCGGAGATCGTTGAAACGAAGTTGGGGCCACTAACAGCGGAAACCACCAGTAGGTTACCCACGCCGTAAACAACAAAGCCCAGTAGGAAGAACGCTCCGATTAGTCTCGCATACACGGTCCGGGTGTCTATGTAGGGGCGCGCAGTCGGGCCAACGGAAGGTAGAGCTGTGGATATCGACATCATTCATACTCCTGTGATGTTCTATGGGCCGCCCGGATCCCGGCCAAAGACCGGGCTCCAAGATGTGCTGCGTCCAAGTGAGTATTAGCCCGAAGCCATTACCGGACTCGGTGAAGCCTCTTTCGGTTCCACCATAGTCATGCCAGAGGTGATAGGAGATGGCTTGAACCCCTTGACGATGAGGTAGACGCCCAGCGAAAACTCCCAGAGGGCGATCGGGAGGGCGGCCAGCGTCGGCACCGTGGAGTGTTGCCCCCAGAGGTTGAACATTGTGCCGAGGAATGCGCCGACGAGCAGGACCGCTCCGGTGAATCCGAGTAGAGGAAGAGCCCGTGGCACGAGGCGCGACCGATACAACAGGGACCCCAGCAGCAGGGCGTTCACTGCCGCAAAGAAGCTCTGTGAGATGAGGAAGATCCGGTCATACAGCACGACCAGCACCCGGGCAATGACCAACCCAGCTGCTCCGACTCCGGCCTCCCGCAAGGTGACGATCGACAGGAGCATCGCGACGCCAGCGAAGATCATGGCGGCTTCCAGGGTTCGCGAGCCTACGAAGCCCAGCGCGACCCCTTCGTTCTCCCTCTTAAGCACCGGGTACAGCACGACCGCTGTGCCAATGCCGGCCAGGGCCACGATCATCTCCAGCATGCCGCCGACGATGACGGCAGTGTCCGGGCCAGGGCCGAGGATGTACCTCGGACTGCGCACCTGTCCGTACAGAAAAAGGGTCGGGATCGAGACGAAGGTGAGCACGTAGAGCACACCCGCGGTCAGCGCGGTCTTTCTAAGTGGACTCATCTGAAGCTCCTTGGGTTTCATGGATACACGCCAACGACTATTTCACGCGCGTGGAGTCGCCCCTGGCACATCAATCATCAGACTCTGAACGTCTGGCTTCACACGGGCCAAGTCCTTCGGATTTCCGCCGTCGTGTCGGAGCAGCGGTCCACTACTCGGACCGAGCATGAGGAGGGAGCGGATCAGGCGGTCCTCGCCATCCAGCTGCGCGACCCTGCAGGAAAGCCCGGGGGCCGGTCAGCTAACGTTCATGGCGATCTCCTCCGATCGGGTCGCTCCACCTCGCATGGGGTCGCTCCTTTTCTGATCCTCGAGCACCCGGCGGTCGGCGACAACCGAGCCTCGGAGATGGTTCCGATGGTAACGCCGTTCCTCGCAAATTAGCAAGTCATTTCCGGAAATATTACTCTAGAATTTAGAGATGGCAGAATGGAGCTTTCTCACCAACCACGCCCGCGCCCTCGTCTGCATCGCCCGCGATCCGGGCGTCCGCCTACACGAGGTGGCTGCCATCCTCGGCGTGACCGAGCGCAGCGCGTTCGGGATCGTCACCGACCTGTCCGATGCGGGGTACGTCATCAAGAGCAAGGACGGCCGTCGCAACCGCTACCGCATCCAGAGCCACTTGCCTCTGCGAGTACGTTTTGGCCGAGAGGCGACGATCGGTGAGGTGCTGGCGCTGCTGGTGGACACGGGTACAGCCAAGTCCGAGGTCCAGCGCGCCGAGGTCGCGGACTCTAACCCGGGTCTGGAGCGTGTACCCGCCGACGTCTCGCTCGGCATCGACCCGCAGCCCCTCCTCGGTCCTCGTGGCGGCGATGCGATTGAGAAAGTCGCTGACGACGGTGCGGCTGCGTCCAGCTAACGGCATTCTTGACGCGAGTTGCTTAATTTCCCGAGTAGGCCGGGGGATCGCACCCCCGGCCCACTCGGCAAATTAGGGCCATCCGTGTAACTTCCGAGCTGGCCCACGCTCCAACAGGACGCCTCGCCAACCGCAGGCAGGAACATCGTGCGCCCACTCGACGAACCGCGCGGCATCCAGCTCTCGCGGCTGGCTCCAGCAATGCGTTTACAGATGGGGGGTTCTCGTCGAGGTCGCCAAAGGGCCCTCCGGCTCGGCCGCACAGCCAGGCGCCGGGCTACCATGACCCCACAGCAAGCGAGTCCCAGCCTCTTTTTCCACCGCCCCGGGGACGCGACCGAGGCGAAAGGTGCTGCGACTCTCATTGAACAAGCAAATCGCTTGCTTCGAGAACTGGGTATGCACCTCCACCACCGGCTGGCTTCAGAAAGCGTGGTATCGCTCGCCCAGGTGACCGAATTTCCCCCGAGTCAGGGATGCGGTCGATAGTCGGACGATCCTCGTACCCAATGGCGGTGATTGGTGTTTCCAGGGACGGCACCGTGAGCTTGGGGACGTCCATGCTGCGATCGAGAGCTCCCCACACCTGCTCGAAGGGGCCTGCCACTTCGCCACTGAAGCCCCACCGAAATGTGGAGCACACGCCCGCCGGGTGGACGGAGCCGAAACTCGCGCCGAGATCGAGTGGCGCGGGGGTTTGCAGGCTGGGACCGCGGGCTCGGGTAGGTAATGACCGTGCGGACGGCGGTGAGGCTGGGGAGCCTCTGGCATGCTTGGATTTCTTGAAGCGATGACGTGGATCCGTGCGCCGCTGCTCTGGCTGTTCCTGGGCATCCTGCTCGCGTTCTTGGCGACGCGGGTCGTGACCCGACGAATCCGCACCGGCTCCAAGGGGCTCAAAAACTGGAGCGCGGGCGGCATCCATATCCACCACCAGGTGTTCGGGATCGCCCTCCTGCTCATCGCCGGCTGTCTCGAGTTCGCCTACCGGCCGGTTGCGCCCTGGTCAGACGTGCTGGCCCTGCTCTTCGGCATCGGGGTGGCGCTGACGCTCGACGAGTTCGCGCTCTGGATCTACATGGACGACGTGTACTGGCGGGAGGAGGGTCGGATCTCGCTCGACGCCATCTTCGTCGCGCTTGCCATCGCCGGCCTCCTTCTCCTGGGGGTGTCACCACTCAGCCTGGATACCAGCAGCCTCGGCGCGGGCGGGGTGGAGATCCTCCTGGTCAAGGCCGCCTTCGTCGTCTGTGGCCTGGTCCCGTGCGTTGTCGCCGCCGTCAAGGGGAAACCGATCGCCGCCATTCTCGGGTTGTTCATCTGGTTCGTGGCGGTCGCCGCTGCCATCCGCCTGGCCAAGCCCGGTTCGGCTTGGGCGCGGCGTCGCTATCCGGAGAGTTCCCAAAAGCGCCGCCGTTCGCAGGAGCGCTTCGGCCCTGCGTATTACGCGCGTTGGAACCGCCTACGCGACTTTGTGGGTGGTCGGCCGCACTTGCACGGATAGGTAGCGCACAGACGAGGTCAGCGAGAGAATCAGGGCGCGACCGAGGACGAGCTCCCGGCCAATCCTGCGCTCGCTGCGGATGACGCTGGCCGTCAGCCTGCTCGGCCTACCGGCTCTGGTGGTGCCCGTCGGCGTCGGCGACGGCCTGCCGCAGGTGGTGCAGGTGATCGGTCCACGGTTCCGGGAGGACCTCTGCCTGGCAGCGGGAGGGCCATCGAGGCTACCCGAACGCAACTGATCGTCCCGCCGCTCTGAGGGCGGCCGGCACTGTCCCCCGGAATCTCCCAGCTGAGGATCGAAGAGGCCTCCTGCCTGGCGCTCTACCGGGAGCGTGAGCCGAGCCGCCGGGAGCACGCCGGCGAGATCCAGCGGACCTATGGTTACCGCGACTTTTCCGACGCCTCCGGCGAGCTGCGGGAGTTCCTGGCCCGTGCCTGGACCTCGAACGACGGCCCGTGGTTTAGACCATGCCGATTCCAGGAACGGCTGCGGAGGAGGCGTACCAGCTCGCCATCGACTGCGGGCAGGCACGCCGACCAAGGCCCGAGAGCGGCCGTCCGTCAACTGGGCCTGCTACTTGAGGAGGAGGGCGTTCGCGAGAGGGGCGCGCGCCAGGCCTTCCAGCAGCTGCCAAGCGAGGCTCGCCCGCAGCCGCCATCATCCTGGAGAAGCTTCCAAAGGCCAGGATGTCCCGAACGGGAATTGGTTCGGCGACAGGGACCCTTGCGGCGGCGGCCAGCATCACTTCTATTTCCGAGAATCGCAATTCTCGGCGCTAAACTGCGGGGGTGCACCCGGTCTTGGCCTCAGCCCTCATCAGCGGTGGTGCGGCCCTCCTCGGCACTCTGGTCGGCGCAGCGGCGGCGGTGGTCGCGGCCTCGAGGCAGGTCCGCCAGCAGGCGGCCGCTGAAGTAGCCGCCTGGCGGCGGAATCGGCGCGCCGAGGCTTACGCCGGGACGGAACTGCTTCGCGACGCGGGGGTGGTCGTCGTCGAACTCCCCGAGCTGGCCAACCTGGCCCAGGCGGCGAACCGTCACGTTGCACCACCGGTAACGGAGCCCCGTGCGACCTAAGGCATCACGGGTTCGACTCCACGGCGGACAAGCCGCCCATTGCGCTCTGGAGGGTCGACCGCCAAACGATTTCTCGATCGCCGACGCCGAACTCGGGGCGACTCGGCCAGACTCCCAGCTACGCGCTAAACTCCCGGCCGGAGAGCGGGGAAGAGCCGGGGCAGAGCTCCAGGTGGCACCTCTTCGAACTGCGGGTAGGGGTATCTGGCACAATCGCGGTCCAGGCTTCCGTCGTCCGCAGACCCTCAGCTCCGCGAATTTGAGTTCAAAAGTTCGGGTTGGTGGGCCGGGCAGGAGTCGAACCTGCATAGCTTTCGCGGCGGTTTTACAGACCGTTGGGTTCGCCACGTACCCATGCCGACCCACGAACAGGGGCGTTGAAATTCTACCCGCCGCCCCGAATCGCTGCCCTCCGTGCGGCGGGACACCGCGCGCATGGAAGCCGAGTGGGCAGAGCGGGGCGTCCTGCAACCGGATCTGGTGACTGACTGAGCGCCGCTACGCCCAGGCCTCGCAGCCGGCGAAGGGCATGTGCACGCCCTCGCGGTAGCGGGGCCGCGCCAGGTACTGGTTCACTCCCGGCACCGCCTGGCCGCGGAGGAGGAACGCCGACGACCACTGCCTCTCGGTCACGATCCGGGTCGAGGTCGGGATGTAGCGGATGGTGAGCCCCCGCCGCCAGCGGTCGGAGGTGTTGGCGTGGGAACCGTGGACGATGTTCGGGTGGTGGACCTCCACGTCCCCCGGCTCCAGCACGACGTCCACCGCTTTCGTCTCGTCGATCAGCGACGGGTCGACATCGACTTCGGCGTTGAGCACGTTCTGGACGTCCGTCCGGCGCCGATTCTGTTTCAGGTCCCAGCGCTGCGTGCCCGGCAGCACGCGAAGGCAGCCATTGTCCGGCCCCGCCCGGTCGAGCGCCAGCCAGAGCGACACCACCCGCATAGGTTCCAGCGGCCAGAAGGATCCGTCCTGATGCCAGAGCACGGCCTGGCCGGTCCGCGGTGGCTTCGCGATGTAGTGACTGGCGAAGAGCGCGATGTCGGGGCCGATGAAACGCTCGGCGACGTTCAGCAGCCGTTCGTCCCCAATCAATCGCACCCAGAACGGGTCATCGGTGACTAGGTCGGTGTTCAGCTGCTCGGGGCGGAGGTCGGGATGGTGGCGCTGCAGCCACTCGATATGCTGCCGCCCCTCCTCGACCAGGCCCTCATCGATGACGCCGCGGAAGATCGCGTAGCCGTCCTCCTCGTACCCGTCCACCGCCGTGCGATCCTGCTTGCTCTCAGTCATTCCCGGACCTCCTGGTCATCATCATGGCTGCAGCAGCACCCAGCCGGGTTGAGGAGGCGCAGGTGAAGATCGACCGCATCGAGTTCATCCCTTTCGAGTCGACGGTGGACCGGTTCCAGAACGGCGAGCCGCAGCCGGGCGAGCGGGTGGTCCAGACCCTGACCCGGATCGTCACCGACGAGGGTGCGGAGGGCTACTACGTGGGCGGCCATGGGCATGGCGACCAGGACGGGCTCCAGCCGCATGATCAAGCGTTCATCGCCACCCGCGCGGCCCCTCTCCTGGTGGGCCAGAACCCCTTCGACCGCGAACGGTTCTGGCACTGGATGTGGGCGGCCAAGGTGCCCGAGCATCTCTTGAGCGTCGTCGACATGGCGCTCTGGGACCTGGCCGGTCGAGTCGCCGGCCTCTCGGTCCACAAGCTGCTCGGCGGCTGTCGCGACCGAGTGCGCGCTTACGCCAGCACGTACCCCAACATCGGCTCGCCCGCGGACTACGCCGGGCACGCGCTGGAGTGCCGGCGCCTGGGCTACACGGCGTACAAGATCCACCCCCACTACTTCTGGGATCCGGCGACCCGGCAAACTGCGCCCGGCCGCCCATCGCATCTCGAGTGGGACCTGCAGACCTGCCAGGCGGTGCGGGACGCGGTGGGCGATGACATGACGCTGATGTACGACCCGTGGGGCACGTATCACACCTACGCGGACGCGGTCCGGGTCGGGCGGGAGCTGGAGCGTCTCGACTTCTACTGGTACGAGCACCCGATGCCCGAGCACCGGGTCGAGACGTACGTGCGCCTGGCGGAGGAGCTCCGGATCCCGATCTGCTCCCCCGAGATCGCCGAGGGCAGCCTCTACACGCGGGCGGAGTGGATCTTGCGGCGGGCTTCCGACATCAGCCGCATCGACGTGCTGCGCGGCGGGATCACCGGCGCGATGAAGACGGCGGCCCTCTGCGAGGCGCACGGCGTTCGCTGCGAGATCCACATGAGCGGGTTCGGGAACCTCCAGGTGCTGGGCGCCACCAGCGAGGACGTCTGCGAGTACTACGAGCGGGGCCTGCTGGCGCCGGGCGTCGACTACGACCGCACGCCGTCCTACCTGCACGAGCCGTCCGACCCCATGGACCGCGAGGGCTTCGTCACCGTGCCCACCGCACCCGGCCTCGGCTACCGCCTGAACTGGGACTACATCGACGCGCACCGGCTGCCGGCTTCGTAACCGCGGGTCGCCGCACCCGTGTCCTTCCTCAGCGCGCTGCTCGGCGGCGCAGCGGCTGACCGAGCTCGGCGCTGCGCGCGCCGGCGAAGTCCACGACTCAGGCGACTTGGGCGCTGGTCGATGGCCGGGACGATCAATGTGTCCGGTTCGGCCTGCGCACGGTCCGCTGATCCCGCAGCTGAGAAGGCTGCCCCTCGGACTCCCCTCTTAGACTGCCTGGGGTGGCGAAGACGGTGATCGTGAGCGGCGCCCGCACGCCGATCGGCAAGTTCGGGGGCACCTTCAAGGACCTGGAAGCGGTCGAACTCGGGGGCTATGCCATCGGGGACGCACTGCGCCGCGCCGGGGTCGAGGGGTCGCAGGTCGACTACGTGATCATGGGCCAGGTCCTGCAGGCGGGCGCCGGCCAGATCACCGCGCGGCAGGCGGCGATCAAGGGCGGGATTCCGCAGGAGGTGCCCGCGATCACCATCAACAAGGTCTGCCTCTCGGGGCTCAACGCGATCGCGCTCGCCGATCAGCTGATCCGCGCCGGCGAAGTGGAGACGGTGCTGGCGGGCGGGATGGAGTCGATGACGCAGGCCCCTTACCTGTTCCCGAAGGCGCGCTTTGGTGCGCGCATGGGCAATGCTCCCATGGTCGACGCCATGATCCACGACGGCCTCTGGTCGACCTTCACCGGCAACGAGATGGGCAAGGACTCGGACGAGGTCAACAAGGAGCTAGAGATCTCGCGCGAGGATCAGGACGCCTGGGCCGCCCGCTCCCATCAGCGTGCGGCGGCGGCCACCGCCTCGGGCCGCCTGGCGGAGGAGATGGTCACGGTCGAGGTGGCCCAGCGGCGCGCGGATCCGCTGCGGGTAGACGCCGACGAGGGAATCCGCCCCGACTCGACCGCCGACGGTTTGGCCCGGCTTCGGCCCGCGTTCGTCAGCGATGGGACCATCACGGCCGGGAACGCCTCCCAGATCTCGGACGGCGCCGCGGCGGTGGTCGTGATGTCGGCGCAGCGCGCGGCTCAGCTTGGACTCGAGCCGCTGGCCGAGATCGTGAGCCACGGCATGAGTGCCGACCGGTTCGCCTGGCTGCACACGGTGCCGGCGCTTGCTCTTCAGCACGCGACCGAGAAGGCGGGTGTGCGCCCGCGCGACCTGGACCTGATCGAGATCAACGAGGCGTTCGCCGCCGTCGCCCTCAACACCACACGCATGCTGGAGCTACCGGAGGACCGCGTGAACGTCAACGGCGGTGCCGTCGCCCTCGGTCATCCCATCGGCGCCAGCGGGGCGCGACTCGCCCTCACGCTCGCCTACGAGCTGCGGCGGCGGGGGGCGTCTCTGGGAGCCGCGGCGCTGTGCGGCGGCGGCGGCCAGGGCGACGCGCTTGTGATCCGCAACCCGAGGGCGGCGTAGCCCGAGGCCAACGGCTCGGCGGCGCTCACAACCCGCGCGGGTGGGTGGCGTGCGATCGCCGGCGCCCGTGAGGTATCGCGGTACCCAGGCGCGCGCAGCACAGGTCGCGCTCACTCGGGCGCCCGGGGCGTGTGCAGACCCCCGATCGCCGGCATTCGGGGCCCCCGGGGCGCGTGCAGACCCCCGATCGCCGGCATTCGGCGGACACCTGGGCGTACGCGCGCCCTGCATCGCCGGCAAGCGTCGCGCGTGGCGTGCGATCGCCGGCATTGTGCCCTCACGTGGGCCCCGATGATCGCTCGCCGGCCGCGCCCTCCCGCCCGGCAACCCGCATATGTGTCCGCGGCTCCCAGCCGAGCAGCATGCGCGCCTTGCTCAGGTTGTGCTCGCGCTCCTGCTCGTCGCCGGCGATGAAGATCGCCTCGAAGTGGCCGTGGCCCCGCTGCACGAACCGCAGGGCGGCCAGGTAGGCGCCGGCCAGGTCCTCCTCGTCGGTGACCAAGAGACGCGTCGTGGGTGCGCGCCGCTCCTCCAACCAGGCGGCGCGCTCGCGAGGGCCCGTGATCCGGAGAGCCACCAGGTTCATGTCGAACCAGCGCGCGAAGTAGCGACAGATCAGTTCCCCGAACCCCTTGGTCAACCCGTACACACTGGGTGTGTCGAGGGGCACGTCGTCCTCGGCCCCATACCACTCGCGCTCCCGGTAGTGGACGCTCATGGTGCTGGTGTAGACGCCGCGCCTGACGCCCAGCTGCTGCGCGACGTAGAGGAAGATGTGGAGGGCGCGGGTGTTGGTCTCGTAGTTGTCGTCGATCAGCTCGATCGTCTGATCGGTCACGGACCCACCCTGACCTCCCTGCATGACCAGGGTGATGAACGCGTCCACCCCCTCCAGAGCGTGAGCCGCCGCGTCGGGATCGCCCAGCGACCCCTGCACAAACTCCACCCCGGGATGCCGCGGCGGCACCAGGTCGAGCACGCGCAGCTCGTGCTCCCGGCGCAGGTAGGGCGCGATGAAGGTGCCCACCCGTCCCGAGCCTCCGACCAGCAGGACTTTCATCGGCCTGCCGCCCGCGGTCAGCCGGCCGCCGCGACCGAGCCGTCGCGGCGGAGCTTGACGTCCGCCCGCACCCGCTCGCCGGGAGCCAGCCGGGGCGCCGAGGCCAGGTCCAGCCCGGGTCGGAGCGCGATGCCCAGTCCGGGCGCCTCCGGTACCGGGAGGTAACCTCCGTCGCGCTTTGGGATGCCGGTGAAGACCGCTGCCGCCGCCGGGCCCTCGTCGTTGGTCGTGTACTCCTGGACCAGCAGGTTGGGGATGCTGACGTCGAGGTGCAGCGCGGCGGCGGTGAGCACCGGGCCCAGGAAGTTGTGGGTCACGACCCCGGCGTGGTAAGACTCCGCGATGGCGGCGATCTTCTTGCAGTGGCTGATGCCGCCCGCCAGGCCGAGGTCGGGGCGCACGTACTGCACGCCGCCGGTCAAGAGCTCGCGGAACTCCCAGATGGTGTGCAGGCGCTCCCCGTTGCCGAGCGAGACCGGGGCGGTGGCGGCGATCTCCCCCTGCAGGCTGATGCTGTCGATCTGGATCGGGTCCTCGATGAAGAGAGGATGGAACGGTGCCGACGCCTCGGCCACCGACCGGGTCTGCAGCGGCGTCAACTTGCGGTGCAGCTCGACGATCAGGTCGACGTCCGGGCCCACCGCCTCGCGGGCCGCCCCGAGCGCGTCCTCCACGGTCTGGGTCAGCCGCTCCAGCGCCATGTCCTGGTAGCCCTCGGGGAGGGGATCGAACTTGATGGCGGTGAACCCGCCGGCGGCCGCCTGCCGCGCGTTGGCGCCGATCTCCTCGGGCGTGCCGCCGCCGATCAGCAGGTGGAGTCGCACCCGGTCCCGGTAGCGGCCGCCCAGGAGTTCCCAGATCGGGACGCCGAGCCGCTGCCCCTTCAGGTCCCAGAGGGCGATGTCGACCGCGCTCAGCGCCCCAGAGAGGATGGAACCGCGGAAGGGGCCCACGCGGTAGAGCGCGTGCCAGTGGTGCTCGGTGCGCATGGGGTCGCCCCCGAGCAGGTAGGGCGTGAACGTACGGACCACCTGGTCCGAAGCCTCGGGATAGAACCAGGCGCCCGATTGGCCCAGGCCGGCCAGCCCGGTGTCGGTGCGGATCTGTACGAAGTGGGCGCCGCCGACCAGCAGCGACTCGACGGCCTCGATCTTCATCCCCGACCTCCCGTTCACTCCGGCGGCACGTACCAGGTCAGGATATGGCGGCCGGGGGCGACCGGCACCACCGCCGGTCGCACCCTCAGCCGCCGTGGCCCTACGCGCCGCTGTGTGAGAGCCCGATCACATGCCCCTCGGGGTCCGAGAAGAGCGCGAACGTGAGCTTCATGTCGCCCATCTCGACCGGCGGCATCACGGTCTTGCCACCGAGCGCTTCCACCCGGGACAAATACGCCGCCACGTCGTCCACCTCGACGTAGAAGGTGACGCCGCCGGTGCCGTCCTGGGCCGGTCCGATGCCGCCGCCGATGCCGGACTCGGCCTCCACCATGCCGTAACCCTGGCCGGCATCTTGGTATTGCCAGGAGAAGAGGTCGCCGTAGAACTTCTGGAGCGCAGGCCCGTCCTGGCCCGTGATCTCGAACCAGCCGACTGCCGGTTTTGCCATCTTCTTGGACTCCTCTGCGAGACCTAGAGCGGCGCCGGGGGCAGCGGCTCCCCGGTCTCGAGCAAGGTCTTCAGGTTGCTCAGGATGTAGGACCAGCCGCGGACGCCGGCCGCCGTCTTGGGCGACGCGTCGAGGCGGTCGTGCGTCAGCGTCAGCCGGGCATACCCGCCGGGGACCGGCTCCACCTCCCAGGCGACCCGGCTCTCCGGCTCCGCCGCCAGCTCCGGGTCATAGAGGCTGCGCCAGGTGTGTACGAAGCGGCGCGGGGGGTCGAACTCCAGCACCTCGTTGTCAGTCCACAGCCGCGTGCGGTCGGGCGACCAACTCTTGATGCGGGAGCCGACCGTGTGGTCGGAGGGGTCCTGCTGGGCGCCGAAGTGGTAGCGAGCGATTAAGGCGGGGTGGGTGACCGCAGTCCACACCTCCTCCGCGGACGAGCGGATGTAGAGCTGGTAGACCTGCGTGGCACTCTCGGTGGCGGTGGTCATCTCGTTCCTCCAGGTGACTCTTCATGACATCCCAGAAGGTTCGCCGCCTCGCCCGGGCAGGAGCGGCGAGCCCCGGGGTGACGATGTCCTCATCGTCACTACCGGAGACTATACGTGATCAATTAGTCACGTGTCAATATGGTCACCTATCCCTCTTACGCCGCCTCGGCCGCCACCAGCCCCAGCTGCGCCAGCATGGTCGCCACGCCCTCGTCCAGGTTCGACTCCGCGACCAGGTCGGCGATGGCGAGGACGGCCGGATCGGAGTTGGCCACCGCCACCGAGAGACCCACCGCCCGAAACAGCGCCACGTCGTTGGGGCCGTCACCGAACGCGACCACGTGCGCGGGATCGATGTCGAGCAGCTCGCAGGCCCGGCGGATGCCGAACCCCTTGTCGACCGCCGGTGCCACCACATCGAGGATCTGAGGCCCGGCGTAGGTGACTGTGGCCACCTCCGCGCCCACTCCCGCTCCGGCCAGCCCGACGGCCAGCGCCGCCGACTCCAGCTCCGAGTCGGCGACGCACAGCGCGGAGCACCCGGAGGCGGCCAGCTCGGTGGCGCGTACCACCGTCACCGGACCGGTGGGCCACAGACCGCGAACCCGGAAGTACGACTCGGTGACCAGCCACCGCTCACCGTCGAAGGCCGCCATCCCGGCTCCGGGAGCGATCCCGATCAGTGCCTGGACCACCTGCTCGACGGTGGCCGGGTCCAGCACCTCGCGCCAGAGCGTCTCGCCGCGGCCGGGGTGGTAGCCGATCGCCCCGCTGCTGCTGATGCCGAGCGCCACCGCGTCCCGCACTGGCGCCAGCGTGTCGCGGATCCCGTACAACGAGCGACCGGTGGCCGCGAGAAAGGGGATGTCCGCCTCCTGCAGCGAGAGGATCGCACGCCGGCTCGCTTCACCGAGCGTTCCGCCGGGGCGCAGGAGGGTGCCGTCGAGATCGGACACGACGGCGCGAACCTCCATCTCCCTCATCCTCCCACGCCACCCCGCCGGCCATCTGTCGACACATGGCCCTGATTCCGCGCGCTCCGGCGGCCATCTCTCGACAGATGGCCGCGCGCGCGGCTTCGCGTGGCGCTTTCGAGGGCGGGGTCAGCTGACGACGCGCAGGCGCGGGCCGCGGATGCGGCGGATCCGCCTCCGCACGGGCTGGCGCGCGATCCGGAACGCTGCGGCGGAGACGCGCCAGCAGAGCCCCACGATCACCGCCAGCATCAGGAGGTCACCGAGGTCCGCCGCGGCGAGGTGGCGCCAGCCGGTGAAGACGGCCGTCCCCAGCACCATCACGGCCACCGCCGCCGCCTGCAGCCGGGGTGAAACGCGGGCCAGAGATGGCTCGCCGACCGCGATCATGGCCCCGCTGAGGGCGGCTCCGACGATCAAGAAGACGACCAGCACGCGCGTATGGAACTCGGCCGTGGTGCCCCTCTCGAGCACCGACCACATTCCCCAACTGATCACGACCAGTGCGGTGGCCAGCACTCCAGCCAGCAACGGCCGTTTCATGTGTTCAGGCTACCCTCATCACGCGCGAAGGGCAATGCCGCCGTCCTTGCGCGGGTCCGAGGCGCCCACCAGCGTGCCGTCCGGCCCAACCTGGATCAGCTGCACGCGGGAGAAGTAAGCGTCGTACGAGAGCGGGCGGCGGGTGACGGCGTAACCGTCCTTCCGCAGCGGTTCCAGGATGTCTTCCGTGATGCGCTGCTCGGCCGCCACCACTTCACCCTGGAAGTCGACCCGCGGGGCCGACACCGCCGCCTCGGGCTCCATGCCGTGGTCGATCAGGTTGAGCAGCGTCTGCAGCACCCCGCCCACGATGCGGGTCCCGCCGGGCGCGCCGATCGCGTAGCGCAGACGCGGGCCTTCGAACGCGAACGCGGGCGTCATCATCGTGATCCGCGTCTTGCCCGGCGTCAGCGAGTTGGCCCGTCCCGGCCGGGGGTCGAAGCAATTCATGTAGTTGTTGTAGGTGAAGCCGAGCCCGGGGGTGATGACGCCCGACGACGAGCCCAGCGTGTGCGTCAGAGAGACCGCGTCACCGTTGCGGTCGATCACCGTCACCTGCGTGGTGGTGGGCGAGTCGTGGGCCTCGCGGACCGCGGTCGCGTAGGCCTTCTCGGTCAGCCGCTCCACCGGCACCTCGATGAACTCGGGATCCGCCAGGTATCGCTCGCGGTCGCCGAACGCGAACCCCATGGCGCGGACGCGGGCCAGGGCCGCCTCGGGCGACGGCCAGCCCATGGCACGCAGATCCAGACCCTCCAGGTAGTTGAGGAGCTGGAGGAGAGTCATGCCCCCGGCGGGCGGGCCGGCGGCCACCAGGTCGAGGTCCCGATAGGTGCCACAGACCGGCGTCGAGACGCGGGGCCGGTAGTGGCGCAGGTCGGCGGCGCTGACGAACCCGCCATTGCACTCGAAGTCGGCGGCGATGGCGGCCGCGATGTCGCCCTCGTAGAAGTCGCGCCAGCCGGCGTGGGCCAGCAACTCCAGGGCGCGCGCGTAGTCCACGTTGCGCAGTCGCTCGCCCAACCCGTAGAACTCGCCCTCCTTGGTGTAGATCCGCTTCGACTCTGCGGTCCAGGTCAGGCGCTTGCGCGTCGGGACGTCGTCCGGGCCGTCGGTCGCCACCCAGCCGTTGTAGGTGTTGCCGGTGACCTGGAAGCCCTCGCGCGCGATCGGGATCGAGGGGCCGATGGCCTGGTCGAGGGTGATCGTCCCCCACCGCTCCAGCGCCGTCCCCAGGCCCGCCACCGTGCCCGGGACTCCCACCGACTGATACCCGGCGTCGTTGACCCAGCCCTGCAGCACGTAGCCGTAGCGATCGGAGGACTCGCGGATGAAGAGGTGCTCCCACTGGTCGGCCTTCACCCCCTCGCCGGCCCGGGCGTAGAACTCCAGGACCCCGGTGCGCTGCTCAGCCGCCGAGTAGTGGAGCATCACCCCCGATCCGCCGAGGCCGCACATCTGCGGATCCACCACCCCCTGACAGAAGGCCGTGGCGACGGCGGCGTCGACCGCGTTGCCCCCGCGGCGCAGCACGTCCCTGCCCACCTCCCCCGCCAGCGGCTGCGGGCACACGATCATCGCCTGACGCGTGGGCGCTGTCATACCGCATCCCCGCTTTCGCGTGAAAAGGGGCTTATCGGGGGCTCCATGGGGCCGCTCTCACGTGAAAGCGGAACTTTGGGGGGCGGAGGCGGGGCCGGCATCTCAGTGTGGCTCCGAGTATTTGAAGACCACGGTCTTGGTGTGGGTGTAGCCGGCCAGCGCCTCGAACCCCTTCTCACGCCCGTGGCCGGAGTGCTTGTAACCGCCGAAGGGCAGCTCGATGCCCCCACCGGCACCGAAGGTGTTGACGAAGACCTGCCCGGCGCGGGTCTCGTTGGCGAGCCAGAGCGCCTTATCCAGGTCACGCGTCCAGATCGCGGCGACCAGACCGTAGTCGGTGCCGTTGGCGATGCGGACCGCCTCCGTCGTGTCGGTGAAGGGAAGGATCGTCAGCACCGGGCCGAAGATCTCTTCGCGGGCGACACGGGCCTCCGGCGCCACCTGGTCCAGGATCGTGGGCTGGAAGAAGAAGCCGCCGCCCATCTCAGGCGCCTGACCGCCGGTCGCCACCCGCCCTTCGCTGCGGGCCAGCTCGACGTAGCCCTTGACGCGCTCCAGCTGCCGCTCCGAGATCAGCGGACCCAGCTGGGGGTCGTCGGGGCCGGGACCGATCGTGATCTTGCCGAAGCGGTCGCGAAGCTCCTCGGTGACGCGCTCCTGGATCGAGCTCTCGACCAGCAGGCGCGACCCGGCCGAGCAGGTCTGGCCGCCGTTCTGGATGATCGAGTTGACGATCACGGGCAGCGCGGTCCCCAGGTCGGCGTCGGCCAGTAGCACGTTGGGGGACTTGCCGCCCAGCTCCAGTGTGACCGGCACGTGGTTGTCCGCGGCCGCCTTCGAGATCAGGGTGCCGACCTCGGGGGAACCGGTGAACGAGAGGTGGTCGATCCCGGGGTGCGCGGCGAGGGCGGCGCCCGCTTCCTCACCCAGACCCGGGACCACGTTGAGCACGCCCGCCGGGAAGCCGGCCTCCAGCGCCAGCTCGCCCAGCCGGATCGCGGTCAGCGGCGCCTCCTCCGCCGGCTTCAGCACGCAGCAGTTGCCGACGGCGAGCGCAGGCGCGACGGTGCGGGCGGAGATCTGGATCGGGTAGTTCCAGGGGACGATGTGAGCGGTGACGCCGTAGGGCTCGCGCAGCGCCAGGACCATGGTGCCCGCGGTGGGCGCCGGGATCACGTCCCCGAATAGAGCCTTCACCGTGTCGCCGTAGTAGTCGAAGTACTTGGCCGCGTTCTCGACGTCGGTGCGGGCCTGGGTGAGCGGCTTGCCGCTGTCCCGGCTCTCGGTCAGGGCGAGCTGCTCCGCCTCGCCCCGGATCAGCTCCGCCAGCTTGCGCATCCGCGCCGCCCGCTCGTTGACGTCGGTACGCCGCCAGGTGGTCTCGAAGGCGCGCCGCGCCGCCGCCACCGCCCGGTCGATCTCCTCCTTGCCACCCGCCGCCACCTCCGCCAGCGTCCCGCCGGTGGAGGGGTCGACGTCCGTGAAGGTGCGTGGGGCGTCGACGTGCTCCCCATCGATGATCGCCGCCACCTGTGCTTGCACCGCCATCCCCGTGCCTCCTTACCTCAGATGTCGCTTTCCCCTCTGGATGGTAGGCCAGCGTCTCCACGCTCGACCCGGGCCGCCTCGCTGGTGAGCGCAGCGTCGATCAGGCTTCCTCCAGCGCGGTGATGTTCTGGAGCCGGCGTGGCCGGCCCTCCTCGGCCGCGTGCATCAGCGCCACCAGCCGCCCCACCCGTGACATGTCGAGGCCCAGCTCACGGCCCTGCTGCGCCAGCGCGCCGGCATGGCAGTCGACCTCCGTCTTTCGGTGCCGGATCGCGAGATCGCGCCAGACGCCGGTGCGGCGCTGGGCCTGGTCGGCGTAGAACCGCGCCACGCCCTCGATCGGCGGACGCCAGTCGGGATCCCGGTAGGCGTCGGGGGCGAAGCCGCCGAATGGCTCCAGCTGCACCCCCAGGCGGTCGGGGACGGCCATCGCCTCCCGGACCAGACGGTGCAGGATGGGCCCGACGCCCCGCTCGCGGAGAAGGTCGGGGATGTCCTCGTCGACCAGCGCCGTCGCCGCCAGGAGGCAGCCGTAGACCGTCTTCGACCACAGATATCCCCAGATGTTTTCGGTGGCGATCGTCTCCTCGAAGTCGCTCAGCATCCGCTGGATCGCTGCCAGCCGGGGCGTCATGGCGCCGTCCAGCTCCCCCACGTAGATCGGGTGCTCGCCGCCGTGCTCCACCTCGCCCGGGCCTCTCCAGTGGCCGAATAGTTGATGAACGCGCCCAGCGTCCGCTCGCGACCGACCCTGGCCGCGATCACGTTCTCGTTGAGGCCGTTCTGGAACGAGACCACGACGCCGCCCGGGGAAAGCAGCGGCGCCACCTGCTGGATGGCCGCCTCGGTGTAGTGACACTTCACCGCCAGGAACACGGTGTCCAGCGGCGCCTCGACCTCCTCGGGCAGTGCGGCGCGCACCGGCTGCGTAAAGGGTTCGCGCGTACCCACCACGTGGAGGCCGCCCTGACGCATCGCCGCCACGTGCTCTGGAACCACGTCGACGAGCAGAGGGTCGTGTCCGGTCCGTGCCAGCCAGGCGGCGAGGAGGCCTCCGACCGCGCCCGCGCCCCAGATCACCAGGCGTTCCATCACGCGGTCGCCACGCCCACGATCGGGCCACCCTCCGGCACCGCCAGCGAGGTCACCGCGAACAGCACCACGCCAGTGTCCGGTGCCATCAGCTCGGTGATTCGTTCGCCGAAGAGATCGCGAAGCTCGCCGATCGCCTGACCCTCCTGCACCGTCTCGCCGCAGCGCACCCGCAGCGTGAGCAGCCCCGAGGCAGAGGCGCGGAGCCAGGCGAAGCCGCGATGGCGCTGGATCGGGTGGCCGAACAGTGGCCGTCCGGGGAGCATGCCGAGCTCGCGGAGGACCGACTCCAGGCCGCTCAGGTGGGCGCGGGTCGACGGCTCGTCGATGATGCCCTGCTGCCCGATCTCCACGGTCACCGCCGGCACGCCGATCTGGGTGGCGGCACCGGTCGAGGAACCGGGGACGCCGTCGCCTCCACTCACGATCAGATGGGTGATGCCGTAGGCCCGCGCCAGGCGGTCGGCACGCGCGTCCACGTCCCCCTCGCCGCTCAACCGGTACATCGCGAACGGCTCCAGCGCCTCCACCAGGTCGCCACAGTGGAGATCCAGATAGGCGTCCGCGTCCCGGATCACCCGCTCGAGCAGGAAGTTCGTCACCCGCGCGGAGGGCCTGCCGTCGGAGGAGCCGGGGAACGACCGGTTGAGGTTCTGTCCGTCGCGCGGGTTGACATAGAGGCTGCGCTCGAAGAAGCCCGGCGTGTTGACGAGGGTGACCACCACGACGGTGCCGCGAAGCTCGGCCGGGTCGAGGGCGCGCGCGAACCGGACCGCCGCCTCGATCGGTGGGTACTCCGCGGCATGGACGCCGGCGGTCACGACCAGTCTCGATCCCTCCTCGCGACCGCGGATGACCCAGGCCGGCATCTCCCAGGCCGGTTCCACGCCAGGTACCCGGAGCAGTCCCCGAGCACGTTCCCCGGCCGCCGGCCACAAATCCTCCAACAGAGTGCCTCCCCGCGCTGCCATGCGTCTTCTCCCCCTGGATGCGCGATCCGCTCAGAACATGTGGCGGCCGCCGTCCACGCTCAAGACCTGGCCCGTGCACCAGCCGGCGAGGTCGGAGGCGAAAAACAACACCGCGCCGGCGATGTCCTCGGGCGTGCCCAGCCGCCGCAGTGGGAGACTCTCCAACAGCGCGCGCCGGCCCGCCTCGCCATAGGACTCCCACTGCTTCTGTGTCGATGGGTTGCTGATCACGAAGCCGGGGGCGATGCTGTTGGAGGTGATGCCCCACGGACCCAGCTCGTGCGCCAGCTGGCGGGTGAGGCCGATCTGTCCCGCCTTGGCCGCCGCGTAGGCCTGGATCCCGGTCAGGCTGGTCGAGCGCCCGGCCCCCGACGAGATGCTGACGATGCGCCCATAACGCTGCCGCTTCATGCCCGGGGCCACCGCCCGGGCGCAGAGGAAGGCGCCGGTCAGGTTGACGTCCACGATCTCCTGCCAGGAGGCCGGCGTCACGTCTTCCAGAGGCCGCCCCACCTGACCGAGGACGCCGCCCGCCACGTTGACCAGGATGTCGACGGCACCGTGCACCTGATCCCCGGCGGCGGCCAGGGCGGAGACCTGCCCCTCGTCGGTGACATCGGCGGCGAGGATGTGGCAGGTGCCACCGGCGGCCACGCACGCGGCCGCCACCTCGCCCAGGTCCTGCTCCAGCACATCGCCGGCGAACACCGTGGCGCCGCGCCGCGCCAGTTCGACCGCGATGGTGCGGCCGATGCCATGAGCGGCGCCGGTCACGATCGCGACCCGGCCGTCGAAGCGCAGGTCAGGCGACGCCACGGATGACCTCCCGCGTCTCCTCCACGCCCGCCTCCCAGAGGCGCAGCATGTCCGCGTCGGGCTTCTGGTAGTCGCCGCCGAAGTTGCCGTCCCCGAGCAGCTCCCGGGCGCGCACGGGACCGCTGGCACGGACCGCGCCCAGGTCGGCCAAAGCCTTCTGCTCCGAGGGGACCTCGGCGACCCGGTTCCAGGGAAGTTCTCCAACCAGGAGCCGTTCGCGCCCAGCCGGTCGATCTCCTGGGCCGCCGCCCAGGTGCGGGGTGCGTTCCACCAGTTGTGAAGCACGACCCGGCTGTCCTCGTGCCGCACCAGCCACTCCTGGGCGACGGCGCCGGCGGGGGCGTTGCCGCCGTGACCGTTCACCAGCACCAACCGCCGGATCTTATGATGCGTCCAGAAGGTCGGTGATCAGGGCGAGGTAGGTGCTCACGGATACGCTCAGGCTGCCCGGAAAGCCGAGCGTGTACGGGGTCACTCCGTAGGGCTGGACCGGGAAGACGGGCACCCCAAGCGGCTCGGCTGCCTCGACCGCGACCCGTTCGGCGAGGAGGGCGTCGGTCCCCAGGCTGAGGTACCCGTGCTGCTCGACCGACCCCAGCGGCAGGACGGCGCGGTCGTGGTGTCGCAGGTAGTCCTCCACCTGCATCCAGTTCATGTCGACGATCCGCATCCGCGCTTCCTCCGCAGCTCCGACGCCCGCGAGTCCGACCCAGGCAACGTACTCCTCCCCGCCTACGAGCGTTCGTGTCAGCGCCTCAACGACCTGGGGTCCGACAGGTCTCGCAGCGCGTCACCCAGCAGGTTGAACCCGAGCACGCTGACCACGATGGCGAGGGCTGGAAACGCGCCCACCCACCAGTTGGTCAGGAGATACGTCCTCCCGTCGGCCAGCATCGATCCCCACTCCGGCGTCGGCGGCTGCGCGCCGAGACCGAGGAAGCCCAGACCGGCGACCTCCAGAATCGCGATCCCGAACATGAGCGTCCCCTGGGCGATGATCGGTGGCGCCACGTTCTCCAGAGCGTGACGAACGATGATGTGCAGCCTCCCGGCTCCCAGCGCGCGCGCCGCCTGGATGTACTCTTCCGACCTCACCACTAGGGCCGCGCTGCGGGAGAGCCTCGCGAATTGGGGCACGTAGACGACCCCGATCGCGACCACGGCGGGGAAGAGCCCGGGCCCGAGAATGACGATCACGAGCATCGCCAGGAGGAGGTAGGGAAAGGCCAGCAGCACGTCCATGACGCGCATGATGACCGCGTCAGCGACCCTGCCATAGAAGGCGGCCACCAACCCGAATGCCGATCCCAAAATGACCGCGACCGCATCGGCGAGTGCTCCGATCAGGATCGCGTATCTGGTCCCCGCGAGAATCCGGGAGAGGATGTCTCGTCCGAATCCATCGGTGCCCAGCCAGTGCTGACTGTTCGGCGGCTGGAGCTGCAACGCAAGACTCTGGGCATTCGGGCTGTAGGGAGTGATCACCGGACCCAGCAGGGCCAGCAGCAGGAGGAGCACCACCAAGGTCGAACCCACGACCCCTTGCCAGGTGCCGAAGAGAACGGAACGGAGGGCTCCCAGGGGCCCGGCGACTCGTGTTTCGGTTGAGGGTCCGGCGAGGTCCGCGGTGCTCTCCGTTTCCTTGAGCATCACGCCGCCTCTCTCACTCGCGGATCCACCAGACCGTAGGTGATGTCCACCAGCAGATTGACGAGGGTGAACACGATGGCCGTCAGGATCACGGTGGCCTGGACGACTGGATAGTCCCGCGCGAGGATGGCGTTGACGACGACCCTCCCCAATCCGGGCAGACCGAAAACCGTCTCCGTGAGGACGGCCCCACTCAGGAGGGTGCCGAACTGAAGGCCGATGGTCGTGATGAGCGGGAGGAGCACGTTGGGAAGCGCATGCCTCCAGGTCACGCGCACGGCCCGCGCCCCTTTGGCTCGGGCCGTTCTGACATAGTCCAGTCGCAGGACCTCGATCATCCCCGCTCGCGAGATGCGTGCGATGATCGCCGTCGGAAGCAGCGACAGCGTGAGGACCGGCAAGACCAGGTGCAGGCTCACATCTCCGAGGGCCGGCCAGTTCCCGGTGATGACCGCGTCGACTCGGGTCAGTACCGGGCCCGTTTTCAGGTTGCTGCCGGACGAGATGGCGCCGCCGATCGGGAAGATGCCGAGCACCGCACCTCCCAACAGCAAGAGAATGAGGCCGGTCCAGAACACGGGAGACGCGGTACCGACTAGGCTCACGATGGTTGAGAGGGCGTCGAACGGGCCACCCTGGTGCCTGGCGGCTAGAACTCCCAGGGAGATGCCGGCCACGCTGGCGACGATGAGAGCCAGCACCGCCAGCTGAAAGGTGAGCGGGAAGGCCTGCAGCACCACCGTCGATGCGGGCTGATAGGTCTCCAGAGAGGTGCCGAAGTTCCCCTCCACGGCGTTGGAGATGTACTTCCAGTACTGAACCCAGAGCGGGTCGTAGAGCCCCAGCTGTTGCCGGATGTGCGCGAGCTGTGCCGGGGTCGCCCGTTCGCCCCCGATCATCACCGCTACATCGCCCGGCACCACGTGCAGCGCGAGGAAGGTGACCAGGGTGACCCCGAAGATCACCACCACCGCCTGACCCAGGCGGCTGGCGAGGTAGCTCGCCACGGAGCGCGCCTAGCCCTTCCAGACGGTATTCATGTTGAAGTACATCTCAGTCGGATTCAGCTGCAAGCCGTGGACCTTGGCGGGCGTCGCCTGCACCTGGCTGACAACGTTGAGCCACACCCAGGGAGCATCCTCCCAGACGATCTTCTGAGCCTGGAAGTACAGCTGCTGGCGCTTGCTCTTGTCTACCTCCCCGACTGCCTGCTGCAAGAGATTCTCAACCTGCGGGTTTGAGTAATGGCTTTCGTTCGTTGACGGGATCCCGGATTTGGACCACAGGGGTGTCATGAAGTCATCCGGATCACCATTGTCCCCGGACCAGCCTTCGAGGCCCACGCCGTTGTATGAATCGCTTCGAACCTTGGTCAGGTACGACGTCCACTCCAGCGTCTGGAGCTTGACGTTGATTCCGACTTTCTGCCAGTCCGCCTGGAGCGCCGTACCCAGCTTGACGCCGCCCGCCGGATTGTACCCGCGGGTCGTGTCGTACACCCACATGTCGAAAGACAGCGGCGTGCTCACCCCGGCCTGCTTGAACATGCTCTTGGCGCGCTCGGGATCATAGTTGAAAGGAGCGAGGTTCGTATCGGTACCCCACTCGACAGTCGGCAAAGGTGCTCTCATGGTCTGCGCGAGCCCGGAGAACAGGTACTTATTGTAGGACTCCTTGTTCGTCGCATAGTTCAGAGCCTGTCTGAAGATCTTGTTGTCGAACGGAGGTGTCTGTGTAGGCAAACCTACGCCCAGCGCCGCCAGCCCGGGTTGGGTCTGCAGTCGCAGGTTCGAGTTGTGCTTGATCGCGGTGACCTGCTCGGGCAGCACGGTGTTCATGACGTCGAGCTGGCCACCCTGCAGGCGCAGCAGCTGCGTCGACTGATCAGGGACGATCTGGAAGATTATCTGATCGAGGTGTGGTTTGCCACCCCAGTACTTGGGATTCGCCTTCACGGTGATATGGTCATTGCGCACCCACTCGACGAAGGAGAAGGGGCCGGTGCCGACCGGATGCTCCATCAGCCCCGAGCCATATTGCTTGACGGCCGTTGGACTGGTGACCCCGCTCCAGACCATGGCCAGGCTGGTGAGAAACTCCACGCTGGGCGAGGACAGGTCGACGGCTACCGTGTATTGGTCGACCTTCTGATACGACTTCACCGTTCCGAAGGTGAAGTCGACAAAGCTGTCGATCCCTGTCTGCTTGCCGTAGTAGTTCGGATCGTTCTTGTCCAGGAGCCGGTTGAGCCAGGCGACCACAGCGTCGGCGTCGAAAGGAGATCCGTCCTGGAAGGTCACCCCCTGACGGAGGTGGAAGGTGTAGGACATACCGTCCGAAGAGATGTCCCATTTCTGTGCCAGGCCGGGCACGACCTCGGTGGTTCCGGGCTTGTACGCGGTGAGCCCATCGTGGATGGTCGCCATCACGAAGCCCGCGTTGTTGTTGAGGACGGATTCGGGGTCGAGCCCGTTCGGATCGGCGTCGATCGCGATCGTGAGCGTGCCGCCCGAGCGGGGTGCGCCGGTCGACCCACTGGATGCCGTGGAAGTGTTACTGCAGCCGGCGAGGACTGCGCTCAGGGGCCCCACCGCCGCCGCTCCCAGCGCCACCCCGCCAGCTCCCGTCAAGAACCTTCGGCGCGAGACCTTGCTTTCGATGCCGCTCCCCGCGTGACTATTCATCATTCTTCCGCTCCTAAGGAGGAGACGATCGGCCTGGGTGGGGACAGCTCACCTGCGGAGGAGGTGCCTCGGTGTCGAAGCGCCTCTTTCGACCGGTGTGAGCTCCCATCCCTCTGCCACGATCGTATTGCGAGGAGTGCGCACGCGCAACGTCGCACCATCTGCGAACCCCGAGCTCTGCGAGCCCCGAGTGCCGGCAATCGGGCAATGCCGCGTGCGGACACGGTGGCGCTACGTCGGGTTCAGGAGCCCCCGCCGGTCATGGGGATGCGCCGGTGCTCGGCCCACAGCGCCAGCTGATCCGCGAAGTGCGGACTGGCCGGATCGCCGGAGGTGCCGCCCGGGATGACGAAACTCGCGGAGCCCCTTTCGGCGAGGTCGATCACCTGCCGGTACACCGAAAGATTCGTGACCGTGAACGGGGTGCCACGGCGCCACCCGTAGGCCGCGGCCTGGATGGTATCGGCGTCCCCGCCCATCGGAGTCCTGGCCCACGGGCCGACGGCCTCGACGCCCGGGACGCCGGCCAGCGGATGGGTGCGCACCGCCTGGTGGACGTCAGCCCAGCGCCAGCGGGCGGGATCGGGGCCCGCTTGACCGACGGCGTCCGTCCACGCGGCCGCGAGCGCGCCGGGCACAACCCCCAGGACGCGCCTGCCCCGCTCTCCGTCCGAGGGTCCGGGGACCGGCCCACCCAGCAGCTCCCAGGTGTCGCCGGCCAGCCACCGCCGCAGCAGGGTGACCGTCGGCACCAGGGTTCCCGACGCCATCCACTCCCAGGTGTCGTCGCCGAGGACGGGGCGGTACAGCGCCTCGCCGAGAGCGCGGGTGAAGCAGCCGTAGAGCAGCGCCGCGCCGGAACCGGCCGCCAGGTCCCCGTCCCAGGATGACAGCAGCTGCCGCGCCCGCTCCGCCGGCCCCTCGAAGGGACCCATGCCGGCCAGCACGCGGGCCCAGGAGCGCGCGGCCCACGACACCGTGTCCGCCTGCATGCCCGAGAGCTCTTCTACGGTCAGCTTCCCGGTGTCCGCGAGATGGGACCGGAGCCGCTCGGCGCGGAAGGGCTGCGCGAACGTGTAGGAGATGTAGGGCGCGTCTCCCTCGACGATCACGTTGTTCGCGGTCATGACGAAGCCGGCCTCGGGATCGATGACCCGCGGCAGGTCCCGGAACGCGACCGTGCCCGCCCACTCGCAGGAGCCGTCCCACCCCGGCGCCGGCAGCGCGCGATGGGCGGGCGAGGTGCGCATCGGAAGCTCGCCGCGGCACTGGTACGCGATCCGGCCCTGGATATCGGCGCAGACGAGGTTGTTGACGGGGTCGACCCACCCCTCCTGGGCGTCGACCATCTCTCGCACCGAGCGCGCCGCCAGCATCGCCGGCATGCACTCGAAGCCGCGGTCGGGCCGGTAGGTCGCGGTGTACTTGAGCGCGAGGGCGGAGCCCTCCGCCGGATCGCCGTGGACGACCGGCCCGTGGCGCGTCTCCCACACCTCGACCGGTACCGGATCGGCCTCTAGGACGTCGATGCGTTCGTGATGGACTGTGGCTTCTTCCCACCCGTCGGGGGTCAGGTAGCGGGTGCCCTCGAACCGCTCCACGTAGAGATCCTGGTTGTCGGCGCCGGCGTGGGTGATCGCCCAGGCCACCGACCCGTTGAACCCGAAGTGCGGGAAGCCGGGGAGACCGGGGAACGTGGCGCCCACCACATCGAACTCAGGGCAGGTCACGTGGCACTGCCAGTAGACGTTCGGCGTGTCGAGGAGGCGATGCGAGTCGTTGCAGATGACCGCGCCGCCATGCTCGGTCCGGGCCCCGCTCACCGCCCAGGCGTTGGAGCCGGGTTCGGCCTCGGCGAGGAATCCGAGGTGACCGGTCACGTCGCTCAGCGCCTGGTCGATGACGCGCGTCAGGCGGCCGCCGGGCGGGACCGTGAGCGCGGTCCCGGGGGCGGTCCGCGTCTCCAGCTTCCAGAACTTATCCGGACCCATCCGTGCCAGCAGGACCGCCTGCGCGAGCTTGTGCTGCCACTGGCCCATCAGGACGTGACGGATCTTGAACACGGCGACCGAGTGCCAGGGCTGCCACGGCTCCACGGCGTAGAGGCCCGGGAGGGGAGCGGCGCCGCCGTCGATGGCCGCGTTGACGCCCCGGGCGTACGCGTCGAACGCGGAGCGCATCGCGGGCGACATCGCGGACACGTCGTTCCGCGCCGCCTTCGCCAGCTGGAGCCGCCGGGAGAGGGTGTCGGCGCCGACGGCGGACGCCCCCGCGATCTCCGCCCACCGGCCGCGGGCCCGCCGGCGATCGTAGTCGAGCTGGAACAGCCGGTCCCAGGTGCACGCGTACCCGGTCCCGAACCAGGCGTCCTCCGCCGTCTCGGCGCGCACGTGTGGGACGCCGTACGTGGCCCGACTGACTTCGACCGCGCCCGCCTGTCCGCTGAGCCTGCTCTGCTCCCCCATCGCCAGGGATTATGGGTGCGCAGCCCGCGTCCCGGCCGGATGACGCGGGTTTGGCCCGGTTTTAGCCCCAGATCGCCAGGTCGACCTCGTTGCCCTCGGCGTCGGCCAGCGTCCACCAATTGGGCGCATGGGAGTCGTTCACCATGTGGCCACCCGCGGCCAAAGCGGCCGCGATGCGCGCCTCCACCTGGTCGCGCGGCACGTAGATGTCGATGTGGATGCGGTTGCGCTGCGGGCGCGGCGCGTCCATCTGCTGGAACGTGAATGGCGGTCCCAAGCGGCGGAGGTCGAACACGTCTTCGTCCCCGACCGGCTGGTAGCCGAGCACCGCCGCCCAGAACGGCTGCAGTTTCGGAATCGCGAGCGCGTCGATGTTGACCTGCACTTGCTGCACCCCGGACGGGTCCGGCGTCGCGCCGAGCTTGCGGGCCTCGGCGGAGATCTGCCGGGCCAGCCCGATATCGTCGCTGCTCAATCCTCCCGGCTCGTGGGTGAACAGCCGGACGGTCACTCCCTCCGCTCGCAGGTCGACGTCGACGTGGTGGTCCGCCGCGGCGCTGAGCTCACTGATGGCCCGCACCAGCGCCACGCCGGCGCTGAAGGACCCGGTCTGAAAGTGCGTGGACGCGAAGGCCCCACCCCAGAGGGCGCGCCAGCCCTGGTCACCCGCCGCCTCGTCGAACTGCTTGCCCGTGATCCGATCGCTCACCCGCACAACCCTCGCCTGGTTGGTGCCCCAGCGTCAATCCCCCAAAGGATTAGGGCTCGTTCCGCACACCCCGTGGCTGTGCGCCGCCGGGAAGACACGGCGTGTGCGGGAACGGCCCCCGGAGCAGCCGCGGCGGGGTGTTCTGGATGGCAGGTTTGGTGAGCTTTCGGTAGAATTTGCACCCGCAGTGGCAGATTTCGGGCAGCTCCCGGCGGCTCGCCATGGGTCTCGCACGCGCGGGCTGCTGACGATCGCTGCGATCTCCGCCGTGGGCGCGGTCCTGCTCGCCGTCGCGGGCGACCTCTCCCTCATCGGCCTCACCGTCTTCCCACCGCTCACGGCCGCGCTGACCGGCGTCTGGATGTTCATCCCGGTGCTGGCGCTGGCGCTGCTGCGGCGGCCTGGTGTCGGACTCCTGGCGGCTCTCATCGCCGGCCTGGTCGCTCTTCCCTTCACCGGGTTCCAGATCTTCATCCCCATCGCCGCCGTGGTCACCGGAGTGGTGGTGGAGGCGGTGTTCGCGGTCACGCTCTACCGGCGGTGGCCCACGTGGCGCTACTACCTGGCGGCGCTCGTCGAGAGCGCGATCCTCCTCTCCGTGGAATGGCGGACCTTCGGCATCGCCCACATGGTCCTGGTGATGCAGCTGATCATGATCCTGGTGCTGACGGCGGCCAACGTCGCGTTCACCGCCCTCGCCCTGGTGACGGCCGAGCGGCTGCGCCGGGCCGGCGTGGGCTCGCCTCAGACCCTGCCCTGACCAGCCCCGGCAATGTCGCCGCGCCGGCGGAGAGCACCCGTGGCCTTCGCGTGGACCGCCTCACCGTGCGCTACCCCGGCGCGCACCGGCCCGCGCTCAGTGACGTCACGTTCGCCCTCCGGCCCGGTGAGCGGGTTCTTCTGCTCGGACCTTCTGGAGCCGGTAAGTCGACGCTTGCCCTCACCTGTGCCGGACTCATCCCCCGCACGGTGCCGGCGCAGGTGCAGGGGACCATCGAACTGGACCAGATCGACCTCCTCCAGATGCGGCCACAGGAGGCGGCCTCCCGCATCGCGATGGTGCTTCAAGACCCCGATGTGCAAGTGGTGCGAGAGACGCTCTTCGACGAGGTCTGCTTCGCGCTCGAGAACCTTCGCCTCCCCGCCGTCGAGATCGAGGACCGGGCCCGGCTGGCGCTGGCCCGACTGGGGCTCCTTGACCGCGCGGGCGACGATCCCGACCGCCTCTCAGGCGGCGAGCGGCAACGCCTCGCGATCGCGTGTGCCCTGGCCCAGCGCCCGCAGCTGATCGTGCTCGACGAGCCGGGCGCGCAGCTCGATCCACCCGGGAGGAGCGAGGTCTACCGGGCGGTCCGGGACCTGGCCGTCGCCACCGGATGCGGCCTGCTGCTGGTCGGCCACGACCTGGGACCGGTGCTCTCCCTGGTCGACCGGGTCTTGGTGCTCGACCGCACGGGTGCGCTCGCGCTGGACGGATCCCCCGACCTCGTAACCGGCTCCCGGCGCGCGCAGCTGTTCAGCCTCGGTGTGATGGTGCCACCGCGCAGCGCACACACCCCGGTGCGGCCCCAGGACGCCAATCCCCTGGTCGAGATGCGCGGCGTGACCGTCGAACGCCCCCTGCGAAGAGGCGTGCGCGCGGCGGTGCTCCGTGACATCGACCTCACGCTGGCGCCAGGGTCCGTGACCGCGATCCTGGGCGCCAACGGATCCGGCAAGACTTCCCTTTTGCGCACGCTCGCCGGAACACTGCCGGTGCCGCACGGAACGGTGCGCGTCGGCGGCCAGGATCCCCGCCGGCTGGAGCCGGCCCAACTGCGGCGCCTGGTTGGCTTCGCCTTCCAGAACCCGAGCCACCAGTTCGTCCGCGACGTGGTGGATGACGACCTGGCCCAGGCGCTCGGAGCCAGTGGACCCACCGATCCCCGGGTGACCCGCGTGCTTGACGACTTCGGGCTCAGCGAGCGGCGCGGCGCTAACCCACTCACGCTCTCCTTCGGCCAGCAGCGCCGCCTCTCGGTGGCGGCGGCGATGGGCCCCCAGCCGGCCCTCCTGCTGCTCGACGAACCCTGGGCCGGACTCGACCAGGGCGCCGCCGACGCGCTGCTCGACCGTCTCCGCGCCTACGCCGCCGAGGGGCACACGGTGGTGATCGCGACCCATGACCTCGACGCCGCGGCTCGCTGGGCCACCTCCGCGGTGGTTCTCGCCGGAGGACGGGTGCTCGACTCCGGGCCGGCCGTCCGGCTGCTGGCCGACCACCTCCTCCTCCAGCAGGCAGGGCTGGAGCCGGGTGGTGACGCGGCCACATCGCCCGCGCCACCGGCGGCTCAACCTCCGGACGGCCTCCTCGCGGGCATCAATCCGCTGGCCAAGCTCGCGGTGGCGCTCCCCGTCATGCTGGCGCTCTTCTTCACCGCGAACCCGCGCGTGTTCGCGGCCGTCGGCCTGGTCGGATTGGTGGGCGCGCTCGCCTGGAGCCGCCGCGCTCGCCACGACCTGCTGCGTGCGCTGCCCGTGGCCGTGTTCCTGGGCGCCGTGATGACCGCCGCGCTCGCGGTCTGGGTGCGCCCGGACTTGGCCGCGGGGACGCCAGCTTTGTTGGCGATCGGGTCCTGGCACCTCCACTTGGGGGCGTTCGGGGTGAGCGCGATCATCGTGGGGCGGATCGCGGCGCTCCTTGCGGTGGGGACCACCTTCGCGCTCACCACTGAGGCGCCCGCCTTGACGCGGGCTCTGATGCGTCAGGCCCATCTCCCCTACCGCGTCGGCTACACCGTCCTGGCCACCTACCGGTTCGTGCCGCGCCTGTTGCTGGAGCTGGACACGATCCGCGCGGCGCGCCGCCTCCGCGGCGTCGCTCCCGGGCGCGGCCCGGTGGCCGGGCTGCGACGCTGGTCCGGCTATCCGTTCCCGCTCCTGGTGGCCTCGATCCGGCACGCGGAACAGGTCGCGGTCAGCATGGATGCCCGGGCGTTCGGCGCGTTCAGCGGTCGCACCGAGCGCACCGTCTCCTGGTGGCAACGCCGCGACACCGCCTACGTGGTGGGCGGATTGGTGGTGGCGGCGGTGGTCTGGGCGGCGGCGATTCCCATCTGGTAGCGACCGGTCAGCCGCTCAGCGTGGGAGATTGGTGCACGGTGCACCAACGCCCTCAGCGCCGCCTATCCGGCCACCTCGTAATGGCGGGCGAAGCGTTCGCGGTCGACCAGCCAGCGATCGTCCTCGGGGTAGAACCTGGCTACCTCGATGTCGTCGCCGGCGAAGGCCTGGATGGCGTCGCGCGACTCCCAGAGCGTGAAGGTGAGGATCTCCGCGCGGTCCCGGTCCGGGCGCCAGAGCACCCACGCTCCCCGGTTCCCGGGCGTCTCCCGATACGCCTTGCCGCCCGTCTCCTCGACGTACCGAACGTATGCTTCGGCGTCTTCCAGCCGGGTCCAGCCGCGCCAGGTTCTCGCGATCATGCCTGCACCGTACGGGCGTCACCAGGCGTGGTAGTAGCCATCGCGCCGGGCCAGGTCGACCGGCCGTTCGAAGATCTTCTCCAGCCACGCCGCCGTCAGCAGCTCTTCTTTGGATCCGTCGGCCACCACCCGGCCCTGCTTCATCAGCAGGACGCGCTCGATCTCGGGGATGACGTCCGCCAGGTGGTGCGTCACCAGCAGCAGGCCCACGCCCTCGCGCGCCAGCGAGCGCATGGCCTCGCTCAACTCCTGCTGGGCCGCGAGGTCGAGGCTGGTGGACGGCTCGTCGAGCAGCAGCGCCGTGGGGTCGTGGACCAGGGCCCGCGCGATCAGCAGGCGGCGCGCCTCGCCCGACGAGGTCTGGGTCACGTATCGGTCGGCGAGGTGGTCGACCCCGAGGCGCTCCATCGCCCGCTGCGCGCGCTCGCGCATCTCCTCGGTCACCTCGTGATTGGGCCAGATCCCGATCGAGCTGAAGAAACCGGAGAGGACGACGTTGCGTCCGTGGATGCGCTGGTTGGAGAGCGTCTGCAGATCGCCGGAGACGATGCCCAGCAGCCGCCGAAGCTGGAACACGTCCCACCGCTCACGGCCCAGGATCTGGACGCTCGACCCCTCGAGCGGGAGGGGGTAGAGCTCCTTGGTGATCGTCTTGATGAGGGTCGACTTGCCGCAGCCGTTGGGCCCCAGGATGGCCAGGTGTTCCCCCTCCTCGACGCGGAGCGAGAAGTCCTGGAGCACGGTGGTCTCTCCTCGCACCACGGTGACGCCGCGCAGATCGAGCAGCGGTGCCGGGCGGTCGGGCATGAGTCCGTGATCCTACGTCGGACGGAGCGGGCGACACGGTAGCGTCCCGCACTGCCCCTCCGCCCACCCGCATGATGCCGGGGACAGTGGCCGGTACCGCCCTTCGGGTGTCGCCCGAGCAGGTTCTCTCCTTCCGCGCCGCGCAGTCGCACCTCGGGAAACGGCTGCCGGCGGGATCGCTCCGTGAAGCCGCCTGGGGCGGGCTGCAGGACAGCAGTCCGCGCGCGGCGCTGTTCTCCCTGCACGCGAGACTGGGGGGTGTCGGCCCCGACTCGTGGGAGGACGACGCGCTGTGGCAGATCTGGCTGCGGATGGCGGACTACGTGGTGCCCCGGCAGGACTTCGGGGTCTTCACGCTCGGCGCGCTGCCCCGGGCCGAACCGCTCGCGAGCACTCTGATCGCGATCGGTGACGCCGTAGCTGAGATCGTCGGCGACCAGCGCCTTCCTTCCCGTGACGTCGCCGCCGCTCTGGCGCGACGGCCGCAGGTGGACGAGCGGACCCGGCAGCATCCCCGCTGGGTCATGCAGGAGGCGTGCGTTTCGGCCCGTTACCGCATCCGCTGGGACACGCGGTTTGTAACTGTCGCCGCCACCCCGGTCCCCGACCTCGATCGGGAGGACGCCCGACGGGAGCTGGTGCGGCGCTTCCTGCACTGGCACGGGCCCGCGACACCGCGCCAGTTCGCGAGCTGGGCGCACCTTCCGCGCGACGACGCCTTCGAGACCTGGCGCCTGCTCACTCCCGAGCTCCTCCCCGTGACCCTTAACGGCGAGCTCCGGCACCTCCTGGCGAGGGACGAGGAGGGGCTGCGTGATGCTTCCCCGGTTGAGGGCGTGCGGTTGCTTCCCTTCAGCGACCCCCTGTTCGCCCTCGATCGGAAGACGCTTTTCCCGGACCCCGCCGGCGACGATGGACCGACGCGCGACGATCGCGGTGCCCCGCTGCGCGCGCGGGTGCGCAACGGCCTCAGCGGGCGAATCCTGGTCGACGGGGTGGCTGCGGGCAGCTGGGGCCGGCGAGAGCACCGGCTGCTCATCTGGCTCTGGGGACCGCTGCAGACCGGGGTGCGGAAACGGGTGCTGGCGGGAGCGGAGACCTTGGCCGATCCTCTCGGTCGCCGGGTCGAGATCCGCTGGTTGAAATGAGCCGGCGGCCAGGACCTAATCTCCATGGGGATTGTGTGGGAGGCTGAACGGCATGAGAGTTGTGACGCCGACCGGGTCCGGCGCACGCGGTGCGGATGGACGCGCGTAACGACCGGGTTCCGGTCCTGATCGCCTCCTGGCTCGATCAGCGGCACGCGGAAGCTGAGTCCAGAGCAACGCGAACGCTGGCATGAGCACTTGAGCCGGGCCGAAGTGATGTTCGAGTTCGACTGGGAGCGACCGCGGGAACTTCTGGGCCGGGCTCCACGGCTGCGCTGGGTGCAGAGCACCAGCTCCGGCATCGGCCCCCTCGTCGAACGTCTGGGCCTCAACGACTCACCACTGCTGATCACCAACGCGGCCGGCATCCACGCCCAGCCGGTGGCCGAGTTCGTCCTCTTCGCAGCCCTCTACTTCGCCAAGGAGATGCCGCGCATGAACGCGTGGCAGAGCGAGCGGCACTGGGAGCGGTTCTGCGGCCAGGAAGTGGCCGGTTCCCGCATGACGCTGCTCGGTCTCGGGCGCGTGGGGTCGAGGATCGCCGAGGTGAGTGCCGCCCTCGGCATTCAGGTCACCGGGTACCGGCGGACGGCCGGCGCGGAGGCTCCCTCGCAGGTGGCCCAGGTGGTGGACACCGCAGGCCTGGATGCCGCGCTGCCGCACACGGACCTACTCGTGATCGCGGTACCCGAGACACCGGAGACCAGGAACCTGGTCGATCGCAGGCGGCTCGAGCTGCTGCCGGCGAGCGCGGTCGTCGTGAACGTCGGACGGGGGTCGGTCCTGGACGAGGAGGCGTTGATAGATCTCCTGAGAGCCGGGCGGCTTAGGGGTGCCGCGCTGGATGTTTTCGCCAAGGAGCCCCTTCCGCCCTCCAGCCCTCTGTGGGACCTGTCCAACGTCCTGATCTCGCCGCACTCGGCGAGCACGGTGGTCCAGGAGAACGACCGCCTGGTCGACCTGTTCATCGAAAACCTGCGCCGCTATCTCGACGGGTGCCCGCTGCTGAACGTGTTCGACCACGGCCGGCGATACTGACCGCGCTTCTGGGAGGCTGAACGGTATGGCAGAACTGGCGCGCGGGGTCTACGGCGTTTTGGCCACCACCTTCGACGAGCGCGACGCGCCTCACCATCCGGACCTCGCCGCGCAGGCCCGCTACGTGGCGGCGAGCGCGCAGGGCGTGGTGTGGCCGGTCCTCGCCTCGGAATTCTTCAAGCTGCGGCGGGAGGAGATCGCGGCCGGGTATGGGCCGGTCGCGGCCGGGGTGCGGGGACGGGCGCCCTTCGTGGCCGGAGTCTCCCAGCTGGCCACGCAGGACGCCGTGCTTCTGGCGGAGGCGGCACGAGAGGCGGGCGCTGACGCGGTGATCGCGATACCGCCCTGGATGGCGCGAGTGACGGGCGACGATCTGGTCCGGCACTACCGGGCCATCGCCGAGGTCGGGCTGCCGATCATGCTCCAGAACGCGGGCGACGTGTCCATCTACTCCGCGGTGAGCGAGGCGGACCTGAGCCGCGTGCTGGACGCGGTGCCGGAGATCGTGGCCCTCAAGGATGAGGCACCGGTGCTGCCGCAGACCATCTCCCGCGGGCTGCGGCTGATGCCTCCCGAGCGCGGACTCGTGTTCGGTGGGGGCGGCGGGCGGTTCCTTCTCGACGAGCTGAACCGGGGTGGCGCCGGGAACCTGGCCGGGGCCTGCTGGGCGGACCTGCTCGGCGGGTCGTACACCAACTGGGTTCGCGGGGACCACCAGCAGGCGCAGTGGCTGCACGGCGCGGCACTGGTGGGCGAAATGGCAATCGCCGCCTACGGCATGCCGGGCGTGCGCCACGTCCTCAGCCGGCGTGGGATCACGACTTCCACGCGGGGCAGATTCGATGCCGCCGGGCGGCTCGACGACGCGGCCATCCGGCAGCTCGACTCCGTGCTGGAACAGCTGCGACCGGTCCTCTCCTGGTCCCCGCGCGACGACTGACACTCGGCCCGAGTCAAGGGCCGGGTGTCCGCACTCGGACGCTACCGCGCGCCCGGAAGGGTCTCACTGCGGACACTGGGCCCTTGGCGGGTGGTGGCTACGCGGAGCCGGACCGGAATCGTGGCCAGGCCCCGGCTCAGGTGCCCGGCGGCGCGGAACTGGAGCTGTTCGAACGGCACCGCCAGCGCGAGGTCGGGGAACCGTTCCAGGAGACGGGTGAAGGCGATGCGCCCTTCGAGACGGGCCAGTGGAGCGCCCAGGCACTTGTGGATGCCGTGCCCGAACGCCAGATGCGGGCCGGCCGGCCGCGTCACATCCAGCTGCTCTGGATCCACGAACACGTCCGGGTCCCGATCGGCGGACGCGAGAATGATGCCGACCACTCGTTGGGCCGGGATCTCATACTCGCCCACCGCGATCGAGACCCGTGAGTACCGGAACGTCGCCCGCTCGACCGGCCCGTCGTAGCGGAGGAACTCCTCGACCGCGCCCGGGATCAGATCCGGCCGCTCGCGCAGCAGTTGCAGCTGGTCTGGGTGGCGAAGCAGGGCCAGGGTGCCATTGCCGATCAGGTTGGCGGTCGTCTCGTGTCCCGCGACCAAGAGCAGCACCAGCATCTCCACCAGCTCGATCGGGCTCAGGCGCTCGCGATCGTCGGTGGCGGCGATCAGGGCGTGCAGCAGGGTTGGTTGAGCTTCATCGGGGAGTTCCGCGCGCACAGTGGGGGCGGTCCGCTCCGCCAGCCGAACGAGGTAGCTGAACAGGCTCTGCTCAGGCAACCGCCCCGACTCCGCCGGATCCTCCGCCGGCCCGGTGGCGAGCATCTGGTTGGTCCAGTGGCGGATGGCGGCGCGGTCCTGCACCGGGACGCCGACCAGCTCGCAGATCACGGTCAAGGGCAGCGGCAGGGCGAAGTGGGCCATCAGGTCGACGTCTGCGCGCTCCTGCATTTCGTCGAGGAGCTGCTTCGTGATCTCCTCGACGTGCGGTTCCAGGCGTGCGATGCGGCGCGCGGTGAACGCCTTCTGCACCAGGCGCCGCAGGCGTTCGTGGTCCGGTGGGTCCCGGAACAGCATCATGGGCTCGGTCTCGGGCGGTGGGCTGCCGGCGGGCGCGAAGCCCCCGTTGATGTGCGCCTGGTGCCCGCTGCGGGGGTCCTTCCCGAGACGCGCATCGGCCAGCAGAGGGCGGGCGTCGGCGTACCGCGTGACCAGCCAGACCTCGGTCCGATCGGGCTGAATGAGGCGGATCACCGGCGCCAGCGCGCGCAGCTCGGCGTAGTGCTGATACGCGTGGTGGGCGAACTCTTGGCTTGCGACGTCCAGATGGAGGCTGGGAGCTGCTCGCATGTCCGGGACGGACGGTACACCGCACCAGAGCGCGGTCGCGGCGAGCGTGGAGCGGGCGGGACTACGGCGAGGTGGAGAGTGGTTGAGGGAGGCGTGAAGATTCGCTTCGGGGTCGGTCTGGGACGCGGCTCCGACCCCGCCTCCTTCCCGGACGCTGTCGAGCAGCTGGAACGGGCGGGCGTCGACTCACTCTGGCTCTCCGAGGTCGTGTACTCCCCCAACGTCGACCCGCTGGTCGGGATGGCGTACGCCCTGGCCCGCACCACCAACCTGAAGGTCGGCACCGGCGTTGCCATCCTGCCCGGCCGGCACCCGGTGCTGGTCGCCAAGCAGCTCGCGTCGTTGGCGGCGCTCGCCCCGCGCCGGGTGCTTCCCGTGTTCGGGCTGAGCCCGGCCCAGGATCGGGAGCGCGACCTGTTCCGGGTGGCGGGACGCCGGGGGGCGGTCTTCGACGAGTCGATGCGGCTGCTCCGGCGCGTCCTGTCCGAGCCTGAGGTGACCTACCAGGGTGAGTTCTTCGACGTCCGGTCGGCCACCGTCCAGCCGCTGCCGCCGCGCCCGCTCGACCTCTGGCTGGGCGGCTCGTCACCCGCCGGGCTGCGCCGCGTGGGACAGGTGGGCGACGGCTGGCTGGGGAGCTTTCTCACCCCGGCGGAAGCGGCGCGGGCCAAAGGCGCCATCGAGGCGTCGGCGGCGGCGGCCGGTCGCGAGATCGAGGCCGACCACTACGGCATCAGCCTGACGGTGGCCGAGCACGGGATCCCGCCCGAGCTGGCACAGGCAGCGCGGACGCGGCGGCCGGAGGTGGAGCCCGCAGAGCTCCTCGCGGGCAGCTGGGAGGACCTGCACCGGCTGCTCGACGGCTATCTGGAGGCGGGGCTCACAAAGTTCGTCGTCCGCCCGGCCGGTCAGGTGCCGTTCGAGGGCTTTGTGGAGCGCTTCGTGAAGGAGCTGCACCCGCTCGGGAACTGAGGTCGCAGCCCCAACCCCCCGCCGCCCCCCAGCTCCCGGAGGTGCACCAACGGGTGCTAAACGCGAGGGATAGCCCCCGGTGGTGCACCATCGGGGGGCTGGAGTGCCTTCCGTAGCTCCTCCGCCGTGGCCTCGGGGAGCGACGGGTTGACCGCGATGCGAGTCTCCAGCTCGAGGCCGGCCGGGATGGAGATGCGGGGGAGCACCCGGAGGTGCCAAACGAAGTACCCCGTGCCCTCGGCGGCAGGAGGAATGCTGCTGATGAGCAGGTTGTAGGCAGGATTGTCCAGCGCCACCCGCAGCGCTCCGAGCAGACGACGCAGCACCTTCGCCAGCGCCGGCACGGCCTCGCCCCTCAGCTCCGCGAACGAGGCTTGCGCGGTGCGTGGCACGATCCAGGTCTCGTGGGGCACCGAGGCCGCGAACGGCTGATAGGCGACGAACGCACCGTCCTGGATCAGGATCCTGCGCCCGTCGGTGGTCAGCGGGGTGGGCAGATTGCCGACCAGGGGCCGGAGGAACCCGGTGGTGCACCAGCGGGGCTCATCGCGCCGCTTTAGCCCCCAGAGGTGCACCATCGGGGCCAGTCATGGTCTCCGAACTCTTCGACCCCGACGCCTGGGACGAGGTCCCCGGCTTCGAACTGCACGACGTCACCTATCACCGGGCCCGCGGGCAGGGTACGGTGCGGGTGGCGCTGAACCGGCCCGAGGTGCGCAACGCGTTCCGCCCCCAGACGGTGGACGAGCTCTACCGCGTGCTCGACCACTCCCGCCAGTGGAGCGACGTGGGCTGCGTGCTGCTGACCGGCAACGGCCCCTCGCCGCGGGACGGCGGCTGGGCGTTCTGCTCCGGCGGCGATCAGCGCGTGCGGGGCCGGGACGGATACCGGTACACGGACCCGGGTGGCGTTCCCGATCCCGCGCGGGCCGGGCGGCTCCACATTCTCGAGGTGCAGCGGCTGATCCGGTTCATGCCCAAGGTGGTGATCTGCCTCGCCTGCGGGTGGGCGGTCGGGGGCGGCCACAGTCTCCACGTGGTCTGCGATCTGACGCTGGCCAGCCGGGAGCACGGCCGCTTCATGCAGACCGACGCCGACGTCGCCAGCTTCGACGCCGGCTATGGCTCCGCCTACCTGGCCCGCCAGGTGGGGCAGAAGCGGGCACGTGAGGTCTTCTTCCTGGGCGACGAGTACACCGCCGAGGAGGCGCACCGGATGGGCATGGTCAACGCAGTCGTGCCCCACGCCGACCTGGAACGGGTGGCCCTGGAGTGGGCGGGGAAGGTGAACGGGAAGAGTCCGACCTCCATCCGGATGCTCAAGTTCGCGTTCAACCTGATCGACGACGGGCTGGTCGGACAGCAGGTCTTCGCGGGCGAGGCGACGCGGCTGGCGTACATGACCGAGGAGGCGGCGGAGGGTCGCGACGCGTTCCTGGAGAAGCGGAGGCCCGACTGGTCTTCCTTCTCCTGGCACTACTGAGCGCTATGGTGCGCACCGTGAAAGCGGAGACGCCGGCCGACCAAAGGGCCCGTGAAGTCGAAGAGCGGATGACCGACGAGGAGCGGTTCTCGCTCGTGGTCTGCGTGATGGGCGAGAGCGAGATGCTCCCCGCGCGAGACCCTCGCATCCCAGAAGGAACGCCGATGAGCGCCGGATACGTCCCCGGCATCGCGCGGTTGGGCGTCCCGCCGCTGCTGATGAGCGACGCCAGTCTGGGGGTCACCAACCCCGGGTTCCGGAATGACGACACCGCCACCGCGCTGCCGGCCGGCACCGCGCTGGCATCTGCCTTCAACCCTGCCCTCGCCCGCCGCTCCGGAACGCTGGTCGGGCGCGAGGCCCGCAGCCGGGGCCTCAACGTGATGCTGGCGGGAGGCGTCAACCTGACGCGTGACCCGCGCTGTGGCCGCAACTTCGAGTACCTGTCCGAAGATCCGCTGCTGAGCGGAGTGCTAGCGGGAGACTCGGTCGCCGGCATCCAGTCGGAAGGGGTGATCTCGACCGTCAAGCACTTCTCGCTCAACTGCAACGAGACCAACCGGCACTGGTTGGACGCCGTCATCGATCCCGACGCCCACCGTGAGACCGACCTGCTCGCCTTCCAGATCGCCATCGAGGGCGGGCAGCCGGGTGCCGTGATGAGCGCCTACAACAAGGTGAACGGTGAGTAGGCGGGCACCAACCGCCTGCTCCTGCAGGAAGTCCTGAAGGAAGCCTGGGGCTTTCCCGGCTGGGTGATGTCGGACTGGGGCGCGACGCAGCGCTGGGAGTTCGCGCTCGGGGGCCTGGACCAGGAGTGCGGGGCTCAGATCGACCTTCTCCTGTGGGGGGACCAGCCGTTCGAGGAGCCTCTCCGAAAGGCCTACGCGGAGAGCAAGCTGCCAAAGGAGCGGCTGTCGGATATGGTCCGCCGCATCCTGCGCTCGATGTTCGCCGTGGGTGTCGACAGCTGGGGGCCGGCGCCCGAGGTGGACATGGAGACCCACCACCAGGTGGCACTGGAGACCGCCCGCCAGGGGATCGTGCTGCTCAAGAACGACGGCGTCCTGCCGCTGGCGACCGAGAGAGAGCTGCGGGTGGCGGTGATCGGAGGCCATGCCCAGAGCGGCGTGATCGCGGGCACCGGTTCCAGCACCGTGGTGCCGCCGGGGGGCTATGCCGAGGTGATCCGCATCGGTGGCCCGGGCGTCATGGGCGGGATGCGCAACCTCTACCTCCACCCCTCGTCTCCGCTGGAGGAACTGCGGGAGCTGCTCCCGAAGGCGACCGTGGAATTCGACCCCGGCATGACCCCGGCCGAGGCGGCACTCCTGGCCCGCCGTGCGGACGTTGCCATCTGCCTCGGCATCCGGGTCGAGGGTGAGGGGTTCGACAACCCGGATCTCTCGCTGCCGTGGGGCCAGGATCAGGTCATCGAGGCGGTGGCGTCTGCCAACCCCAACACGGTCGTGGTGCTCGAGACCGGGAACCCGGTCGCGATGCCGTGGCGAGAGGGGGTGCGGGCGATCGTGGAGGCCTGGTTCCCGGGGCAAGCGGGCGGCCGGGCGATCGCCGAAGTGCTGACCGGCGCCGTCAACCCCTCGGGACGCCTCCCGATCACGTTTCCAGTGGATCTGTCACAGACGCCCCGGCCGGAGCTCGAGGGATTGGGCACCGAGTGGGGCACGCCGGTCACCGTTCACTACCAGGAGGGGGCCGAAGTCGGATACCGCTGGTTCGCGCAGCGGGAGACACGACCGCTCTACCCGTTCGGCCACGGGCTGGGCTACACCACATTCGACTACCAGGACCTGCGGGTGACCGGTGGCGACACCGTGACCGCGAGCTTCAGCGTGACCAACACAGGGGAGCGCCCGGGCGCCGACGTGCCTCAGCTCTACCTGACGGAGGCTGCCGGAGGCCGGCGGATGCGGCTGCTCGGGTTCGAGAGGATGGAGCTGGCGGCCGGCGAATCGAGGCCGGTCATGATGGTCGCCGACCCACGGCTGCTGGCGCGGTTCGACGGCGACGCCGGGCGCTGGCACATCGGCGCCGGGACGTACAAGGTGGCCGTGGGCCGGTCCGCCGGCGACCTGGTGCTGACCGCCGAGACCACCCTGCAGGCCCGCCTGTTCGGAAGCTGAGTCACCCCCCCGGACGAGTGCCAGAGTGTCCGCAGTCCTGGCGCTACAACGCGCGCGGCAGGGTCATAGTGCGGACACTCTGGGACTCTGGCGCCGGGCCTGGGAGTTGGCGCGCGTCCGGTCTCAGGGGGTCGCGGTCGCCGCCGGCGTGGGGGCCGGCGTGGCGACCGCCGGTGCCGATGGGGTGGAGGCCGGTGTCGAGGCCGGCGCCGGAGTCGAGGCCGGCGTGGACGCCGGCGCCGGGGTCGATCCGGGCGCCGGGGTGGATCCGGGTGCCGCGGTGGACTGCGGCGTGGGTCCGGTACCGGGCGCGCCGGTGGATCCTGGGCTCGGCTGGGCCGATGGTCCGGTGCCGGGCGTTGCCGTAGCTGGGGAGGTTCCGCCCGGTGTAGGCAGGCTCAGTGTGGGCAGCCGCGGATCCTGGATCCCCGGCACTGGCGGGAGGAGCAGCGGCCCCGGCGTTCTGGAGGTGCCAGGCTGGGTCACCAGGCCGCCCGCCAAGACCACTACCACGACGACCGCCAGTGCGGCCGACGGAATGGCGATCGCCTTGCCCACGGCCGCCACTCGCTCTCCCGTGGTCTGAGACGAACGCAAAAAGCGGCTCCGCTCGGGCGTCAGGTGGATGCCCTCGGCTGCCATCCCCGCCAGGGGTGCGTTGGCGTAGACGGATGCCTGCCAGGCGATGAAGACGGCCAGCACCGCGGTCGCGATCCCCGGTGATCGCACAAGCATGGTCACTCCGGCCAGGGCGGTCGCGAGCGCGATGACCGTCTCGGTCCGGGACGCGGCGAGCGCGCGCACCCAGCTCGCGCCTCCTTCCGGCGCCTTGGGCGTGCGCAGGAAGGCGGTCTGCGCGCGGATCAGCCCCCGCACACAGGCCAGCGCCGTGATCCAGCTCAACGCGAACCAGATTCGCATCGCCCAGAAGGCGTCGCGCCACCGGCAGCCGGTGCTCGCCCGCAGAGCCCACAGGGCTCGCGCCAGACCGGTTACCAGCAGGGCCAGCGGGATCGCCAGCACCGAGACCGTCACCTGCCTGACCGGAAGGCGCTGATGAAGCGCGACCGCCACCGCGGTCGCCAGCAGAAGCATCGTAAAGAACACCTGGAGCAGGTCACCGAACCAGTGCAGGCCGCCGGCCAGGTAGTGCACGCGCTGCCCGAAGGTGAGGCGGAGCTTTCCGACTCCGAGCAGGTCGCGCCAATGCTGGTGCAGGATCTGGATGCCTCCCAGCGCCCACCGAAACCGCTGCTTCTTGAGCCCGTCGAAGGTGAGCGGCATCATTCCTTTGCCGCCGGCTTCGGGCACGTAGATGCCACTCCAGCCGCGGCCGAGGAGGCGGAGGCTGGTCTCCGCGTCCTCCGTGATGCAGGCCTCGTCCCAGCCCCCGATCGCCTCCAGTGCGCTGCGCCTGAGCAGGCCCATGGTCCCGGCGAAGATGATCGCGTTCCGGTGCGCTCGGGCCGGCATGCTGAGGGCGAAGAAGTAGCGGTAGCTGTAGTACAACCCGCGCAGGTAGGGTTCGTCCTCCCAGTCGCGGTACTCCTGCGGGGTCTGCACGAACGCGACCTGCGGATCGGCGAAGTAGCCGGCCACCTTGCGCAGCCACAGCGGATCCACGGTGTAGTCGGAGTCGATGACGCCGATCACCTCTATGTCCTGGGGCAGCCGGCGCGTGGCTTCGTTGAGGGCCCCCGCCTTATAGCCGGGCCAATTCTCGAGATGGAGGAAGGAGAAGCGGGAGCCCAGGCGCCGGCAGTACTCCTCGATCGGCTGCCAGAGCGCGGGATCGGTGGTGTTGTTGTCCACCACCTGTACCAGCAGATGGGGGTAATCGAGCGCCGCGAGCGCCTCCAGCGTCCCGGACACCACCTCCACCGGCTCGTTGTAGGTGGGCACCTGGAGCGCGACCACCGGCAGGTAATCGGAGGGCGGCGGAGGCAGTGGTTGCTCCCGCCTGCCGAGCACGTCCAGCATCTCGAACACGTAGTAGATCGAGAGCGCGAGCGCGCACATCTCGATCAGAAGCAGCGCGCTCGACACGGCCAAGCCCACGGCGCCGAGGCTCTCGACGGCCGTAAGGGCGCAGGCATACACCAGATAGGCGATCGCGGAGAGCACGGCTGTGGCAAGCAGCTGACTCGCGACCCAACTCCACCGCCGCAGCCCCAAGCGCAGGACCAAGGTCGTCAGCAGGGCGAGCGCGGCGAAGCCGGCGATCAGATACGGATCCCAGCCCAACAGGAAGGTGAGCGCGTACCCGCAGAGAGCGAGCACGGCCGTCGCGAGGGGGAAACCGAGCCAGATCCGCGACCGCGACAGCCCCGGGATCAGGGCCAGGGCGGTCGTCGCACACACCGCGATGGCATAGAAAGCTAAAGCTTGGAGAAACAAAGGTGATAGCTATCATATCAGGGAATGCGTTATGTCGGGCTCGTGTTAGCCATAGTCCTCCTCGCCGGCTCAGGGGCCCGCACCGGCGCCACCGACGGTGGGGTCGCGCCCGCGACCGCCCTGCGCCAGACGTGGGAGGGGTACAAGAGTGTCTTCGTCCAGGGTGACGGGCGGGTCATCGACCGGGAGCGCAACCAGGTCACCACCTCCGAAGGGCAGTCGTACACCATGCTGCGTGCGGTCTGGATGGACGACCGGCCGGCGTTCGCTCAGGTCTGGGGGTGGACGCAGAACAACCTCCGCCAGCCCGGCCATCCCCTCTTCGCCTGGCTTTGGGGCCAGGGCAACGACGGCGCCTGGACCGTCCAGGATCCCCACAGCGCGGCCGACGCGGATGAGGACATCGCGCTGGCGCTGGTGTTGGCCGGCCGGCGCTGGCACGACCCCACCTACCTGTCTGACGCGCGCTCGGTGCTGTCCCAGATCTGGTCGGCGGAGGTCGGAAGCGTCGCCGGGCGGCCTTACCTCGCCGCCGGAGACTGGGCCGTCAGCCCGGGGCAGGTGGTCCTCGACCCCTCCTACCTGGCGCCCGCGAGCTATCGGGTGTTCGCCGCCTTCGACCACGAGCACGACTGGACGGCCCTGGTCGGCAGCTCCTACAGCGCCCTGCAGGCCTGCTCGTGGGGCCACCTGGACGCCGGGAACAGTGTCGGCCTCCCACCCAACTGGTGCGTCCTCTCGCCGGGCGGCGCCTCCTCGTACTCAGGCAACTCGGACGGCGACGTGTACGGATACGACGCCTTCCGGGTCATGTGGCGCGTGGCCCTCGACGCACACTGGTTCGGGTCCGGACAGGCGCGCTCCTACCTGCAGGGCATGAAGTTCCTTCGCCACCAGTGGGAGCAGCACCACGAGCTGCACGCTCAGTACTCCCACGACGGGACGCCGGTGCCAGGCGCGAGCCAGGATCCGACCGTGTACGGCGGTGACATCGGAGCCTTCCTGACGACCGCGCCGTCCGCGGCCCGAGCCATCCTCCAGCAGCGCCTGCTGGCGACCTACCAGGGCGGATCCCCTCCCGCGCACTGGGGCGACCCCAACAACTACTACGAGCAGAACTGGGTCTGGTTCGGCGTCGCCCTGGCGACGGGGGCGATTCCCAAGCCGGCCGGGTAGAGCGACAGGCGCCGCGGGATTCAGTCAGCTGACCCTCAGCTCACCGCCTGTTTCACGAGTGCCGTGATCCGCTTCTCAACCTCCGGGGTCATCTCGGTCAGCGCGTAGTAGATGGGCCACATGGCGCCTTCGTCGAGGTGCGCCTTGTCGCTGAAGCCCAAGGTCGCGAATCTCATCTTGAACTTCTGGGCCGGCTGGAAGAAACAGATGGTCTGGCCGTCACGGGCGTAGGCGGGCATGCCGTACCAGGTTTTCGCGGAGAGGCCACTGGCTTTGGCGATCGCGTGCACCCGCTCGGCCCGTTCCCGATCCAGTCCTGTCATCTCGGCGATCTTGGCGAGTGCCTCACTTTCCCCGTCCGCGTCCGCGCCGCGCCGTGCCGCCGCCCTGCTCTCTCGGGCGCGCTCCTGCATCGCGGCCCGCTCCTCCTCCGTGAACGTGGTGCTCTTGGTGGCCTTTTTCTTCATGGGCGTTTCCTCCTCCACGGGTCGGGATGGGTAGCGGGCCCCATGCTAGGGGCCTGCCGCCGGGACGGCTTCTCCAAATCTGCTCGATCCGGGCGCCTGATTGGCAAATCCCAGGGATCTCCCTGATGCCTGGTGGTCAAGGCCTGCGTAGATTGTCCGGCGGTGGGAACTCAAGGCGGAGCCGCGCTGACAGGTAGCGACGGTCGATCGAGGGAGGAGTACTTGCTCGGGGCATCGGAGTCTGAGCAGGGCCGCCTGGACGCGCAGTCGGCCACCCTCGCCGTGCCGACCGAACTCTTCCTGCACCGTGCGGGGATCGGTCCCGGCATGCGGGTGCTCGACCTCGGCACCGGCCTTGGCGATGTCGCCTTCCAGCTCTCACTCGTGGTCGGACCCGATGGCGCGGTGGTGGGCATCGATGAGAGTCCGGCCATGCTCACGGTCGCCGAGCGGCGCCGGACCGCCGGGGGCCTCGGGAATGTCCGCTTCCTGCAAGCCGACGCCCGGACCTTTCGCGACCGGCGGCCGTTCGACGCGGTGGTAGGCCGGCTCATCTGGTGCTACCTGTCCAACCCGGTCGAGGTGGTCGGTCATCACCTGGGCGGCCTCACCGAGGACGGCGTGATGCTGGTGATCGATCAGGATGCCGGGACGGTGCCGATGCGATGGTCGGTGCGCGGCTGGGTCTGATCCTGCGCGAGGCGGGGCTGACCCACGTCGAGACCTTCGGGATCCAGGACTACCTGGGGCCAGACGACCCCGCCGGGCCGGCACTCGTCTCAGGCATCGTCCACACCCTGGCGCCGGCGCTGGTCGCGGACGGCATCGCGACCGAGCAGGAGCTGGGCCTGGATACAATCGAGGAACGGTTCCGCCAACAGCTGCAGGCAAGCCGCGCCACCTTCCTGCCGCCGGCGCTCGTCGGCGCCTGGGGCCGGCGTTAACCCTCTGCGCGCCCCGAGTGCCGTCAATCGGGGGTCTGCGCGCGCCCTGAGAGGCCGCCGAGTGCCGGCACTCGGGGGTCTGCGCGCGCCCTGAGAGGCCCCGGATGCCGGCAGTCGGGGATCTGCGGCAGACTACTAGGTGCGCTATGGAGAAGACCTGTAGTCATCTGGATGCAGCGGTCGAGGTCGCGCCGAGCGGCGACGGATGCCAGGAGTGCCTGCGGGACGGAGGTCGCTGGGTTCACCTGCGCATCTGCCAGTCGTGCGGGCACGTGGGATGCTGTGACAGCTCGCCCAGCCGCCACGCGACGCAGCACTACCACCAGACCGAGCACCCTCTGATCCGCTCCTTCGAGCCGGGGGAGGACTGGTGGTGGTGCTACGTCGACGAGCTGCTGTTCGAGGTCGAAGGCGCACCGGCGGCCCCTTCGCACACCTGACGGAAGGGCCGACTACACCTCCTGCTCGGTTCCCGCCGAGTGGGCGTCGATCTCGAAGCCGACGCCCGCGATCGGTGGCAGGGACGGGTACCAGCGCACGCCGCGAATCCCGGCCTGTCCGAAACGGCTCAGAGTCGCACTATCGAGGTCGCACGCGGCGCCGTAGACCGTGATCGCGGTGGCCTGGTCCCAGGTCGCCCCCAGCTCCCTCAGCCGCCCGTCCAGCACGTCCACGATCGAGCGCAGGCGCTCGGCGGTGGTGCCGTCGCTGCGGGTCTCGGTCGCACCCGAGAGTCGATATGCGGTCCCGCGCGCACCCCCGCTCGGCACGGTGTACGTGAAGGCGAGGAGAGACGGTTCGGTGACGCTTCCGACCGTAGGCGCCACGTTGGTGCGCGTGGCCACCAGCCCACTGTCGGTGGTTAGGCCCAGTTCGTTCATTTGCTCCACGTACGGCCCGTTGAACGCCGCGAAGGCTTCGGCCGTGAGCGGCTCGGGGATGCGCAGCTCGAACCCGGCCAGAGCGGTGGCCGGCCGGCCCGCGGCCTCGACGTGCCGGCGAGCCGCGTCGAGCCCGTGGTGGAGCGGCCGTGGTGTCGAAAAGATTGCCCTCACCAGGTCGTAGCCGGGGTCGGCGACGATGCCGTCACTGAACGGGTGGCCCGCGCTGGTCAGGGCCCGATAGTTGCCGGGCGCGAATTGGGTAAGCACCGGGCCATGATCGCGCAGATCGGGGGGTCCGCGCGGGGGCAGGCTGCGCACTCGCGTCGACGAGACCCTGGCCGGAGGTGTCCGGGCCGCGGGCTTCTCAGCCGAGCACCTCGACGAGACGGCACGCTGTGGCCTCCAGGTTCGGCAGGTCCCGGCGCCACGTGTTACCCACCAGCGCCGAGACTCCGATCCGGATCTCATAGCAGCGCAGGCGGAGGTCGAAGTCCGTGAGATCGACCCCGGCCGCGCGCCAGTGGTCGAGAGCCCGGTCGCGCAGTCCGGCGGCTGCGAGGCCCGGAGCCCAGGGCGGCGCGCAAAACGTGAGCCAGGCCAGTTCGTAGAGGTGGTCGCCGTAGAGCGCACACTGCCAGTCGATCAGCCCCGCGATGCGCGCACCGGACACGAAGGCGTTGCCGTGGAGGAGGTCCGAGTGCACCAGGTCCCGCCGGTTCGGGCAGCGCCAGGCGAGCGCCTCCAACTCCCGCATCCCCTCGGTAAAGGCCCCCTCAGCGAGCTCATTGCGCGCCAGGTCGCCGCGCCACGTGTTGCGAAACGGTTCCGGAATCCCCCAATCGACGGCGAGCAGGAATTCGGTCCAATCGCGGTGACGCCCGTTCCCTTTCTCGTCCCAGAGGCCGAACCCGGACGACCCCGAGGTATCGGCGGTGCGAAGAGCGTCGAGGGTCGCGAGCAGGGACGGGAGCGCCGCTTCGATGAGCTCGGGTGCCAGATCCTCCAGAAAGTCCCCAAAGCAGCGCTCCGAGATCGCGTAGTAGTACCCGGCGTCCACCTCGCCGACCTCGAGCACGTTTGGGATGGGAAGGGCAGACGATGCGAACCGGAGTGCCAGTCGGTCGGCGTCGAAGGCATGGCGGTCGGGATTGAACCGCGCCACCAGCTCGCGTCCCGCGTGCCGGAACGCGTAAGCGCGCGACCACGCCCCCTGCGGCAGATCGTCGCCCATCTCGATTCCCTCACCGAACCGCCGTCGCAGGAACCGGTACGCGGCTTGTGCATCTCCGTTTCTCACGTGAGATTCGTGCTGTGCGGGCCACTATGCGCCCGCTCTCGTGCGAAAACGGCAGATGTCAGCCAAGAAGTGAGCAGCTGGTCAGCATGAAGGGTCGACCGCACGACCAGACCGCAGTGGGTTGGCTGAGCAGACCGTAGTCGGGCACGCCGATCCCAAGTTGGCGCGCCACCCGCGGGAGGACGCCCGTCCGCGTGCCGTCGGCAGCGATCGCCTCATGCACCATCCGGACTGCGCGCTCCCGCAGTTCCAGCGGGTACCGCCGCCGGCTCGGATGCTTCTTCTGTTCTGACATGGAGATCCTCCCATTCCCAAGCGGAGGAGTCTCCAATCATCCCGGGGCAGTCCAGAGGGTCGAGGCCGCACAAAGTCGGGCCCTGCCTGCACCCGCTTGCGTCCCTGAGCAGAAGGTTCATTGACGCGGAGGTAGTTATGGGCTAGGCGTTTTCGTCGTTCGCGCTCGCGCAGGTGGAGCTGATGCTGACGATGCTGCGGGCAGATGGTGCGCGATGAGCTTGCGCCCGAACGCCTGGGCCATCAGAAAGTAGCCGGTGAGGTTGAGCTGCAGGACTTCCGACCACTCCTGGAGCGTGGTCTGTTCAAGATCGTGGGCACGCCGAACCGGGCCTCCACCCGGTCGACGATGGACGGCGCGCAGGCCGGATCGGTGAGGTCGGCGCGGATGGCCAGAACTCGGGCGCCGGTCGCGGACAGCTCGTCCTCGAAGCGCTCCAGGCGCTCGCCGGGAAGATCGACCAGGGCCACCGAGGCCCCGCTTCGCGCGAACGCGCGAGCGATCGCGGAGCCGATCAATCCGGCCGCCCCGGTGACGATCGCCGGTGCGCCATCGAACCGGAAGTCCACCTCAGTGGGCATCCTCCTCTCCCTCCTCACCGAACAGTCCGAAGGTGTCCCGCACCGCTTCCACCACCGACGCCGGCGAAGGGAGTCGAGCCTCCAGGAGTGGGGTGCTCTCCGGCACCGGGACCCGGGGCGACCCCACCCGGCGCACGGGCGCGTCCAGATAGACGAATGCGGCCTCCTGCACCGCCGCCGCGATCTCGGCGCTGGGGCCGGCGAAGACGGGCGCGTCGTCGACGACCACGGCTCGGCCCGTCTTGCGAACCGAGCCGACCAGCGTCTCCAGGTCCAGCGGATACAAGGTACGGAGATCGATGACCTCGGCCTCGACTCCCTCCTCCTGCAGGCGTTCGGCTGCCTGCGCGACCGTCGCCAGCGTGGCGCCGTACGAGATCAGCGTGCACCCGTCTCCGGAGCGCACGGTCCGTGCCTGGCCCAGCGGCACTAACTCCTCGCCGTCAGGGATCTCGCCCCGCTCTCCGGTGAGCCGCTTGTGCATCAGGAAGATCACGGGCTCGTCCATTCGCAGAGCGGTCTTGACCAGACCTTTCACGTCTCGGGCGGTGGCCGGCGTGACCACGTTCAGGCCCGGCGCGTGCATGAACCAGCTCTCCAGGCTGTTGTTGTGCTGCGCCGCGCCGTGCGCGACCCCCGAGGTGGCGCGGATCAAAAGCGGTACCGGCGCCCGCAGCATGTACGGGATCTTCCCCGCCTGGTTCATGATCTCGTCCATCGCGCCGAAGGCGAAATCGACGAAGTTGAGGTCCACGATCGGGTGCATGCCGCGGAGCGCGGCGCCGACCCCGGCGGCGACCATCGCGGCCTCCGAGATCGGCGCGTCCAGCACCCGCGTGTGCCCGAAGCGCGGTCCGATGCCCTTCACCTGCGCCCAGTGGCCGCCACGGTCGAAGAGGTCGGTCCCGATGAGAAAGATCTCGGGGTTGCGCTCCATCTCCTCTTCGACCCCTACCTCGAAGGCTTGCGAGTAGGTCAGCGTCCTCGTCATCGCACGGCCTCCTCGCCCGGCGCCGGCACCGGTAATGGCGACTCTTCGGCGAAGGCGATCGCGGTTCGCACGGTTTCCGCCGCCCCCTCGCGCATCGCCGCCAGGTCCGGCTCCGAGAGCTCGCCGCGCTGGGTGAGGAGCCCGACCAATCGCTCGATCGGATCGCGGTGGGAGCGCCAGTCGTCGACCTCGGACTGGGTTCGATAGCTGGTCGGCTCTCCGGCGCCGTGCCCCGTGTAGCGGTAGGTCCGCGCCTCCAGGAAGGTGGCGCCGCCGCCCTGAACGGCCCGCTCGCGTGCCCGCTCGACCGCCCGGTAGACCGCCACCACGTCCTGCCCGTCGACGGATTCGGCAGCGAGCCCGAAGCCCTCCGCCCGTTTCACCGGCGACCCGCCCGCGGTGACGCTGGTGAAGGGGGTCTCGACCGCGTAGAGGTTGTTCTCGCACACGATGATCAGGGGCAGCGACCACGCTCCGGCTAGGTTCGCCGACTCCCAGGTCCGGCCGGTGTTGAGCCCGCCGTCCCCGACCAAACCGACCGCGATGCTGTGGTCGTCCCGGAGCTTGGCGGCCAGCGCCGCCCCGGCCGCCAGGCCGACGCCGGCGCCCACGATGCCGTTGCCGCCCAGGAAGCCGTGGCCGACATCCGCGAGGTGCATCGAGCCGCTGCGCCCGCCCACCACGCCGGTGGTGCGGCCGAACAGCTCGGCCATGACGCGCTCCGGCGCAAGGCCCGCCGCCAGCGCGTGGTGGTGATCGCGATGGGTGGCCGCGACCGCGTCCTCCGGCTCGAGTGCCGCGGCGACGCCGACCGCGACCGCCTCCTGGCCCACCGCGGGATGCATACCGCTGGTCCGTCCGCGCAGAGTGAGCTGCTCCGCCACCTCCTCGAAGTGCCGGATGAGCAGCATCTTCCGCAGCCAGCCCAGAAGTACCTCGCGGTCCAGGTCGGAAGCGCTGCCGGTGGCCACGTCCGTCATTCCTCCACGTCCTGCAAGACGTCCTGAAGCCCGCGGTCGAAGTCGCGCAGCAGACGCGCCGCGTCGATCCCGTCGAGGGTTCGGTGGTCGGCGTTGAGCACCGCGTTGAACGAGGCGCCGACGACCACCTTTCCCGACCGGACCGCCGGCTGCTCCAGCACCGAGCCGGTGGTCAGCAGCGCCTGCTGCCCGAACGGGATGATGCCGGTGAACCACGACACGCCGAGTGCCCCGATGTTGGAGAGGGTGAGGAACGGTGGTGCGCCGCTGTCCGCCTCGCCCCGCAGCTCGCGGGCTTCGTCCACCGCCCGCCCCCGCGGGTCCGCGATCGCCTCCGGGGTGTCCTCGAGGCCGCGCAGCACGGTCAGTGCCACGCCGGCCCGGGTGGCCACGGCCAGGCCGACGTCGGGTGCCTGGCCGGAGGCCCGGAGAACGCGAACCACCGCGGCGAGCAGGAAGTCGGTGACGGTGAGGTCGGGCCGCCGGTCGCGGAGGCGGCGGAGCGCTTCCGGCAGCGGGTCGGCGGAGATCACCCGGCTCACCCCGAAGTGGGGAATCTCCCGCCAGGATTCACTCACCCGTGCGGCGATGACCGTCCGCCGCCGCTCCTCGCGGGTCGGGGCCGGCCGCGCCGTGGGTCGGCGGGGCACCTGCGGTGTGCGGGCCGCCGGCGCGCGGCGGAATCGTTCCCGAGGGCTCAGGCGGTGGGGTGGACGACCGCCGGCCGGCGCTCGAGCCTTGTCCGGCGTCGCGACCCGGGCGGCGGATTCCGCTGTCGCGGCAGCCGGCTCGAGCACCCGATCGGCCGCGCCCGCCGCATCTTCCCGCTCGTCCCCGACCAGCACCCGGGCCACCGTGGCGCCGGCGGGAACCGAATCCCCGATCGCGAACAGATGGCGCCCGAGGCGGCCGCCGGCGGGCGCGGTCAGTCCGACGGTGCTCTTGTCGCCCTCGACAAGAGCCACCTCCTCGCCGGCCGTGACCGGCTCCCCCTCCTGCTTCAGCCATTCGACGAGGGTGGCGCTCTCCATCGCCATCCCCATCGCGGGCAGAAAGATCTCCTCCACGTCGCCTCCCTCTCAGATCTCCGGATGAACCAGCTGCCCATGCTCGATGGTCTGTCGTGTCAGCCAGGCGGCGGCGTCGCCGATGGTCCAGGCGGCCAGTCTCCGGGCCGAGCGGTCGGAGCTGGCCGCGCAGTGCGGCGTGAGCAGAACGTTGGGCAGATCGAGGAGCGGCGACTCTGCCGGCAGCGGTTCCTCCTCGAAGACGTCGAGGCCGGCACCGCCGAGGCGTCCCTGGCGGAGGAGACCGGCCAGCGCCGCCTCGTCCACCAGGCCCCCGCGAGAGACATTGATGACCAGCGCCCGCGCGGGCAGCATTCCCAGCTCCCGCCGGCCGAGCAGGTGTCGCGTCTCCTCGTTGAGCGGCAGGTGGAGACTGAGGATGTCGCTCACCCGGAGCAGCGACTCCAGGTCGGTCACGCGCTCCGCCCCCGGCGGCACCACCGCCACCCCAGGGTCGTACACAAGAACCTCCGCGACCGAAGGCACCATCCGCTTCACGAACGCGCTCCCGATGCGCCCACAGCCGATTACGCCCAGCGTCAGCTCGTCCAACGGGCGGATGCCGGAGAGGTCCAGCGGTCCGCGCCAGCCGCGGCGCACGAACGCGTCCGCCGCACACAACCGGCGCTGCACCGCGTGAAGCAGCGCCACGGCGTGGGTAGCGACCTCGGAGACGCCGTAGGCCGGCTCCCGAAACAGGGCCAGCCCAGGCCGTCGCCGGACCGCCTCCACGTCGATGCTGTCCAGTCCCACACCGGCCCGTCCGATGATCCGGACCGTCGGCGAGAGCGCAGCGATGACCATGGCGTCAAGGCGCTGCAGCGTGACCACGAGCCCGGCCGCGCCCTCAGTCGCGTCCGGCTCCGCCAGATCCCGGACTTCGAGGCGCACCCCGTCCGGAAGGGAAGGGCGGAGCCAGTCCAGATTTCCGAAGGATCCCTTGGCGACGACGATCAGCTCCGGCGCCAGTCGGGAATCGTGTTCGATGGTGTCAACCCTCATTGTTTACAGTTGGCCCTTGCGGCGGTGGACAGATTGTTGACAATCGACAGCGGAGGAGAATTCACCATGACCCACGAGCTCGACCAAGCCCTGCGAGGCGTTATCCCCCCGGTGGTGACACCACTGCACCCGGGCGGGACCCTGGATGAAGAGGGCTTCGATCGCCAGGTGCGGCGCTGTCGCGCTGCGGGCTGCACCGGCGTATTCGTCGCTGGGAGCAGCGGCGAGGGCCCCTGGCTCACGGAGAGCAGCGGCGCCGGGTCGTCGAGCTTGGCGCGGCGGCCGACGCCGTCGTCCTGGCCGGGGTGATGCTGCCCGGGACCTCGATGACTCGTGAGGGGGCGCTGGCGGCGGAGAGTGCCGGAGCGGACGCGATCGTCGTCAGCGCGCCCTACTACTTCGGCGCCGACGACGAAACCATCGTCCGTCACGTCGAGGCGGTGGCGGCCGCGGTCCGGGTACCGACCCTCCTCTACAACATCCCTCAGACGACACACAACCCGATGTCGGCCGCCGCGGTGGGGCGCCTGGCGGCCGACCCGGCGGTGATCGGGATCAAGGACTCGAGTGGCGACATGGAGCTCCTCAGATCTCATCTCGCGCTCGCCAAGCGCTACCCGTTTCGAGTGCTGCAGGGCGCGGAGGACCAGATGGCCCGGAGCCTCCGCTGGGGTGCCGACGGTCTGGTTCCCGGCCTTGGCAATGTCGCGCCCCAGCTGTTCGTTCGATTGCAGCGGGCGGTGCGTGGCGGCGATGAGCAGGAGGCGACAGCGATCGAGGGCGACATCCTCGGCCTGCGCGAAATCTTCGCGGTCGCGCCCACCTTCGCCGCCATCAAGGCCGCGTGTGAGGCGCTCGGGGTGTGCGGCCGCACCACTGCCGCGCCGCTCGCACCCGCCGGCGACGAACAGGCGGCCCGGATCGGGCAGGTCTTGCGGAAGCTGAACCTCGAAGTGGCTGCCGCACCCTGAGGCGGGGTGCGTCGCCGGCCGCCGCCGGCGCCGCGCGTGGGCCGGGCAGGGCCGATGCCCGCGTCCGGTGTCAGACATCGAGGAGGGATGGTTCCATGGCTGCCAGGGACCGGACCCCGTCGGCCCATCCCGGCTCGGGCTCGTTCATGGGGCCCTACCCCTTGACCGATCCGGCCGTGAGACCTCGGATGACGTTGCGCTGCACCAGGAGGTACAAGGCGATGGGGATCGCGGCGAAGATCACTCCGGCTCCCATCAGTTCGAACAGCGCGTAGTTGCCGGCGCTGATGAATGAGGCAAGGCCCTCACCTGCGGTGTAGAGCGACCGGTCGGTGACGAAGGCGGACGCGAACAGGTAGTCGTTCCACGCCCCGAAGTAGGCGATGATCGCGACCGCGACCAGCCCTGGGCGCGATAGCGGCACCAGGATGTAGAAGAGGGCTCGCATCGGCCCGCAGCCGTCGACCAGCGCCGCGTCGTAGATCTCGTGCGGAATGCCGTCGAACGACACCTTCAGGATCCAGCAGCCGATCGGGGTCGTGAACGCGCCGTAGATGAACGCCAGCGTGAAGAGGTTGTTCTCGAAGTTCAGGTCCCGGTAGATCGTGATCAGCGGGACGATGATGATCGCGCCCGGCATCATCTGCATGAAGAGGAGCACGAAGCCGAACAACGAAGAACCCCTCCAATGCAGCTTCGCGAGCAGGAAGGCACCGGGAACGGCGAGCACCAGCGTGATCGCGACCGCGATGGCCGATACCAGGGTGGAGTGCCATACCCAGGTCAGGATCGGGTTGCGCTGGAAGCTGGTCACAACCGCCGCCAGTGACAGACCTTTGGGGAACAGGTACGGCGGATAGGTCAACGCGTACTGCTCGGGCTGGACCGTGGTCAGCACCATCCAGTAGATGGGGAACAGGATCACGACAAGCGAGAGGATGATGATCAGGTAGCGGATCGCCGTCGTGAAGCAACGGCGGATGCGCGCCCGCCGGCGGCGGGTCGAGCGGGCCGGCTTGAACTGGGCGAGGTCGGAGGACATTGTGGTCATGAGCTCAACCCTCGGCCGCATACAGGAGAGCGGGATTCATCAGCCGGCGCCCACATAATTCGTCTCCACGATCCGGCGCTGGATGATGATGAACAGCACCGCGGCGCACACCGCCATCAGCAGGCCGATGACCGCCAGCGCGGCCGCGAAGTTGTAGTTGAAGAACTGGAACGCCTGCAGATAGATCATCACCGACAGCGTTGCGGTGTCGATCCCGGGGCCGCCTCCGGTGGTCAGGTAGATCAACGAGAACTGCTGGAACGCGAAGATGAACGCGAGCACGCACAGCAAGGAGAGCGTGGGGACGAGGGCGGGGAACGTGATCGCCGTGAAACGCCGGAAGAAGTTCGCGCCGTCCACCGTGGCCGCCTCGTAGAGCTCGTCGGGGATCGACTGCAAGCTCGAGAGCAGGATCAGCGCATAGAAGGGCATGCCCTTCCAGCCGGCCATCATGACGATGGAGACAAAGCTCAGGATGGGAGAGCTGAGCCAGGCGATGTGGTGGCTCGTGACCCAGGGCAGGAATGAGACGAAGCGGTTGATGATCCCGATGTTGGGGTCGAGCATGATGCTGAAGGTCAGGACGACCGGGATGTCAGGTACCGCCCAGGGGATCGCCATGAGCGCGCGCATCAGGCCGCGCCCCTTGAAGGACCAGTTCATGAGCAGGGCCAGCATGAGACCCAGGATCAGCCAGATCGCGATCATGCAGAACGCGAACTGCAGCGTGACGCGGATCGAGCCCCAGAAGTCCGGATCGGTCAGCATCTGCCCGAAGTTGGCCAGGCCGACCCAGCTGGTCACCCCGCCCTGCGTGTACTGGAAGGACATCAGGATGCCCTGGAGGATTGGGTAGATGACGAAGACGCCCTCGATCGCGGCGATCGGGATCAACAGGCGATAGGCGAGCGGAAACCAGTCTCGCCTGTGCCGTGCACGTGTGGGGCTGGGCTCCCGCAGGCGCCACCCGGTGACGAGGCTGCTCATAGGCGCGGGGCCGCGGGCGAACCCGACGGTCTTGACTCACGTGCCGCGCGGGCCGCCCGCCGCGAGAGGCCGGGATCAAACCCGGCCTCTCCGGAGGGGCCTCTACGACGCCGGCACATGCAGCGTCTCTTTCGCCTCGGTCTGGGCCGCGTCCAACGACTGCTGCACGGACTGACCGCCGTTGACCGCGTTCTCCACGTTCCGGCAGATGATGTTCCCGATCTGCGCGAAGCGGGAGACGTAATCGCCCAGGATGTCGAACTCACCGATGAAGTGGGTCAGGTTGAAGCCGGTCGCCCAGGGCAGCGTCTGGATGTACGGCTCGTACTGCGGCACCTTCTCCGAGAAGTTCGAGTAGGGAGCGGTGGGGTAGCCGTTCTGCTGCAGCACGTACCACAGGTTGCTCGGCTTGATGAACCACTTGACCAGCTCCTGCGCTGCCGCCTGGTGCTTCGAGGACTTCAGGATCACGACCGGGTGCAGGCGGGAGATCGCCTTCCGGCTAGGCCATGGCGGCGGCGCGGAGGCGAGAGACGGCCACAGCTGAGGTGCCTGCTCCTTGAGGGAGGCCGTCCCTCCGAGCATGACGTTGAGTTGGAAGCCGATCTGGTCCTGCGCCCAGAGCTTGCCGATCGTGTCCTCGGAGCTCCCGGAGAGACCGCTGGAGTTCAAGAGATCGAGCCAGAGCTGCACGCCCTTGACGTTGGGCGCGGAGTTGATGGTCAGCGTCTTGCCCTTGGCCCACACGCCGTCGTACGCGAGGCAGTAGTTCTGCAGTGGCAGCCACCAGTCGGCGGCGGCCGCGACGGTGTTGCTGAGCGCGTTCCCGTAGTACTTGGGTGGCTGCGTGATCTGCTTCGTTTGGGTGAGCCACTCGTCGATGGTGGAGGGGGGCGAGGAGATTCCGCCGGCCTCCAGCACTGTCTTGCTGTACTGCAGGGCGGCCGCCACCTCCAGGATGCCGAGCGCATAAAGGTTCCCGTTCTTGGTGAACTGGGAGTGCTCGCGGTTGGGCTTGAGCCCGGCGGCGGTGGCCAAGCCGCCGATGTTCTCGCACATGTTGTAGACCTGGCTCAGCGTGGAGGCCAGCTCGGGAGGACACATCACGACGTCGGCCTGGACCAGCCCCGACTGCGCCTGCTCGATGACGTTCTGGTCATAGTTCGAGAAGGGCCAGCCCGTCCACTTGATGCTGATGTTGGGGTGAGCCGCCTCGAACTGCTTGACCACGTGGGTCCAAGCCGGGAACTCGGTCGGCTGGTACATCTCCCAGGACATCAGCGTCAGCGTGGTCTTAGCCTTGGGCTTCGCGTACGCGCGCGCCGGGGTGGCGGAACCACCCGCCGCCAGCAGCGGCGCCGCCGCCCCGGCGGCCAGAAGCGAGGCGCCCGCCTTCAGGACACCCCTCCGGGTCAGGCCGCGCTTGGTGTTGTCCGTGACCGGTTGCGGCGCGTTGCCACCGGTGTCCAGATCTCCCTCGCCCATCTCGTCAACCTCGTTCCCATGCTGCTTGGATACCGTCGGTCGTAAATTGTTAACCGTTGGACGGACGATAGCAGCAGCTGGGTGCCTTGTCAACCCGTCGCTCCGGTGGCTCGGCGGCGCTCGTTCCAGGGGAACCCCGACGGGGTCGTCCGCGCCTCGGGTGGGGAACAATACGGTGGAGGGAGCGCATGCAGGAGCTGTTTTCCGTCAACGAGAAGATCGTCCTCGTCACGGGTGGTTCGCGCGGGATCGGCCGCATGGTCGCGACCGGCTTCGTGGAGGCGGGGGCGCGAGTCTATCTGTCCTCGCGGGACGCCGAGGCCTGCGCCGCCACTGCGGAACACCTGGCGGCCGCCGGTCAGTGCATCTCGCTCCCTGCCGATCTCAGCAGCAACGAAGGCGTCGAGTCGTTGGCCGGCCGCCTCTGCGACCGCGAAGACCACCTGGACGTGCTCGTCAACAACGCGGGGCGCTCGGCCGGAGGCACTCTCGACCGCTACGACGCGACCCAGTGGGATCAGATCTTCGACATCAACGTGAAGGGCCTGTTCGCGCTGACGGTTCGCTTGCTTCCCCTGCTTCGGGCCGCCGGATCCCCCGCAGACCCCGCGCGCGTGATCAACATCGGTTCCATGGACGGCCTCGCGGTCCCGCCGGTGGAAAACTACGCCTACGCGGCGAGCAAGGCCGCCGTCCACGAGATCACGAGGCAGACCGCGTATGCGCTGGTCGGCCAGCACATCAACGTCAACGCGATCGCGCCTGGTCTGTTCCCGACCGAGATGACCCGCTCCGTCTTCAGTGGCGGCGATACCAAGAACCGGCTGGGAGCGGTTCCGATGGGTCGGGCCGGCACCCCTGAGGACATCGCGGGCACCGCCATTTACCTGGCGTCGCGAGCGTCGGCGTACCTGACCGGCATCGTGCTTCCGCTGGGCGGCGGGTTCGGCACCATCGACCGCCAGGGCTGGTAGGCCTCCGGCCCGCGCTCGCCTTCTCTCGAGTTGAATCGGGTTACACTGCTGCATGCCGAAATGCGGGCGATTGTTGACAGTCAACACCGTCGGGACCCGGTGGAACCCTCGGAGGCTGAGCTGGCGCGCAGTCTGTCGTGGGCTGCCGTGCTCTTTGGCCGCCCTGCGGGACTACCGATCAGCTTCGGCTACGGATCAGAACGAGTTGCGGGAATACCCACCGAATGGAACCCGGCGACCCGGCGCCATCGGTCAGGCTCGGCGGTGACCGTCACCTCGTTTGAAGGACACGCCGATGACTCCGGACTTCGCGTCATCGTCGAGGCGACCACCTATCTCGATTACCCGGTAGTCGAGTGGGTCGCATGGCTGCGGAACGATGGCGCCGGCGCCGGCCCCCTCTTGGAGCGGGTGTGCGCGATCGACACCACGTTCGCGGCGCGCTCCCCCTCGATCACGCACTGGAACGGCGACTTCAACAGCGAGCGCGGGTACGCCCCGGAGACGCTCCCCCTCGCCGACCACGAACGTTTGCGGCTGGCACCGGTCGGCGGCCGTCCGTGCGACAACGCCTTTCCGTATTTCCGTCTGGCCTTCGAAGGCGGTGGCCTGGCTCTGGCCATCGGCTGGCCGGGTCAATGGTCGGCGGAGTTCGAGGGCACGCCGGAGGGGGTGGCGGTTCGGGCCGGTCAGGAGACGACGCATCTGCGGCTCCTCCCCGGCGAGGCGATTCGCACGCCCCGGGTGACGGTCCTCTCCTGGAGCGGAGACGAGGACCGGGGTGTGAACCTGTGGCGGAGGTGGTACCGGGCACACATTCTGCCGAGATCCGTTCGCGGGCCGATGCGGCCGCTGCTCTCGGCGGCAACCACCGACGAGGGCGAGGAGTTCACCGGCGCGACCGAGGAGAACCAGGTCCGGTACGTGCGGCGATTCGCGGAGCGTGGCCTGGAGCCCGACGTGTGGTGGATCGACGCCGGCTGGTACCCGTGCACGACACCGGAGGGCTCCAGGAACTGGCGGCAGACCGGGTCCTGGGAGCCTGATCCCGAACGCTTCCCTCACGGCCTCGCGCCCGTCTCCGGTGCGGCGGCTGACAGCGGTGCCGACCTCCTGCTCTGGTTCGAGCCGGAGCGAGTGGCACCCGGCACCCAGATCGACCGTGAACACCCGGAATGGCTGCTCCGCGCCCAGACGGGCACCCCGCAGACACCGACGCAGGCGACCTCAGCGCTTCTGAACCTCGGCGATCCCGCCTGCCGCGCCTGGCTGACCGACCACCTCACCGACCTCATCCAGCGGAACGGCATCCGGGTCTACCGTCAGGACTTCAACTTCCGCCCGCTGCCCTTCTGGGAGGCCAACGACGCCGCAGACCGCCAGGGCATCACCGAAAACCTGCACGTCCAGGGGTACCTGCGTCTGTGGGACGAACTGTTGGAGCGGAACCCCGGGTTGTGGATCGACTCCTGTGCCTCGGGCGGCCGGCGCAACGACCTGGAGACGATGCGGCGCTCGGTGCCGCTCCACTACACCGATTACGGCTACGGCCATCACCGCATCAAGCTCGCGTTCCATCACACGCTCTTCGCCTGGCTTCCCTACTTCAAGGAGACGAACCTCTCCTGGTCCGAGGGCGCGACCGACCCCGGGGCCCATCACACCGAGCCGCCGGATTCGTTCGCCTTCCACTGCGCGCTCGCCCCCATGCTTTCTCTCGCACTCGACATCCGGCAGCCCGACACCGACCTGTCCTTGTTCCGGCGGATGTCCTCGATCTGGCGACGGGCCGCCCCGATGATCCTGAACGGCGACTACTACCCGCTGACTCCGTTCAGCAGGAGCGGGGAGCGGTGGGTGGCCTGGCAGTTCGACCTCCCCGCCCGCGGCGAGGGTTTCGTACAGGCGATCCGCCACCGTGCGGCGCCGCAAGAGGAGCTGACAGTGGAGCTGCGGGCGCTGGACCCGACCGCCTGGTACCTCCTCGACGATCCGGAGACGGAGAGCATCGAGAGCTGTCGGGTCTCACGCTTCGAGAGGGTGCGCTCAGGATCGCGCTTCCAGCACGCGCGGGCCGGATCTGGTTTTACCGCCGGGCATCGGTGCTGAGATGAGCACGGTGGCACGACGCGATCCACCGGCGGTGACAAAAGCCGATGGCCTCCTCACCTGTGCGAATCAGCGGTGGTCGATCCGGGTGGAGACGCAGCCCCGCTTCGGACGCCGCCTGCTGAGGCTTGCTCCTTCGCTGTCGCGGGGCCGGTCCACACTGGCTACGATGAGGGCAAATGCCGGCGCCAGCGGACCGTTTCCGGCACCTGCCGGGATGACGCGTTTGGGGGCCGCACGCCAGGCGCGCGCCAGTATCCCGGTTCTGTAGAGAAAGGTATCGATGGCCGAGGAACAACCCGTGGACCGCATCCTTTCGCTCAGCCTGGCGCCGGCGGCGAAGCGGATCCTTGCGCACGAGGTGGCGGACCGCCTGCGCGAAGCCATCATCAGGGGTCAGTTCGCGGCCGGCGACTACCTTCGCGAGGAGCAGCTGGCCACGATTCTTGACGTCAGCCGGGGCCCGGTCCGGGAGGCCCTGACCCTGCTCGAGCGGGAGAGCCTGGTCGCGGTCCGCCGCAACCGCGGCACCGTGGTGGTCGGCCTCAAGCTCGAGGACCTGGACGAAGTCTTCAGCCTCCGCATGGCGGTGGAACGCCTCGCCGTGGAGTGGGCGGCGCGCAACCGGACCGACGCCGACCTCGAGGCCGCGGCCGCAGTCCTGGCCGAGTTCGATGCGGCGCTGGACGGCCCGTTCAACGAACGCGAGGCCGCCAACCTCGACGTGCGCTTCCACGATGCCGTTTTCCGCGCCGCGCATCACCGGCGGCTGTGGGCGAGCTGGTCGGCGATGCGGGCACAGGTCGAGGTGTTTCTTCTGCGCCGGAACATCGCCAACCAAGACTGGCGATCGCAAACGGCGGACGGGCATCGGGCGATCCTCAGGGCCATCGCCGACCGCGACCCGGCATCCGCGGCCGGGCTGGTCGAGAGCCATCTCGACGGCGCCTACCAGCGGGTGCGCGCGAGCTTCTCCGAGAAAGAGCAGCCAAGCGTCTGAGGCCGCCGCTCGGCCGCGCTTCCCCCGAATGCCGCCACTCGGGGCGCCTCACCCGCCGTTTACGCCACGAGTGCCGGCACTCAGCGGGTCCCCTCCGGAGTCGCGCCGGCAACCTCGTCGAGGCCGGCGAGGAGCTCCGTCACGAGGGCGATCCGCGGGACGGCAATGTGGGCTCGGTCGGCGCGCCGGAGGAGGTCTCCGAACACCTGGTCCCACTCGGTTCGCCGGCCCCGGCGGAGGTCGTTCCCCAGCGACGACCAGCTCGCGGTGCGGCCACCACCGGCGGGGGGCGGCGCAGCCTGGACCAGGCGGCGGACCATCTCCTCGCGAGGGGTCCGCAGGTAGGTCGCCATCGGGAGGTGTGGGTAGTCCTCGATACGGACTCCGAGCGCGGTCGCGACTGACCCGGCCTCCTGGAGCAAAGAGAGATACAGACGGATGAACGCGGGTTCGCGCATGAAGTCCGAGGTCGGCAGTCGTGTGAGTGCCGAGACGCCGAAAACGCCGATGGCATTGAGCGCCTTGGCCCAGCTGAGGGCCCGAGCGTCGCCCACCAGCCGGCAGGGGAGACCGGCCTCGCCGAGCGCCGCGGCAAGATCCTCGGCTCGCTGGGCCCGGCCGGCTTCGAACTCGCCAAAGAACGTGGTCCCCAGGCCGGTCGCCGTCACGCCTCCGTCGTCCTCCCGACGCGCACCGAACACGGTCGCCGCGCCGACCACGCGTTCGGGGCCGAAAACCCCGGCCAGCAGGTCGTCCTTGGCGAGCCCGTTCTGGAGGCCGGCGACCCAGTACGTGGCGCGTGGCGTCGTGGTCCGGAGCGCGGCAGCGGCCTCCTGCAGGTGCTGCGCTTTGGTCATGAAGAGGACCGCGGACGCCTGGTCCAGAGCGTGGGCATCCGATGTCACACCGACGCTGCCCGAACGCCCGATACGCGGCGTCACCGGGGCCGTGACGCGGATCGCGCCGGTGACGCGGACCGCGCCCTCGGTCAGCAAGGCCTCCACCGACGGCGGCCGCACGAGCAGCGTCACCGGGCGACCGACGCTCGCGAGGACGGCCGAGAAGGCGCGGCCCAACGCTCCCCCGCCGACCACGCCGTAGGCGAGTGCGGGATCGGATGCGGCGTGGAAGATCTGCATGGCTACACCAAGTGTTTATAGTCAACAATCAACCGAAGATGCACAGCACATACGAGCCTGTCAACGTGGGTCGAGACGGCCGCGAGCGATCGCCGGCCCGGTCATGCCGCGCTCAAGAGGTGAGGTGATGGCTGACCCCGCCACCGAAGAGATTCCTCCGCTTGTCCTCGTCCCACCAGCCAAACAGACCCTGGCCGAGGACATCGCCGGCCGTCTCCGCGAGGCCATCATCCGAGGACGGTTCGCGCCCGGTCAGCGCCTCCGCGAGGAGCAGCTTGCATCCGCGCTCGAGGTCAGCCGTGGGCCGGTGCGGAGGCCCTGATGCTGCTCGAGGCTGAAGAGCTGGTGGAGGTGCGCAGGAACCGGGGGGCGTTCGTCGCGCGTCTGACCGAGCGGGACCTGGAGGAGGTCTACAGCCTCCGCACGGCGATCGAACGGCTCGCGATGCGGTGGGCGGCCGAGCGCGCTACCGAAGAAGACCTGGACCAGGTGCAAGCGATGCTGGACGAGTTCAGGTTTGCACTCGAAGCCCCGGTGGACGAGCACGAGGCCGCGGAGCTGGACGTGCGTTTTCACGACGCCATCTATCGGGCGGCTCACCATCGCCGTCTGTATTCGGTCTGGTCGAGCCTCCGCCCGCAGGTGCGCGTCTTCCTCCTCTGGCGCAACATTGCCAACCCCGACTGGCGGTCGCTCATGGTCGGCGGCCACGGGGCGATTCTGGACACACTGCGCGCAAGGGACGCCGCGGCGGCGGAGGAGCTGATCGCACATCATCTGGCGGCTGGCTACGATCGGATCCGGGCGGGCTTCAACGAGCGGGGAGCCGCCGAGTGACGGACGGCCGGGCGAGGAGCGCTCCCGTGACTGAACGTCTGTCACCTGGCCAGGACGAGCTCACGATCACACGTACCGGGTTGGCAGACAGGTGCGATGTCGTGCTCCTCGCGTCGCAAGGCAGCGTCACCTATGCAAGCGGCTTCGCGGTGCCGGACCCGGCCGGCGTGGTCGCAGCCGTAGCGCACGGGCCCGCGTTTGCCGTGATCCCTATCAACGGAGGCACGTCATCGCTGGCGATCCCCGAGGGCCAGGTCGCAGATGCTCGCGAACAGACCTGGCTCGGCCAGACACTAGGCTTTGCGACGTTCGACAGCTTCGCTCCCTCCGACCCCACCGCAACCTACCTGGCGGCGCTGCGCGAGGGGCTGGGGGAGGCCGGACTGCGGGACGGCCTGACGCTCGGAATCGAGGGGGGCGCGGTGCCCGCGTCGGCGGCGCGCTCGATCACCGAGTGGTTTCCGGGCGCACGCGTCCGTGACGTCGCGGATCGGGTGGCAGAGGTCAGACGACGTAAGACGACACGGGAGGTCGGCCTGATACGGAACGCGGTTCACGCCGCCGACGCCGGGCAGCGGGCGCTGGCAGCGGCGGTCGGCGACCCGGACGCCAACGAGTTCACCCTGTATGCCCAGGTCCGCGAAGCGATGTGGGACGCGGCGGGCGCTGACGTGCCCGTCGTGGGTGAGCTCGTGAGCGGTCCCCGCACGGCTGTCGTGAGGTACCCGGGCGGTCCGGTTCGGCGCACGGTGTCACCAGGGGACGCCGTCCTGATGGACATCAGCGTCAGAGTCGCCGGCTACTGGGCGGACTGCACAAACACCCATATCCAGGGCGGCCGCTCGTCAGCGGAGGCGCGACACCACGCCGCCGCGGCGCAGGACGCCTTCATCGCGGCCGTCCAGGAGTTGCGGCCCGGGCGGCAGGCGCGGGACGCCTGGCGCGCGGCTGCCGCCGCGTATCGGTCCTACGGTCTCGAGGTTCCCCACTACCTCGGGCACCAGATCGGCGTGACCGTGAACGAGCGCCCGCGGCTGGTGCCCTACGACGAAGACGAGATCCAGCCCAGCATGGTGTTCGCAGTCGAGCCCGGCTCCTACCAGGGGCCTGACGGTACCTTCGGTGCCCGTTTCGAGAAAGTCGTGTTGGTGACCGAGACCGGCCCCCGCGTCCTGTCGGAATTCGATTGGGGCATCGATCCGGCAGCAGGCGACGACTGAGATCCCGGTTGGAGTCCATCCGACTTGGCCGTCAATGAGGGAGGGTAGCAAGGACCATGAGCGCTGCCGACCAGGTACTGAGCCGGTTCGCGATGAGCGGGAAGGTGGCGGTCGTCACGGGTTGCGCGTCGGGGATCGGCAGGGCCAGCGCCGTGATGCTGGCACTGGCCGGTGCAGCGGTGGTCGGACTCGACCGCCAGGCGGCTGCAGGGCGCGAAACGGCAGCGGCGATCGAGACATCCGGCGGCCAGGCGCTCTTCGTGGAGTGCGACGTAACCCAGACCGGCGCGGTGGAGGAAGCGTTCGCGGCGGCGGACCGGAGGTTCGGGCGGGTTGATGTACTGGTCAACGACGCCGGCCGAGCGACACACACCAAACCCGAGAACGTCAGCGACGACGAATGGTCCGCGCTCTTCGAGCTCAACGTCGCCGGCTACTTCCGCTGTGCGCGTGCTGCCGGCCGCCGGATGATCGCGCAGGGCAGGGGCGGTGCGATCGTCAACATCAGTTCGATCGCGGGGTCGTCCGCACTCGGCCGGGGCAACTTCGTCTACAGCGCCACCAAAGGCGCAGTGAACCAGTTCACCCGCGAACTGGCAGTGGAGTGGGCGCCGCACGGCATCAGGGTCAACGCCATCCAGCCCTGTCAGGTGCGGACCGAAGGGTTGCAGCGGCTGGCGAGCGACCCCGGTTTCCAGGGCGGCCTGTTGCAGACGTTTCTGCATGGGATACCCCTGGGTCGGCTCGCCGAGACCGAGGACATCGCCGCCGCGGTCCTGTTCCTCGCTTCAGACGCGGCCGCGATGATCACCGGTGTGCTGCTTCCAGTGGACGGGGGCAATCTCGCCCTCAACGCCGGGGGAACGGTCGGATGGTGAGCGGGGGGCTGCGCGGTCACCTCGTCCTGCCCCGTCCCGTCGGTGACGATCCCCGGCTTTCGAAGGCCGACCGCTGACCAAGACGTTGGTCTTCCACCGGTACCAGGCGCGGATGGGGTCAGACCTGGACGACGGCTTCGCCGCCTGGCTGCGGGGGCGCGCCAGGCCGGGGACGGAGCCGTTTCCGCCCGGTAGGGACCTCTCGCCACCTCATCGCTCGGCGACACTGGACCCCGAAAACCGGCGGCGTGTGAGGAGGGAGCATGAAGCCACTGACGAGCGGCACCCTGTCTGGGGTCTGGGCGACACTGTTGCTGCCGATCGCGGAGGACCAGTCCATCGACTGGGGCCGGCTCGAGGCAGACCAGGAGCGGCTGCTGGAGGCGGGGCTGGACGAGATCTATGCCCACGGGACGGCGGGCGAGTTCTTCACGCTGGACGAGGACGAGTTCGACCACGTCAACGCGCTCCTCGCGGGCCGCTGCGAGGCGCGCGGCACGCCGTTCCAGATCGGCGCCAGCCACATGAGTGCTCAGACCTGTCTGCGGCGTGTGGAGCGCGCCGCCGCGCTGCGTCCCTCAGCCATCCAGGTGACGCTCCCCGATTGGATGCCGCCCTCCGACGACGAGGTGGTCGCCGCCGTCTCCGGGTTCGCGGCGACAGCCCGCCCGGTGCCGCTGGTCCTCTACAACCCGCCCCAGGCCAAGCGCACGGTGGAGCCGGAGCTCTACCGCCGTCTCACGCGCGAGGTGCCGGCGCTGATCGGGGTCAAGGTCGTCGGCGGCGACGAGGCCTGGTTCGAGGCGATGCGCGACGCGGCGCCCGAGCTGGCGGTCTTCGTCGCCGGTAGCCGGCTGGCGAGCGGGCTGACGCGGGGCCCTGGTGGATCCTATTCCGACGTGGCTTGCCTGAGCCCACGCGGCGCCGTCGCCTGGTACCGGCAGATGCGGGAGGCGCCGGAAGCGGCACAGGAGCTCGAGTCGCACATCCGGAGCTTCATCGAGGAGCAGGTGGTCCCGCTCCAGCGGGCCGGGTATGGCGATCCCGCGCTGGACAAATTCCTGGCCGCGGTGGGCGGCTGGGGCAGCGCGGGCCTGCGGGTGCGCTGGCCGTACCGCTCGGTGCCCGAGGAGGCGGTCCAGTCGGCACGCGCGCTTGCCGAGCAGCGGCTCCCCGAGCTGGTCTGACCGCCCTTGGCCTTGCGCCCCGCGCCGGCTGACCGTGCGCCCTCTTACCCGGTCGCCCTCCAGTCGAAGATCACCCCGAGGTGAGCGTTCGGATCCGCGGCCAGGCTTCGCTAGATCTCCTGACAGCGGTCGGGCGCGACCACGTCGGAGATCATCCCCTGGGTGCGGAGGCGGCCCTCCCGGATCCAGTGCAGGAGTGTGATGACGGTGTCCTCGAGTGAGGGTCCCCACCCCGCCTCGCTCGCCCGGAACGGTGGCAGCACTCGAAGGCGCCGATCACGCTGACGCCCTTGAAGTGGATGTCGCTCAACATCTGCCCCGCGTCGTCGCCGGGACCCCGCGGGGTGCCGAACAACACCACCTCCCCGAGGTTGCGCGCCATCGTCGCCGTTAACGGGGAGGGAGGGGAGGACGAGGTCGAACGCGATCGTCGGTTCGAGCCCGTGGCGGCCGGGATCGCTCAACGGCCCGATCACGCCCAGATACTCCGCGACCGATCCCGGCCGGCCGTGCATCAGCAACAGCGGGGGAGCGGCCGGTCCGGGGAGCGCACCCGCAGAAAGTGACGTTGGTCCCGTCGATGGTGGTGGTGACCTGCGGGTACGGGTTCAGCCGGCTCTCCCACGCCCGCCAGTCGGACCGCCAGCGCCGTGCCAGACCACCCGCTCGACAGTTGCGCGGGAGACGCCGTAGCCCTGGTCGCCTCCGCGCGGCTCGGGCGCCCAGCGGATCCTGTCCAGCCGCTGACGGAGGCCGGCCAGCTCACTGTCCGACACCGCGATCCGGAACGGCCGGAGCTCGGCTTCCCCGGTCGTCCACAAGTCGGTCCCGCTCGGGCGTCCGGGTAGGGTGGCCATCCGGAGGTGGCAACCATGAATGGATTCAAATGGCTGGTAGCGGCGACCCTGGCAGCCAACTGGCCTGCTCGCCGGCGCGAGTCTCGATCAATCGATCAAGCAGCTGCCCGCCCGCCGTGCGATTGGGGCCACGGCTTACGCCGGCTACGCTCGGGCGGCCGACGGTTCCCGCGTGGTATCGCCTGGTACGCCGCGCTTGGAGTCGGAACCGCGGCCCTGACCATCGCCACCGGAGCGATCGCGGTGGCGACCGACCAGCCGCGGCAGGTCAGGTCGGCGGCCGTGATCGCGAGGGCGCTGTCCTTGCTCCATTCGTTCGCCACCAGCCGAGCGGCGCCGGTCATGCTGAGCCTGCGCCGCGCCGACGACGACGATCAGTCGACCGGCCGCCGCCTGGATCGGTTCGAACGGTGGCAGACGGCCCGGGTCCTGGGCCAGGTCGCCACCCTGGTCGCAATGGTGGTCGCGACCGGGGATCGCTGAGACCCCGCACCCTCCTCGAGGTCACGCTGCCGGCAAGGTGACCTCATTCCACCTCGCGAAGGGTCACGTTTGCCGGCAGTGTGACGCTTCATTGCGCCGCGGTCAGGGCCGGCCGGCGCCGGGCACCGAGACCCCGACGGCCAGGATCTCTCCGGTGCGGGGGCCGTGGTTGAGCCGCTCCAGGTTCGGGCCGGCGCCGTCGTCCATCCGCCACTCGGCAGTCAGGATGAACAGCGTCCGCCGGTCGGGCCCACCCAGCGTCACCGCGAAGGGAGCTCAGTTCTCTCCGAGTTGGATGCGTTCCAGCTTCTGACCGCCCTCGGCGACCCGGACCACGGCGTTCCAATCCCCACCGCCGGCGCCGGTCCACACCGCACCTTCCGCATCCGGGCAGATGCCGTCGGGGCCGATCCCCTCGGCGAAGACGCGCCGGTTGGACAGCCCTCCATCGGCGTCGATGTCGAACGCAGTCAGACGGGCGGCGAAGGACTCGGAGATGATCAGCGTCCGGTTGTCGGGTGTGACGGCCATGCCGTTGGGGAATTCGATGCCGCTCGCGACCTCGCGCACGACGCCGTCCGGGGTGACCAGCGCGATGACGCCGGTCCCGGCCGCAGCGCCGGCGGCGGGACTGTGGGGGAGTCGACGTACACGAAGCCGCGGCTGTCGATCACGATCTCGTTCCAGCGCTCCGCCAGCTCACTCAGGTCGGCGTGCGCCACCAGGGTCCCATCGTCCTTCACGCGATGCAGACCCTGCCCGGTCACCAGCAATTCCCCGCCCGGCAGCCAGTCGATGGAGTACCCCATCGGCACCCGGACTGCGCATCGGCAAGACCTCACGGGAGCCGGCAAGACCGACGGCCTCGACCTGGCGATCGATCCAGTTGCAAAACCAGAGGCGCCTCGGTGCCACCGCGGCGATTCGGGTATCCCCAGACCAGTGAGCAAGACCTTCGGCTCGGACATGGTGCCTCGTTCGTGCGTCGTGTGGGTGGAAAACCGACCGGCGGCCGGCCCTTCCCTTCCTCAACGAACGGCTTAGGCAGTCGATCGACAGCCTGGCTTCGGGCGACCGGGCGACGGCCCCCTCAGTCCTGGCCGGCTGGGTCCGGGCCGGGAGCAGTCGCGAGGTCGCGCGCAAACTCGACGGCCCAGCTTCCTTCCCGCCGGGGATGGACCTGGACCCAGGCGTGGCCCTGCCACTCGCTCACCTCCAGGGTGCCGGTACGTCCGGGGCGGTGCAGATGCCAGTGGTGACTTCCGGGGCGACCCGCGAGTTCGCGGTGGCTGGCGACAACCAGTCCGCGGTTACGGCACCAAGAGAGCGCCTCTTGCGCCGGCATGGTGAGCGATATTCGAAGCAAGCCCGGCTGATCGTAGCCTGCCGGGTCGGGCTCAGGACCGCAGGGCGTCCGCGACCACGGAAGCGTTGGCCCGGTAGGTGAGGAGTGAATAGTCTAGGCTGGCCAGCGACCGTTCCGCGGCGTCGGGCTCGACCACGGCGCAGGCGTCGTCGACGATGACCGGCAGGAAGCCGAGGTCGGCGGCGTGGCGTGCGGTGGGCTCGATCCCGATCTCGAGCACCGCTCCGACCAGGATCAACGTGGTCAGCCGCCGGTCCCGGAGCGACGCCTCCAGCGGCGTCCCGACAAATGCCGACATCCCGAGCTTTTCGAAGACAGGCTCTCCGTCCTCCGGCCTCACCTCCTCAGCCAGCCGGCCGGCGGGGGCATCGGGCGGAAAGGCGGAGGTCACTTTGGTCGCGTCGGTGAGGCGCTGCCAGGCCAGCGCTGTGCGCAGCGCCGCGACCCCCATGTGCGACGGTGGCAGTGAGACGTGCCGTACATAGAAGACAGGGGCACCCACCTCGCGGGCGGCATCCAGCACCAGCCGCATGCGGTCGACCACCCGTTCCCGGTCACGGACCTGCGCCAGGATTCCGACCTGGGCGTCGTAGACCAGGACCCCGGCCACCTCCCGACGGCACATCTCGGAAACGGTCTCCGGCACGGACATGCCGAACGCCAGCTGCACGGCCCAAGTCTCGCAGAACGTAGCTCGCGGGTTGCAGGTCCGAGTGTCCGCACCCCGACGCTACAGCCCGCCCGGTCAGGTCGCCGAGTAGCCGGGGGGAAGTCTCACCCCCCGGCCCTCACAGAACCGGACGTGAGCCTCTCGACTCATCCGGCTCGTGCCACCCGACCGTCGTGACGACGGTCGCGGCTTGCTCGTCGGTTCCTCCTGCTTCCGCAGTTGCCCGCCAACCAAGCCCGGGTGACCCGTCCCCTTTGCTCCACCCGCGTTACCAGGCTTTCAGCTCCTATGGGACGGTCCGACACTGCGCGCCGCCTCGGTACTCTCCCCCTCACGGATTGGCCGCTTGTGGGTTCTCCCTCTCGCGGGTTAGCCATCGACTTCGACCGCGACGACCACACTCGCTGTATCGACGCGCAGCTTCACGCGTTCCACGCGGGCGCCTGAACCGGGCTCGCGCCGCCTGTACGCCGGATGCCGCCTAGCTTAGCTACTTCCCCCGGATAAACACTTTCCCCCTGTGGACTCGGTCCCCTGTACCCGGCCGGTCCGTTCAGCTGGTACACGCTGCTGAAGGGGGGCCAATCCTACGGCGGCCGTGGACTCCCTTCAGTAGTAGCGGAGGGGCGAGCGTCGAGTCAGCCAGCGGGGTCGATGGACTTGCCAGGTAATCCCGCGACGGTGTCCAAGTTGTAGGCGAGCGCCGACCACCCGGCCCAGATCTTCGCGCCCTGGTCGCCCTTCAATCGAGAGCGTCCGGCCCCGTACTCGCGCTTGACGTGAGCGATGCGACCCTCGCAGCCGACGCGATGACTGGCAAGGCGTTTGCGGGTCCGACGCGATCCTGCGTTCCCCCGGCTGCCGGCGATGAAGATCGTGGTCCCGATCGGTTCCATGGTGGCGGTGGTCGCCTTTCTCGTGAACCCCTGATCGAAGACAGCCTCCGTCGGCCTGAGCTCCAGCGCCACCAACTCGGCCACCGTTTGCGGCAGCAGCACGTTCTCGTGCGGGTTGCCGATCGCCACTTTGGGCGGCAGGAGCAACCCTCGGGCGCCGCGGCGAGTGTTGGGCGTGACCTCGGCGTACTGGACGATCTCTCCGAACTCGTTCGGCTTGGCCTTTTTGCCCTTCCGGATCGGTCGGGCGTCGGGGTCGAAGAGGGAGACCAGGCGGTCCTCGATCTTCTCCCCGGCGAAGCGCTGGCGAATCTGCTCCACCACCTTGGCGCTGAGTCCGATCATCTCCTCCAACTCGGCGATCGCCCGCCGCTCCCGTGGCCGCATGCGCTGACCGCGGGTCGCCTCCTTGACCTCGACGAGCAGGCGTCTGGCCTGGCCAACCGACGCCTTGGCCAACGCACCCACCTCTTCCGTCAGGCGTTGCACATCCTGCTTGGCCTCTCCCGTCCGCCGTCTCAAGCTGCGGTTCAACTCCCGCACCCGACGAGCCGCTGCCCGGCTCCGATCGCGAACCCGCTTGGTCAGGCCGGGGATCATCGCCCGCAGCTTGCGTCCGCTGCGGGCGAGTACGCGCACCGCGTCGGCTGCAAGCCCGCAGTCGGTCGGATACCGGACGTCGGACTCCTGCACTGTGGAGTCACAGCGCATGGCGCGCGCCTTGAAGCCCCGCTCGGTGATCGCCAGTCTCACCGCTGATCGCGTCAGGTCGTCAACCAGCTCCGGCCCCAGCCGGCGCGTCAGCTTGCGGATGGTGGACTCGTCGGGGACCTCGTCCATGATCGAGATCCGGCAGAAGCGTCGCAGTTGGAAGGAATCCGCGACCACCCCGACCAGGCGCTCGTAGCCCCACCCGTGGCGATGCTTCAGGACCATCATCCTCAGGTAGGTGGCCATGGCGATGCTGGGGCGCCCAACCCTGAGGTTGGCCCGTCCCCAGTGCTGCTCGAAGCGGCGCAAGATTTCCGGCGCGTCCAAGACCTCGTCCAGCCGGGCTAGGTCATCCGGCAGGTCATGGACGAGTTGCGGGAGCACGCGTTCCCAGATCGTCTCCACCTGGCCGGCTTGCTTGGTCAGCACCGTGCCTACATCCTAGCAACAGCCCTGTTTCAAGGTCAAGTCCTATCATTTGGATCGATGCCTTCGGACTCCCCTCGACTCCGCGAGCTGGAGGATCGGCAACGCCAACTGGCCCGCCAGGTCCTCGACCTCGGCTTCGTGCAGCAAGGCACGGTGGTACATCGGCCCACCCGTTGCCAGACCCCCGGCTGCCGATGTCACGCGGATCCGCCCCAACTCCACGGGCCCTACTGGCAGTTGACCCGCTACGCCGCCGGCAGGACCAAGACTCGTCGACTCACCGAACGGGAGGCATCCCTCTACCGGGAGTGGATTGCCAACCGCCGGCACCTGGAGGCTCTGGTCGCCGAGATGGAGAAAGTGGGCGACGAGGCCGCAAGTCTGCTGCTCGAGCAGTCGGAGCCGGATCGCAGGTCGAGCAGAGCCCGGAAACCGACGACTTGACACCCCGGCGAACTCCACGCACCCTCGCGGGTCCGCCTATGAGTATTTCCGGGGGAAGTAGCTAGGCAGCACGCGCAGGTCTCCCCCAGGCTTCTCCCGAGGCCACTCGCATCCTCGGTTTCGACATCGGTAAATGCCTCTCGACGCGTCATCGGACGGTTCACTTTCGTTCGCCTTCTCCGGTTCTCACCTGACGCCCTCTTCGGAGCGCCTTTTCCGCAACGCTCACCACCCCGGCCGTTGGACCGGCGCAGCTTGCGGTGGTTTGGAGCCTCCCCCTGCACGGGCGGCTCCGGGGGGCCTACCCCCATCGCCAACGCAGCACCCTCTCGGGTCGTCCTCCTACATCAGATCAACCTCCAAGGTTCGCGTCGCAAGCCATCTGGATGAAGTGGCCGAGGTCGCGCCGAGCGGGGACGGGTGCCAGGAGTGCCTGCGGGACGGACGTCGCTGGGTTCACCTACGCATCTGCCAGTCGTGCGGGCACGTGGGATGCTGTGACAGCTCGCCCGCCCGCCACGCGACGCAGCACTACCACCAGACCGAGCACCCTCTGATCCGCTCCTTCGAGCCGGGAGAGGATTGGTGGTGGTGCTACGTCGACGAGCTGCTGTTCGAGGTGGAAGGCGCACCGGCGGCCCCTTCGCACACCTGACGGAAGGACCTGACTACACCTCCTGCTCGGTTCCCGCCGAGTGGGCGTCGATTTCGAAGCCGACGCCCACGATCGGTGGCAGGGACGGGTACCAGCGGACGCCTCGAATCCCGGCCTCGCCGAAATGGCTCAGAGTCGCACTATCGAGGTCGCACGCGGCGCCGTAGACCGTGATCGCGGTGGCCTGGTCCCAGGTCGCCCCCAGCTCCCTCAGCCGCCCGTCCAGCACGTCCACGATCGATCGCAGCCGCTCGGCTGTGGTGCCGTCGCTGCGGGTCTCGGTCGCCCCCGAGAGTCGATATGCGGTCCCGCGCGCGCCCCTGCTCGGCGCGGTGTACGTGAACGCGAGGAGAGAGGGTTCCGTGACGCTTCCGACCGTAGGCGCCACGTTGGTGCGCGTGGCCACCAGGCCACTGTCGGTTGACAGGCAGAGTTCGTTCATACGCTCCACGTACGGGCCGTTGAACGCCGCGAAGGCTTCGGCCGTGAGCGGCTCGGGGATGCGCAGCTCGAACCCGGCCAGAGCGGTGGCCGGCCGGCCCGCGGCCTCGACGTGCCGGCGAGCCGCGTCGAGCCCGTGGTGGAGCGGCCGTGATGTCGAAAAGATTGCCCGCACCAGGTCGTAGCCGGGGTCGGCGACGATTGGAACACGCCGACGGCCCACCGCGATACTCCGAATGGGACCCACCCCCGACGGTTCTTCACACTACGTCGTCGTCGTAAACGGGGAGGGGGTCTGGGGGAGGGGTTTAACAACCTGTGGGCTCGTGGAGAACTCCTGCGGGGTGCCTCAGGTACCGCTGCGAGCGGCCCACAGCGCGGGGGTGCCGCGGCCTTCTGAGGAGAACGGCAGCGGCTCCGGCTCCCCGTGGGCGGCTGGCACGCGAGGCGGCCCAGAGGATGCTCAGCGAGGCGATGCAACCCCCACCTATGGCGTTCACTTTCGGCGGCCAGGCTCACCCGATCACCTCCTGCCCGAGCAGTTCGGGGACGGCGACCGGCTCGCCGCAGTGGGGGCATTCGCCGCCCAGGCCGAGCCTGCGCATGAAGGTGGAGCAGTCAGGGCAGCGCTGTTCGCCCACGGCCCGCAGTCCGCAGCGGTCGCACTCGTAGACGGTGAGCGGTTTGCGTGGCCGTCTGGCGGGGACGCTGAGCGCCGGCGGTGCGGCCTGACGCCGTCGCCGGTAGGTGGCGACCCGGCAGGCGTCGGAGCAGTACTTCTGACGTCCGGAGGGCGGGAAGGGGCGCTGGCAGAGAGGGCAGGCTATCGTAACGGCATCGTAACGCGACGGGGATCGGGGTTCGATCCAGGGACTCATGACTTCGGGCCCCTTCCGGCCCGGCGCAGGCTCTGGCGGAGTCGCCAGGACTCGCTCCCAGTCTCGATGATGTGGGCTCCGAAGGTGAGCCGGTCGACCGCCGCCTTGCAAAGGCGGGCGTCAGCGAAGACGCGTGTCCACTCGCCGAAGGGCAGGTTGGTGGTGACGATGATGCTGGCCACCTCGTTGCGCTCGGCGAGGACCTGGAAGAGCAGCTCGGCACCGGTCTCCGAGGTCTGGACGTAGCCCAGTTCATCAAGCACCAGGAGCTCGATCCCGGCGTAGCGACGGACGACGCGTGAGAGTTGGTGCTCGTCCTGAGCCTCCTGCAGTTCGTTGACCAGGGCGGCCACGGTGGTGAAGCGAACCCGGCGTCCCTGGTAGCAGGCGACGATGCCGAGGGCGGTCGCCAGATGGCTCTTGCCGGTGCCGCTGTCGCCGATCAGGACGACGTTCTCGCTGTGTTCGACGTACTCGCCTTTGGCCAGCTGATGCAGCTCGGCGGCGTTGACCGCCGACTCCTCGAACTGGAAGTCCTCCAGACGCTTGCGGTGAGGGAAGTGGGCATCGAGGAGCCGACGCTGGGCTCGCCGCTCAGCGCGGGCGTCGAGCTCCAGCTCGAGCAGGTGTGCCAGGTAGTCGCGGTGCGGAGTGCCATCGGCGGCCGCCTGGTCGGCGAGCTCGGCAAAACGGGTGCCGACGGTGGGCAGACGGAGCTCCTTGGTCTGGGCGGCGACGAGTGCGTCGACCGCGCCGTGGAGACTGCTCTTCATCCTTGTTCTCCCAGGAGTTGGTCGTAGGGATCGAGGCTCGGCGCCGGGCGCCAGTAGGCGTCCAACTCGCCGAGGTCGAGGACGGTCAGATGCCGCTCGCCTTCCATGGCGCGGCGGACCAGGACCGCGACCGCCCGGCCGTCGATGGCGCCAGCCGCCAGGGCACCGCCGACCGCCTGGTGGACGACCTCGGCCGGATAGCGGCGATGAAGCAGGAGCACGTCCACCATCTGACGGGCGGCGGCCGACTCGCCAAGGCGCTCCTTGAGCGTGTCGAAGAGGGTCGTGTAGGCCCCAGGCCAGCGTCCTGACTCCTGCGCCTGGCGCAGCGGCAGGCTGCGCAGGAAGGCCTGTGGCTTGTGCTTGAGCACCTCCAGGTAGTGGTCGAGGTCGAGGCGCTCACTGCCCGCCTCCCAGCAGCGCTCCCAGCGCGCGATCTGCTCGCCGCCGCCGAAGACGAGCACGAGATGGGAGCTCAGCTCCACGCGCACCAGGCGCCCGGCGAAGCGCGAGGGCACCGAGTAGCGCACCCGTTTGACCGACACCCTTGACTTCTCGTCGACGCGGACCTGGTCCAGGTACTCCACCGTGCAGAAGGGCTCCAACGGCAGCGGCCGCAGGATGGCCGCTTCTCGCTCCCACATCACCTGCTTGGTCTCCCTCCTCCCGGCCGGGACCCGGGCGTCATCGCGGGCACAGGCGTCGAGTGCCAGGCTGCCCAGCTCAGCGAGGCTGGCGCAGGCCGGCACCGGCACCAAGTGGTTCCGTCGGAAGTGACCCTGTCCGCCCTCGACGCCGCCCTTCTCGTGAGCCCCCTCGATGCCTACCCGGCAGAACCGGCTCTCGAACAGGTAGTGCGAGCGCAGCCCCGCGAAGCGGTCTCGCTCGATGCGGGTACGGCCGCGCAGGACCTTCTCCACCGCCAGCGAGTGGTTGTCCATGCGCACCAGCCCGAAGACACCTCCAAAGTGGGCCAGGGCGAGCACCATCGACTCCAGGAACGCCTGCTGGGTCAGCCTCGCCAGCGGCCGCACGTAGACCCGACCCGAGTAGCACGCCCGCATCTGGAAGAACGTCACCTTGGTCCGCTCTCCCTGGATGTCGATGGCCGCCTCGAAGAAGTCCACTTCCGCCTCCGCCCCCGGCTCCTTGATCTGGGGAACCGTCACCTCCTTCGCCCCAAACAGCTCGCGCTTGCGCCGGCCCACGTACTTGCGCACGGTCGACTCCGACAGCTCGATCCCCAGCTCCCCCCGCACCCGCTCCCAGATCCGGTGCGCCGTGTGCCTCTGCTTGGCCGGTACCCCGGGGGCGGCATCGGCCACCAGCACCTGTTCGATGAAGGGCTTGGCCGGACCCAGCACGGGCGCTCCGCGTACCGGCACCCGGCGCTCCGGCGGCATTGGCGAGAGCAATGCCTGGCGCACCGTCCTGCGGCTCACCCGATGCTCCCGAGCCACTCGCCTGATCGACCACCCGCGCACCACGTGGTCGCGCCGGATAGCCTCGAAGAGATCCACCTTTCGCATCTCCAACTTCCCCGAACTCCACGGCCGTCGAACAGCCCGGAGTGTCGAGGATCACGGGGGTCGGAAGGTGGGTCCCATTCAGAGGATCAAAACGCCCTCAGGTGGGTCCCGTTCAGAGTCCCGAACCTAACGATGCCGTCACTGAACGGGTGGCCCGCGCTGGTCAGGGCCCGATAGTTGCCGGGCGCGAATTGGGTAAGCACCGGGCCATGATCGCGCACGTCGGGGGCGCCGCGCGGTGGCAGGCCGCGCATTCGTGTCGATGCCACCCTTCCGACGCACTTGCTGTGAGGGCAATTGGGTTCAGTCCCGCACGTGGTACAAATCCGGGGATTCGCCCGTGGATCCTCAAGCCGTCAGCGCATCTGTGGTGAGTGGCCAGGCCGTAGTCGCGGCGCCCGGACTGGCCGTGAGCGCGGTCCAGGGGATGTTCCAACAGGTCATGCTTTCGGTTCGATGGCGTTGGGGGGGCATTCACCAGGAGGCCCACGAAGTCCGCAGCCGGCCGAAGGAACCCTGAACCCCTTCCTCGCGGCCAAGGGGCGTACGCAGGGAGTCCCTACCCGGGAGCCGAGCAGTGGGCTGGGGGCTTTCTCAGCCAAGCACCTCGACGAGACGGCACGCTGTGGCCTCCAGGTTCGGCAGGTCTCGGCGCCACGTGTTGCCCACGAGCGCCGAGACTCCGATCCGGATCTCATAGCAGCGCAGGCGGAGGTCGAAGTCCGTGAGATCGACGCCGGCCGCGCGCCAGTGATCGAGAGCCCGGCCGCGCAGTTCAGCCAAGAAGTGAGCGGGTGGTCAGCAAGGATCGACCGAACGACCAGATCGCGGTGGGTTGGCTGAGCAGACCGTGGTCGGGCCACCGCATCGCACGTAGCGGATCAAGACGTGGGCCTCGGCGCGCAGGCGGGCCGCTGAATCGGTTCGGCCGACCTGATGGTACTGGTCAGCGGCGCGCGGCCGCTGTGCCACCTCGTCGCAAACCAGACCAGTCATTGCGGCGTGCGTGAGCACCCGTTGTTTTATCGCGGCCGCTCCAACGCCCCGCCACTGCGGCGGCGAAGTATTCGCTGTCCGTGGTGGCCCGACTGAGCTTGCCGATGTCTGGCGCCTCGGCATAGTCGATCGCGACACTCGTGCAGACCGCGTCTTCCAGCACCTCCAAGATCCAGTCCGTGCGCTGCAGCAGCTTGTACGGGTCACTCGTCCGCGCGGCAAAGTCGTGGTCGCCGATCCCGACTGGGGCACCTTGGTCATCGACTCGCCCGACCGGAATACACCGAGCAAATCGCAAGTCGAAGTCCGCGGCGTCGTGGTCTTCTTCACGAGCTTTCGCTGGGGGATGAGCTCCTCGTGCTGACGGTCAACGCCAACAGAATAGCCGGTACCCGGGCGACGGAGTGGCTCGACGGACTCCAGGGTGCCGACCGCGCCGGCGCCTTCCTAGCGAGCGTCAATATGTACATAGCGGCCGGCCGAAACCCGACCTCTAGAACTTTACCCGAACGTGACCGCTTGCCCCTGGACCTCGAGATTAAGAGTCTCGCCTGGGCGGATACGGGCGTCCGATTGAATTCCAGGACGTGCGACGAGTGTCCGGGTGCATCGTGCGTGGTTGCTGTCAAAATTTGCTATCAGGCGGCTCGTCTCTCGTCGGGTAATGGGGTAGCGGGTACGGTACCTCGACCAAGTTCATGATGCTGGATTCCGCTCATCATGTCACCGGCGGCTCGAGCTGCAGGAGCCGGCCTCGCGGCGGGTACCGTGGAGCAAGGGACAGTCAGCGGAGCTCAGGTCGATGCCGCGCGGAAGGCGTGGGCCGACCCCGGGGCACGGTTTTGGGGGCCGCCCGCGGTTGCCGTCTTGGGCTGGAAAAAGCGCCGACTAATTGCACAGCGCCCGGACCATCGTTCGAAATCTCTCGAGGGATTACAGCTCGGCGGCGCGCCGGAAGAAACCCCGCTGAACTCGTGGCGGCGAGATCGGTGGTGGCGGGCGGGGCGAAGCAGAACCCGTTCTTGCCGTTACGGAAGAAAGCCGATATCGGAGGAAGGAGGACTCGCCTGCCAATCAATTCTGACCGGTTTGGACGGGGGCAAGCGAAACTAGCCGCCGTTGCTCGTCACGATAGTGAAGTCCCAGTCGCAGTTGGTCTGAGGGTAGATCGTCAGCCTGAACGTTCCGCTGTTGTAGTAACCGTTCACAGCGTTCTCAATGGGCACACCAGCTGTGACCTCGACCGGGCCGTTGCCACCCAGTGTAACGCTGTTCCCGGTGGTCAAGTTATCAAGCTCACCAGAGAAGAGACACTGGCCCGAGCCGGAAGGATCATTTGTCGGATCGTATTGGATTTGGAGGTTGGTGGCATAGTTGCCAGCTGTCAGTGTGAACGTCTCCGTGGTTCCCGAATCCCCGCTGAGATTCACGCCTGTGGATCCCGATTGTGTGGGGTTCGTTGTCGGTGGAGTATTCGTCGGTGTAGGGGCCGGAGCCGGTGCACAGGCCACCACGACAGCCGTCACGAGGGCGAGCAGAGGGGAAAGAATCGCTCGCCGCAGGATGTGCTCGCGACGGAGCGGCGCGGAAAGGCTCGGCGACATGGCGCGACTTCGACGATACCAGTAGGGTTGGAAGCAGCTCAGAGTTAACGGATGTAGGGTTGCGTACGGGCGTTTGAAGGTGTAGGTTCGAGGGGCCGTGAAGCTGAGCGATTGGGCGCGACAACAGGGCGTACACCCGAAGACGGCGCTGCGCTGGTATCAGGGTGGTGTGCTCCCGGTGCCGGCTCGCAAGGTGGGTCCTCGAACGATCCTGGTGGAGGCTGCCTCGGGTTGGGACGGGGATCAGGCGGTGGCGCTCTACGCCCGCGTGTCGTCCCATGACCAGAAGGCTGATTTGGAGCGGCAGGTGGGCCGCCTAACCGAGCGGGACACGAGCGTCAGGCCGGTCGGCAGCGGATCGCCCACCTGGAGGCCGGTGGCGTCGCTGGGCCCGTGATTGGTCGCGGTCACTGTGAAGGCGACGTGGCTCTGGATCTGAGGCGTTGGTTGGTCTACCGTCTTCGTCACACCGACGTCCGCTTCTTGACCGTTCACCGTGGCCGAGGCGGTGTCGTTCGCGACGTTCGTGTCGGGTTGATCCGCCGCAGTCTTGGTCGCCGTGTTGGTGATCGGCCCGGAACGGGTGACGGTGGCCGTCACCTGGAGTATCGCGCTGGCTCCGTTGCCCAGGGATCCGATGTCCCAGAGGCCGGTCGCGGGGTAGTACGTACCCTGGCTCTGCGTCGCGGAGACGAAGGTGAGGGTGGCCGGAAGCTGGTCTGTGACCTGTACTCCGGTGGCGTCGCCAGGCCCGTGATTGGTGGCGGTGACCACGAAGTGCACATTGCTGCCGACATTAGGGGTTGGATCGTCGACAGTCTTGGTGAGCCCGATGTCAGCCTGGGTGACCGGAGCGATAGCGGTGGCGGTGTTGTTTCCGAGCAAGGTTTCGTCGGGCGTGCTTACCGTCGCCGAGTTGGTTACGCTGGGGCCGACGCCCGGCAGCACTCGCGTCACCAGCGTGATCGGTGGCAGCGTCGAGCCAAAGGGGAAGGTCACACCCGGTTGCGTGACGCAGGTGACGGTTGTCGTTCCAGCATGTCCAGGTGCTGCCGCCGGTCGCGGAAATCCGCTGAAGCCCGCCAGGGATCGTGTCGGTGACCGTGATCGGTAGTGTCGAGCTGCCTCCGGCGTTGGTGAGCGAGGGCGTCAGGGTCCAGGTCGCGTGCTGTCCGACAGTGAGCGTCTGGGGCGAATGGCTTTTCGTGATCGTGAGATCCGGAGGCGTGGTGGTCACCGTCAGGTTCCGGATCTCGTGGAAGTTGGTTGACCCTCCGGTGCTCCGCTGAACCCGAACTTGAAGGTGGATGGAAAGGCTGGTTGACCGGGAAGGGCAGCGAGTGACGTGGGCGGGATGACGTTCACGAAGCCGTTGCCGAAGTCGATGTCGACCGAGATCTGATTGGCTGGGCTGAGATTGATGCGCGCCGTGCGCTGAGCTTCGGCACGGGTCGTGGCCGACGACACCGCCAGCGACTGGCTCGCCGGCAGCGTCGTTCCGGTCAGGTACTGGTAACCGTCGAACCCGCTGCCCGCGCCCCGGATGGCAACGGTGTTGGGGGCGGCCCCGGGGCCTCCCTGGCGTCCCTCAGTCGGATTGGAGAAATTGCCGAACTCGTCGAACCCGATGCCCGCGTATCCGCCGACGAGTCCTGGCTGGTTGGCGACAGTGTTCTGGGCGTAGCCAAGCGAGCCCCCGAGCCCGCCCGCGTGAGTGGGCGAGGCGGTCCCTTCGATGAAGAAGAAGCTGAAGCCGTCGGCGCCGGAGCCGCCGTAGCTGTAAAAATTGAAAGTAGCGGTGAGTCCGTTACCTGACTGCACCGGCTGGTTGTAGATGACAAAGCCGCTTTGGTTGGTCTCGTTGGTAGTCAGACGCAGGACGCCATTTCCGGGCGAGTCTGTCGTCCCCGGCGCACCCACGTCGCAGCCTGGTATGGAACCCGTCGTGGTGCTTCCCCGCGGTGCCGCACTCAGGCAGGCCGAGCGGGGGCTGCCCCGGCGATGAAGCCGGTGCTGGTTGCGTTCGCGAACGTTTCGCTGACGAGGACCGCGGCGCGCGCCGTCAAAGGTTGCTGGAACCATGTCGCGATAGCTATAACTAAACTAACGAGGCCGTCGTGCCAAGCTTGGCAAGCGGCTCAACCGCGACAACCCACACGTTAGGAGTCAGTCATGACCACACCAGCCAACCACGGCGGCACCAGCCCGAGCACGCAGTGGCTGTGGTTTCTGAACACCCTTGCCACCGTGCGCACGGGTCACGCTGAGGGAAGGGACGGGATCTCGATAATCGAATTTCGGGCTCCGCATGGGGACTCGCCGCCGCTACACATCCACCGCAACGAGGATGAGGCCTTCTATGTGCTCGACGGCAGGTTGCGTATGCGGGTGGGCGATACGGATGTGCGGATCGGGGCCGGCGAGTCGGCACTCGGTCCGACAGGGGTGCCGCACACCTATGTAGTCGAGTCACCCGAGGGAGCGCGCTTCCTTAACGTCCTGACGCACGGCGACTTCGAGCGCTTCGTCCGGGCGATGGGCCGCCCAGCCGCACGACCGGAGCTGCCCACGGCCCAGGGACCGCCGACTGCCGCGCAGGCCGAGGCGCTCGCCCAGGCCGCCGGCGAGTACGGGATCGAATTTGTGGGCCCGCCGCTGGAGCCGTAGACGCGGGTCTCGGGCGATCCCGGTGAGTTCGTGAGCCCCCTTGTGAGCCCGCAGCGAAGTCAGGAGCGTGGTTCCGTCGGGCTCCCCGCAGCTACCGAGAGCGGAGCGCCACCTCGACCCAGGCGGCCGCCTCCAGCAGTGGCCGGTCGGAGCCCGGGGCCGCGCACATCTGCAGGCCTAATGGCAGCCCGGCCGGGCCGGTTCCGGTCGGGAGTGTGATTGCGGGCGAGCCGACCAGCGTCCATCGGAAGCAAGGCCGCGGATCGCCGGTGGTGGCGAGCCCCGGCGCCTCCCCGAGGGTCGGCGGGGAGAGGACGCAGTCATACTGTCCGGCCCATCGGGCGACCGCCTCGATCAGCCGCTCTCGCTCCGCCAAAGCGGCCCGATAGTCGACCACGGGGAGGTCTTCTCCGTTCGCGATCGCTCTCCGGAACGCGTCGCTGACGAGGTCCGGTGCTCTGGCGACGTCGGGTCCCAGGTTGCGGGCGGCCTCATAGACCATGATGTTCCGCTGGACCCAGCGCGCTGAATCGAACCCGGGAGGAGCGGCCGTGTCCTCGATCGTCGCGCCCGCGGAGCGCAGCCGTTCGATCGTCAGATCGAAATGTTCCCGGGCGGCCGGCTGGAGCTCCGGCCACTCGGGGCTGCGGTAGATGCCGAAACGGGGCGAGCCGCCCAACAGGTGGGGTTGCAGATCCGAGTCCGCCAGGACCGAGCAGAGCTCGGCCGCGGCAGCTACGGTGGCCGCGAAGCCGCCGAGCTGATCGAGCGTATCGCTCAGTGTCATGACGCCGTCGCGCGGGATCGTCCCAAGGCTCGGCTTGAAGCCAACGACGCCGCAGAAGGCGGCTGGGCGGATGATCGAACCAGCGGTCTGTGTGCCTATCGCGAGCGGCAGCATCCCCGCCGCGACCGCGGCCGCCGACCCCATCGACGACCCACCAGGCGTGCGTCAGGGGTCCCACGGGTTGGTCGTGGGGCCGGGGGCCGAGGAGGCCAGCTCGGCCGTCACTGTCTTGCCCGTGACCACCCCTCCGGCGGCCTCGATCCTCGCCACGGCGGTCGCCGAGCGGTCGGGAACGCGGCCGCGGAAGAGCGCGGAGCCGCGCTCGGTAGGGATGCCGGCGGTGTCGATCACATCCTTGATCCCTACCCATTGACCGCGCAGCGGTCCGGACCGCGCTGCGGCGGACGACCGCTGTGCACGCTCGAGGTCGAGCCAAACGAAGGCGCGAACGGCCGCCTCTCGCTCAAGGATGGCCCCTGCCCAGGCGGCGGGCGTCTGGTCCTTAATGCGGGTCTCCTCGACGTGTGGGTGGATGAGCAGGTGAGTTGAACTGCGGCGCACGTCGTCCCGAATACGATCGCTCGGTGCTCAAGCTTGTGTTGCGTAGGAGGGGTGGGCGGGCGCCGAGACGGAGTATGGCGCGGTGCTCTCATGCTCGGCAATGTCAAGCTCCTTGATGTCCGTCATGAGGCCGACACCGTCATCTGCTGGGTGGAGCCGCCACGGCGCCGAGGGCCGCGCTGCGGTCGGTGCGGGAGGGTGTGCCCGTGGTACGACCCTGCCCGCAGTCCGCGACGATGGCGAGCTCTCGATCGGATGCCGGCGCGGCTTGGGTGGAAGCGAGGTGGGCCGGGTGAGCTGTCGAGAGCAGGGTGGTGGTAGAGCGGGTGCGGTGGGCCTGGCACGGGTCGGGGTTCACGCGGTCCTTCGATCACCAGGCCGTATGGCTGACCGTGGGGTTGCTCGAAGACGGCGGTCGAGAACCTGTGCGGATCAGTTGCCGGAGCGTCGGCAACATCCTGGAGCGAGTGGCCGCGCGCCTGGTCAAGCTCCGCCTGGTGTTCGCCAACCTGCGCCGGATGCGGCTTGGCCTGGTCGCCGAGTTCAAAACAGCCGGATGACGTGGTGCCCTCGTTCGGCGTGCGAGCGGCTGTGGCCGCGCGTTGGGACCGGGCTGCACCACGGCGCACGCCACGCGATGGCTATTGCCACGGAGGAGGGCGCGGTCGATGCTGGGATCGGCCCCCTGCCGCTCTAGCGCCTCTTGGTCCAGCGCAAGCCGAGAAGGCCGAAGACCGAACCAAGAAGTAGCGCAGTAAGAGGCCAGCTGCTTCCCAGGCCTGAGGGTCCCGACTGCACACCGGTGGCGGGCAGCCCGGGCACACCTGCGCTCGGAGGCACGCTTGGCGCCGGGGTACCGGGTGGGCTCACGGCCGCGCTCACCACGGTCGTTTCGTTCGGAGCGCGGCAGGGGCTGGAGGCGGGCAGATTGTTGGCGTCGCCGGGGTAGGAGGCGGTCCAGAAGTAGCTCCCCGCCACGGTCGGCGTGAAGCTCTCCGAGCTGGCGGTGCCATCGGTGCTGCTGATGGCTACGACCGAGGTGAAGACGTCGCTGCCGGGGGCGCAGTTCGGTGTGCCGAATAGGGTGAAGGTGACTTCGCCGGTGGGGGCCTGGGCCCCATGGAGGGTGGCAGTGTCCTGGATCCCGGTGCCAACGGTCGCGCTCGGGGTGGCGTCGGTGGTGAGGCTAGTCTCCGCCGCCGTCACCGTGGTCTCCTCGTTGGCCGCACCGCAGGTGCTGGAGGCGGCCTGGTTGTTGGCGTCCCCGGGGTAGGAGGCGGTCCAGAAGTAGCTGCCCGCCACCGTCGGCGTGAAGCTCTCCGAGCTGGCGGTGCCGGGAGTGCCGCTGAGGCTGCCGGTGGAGGTCACCGGGGTCCCGGTGCAGGTCGCAGGGCTGCCCGCCGCGAAGGGTCCGTAGAGGTGGAAGGTGACCTCTCCGGTGGGCGCGTGCGACCCGACCAGGGTCGCGGTGTCGTGGATCGCGGTCCCCGCCGCCACCGTCGCCGACGGCATCACCTGGGTGGTGAGGCTGGTCTCCGCCGCCGTCACCGTGGTCTCCTCGTTGGCCGCACCGCAGGTGCTGGAGGCGGCCTGGTTGTTGGCGTCCCCGGGGTAGGAGGCGGTCCAGAAGTAGCTGCCCGCCACCGTCGGCGTGAAGCTCTCCGAGCTGGCGGTGCCGGGAGTGCCGCTGAGGCGGCCGGTGGAGGTCACCGGGGTCCCGGTGCAGGTCGCAGGGCTGCCCGCCGCGAAGGGTCCGTAGAGGTGGAAGGTGACCTCTCCGGTGGGCGCGTGCGACCCGACCAGGGTCGCGGTGTCGTGGATCGCGGTCCCCGCCGCCACCGTCGCCGACGGCATCACCCGGGTGGTGAGGCTGGTCTCCGCCGCCGTCACCGTGGTCTCCTCGTTGGCCGCACCGCAGGTGCTGGAGGCGGCCTGGTTGTTGTCGTCCCCGGGGTAGGAGGCGGTCCAGAAGTAGCTGCCCGCCACCGTCGGCGTGAAGCTCTCCGAGCTGGCGGTGCCGGGAGTGCCGCTGAGGCGGCCGGTGGAGGTCACCGGGGTCCCGGTGCAGGTCGCAGGGCTGCCCGCCGCGAAGGGTCCGTAGAGGTGGAAGGTGACCTCTCCGGTGGGCGCGTGCGACCCGACCAGGGTCGCGGTGTCGTGGATCGCGGTCCCCGCCGCCACCGTCGCCGACGGCATCACCCGGGTGGTGAGGCTGGTCTCCGCCGCCGTCACCGTGGTCTCCTCGTTGGCCGCACCGCAGGTGCTGGAGGCGGCCTGGTTGTTGGCGTCCCCGGGGTAGGAGGCGGTCCAGAAGTAGCTGCCCGCCACCGTCGGCGTGAAGCTCTCCGAGCTGGCGGTGCCGGGGGTGCCGCTGAGGCTGCCGGTGGAGGTCACCGGGGTCCCGGTGCAGGTCGCAGGGCTGCCCGCCGCGAAGGGTCCGTAGAGGTGGAAGGTGACCTCTCCGGTGGGCGCGTGCGACCCGACCAGGGTCGCGGTGTCGTGGATCGCGGTCCCCGCCGCCACCGTCGCCGACGGCATCACCCGGGTGGTGAGGCTGGTCTCCGCCGCCGTCACCGTGGTCTCCTCGTTGGCCGCACCGCAGGTGCTGGAGGCGGCCTGGTTGTTGGCGTCCCCGGGGTAGGAGGCGGTCCAGAAGTAGCTGCCCGCCACCGTCGGCGTGAAGCTCTCCGAGCTGGCGGTGCCGGGAGTGCCGCTGAGGCGGCCGGTGGAGGTCACCGGGGTCCCGGTGCAGGTCGCAGGGCTGCCCGCCGCGAAGGGTCCGTAGAGGTGGAAGGTGACCTCTCCGGTGGGCGCGTGCGACCCGACCAGGGTCGCGGTGTCGTGGATCGCGGTCCCCGCCGCCACCGTCGCCGACGGCATCACCCGGGTGGTGAGGCTGGTCTCCGCCGCCGTCACCGTGGTCTCCTCGTTGGCCGCACCGCAGGTGCTGGAGGCGGCCTGGTTGTTGGCGTCCCCGGGGTAGGAGGCGGTCCAGAAGTAGCTGCCCGCCACCGTCGGCGTGAAGCTCTCCGAGCTGGCGGTGCCGGGGGTGCCGCTGAGGCTGCCGGTGGAGGTCACCGGGGTCCCGGTGCAGGTCGCAGGGCTGCCCGCCGCGAAGGGTCCGTAGAGGTGGAAGGTGACCTCTCCGGTGGGCGCGTGCGACCCGACCAGGGTCGCGGTGTCGTGGATCGCGGTCCCCGCCGCCACCGTCGCCGACGGCATCACCCGGGTGGTGAGGCTGGTCTCCGCCGCCGTCACCGTGGTCTCCTCGTTGGCCGCACCGCAGGTGCTGGAGGCGGCCTGGTTGTTGGCGTCCCCGGGGTAGGAGGCGGTCCAGAAGTAGCTGCCCGCCACCGTCGGCGTGAAGCTCTCCGAGCTGGCGGTGCCGGGGGTGCCGCTGAGGCTGCCGGTGGAGGTCACCGGGGTCCCGGTGCAGGTCGCAGGGCTGCCCGCCGCGAAGGGTCCGTAGAGGTGGAAGGTGACCTCTCCGGTGGGCGCGTGCGACCCGACCAGGGTCGCGGTGTCGTGGATCGCGGTCCCCGCCGCCACCGTCGCCGACGGCATCACCCGGGTGGTGAGGCTGGTCTCCGCCGCCGTCACCGTGGTCTCCTCGTTGGCCGCACCGCAGGTGCTGGAGGCGGCCTGGTTGTTGGCGTCCCCGGGGTAGGAGGCGGTCCAGAAGTAGCTGCCCGCCACCGTCGGCGTGACGCTCTCCGAGCTGGCGGTGCCGGGAGTGCCGCTGAGGCGGCCGGTGGAGGTCACCGGGGTCCCGGTGCAGGTCGCAGGGCTGCCCGCCGCGAAGGGTCCGTAGAGGTGGAAGGTGACCTCTCCGGTGGGCGCGTGCGACCCGACCAGGGTCGCGGTGTCGTGGATCGCGGTCCCCGCCGCCACCGTCGCCGACGGCATCACCTGGGTGGTGAGGCTGGTCTCGGCCGGGGTCCCGGTGTAGTTGGCCGTGTCGCACACCTCATCCGTGGGGGCCTCGGGAGTGCCATCCACAACGGGCTGTCCAGTGACGCAAGCCGTGTCCGTGTGCAGGCCCAGGACAGCAGGTCCGGCGTCAGCGGTACACATCAGCGTGGTGTGTGGGGCAATGGTGGCCTGCGCAGCCGGGACTATCCCAACATCCGGCACGTCGCACGTGATGTTGTCCTGCGCGGGATCGTCGAACAGATGGAGGTTGGTCACCTCGAGCTCGCCCGGATTGGTGACCAGGTAGGTGTAGGTGACCGTCTGGCCGATGAAGATTGGGAGGCCGGGGGCGGCCGGCTGGGAGCTCTCGTTGACCAGCTTCTGGATCTGCAGTGGGTACGGCAGGATCTCGATGCCGACCTTGTTGGGCTCGGCGGGGGGGAGCTGACCGGCGGCGCCGGAGATGTCAGTGCGGAAGCCCGTGTAGGCGAAGGAGTTCCACGCGACCTCGCCCGGGACGACGTTGGCAGGCGCCACCATCGGCCAGTTGATCTGCAGAGAGTGGCCGGGGGCAAGGGCGGCGGGGTACTGGAACTCGAGGGACCGCACCGCGCTGAAATCTCCCCCTGGCGGGGCGTCGGAGAACGAACCGGACACGCAGTCCGGAGGATTGTAGTTGAGCTCCGGCCGACACGGGTTGGTGGACGTTGAATACAGCACGGTGACTCCGTCCGGGGCCTCGACCTGGCCGGTGAGGATGGGGCTCCACTGCGAACCCCGAGGGATGCCGATGTTGAGCACGGCGGTATCGCCCACGAAGGGCAGGATGTCGATCGCCGTGATTTGGTCGATGGGGACGTTCCCGCTGTTGGTGATCTGAATCCGGTAGAGCACCGAGCCGGCGAAGGTCGTCTTTCCGACGTTGGGGTACTTGCTGTAATCCTGGTCGAGCGAGCCCTTGATCAGCTTGATCGAGTCCAGCGAGGCGCCGCTCGCGACGGCCACCGTAGCCGTCGCAGGCGGCGTCGGCGTCGTGTTGTTTTCGGCGATCGCGGTGGCGCTGTTGATGAGAGGAGTGCCCTGGGGTGTCGTGGGTGTCCCCGGCTGCAGCACCGTGATGAGCGTGATAGTTCCGCTGGTACCGGGCGCGACGCTGAGGCCGGCCCCCGCCCACGAGAAGATCACCGCTATTTGGTCGGCGGCGCACCCGCCCCCGCCGGGCACCCGCTCGACGGACGTCGGCCCTGGGCTGAAGGTGGTGCTCCAGTTGGCGGAGTCACTCGGGTTGGAGGGATCGACCAGATCCAGGCCAACCTGAACTCCCCCCACCTGGCCCGACGGCAGGCAGTCCGTCACCGTCGGATTCACGGCGGGCGAGGGCGACGACGCGGGGACCGCGAAGACGAGGTCGAAGGTGACGCGACTCGGCGGCGGCGCCGGCCCGGTGGGCGTCACACGGGTCTTGCTCAGCGTCATGGTGGGGGGCGGTTCGGTGACGGTCTGGGTGGGGGCGCAGGCCTCTTCAGTGGTGGCCAGCTCGTCGGCCGACACCGTGGCGCAGTTCTGGAACGTCTGACGGTTCAGGATTCCGGCGCCCGAGCGCGACACCGCACTGGGCGGCACCTGCAGGGTCATCGTGATGGTAGACCCCAGAGTTGCCGGGGTTCCCCCCATGAAGCCCGGCGGCCTCGGGACGTAGGTGATGCGGATCCCGGTGGCGGTGGCCGGGAGGAACACATCGCAGATGCCATTGGCGCAACTCCGGCTGGGGACGCCGGCGGTTCCGGTGGGCACGGGGACCCACTGGCCGGTGGCAGAGTCGAAGTACTCGAACGTAGCGGCGGAAGCGCTGCCATCGGCGGTGTCCGTGAACACGAGGTTCGGGTTCACGCCCTGGGCGAACTGTGTCTGTGGTGGGATCGAGTCGGTCACCACCATGTTCGTCAGCGGGACGTTCCCTGTGTTCTGAACGTTGACCGTATAGGTGAAGGTACTTCCGACCTGAACGGTCGTCGCGCTGGTGTCCTTCCTGATCGTCGCCTCGGGGCGGGGCGCCACCACCGTGTTGCCGGTCGTGCAGCCCGGGCCAAAGGTGCCCTCACTGGCCTGGAACGTGCCCGTGACCGTCGCGCAGTTCTGGACCGACCCAGGAGGTGTTGAAAGCGGGTAGACGACCCTGAACGTCACCTCCTGCGATTGGCCAGGACCCAGGCTGGGAAAGGTCCAGGTGATCTGGTTCGGGGTGCTGTTCGAGTCGCAGGTCCCGCCGTTTGAGATTGAATCCGACACAACATCGGCGCACGTCAACCCGTCGCTCAGCGGATCGGTGACTGTGAAGTTGGTGAGCGGTAGGCTCCCCACCTCACCGGTGTGCCGCACGGTGACCGTGTAGGTGACCGGCTGGCCGGCGACGAACTGGGTGTCATTCGGCGCCTTCTCGATCGTGATCTGTCCCGGTGCCGGTGCCCTCACAGTGTTATCGGTCGTGCAGCCCGGGCCAAAGGTGCCCTCACTGCCCTGGAACGTGCCCGTCACCGTCGCGCAGTTCTCGACCGGCCCCGCAGGCGTTGACAGCGGGTAGATGACGCTGAACGTCACTGCCTGCGATTGTCCGGGGCCAAGAGTGGCAAACGTCCAGGTGATCGCGTTCGAGTCGCAGGTCCCGCCGTTCGAGATTGAATCCGGCACGACGTCGGCGCACGTCAAGCCGTTGAGCAGCGGATCGGTGACCGTGAAGTTGGTGAGCGGTAGGCTCCCCGCCTCACCGGTGTGCCGCACGGTGACGGTGTAGTTCGCCGGCTGGCCGGCGACGAACTCGGTGTTGTTCGGTGCCTTCTCGACCGTGATCTCTCCCGTTGCCGGTGCTCTCACGGTGTTGCCGGTCGTGCAGCCAGGGCCAAAGGTCTCCTCATTGCCCTGGAACGTGCCCGTCACCGTCGCGCAGTTCTCGACCTGCCCCGAAGGTGTTGACAGCGGGTAGACGACGCTGAACGTCACCTCCTGCGATTGGCCGGGGCCAAGAGTGGCAAACGTCCAGGTGATCGCGTTCGAGTCGCAGGTCCCGCCGTTCGAGATTGAATCCGGCACGACGTCGGCGCACGTCAACCCGTTGAGCAGTGGATCGGTGACCGTGAAGTTGGTGAGCGGTAGGCTCCCCGCCTCACCTGTGTGCCGCACGGTGACCGCGTAGTCCACCGGTTGGCCGGCGACGAACTCGGTGTTGTTCGGCGCCTTCTCGACCGTGATCTCTCCCGCTGCCGGTGCTCTCAAAGTGTTCGAGACCGTCACCGGCGTCGCCTCCACCGTTCCACCGGTGACCGCGGTACCGCTCCCGGCGACTGTGTTGTCGATGGTCTGGCCGTCACGGAAGGTCGGCGGGCTGTACCTCACGGTCAGCGTCTGCTGGAACGAGGTGTTCGGCGCCAGCGTGGTCGGTCCCCAGGTCACCTCGTTGGGGGTGGTGCCCGAGTTGCACGTCCCGCCGCCCGGGATCGGAGTCACGACGTCGTCGCACGTCAACCCGTTCTCCAGCGTGTCCACCATGGTCACGTCGTTGAGACTCACGTCGCCGGAGTTGTGGACGCTCACCGTGTAGGTGACGTCGGTGTTCAGAACGAAGGTCTCGCCGTTCGGCGATTTGGAGGCCGTCAGGCTGGGGGCCGCTGCTCGCAGAGTGTTCGAGACCGTCACCGGCGTCGCTTCGACCGTTCCACCGGTGACGGCGGTACCGCTCCCGGCGACCGTGTTGTCGACGGTCTGGCCGTCACGGAAGGTCGGCGGGCTGTACCTCACGGTCAGCGTCTGCTGGAACGAGGCGTTCGGCGCCAGCGTGGTCGATCCCCAGGTCACCTCGTCCGTGTTCGAGTCGCACGTCCCGCCGCCCGGGATCGGGGTCACAACGTCGGCGCACGTCAACCCGTCCTGCAGCGTGTCCACCATGGTCACGCCGTTGAGAGTCACGTCGCCCGAGTTGTGGACGCTCACCGTGTAGGTGACGTCGGTGTTCAGAAAGAAGGTCTCGCCGTTCGGTGATTTGGCGGCCGTCAGGCCGGGGGCCGGGACGGCCGGGGTGTCGGTGGTCTCTGCCTCGTTCGTGATGGGAGCGGTCTCGCCCAGCGGGATACCACTGGCCGTGACGCGGTTGGTGATCGGCGTCGGGAAGCCCAGCGGATAGGTGACCGCGAAGGTCTGAGTGAAGTTCGGCGTCGCCGAGGGGGAGGCCGGGCCGGCCATCGTCCACGTGATGGTGGAGTTGGGGGTGGCGTCGTGGCACACCGGCATCGTCCCCGGCGCCGGCGAGTTGTTTGATATGTCCGACACCATCGCGCACGTCACGCCGGCCGGCAAGGTGTCCACCAGCGTGGGGTCGGTCAGGTCGACGTTGCCGGTGTTCCGCCAGGTAACCGTGTAGGTGGCCGGAAGTCCTTTTATGAAGGGCGACGTGCTGAGCACCTTGGTGGCGGCGATGCCGGGCGTAACGAGGGCCTGCACCGTGACCGGGTTGGAGGTCACCGTCTCCAGCGAGGTGGGGCATGTCCCGTCCGGGTTCAGGGATTCGGGGCAGAAGGAGATGCTCGCGGTGTTGGTGACGGAGGCGCCGACCGGTGTGATGTTGGGCGGAAACTGGACCTCGATCGCCACTTGACCGGTGCTGCCGGCGGGAACCGGGGTCGTCGGAGTTGATTGCTCGAAGGTGGCGGTTCCGGTGGCCGGGTCGTAGGTGGTTCTGACCGTCTTCGCGTCGCCGATCAGGGTGACGTCCGCCTCGGCACCCGACAGCTGTCCGGGAGCTATCGGGAGCACGTCCTTGATCGTCACCAGCGGGCAGTCCGTCTCCAGGCTGGAGCACGCGTAGCTCAGGTAGTAGGTGAACTGCGTGCCGGGCGCCTGCGGCGTCGTGGGACCCGACTTCGTCAGGGTCATGGTCGACGTCCCCTGGGCCGACGCCGGGGGCGCGGTGAGGAGGGCGCCGACCGCGAGCAGGGCTGCGGCCACGAGCAGGGTGAGAACGCGACGTAACCGCCTCAATCCTGACGCCCAGCCCCAGCAGCGACTTGTCGGCCACCCCACGATGGATCATCACAGTAGGCGGTTCAGCCGACTTTGACAAGTGGATATCAATCGAACCGTCTGTCCGCAGGACGGCCGGTGCCATGTCACTCTTTCGCCGGATCGACCGGATCCCGGGCGCGTCGCGGAGCATCCGGCCAGCGGGCGCCGGGGATTTGACTCCACCGGGTTGGGGCGACGCGGATGCGAGTAAGCGGGGCGGGACGCCTTGCGGCCGGGCTGGTGCTGCTTCCACCGGCCCCGGACCGGACAGCTTCGCACTCAGAATGGGAACGCGGCGGCCACTCTACGGAGACCGATCCCACGGTAACCGGTGACGCTGAACACTGTGCTGCTGGACACTCGCCCGCCATGCCCGGGCGAAGTCCCAAGGGAAATCGACCTGTTGACAGCGACGTTACTGTGCTGACCGCCCAAGACCGATGGCCTCCGAGAAGTGGCGCCCGCCGATCGGATTGGCTCTGCTGTTGGTGCTACGAGGAGCGCCTGTTGCCGAGCGGCGGCGGGCGTTTCTTGTGCGTGGCGTTACGCCCGGACCACCAACCGGAGCTGGTGGTTTACGGCATCACCACCTCCTCTATCTCGACCAAGAGATCGACGCTAGCCGCCATCGCCTGGATCCACCGATCCCGGCGGGCCTGGGTCCACTTCGCATCGCGCGCGGAAGCTGATGTTTCAGATTGACGATAAGCCGGTAGTCACGTGGTGCCCCCGGACGGATTCGAACCGCCGTGTCATTAGCCAGAATCAAGGGACCAGGGGTTAGCCACAAACTAGGGACCACCCTCGCTGGCCGTCTGAGGCGACAACTCGGACAGTGTAGTCGTGGAGGGCCGCGGTCTGGGTGGGTGTCAAGCGGCGCGACCTGGCCTCTGGCGGGAGCGGTAGGAGGCTCCCTCGAGGACGAGTTCGTAGGACGAGTTGACGATGCGGTCGACCGCCGACTGGGCGAGCATGGGGTCGGCCATCATGGCCAGCCACTCCTTGGGCTCGCGGTTGGAGGTGAAGATGGTGGCGGAGCGGCGATGCCGCTCGACGACGACCTGGTAGAAGTCGTGGGTCTCGGTGCCGTCGAGAGGCTCCAGGGCGAAGTCGTCGATGATCAGCAGGTCGACGCGGAGCAGGCGCCGGAGCTCCGGTTCGTAGGTGTTGTCGAGCCGGGCTGACTTGAGGCGTTTGAGCAGCTGGTCGGCGCGCGAGAAGTGGACCGAACGGCGACGGCGGCAAGCGATGTGCCCGAGGCAGCTGGCGAGCATGGTCTTGCCGACGCCGACCGCGCCCAGGATGAGGACCCCGGCCGGTTCCTTTACTAGACCGGCGAACGACCGGCCAGACGGTTGATTCCGACCGCTCAGAACGGCTGAAAGCGACCGGTCGGTACGGACATCCGACCCCGGGGGTGGAGGAGCGCACGGCGCCTTGGCAAGAGCAAGGCGGACATGCGGTTTCCTGACGAGGCTCAAGCAGCTTCAACAGGAGGGGCCGCATGCCCAGGAGGAGATTATCCGTGCGCAAGATCGAGGAGGTGCTGCGGCTGCAGGCCGCCGGCCGCAGCCGGGCCCAGATTGCCCAGAGCGTGAGCCTGGGCAAGACGACGGTGACCGAGTATCTGGCCCGCGCCCAGAGGGCGGGGCTGAGCTGGCCGCTGCCGGCGGGGCTCGACGGTGAGAGCCTGGAGGCACAGCTGTTCCCGGCCTCGGCCAAAGAGGCGGCCCGGCCGGTGCCCGATTGGCTGCACGTCCACAGCGAGTTGAAGAAGCATCGCCACGTCACCCTCAAGCTGCTCTGGCTGGAGTGGCGTGAGGATCATCCCGAGGGCTGGGGGTTCACGCAGTTCTGCACCCACTACCGTGCCTGGCTCCAGACCCAGGACCCGGTGATGCGCACTGACTACAAGGCCGGTGAGCGGATGTTCGTGGACTTCGCCGGCGACACCATGCCGGTCGTGGACCAGGAGACCGGCGAAATCCGGCAAGCCCAGATCTTCGTGTCCGCGCTGGGTGCCAGCGGGCTCATCTACGTGGAGGCGGTCTGGGACCAGACGCTGCCCTCCTGGCTGATGGCCCACCGGAGGGCCTGGGAGTTCTATGGGGGATGTACGGAGATCCTCACCCCGGATAATCTGAAGTCGGGCGTGACCAGGGCCTGCTGGTACGACCCCGACATCAATCCCAGCTACCAGCATCTGGCCGCTCACTTCAACACCACCGTGTTGCCGACGAGGGCGGCGGCTCCCCGGGACAAGGCTTCGTCGAGTCGGAAGTGCTGGTGGTGGAGAGGTGGGTTCTGGCGCCGCTGCGTCATCGCACCTTCTTTGCCCTGGGCGAGCTCAACGAGGCCCTCGCCGTCCAGTTCGAGCAGGTGAACGACCGCCGCTTCCGCGGTGCGCCGACCAGCCGCAGGGAACTCTTCGAGGAGTTCGAACGGCAGGCACTGCAGCCGTTGCCGAGCACGCCCTACGAGTTCGCCGAGCTCAAGATGGTGACCGCCGGCATCGATTACCACTGCGCCTACGACCAGCACTTCTACTCGGTGCCCTACCGGCTCATCAAGCAGAAGCTGGAACTCCGCGCCACCGCCACCACGGTCGAGATCTTCCGCGGTCATCAACGCGTCGCCAGCCATCGCCGGGAGTACGGCGCCCGCCGCTACATCACCGATCCCGAGCACCGACCCGCCTCCCACCGCGCCCACCTGGAGTGGACCCCGGAGCGGCTCATCAAGTGGGCGGGGGAGATCGGAGAGCCGGTGGCCGAGGTGGCCAGCAGCATCCTCGAGAGCCGGCCTCATCCCGAGCACGGTTACCGTGCCGTGCTCGGCCTGACCAGCCTCGCCCGTCGCTACGGCAACCAGCGTGTGACCGCCGCGTGCGCCCGCGCCCTCGTCAAGCACACCGTTTCCTACACCTCGATCAACTCCATCCTCAAGAACAACCTCGATCGGCAGCCGCTGCCCCCAGTGCAGCTCAGCCTGGTGCCCCCGGTCCACGAGAACCTGCGCGGCGCCGAGTACTACCGCAGCCAGGAGGCCTGATCGCGATGCTTGTGCAACCAACCCTGCAGAAGCTGGAGGCGATCGGCCTCAACACCATGGCGGGGGCCCTTCGGGAGCAGCTCGACAACCCCGGCCCCTATCTGGAGCTCAACTTCGAGGACCGGCTCGGCCTGCTCGTTGACCGCGAGGCGGACTGGCGCCAGAGCCGCCGCCTGCAGACCCGGCTCAAGGCGGCCAAGCTGCGCTATCCCCAGGCCGTGGTCGAGGAGATCGACTTCCGGGCTCCTCGCGGACTTGACCGTGCCGGCATCCTGAGCCTGGCCCAGGCGAGCTGGGTGGCGCGCCATCAGAACCTGATCATCTCCGGAGCCACCGGCTGCGGCAAGTCGTACCTGGCCTGCGCCCTCGCCCACGCCGCCATCCACCAAGAGCACACCGCGCTCTACCTCCGCGTTCCCCGGCTGCTCGAAGAGCTCGCCGTCAGCCGCGCCGATGGACGCTACGCCCGTCGCCTCGGGCAACTGCAACGGGTCTCCCTGTTGGTGCTCGATGACTTCCTGCTCTCCCCGGCCTCGATCGAGCAGTGTCGTGATCTGCTGGAGGTGGTCGAGGACCGCGCCGAGCTCCGCTCCACCCTCATCGTCAGCCAGCTGCCGGTCGACGACTGGCACCGCGCCATGGCCGACCCCACCCTGGCCGAGGCGATCCTTGACCGGCTGCTCCATCGTGCCCACCGCATCGCGCTTCGCGGTCCTTCGATGCGGCGTCGGCGGCCGGACGCAGAGCCCGGCCCCACCGGCGATGGGGCCGGCACCGCCCAAGCGGTCGCGACTACCCAGGGAGCACCGTCATGACCACAACCGTGAGCGAGACCGGGCGCTTGGCCAGCGATCCCGGATCCCCGTCGCGTTACGATGCCGTTACGATAGCTTGCCCTCTCTGCCAGCGCCCCTTCACGCCCTCCGGACGCCAGAAGTACTGCTCCGACGCCTGCCGGGTCGCCGCCTACCGGCGACGGCAACAGGCCGCACCGCCAGCGGTCGGCGTCCCCGCCCCCCGGCCACGCAAGCCGCTCACCGTCTACGAGTGCGACCGCTGCGGACAGCGGGCCGTGGGCGAACAGCGCTGCCCTGACTGCTCCACCTTCATGCGCAAGATCGGCCTGGGCGGCGAATGCCCCCACTGCGGCGAGCCGGTCGCCGTCCCCGAACTGCTCGGCCAGGAGGTGATCGGGTGAGCCTGGGCGTCGAAAGGCGAATGCCGGCGACGAACCCAATATGCTTCGCAAAGGAGGTGGTCGCCACCCCGTAACAACTGAAGATCGCGACGTCGGCGCGCTCCCTTCCCCGTCCGGTCGGATTGTCCGCAACCGGCGGTCGCTTTCAGCCGAACCAGGCGGTCGCTTTCGCCGGACTACGCATTCCTCCAGGAAGCGGAGGCTGCAGAGGTCGTTCCATCGCTGGTGGTCGAACTTCGCCGGGGTGGTGTCGTCCCAGAGCTCCAGCCGCATGTGAGGGTCGAGATGCGCGGCGCGGGCGCGCAGGTCGGCGCCCACGCGGTCGCGACGCGAGACCTCGTCGGCGAGGATCAGTTCCAGGAAGTCCTGATGAGGCAGGTTTTGCTGGCGTGCCAGTTCGAGGCGCTCGGGGAGCGCTTGGAGGATGGGCGAGAGCTTGAGCCGCCGGAGCACTTGGCGCAGTTCGGGCGAGATGGGTTCAGACATGGTCGTTTCCCTCCGGGAGCTGCAGCTGGAAGGCCGAAGCGTCGCGTGCGAACCGGGGCTGCAGGGTGATCGCCGAGCGGCTCGGCCGGGACTCCTCGGGGAGGGCGCCCTCGACGATCCGCTGCACCTTGAGGACGTCCACGACATCGAGCGCCAGGGTGCGGCGGCAGGCGTTCTCGACGGGTTCGGCACCGAAACGCTTGGCCAGACTGAGCAGCCGGTAGACCTTGCGCATCCTGGTCCAGGGCAGGTCGTCATCGAGCAACTGCTTCGCGTAGATGCCGATGTGCTCACCCTGCTCGGCGGCCTGCTTCTTCAGGTACTCGACGTCGCGCATGGCGTACACACGCTTGTCCTGGGGCAGGTCCTCGGCGAAGGTGCTCCGTCCGCCCGGCCCCTTCCTGGGGTGCTCGCGCAGGAGCATGCCGTGCTGCGAGATGCGCACCAGCCTGCTGTCGGCCCGCACGTCGACGTGCTGACCGATGCGGTTGCCGGGCACCGAATAGAGGGCGTTGGCGACCTGAATTTCTCTGCTACCAGATGACCGCGCGGTCATATCCCGTGCGGCGGAGAGGCTTGAAACCTGCGGACGACGCCCTGTGTTGTGCCGTCCGTGGTGGTAGGTCAGCCCAACCGGTGGCGCTCTGGAGACCGGGAAGGGGCCACTGGTGCGCCGATCTCGATCAACTGAGGCTGACGGCGGCGGTCGATCTGGGCGAGTTTGTCCGTGGCGCCGGCGAGGCTGACCTGGAGGCCTTCCACCTCGCCCAGCCAGCCCTCTCTCTTGGCTTCCTCGATGCGGTCGACGAGATTGTCGCGGATTTCGGCAAGCCGGTCTCGCTGGGCAGGGTCGGGCCAGAGCATGGAGCACCGGACACAGGCATGCTCGTGGACGCACGGTGTGCCGAACGCCCTTGCACAGGTTCCGATGGAGACCTTCCGACGTTCGAAGTGGCCCAGGAACTCCTGCCATTCCTCATCGGTCGGCGTGCGGTACTCCTCGCTCGGGCGCAGTGAGCGGCGACGGGCGAGGAAGGCGAAGTGGGCCTGGATGGCCTCCTCGGGATAGACAGCCTTGTAGTCCATCGTGACCTGGAGATTCTGGTGGCCGACGAGGATCTGGGCGATGTGGGGAGGAAGGCCTTTCATCACCGCGTCGGTGATGAACATCCGCCTGAAGTCATGCGGCGTGCAGCGCAGTGGGGCGCCGACCTGGTCTCTGAGGCCGGTACGTGCCAGGGCCTCATCCAGGAGCGTGCTCACCATGCCAATGCTGAAGGCGTGGTTCTCGGCCCCGAGACGATGTTGAAGCAGCAACGGTGCTGGCGGGAGCCAGACGTGCTCGTGATAGTCGTGGGCCCGGACGGCGGGCACGGCCCCATCGGGCCCGCGGACTCGGCGGATGACCGTGCTCAAGACCTCGGCGAGCTCAGGGCTGACCACCAGGAGGCGTTCGGCGTCGGTCTTGGAGGGTGCGATCTGCAGCAGCGGAATGAGCTCGCCGGTGTCGGGAAGCCGGTACTGGACCAGGGAGTGGTGGCTGAGGTCCAACAGTTCCTCGACCCGTATACCAGTCAGGCGAAGGATCTCGATGACCGCCCACGCCCAGAAGGCGTGCTCCTCCTCTCGGTTCAACAAGCGGCGTTTGCCGGAGACGGGCTCCTCGGCCCAGACGTTGCCGGGCGTGCCGTGGGGCCGCATGTGGCGAAGAAGGGTCTGGCCCGCCGCGTTGAACTGCTCGCCGGGCGCAGCCTGACGGCCAGCCGCGAGCAGTTCTTCGGCGTCTTTGCGCCACTGGTGGGTCCGGTCCAAGAGCACGGGCAGGGCGGGCAAGCGTTCGCGGGTTCTGGCGTCCATGCGGGCCTTCCGCCGGCGCACTGCTTTCCGCCAACTCAAATCCTCTGAGCGGATGGGGCAGGGGGCCGCCCACCGTGCCCAACGGCCCGGGTCATCCAAGGCCCATTCGGACAGGTCGAGGTAGAACGCTCGGACAGCGGCCATGACATCGAGGTGGCTGAGTCGCTCGACAGCGACCTCGCGGGTCTCACCGCTCGGCGTCTTGGTGATCGCAGTTCTGGTTCGTAGGCGCTGCTTCCAGGCGCTGGCGACTCCGCCCTCGAGCGCCAGCGTATCGATGCCCGGGTTGTGGATCTCGATGTCCACCCAAAAGCAGCGGGCCAGCACGTAGGACAACCACTGCAGGCTTGTGTAGTCGATGGCGGGCTGGCGTTCCTTGAGGTACTCGACGAACAGGTCGCGAATCTGGCTGCAGGCAATCCCGTAGCGGTCGACGAGTTCTTCGACCGAATGCTGCCCGGCGCTCCGAAGCTCCCTGAGGCTCGGGATGTTCGGGTCCAGAACACCGATCTTGCGAAGCACCTTGAGGGTGGCAGACCCTTGCACCGCCCGGCCTCGCAGCGCGGTCTCAGCGTCCAGGATCTCCAGTACATCGCCGACGACGATGTCGGAGAGGAATCCGCCCTTGGCGGCCATGACCATGGCACATCGGAACGCGATCTGATCGGGCACCGTTGGGCCGATCCCTGGTTCCTGCCCGCACGCCGCGTTGAGCCGCCTGAAGCCCTCCGGATCCCGCCAGCGGTACAGGTTGCCGGCGAGCTTGCGCTTCCTGCCGCCGGTCAGTATCCAGGTAAGCGAGGGACGAAGGACATCGGCGCCGACCAGGACGGCGACAGCGCTCGTCATCGTCTCAAGACGCCACCTGGCGATACCACGGCGTTCCAGCCATGCCGCCGGCAACTCGGCCCAGCTTGAACTGGCATCCTCTGCGCCCGAAGAGCGCCACCGCTCCTGCCAGGTCTGACCGGGATGGTCCTCCAGCCAATCCAGCAACAGTGTGAGCCCCCGGCGGCGAGCGGCCCCGTCCTTGGAGCCCAATCCGGACCACCACGTGCCCGCTCGTGACAGGATCTCGGCGCGGCTGAACCTGCCTGCCGGCCAGCGTGCGGGAACCCGACGCGGCGCGAACGCGTTCGCCAGTTCCTTGCTCGACCCGGCGACCGTGCTGGCATCGGTCACCGGGACGGTCGTGGAGTGGCCCGCCCTCACCGCAGTTGGGAACCGAAGAGGACCTCGAGTGCCTCAGGACTGTAGTTGGGCGGCGGGGTCGCCGCCTGGCGCTCCGCCGCCCGCCGAGTCTGCTCTGCGTGATGGGCGAGCAGCCTGCGAATCACCTCCTCCTTACGAGGGGTCAGGTAGAGCTGGGTTGTGGTGAGCCGGGCGTGACCGAGGACGTACTGAACGTCGGTGATCGGCAGGTCGGGGTCCTCGGCCATCCGGTAGGCGGCGGTGTGGCGGAGTGAGTGCAGCGTGGCGGAAGCACCGGCGCCGTCGGCGACCCGCTCGAACATGCGATGCACGGCGTGATAGGTGAGCGGCCGGAACGGGCGGCGCAGTGTCCACCACAGAGGCTGGTTGCGCCCGGACCGGATGCGACCTTGCATCTCAACCTGGTAGAGGCGCAGCCACACGAAGGCGTCCGTTGAGGCGGGCAGCTCCTGCTGCTCGCCCGTCCCTTTGCGGACCACGGTGACCAGCTGCCGTCCGGGGTCCACCCCACCCTGCGTGACCAAGAGCAGTTCCGAGGCGCGCGCACCAGTGGACACGTAGAACGCCACCAGAGCGCGGTCGCGGTTGGAGGGCAGGCGCGCGAAGATCTCGTTGAACTCCTCGTCGGGCACCGAGCGGGGAATCCGAGTGGCGAGCTTGGGTCGATACAGGCCTGACCGCTCGTTCCCGTAGGGCTCCATCGGGTTGTGGTGCGCACGGGCCCGCCGCCCACTTCTCGATCGCTCCAGGGGGAAGGGGTTGCGTACGGGAACCCCGCCCTGATCGCGGTTGAAGTCGTAGAACGCTCGCAGGACCGTCTCGCTGTGCGCCCGCACCGAGGGCGCATACGCCGGCGTCGAGGCCGCGCTCCTGTCCCTTTGTGGTGGCGCCTCGTCTGGGTGACGCCAGTGGGGGCGGGGTGCCTTTCCCGACACCTGCAACCAGCGGGCGAAGTCCCGCGCCTCCTCCCTGCTCGCCTGGTCCAACCCCACCCCCGCGGCCCACAGGAACCGGAGCCACCGGAGCATATCCATCGCGTACGAGCGCTGTGTCGCCGGTGACCGCCCGGTCGCCTGCAGCTCCCGCATCCACGCCGACACCGCGTCGACGGGGTCGCCGTGCTGGTCGAGGAGTCGATAGGGCTCCCACTCGTTCCCCGTCGCCTCCACCCTCCCTACCAGCGGAACCGCGAGCCTCATACGGCCGGTAAGTGGTCGTCGCTCCTCGTCCATCGCCATGAAGTTCTAGCACAGTCTGGATGGGAGATGCAGCCTATTGTGAACTGTGTAGTTCAGTCAATACGTGGTGGTCGCGAGCCACCTTGGGCCGGGCGATGAGGGGGGTGTCGTAGCGGATCTCGGGCAACGACAACAGGTGGGGCAACTCGACCTCGCGGAAGTGTTCGAGCGGCCGCCGGCGGGTGGTGCAGTGGATGCGCATCCCGGCCTCCTCCAGGCACCAGCGTCGCATCCCTTCTCGCGCCTGCATGATCTCCGCGAAGTCCTCGCCCGCGAACCCCGACTGCCGGCAGTAGGGCACCGCGCGCTCCACCCGCGGCTTCTGCGTCGGGGAGGCGACCTCGCAGGTGTCAATGACGAAGCCTCGTGCCTGGGCGTACTCGAGGAAGCCGGGGTTGATCTTGGGCTGGAGGCGGTCCGCCTTGTTGACCACCGCGCCGAGGTTGTCGACGATGGCGACCTTGAAGACGCCGCCGAAGAACAACCAGGCCTCTTCGAACCCCTCGATCACCTCCGGTAGCGTCTCCCGTAGGTCACCCAGCAGAACTGGTGACGGCTTACGTTGGCGGTCAGGATCAGCCCGCGCACCCACCGCTGCCGGGAGCTCCCGCGTCCGACCATCCCCAGCCGCCCGAAGTCGACCTGCACCTCCTTGCCCGGCTCGCCATCGTCGACGGGGACCGTCTCCCGGCTCGCCGCCCCCACCTGGCCGGGGAACGCCTCGGCACAATACCGGTACAGAGTGCGGTAGGGCACCTCCACCCCGCGCCGCAGCAGCAGCGTTCGCACCTTGGTCAGCCGAAGGCCCGATTCCAGCTGCTCCCTCAGGTACTCCTGCTGCCGCTCCAGCGCCGACCAGCTGGCACCGTGCCCGGTCCCCTCCCGACGACCGGGCTGACTGCGCTCGACGACCGACGCCACGATCTCCTCTGCCACCCCCTCCCCGGCTGGATCGAAGCCAGCCGCCAACGCAAGCTCCTCGTAACGCCGGAGCGTCTTGCGGTCCAGATGCAGCGCGCGCGCCACCTCACGCTGAGGACGGCCACGCTGCCGCTGGCGCAGCACCTCTCGAACTTCCACTGGCGACACCTCTCGGTACATCCGCAACCTCCGCTCGTGATGAGCGAAGGATGCGGCCGGAATGCCCCAGGATTGTCCGGCGAGGTGGTCCCTAGTTACTGGCTAAAGACCGCCCCGGCTGGTCCCATGTTTCTGGCCAAACCCCCCTCAAGTGGCCCATTGTTTCTGGCCAGCGACACGCCGACCAACGGATTAGAAGGGTGTGGCAGGTCCAATTGGAGGGGGGTCAAGCCTGCCTCCGTGAGTTCAAGGCGTCCCGGCCCGTACCCCTCAGTCTCACCCTGGTTGCTGTCACTTGTTTCGGTGGCTGTCAGGTGAGGGACAAGACGCCGCGTACCCTCGGATCTCCGAAAAAGCGGCTCGATCGAATAGACTCTCGCGGGGATGGCCCGACGTAACGATGAGCCGTTCGTACGGCGGGGTCAGCGTTCCGAAGGTCTCCAGACGCAGCCTCCGCACTACCGATATCAGGTACGGATGGCGGGAAGCGCAACCCCGCAGGCGCGCCGGTCGCAGCCGGCGCCTGAGCGGGACGCTGCCGAGAGGGCGCGCCTGGTCGCGAAGCTGGACGAGCGCGCAAAGCTCGCCAGAGCGACCGGTGGCCGGAAGCCGCGAGGTGGGCCGGTTGCGATGCGGACGGCACCTCGCATCGTTACCGTCCTGCAGGAGCTTGCTGGGATTCTCGGGCGCACCATCGATCGGTGATCTGGCAAGCCGGTCTCGAGCGAAGTGGCCGTCCCCGGCCCGTGTTCGGATCGTTTTTGGGAGCAATGCCGCCCTCGCTGCAGCTCGTCTCCCTCTCAATGTGATCGACCGGGCACCGACCCGGGCGTGGAGCGACGACGAGACCCTGCGGGAGTCAGAGAGGCGGCGGTCGCCGGTGATCGGGGGCAGAGGCCGTTTCGCGAAGGCCGGCGACGCCCCACGCTGGCGACGATCAGCATGAGGTTTGGCTCGTGGTCGGTGGCGGAATCGGTGGCCCTGGGACTAAAGGGGGAATAGGCCAACGACCGACCTGCGATTAATCAACAGCTCCGGGCGGTGGCCACGCCGCCAGCTCCGACCACTGCCGGCCAGTTGCTGAACCGGCTGGACGCGCGGCAACGGCAGGCGTCGATGGCGGCGCTGGCGCGGGTGGGCCACCAGATCGACCGCCAGCTTGGACTGCCGGTCGACGCGCCCGTCACCCTCGACCTCGACTCCACCGCCACCGAGGTCTACGGGCTGCAGGAACTGGCCGACTTCAACTACCTGGGCCAGCGCAGCTGCCGCGCTCTGCTGGTGAGCTGGACGCAGCGCCGGCGGATGCTGGCGTGCGGACCTCCTGTGCGTTACCATGATGCTGGGTCCCTGGTCGCTCACCTGGTCAATTTCAGTGATCGACCCTGGTCGATCTCCATCAGGGCGAGGAGGCTCTGGTCGCCCTGAGTCAGGGAAGTCGACGTGACGCAAGTGTGGGCCACCCGTGTTGCCGGCTCAGAGCCTATGAAAAGAAGGAGTCCTAAGTGCCTTCAACTCGCGTCCGCATCGCCACAATAACCGTCGCCGCCCTGACACTCGTCCTGGCCGCAGCGCTCCCTGTCCAGGCCGCCGCTGGCCCTTTCCAGGCCGCAAGCCTGCCAAATTGCAATGCTAATGGCGTCGTTACGCCGTGCTTTGAGCCCGTCTGGGCGGACGGGGTTCAGGTCAAGATGAAGTACATCAACCTCAACGCCAAGCCAAGCAATGCCCCTACGGCCAACTTCTACGTCTTGGCCCCACAGACCGCTACCCCCCAGGGCTTTGTGCCCTTCCTGCACGACCACGTCATAGGCGACGTTCCATCCCAGAACCATGGCGAGGACCCCGATGGCGGCGTTCGCTACCACAGCTACTTCGTCCTCTGCAGTGCTCAGGGCATCTCCAGCGGCGCCTGCGTGTCCACGATGACCACAATCGCCCCGGGAACCGTCCTACCGTTCGCCAAGACAGTGAACGGGCACAAGCTGACATCGGACGACTCCATAGAGTCAGCGCTGAACGCCGGGCTCCTGACGCTGTTCGACACGGGGGGAGTGATCATCGCCAAAGTCATATCTCGGCACGAAGACCGGTAACAAAAGAACCTTCAAATGAGTTCACTTAGTCGGATGAGCCCACTTAGAAAGACCGCGCTCGCGGCGGGCATTCTCTACCTGCTCACCTTCGTCTCGATCCCGACCCTTTTTCTCTACGATCAGGTGCGGCACAATCCGAAGTACATCCTCGGCCCTGGGCCGGACACTGCTGTCCTCTTCGGCGGCATCCTGGAGATCATCGTGGCCCTCGCCGGCATCGGCACCGCCGTCGCGCTCTACCCCGTGCTCAAGAGGCAGAACGAAGGGGTCGCGCTGGGCTTCGTCAGCTCGCGAACCGTGGAAGCGGCCGGCATCCTCGCTGGCGTTGCCTGCCTCTTGGCGATCGTGAGCTTGCGGCAGACCGGAGCCGGAGCCGGTGCGCTGGTCATCGGCCAGACGCTGGCCATCATGTATGGCCGGATCTTCCTCCTTTCACAAAGCCTCATGCCGGCTCTGAACGACCTGTTGCTGGGCTTCCTGCTCTACCAGTCGCGCCTGGTGCCGCGGGTTCTTCCCCTGCTCGCGTTCATCGGAGTGCCCTTGCTCGTCGCTGGCGACATCGGCACGTTGTTCAACTTTTGGGGATCGATATCCTCGGTGTCAGCGCTCCTCGCAATCCCGGTCGCGCTATTTGAGTTTTCGCTGGGCGTCTACCTCGTCGTCAAAGGCTTTAAGCCCTCTCCGATCACCTCTGACCTGGAACCGTGAGTAGGGAGGTCAGGCGCCCGCAGTGTTGAACAAGGAAACGTGCCCGCTGGAACTGGGACAATGGCGGTGCTTCAGTCGCGCCAACGCCCGCTAAGGAGGCACGTTTCAGGTAAATCCTACTCCACGCCGCGGCAACGTCCACGAAGGCCCCGAGGACCCCTCGCTGACGCCCCACGCCGGCCTGCTCCTGCTCGGCGAGCTGGTCCGGCGGATCGGTCTCATCGAGCGCCTGGACGCCGCCATCGACGCTGTTCGTCGTCATTCGCCCCGGTTGCTACATCTGTTGCTACACGTGAAGGGCTGAGCGTGACGGGCGGCTGGAGCGCAAACCCGAGGCGTCAACGGGAGGGATCATCGGCGGAGTAGCGATTCGAGGGCCAAGGTTGCGCGCTCCGAAATTGTCGGGCGCAATCTCGACGGCCTGTCGGATAGGCGCAACGGAACCCGATGTGACTCATCCCGCTGTCGATCATTTGTGGTTGGCGCGCGGCCGGGCGATACCGCAGGCAGTAGGCATCTGCCGTCGCGGGCCACGTCTTCGAGGCAGCGTGGAAGGCCTCCCCGGGGCCGATGCTCAGCGCCGAGGCCGCTGGTTCGTCGCTCGCGTAGGCCGCCCCGGAGCGTATCCCCGTGCTAGCTCGCAAAGCCAATAAGCAGTTCGGCGTGTAGTTGCGGGGTGGCCGCTACGACGAAGGTGGAACGTGCGTCGCGGTCTAGCAAGATCGGAATCGGATCACCGGTGAGGGTGGATGTGGTTGCGCCGGCGGCCTGAGCGATGTGCACCCCCGCGATGTACTCGCGAGCGACCATACCGTTGAGGACCTCGATCATGGCGTCGCACTGGCCGGTGCCCACCTTGGCGATGTCGAGCAGTCCGCCGTAGTTGAGCACCAGCTTGCATCGTGACCAGCCGGTGTCGTGTGCCGCGACCTTCGTCATGCGTGATCGGGAAGCGAAGTAGGAGACGATGAACGCTTCGTCGAGGGACGTGATGCTGGACGGTTTGATCGGTGCGCCATTCTTCAGCGCGAGGCCACCCCGCGCCGAGTACTGGGAGCCGGTGAAGACCTCCACGATGCGAGATAGCAACGGTGTTCTCGACGCCATGTCGACCAGCGAGATCGCGATCGAGCACAGTGGGTAGCCGCGGGCCGCGACGTCGGAGCCGTCGAGGGGGTCGACCAGGGCGAGGATTTCCGGAGACCCGACAAGGTCTACGTCGGATCGCTCCTCGCTGGAGAACCGTATCGGTAGGCGAGTCTTGGTGAGAAACCGGAGGAGCCGGTCCTCGAGCTGCTCGTCGAAGGCGTGTGTGGTGTCGCCATCGCTTCGAGTGCGGCGGTGCTCAACCCCTACTCCGGAGAGGAACCACTCCTTCGCGTCGGCGGCAAGGGTGGCAATCTCATGGGACAGGTCACGGTCGACACGGTCGAGGGTCGCGTCTACGGTTCCAATCATGGCTAGATGAACCGTAGCTGGTCGTCGAGGCGCCGGACGAACGGTTCGTCGTGCCAGGGGCTGAGGTATTTGCGCGCTTCGGCTACTCGCATTGTGGCCTCGATGAGTCCGCTCTGTTCCGAGACCTGGAGTGCTTCGCTGAGCAGTGATGCCGCTCGTTCGGGCTCCGAGTGATCCTGGCGCGCATAGATTGTCGCGAGATCGGTCATCGCCATGGCTCTCTGAGGGATGAAGCTGGGATCAAGGTGACCGAGAGTCGTGCGGAGTATCTGGCCCGCCTGGACGTAGTCGCCGAGCAGCTGCGCCATGCTGCCGTGATACCGGGCCAGTCTCGCGTCCTTCCATTCAGTGAGTATTGGCACGTCCTCTGCGGACAGTGAGGGAGCCGCTTGCCCAGGGCGGCGTAGGCAGAATTCAGGTCGCGACGAGCCTCGGTGCCTCTGCCGCTTACCGCGTTCTCCTCTGCACGCCGGGCGTAGAGCCAAGCCCGGAGAGAGGGGCTGGCTGTGCCAGCCGCGAGCGTGATGGCCTCGTCGAGGAGGGATGTGGGAAGGCGGGTCGATGGCCCGCTCGTCTTCTGTCTGCTGGATGCGGAGGGGCTTCCGATCAGCGGGGTGATCTACGACGAGCTCACCGGGCGAAGGACCAAGTTCAAGCTTCCGATCGCGGGCGAGGCGGTCGCCTGATGCCCCGGCCTTGGAACAAGGGCCTGCGGGCGCTGTTCGCGGAGCGGCTTTGGGTGAAGGTCGAGGTGGGGGCTCCAGATGAGTGCTGGCCCTTCGTGGGCGGCTGGCGGTCGTGGTTCGGATACGGCCGGATCAGGGACGCGGCCGGTCGTGGAGTGCAGGCGCACAAGGCGGTGTACGAGCTGCTGGTCGCGCCGGTGCCGCCGGGGATGTGGCTCCTGCACGCGTGCGACAACCCGCTGTGCTGCAACCCTCGGCACCAACGTCCGGGAACGGCCGCGGAGAACCGTCGCGACCAGTTCGAGCACGGCGCGTTCGCCAAGGAGGCCGCATGACGAAGCTGCGGGCCGTGAGGGCGGTCGAGGCGACCCTGGCCCAAGCTCGGTCGGCTGAGGTCGAGGTGGCCCTCTGGGCGGATGGGGTTCGGCGGGCCGTCGAAGTGGGCATGGGGATCGGTCCCGAGGATGAGCGCGCTTAGGATGACCCGGCGTACGCCACCGCGCTGGACAGGTACGGCGATTTCATGTGACGCGGAAGCCAATTGAAGGCGTCCTGGAGCGCATGACGGCGGGCCACGGTCGGCCCCCGGAAAGGAGGAGTGACTGATGCCGAGCTACAGCAGCACGACCGTGCTGATTCCGATGGCGACGGTGGGCAAGACGCCCGATCTGCGGATGCTGGGTGCGAACGGGACGCCGAAGTGCGATCTCTGGGTCGCGGTCGACCGCTGGAACGCCGGGGAGAAGCACACGGAGTGGTTCAACGTCACCGCGTGGCGCCGCCTGGCGGAGGTCGTCGCGGAGCACGTCGATAAAGGGTCAAAGGTGTCCATCACCGGTCATCTCCGTTGCGACATGTACGAGGCGAAGGACGGCAGCAAGAGGCGCTCGCTGCAGATCGTGGCCGACGAGGTGCGGTTCCTTTCGCGTCCCCGCATGGCGGGGTCGCGTGAGTCCGCCGACGCCCGTCCCGCGCAGAGCCCGCGGGCGGCCGCGTGATCGCCGGAGGTTGCGAGAAATGGCCAAGAAGGAAAGCGTGCCGGTCGGGGTGGTCGCGTTGGTGCTGGTGTACCTGGCGTTGCCCACCCTCGGCGCGATGGTTGGGGGTGCGCTTGACGAGGCGACCTCTGTCCTGCTGGCGGTGGCGCCGAAGGTGGCGGTGGTGTCCGGCCTTGCAGCGCTGATCATGCTCTGCATTCCGTTCACCCGTCATCACGCACGGGGGATGCTGGTCGCGGCGATCGTGCTCGCGGTCGGTGCTGCGGGATTCTCGACCGTCGTTGCGTGGCTCGCAGGCCACGGGGCGGTGCTCACGGCTGACGTGCTGAACGCAGGGAACGCGCTTCTCGCGCGCGCAAACGCCCAGGGGGGGTGAGTCATGGCGGGCAAGGAGGAGAAGACGGCCCGCCGCCTGGTCCTGGTCGTCGCGGTCCTCGCCGGCGTTGGCGCGGTGGGCGAGCTGCTCGCCGCGCTGGGGGCGATCGCGCACCCGCTGGTGGTCGTGATCCCCGGGGTGATGATCCTCGGCCCGGCGCTCTGGCTCGTCTGGCGGGCGATGGTCCCGTCGAGGGCAACCCGTGTGGTTGCGAAGGTCCTGCGGCTGGAGGACGAGCGGCCACAGCTGCGGCGCGTCAGTAAGCGAGGGTCGGTCTGGCGGCTGGCCTGGAAGATGCCGGTGGGAACCACTGCGGCGGACCTGCGGGCGAAGCTGAACGCGCTTGAAGAAGGCCTCGACTGCTCCGCAAGCTGCTGGTACGAGCGGGGGCTCGTCTGGGCCGAGCTAGGGACGCACCGGGTCCCCGAGGTCGTGGGCTTCGGTGAGTTCTGCGAGCGGCCTGGAGTTGACGTCGAGGGGATGGGTCTGCCCATTCCGGTCGGCGAGTCGAGGGTGGGACGCCTCTGGGCGAACCTGGAGGCTCTGCCCCACCTGCTGGTCGGCGGGACCACCGGCTCAGGGAAGACGGTTTTCCTCCGCCAGCTGGTGACCTGGTTTCGTCATCCGCTACGCCGCGGCTCGGCTGCAGTTGGTGCTCATCGACCTCAAGGGCGGCATGGAGTTCAACACCTTCCGGGATCTTCCGCACCTGCTCTACCCGGTGGTGAGCGAGCTGGAGGACTGCGAGATCGCGTTCGGGCTCGTGGGCCAGGAGATGGATCGTCGGCAGGCGATGTTCGCGTCGGCAAGCGTGGAGAGCCTGTCGGAGTGGAACGCGACCCACGCAGGTGGGGAGCTGCCGTGGCTGGTCCTGGTGGTGGACCTATGCCGAGCCCGGGACTATGCCGACACCGGGGGACTACGAGCGCACCACGAGGCTGTCGACAACTCGACGGCTACGGTCGAGGCGGTCTCGGTGGTCGGCATAGTTACAGGCTTTCCAGGAACGCCAGGAGGCGGTCCCGCGCGCGGTAGCAACCGGGCGGCGTTGGCGCCGGCCGCGTCAGTTCGAGCGCGCGCTGTTTGATGGTCATGTCGGCGTGGACGTAGGCGTCTGTGGAGCGGCGGTCTGCGTGGCCGAGCCACAACGCGATCACCGCGGTGTCTACCCTGGCGTGCAGCAGCGCCATGGCACAGCTGTGGCGGAGGGTGTGGGGATGCAGTTCTTCCGCTCGGAGGGAGTGGCAGCGGGACGCGGCGACCTGAGCGTGTTTGCGGATGAGGCGCTGGACGGCATCAGCACTGAGTCGCCGGCCGGTGCGGGTAGGGAAGAGCGGCTCGTCCCGCCGGCCGGCGCGTTCGTTCATCCAGACCTTGAGGACGGTCTCGCAGGGCCGACTGAGTGGGACTGCCCGATGCTTCCGGCCTTTCCCTTCACAGCGGACGCTGGCTCCGTCCCCGAAGGTGACGTCACCGCAGTTGAGGCCGATGAGTTCGGAGACCCGGAGCCCTGTCTGCACGGCAACGAGCAGTAGAGCCCGGTCGCGGCGCCCCTCCCATCGTGTGCGGTCAGGGGCCTCAATGAGAGCTTCGACCTGCGCAGTCGTGAGGAATGACACCATCGCTTTCTCGAACCGCTTTGGCGGAATGGCGAGCACCCGCTGGATCAGCGCGGCGTGTTCAGGGTGGCGCAGCGATGCGTAGGCGAACAGTGACCGGATGGCGGTGAGCCGGAGGTTGCGAGTGCGTGGGCCGTTGTGGCGCTCGTTCTCGATATGGTCCAAGAAGGCGCAGATCGTCTCCGGACCAAGGTCGTCCCAGTCGAGCGTGGACGGCGTCTTGCCGGTCCGGGTATGCACGAAGCCGACCAGCAGTTTGAGAGAGTCCCGGTAGGACGCGACCGTGCGGGGGCTCGCCCGACGCTGATTCACCAGCCGGTGGGTGAAGAAGCTCTGCAGGGTGGGAGCGACCAGGCTCATCGGGCAACCACCTTCGCCGACAGCTCGAGACGGCCGGCGGCGAGCGACAACAGTTCGGGCGCTGCCGACAGGTACCAGTAGGTCGAGCGAGGGTCTCGGTGGCCGAGATACGTCGAGAGCGCTTGCGACCGGGCTTCGACATCCTCGCCGGCCCGATACCAGGCAAGCAGCGTGCGAACGGCAAAGGTATGGCGGAGGTCGTGCACCCTCGGTCGGGTGGGTGAGCATCGTCGGACGCCGGTCTGCTCGCACAGACTCCGGAACACCTGCTGCACAACGTGGTAGATCAACCTGGTTCCGCGCATCGATACGAAGAAGCTTGGGGTCTCCGGCCGCGGGCAGAGCTCGTCACGCAATTCGGCGTAGGCCCCCAATGCGTTGAGCGTGCATGTCAGCACAGGGACCTGCCTGGACTTGCCGAACTTGGACCTGCGGATGACCAACACACCCTCGTTCCAGTCGACATCAGGACGGTCGAGCCGCAGCGCCTCGCCCACGCGCATGCCAGTGGCGGCGAGAAGGCCGATCAGTGTGGAATGGGTTGCAGCCCGCAGCCGCGAGCGCATGCGCAGTGCTTGCGCCATGAGCACGGACACGTCAGCTTCGCTGTAGATGAACGGCGGCCGCCACCGTTTGCGGTTCGGGACCAGTCCCAGCGGCGGGACCTCGGTGCGCGAGTCGCGGCCGACCATGTGGCGTGCGAAACCGCGCGCGATGGTCATCCGCCGCGTCGGGTTACTGCTGGCCGGGTCCACCCCCTCCTCGTAGACCCATGCGAGGGTGGCGCTGATCGTTACTGTCTGCGCACCGACGCCGTCGAGGTAGGCGACGAAACGGGGTAGGAGCCGGTGCGCGTCAGACAGGTCATGGCCGAGGGAACGTCGGAGTTGCAGGTAGTCCTGGGCTGCTTGGGCGAGGGCGCTCACTGAACTGCTCCTGGCCACGGTTGGGCCACCTGGCGCAGCGTGCTCGGGTCGACCTTCGCGTAGATCGCGGTCGTGGCCAGATCTCGGTGCCGGAGCACCTGGCTCACCTCGATCAGCGTGGCGCCCCGGTGCAGCATCTCGGTCGCGAGCGCATGACGCAGTCGGTGCGCTCCCACAATGGGTAGGCCCACCCGCCGACATCCACGTCTGGTGACGTCGTTGACCAGGTCGGCCGGGATAGGCAGCCTCGGCGCCCTGGACATCAGGAACACATCGCGTACCGGCGTCGGCGGTCGCGCCCCGCAAAGGTAGGCGGCCAGCGCTTCTCCTACGTCGCATGGGAGCGGGAGCCGGTCTCGGTGACCGCCCTTACCGCGCACAGCAATCTCGCCGCACCGCCAGTCGATGTCATCGAGTTGGAGACGAGCCACCTCGATTGAGCGGAGACCCAAACGGGCGACCAACATCAATATCGCGAAGTCCCGAATGCCAGTGCTCTGACTGCGGTCGCAACTGTCAAGCAGACGCCGTACCTCATCCGCCGTTAGACCAACTGGCAGAGTGGTGTCGTGCCAGCCAGCTACCGGGGGAACAGCTGACGCCAACAGCGTCGGCGTCAAGCCGCGCACGAACAAGAAGCGCAGCAGCGCTCGGAGCTCCGCCACCCGGCCCTTGGCGGACCCAACGCTGACCCGGCCACACTCCCGCAGCAAGAACGCGACCACATCGGCGGCAGAAAGATCCTCGACGAATCGCTCGCCCACTTCACTGAAGCGCTCCTCGAGGAACCGGCGGGCCAGGTTCCCGTAGCGCAGAACCGTCGCTGCAGACAAGCCACGGCCGACCAACCAGTTGCCATAGGCCAAGACGAGTTCTCCAACCGGCGTCAAAGGCAAAGTCCTGGATGGCACGACGCCAGCATTGCTCAGGTAGTTCATCAGTGGCCGGTAGGCGCGCTGCCCCGGACGGCGTCGACCACTGGCAGCGCGGGCGCGAGAGTAGGTCTCAATCCATTCCCAGTCCAGTTCCGCGGCGTCAACATCGACGTCCGCCATCCAGCGGCCAAGATCGCCGACCTCCTTGAGCTTGTTGCGCACGGAACCGCATGTGTAGCCCGACGCCTCGAGCCAAGCCCGAAAGCCGTCGATGTGTGGGCCATCTGGCCCGGCCTCCGCCTCGTCCCCGACATGGCCTCTCTCCTCATCCTGGGGCGCCCCGCCCCGAGGACAAGCAGCATGCGGCCACTGGAACTATGCCGACCGCCGGAGCAGCCGTCGCCTCTCTCCAGGTCCGCCAATGTCGGCATAGTTCCGGGCTCGGCATAGATCCACCTATGCCGACGTCGGCATAAGTGGACGAGTTCGGCGAGCTCAGGGCCGCTGATGCCCCCCGCCAGAGCGCAGAGCGTGGGAGGCGGGACGCCGTACACGCTCTGATTTCTCGGGCGATTCGCATCGGCAGGGCGGTGGGCGTTCACCTGATCGTGTGCACCCAGCGGCCAGACGCGGACACGGTGACGCCTCAGCTACGGGCGCAGCTCCCCGCGACGCTGGCTCTGCACTGCGTGACGGACACGAACTCGCGGGTGCTGCTGGACAGCCCGACGGCCGCCGATCTGGCGCCGCGACCCGGTCGTGCGATCTGGCAGTGGGATTGCCAGGTCGAGGTGCAGCTGCCGATGTTGGAGAAGGCCGAGGTGCGGGCGCTGTTGGCCGGTCGCTACGCCCGGGCGCGGGGAGAGGCCGAGGCTTCGGAAGTCGCGGAGGTCCAAACCGATGCCGCGTGACAGCTACCGCCGGCGCGCAGACAGATTGCCAGGCGAGGGCGGTCAAGGTCGCGGAGCGCCGAAGGGAAACCTTGACGGCCCGGTGGGGCTCGCTCCCAGCCTGATGGCCGGGGCCGACGGGCCGGATGGACCCGACGGTCCACAGGTGGATTTCGGCCTCGGGGTCGGGCACGGGGCGTGTCTCACCGTGCCCTATCTGTCCTTGGGTGAGATCGCGGAGTGGGTGATATGAGGCTGCTTGCGTCTGGTATCGACACACTGAACCTGTCGGTCAAGGGGACGATCCGGGAGCCGGTCTGGGATCTCCTGGCAGAGGTCCAGGGGCGCGCTCGGGCAAACGAGGAGGGCGCTCCGCTGTCGTTTCCGGTCACCGAGGAGGCCTTCGAGTGTCGCCCGTATGGGTGGCGCGGGTACACCTACTGGCTGTCATCCCCCGACTGCGAGGTCATGGTGGGCCGATCAGCTAAGTTTCCGGCGCTGCTGGTTCAGATGCACTCGGCGTTCCTGCACTCGGTCGGGATCGATCCTGCCCTGGACCAGGTGGAGCGGCTGCTCCGCCTGGACCTCATCGATGGGCCGTTTAAACAGGGCGTCTCGCGGATCGATGTGCATGCCGACCTGCAAGGCTGGGAGTTGCGAACGGCGGACCTCGACGCTTCGTGGGATACGGCCGGCATCGCGGGGTGTTCGACCGGCAGATGTTCCAGTCGGGCTCGCGGCTTGACGGCTTCCAGTTCGGGAAGGATGCCCTACTGGCTCGCCTGTATGACAAGACGGCCGAGACCCGCAAGCACGGCGTCAGCTGGCTCCCCGACCTGTGGGGCGAGGACCTAGACCCCGACTCGCCGGTCTGGCGTCTGGAGTTCCAGTTCAGGCGCGAGGCGCTAGCCGAGTTCCACTTCAAGACGGTTCCGGACCCGCAGCGGTCGCCCGATCGAGCCGCGGAACTTCACGCGAGCCTTCAAGTTGGCCCCCGAACGGGCCGGGTTGCCGAAGACCACTCGGCTCTACGACCTGTGCCACTCCTGCGCCTCGCTGCTACTCGCCGCCGGTGAGCATCCCCGAGTGGTGGCAGAGTTGCTCGGTCACAGCACCACCAAGCTGACGATGGACACCTACTCGCACGTCCTCCCGGCGCTCGCCCGTAGCGCAGCTGACCGCATCGACGCACTGCTTGCTGGGGAAGTGCGGCCGTCGTGACTGCTGTACGACTGCTGTCAAACTGCTGTCATCAGGTCGGCGAGGATGCGTCGTCCGCTCCGGTCGAGGCCGCATTTGAATTCAAATCGGTGGTGCCCCCGGACGGATTCGAACCGCCGACCAACGGATTAGAAGTCTCGTTCGGGTTGCTTCGCGGAGGGGCGGTCGTATTCCGGGCTGGGCCGACGCGTGCCGGTCGAGTCCGTGGGAATCGGCCGAAATGGTTGTCAGATTGGTTGTCGGCCCCCGACCGGCACCAAGGCCGTCCCGAGGCTTGTGCCGTTGCGGGGGCTCGGAGGTGACCACCGACTTTGTCCCAAGAAGCTGCGAGTAGACTCGAAGGCAGCCTCGGCGGACCCGACGGATGGCCGGTCAACCGAAGCTCGCCGCAGCAACGAGAGCCTATATAAACTCAGCGAACTAGCATGGGAACATCCCCGTTGCCGAAATTCGGTCGGCCGCCCGTAGTCGAGGTGGCTCTGGGTGCCTATTTCCCGCCGTTGCCGTTAACCGCTGGTCATCTCGGTCTTCTCTGGGACCGTTGGCGGACGAGGTATCCGCGAAGCGAAGACCAACCTGGCCTTCCTCCAGTACAAGCGGAAGTGTTCGGCGCCACACAGCCGGTTCCAGTCGTGTTGTTCGGGCAGCCTCCTGTGCGCGTGTGGTACCGGTCTGAGGGCGGCGAGTTGGTACAAGTGCAGAAGGATCGCGTGGTACACAATTGGCGGAAGGCCGACCAGCCCGAGGGCGCCTACCCGCACTATGAACAGGTTCGGCCCCAATTTGAGCGAGACTTGATCGACTTCGAGAGCCTGGTTCGCGATGAAGGTCTCGGCCCACTGAGTATCAATCAGGTTGAGGTGACGTACGTGAACGCCATCATGCCCGCGACGCGCGGGGGGACAGCAGACCTAACGCGAATTTTCAGGGTGTGGTCTGGGCAGTGGGGCTCATTTCTCCCGCGCGAAGAGGATGGGGGCTTCTCTGCCCGGTTTACGATTCCAGATTTCGGAGGCAAGCCAGTGGGGCGACTCCATGTCACGGCCTTCATTAGTCCGCAGTTCGATCCCAAGGAGGGTGGCATCTCTTACCCGATCAGTTTGCAGATCTTCGCGCGCGGGATCCCGCTCGGCGACGGTATACCTGGCGCGCTTGCGTTCTCGGATCTCGGTCACGAGTGGGTCGTTCGGGGCTTCGATGCAATGACAACACCTGAGATGCATTTAGTGTGGGATAAGGAGGAGTAGAAGTGGCTGTCGCGAATCCACACGTCGTCGATCTACCTTCCAACGAAACGATCACTTCACGAGTAACTGGCCCCTACGGCAAGGAAGAGTCGCAAGCCGTGACTCCCGAGCGCAGTTGGTCAGAGCTGCTTGAGATCCCGGCACACCTTGAGCCAGCCGTGGCTCAGGTGTTCGAGCTGCGCACGCTGCGGCGTGACTGGAACTCCTACGGTGCACCTCCGGTGGCACCGCAGGCGATCCTTCAAGCCCTCGGGTTCCTGAGCAGCCTGCGCGGAAGCCGGATCAAGTCTCCTGCTGTCGCCCCCACCGCTCGTGGGGGCGTCCAATTTGCATGGGGCGCCGACGAACGAAGTGTTGAGATCGATATCTCTCCGTCCGGTTCGCTTTCGGTGTTGATCGATGACCTCGGCAACTACCAAGAAGGCCACGTAGCCCGTGAGACCTCGTACGACGAGTTGTTAAACCGCGCTCTCGCCTTAGCAGCAGACTTCTGAGCCTAAGTGGCCGACCGGGAGCCGGGATCGGATGTGGGCGAGGACCGGTCGGTGTGGCGCCGAATCCCTCCTTGGCACTTTCCTAAGATCCCGGGGCAGCGTAGGCCAAACAGCGATGCGTTTGACGACGACGATGCAGACCCTGAGGGGATTGTGCCTGACAGCGAGGCAGGCGACCCCTCGATGTCAGTCGTTGTCGTTCAGGAGGGCAGGGACCCCGCGGAGGTGGTCGCCGGTAATCCCGGATTTGGTTTGGTGATGATCTCGGTCCGTGCCATCCGCGCTGCGCATCAGACCGTGGTGTGGGACCCGAGGCCGGAGGAACCTGACCATGCTCTGGTCAGGGGACCCAAAACTCACGGCAATCGCCGGGCGATGGCTAGGGCAGCAACGTGGGTCATCGAGCCGCCGTCGTTTCCTGCGGCTCCGGCGTGATCGGGCGGCGGGCGAACTCGTTCGTGCTGTGCGTTGCAGGACGGCACTGACCGAGTCGAGCACCTTATGCTCGGCCTGGGCGAGGGGGACCGTCCCGCAAGGGACCCTAGGCCCGCTGAACATGCTCGCGGTAGGTTCGAGGCGGAGTCGGAAGTGAGGCAGCCGCGATTGGCCCGCGGCCAGCGGCGCGGCAAGCCCCATCCCCGGGGCTGTGTTAGATCCAGCGTCTGCGGTCGTAGCCGTGTAGGTCACCCAACAAGAAATCAGCTCACAGTTTCGTAGGCACGATAGAAAACATGAACCACAATTCCCACCATTGCGCGGCACACCCCGTTCCAGTCGTCGTAGGTCAACTGGATGTCACCCGGGCGGGTTGTATAGTGCACGATGCCGTTTCGGAGCCGATAGATCGCGCGCCCAGCACGAACATTAAGCTCGGCACCTTCATCCTCATGGAGCCGATCACATAGCGTCCGAAGATCTCCCTCCACCGCGTAGCGGAGAACCAGATTCAGACTTGCAGCGTGTTGAGGGTGCCAACCCACCTCCTCGTCGAGAGCAGAGGCGAGACGGTACCAATCCTGGCTCAACCCGAGCGCCGAAATTAGTTTGCGACATGACTCATATGCGTATGTCGCCTCCAAGCACCGATAGAGTGCCATGTATAGCGCACGTGGGTCCGAGTCAAAGATGGACCGACAAAGCGCCCCGTACGGAAACCTACCTAAACTAAGGTGAGCAAGGCTAACGAGGTCGGCCGCAAGCTCATCGCCAATCCATGACTCCCCATTCCTACACTCATTGATACACACTATTAGGAATAGACGTGCCGCGCTCTCGTCGTCGAGGACACCAGTGGGCTCGAACGTCCAGATAGAAGGAAAGAGCCCTTCAAGGCTCTCTGGATCATGCCCCGTGTATCCCGGCTCGCTGCGGCTACCGACCTCAACTATGTTACGGATCTGTGCTGGTGTTGCCGTCGGCAGAGGCTTCAATTCAGACAAGAGAAAGACGGAGATTCCGGCATTACTTTCACATGAGGCAAGCTCTTCGATATCGACCTCGAACTCAAACCCCACTAGACAGATTACGCTGGAGTCTCCACACGATAGCCACGTAAGGAAGCGTCGACGACCGAATCGTAACGTTTCCCTGAGCTTAAGATGCTTGAGCCAATCCTCCGCCACCGTGTCACCGCGCACCCAGCGGTCGGCTCCGGCGCTCGGAATTGGCTCTCCGCGGCGAGCACAGTGTTCGTCTAAGTGGCTGAATAGCGCGTGATTTGCGACGATCATGCTCCGGGCCATCAATTAGCGCGCCAGCACTGCTCTAAGTCCGAAACGGAAAAGTCTTCCTCGATGAGAACCTTGAAGGCATCGGCGAACACTGCCCTCTCGTAGCGCCCGACCTGTCCTACGCGCTTATCAAGGATTTCTCGGAGTACGTCGAGCTTCAAGAAATGTCCTAACGCCTCTTTGTCCAGTTTGTCGATGCGTCGCACCAGCCCAGAGGCGGCGGACCCGAGAGCCTTTATCCGCTGCGAACGCTCTTCGATCGAGCGATTGGCTCCGGGTCGGCCTAGGACGCGGGTCCCCACGCTGACTATGAAGCCGATGCGCGCGGGCTGGGCGTCGAATATGTTGCGGCCCTTAGAGAACCGCCCCTGCTCATCTGAATCGTAGCGGGAGAACACCTTGTCGAGGCGAACCATCAATCCGAGTGCCTCGTAGAAGTGCTCTTGGAAGTCCGGTTGTGCGAGGTTATCAACGAAATCCAAGCGGGAGAACTCGTCAGATACGGCTTCCCTGGTATCGGTGGACGTCTTTCGGGTTGAGAATGCAATGTATAGTTCGACGACGTCGCTAGTGGAGTACTGCGCGGCCCGCACTCTGCGCCCAGGCCGGTCTGGGGAAGCGAGTTTTTCGATATCGGGGACCTTCTTGATGGTTTCCTCCACCAGGGGGGCGAACACGACTGAGAGTTGTCTGGCGAGAGTCCAGGGAACTTGGCCCGTGTTAAGAACGAGCATTCGGTAAATCATCGCTCGGACGTTCGAAGTCAACCAAAACTCGACACGGAGGTGCCGCTTGCGCATTGTTGCGTCTTCGGCTGCCGCATCTATTAAGGCCTTCGTTCGCTGCATACCGTCAATGATGGAGAGGACACGATTTTGGTCATTGGGCAAAACCTCTCCAATTGATGCAGCGCCGTTGATTGGAAGAGCGGCATAGGTTTCATCGTCTAGGGTGGCTCCGATGACGACGGGCGGGAGGACGGCTCCGAGTTTCAGATCGGCGACCATCCTATCCCGGATTCGCTTTGCGGTAGTAGTTGTGAGGACGTCGCGCTGTCCGGTCAGAGCTCCTTGTGCTGCGTGCGTTTCCGTGATCAAGTCGAGGTACTCACCGACCTCGATCGTAGTCTGAACGGACCAGCACTCGGTGCGCTCATCGTAGAGCCAATCCAACAACACGGACCTCCAATCTATTAGAACGATATGGCTTGGGTTCGGTCGCGTAACTGACACTGTGCCACAGGTTCATGCCGAAGAGTGTGGCGTGGCCCCGTCCTGCGGGTTGCGCAGCGAACAGCCGCTCCTGGTCCCCCTTGACTTCGACCAGGACCTTGAAGCGTGACGAACGGAGATCCGGGAGCGAGCGCACCATCCGGCCCACTTCATTCGGTAGCCCTCGGACCAGTAGGTCCAGTCGGTCGATTACCGACGCCTCGAAGGGGACTGCCCAACGTGCTTCGAGGCGGCTCCGGAACCGGTAGCCGCGCCACGAAAATGGTATGAGTTCCATCCGCGTCATGATCTCGCAGGTTCAGCCCTTCGCGAGGGGGACATGCGGGTCGACCACCCCGTCCTTCGTACACCTGTTCGGTTCCCGTAGGGTAGCGGTCTTTGTTGACTCGGCGTGGTGGCATGGTCATCCGTCCCGATACACGCCTGGCCGACACCCGGAGCGCTGGGACGAAAAGATTCAAGCGAATCGACGCCGCGACGTGGTCGTCAACGAAGCGCTCGCGAGTCAAGGGTGGATGGTGATTCGCGCTTGGGACTTCGAGCTCGAAAGGGATTTGGCGGGCACTGTCGCTACTGTCGCTGGAGCGTTGTCGCAGACCAACGACGCGACCTCGAAGTCCTCTCCGCAGCAGCAGACCGGGAGGCCGACGTCGAGCCATGTCCGGGTGGTGCGGATCACGTAGGCGCAGCCGGGGCACTGAAGTTTCAGCATCCGGGTGCTCTGCTTGCGCTCCTCGGTGAGGGCGCGGATCTCACCGTGGGGGGTGGGTCTGGCCGATCTGCTCGGCGAGCGTGACCAGGTCGCGGCGGAGCTGGTCGCCGGGGGTCGTCGCGGTCATCCGCCCGGTGAGCCCGAGCGCGAGCGCGGCTCGATTAGATTTAAACGCTCCTTTGTGGCCCGCGTCCGGGTGGGCGGCATGGATCAGTTCGTGAACCAGGACCGACCCGACCTCGACGGAGTCAGCGAGCATCGGCGAGACGAAGATCTCCGGGCGCGCTGCGGCTGATGCCTCGACCTTCCAGCACTCACCTATCACGCGGTTCTTGCGGGCGCGCCCCTTCTGGGATGGCCATCCGCAAGAGACGGGGATCTCGCCCGGGAGCGGGGAGCCAATCGCGGCGAAGAGTGGGCGAAGCAGGTTGGTGTACTCGTTGAGCCACTGCTCCCGGGTCAACGTCGGGTTCTGGGGACCAATTGGTTCGCTGGGGGGCTTCATGCCCCCCATAGCGGTTGCGGACGCGGAGGGGGCGCGCTGTCAAGGCTCGCCGGAGGCGACGGCGCAGCCGCTTGGCCTTTACAGGGGGAGCGCCCCCGGAGCGTAACGGCCTGACCGCTGGTAGCGTCGTGCGCCGAGAATGGTGGGGGTGTTCGACCCAGAGCAGACCGCGACGCGCGCCCTTGCCGATACGGGGACGCGCCTGGCGCACTCGCGTCGAGTCGCTTCTCAGGTGCAGCTGGCTCTTCCGCTAGTCGACACGGATTGGCGGTCAGCGTTGGTGGCGGCGGCCTGGGTGCATGACATCGGTTACGGCCGTGCGGCGGCGATGATCGGATTTCATCCGCTTGACGGTGCTCGCTGGCTGCGTCGGGAAGGCTGGTCTGACCGGGTGACCGGCCTGGTCGCATGGCATACGCACGCGGAGAAGGAAGCGGAGTTACGCGGCATCAAGCCGTACGCGGATGAGTTCGCGCGTCCACCGGACAGTGTGCTGGCGGTGCTGAACTGGGCGGATCTCACGTCGTCCCCGGATGGAGTGGAATGCGGCGCAGAGGACCGGCTCCAGCGAATTCTGGATCGGTACCCGCCCGGATCCGTGGTGCACGAGGTAACGCGAGCGAGTTGGAGCCTGCTCATGGCCGATGTTGCCGCGGTCAGGGCTGGACTGGAGGCGGAACGTGGCCGATCAGGTTCAGGTAGTCGGGCGGGTTGGGGTCGGTCACGATGTGCATCGCCTGGCTCCCGGGCATCAGCTGGTGTTGGCCGGGGTGAACGTTCCCGCGGACGTGGGCTTTAAGACCCACTCGGACGGCGATGTGGTTTCGCATGCGCTGATTGACGCCTTGGCCGGCGCGATCGCCGACGGTGATCTCGGTACTCACTTCCCGGAGGACGACCCCGAGGCGGAGGACGCCCGGAGTCTTGAGTTCGTCCGCGAGTTCATGAGCTACGTGCGGAAGGCAGGGTTCGAGGTGAGCAACATCGACGTGTTCGTGGTTCTGGGGACGGTCAAGCTGCGGCCGCACATCGAGCACATGAGGGCCAACCTTGCCGAAGCTCTGGGGATCGAGCTTCAGGCCGTCTCGGTCAAGGCGCGCTCCAACGACGGGCTGGGGCCGGAGGGCGAGGGCGTGGCCTGCGGGGCCTGGGCGAGCGTGCTGCTGTACCCGACCACCTGAGCCTGTTCCCACACACGGTCGAACGACGCTATGACGTGCGTCGCGAGGCTGTCGTTGCCTCGCATGCGGAGAGTGAAGACGGGCGCGTCGCCAGCTGGGACGCTCCAGAGGTGGGTGTTGAGCAGCACGTCCTGGTCGAAGCGGAGGATCGAGGCGTAGAGGGTCGCGCCTGATCGTCTGACCGTGCCAGGGGCTGTCTGCGCGAGTGGCTGTGCGTAGGTCAGGGCCAGCTTGCATCGGGCGGCCATGCCGTCACCGATGCCCTCTTCCTGGCCGCGGATGCGGACCGCCTCGCTGTCGGGGTCGCCGAGGCAGACTCGGACCGCGATCCCGCTCTCTGCCTTGGCGATCAGGGTGCGTGCGAAGCCGGGGACCGTATCCCAGAGCCATGAGCCGGCGAACGCGAGGATGTCGACGTTGGTGGTCGCACCGGCGAGAAGGGACTGGACCATGGCGGGCGGGATGTCGGTGCGGGTTCGGTAGAACCCGGTCAGGTCGTCGGGGCCGGAGAGGGTGGTGCTGGCCTCGGGCCACAGTACGGCGGCCGGCACGCCGAGGATGTCTGCCGCACGAGCGCGGGATCGGGGGTGCGGAACGCGCTCGGTGCTGATCCAGCGACTGACGGTCTTTCCGTCGACCTGCATGCGCTGGGCCAGGTCATCCACCACCCATCCGCGCTGAGCTATGGCGTCAGCCAAGCGTCTGTTCGGCATCTGAACCGAGGGTAGCACGCGGGGACGATTTGGAGCATCAAAACGTCTCCAGGAGTTCCAAAAGATGGTTTTGGCGTCCCTTGGACCGCCCGCATGCTGAGCCATGTCGACCGGCGCCGCCGGAGTCTGCGGGTTGAGCGAAGGAGGTCTTGGCAGTGATCGATGACGACTACATGGCCCGGCTTCGAGCCATGGTCGAGGGGCTCCCCGATGTCGACCTGGACCGCCTCGGGCGGTGCGACGGGCCCCGGATCTATGTACAGCTGGATGAGGACGGGCTACCGATCAGCGGGGTGATCTATCTCCCGGACACGAACCGGCTCGTGAAGGTCCGCTGTCCGGAGACGGGGTGGCTGAGGGGGGAGCGGTTGGCATGACCGTCGAGGACGTGATCGCGGCGCTGGAAAGGATGCCGCACAGCTACCCGGTGGCGGCGGGGATCTGTCCCGACACGCACTGCGTCGAGGACGACCTGTCCGTCTACGAAAGTTGGAATTTCCTGATCGATCGGGTCCGCCTGGTCGGGGGAGAAGTCGTCCTCGCGTAGACGGGGACGGCGAAGGAGTGCGCAATGGCGAACGGGAGCATGGTGACGATTTCGGAGGCCAGGTTGGGTCGCGAGCCCGAGCTTCGGTACGTGGGCGAGCAGGGGCGCCCAGTCTGTGATCTGTGGGTCGCCTGGGACGACGGACCACGCACCAACTGGGGCGGTGTCACGGTCTGGGCCGAGGAGGCGGTGAAAGTGGCCGAGGGCACCTCCAAGGGCTCCAAGATCAACATCACCGGCCACCTGCGGAGCGAGGACTACGAGGCCAAGGACGGCACCCGACGACGGCTGATCAAGGTCGTGGCCGAGCAGGTGGAGATTCTGTCGGCGCGACCTGCGGCGGCGTCAGAGGAACCCGCTGAGCCTCGCCAGGGCAAGCGGGTCGCGTGAGCGGTGGAGGCTGCGAGACATGGACAAGAGAGGCCAGGGCCTGTTGATCGGGGTCGTCGCGTTCTTCTTGATCTTCGCGTCGCTGCCGGCGCTCGGTGCGATGGCCGGCAGCGCGCTCGACGAGGTCATCTCGGTGCTGCTGGCGATCGCTCCCAAGGTGGCGGTGGTGTCCGGGATCGCGGCGCTGATCCTGGTCTGCATCCCGTTCACCCGGCACCACGCACACGGGATGCTCTTCGGCGCGATCCTGCTCGCGATCGGCGCGGCGGGATTCTCGGCCGTGGTCGCGTGGCTGGGGGCGCACAGCGGGGTGCTGACGGCCGACATGCTGAGCGGTGGGAACCAGCTGCTCGCCCACCTCGGAGGCGGGTGATGCGCGAGGGCCTGGTGCTGGTGGCGGTCGTCCTGGCCGCAGTCGGCGCGGTGCCGGTCGTCCGCTGCGTGCGGGCCGACCGCGAGACGCGGCGCTCGCTGTTGCAGGCCTTGGTGATCCGGTGGCGGTGGCATCGCTTGAGCCGCATGCTGGGCCTGGTCGCGGTCGATCCCGCGCCAGGCCTTCTGTGGGCGCTCCTGGGTCACCGGGAGCGCGAGAGCGGGAGGTCGCGGCCGCGGGTGCTCGTGCCACGCCTCCGGGTGCGGGCGGACGAGTACGGGGTGAGGGTCACGGCGAGGACCCTGCCCCGGGTGGGTCGGGCGGAATGGCTCAAGGTGGCGGACCACCTGGCGAACGCGTGGGGCTGCGTACGGGTGGCCGTGACGCAGCCGGAGCCGGGCCGTCTGAGCATACGGGCGGTGCGGCGCGACCCCCTGACCGAGTCGTTCCCGCACGCGCCGTCCGGGCTGGCCCCGGTCGACCTCGAGCGGTGGGATATCGGTCGCGACGAGTACGCCGACCCGGTGGCGGTGCGGGTGAGCAACGTCCCCGGGGTGAGCATCGCCGGTCTGCCCGGCTATGGCAAGACAAGCGTGCTCAACCGTTTCATCGCGAGCCTAGCCCCCTCACCGGCGGTGCAGCTCGCCGTGGTCGACGGTAAGGGCGGGGCCGACTACGAGGACTTGGCCGCGCGCTTCTTCGCGATGTGCGGTGATGACCTCCGGGAGGCGAACCGGCTGTTCCAGCGCGTCAACGAGATTCGTCGTCGCCGGTCGCAGCTGATCCGGTCGGTGCTTGGCGTGAAGAACATGTGGCACGTGGGGCCATCGCCGAGCTGGCCGCTGGTGGTGCTGGTCATCGACGAGGCCCACACGTTCTTTGCGGAGGTCAAGGGCGACAAGGAACAGATGGCCCTGGCGGCCGAGAACCGCCGCCTGGTCGAGGAGTTGGTGAAGAAGGGTCGCAGTGTCGGCATCGTCACCCTACTTGCGACCCAAAAGAGCACCGGTGACGCGATCCCGACGGCGATCCGGGACGTGTGCCCGGTGGCGCTCAGCTTCGCGCAAAGGACCGACGAGGCGGCCGTGGCAGCGCTGGGGGCCGACATACGGCAGTACCCGGAGGCCAACCCGGTGGCGCTCCAAGATCCGGCCTACGTGGGCGTCGCCTCGATGGTCGTCCAGGGCCGGCCGGGGTTCGTGCGGGTGCGGACTCCGTACGTGAGCGACGAGGACGTGGCGCGGGTCTGCGAAGGCACCTCGGAGCTGGTGCGCGACCCGGGGGACCTGCTCGACGAGGCAGCCCGGAAGAGGCCGGCGTTGGCCTCGCCGGGGGCCGCCCCGGCACGGGGCGAAGACAGGAGTGGAGGGGCGGCAACCGGCGAGCATGGGCGTGCCCGGGTGGTCGTGGCGGGCCTTCACGCATCGCTTGAGCGGGTCGCGGCGGACCTGGCCGAGGACGACTCCGATGCGGCATGAACGCGTCGGCCTTGAGGGCAGGCACGGGCGTGTATCACCGTGCCCTATCCGTCCTTGGGAGCGGTGAGTGAGGGGGTGTGATGAGACTCCTTGCAAGCGGTATCGACACGCTGAATCTGTCGGTTCGGGGGACGGTCCAGGAGTCCGTCTGGGACCTGTTCGCGGAGGCGCAGAAGCGTGCTCGACTCAACGAGGGCGACGAGCTCTTCTCGTTTCCGGTCACCGAGGAGACCTTCGACTGTCACCCGTACGGCTGGCGCGGCTACACGTACTGGATGTCCTCGCCCGACTTCGAGCTGATGGTAGGGCGGTCGACGAAGTTCCCGGCGGTGCTGGTGCAGATGCACTCGGCATTCCTCCACTCAATGGGGATCGATCCGGCCCTTGACCAGGTGGAGCGGCTACTCCGCCTCGACGTGTTCGCGGGGCCGTTTAAGGAGACCGTGTCGCGGATCGACCTGCATGCGGACCTACAGGGATGGGATCTGCACACGGCGGACCTTGATCGTTTCGTGGGGTACGGCCGGCACCGAAGGGCGTTCGAAGAGAACCGACAGGTTTTCCAGTCCGGAACCAAGTTGTCCGGCTTCATGTTTGGCAAGGACGCTTTGGTAGCGCGCATCTACGACAAGACGGCGCAGATCCGAAAGCAAGGCGTCAGCTGGCTGCCAGATCTGTGGGGCGAGGACTACGACCCGCGCTTGCAAGTTTGGCGGGTTGAGTTCCAGTTCAGGCGAGAGGCACTGGCCGACTTTCAGTCGAAGTCCGTGGATGACGTGATCGCGTCGGTGCAGGATCTCTGGCTCTACGGGACGGCCCGCTGGCTCTCACTGCGGGTCCCGACCGGGGATCGACGGCGGCGGCGCTGGCCGGTCGACCCGGTCTGGGAGGAGATCCGCGCGGTGCGCATCGCGCACACGATGACTGGGATAGTGCGCCGACGGATCGAGCAGGCATCGGAGTTGAAGCTCCTGCAGGGGATCCAGGGGTACGCGACGTCCCTGGCGGCGGTCCGGGGTCGCAGTGAGCGCGACCATGCCCTGACGGACATTGGGACGCTGATCGATCAGTACCTGGCCGCGAAGGGGCTGGTCTTTGAGAGTGAGGTGCTTCGCAAGCGGGCGCGGCGCCTGGGCGTGACCAGCTGGCTCGACCCGGCGGCGGGGGAGGAAGCGTCGTGAGGAAGCTCATCCACGTTGAAGCAGAACTCTTGCGAGCGGAGGAGGTGGCGGAGGTGCTTGCAGTGGCGCGGTCAACCGTTTTCGAGCTGCTCCGGAATGGCGACCTGCCTGCTGTCCGGATCGGCCGTGCCGTACGTGTCTCCCGAAAGGCCCTGGATCGGTGGATCGAAGAACAGACCGACACCCGACGCAGCCGATCCTGGCCCCACGACCGGATCGCGTGATGGGCTCCAGGCGGCGTGCAAATGGCGAGGGGTCATTCACCCGGCGCGCCGACGGTCGATGGGCGGCGGCTCTGAGATTGCCCAATGGGGAGCGGAAGTGGCTCTACGGCTCGACGCGAAAAGAGGTCGCCGACCAGGTTTCGCGCGTGCTGGAGGATGCGCGCCGGGGCGTCTTCCCCGTCTCCGGCCGCTTGACGGTTGCCGACCTGCTACAGGAGTGGCTGACCCAAGGGGCGCGCTCGACAGTGCGCGCGTCGACCTATCGATCCTATGCGGAGATCGTGCGACTTCATCTCGTGCCGGATTTGGGGCGCGTTCGCCTGGCAAAGTTGGAGCCGGCCCATGTAGAGCGCCTGCTGCGGCGGAAGCTCGACGCGGGCCTGTCGCCCCGCCGTGTGCAGTACATCCACGCCGTGCTCCGCCGTGCCTTGGGGCGAGCCGTGCGCTGGGGTTGGATCGCCCGCAATGTGGCCACTCTCGTGGATCCTCCGCGAGTGCGCCGCCATGAGATCCAGCCACTCAGTCCGTCTGAGATTGGGCGCCTGTTCGAGGCACTGGATCGGGAACGGTTGCGCGCCCTGTACATTTTGGCGCTGAGCACGGGCTTGCGGCAAGGAGAGCTTCTGGGCCTCGCGTGGGAAGACCTGGATCTTCGCGCCGGTCGGGTTCGGGTGCGGCGCGCACTGCAACGAGTCGAGGGCGTGTCGACGTTCGTGGAGCCGAAGAGCGAGCGGAGCAGGCGCACGGTGCCCGTGCCGGGCTTCGCGTGCGAGGCGCTGGTGGCGCACCGCATGGGTCAGGAGCGTGAGCGCGAGGAAGCGGGGTCGCGTTGGCGGGGCGAGGGCGAGCTGGTGTTCTGCACTGCCCTCGGCATGCCGCTGCACGCCAGCACCGTCAGCCATCAGTTCCCCCGGATACTCAAGCAGGCGGGAATCCGGCCACGAAGGTTTCACGACCTCCGACACTCTTGCGCGACGGTTCTCGCTGGCGCTGGCGTGCCTGCGCGAGTGGTGATGGAGCTCCTCGGGCACTCGCAGATCAGCCTCACGATGAACACATACAGCCACGTCCTCCCTGAGATGCAGCGCGAGGCCGGTCAGCGGATGGAGGACTTCCTGCGTGGTGTGGGCGGCTGACGGGCGGTCCTGTTCGAGCAGCAGCCGCCGCAGTGGCGCGAGCGCATCCATCGTGCCCTCGCGAGCAATTCCCGCATGCGGCAACCTCGTTATGCAATGGTCTCGCGGATCCGGTCAGACCGGTGATCTATCCTCGCGCCCGTCGTGAGCGAAGATATGATCCCGGAACGGGTCGTGCTGAGTCCGCTCCGATACCCCGGCGGAAAGCGCCGCCTGATGCCCTACATCGCGGCCGCGCTCGAGGCGAACGACCTAATGCCGGACCTCTTCGTGGAGCCGTTCGCAGGCGGTGCGAGCGTCGCTCTGGAGCTGCTGGCGACCGGCCGGGTAAAGCGCATCGGTCTTGGGGAGCGGGACCCATACCTCGCGGCGTTCTGGTCGAGCGTCTTCTCTGACAGCGAGTGGCTGTGTCAGACGATCGATGAAATAGAGGTGTCGCTGGCCACCTGGGAGAGGCTGAAAGAGCAACGACCCAGGTCTCGACGAGATCGAGCCCTGGCCTGCCTGTTTCTGAACCGGACAAGTTTCAACGGCACGCTGCATGCTCGCGCGGGCCCAGTTGGAGGCAAGGCACAGGCGAGCGCCTTCAAGATCGACTGCCGGTTTCCACGCGAACGGCTCAAGCGCCGCGTCCGGGCTTGTGCATCGCTGGCCGACCGGGTCGAGTTCGTGCGGGAGGCCGATGCCCTCGACGTGATGCGCGATGCGCGGCGCTCGGTGAGCGGCACGTTGTTTTTCTACCTGGATCCGCCGTTCTGGGCCAAGGCCGAGCGGTTATATCGATTTAGCTTCACGGGTTCGGATCATCGGCGCCTCGCCACGGCGTTGCGGCATCTGGAGGATCCGTATCTCCTCTCCTACGATCCCGCGGCTGAGATCGAGGAACTCTACGCCGGTCACAACTGCCTGATCGAAAGGGTCGAGCTCCTATACGGTACCCAGCGTATGGCTGGCGCAGAACTGGTGATCGCGAATCTGGAATGCCTGCCGAGCGATAACCGGCTCTGGCGGACTCAGCACGAGTGGCTTCGCGTACGCCGCCGGAGGGGTTCGATTCGCCTACCTGCGTAGCTGTCCCACTTTTCATGGGCGCCGTGAATCGTCATGATGGGGGCCGTGGAACCGTCCTGTTTCGGACGGGGGCCGGGAGCGTTGAGTTCAACATGGTGATTCTTCTGGACGGTTGATATGACAGTTGGGGAACGGGCTGCGCAGGGCCTTCGGCTCGGAAGCGCCGCCGTGGCGGCGGCATCGCCGCTCCGCGGGCTGCTCCGACAGGCCACATATATCGGAGGTGTTTACGACCTCGGCTTTCACGAGGCTTCCGTGATCTCGAATGACGAGTGGGTTCGGCAGGCATACGGTGTCCCTCAGCACTGCTTCCTCCTCGCCGCCGTCAAGGAGATGACCGACGACGAGCAGGCCGTGGGAATGGACCCCGCGGATCGTGAGGTGATCCTGCTGCGTGTACTCCGCGAAACCACCCTGCCTAATCAGGGTGAGCTGACGGCTCTGCGGGCGGAGGTCATGGACCGAACCATCACCGAGCGCTATCAGACGCGGCCACCGCATGGACCGGTTGCAGACGTGCTAACGCGTGAGGTGATGCAACGCGCGGCGTTCCGCTGCCAGGTGCTCGGTACGTTCTATGAGGACGAGGCCGGGTCGCTGCAGTTCGGCAAGGACATCGACAACGTCTACGCTGCCGGCCGTTATGAAGTCTCCAAGCCGTGGGGCGAAAGCCTTCAGACCATAGTTGATCACTGCGAGCTGCCCCTCGGGGAGCGGGAAGGTGACGGCGACGGGGACGCCGCGCCGAATGCGGATCTCCCGGATGGCGGCCGCTTCGCGGTGGGGACGCTGCGTTATTCGTCGACGCAACGGCGAGAGCAGATCGCCCGACAGGGCGGCGAGGGATCGACCGGCGTCACGGTCTCCGTACGTGCGAAGGACTTCGTGGCACACAAGACCGCTGTATTCGGCATGACGCGCGCCGGCAAGTCGAACACGATGAAGGTGATTGCCACCGCTGTGCACGTGTACGCGCACCAAACAGACGTTCGGGTTGGTCAACTAATCTTCGATCCAACCGGCGAGTACGCGTACCCGAATCCCCAGGACCGCACGGCGCTCCGCCAGATCAGCAACGAAGTGCGTGTCTACCGGCTCGGTGCTACGCGCGCAGACATCGATGCTGGTTTTCGGCCGCTCTCCTTGAACTTCTTCCGCGAAGAGGATGTGGACGCCGTCTGGTCCCTGATCTCGATGTACCTTCGCAGCTGGGGCGCCGGGTACGTCGAGAGCTTCCTGGCTGCGGAACCACACCTCAATGTCGCCGAGATGGACGAAGTGGGAGATCGGCGACGGACGCAGGCGCTGCGCGGGATGCTGTACGGGCTCCTCCTCAAAGCAGGGTTCTCGCCACCCGCGCGGTGGACGTATCCCCTGCCGATGAAGGGCGAGCTTCACCGGGACCTCGTGCAGATTGACGGCCTCCAGGCCCTTCCCGTGGTAACGAGCAACTACCACTACTCTCGCGCGAACCCGAGTCAACTGCAAACCGCTTGCGAGTACATCGCCGGCCTGGTCTTGGGCGGGAATCCGCCCGCTTCCCTTCGCCTCTACTCGGAAGCGCCTGGCATGGAGGCAATGGCGAGGATGCTCCTGGCGAGCGGCAGCATGCGTGGCTGGAGACTCCTCGAGCGGCTGAGGGACTTCCACTCGGCGCTCGCCAACCTCGATTACTCCGAAGCGATCTACAGTGACCTCGGCCGAGGTCGGATAGTCATCGTAGATCTTGCGCGTGGCAGCGAGGTCGTCTTGCAAACCTGCTCCGAACGGGTCGTCAACCACATCCTGCGCCGGGCGTCCGAGCGCTTCCGCGACGGGCGGCCGCCTCGGCCGATGCAGATTTTCATCGAGGAGGCCCATAGGCTCCTGCACCGCGACAAGTTCAGCAAGGCAGCAGGCGAGAACGACCCCTACGTCCGGTTGGCGAAGGAGTCGGCCAAATACAAGATCGGGATGATCTACGCGACGCAGGAGGTGTCATCGGTCGACGAGAGCATTCTCTCCAACACCGCCAACTGGATCGCGGCATACATGAACAACCAAAATGAAGCGAAGCGGCTTGCCGCCTACTACGACTTCGACCGGTTCTCCGACCAGATCCTCTCCGCCGATGATCGCGGTTTCATTCGCCTGCGTACGGACTCTGCTGCATACACCCTGCCGGTTCAAGTGAGGAAGTTTGACCTCGAGATGGTCAATCAGGCACGAGCGACCGCGGGTCTTGCTCCCACCGTGGGGTTGCCGCTCGAGCCCGTGCAGGCAGAGCAAGCGCTGGATGACCACGATCTCGTCGACACGGACGCCGCCTTTCCGTCCCCCCACGCCTGATGCCGTACCACACGTCGCGCGGCTTCGAACGAGCGCGCAAGCTCGGGCACGTCCCGACGGCTGAGAACCCGGAGATCGCCAAAAAGCTCGGCCTGTACCGCCGCCCCGACAGCACTCGCGACGGATTTTCGGTCGATCCGCTACTAGTCAGCCCCGAGAGTCTGGAGGGATCAACGGATCCCGCAGTTGCGTTCGCTGTCGCCATCGACGGCTCCAGCCATGAATACGAAGAGGCGTTCGATCGCTTTCCCTCCACGCGCGTTCTCTATTTCCAGATCGCGGGCGTCTTCTGCGACTTGCGGGAGATGCTCTACCAGCAGGGGCCGTTCGTGAGTCCGGCCCGCATCGCCGACGCTGTTGAGGAAGCCGTGATCCCCGGCTTCCTGCCGTCATCACACCTCGACCACGCCGTCTATGACGATCCCGAGACCGCATTTCGGGCAGAACTTTTCGAATTCTTCGCTGAGAAACAGATAAATGACAGGCCCCTGACGGCGATCCTCCTGCGGGTGCAGCGCCAGGCCACGCCGGAGGACGCCGCTGCCGGGGCGCGCGACATGATCCGCGTGAGCCGCTGTCCCAACCCGCTATGCGTGGATGCTGCGGGCCAGCGAACGAAAGACATCCTCGTCCCGGCCGCCGCGCCCATTGACTGCTCCGTCTGCGGGACACCAGTGTGGCCCACCGATGTGCTTCGTCTTCACGAGGCGTTCAATCCGGAGGGATCGAACCTAGAAGTACTCGGGCGCGCGCTGTCCGCGATTGAGCATCTCGTCATCGTGGGCGTAGCGCTCACGATCTTCGATGACGCGCCGGCGATCCTACCCAGATGCGCCTTCATCGTAGACGGCCCTTTAGCGCAGTTCGGGGAGTCCGCGCCGCTCCGACTCGCCATCCTCGGGGTTTGGACGGGCCTCGCACGGAGACTGAGGGATCGTGGGCTCGGCATGCCCGTTGTTGTCGGCATCGAGAAGACCGGCTACGCCGCGGACCACCTCCGCGCGCTCCGGGAGCGCATCCCCGATGGCACGCTCATGCGTCTGCCCGACTCGTACCTGAGGGACCAGTTGAAAACGACGTCCTGGAAAGAAACCTATTACGGCCGCAAGTTCTTCTACGTTTCCAAGGGCGCACAGGACCTCGTCATCACTGTCCCGCCGCTCGCGAACCGCTGGTCCCCATACGGATCGGATGCGCAGACCGATCGGTCTGATCCAGCGCATTACCCGACGCTCAAACGCACCCTCGCCCTGCTGGATGAGATCGGGACGCAGTTGTACGAAAACGCGCTGATACCGGTTGCCCTCGCGCACTCCTTCGCTGCGTACCCCCTCACGACATCGACCCAGGTCCTGCGCCTGCTCACCGAGCAGACTCTCGGCCACGCGACCTCAGACGAACGCGGTGCCGGCGCATGACCCGGAGTCGCCGGCGGCCAAGGTAGTATCCCCGGGCCAAAGGGCGGGCCGGCGGCTCGAGGACTGGAGGGCGATGGCCGAATGGTTGTCAAAATGGTTGTCATCCAGCCCGGGAGGCCGCGACGGAGGCGGTTGGTCGGGCCACGTGGACGTGGTCCTCGAGTTCAAAAGAGCCAGTTGGGCGTGGTGCCCCCGGACGGATTCGAACCGCCGACCAACGGATTAGAAGTCCGCCGCTCTGTCCCCTGAGCTACGGGGGCGTAGCACCTGGCCATCTGTCGACAGATGGCCCGGAAAAGCGCCCGGAAACGCGACATCTGTCGACAGATGGCCAGTCTAGCCCCGTGGGTGAGGAGCACGGCGGAGGATGTGGACATCGTTCACATTGGAGTGTTAGGATTGCCCCTATGGCACTACCTGCGATCGTCAGCGAGGAGAAGTGGCTCGAAGCTCGCCGTGCGCTGCTCCAGAAGGAAAAGGCGGCCACCCGCGCCCGCGACGCCCTCAACACCGAGCGCCGCACTCTGCCCATGGTGGAGGTCACCAAGGACTATCGGTTCAGCGGCCCCGAGGGCGACAGTCTGACACTGCGCGACCTCTTCAAGGGCCGGCACCAGCTGATCGTCGTCCACTTCATGTTCCACCCCGACTGGGACGAGGGCTGCCCCAGCTGCACCGCCGCCGCCGACGAGCGGTCCCCTCAGCTGCACGAGCACCTCGCCAACCGCGACACCACGCTGGTCACGGTCGCGCGCGCGCCGCTGGCCAAGATCGAGGCGTACAAGGCCAAGCACGGCTGGACGTTCCCCTTCTATTCCTCGTACGGCAGCGACTTCAACGTCGACTACGGTGTCACCTTCGACCCTGACAGGCCCGTTGTCGAGTACAACTACCGCGAGATCGGCGGTGCCCCCGTCGGCACCCAGACGGAAGCTCCAGGGATCAGCTGCTTCCTCCGCGACGGCGATCGCGTCTTCCACACCTACTCGACGTACGCCCGCGGCACCGAGCAGACCGGCGGCTCCTACTACTTCATGGACCTGACCGCGCTGGGCCGGCAGGAGGAGTGGGAGGAGCCCAAGGGCCGCGGCGCCGCCCTCGCTCCCGATCCGAGCGGGGTGGCTCGGCCGATGCCGGAGGGCACGACTGCTTGAGCGGCACCGAGACCACGCCCTCCGCAGACCACACCCCGATCGTCTACGAGCGGGGGCGCGAGGGGCGAGGGGGCGCCGCCGGCGATCCTGGCCGACGGCGCCTTCACGCTCCGCCGCTCACGTTCCAAGGCAGCCCTGTTCGACACGCTGGCCAGGCGGCGCGCGGTGGTCATTTACGACCGTCGCGGCCGCGGGGACAGCGGCGACACTGAGCCCTACGCGGCGGACCGGGAGACCGAGGGCATCGCGGCCGTGCTGGACGTGGTCGGCGGGCGCGGCGCCCTCTACGGGGACTCCTCGGGTGCGGCGCCGGCCCTACGGACGTGGCCACACCGGGTGACCAGCTCACCCACCTAATGCGGTACGAGGCTCCCTACAACGATGCTGGCGAGGCGGGCGCGCGGCGTTCCGGACCTACTTTCGCCGCTGGAGTCAGCTCTCCGCTCAGGGGCGTGGGGCGACGCCGCGCTTTTCATGGCGCACATCGGAATTCCGTCCGAGCAGATCGCCGCCGCGCGCGGTGAGCCCTTCCTTGCGGATCTGGAAGCGGTCGCCCGTACCCTGCACTACGACCACACCGAACTCCTGGCCACCTTGAATGCGATCCCGCGCGAGATCGCAAAGCAGGTGACGGCCCGACCCTGGTCCTCTATGGAACCGGCAGCTTCCCGTTCATGAAGCCGACGGCGGAGACGCTGGCGGCGCTGCTTCCGCAGCACCCTGCGCGCGCTTCCCGACCAGACCCACGAGGTTCACCCGGACGTGCTGATACCGGCTCGGGAGGAATTCGTGACCCGTACCCCGGTTCGCAGGTAGAAGCGCGGCCAGGCCGGGTCAGTCGCCGTGGCGGCGCCTCAACCGGCGCCGCCGGACGATCGCCGCGCCGACCAGTCCGACCACGCCCAGGGCGTCCAGGAGAAGCAGGGCCAGCGTCATAGGCCCGCTCGCGCCCGGCCCAGATCCTCCAAGCGGCGCGCCGGTGTCGGGCAGACCGGGTATCGGTGGCGGCGCCGCTGGGTTCTCGTTGATGGCTTCGCAGGGGTCGCATCCACCGCGATCGTTCACCCTCGGCGGCGCGGTCAGGGTAGCGGTGTTCGTCAGCGTACCGGTGGTGCCGGAGGGCACCGTCCCCGTCACCGTGTAGGTCACCGTTCCATGCGCAGCGATGGTCGGTGTGTCGTGAAGGGGCGCGGTGCCACTCGCTGCCCCACACGAGCAGGCCCTGGCTCCCTGCGCCGGAACCCGCGATGGTCTTGGTGACCTTGATGGAACCCGACGAATCGCGATACGCGTCGAGCACGCTCACCACGCCCGTCTGTGCCGCGCCCACCGCGACCGTCTTGGGAGCCACCGGTCACCGTCACCGGGACAACACTCGTCTCCCCGTCATTGATTTCGGTCACCTGGCACGGGGAGCCCGCGGGGACCGGTGTTGAAGATGTTGGCGATCCCCGATGCCGATCGGGCGGTGGCCGCACCCCCATTTGGACCCGCATTGCGCCGGATTCACATCTTGTTGGCACTGGCGCAGGCATGGCCCCCGAGGCCCAGGCATTGACCACGACCGGAGGGAAGGGCTCCTCAGAGTCCCCGCTCGACCATCGCCAGCACGCACTGGGCTGCGAAGCGTCGCTGGTCCGGGTCCAGCGCCCGCAGCGGACCCTCCAACACCAGCATGGCGAAGCCGTGCACGGATGACCAGGCCGCGAACTCAGCTCCCGCGCGGCGCTCCAGCGGGAGGGCCCCCACCTCCACCATCCGGTCCAGCGCCTCGGCCAGCACGGCGAACGGACTCCGGTCGCCCTCCGCGGTCGGCTCCGACAGGGACGCGGGCACGGTGAACGCGGTTCGGAACCACCCCGGCTCGGACTGGGCGAAGCGGAGGTAGGCGACCCCGACCGCGAGCATGTGCTCGCGAGCGGCCTGCTGCGGATCGTCCGCCGGGGCAAGCTGGCGCTGCTCGTCCGTCATGGCGGCAGCCACCACTCCGCGAGCCGCGGTCGACACCGCCGACTGCAGGGCGCGGCGGTCCTTGAAGTGCCGGTAGGCGGCGTTGGGAGCCACCCCGGCGCGCCGCGTCGCTTCCCGCAGCACGATCGCATCCGGACCCCCCTCTCGGGCCATCTCGAGGCCTGCCGCGATCAGGGCCCGGCGCAGGTCCCCATGGCGGTAGGTGGTCCGCGCCGCGGCCGTTCCAGTGGACACTGTTCACATTATGCGACGCGGAACGGACAGGATGTATACATTGTCCACATTGCTCGAACCCCATCCGCGAAAGGAGTGGCCACAGTGAGCGCTTTCACCCCGTCTGGATTGGCCCGGTTGCATGAGATCATGTCCCGTCACGTCGAGTCGGGCTACCTGCCCGGGTTGGTGGCCCTGGTCAGCCGCCGCGGCGAGACTCATGTCGAGGCACTGGGCACACGCATCCTGGGGGAGGAGGCGCCGGCACGCCGCGACGCGATCTTCCGCATCGCGTCGGCCACCAAGCCGATCGCCGCGGCGGCGGTGATGATGCTGCTCGAAGAGAGCCGGCTCCGTCTCGACGACCCTCTTACCCAGTGGCTGCCTGAGCTGAGCCCGGCACAGGTCATACGCGACCGCGCGGGCCCCGTGGACGCGGTGGTTCCCGCGAAGCGGCCCCTCACGACCCGCGACCTGCTCGATTTCGGGTGCGGGTATGGCTTCGATTTCGGGCACTGGGGAAGCCCGCTGATGGCGAAGATGGCCGAGCTCGAGGTGGCGCCCGGGCCCAACCCGCCCCGCTTTGCTTCCGACGAGTGGCTGCGCCGCCTGGGGACGCTGCCGATGGGCCACCAGCCGGGCGAGGGCTGGATGTACCACCATGGTCTCGACATCGCCGGCATCGTGGTGGCGCGCGTAACAGGCGCTCCCTTCAGCCGCTTCCTGCGGGAACGGATCTTCGATCCGCTGGGCATGCACGACACCGCCTTCTTCGTGCCACCGGAGAAGCTCGACCGCTTCGGGCCTCAGTACCGCCACGACCCGGATCAGAGCGGTCTGGTGGTTGCCGATGAGCTGAGGGGCCACTTCGGCCGGCCGCCGGTTTTCGAGTCGGGAGGCGGTGGACTGGTCTCCACCGCTGACGACCTGCACCGGTTCCAGCGCATGTTCCTTCAGGGCGGGCGTGCCGGTGGCGAGCGGCTGCTGTCCCGCAGCTCGGTGGAGCTGATGCAAACGAATCAGCTGCTGCCGGCTCAGGGGATGCCGCTCGGACCTGACCTGGGATGGACCTTCGGCTGCAGCGTCGAGCTTCGCAAGACTGGCATCGGGAGCGCGGTTGGGCGCTACGGGTGGACGGGGGGCAGCGGGTGCGCCGTCTACGCCGATCCCGCCCGGGACTCAGTGGACATCCTGCTCACGCACCGGATGATGGACGGGCCCTCCTCGCCACCCGACATGCGGGACCTGGCGACGGCTACCTACGCCGCGCTCGACGACTGAGGCCGCGCGCGACGCCGACCAGGGTTGCGCCGACAGGCCCGCGGTGCCTCGTCCGGTACGACGCCTGGCATGGCGGTGGTGATGGGCACCTGCTCGATGTCGCAGCCGGAGCTGATGGGGTTGTTGTTCGGATCACCGTCGTAGGTGGCCACCGTGGATACCGACGTGGTGGTGGTAAAGGGCCTAGATGTCACGGTCAGGTCGCCTAGCGTCGTAGTGGATGTGAACACCGCGGTGCCGGAGCAGGTGGTGTCGTCAGGGTCGAAGAGCTTGAAAGGGACGGTGCCGGTGGGGCGAAGCCGCCGCACACGATCAGGGGACACCCCCAGACACGTGCTGCTGCCACCCCCCTCGGACACAATGGTCGTGAAATGTACGGGACCCCTATCCCACGGTCAATTGCTCGCCGTCCTCAATGCGGCCGCTGACCAGCGAGGTGGCGTTGCCGCTTGACGCCGGCGTACGGTTGCTCGACGACTGGAACTGCATCGGTCCCGGCTAACGCGACGCGGGTCAGCCAGTGACTGGGGATCATGCGGTTCAGTCCTATCGAAGGAGGCTTCTTGAACGAAACGGAGGCCCTGCGGGGCGCGCTCAACTCCCAGCGCAGGCACGTCCTGGGCGCGGTCGAGGGACTCACTGACGAGCAGTTGACACGGCCGATCCTGCCCTCGCGCTGGAACTGTGTGGGCCTCATCAATCACCTGGCGCTGGACGTCGAGCGGTGGTGGTTCCGGCAGGTGTTCGCGGGCGAGGAGCTCACGCCGGAGGAGATCGCGGAGTCCGGAAATGACGCCTGGCTGGTACCGGCAGACGTCGACCCGCAGGCGGTCCTCGAGCGCTATCGCGAGGAGATCGCGCGCGCGGATGCCATCATCGCGGCCTCGTCGCTTGAAGACCCGCCGAAGGCCTGGCCCGACCTCTTTCCGCCCCAGTTCCACCTGGACAACCTCCGCGAGCTGCTGATGCACGTGATCACGGAGACCGCGACCCACGCCGGCCACCTGGACGCGACCCGGGAGCTCATCGACGGCCGGCAGTGGCTGGTGCTGACCGAATAGCTGTCACGCCGCGCTGGTCCCCACAGGCAGCTCAAAGGGCCGGTCGCGGTAGGAACCGCCCTTACGGGCGGCCCCCCGCACAGATCCCAGCGAGCGGAACTACCGCACTGGGCTCCTGCCTCGGGTGTTTGGCGTCGTAGCGGGCAGAGGGATACGGGTGCAAGATGCGGGGTGTGGGTATGCGCCAAGCCAGGCGCGCCATCCGCGCCCAGGGGACGTTCCCCCGTTGGCTGCGGCGGCTCAAGACCTTTCGCCAGATCGCGATCAGCCAGTGCCGGAAGTCGTTCATGGCCGTTCTGTTGCCGGGGACGGCGAAGTACCGGTAGTACCCCTCCACCACCTGCTTCAGGTAGACCCACTGCTCGGGAACCGGGGCATGCATCATTCGCTGCAGGCGGTCTTTGACCTCCCGCAGCTTCTTCCGCATCGCCTGCTTCTTCGTGATTCGCTTGACGTAGAACTTCCCGTTGGGGGTCTCCCCACAGATGTGGGTGAAGCCCAGGAAGTCGAACGTCTCCGGCTTGCCGGCGCCACGCTCCTCTCGGTTCCGGGCGGCGAACCGTCCGAACTCGATCAGCCGTGTCTTCTCCGCCTTCAGCCCGAGCCCGTACTCGGCCAATCGCTCGGCCAGTGCGGCGCGGAAGCGCTCCGCGTCCTCACGATGCTGGAACCCCACGATGAAGTCATCCGCGTAGCGCACGATGAGCACGTCGCCCGTCGCCTCGCGGCGTCTCCATTCTTCGGCCCAGCAGTCGAAGACATAGTGCAGGTAGATGTTCGCCAACAATGGCGAGATCGTCGCCCCTTGCGGGCTCCCTGCCTTCAGCTCCGACCAGTTCCCATCTTCGATGACCCCCGCCTTCAGCCATTTCTGGATCAGCCGGAGGACTCGTCGATCCCCGATCCGGTGCTCGAGCATCCCCTCCAACTTCCCGTGATCAAGGTGGTTGAAGAAGTCCGCCACGTCGGCGTCGAGCACCCAGTTCACCTTCTTCCGTTGCAGGCCCACCGCCAGCGCATCCAGCGCATCGTGCTGACTGCGTCCGGGTCGGAACCCGTAGGAGAAACCGTAGAAGTCCGCCTCGTAGATGGCACTCAACACCGTAGCCACCGCCCCCTGGACGATCTTGTCCTCCAGGCTGGCTATACCGAGCGGCCGCTGCCGCCCGTCGGCCTTGGGGATGTACACCCTCCGTGAGGGTTGGGCTCGGTACGCCCCTCGGTGCACCCTCCCGTGAAGCTGCTGAAGGTTGCCCTCCAGCTTCTCCCCGTAGGCTGCCTTGGTCACCCCGTCGACCCCGGCCGCTGCTCTTGGCTTCAACCCTCGATAGGTCTCGCCCAGCAGGTCCGGCGTCAGGTGGTGGAGGAGCGCGGTGAACTGTTGCGTCCGATTCCCGGACGCCGCTTCGCGCACACGCACAAGCCCCGGTGACACACCCGGTCCGGCTCCGCGTCCGGGGCGTGCGTGGCCTGCCGTGTTCCCCTTGGCCAGCCTCCTTCCCTCCACCGACTCCGCCACCGCATGGGTATGGGCGTCCCCGCCCGCGGCTTTGTTCGCCGGCGTCGCAGGTACTACGAGGCTGTCCGACTGCCCGTTGTCGTGCATCTCTTGCTTGGGCCTCAGCCCCCCTCTGAGCGGCCCGCCGCTGATCGATCGGCGGGCGACAACGGGCCCTCCCGGTTCTCGCGCATGGAGCTTGCGTACATGCCGAGGGTCTTCGACCGCGTGGGGTCCGTGGGCAGCTCGCGCTTAACGCTGCTCACGATGTTGCCTTCCAAGCCACCAAAAACTCGTCGGCACCCCAGGGTTATTGGCTCTCGCGGCTGTATAGCCCGGCCTGCACGCCCCCTGCTCAACACTTCGCCTTGGTCCTTGCGGTACCGGTCTCGGGCCTTAGCCGCTGTTGCCGGCCTACCACGGCGCATGGCTCGGGGCCATCGTGGGTCGCTACTCCTTCGATGTCGGACTTCTTCATTCCTTGCTCCATGCCGGATTATCCCGGCGCTCTTGGTGCACCAACCGCCCTTCCGGTCGTCAACACCGGGGTGTTGGTGCACTGCGCACCAACGGTCCGTTTCTCGGAGAGTTAGCCGACCGGGGGAGTGAAATCGCCGGCGCGGGCCAGCATCGAGGGGAGCTGCTTGCCCAACTGCGACTCCAGCCAGTGCGCGGTCTCGATCATCCCGTCCAGTGAGATGCCGCTATCGACCCCCAGCCCGCGGAGGAGGTAGACCACATCCTCGGTCGCCACGTTGCCGGTGGCACGAGGGGCGAACGGGCAGCCGCCGGCGCCACCGACCGAGGCGTCGAGGCCGCTCGCCCCCGCCTCGACCGCGGCGTAGGCGTTGGCGAGACCGGTGTTGCGGGTGTTGTGGAGGTGCACCACGACCGGACGCCCATAAGGCAGCAGGCCCTCCACCAGTGCCTTCGCCTGCGTGGGGACCCCGACCCCGATGGTGTCGGCGACCGTGACCGAGTCGGGCGGCTCCTCCATCAGGCGCTCCGCCAGGTCCAGCACGCGCGAAGGCGGCACCGGTCCCTCGAAGGGACAGCCGAAGGCGCAGATGAAGCCGACGTCGATGTGGACGCCGTCGGCGCGCGCGCGGCGGACCAGCTCGTGCGCCAGCGTCAGCCCGGCCTCGGTGGTCGAGTTCTGGTTGCGCCGGGCGAAGGTGTCGGTCACGGGGAACGCGTAGTGCAGGTCCCGAAGACCTGCCGCCAGCGCGCGCTCGTACCCGCGCTGGTTCAACACCAGGCCCGACACCACCGGCGCCCCCGGCCCCAGATCCCCGGCCAGCTCCAGCACCGCCTCCGGCTCCCCCATCGCAGGCACCAGATCCGGCCCGCACGAAACTGACCGCCTCGATCTCGGGAACGCCGGTCGCGGCCAGGCGCTGGATCAGCTCCGCCCGCACCTCGGGTGTCAGCACCTTGCTCTCGTTCTGCAGCCCGTCGCGGGGGCCGACCTCACGGATGCGAACACTCCCCGTCATGCGACGCCCTTCCGCTCCAGGCGGCGTACTTCGTCCTCGTCCATGCCCAGGAGGGAGCCAAACACAGCCTGGTTGTCGTGCCCGAGCTGCCACCGGCCCGGCCAGCGCACCCCGCCCGGTGTGCGCGTCAGCTTGGGGACGATGCCGGGCAGGATCAGCTCGCCCAACTCCTCGTCCCGCACCGGCAACAGCATGTCGCGCGCCTGCATCTGGGGATCCTCGGAAGAGATCGGCCACCGAGTTGATGGGGCCGCAGACCACGCCGGCCTGGTTGAGCACGCGGTCGATCTCGCTCGCGTCGTGCTCCGCGGCCCACTCGCCGATGATGCGGTCCAGGTCGTCGACGTACTCGAAGCGCGCCCAGAAGGTGGAGAAGCGCGGATCCCGGCTCAACTCGGGCTGCCCCATCGCCTCACAGAGCCGCACGAAGAGGGTGTCGGCGTTGGCAGCGATCACCAAGTGCTTGCCGTCGCGCGAGCGGTAGACGTTGGAAGGGACCGCGCTTCCGATCCGGCTCCCACCTGGCTCGCGGACCACGCCCAGCTTCCCGTACTCGGGGACGATCGAGTCCAGCATCGCGTAGCAGGCCTCGGTGATGGAGACGTCCACCACCTGCCCGCGCCCACCGTGCACGTCGCGGTCGTAGAGCGCGAGCAGGATGCCCTGCACCGCGAACAGCCCGGCCAGGGAGTCGCCCAGCGAGACGCCAGGTCGAGGCGGCACCTGGCCGGGATACCCGTTGACGTAGCGCAGGCCTCCGATCGCCTCTGACGCCGAGGCGAACCCCGCCCGCTTCGCGTAGGGACCGGTCTGACCGTAGCCGGAGACACGGGCCACGATCAGCCCCGGGTTGCGCTCCTGCAGGCAGTCGGGGCCCAGTCCCCAGCGCTCCAGCGTGCCGGGCCGGAAGTTCTCCAGCAGCACGTCCGACTGCTCCGCCAGCCGGCGGCACAGCTCCTGGCCCTCGGGATGCCGCAGGTCCAGCGAGACCAGCTTCTTGTTGCGGCTCATCAGCGGCCACCACAGCCCACGATCGAGGTGGCGGTGCACTCCCCAGAGCCGCATCGCATCCCCGGTGCCAGGGGGCTCGACCTTGATCACCTCCGCTCCGAAGTCGGCCAGTAGGCGCCCCACGAAGGGACCGGCGATCAGCTGTCCCAGCTCGAGAACCCGCACTCCCTCCAGCGGCCCGGACATCAAGCTCAGTGTGCCAGGCGGGCGAGCGCGCCGGCCGGTCGCTCAGGCGGCCAGCGGGCACTCGTCGTCGCGGTCGCGATCGTCGCGCAGGACGCGCGGCGTGATCTTGTCCCAGCTCTCCTCGAGCATCGCCACGTGATCGAAGAGCTGGTCGGTGATCCGCGTCAGCCGCTGGTACTCCTCGTGCTTCTCCAGCGCGATCTCCCACGCTGCTTTCAGCTTCATCTCACTTTATGGGTACCCGCGGGACCGCTTCGTCAATCCATCTGACGCTTCACAAAGCACAACTTTACAAAGTTTGTCTTGTATTGTTGCCTCATGCCGCCGCCCCGGCCGTCCGACCTCTTCGACCGTGAACAGGCCTGGGCTGATCTATCCACCTTTGTGTCCGACCCCGCCCCCGGGCTTCGCCTGGGGGTGGTGTACGGGCGGCGACGGCAGGGCAAGTCCTTTCTGCTCCGGCGGTTGGCGGCCGCGACCGGTGGCTTCTATTACCAGGCGCTCGAGCACGAGCCAGCGCAGGCGCTGGTGGACCTCGGGGAGCGGGTCGGGGCGCACCTCGACGTCGGCCGGCTGGCCTTCGTCACCTGGGAGGAGGCGCTCTCGAGCATCCGCCGCCTTGGAGCCTCTCTCGGCGGCGGCAATGGACCGGCGGTGGCGATCCTGGATGAGTTCCCCTATCTCCTCGAGCGGTCGCCGGAATTGCTCTCCCTTCTCCAGCGCGCCGTCGACCGCTCGGCCGAAGAGGGTGGTCCCGCCGTCCGCCTCATTCTCTGTGGCTCGGCGATCTCGACCATGGCGGGTCTCCTTCACGGTCAGAGTCCTCTGCGCGGACGCGTCTTCATCAACGTGCTGATGCGACCGTTCGACCACCTGGATTCGAGACGCTTCTGGAACCTCGACGACTCACGTCTGGCGCTGCGGATCCACGCCATCCTGGGTGGCACGCCCGGGTACCGCGACCTGGTCCGTTCGGTGCCCACATCGTTGGATGACTTCGACTCCTGGGTCGTGAACGAGGTGCTCTCGCCGGCGTCCGCTCTCTTCCATGAGGACGAGTGGCTCCTCGGAGAGCAGCGTGGCATCGAAAACCGGGCGATCTACCAGTCGGTGCTGACCGCGATCGCCGGCGGTAGGAGCACGGAGGCAGCCATCGCCAGGCAGCTTCGGCGGTCGCAGCAAGGGGTGCAGCACCCACTCCGGGCGCTCCTCGAGTCGGGCTTGCTGCGAAAGGACGAGGACGTGCTGCGCCAGCGGCGCCCGTTCTACCGCATCGCGGAACCGATCATCCGCTTCCACCAGGTGGTGCGGCGGCCGCGGACCGCGCTGTTCGAGGACGGGCGGGGGGCCGAGGCGTGGGCGGACGCCCGACAGAGCTTCGACTACCTGGTGCTGGCGCCGCACTTCGAGCAGCTGGCCCGCGACCACGTCCGGGGGACCGGCGAGCGGATCTTCGGCGTCCCGCTTCGGTCGGTCGGGGCGACCGTCGTCAGCGACCGCGACGACGGTGCCGGACACCAGGTCGACATCGTGGCGCTCGGGTCCGGCGGCGACGACCCGGACCGGGTGGTGGAGGTGCTCGGACAGGCTCGGCTGCGTCGGCTGGGGACCGATGACCTGGAGGGACTGGAACGTCTCCGCGGGGGGCTTCCGAACGCCGCGGATGCTCGACTCGTGCTCGCGTCCGCATCCGGTTTCACTCCCGAGCTCGTGGCCCGGGCCGAGACCACGCCGGCTCTCCACCTCGCGACGCTGGGGGACATCTACTCCCAGCAGCAGTAAAGCCACCGCGTCCACAGTCTGGCCTTCCGCGCGGCGCTGTGGCCCCAGGCGGTGGACACGCTGCGTCTACGCGTCGCCTCCCTCCGGCGCCACATCGATCAGGACCTTGCCCACCACCCCCCGCTCGACCGCGGCGTGCGCATCGGCCGTTCGCTCGAGCGGGTAATGGTGCAGCGGCAGCCCCGCCTCCCCGCCGACGCGGAACGCCTGCGCCGCCACCGCGGCGGAGACGTCGAGCAGCGCCTGGCGCTTCGCCGCCCGCGCCACCGTGTAGAGAAGCACGAACTGATAGCGAGCGTTGATCGCCATGTGGGGCCGGACCTCGAGCGTCATCGAGGCGCCGCCGTTGTTGGCGTAGACGGCGACGGTTCCACCCTGCGCCAGCACCGCCGCATCCAGCTCCGCGTTGACGGCGGGCGCGACCTCGACGATCACGTCCACCCCGGAGGGCGCCCAGGCCCGGATCGCAGCGGCGGCGTCCTCGCTGCGGTAGTTGACCACGTGGCCGGCTCCCGCCGCCTTCGCCAGGGCCGCCTTCTCGGTGTTGCTGACGGTCGTCACCACGCGCGCGCCGGCCCACCTGGCGAGCTGGATCGCCGCGTTTCCGACCGCGCCCGCCCCGCCCGCGACCAGGACCGTGCGCCCGGCCAGCGCTCCAGGCACCAGCACCCCCGGACCACCCTCGGCGACAGTCAGGCAGCGATGCGCGGTCAGCGCCGGCACACCGAGCGACGCGCCGAGCTCGAATGAGGCCACTGGCGGCAGCGGGACGGCGTTGTCCGCGGGCACCACCACCGACTCCTGCGCGGTTCCGTCCGGCCGCCCGTGCTGCGCCTCCCAGATCCAGACCCGCTGGCCGACGCGAAGGCCGCTCACCCCTTCCCCGATGGCGTCGACCACACCCGCGCCGTCCTGGTTGGGCACCACCTCGGAGAACGAGTCCCGCACGGTGAGCCCGCTGCGCGACTTCCAGTCGGTCGGGTTGACACCCGAGATGCCTACCGCGACCCGAACCTCTCCCGGCCCCGGCTCCCGCTCCGGCCGGTCGACGAGTCGGAGTACCGAGGGGTCTCCGTGCTCCGAATAGATCACCGCTCTCATCACTCAACCCCTGTGATCACGCCGGATGGGTCACGCCGCGTGCGCAATCTCAGTCTGCGGCACCGGGCCGGTGAGGTCAGGCGGGGCGCCGCATGGCCGGCTCGCTGGAGGACGTCGCCTTGGCCCCCGCCTCCCGCCAGCGCCGCAGGTAGCTCTCCTTGGGCAGAAGGAGCGCCAGAGGCAGGCTCGCGATCACGATCAAAACCTGCAGCAGCATGGCGTCGCGCAGCCCGATCGCATCCGCCACCGCGCCCATGATCGGCACTCCGAGCGCGCCACCGAAGAAGCCGACGCCGAGGACGAGCCCCGATGCGAGGCCGGCGCGGTGCAGGAGCAGCTCCTGTGCCATCAACAGCATCAGCGGTGCGGTGGAGGCGGCAAAGAGGCCGACCAGCGCACCGGTCACGAATCCCTGCCGGTCCGGGGAAGAGCGCGAAGAGCAGGATCGCCGGAATGCTCAGGATCAGGCACCCGATCACGACGGCCCGGCGGCCGAACCGGTCCGCCAGCGAGCCGCATCCCACCGTGCCCAGTGCGGAGGCCAGGATCACCGTGGTCGCGAGGGGCGCGTAGAACCAGGACTGGTAGCCGAGCGAGTGGTACCAGGTGGGGATGAAGGCCTCGAGCGTGATGGTGGTCCAGCTCCGCGACATCATCATCACGACGGTGGCCAGGATGGGTATCAAGGGCAGCGCGCGACGCACCTCGGCGGTCACTGACGCGGCAGGCTGTATCCGGCTGGGCGCCGAGTGGCCCGCACCGCGCATCCAGAGGAAGAGAAAGATCGAGCAGGCAACGCCCGGCAGCAGCAGCAGGATCGTGCCGTGCAGACCCAGCAGCATGAGGATGGTGGCACCGATCAGGGGGCCGAGGGCGACGCCCACCGTCCCGCCCGACGTGTACAGCGCCATCGCCACATTGCGGCCACGTGCGGGCAGCGCGTGCCGGACCGTGACCGCGCCGAGCGGGTGAAAAAAGCCTGAGCCGAGGCCGGCGATGCCGGCGGCCACCGCGAAGGTGGCGAAGGTGGGCGTGAAGCCGAGCACCGCGAACCAGGCCGCGCTCCACAGCATCGCGCCGCCGATCAGTCGCGTCCCGATGCGGTCGGCGACATAGCCGAAGAGTGGCTGCGAGAGCGACGCCACCCCGGTGTAGAACAGGGACACCAGCCCCACAGTGGCGAGATTGACGTGGAAGCGGCCGATGAGAACCGGATACAGAATGGGCAGCACGCCGACGTAACTGTCGACCGTCATGTGCCCGAACAGCACGGCGAGGAGGCGGCCGTTGCGCATGGCGTCGATGAGATTTCTCAGCGAGCTCACGCCCCCTCCTGCACATTTGTAGTGTAACAACCGGGGCCGGCCGCACGCCTTAAGCAGGCGTTGGTGCACAGTGCACGAACCGCCCCTTTCCAGGTCCGCCAAGAGGTCGATTGGTGCACTGTGCACCAACGGCCGGGTGGTCACTGGTCCGTCTACCCTGTTCTCCGACACCGGCCACCGAGAGGGCAGCTTGGAGGGAGTACCTGCGCATGCCGCGAGACGATGAGATCTGGGAGTACGTGGACCGCAAGAGCGACGAGTTCATCGGGCTCGCCGACCGGGTGTGGGGCACGCCGGAGTTGTGCTACACCGAGGAGCGGTCGGTGGCCGAGCACACCCAGGCGCTCGAGCAGCAGGGCTTCCGGGTCACGCGCAACGCGGGTGGCATTCCCACGGCCGTGATCGGCGAGGCCGGCGAAGGCGGCCCGGTGGTCGGCATCCTGGGTGAGTACGACGCGCTGCCCGGGCTGTCCCAGGAGGCAGGGGTGGCGGAGCCGCGGCCGGTGCCGGGCAACGGCAACGGACACGGCTGCGGCCACAACCTGCTCGGCGCCGGCTCGCTGCTGGCGGCGACCGCGGTCAAGGACTACCTGGCCGCCAAGGGCATCCCGGGACGCGTCCGCTACTGCGGCTGCCCGGCGGAGGAAGGAGGCGCCGCCAAGGGCTTCCTGGTCCGTGCCGGCGCGTTCAGCGATGTCGACGTCGCGGTTTCCTGGCATCCCTCCTCTTTCGCCGGAGTGAACGACGCCAAGTCGCTGGCCAACACCCGCATCGACTTCACCTTTCACGGCCGCTCCGCGCACGCCGCCGGCGCGCCCCACCTCGGACGCTCGGCCCTGGATGCGGTGGAGCTGATGTCGGTGGGGGTCAACTACCTCCGCGAGCACATGGTCGACTCGGCCCGCATCCACTACGCGGTGCTCGACACCGGTGGCATCGCGCCCAACGTCGTGCAGGCCCGCGCGCGCGTTCGTTACCTGATCCGGGCCGCCACGCTTTCCGAGTTGACCCCGCTGGTGGAGCGCGTGCGCAAGGTCGCCCAGGGCGCCGCCCTGATGACGGAGACCACCGTCGAGGAGCGCGTCTTGGGCGCGGTCTCCAACCTGGTCGCGAACACGCCGCTCGAGGAGGAGATGCAGGACACGCTCGAGCGTCTGGGCGCGCCGCCATTCGACGAGGAGGACCGCGCGATCGCAGCCATGTTTCAGGCCACCTTCCAGGAGGAAGACATCCTGACCACCTACCGCCGTGCGGGGAGACAGCCCGACCTGGGCAAGGTCCTGTGCGATTCGATCACGCCCGCGGACGCGCAGGGGACAGGTGGCAGCGGCTCCACCGACGTCGGCGATGTGAGCTGGGTCGTCCCCACGGTCCAGATGCGCGGCGCCACCTCCGCCATCGGGACGCCGCTCCACTCCTGGCAGATGACCGGCCAGGGGAAGACCGACTACGCCCACAAAGGGATGGTGCACGCGGCCAAGGCGATGGCAGGCACCGCGCTCGCGGCGCTGGTCGACGCGACGCTCCGCGAAGCCGCAGCCGGCCTCCTGGCCGAGCGGACGGAACGGACGCCGTATGTCTCACCGCTCCCGGCGGGCGTGGAACCGGCGCTCGACATGAGCAGGTAGGCGCTCGGCACGGCGGGCACGATTCGCGTCGGCATCTCGGGCTGGACCTACGCCGGCTGGCGCGGCAACTTCTACCCGCCGGGGCTGCGACAGCGGGACGAGCTGCGCTACGTGGCGGAGCGGATGAACTCGGTCGAGGTCAACGGCACCTTCTACGGCACGCTGCGGCCGTCGACCTTCGCGCGCTGGTACGAGGAGACCCCGGACGGTTTCCTGTTCGCGGTCAAGGGGCCGCGGTTCGTCACGCATCTGCTGCGGCTTCGCGGGGTGGAGGCGCCGGTGGCCAACTTTCTCGCCTCTGGGGTGCTCGCGCTCGGCACCAAGCTGGGGCCGATGCTCTGGCAGCTGCCGGCCCGGATGGCGTTCGACGCCGAGCGGGTCGGCGCCTTCCTCGAGTTGCTGCCGGTGTCGCTGGCGGACGCGGCCCGGCTCGCCCGCCGGCACGATAACCGGCTCAAGGAGCCCATGATCCCGGCCCGGATGCCGTCGGGGCCGCTCCGCCACGTGCTTGAGCCGCGTCACCAGAGCTTCGCGGACCCGGCCTGCGTCGAACTGTGCCGCGCGCACGGCGTGGCGCTGGTGGCCGCCGACAGTGCCGGGCGTTTCCCCTCGCTCGGCCACCCCGCGGCCGATCTTGCCTACGTCCGGCTCCACGGCGAGGAGCAGCTCTACGCCGGCGGGTACTCGGACGCGGCGCTGGATCGGTGGGCGTCGCTCATGCGGGGCTGGGCCGGCGAAGATCGCGATGTCTACGCGTATTTCGACAACGACGTCGACGGGCAGGCTCCCTTCGACGCCCTCCGTCTCGCCTCGCGAGTGCGCTGACACCGGGCGTTACGGGCCCTGATAGGTGACATCGAGGAGTCTGAAGACTTGGCCCCCGGGCGCGCTGAAATAGGTGTGCGGACTGCCAGGGTGTCTGAACTCCGGGACGCCCGCGTTTCGCAATCGCTCTTGGTACCCGGCCAGGTCGGTGGTCCGGAACTCGATCCAGGCGCCCCGGAACGCGTGCTCATCATCGAGCCCCGGCGCGGGGTCCTGTGCCGCCGCCAGTGTCGTGAACTCGACACTGAACGAGCTGCCGTCGTCGAAACGCACCAGCAAAACCGGGTGCTCGAGACCGAAGTCCCGCTCAACCACCGAGCACCCCAGCACTTCCTCGAACAAGTCGCGGAAGCGCGCACGCGCGTCGGGATGCACGTAAAGATGCACCCGCGCTCCCAGCCCGACGATCCGCGGCTCATCCTCGACCATCGCGGTACCGGTCAGCGTAACGGGTTGACTCTCACCCGCGATAGGCTTGGAGAATCGCGGCTGTGAACGACGAGCGTGACCGCCTCCAGATCGGCGAGTTCGCCGAGCTGGTGGGGCTCAGCATCCCGCAGCTGCGCCGATACGACCGCCTGCGGCTGCTGGAGCCGGCCGCTCGCTCACCCGGGTCCGGCTATCGGTTCTATAGCCGTGGCCAGACCGGCGCCGCCCGCGTGATCGCCCTCTTGCGCTCGATGGACATGCCGATCGCGGACATCCACCGGATCCTCTCCGGCGCGGGGAGCCCCAGCGGCGCCAGATCCTGCGCGAACACCGGGCGCGGCTGGAGGAGGTCCACCGTCTGCTGCAGGCGGTGGACGCGATGAGTGAGGAGGAGAGCACGATGACGATCCCAAGCGAGGTCCGACTCTCGGGGTGGCTGCACCTGATGCCGCAGCTCCCGGTCGCGGACATGGAACGTTCGATCGCCTACTACCAGGAGGCTCTGGGCTTCCGCCTCTCCTGGCGCCACGCGTCGGGAAACCTCGCCGCAGTCAGCAGCGGCGACATCGAGACGCTGCTGCTGGTCTCGTGGAGGGAGGACTCGCCGCCACCCCCGGCTTCCGCGTACGTCTACGTCGACGACCCGGACACGCTGTGCGCCGAGTACACCCAGGCGGGCGCGGACATTGCGGAGCCGGTCGCCTCCCGCCCCACCGGAATGCGTGACTTCGTCGTGCGCGACCCCGACGGCCATCGCTTCCGGCTCGGCCGCGCGGAAGAGCGACTGCGCGAGATGACGGATCAGTACCTGATGGAGCCGCCGGGCGAGATCACGGTGCACCCGAAGTTGCCTCGCTCACGCGGAGCCTGCTGAGCGCCGCCGGACCCCACCGCACGGGGTCGCGACCGAGGGTTATTGACCCCAAGACTTGCCGGATCGGGCGGGGTAGTGCATCATGCGCAGGGTCGGTAACCCTTGGGGAGCGTGGGGTCTTGACGACCTGTAAGGAGGCTTGCAGCGATGTCAGAGTTGTGGCGCAGACGGATCAGTCGTCGCGACGCGTTGCGAGGAGGCGCGGTGGCGGCGGGACTGGCGGCCGCCGCCTGTGCTGCGCCTGGCACGGCATCCAAACCGACCCCGGCCAGCAGCAGCCAGAGCGGCCTGGGCGGCAGCACGCAGCTCAAGGTCCTGCAGTGGAGCCACTTCATCCCCGCCTACGACACCTGGTTCGACGGGTTCGTCAAGGACTGGGGCGACGCCAACGGCATCACCGCGACCGTCGACCACATCAACACCTACGACCTGCCGGCCCGGATCGCGACCGAGGTCGCGGCCGGCACCGGGCACGACCTCGTCGAGATGAACGCTCAGGTCCTCACCTACCTTTATCGGAAGGACCTGGTCAACATGGACGACATCGTCAGCTACGCCGAGCAGAAGCTCGGTCCTCCTGAACCGCTGGTGCCGAAGGTCGCGAAGGTGCAGGGAGAGTGGCTGGGGTGGGTCGACTTCTATATCGCGATCCTGCCCATCGTGAACCAGACGCTGGCACAGGACGCCGGCATGGATGCCACCAAGCTGAAGACCTGGGACGACTATATGAAGCTGGGCGAGGCGGCGAAAGCCAAGGGTCATCCCGCTGGGCTCGCCATCTCGCACTGCAACGACTCCAACCACAACTGGCGCGCGATCATGTACGGGCAGGGGGCCAGCCTGGCCGAGGCCGACGGGAAGACACTGGCCATCAACAAGCCCGAGTTCAAGCAGTTCCTGCAGTTCGCTCAGGAGTTCTACGCCAAAGCCAACACGCCCGAGGTGTTCGCCTGGATCGACTCTTCGGACAATCAGTGGCTGGATTCAGGCCAGGGCGTGATGATCCACGACGCGATCAGCTCCATGCGCAGCGTCGAGAAGACAAACCCGCAGCTCTATTCGAACCTGATCCTCAATCCTCCGGAGGCGGGGCCGGCGCACCCGCAGGGCCTCACCGTCGTCGATCCCAACTGCTACGTGATCTACAAGTTCTCGCAGAACAAGGGGGCGGCCAAGGCGTTCCTCAAGCACTACATCGACAACTATCACGAGGCCTTCCTCCAGTCCCAGCTCTACAACATGCCGAGCCACGCCAACCCCTGGCAGCACCAACTGTGGACGGATGCCAAGTACGGCGGCCAGTGGGCGGAGCAGAAACTGGCAGCTCTGCAGGGAGTGCGAGGCGACAAGGCTGTCGTCTTCGGCTACCCCGGGTCGCCGAACTATCAGGCCAACCAGGCCCTGGCCGAGTACGTGCTGCCAGACGCGATCGCGACCGCCGTGAAGACGCCAGGCAACGCGGGCATCCAGCAGGCGATGTCGTTCCTGCACTCAAAGCTGGCCGGCATCTACACCTAGGACGGGCGAGGGGGCGGCGTCCGGGGCCGCCCCCGTTCGCTCACGCCCCCTCGACCAGCGACGCCCGCAGGCCGTGGACGAAGTAGCGCCCGAGCGCGGCGCAGGCGACGATGAAGGGGAGCGCCGAGATGATGATCCCGGCTGAGGCGCTGCCCCACTCCCCCAGGTCCAGCGAGCTGATGCCCAGCCCGACGGTGATCGTCTTGGTGCTGTTGGTGAGCGAGAAGAGGGATCCGTAAAGAATGTCGGACCCCATGATCCCGACGCTGAAGAGGGCGGCCGCGATCACGATCGGCCAGGCCATCGGAAGCACGATGTGTACGAAGACGCGGAAGCGGCTGCCGTCGAGCCAGGCGTGCTCCTCGACGTCACGATCGAGCCCCAGGAAGTAGGAGTAGAAGAGCCAGGTCGAAAACGGCACCGCCATCGTCAGGTAGATGAGGATCATTCCGGTCAGCGTGTTATCCAACCCCAGCGCGGCGTAGACGTGATAGAGGGGGAGGATGACCGCCATCTGCGGCACGAAGTAGAGGCAGAACATGAGACGGGCGAGCCAGCGGGCTGCCGGCGGACCGAACCTGGCCAGCGCATACCCGGCCATGAGCGAGCAGCAAAGGCCGACCACCAGCACCGTCCCGAACACGACCAGCGTGTTGCGCAGCCACAACAGCAGCACCGGGTCGTGAATCTCGTCCAGGACCGGACCCCAGTCCGGGTGGAAGGCCCAGAACGGCATGCCGAGCGGGTACTCGGTGACCCGCCGGATGGCCTGGATCGCCGTGTAGTAGACGGGGAAGATATGGAAGGAGAAGGCCGCCAGCGCCGCCAGCAAACCGGCCGCCAGTCCCGCCCTCCGCACAAGCCGGCGATGCCCCCGGCGACCACGTGACCGGGGCGACGAGGGGGACGAGTGGGAAGTCCGATCGGTACCCGGGGCGGCCCCGGAGGCAGATACCGCCGGCGAACCCCGGGTGGAGCGGACGCCGCTCATCCTCCAACCGTCGATCGCCGCCGGCACCCGGGCCGGAGATTCCCTCTCCACGAAGTGCAGCACCACGATCGCAAGGACGAAGGCGACCGGGAGCTGTGTCACCGAGAGCGCCGCCGAATAGCCCGTCTGGCCACCGAGGATCCAGGCCAGATAGGACAGGGTGCCGATCACCGGTATCGTCGCCTGGCCGCCGGTCTCGGCGTACATGGCGACGAAGTCGAGATAAGTGATCGTGACCGCGACCGCGAGCGCGAGCACGGTGATGCGGCGGTTCAACGGCAGGACGACGTGCCACAGGTAGCGCCACACCGACCGCGCCTCCAGCCGCCCGTAGTCGAGCAGCTCTTCCGGAATCGCGTTGAGGCCGGCGAGCAGGAAGATGGCGATGATCGACGATCCGCGCCAGACGTTCATGACCGCCAGGCTCACGACATCCCAGCTGCCCAGGCCGAACAGCCCCTCGAACCACTCCTTGGCCTGAATCGCCTGCTGCGTATAGAAGGTATGGAAGGGGGGCAGGAGCAGCCAGAACCAGGAGAAGGCGGCCAGCGAGCTGGGGACCGCCCAGGGCACGAACACCGCCAGGAAGACGATGCTCCGGCCCCAGAAGCGCCACCACAGCAGCAGCGCCGTGAGCACGCCGAGCACCAGCTCGACGGCCGCGGTCGGCACGATCATCAACACCGTGTTGCCCGCCGCCTGCCAAAAGCCGGGGTCGGTCAGCAGGGCCCGGTAGTTGGCGAGGCCGACAAAGGGTCCCGATCCCTGGAAGTTGGCGGCCCCGGTGAGGCTGAGCCAGACGTCGAAGGCAAGCGGGTAGAGGAGGAGCGCGAACACGATCGCGAACGCGGGAAGGCAGAGCAGCATGCCCATGACCCCGGCCGGCAGAGTACGGCGGGCGAGCGTCCCCGCCTGGCTCATCCGGGTCGCCGATTGACTGACGGCGTTCACCTCGCTACCCTCCACGTGTCAGGATGACCCGTGCCCGACCCATCCTAGTGGGGGTGCCGGCGCGACGTCATCCAGGAATGGGGAGCCAGCCGGGTGCCCGGCCCTCGCGGGCGGGAGGTGCTGTTGAGCAGCGTGACGCGTCCCGAGTTCATACGATCGGAGCGACGGATACACCGCTGGCGGGTGCTCGTGTTCGGCAAAGACGCGTTCTGGGGGTACTTCCTGGTCTCCCCGGCCGTCATCTACATCCTGGCTTTGGTCGCGTACCCGTTCCTGCTCTCGATCTACTTCAGCCTCAGCAACTCAACGGTGGCCGGCGGCGACACCGGGTTCGTCGGATTGGCGAACTACGTGGCGCTGGTCCAGGACCCGAGCTTCAGGCAGGCGCTCTTCAACTCGCTCTCGTTCACGTTCTTCTCCGAGATCGGGAAGGCCGTACTGGGGATCGGCCTCGCCTTCCTGCTCCTGACGGCGATTCGGGGCAAGAAGGTGATCCGGGTCTTCCTGATGATCCCCTTCACGATGCCGCTGGCGCTGGCGCTGCAGGGCTGGTACTGGCTCTTCAATCCCCAGCTCAGCGTGATCAACCGGGTGTTCGGCGACATGCTCCACATCCTGCAGCAGCCCTACCCGGTGTGGCTCGGCGACCCCTTCTACTCCTACCTGGCGATCCTGATCGTCAACATCTGGCGCGGGTTCCCGTTCGCGGCCATCATCGTCCTCGCCGGGCTGACCTCGATCCCGCCCGACATCCTGGACGCGGCGCGGGTCGACGGCGCCGGGTTCTTCCGCCGCTGGCACTACGTGATCACACCCATGATCGCGCCCATCCTCTTCATCGGCCTGATCTACGACGTCACGTTCACGCTCGGGGACATCACGATCGTCAACCTGCTCACGCAGGGCGGACCGAACGGCGCCACGCAGATCCTGCCCATGCTCTCCTACCAGACCGGCATCGAGGGCGGCAACCTGTCGCGTGGAGCCGCGACCGCGTTGATCCTGTTCCCCATCCTGTTCGCGGGCATGATCGTGTTCCTGCGCGCGCTTCACCGCCGGGAGGAGGTGACATGACCGTCGCCCAAGCGCCCGGGTCGGCACTGGTCGCGACGTGGCGCCGCCGCCGGGTCCGGCAAGTGCGCAACCGCGTGCTGCTCTACCTCGCGTTCCTCTTCTATGTGATCATCGCGTGCTTCCCGGTCGCGTACATGGCGTTCACCACGTTCAAGGCGGACTACGACCTCATCGACCCCACCGTCAACCCGTTCTGGTTCAAGCGCCCGCTGACCCTCGCTCACTACGCGTACCTGTTCACGCAGACCAACTTCCCGATCTGGGCCATGAATACGGTCATCGTGGCCGCCTGCGTGGTCGGCATCACCCTCCTCGTCACGCTCCCCGGCGGTTACGCGCTGGCCCGGCTGCACTTCCGCGGTTCCCAGTTCCTGGCGATCGCGCTCTTCATGACCTACCTGGTGCCCCCGATCCTGCTCTTCATTCCCCTCAACCAGATCGTCGCCAACGTCTTCAACCTGGAGAACACCCGTTGGGCGCTGGTCCTGGTCTATCCCACCTTCACGATCCCGTTCTGCCTCTGGTTGATGATGGGCTTCTTCCGCCGGGTGCCCTTTGAGATCGAGGAGGCGGCGCTGGTCGACGGCTGCACGCGCTGGCGCGCCGTTCTGCATGTGGTGCTCCCGGTGAGCCTGCCCGGGATCCTGACCGTGGCCATGTTCGCGTTCACGCTCTCGATGCAGGACTTCCTCTACGCGCTGGTCATGGTCTCGCCGTCGGCCCAGAAGGTGCTCAACACCGGGGTTCCGACGGAGTTGATCCGGGGCGACGTCTACTTCTGGGGCGAGCTCCTCGCGGCAGCGGTGCTCCCGGGGGTTGTGATCGCGATCGTCTACAACTTCTTCCTCGACTACTTCGTGGAGGGGATCACGGGCGGCACCGGTCGGTAGGGACGCGCGGCGTCGCGCCGTGACAGGCCAGGCTGTCCGCACTATGGCGCTTCATCGCGCTTTTAGCGCCCGACTGCGGACACTCTGGCACCATCTGTGGGGCCTCCGAGTAGAGTTGGCGCCCCGCTGCGGCTGTATGGAGTGAATACGTTGCCGGCCGGCCCCGACCGGCCTTGTCGACCGAGGAGGATTGCATGTGATCGTCGAATGTGCTCAGTACCGCGATGGGCATCGTCAGCAGGTCGAGGCGATGAATGTCGAACGGGCGGCAGAAATCAGCCGCCGCGAGAGTGAGACGGGGTTCGTCTGGGTGGACCTCTTCGAGCCGGCCGAGGACGAGCTCGCGGCGGTCCAGAGCCAGTTCGGTCTCAACGAGCTCGCCATCGAGGACGCTCAGGCATTCCACCTGCGACCCAAGTTGGAGCAGTACGACGAGCCCGAGACCCTGTTTGCGGTGCTGCGCACCGCCTCCTACCACGACCAACGAGAGGCGGTCGAGTTCGGCGAGGTGTCGATCTTCCTTTCCCCACGCTTCGTGATCACGGTGCGCCGCGGACCGGCCAGTGAGCTAGCCCCCGCTCGCCAGCGGCTCGAGCGTCGGCCAGACCTGGCCGCCCACGGGTCCAGTGTTGCCCTCTGGGCGATCCTCGATAAGGTCGTGGACGACTACGTCCCCGTCATCGAGGGCCTCGACCACGACCTCGACGAGGTCGAGGGGACCGTGTTCGGCGGGTCGGCGACAGCCACCGAACGGATCTATCGCCTGCGGGGCGAGGTCACCGGCTTCTACCGCGCGGTGCATCCATTGCTCAGTCCGCTCGACAGCCTGCGCCGTGCCGTCTACACCCAGGTGGACGATGCTCTGGTCCCATTCTTCCGCGACGTCGGGGACCACCTCAACCGCGTCAACGAGGAGGCGGCGGCTCAGCGCGACGCCCTGGGAGCGGTCCTGCAGGCCAACATGGCGGTTATCTCCCTTCAACAGACCGAGCTCGGCGTGCGCCAGAACGACGCGATGAAGCAGCTCACCGTGATCGCAACGATCTTCCTGCCACTGTCGTTCATCACGGGATTCTTCGGCATGAATTTCGGCTGGCTGGTGGGGCGCATCACCTCCTTCTGGGTGTTCGCCGTAGTCGGTCTCGGCAGCCTCGTGGTCTCCTGCGCCGGGCTCTTCCTGTGGTTTCGGCGCACCGGGATGGTCGGGTCCGGCGGCCCGGCGCGGTCGTGAGGATCCCCGCCGATCTGAGACCGACCGGGCTACCGAATCACGGGGCGTAGCGGTCCTCATCGAGCACTGATCCCGCCTGCCGTACTTTGGCCTTCGCCGTCTCGGGGAGGGGCACTCTAGCCGGCGTGCAGCCCTACGGCGGGCCGAAGCCGAGGTCGCGCGCCGCGTTGCCGCCCTCGATCGCTTCCACCGCCTTCGCGTCGAGCCCCGCCGCGTGCAGCGCCTCCAGGTTCCGTGCCGGATCGCCGATCACGTGCGGGTAGTCAGTGCCGAAGACGACACGGTCCGGCCCCACCGTCTCCACCAGCAGCCGGATCGCCGGCGGGTGATACGAGATGGTGTCGTAGTAGAGGCGGCGCAGGTACCAGGAGGGGCGCTCGGCGACCTGGCGGCACTCCGCGTAGGCGTCGGCTCCGACCTCCAACCTCCCGACGAAGTAGGGAAGGGCGCCCCCCGCATGGAGCGCGATCAGCTTGAGGCGAGGATGCCGGTCCAGGAACCCGGTCCACATGAGCCGCACCATCGCCAGTGTGGTGTCGAAGGGGAAGCCGAGCATGGGGAGGAGCGCGTGATCCTCCATGAAGTCCGTGCCCTGCAGCGGCGCCATGGGGTGGACGAGGACGGGGAGGGCGAGCTCGTCGGCGCGGCGCCAGAAGGAAGCGAACGCGGGATGCTCGAGCGGGCGGCCGTTCACGTTGGTGCCGACGACGACTCCGTCGAGCCCGAGTTGGGTGATCGCGCGATCCAGCTCCTCCACCTCCGCCCCGGTCCCCAACGGCACGCTGGCCAGGCACCGAAACCGGCCGCGATGCCGCTCCTTGATCGCGGCGTACTCGTCGTTCACCAGGCGCGCCGCCGTGATCGCGTCGTCCTCGTTGAAGCAGTAGACGTTGGGGGAGGTGAGGGAGATGACCTGGACATCGATCCGTTGCTCTTGCATCATTGCCAGGCGGTCCTCGAGCACCGTCATCGGCGGGGTGAGCGTGGCCAGGCGGGTCCCACCCTCCTCCAGGTAGCTTCGCCCGTCGCGGTCCGTCCGGACCCGGATGCCGCCGGCTCGGTCCTCGAGCAGGCGCAGGTACGCGGTGGGGAAGAAGTGGTTGTGGACGTCGATGCGCATCGCCCGATGGTGCCACGGTTGGCGTGGCCTTCCGCTGGCACGTGGTCCGGCGTGCCCGGCGCACGCCCTCGGAGCCCCGAATGCCGGCGATCGGGGCCCTGCGCACGCCCTCGGAGCCCCGAATGCCGGCGATCGGGTGGCAGCCCTTCGGGACGGGGCAATCAGGTGGCAGCCCCCGGGCCGGGGCGGTGGAAGTCGCGTCACAGATTCACCGCGACCGGGGCTCTGATGAACGTGACTCTGCCGGTCCTTCGCCTCCACCAGCTCACCAAGGCCTATGGGTCGAGGAGAGCGGTGAGTGGGCTCAGCCTGGACGTCGAGGGGGGCGAGGTGTTCGGCTTCCTCGGCCCCAACGGTGCCGGCAAGACCACCACCATCCGGATGGCGCTGGGCCTGATCCGCCCCACCGGAGGGCGCGTCGAGGTCCTGGGCCTGGACGTCCACCGCCACCGCGCCCGAGTGCTGCCACGGGTGGGGGCGCTGGTGGAGCAGCCCGCTCTGTACGGCTATCTGTCGGGGCGCGGCAATCTGCAGGCGTTCGGCCTCATGCTGGGCGGCATCCCCCGCACCCGGCTCGACGCGGTCCTGGACTTGGTCGGGCTGCGGGAGCGCCAGCGTGACCGCGTCTCCACCTACTCGCTGGGGATGAAGCAGCGGCTGGGGGTGGCGGTGGCCCTGCTCAATGACCCCGAACTGCTGATCCTGGACGAGCCGGCCAACGGCCTCGACCCGGCCGGGATCGTGGAGATGCGAGACCTGCTGCAGCGCCTCGCCGCGGCGGGAAAGTCGGTCTTCCTCTCCAGCCACGTGCTGGCAGAGGTGCAGCAGATCTGCGACCGGGTCGCGATCGTGAACCTGGGCCGGCTGGTGCGCGTAGCGCCGGTGGCCGACCTGGTCTCCGGAGCGGGCGAGTTCGTGCTCTCTTACGACGACCCGCACCCGGCACTGCGCGCAGTGACCGCGCAGGCATGGGGCCGCGCCGCCCATGTCGAGCACGACCAGCTGATCGCGCCCTCACCGACCGGTCGGGGCCGTGACCTCCTGCGCTTCCTCGCCTCGCAAGGGCTCTGGCCGAAGGCGATCGCCGAGCGGCAGCGCAAGCTGGAGGACATCTTCCTCGACCTCACTGCAACGCCGCGGGAGGCAACGCCATGACGGCCGTTTGTACACAGGAGCACCTCTCGCGCGCCGCTTTGGGGTGCGTTCGTATACAAACGTCCCTGCCGGGTGGGGTGGTCGCACCGTGAGCACGGCCACCCTCGAGACCACCTTCCGGCCCCGGACCGGCCCCAGCTTCGGGGGCGCAGTCCGCTCCGAACTGCTGAAGATCCGGCGCCAGACCATGACCTGGGTGCTGCTGGGGCTGGTCGCCGTCGTGACCGCCGTGGCACTGGCCGAGGTGGTGGCGAGCGGCCGCTCATCCTTCAAGGCCCAACCGGCGGTCTTCTACTTCACCTACCTGAGTGCCGCCCTGAGCTTGTCCAGCGTCCTCTCGGGCATCTTCCTGCTCGCCGTCACCTCGCGCCTGGTGGGCATGGAGTACACCGCCGGCACGGTCAGGGTCGTGCTTGCGCGCGGCACCGCCCGGCTGGAGCTGCTGGCGGCCCAGCTGGTCGCGGTCGCGGTCTGGGGCCTGGCGCTCCTGGCCGGGTTCATCGTGGTCGCCGCGGCAGTCCTGGGGGCCACGGTGCGGGCCTGGTCCGGCAGCCTCTCTCCCCTCACCTCGCTCCCTGCCGCGGCCCGCACCGACGCCTGGATCAGCCTGCTGGTGGCCCTGGTCAGCATGGGCGTCTGCATCCTGCTCGCGACCGCCGCCGCGGCGGTCGGCCGCTCGCTCCCCTTCGCGATGGGTGCGGCACTGGCCTTCTTCCCGGCCGACAACTTCGGAGCCATCGTGATGCGGCTTCTGGGCCGGGCCACGCACAACTACCATTTCTGGTTCTCCGTCACGCAGTGGTTCCTGGGCCCCTCGCTGAACGACCTGGCGGCGAGGCTGCAGACCGACCATGCCGCCGGCACCTTCCTCCCCACGCCGCTGGTCCCCGTCACGGCGGGGCACCTGTGGGCAGTGATCGGCGCCTGGTCCCTTCTCTTCGCCGCCGCCGCCGTAGTCCTGACCTGGCGGCGGGACGTCCTGGAGTAGCTCGTGGAAACCGTGCTCGCGACTCGACAGCTCTGCAAGTCGTACGGGTCACGTCCGGCCGTCCTCGACCTCGACCTCGAGGTGCACCGGGGCGAGGTGTTCGGCTTCCTGGGTCCTAACGGGGCCGGCAAGACGACCACGATTCGCATGGTGCTGGGCCTGGTCCGGCCCACCCGAGGGCGGGTCGAGGTCCTGGGCAGCGACCTCCGGAAGGGGGCGGGCAGCGTGCTCCCCCGGGTGGGTGCCCTCATCGAAGCTCCCGCCCTCTACGGCTACCTCTCGGGCCGCGACAACCTCCGCGCCTTCGCCTCCGTGCTGGGCGGGGTGTCCCGGGCCCGGCTGGCGGAGGTTCTGGACCTGGTCGGGCTCACAGAGCGGCAGCGGGACCGGGTGTCGACCTACTCGCTGGGGATGAAGCAGCGCCTGGGGGTGGCGGCGGCGGTGCTCCAGGACCCCGACCTGCTGGTGCTGGACGAGCCGGCCAACGGGCTCGACCCCGCCGGCGTGGTCGAGATGCGCGACCTCCTGCGCCGCCTGGCCCAGGCCGGCAAGGCGGTCTTCATCTCCAGCCACGTGCTGGCCGAGGTGCAGCAGATCTGCGACCGGGTCGCGATCGTGCACCAGGGCCGCCTGGTCCGGCTCTCACCGGTGGCGGACCTGGTCGCCGGCCATGGCGAGTACGAGGTGACGCTAGAGGACGCCGCCGCCGCCCTGGCACTGATCCGGCGTCAGGACTGGGGCGGTGGCGCCCGCATCGAGGCTGGCCGCCTGATCACCGGCTCGCCCTCCGGCGGCGGCCGCGAGCTGATGCAGTTTCTGGGGCGCTCCGACTGCTGGCCGGACGCGGTAACGGAACGGCGGCAGAACCTGGAGGAGATCTTCTTGAGCCTGACCGGAGCCGCCTCATGACCGCGGCCCGCGCCGAGCCGCTGACGGCAGCCGCCCCCCGCCGACCCCGCCGGCCCACCTTCCTTGGCACCCTCGGGGGCGAGATCCTGAAGCTCCGGCGCCAGGGCTGGATCTGGGCCATGCTCGGGCTGGCGCTGCTCCTGTTCGCGGTCCTGAGCCTGGCGGTGCTGCAGGTCACCCTGATGCGCCAGCTGCTGCAGTCCACGCCGGCCCTCTTCCTCGACAACCTCTACGACATCTACCTCAACGTCTTCGACACCGGGGCCGGGGTCTTCCTGCTCATCGTGTCGGCCCGGTTGGTGGGGATGGAGTACTCCAGCGGCACCATCCGGGTGCTGCTGGGACGGGGCGCGGGCCGGCTGCGCCTGTTCCTGGCCAAGCTGACCGCGCTCGCACTCCTGGGAGTGGGGCTGCTGGCCGGCTACGCGGTCCTGGTGGCCGGCACGGTCTACCTTTCCGCGCTGAGCTGGGGGACCGCCGGCCATCTGGCTACGGTTCCGTCACATGTCTGGGGCGACCTGGTGCCGTCGGTGCTGGTCGCGCTGGCGAGCATGGGGATCGCCATCCTGATCGGCGCCACCGCGCCGGTGGTGGGCCGTTCGGTCACGTTCGGGCTGACCGCCGCCCTCGCCTTCTTTCCCGCCGACAACGCTCTCACGCTACTGGCGAGCTACCTGTCGAACTTCACCCATCAAGCTCTGTGGAAGGGGGTGACGACCCTGCTGCTCGGTCCCAACCTCAACGTGCTGCCACAGGTGATGGAGACGGATCGCAAAGCACGCATCGCCTTCGCGGTGCCGCTCAACCCGGTGTCGGCACCGCACGCCTGGCTGGTGGTGGCCGCGTGGTCGGCGGCCCTGCTGGTGACCAGTGTGCTGCTCCTGCGCCGGCGCGACGTGCTTCAGTGAGCGAGCTCCGCGCCCGGAGGTCCGATCTCTTCTGTCACCGCGTCGCAGAGCACGCGGCGCCGGTCCACCAGTAGGGGCTCGATCTCACGCTCCACCGACCGGACTTCGGGGTCGGATCGAGCGTTGGCGAGCAGCGCTGCGTGCGTCCAATGTGTGACGTGGATGTACTCACCGGGATCGCCCCCGACCACGGCGTGGTAGAGGCGCGACGAGACGTATCCGTCGCGCCGTGCCATCAGTCTCGCGACCTCACTCCAGAGGTGGATGAAGCGGTCGACCGGCGCGCCGTCACGCAGCCGGAAGGTCGTGACCAGCGTGACCGGCCCCTCCCCTGATAGCAAGCGCTCTGCCACTGCACTCCTTCGCTTCACCACGGTCGCCAGGCTCGGAACGGTCTGCGCATCCTAGTCTGCCCGAGAGCGGATCGGGGTCCTCGTCTGCCCGCTCCGTCCGTAGAGTGACCTGAGAGGAGGAGCCGATGTCTGCCTTCACCGAACCCGAGATCGCCTATCTGAACTCTCAACGGCTCTGTCGCCTGGCGACCGCGGGGCGGGATGGGCACCCGCACGTGGTGCCGACCAGCTTTCGATACAACGCGGACACCGGCACCATCGACATCGGCGGCCACGACTTCGCGTCCCGCAAGAAGTGGCGCGATGTCGGTCACAACCCTTGGGTCTCGCTGGTGATCGACGACATCGTCTCCGTCCAGCCCTGGCAGGTGCGCATGCTGGAGATCCGCGGCGAGGCGGAGCGGCTCGACCACGGTGGGAGCAAGCTTGGCCCAGGCTTCGCGGAACCGATGTTCCGGGTCCATCCGCGTCGCATTTTGAGCTTCGGTCTCGGCGACGGCGCGGCCGGCTACGGCATCAACGCGCGCTCGGTGTGACGCCTTCCCTCGTCAGGTGCGGAGTACGACGGCGACCTGAGTGCGGCCCCGGGACCTGCTGACGGACACCGTGCCCGCCTCGCTGGTGCGGTCGGCACGCCGGAACCGGATGGTCCCCCCGCTGCGCGCGGTGACCTGCCAACCGTTCTGATCGAGGGCCGTTCCGTAGTAGTCCTCGATGGCGCCTGGGCTGCCGCCGGCGCGGTAGGCGGTGGTGCAGGTGCGCCCCAGCTGGAGGCTCGTCACCTTGGTCAGGCCGGGCGCGACCGGGAAGCCGCCGGGGAGGCAGTTGCCGCGGGGGTTGGCACTGTGGGCGATCAGGATCACCACCACCACCACCGCGGCGATCGCGAGCACGACCGCGGTGCCGCAACCGCCGAGCGTCCACCAGACCCAGCGGTTGCCGCGGGAGTGGCCAGTCGGCGGCGCGTCTGACGCCGAAAAGCTCATCGCGGCTGATTGTCGCCGCTTCCCGCGCCCTCCGCCAGCCGTGAACGAGGGGGAGGCGGTACGATCCCCGGGCGGTGTCTGAGGTCGACGACTACCTACGGGGACTTCCCGACGCGCGCCGGGCGGCCCTGGAACGCGTGCGGTCGATCGTCCGCGAGTCGGTGTCCAAGGCGGAGGAGGGCCGCAGCTACGGCATGCCGGCATTCCTGTACCGGGGCCGCCCGCTGCTCGCGTTCGCCGCCACCAAACAGCACCTGGGCCTCTATCCGTGCAGCGGCTGGGTCGTGGACCAGATGCGGGAGGAGCTGAGCGAGTTCTCGCTCTCCAGCGGGGCGATCCGTTTCACGGAGGAACATCCCCTACCGGAGCCGGCCATCAAGCGGATGCTGACGCTCCGGCGGCAGGAGATCGAGGAAGGGCGCCGCGCCTGAGGGGACCCTGGCTGAGCCCCGCTGGTGCACCTTCGGGCCCCACGCGCCCGGGTAAGCCCCGCTGGTGCACCTTCGGGGCTCAACGCGCCTGGATAAGCCCCGCTGGTGCACCTCCGGGGGGCGCGACTGCGACGCGAGGGTCAGCCCGCCTCCGCCACCGGCTCCGTGAACTGCGACTGGTAGAGGTTGTAGTAGAAGCCGCGGCTGGCCAAGAGGTCCTCGTGGTTCCCCTGCTCGACGATGTGCCCGTGGTCCATCACCACGATGGTGTCGGCGTTGCGGATGGTCGACAGCCGGTGCGCGATCACGAAGCTGGTGCGTCCGTGCCGCAGACGGGCCATCGCCTCCTGGATCAGGACCTCGGTGCGGGTGTCGACGTTGCTGGTCGCCTCGTCCAGGATCAGGACCGTCGGATCGGCCAGGAAGGCGCGGGCGATCGTCATCAGCTGCCGCTGCCCGCTGGAGAGATTGGACGCCTCGTCGTCGAGCACGGTGTCGTAGCCGTCGGGCAGCTGGCGCACGAAGTGGTCGACATGCGCCGCTTTGGCCGCCGCCACGATCTCTTCCTCGGTGGCCCCCTCGCGCCCGTAGGCGATGTTCTCCCGGATCGTGCCGCCGAACAGCCAGGTGTCCTGGAGCACCATCCCAAAGCGCCGCCGCCCCTCGTCGCGGGTGGCCAGCGCGGAATCCACCCCGTCGATGAAGATGTGCCCGCCCTGGATCTCGTAGAAGCGCATCAGCAGGTTGACCACCGTCGTCTTGCCGGCGCCCGTCGGCCCTACGATCGCCACCGTCTGCCCGGGCGCCGCGTGGAGGGTGAAGTCCTCGATCAGCGGGGTCTGGGGATCGTAGGAGAAGACGACCTGCTTCAGGGCGACGTCGCCGCGGGCCGGCAGCGGTAGGGCCCTGGGCTCGGCCGCGTCGGGAGTCTCCTCGCCCGCTTCCAGGAACTCGAAGACGCGCTCCGCTGAGGCGAGGCCCGACTGAAGCAGGTTCAGCTGAGCAGCCACCTGGGTGATCGGCATCGTGAACTGGCGGGAGTACTGGATGAACGCCTGCACGTCGCCCAGCGAGATGGTGCCGGTGGCCACCCGGTAGCCGCCGATGATGGCGATCGCCACGTAGTTGAAGTTGGAGACCACCTGCATCATGGGCTGGATGATCCCGGAGAGGAACTGCGCCCGCCAGCTGGACTGGTACATGCGCTGGTTGAGGGTCTCGAACTCGTCCTGCGCGGCTTGCCGGCGCCCGAACATCTGGACCAGCGTGTGACCGGTGTGCATCTCCTCGACGTGGCCGTTCAGGTGACCGGTCGAGTTCCACTGCACCCGGTACAGGCGCTGCGCCCGCCGCGCGATCACGAACGTGATGGCGAACGCGACCGGCACCGTGACCAGCGCCACCAGTGAGAGTAGGGGGCTGATGGTGAGCATCAGCACCAGCACCCCCAGGATCGTGAGCAGCGAGTTGAGCAGCTGCGACATCCCCTGCTGCAAGGTGGTGGTGATGTTGTCGATGTCGTTGGTGAGGCGCGACATGATGTCGCCGTGGGGGTTTTGGTCGAAGTACTTGAGCGGCAGCCGCGCCAGCTTCGCCTCCACGTCGCGGCGCAGACGGTAGACGGTTCGCTGCGCGACGCCCGCCATGATGTAGCTCTGACACCACTGGAACACGGCGGCGCCGAGGTAGACGATCGCGGCGGCGCCCAGCACCATGCCCAGCCGGGTGAAGTCCATGCCGTGCCCGGGGTTGACATCGGTGGCTCCGGCCACCACCGAGGCCAGCATGCCCTGCCCGTGGGACCGCAGGTACGCGACCGCCTGCGCCTGGGTGAGCCCGGCCGGCAGCTGCCTGCCGATGAGGCCGCCGAAGATGATGTTGGTCGCGTTGCCCAGGATCTTGGGGCCGATCACGTTGAGCGTCACCGAGATCGCGGTGAAGATGACCGACGCGATCAGGAGCGGGATCTCGGGGCCGAGCCGTCGGATCAGCTTGCCGGCGGCCCCGCGGGCATCCTTGGAGCGCTGCGGGGGCGCGCCCATCATCATGCCGCCGGGCCCCATGCCCCGCGGACCACCGGCGGCGGGCCGCGCGCGCACGTTGCTCATCTCGGGGCCCCCGTGGAACGGAGCTTGCGGAGTTCCATGGGGTCGGATACCGGCACCTCCTGGCCCTCACCGAGCTGGGAGGCCACGATCTCCTGGTATTCGGAGCACGTCCGGAGCAGCTCCTCGTGCGTCCCCACCCCGACCATCCGGCCCTCCTCGAGCACGATGATCTGGTCGGCGTGGAGGATCGTCGACACCCGCTGCGCGACGATCAGGACCGTCGCGTCGCTGGTGTCCGCCTTGAGCGCGGTCCGCAGGCGGGCGTCGGTGGCCGCGTCGAGCGCCGAGAAGCAGTCGTCGAAGAGATAAACGGCGGGGCGGCGGACCAGGGCACGCGCGATCGACATTCGCTGCCGCTGACCACCGGAGAGGTTGCTGCCGCCCTGGTCGATGGGAGCGTCGAGCTGCCCCGGCATCTCCTTTATGAAGCCGCTCGCCTGCGCCACCTCGAGCGCGTGCCAGAGTTCCTCCTCGGTGGCGTCCGGCTTCGAGAAGCGGAGGTTGTCGGCGACGGTACCGCTGAAGAGGTACGCCCGCTGCGGGACCAGGCCCATGCGTGAGCGCAGCGTGTCCAGCTCCTGGCGGCGGACGTCGAGCCCGTCCACCACCACCTCCCCGCCGGTGACGTCGAAGAAGCGCGGGATCAGATTGACGAGCGTCGTCTTGCCGGCGCCGGTGGAGCCGATCACGGCCGAGGTCTGCCCCGGACGCAGCGTGAAGTTGAGGTCCTGGAGCACGAGGTGCTCGGCCCCCGGATAACCGAAGTCCACGTCCTTGAACTCGACCGTGGCCTCGAGGTGGGCGGGGGTTTCAGGGACGTCGGGGTCTTCGATGCTGGAGACGGTGGTCTCGACCTCGCGGATGCGGACGCCGCTGGCCACCGCTCGGGGGATGAAGATGACCATCATCACCGCGATCATCATCGACATCAGGATCTGAAGGATGTACGAGAGGAAGGCGGTCAGGTTGCCGACCGGCATCTCGCCACTGGAGATGAGATGGCCGCCGAACCAGACCACCGCCACGCTGGAGAGGTTCATCACCAACATCAGCGCCGGGATCGCGAAGGCGAAGAGCCGGTTGACGGAAAGGGCGTTCTGGGTCAGGTCGGCGTTGGCGATGTCGAACCGCTCCGCCTCGTAGCGGGTGCGCAGGAAGGCCCGGATCACCCGGATCCCCGTCACCTGCTCGCGCACGATCTGATTCAGGCGGTCGATCTTGCCCTGCATGGCGCGGAAGAGCGGTGTCGCCCGCGTCAGCATGAGGGCGATGATCGCGCCCATCAGGGGGACCACGACGAACAGCAGCAGCGAGAGCTTGGCGTCCTGGTTGATCGCCAGGATGACGCCCCCGATGCCGGTGATCGGCGCCATGATCATCATCGCCAGGCCGACCTGGAGGAAGTTCTGGATCTGCTGGACGTCGTTGGTGTTGCGGGTGACCAGCGAGGCGGCGCCGAACCGGTCCATCTCCTGCATCGAGAACTTCTGCACGCTGCTGAAGACGGACGCCCGGAGCTCGGCCCCGATCGCCATCGCGGTGCGCGCGGACAGGTAGGCGGCCACGATGGCCAGCACCCCGATCGCGACCGCGATCATGCCCATCACGGCCCCAGTGCGCCAGATGTACCCGATGTCCCCTTTGACGACGCCGTAGTTGATGATGTCGGCGTTGAGGTTCGGGATGTAGAGGTTTCCGATCGTCTGCGCGGCGACCAGCAGGACGATCACCACCAGGGCCCTCCAGTGCGGGCGGAGGTAGCGGCCGGCGAACCAGCTCACCATGCGGGGTGGCCCTCCTTCACGGCGCCTGCCTCCCCCACCGCCGGCCGCAGGACCGAGCACAGCAGTCCGAGCCCGGAAGCGACGGTGGCGAGTTCGTCTTCATCGAGGGGCGACAGGAGCCGCGCGAACGCCCGATGGTACTGGCCGCGCATCCGGTGCAGCCAGCGCTTGCCCTGGTCGGTGAGCGCCACGTGCACCAGGCGCCGGTCGTGAGGGTCGGGCTCGCGCCGCAGGATGCCCTGCTCGGCCAGCGTCGAGACCAGCACCGAGACCCGGCTCTTGGGGGCGTCGATCTGGCGCGCGATCTCATTCACGGTGATGTTCGGGTTCCGAGCGATGGTGATCAGTACGGAGCGGAACCACTGTGCCTCACCGAGGCTCACCCCTTCGGAGAGCTGGGTCCGTCGTGCCTCGCTGAGCAGCCACTGCAGCTCATGCAGGAGCCGCTGGACCTCCTCCGCGCAGGAGCCGCTGCTGGGTGGGGTCGTTCTGTCGAGAACGTTCACGCGCAAACCATACCACCATGATGCCCCACGCCGCATCGGTCCCAAGACGTAGGCCAGGTCCCGGGCAGCGGCCCGTTGGGAGGAGCTTCAGGCGGCCCTTTCTCCGATAAGCGGCGATCGGGGTTCAGCGCACCGGCGAGGCGTACCCGGAGAGCTCTTCGTCGCCTGAGATCGCGGCCCGGGTTTCGTCAGGGATCGCGACCACCACACTGAACCCGCCCAGGTCGCCGTCACCGTTGATCGCGTACGGCGCGTGCGTGAACCGCTGGTAGCCGGTGACGACCGCCACGTGGGCAGCCCAGGTCGCGCTCGAGTTGATCCCGTAGATCGCCACGTCACCCGGCTGGGGCAGGTACCCGCTGCCGGCCGGGTGCCAGGTCCCGTTCGCCACCGCCCAGTTGTAGAAGCTGATCGAGCCCCCGTTCAGCTGGCCCGAACCGTAGCCATAGGTGAAGGAGATCCCTCCTTTCTGCCACGCCCAGGCGGCGAAGTCGGCACACCACTCCTGGGAGGCGGTGCCGGCGGCGCAGGCCTCACCGTTCTGGTCCTGGCTGTACCCCGCGCCCCAGTAGGCGCTGAACTTGTTGCAGTAGGTGTCCTGCGGGTCGGTGGTGTACCCGACCTGACTCTTGGCGGCGTCGACGATCGCGATCCGCACCGGGGAGGACGTCTGCGAGACCTCCAGCCAGCTCGTGAGCGCCCCGCTGCGCAGGGTCACGAGGCCGGCCACCAGGGCCACCCCCAGCAGCGCGACCAGGATCACCACCCCGCCCCGGCCCCGCCGGGCGCGGTGCGACCGCGGCCGGGGCCGGTACGAGGACGTGTAACCGTACCCGCGCGGGGGCCGCGCGGATCGCGCCCGGCCGGAGGGGCCGGATGCGCGCGAGGGTTTGGGACGGCGGGACTCCACGGTCATGCAACTCGGATGCGCCGGGTGACGTTACCCGGGACCGGATGAACCCGAGGTGAACGCGGGCGTTGACAGGGCGGCGCGCTCGCCCTAGCCTGAGGTGGCCCGGCGGCTGTGTGGTTTCGTGACGGGGAGCCTGTTCCAGGCGGAGGGATGGGCGAAAGGAGGGCGATAGGATGTATCGAGTCCTTCCCGGTTGTGGTCGCGTGCGGACGCTCGCGACTGCTCGCGTCGCGGTCCTGGCCGCCTTCGCTCTGCTGCTGGCTGCCTGCGGTGCCGCGCCGAACGCGAGCTCAAGCGGCTCTGCCATCAAAGCCGGCGGCACCATCACGTTCGCGCTCGACGAGGAACTGCCTGGCTTCAACATCCTGCAGGCGAACAACAGCTCCTTCCAGTTGGGGGAAGTGCAGAACCAGGTCTGGCCCTCGGTCTTCATCGTGGATCCGGACCTCAAGGCGCACCTTGACACGCACCTGGTGACCAGCGCGAAAGTGACCAGCACCAACCCTCAGACGATCGTCTATCAGATCAATCCCAAAGCGGTCTGGTCGGATGGCGTTCCGATCAACGCCGAGGACTTCATCTACAACTGGGAGGCGCAGAGCGGGGACCCACGGTTCACCGATGTCGGCGGCCAGCCTTTCGAGCCGGGAGGCACCACCGGCTACAGCTCGATCAAAACCGTGACCGGCTCCAACAACGGAAAGACGGTGACCGTTGTCTTCGCGCAGCCGTTTGGTGACTGGCCATCGCTCTTCAGTCCCATGGTCCCGGCCCACATCGCCAAGAAGGTTGGGTTCAACGACGGCTTCCAGACCTTCGGGCCGGCGGTACAGGTCTCGGGCGGCCCCTACATGATGCAGAGCTACTCCAAGGGCCAGGCCTTGGTCGAGGTGCCGAACCCCCGGTACTGGGGCCCGAAGCCCAAGCTGAGTCAGTTGGTCTTCCGGATCATCGCCAACGATGCCCAGCAGCCCCCGGCGGTCCAGAACAACGAAGTCCAGATCGTCAATCCGATGGTGCCCAACGTCGAGTTTCTTGATTCGGTGAAGAGCATCCCCGGCTTCACTGTCAAGGTGGCGCCTAACCTCGAGTTCCAACACATCGACTTCAACGAGGGGAACCCCTACCTGGCGAACGTGAACGTCCGCCACGCGATCGCATATGGCACCGATCGGGAGGCGATCGTGAAACGGACGGCGGACGAGGTCGACCCCAAGATCAAGCCATTGAACAACCACATCTTCATGGCGACCCAACCTCAGTACAAGGACAACAGTGCCGGCTACGGCAAGTACGACCCGGCCAAGGCGAAGCAGCTGCTCGCGCAGGCGAACATGACGATGGGCTCAGACGGCTATTTCCACCCCAACTTCGGCCCTGAGACGGGTCAGGACCTCACCTTCACGATCATCACGACGGCAGGCGTGGTGACGCGTCAGGAGATCGAGCAGCTCTTCCAGTCCGAGATGCAGCAGACCGGCGTCAAGATCAACATCCAGAATTACCCGGCCAGTGCCCTCGGGAACATCCAGACGCATGGAGAGTTCGACATCATGCTCATCGCCTGGGTACTGTCGCCGTTCCCATCCGGAGTACAGTCGATCTACTGCTCGTACAACAACGGCGACCTCTGTGGTTCGAACTGGGACCACTACGCGAACCCGCAGGAAGACAAGCTCTTGCAGCAGGGCGTCAACGCCGTCAACCCGACCCAGGAGGCGAACGACTTCAACCAGGCCGACGCGTTGCTGTGGAAGGACATGGTGACGCTCCCGCTGTTCCAGAACCCCGAGCTCTTCGGGTGGTCGACCAAGGACGCCGGCATCGAGCCCAACTCGAGCGGCCAGGGGCTCACCTGGAACGATCAGGACTGGGCGGTCAAAGCCGGCTGAGCGCCGTCCCTCAGTTCTTGACGACCTTGCCGGAGTAGACCTTGGTCGACCCGCGGATGTGCGACGTCCGGCCGAGATGGAGGTCGCTCCCCGAGACGTGGACAGAGCCGGACACGGTGCCATCGACCTGCACCCGCTGGATACGCGAAGCCCACACCCAGAGGTCGCCGGCGACGTCGCCCTGCCGGCCGAGCTGCAATCCGCTCGCCGAGATGCGCGCCGGGCCGGTGACGCGTCCATCCACCCCCGCCGGACCGGAGAGGTTGTACGTGTTGAGACCCTTCCCGACCTGCGCCCCGGATCGGATGCGCAGAGTCCCGGTGGACTGGAGGAGGCCCTGATCGACCTTGCCGCCGGAACCGATGACGACGGTGCTCTTCCCGTAGGCACGGAGAGACCCCGTCACCTCGCCGGTCACCGTCACCGTGGCCTGGTCCTGCACGCTCAGGTTTCCGTCCACGGTGCCTTGGATCGAGGCCGCCTGGGCGCGCACCGTCAACGTGCCGTGATGAGTCTGACCGGGAGGGACGCCTGCGGTGACCGCGGCCGCCGCCGGTGTCGCAACCAGGCCCCCGGCGACGGCCAGCAGCGCGGCGAGGGTGGCGAGCAGCTGCTGCAGGGTGCGCCGGTGCGGAGTTCTGAGTCTGGGGTTCGGCACCGGGGCGGACGATACGACGACCAGCCGGGATCGCAGTCTCCCCTCCGGGATCGTGCCGGGCGGCTGGTAAACTCGGGGTTCGTCTCGACAGGCGTGTCGCGGTGGCCATAGCTCAGTTGGCAGAGCACCAGATTGTGGATCTGGGGGTCGTGGGTTCGAGCCCCATTGGCCACCCCATTGGTCGGCGTTTCGTCCCCAAGCAGGGCCGGCGGCGATATCCACTCGACATCGGCACGAACGTGCTATCCAGTCTGATGCGAGATGCGTGATGCGGGCACTTGAAGGATCTTGATATGAGGACAACACTTGACCTCGACCCGCGTCTTCTTGCTGCGGCCAGGGCCCGCGCGCATCAGCGTGGGATCACGCTCGGCGCCGCCGTGTCGGAGCTCGGGCTTTGCGGTCTCGTCGCGGAGCAGCCGGTGGCCCGAAAGGCAGTGCGCGGCTTGGTCCTGCTGCCCACCACCGGGGACCGGCACGTGATTACCGACCAGATGGTGGCAGATGCCCTCGCAGAAGATTGACCTGGCCGACCTCCCCGACGTCGATCTCCTGATTGCGTTGCTCCACCCGGGGCACGTCCATCATGCACAGGCGCTGGACTGGTTCTCGGAGACGGCCGGCTACCTCACGACCCCGATCACCGAGGCCGGCTTCCTCCGGTTGACGCTCAATCAATCGGTCATGGGAAGCCCCGTATCACGGGCCGAGGCTCTGGTGTCGCTGGGCAGCGTCAAGAGCGACACTCGCGCACGGTTCCTTCCTGACGACGCGACCTTCACCACACCCGCGATCGCGCTCGACGGTCTGGTTGGTTACCGCCAGGTCACCGACATCCATTTGGTGAACCTTGCCTCAGCCCACAAGGCGCGCCTCGTCACCTTCGACGGCCGAATCGCAGACACGCTCGTCGGCAAGGATCGGGAATACGTTCGCGTCATCGGCTGAGGACAGGAACGAGCCACCAACCACATGAGAGCCGCACGTTGTAGCAGCCGCTCGACCTCGGTGGCCCGGTCCGCCCTCGCCTTCCAGCCCACGATGCCGCTGTCCCTGACATACAGCTCCTCGAAGGGGGCACCGAACAGAGCCCATCGGTTCTCCGCTCCCTGACGAGATCGCCGTCTCATGTGGCTGGCCGTCCCAGAACGGAGACGCACGCCGAAACCGCGTCACGGAGAGTGCTGGAAGGTCGAGGCATCTGCCGCGGGGCGCCCGGAGATCTTCGTCTCGCCCATGCTCGCGGACTCCGTCGAGGTTGGCGCGGTCCTGGTGCACGAAGTGATACACGCCGCCCTCCCCGACGCCGGCCATCCGCCCGGTTAGCTCTGAGCGCGAGTGGCTGTCACCTGATCATGCCGGGCTCAGAGATCGGACAGGAATGCGGCGGTCGGACGACACGTCCCCGAGGGTGGCAGCGTATCCTGCCGATCGTGCGGCTGGAGCCCTGGTTCGGGGTCCTCCGCCAGCGCAATTTCGGTCTCTTCTTCATCGGATTCTCGACCTCCGTCATCGGTGCCGCCATGGCCCCGGTGGCGTTCACCTTCGGAGTCCTCGACGAAGGCTTCGGAGTCACCGGCGTCAGTGCGGTGCTGGCCGCCGAGACGGTCCCGCTGGTCGCCTTGCTTCTTGTCGCCGGGGTGGTGGCCGACCGATTTCCGCGCAAGTTGAGCATGTTGATGGCCGATGCGGTTCGCTTTTGCTCGCAGGGAATGCTGGCGATCTTGCTCCTGACCGGACACCCGCCACTCTGGGTCTTCGCAGCGGCGGCGGCGGTGCTTGGCGCAGGCGAGGCCTTCTTCGGTCCGGCGCTCACCGGCTTGATCGCGGAGATGGTTCCTAGTGATCGGCTCCAGCAGGCCAATGCTCTGCGGGGGCTCGCCATGGCTGCGGGCCAGGTCGCGGGGCCCAGCATCGCCGGAGTGATCGTTGCCTCCAGTGGGCCGGGATGGACGATCGCCATCGACGCTGGAACGTACTTCGTCAGCGCACTCAGCCTTTCCAACCTACGCATCCCGACGAGGGCCCACGAGGCTTCGGCGTCGCTGTTCCGCGAACTCCTCGAAGGGTGGAGAGAGTTCCGCTCCCGTAGTTGGCTCTGGCTAATCGTCGTTCAGTTCGCGACCTTTGACGCGCTCTCCTACGCACCGTTCATGGTGGTCGGCGCAGTCGTCACCCAACAACACCTGGGCGGCGCGGCGACATGGGCCCTGTTCAACGCAGTGTTCGGCGTGGGCAGCATCGTCGGAGGCCTGCTGGCGCTCCGCCTGCGTTCGTCACGCCCTCTGGTCACGGCCACCCTCTCAGTCTCGACTTTCGCCGTCCCCCTCGCGTTGATCGCGGTTCCCACCTCAGCCTGGTTGATCGCAGTCGGCGCGGGGGTTGCGGGTGTAGGACTGTCTGTCTTCGACACGGTGTGGGAGACAACCATGCAACGGCACGTACCCAGTGAGGTGCTGTCACGGGTCAGCGCCTACGACTGGTTCGGTTCGACCGTATTCATGCCGATCGGGTTCGCGATCGCCGGCCCACTGGCGACCGCCATCGGTGCGCGCCAGACTTTGATCCTCGCTGCCGGTTGGGCGCTTTTCTCCTCGATGGCGGTTCTCGCCGCTCCCAGCGTCCGAAACCTCCGGTCGTCTGCACTCCCGACCTGACCCCGCTCATCGCCGCACCAGCCGTGGGCACAGGGAGGGGAAGACGGCCCTCTCCCGGCCAGGTAGACTGGCGCCGAGTCGCGGGTTCATCCCGAAATGTGACCCCAAGTGGCTACAATATCGTGGTGATCAGAGTCGGGATCCGCGAGCTCAAAAGCGGCCTCAGTGCCACGCTCCGGAAAGTCGAGGACGGCGAGACGGTAGAGATAACCGATCATGGGCGTCCAATCGCTCGCATCGTATCCGTCCGGCCGAGCCCCGCTGCCCAGCTGATCGCTGAAGGCCGAATGACGCCTCCGGAGGATGGCCGGGACCTCCTCACCTTGGGTCCGCCGCCGCCTCTGGCACCAGGAGAGCGGACCGGCTCGGAAATCCTGGCCGAGCTGCGTTCGCACGAGCGATAGGAGCACCGGTCTGAGTTGGCTGCGACGTCCAGCTACGCCTACCTGGACACCTCGGCATTCGTCAAGCTGTGCTGGCCGGAACCCGAGTCGGGTGCGCTCGCGTCATACCTGAGGCGGTGGCCGCTTCGGGTCTCGTCGTCACTGCTGTGGACCGAAGCTGTTCGGGCGGCACAGCGCCAGCCCGTTGTCCGGGTCGGGCGCGTGCAGAACGCGCTGCTCGGTATCGCCATGATCGACGTCGATCGCGCCCTCCTCCGGCAGGCTGGCCTGCTGGGCCCGCCGAACATTCGATCGTTGGATGCCGTCCACCTCGCCGCCGCATCCTCACTGGGTCCCGATCTCGGGGTGCTTCTCACCTACGATCAGCGAATGACCACCGCCGCCCAAGCACAGGGATTCGCCGTCGCCGCCCCGGGGTGAGGTCATCGCGAGCCATCGGGAACTCGCCGGGCACCCTGGAAGCCCCCACTGGCACTTCCGCAGGCCGGGACGTGCCGCACTCTGGGGCTCAGCCAGTGGGCAGGTCACGGCGCCGTTGGGGGGGTGCAGGAACGGCCTGTTCGAGTGCCGAGGAGGCCGAGCGGGCAGCGCGGACGACACCTCAAGAGGGTGAGACAACCGCCAGGCCCCACTGGCGCGCCGCGTCCGCCATCCGGTGGTCATAGGTCACAAACTCGCCCAGGTCGTCACCGAGCGTCAGCGCCGCCGCCACATGGACGGCATCAAGCGACCGGATGCCGGCCGGCTCCAGTGTTCCGGCATGGTCGAGCAGGGGGCGGCCCAGGTCGACGAAGGCGATGCCCGCCAATTGCCGGCGAGCTTGCGCCAGGTGACTCTGCGACACCCGCAGTGCGGCCCGGAGGACCTCGGTGCGAAGCAGCGTGGCCGTGACCTGCAGGGGGCGTCGTCGCAGGAAGCGGATGAGCGCGCCCGACTCCGGTTCGGTCATGACGAGCTTGGCGAAGGCCGAGGTGTCGAGGTAGACGTACTTATCGCTCATCGCGGCGAAGCTCGGCCAGTGCCTCGGAGAGGAGCGGACGACCGGGTACAGGGGGTAGCGGGGCGTATTCCCTCACCTTCCCCGCGGGCGGGGTCATGCGCCCTTCGGCGATCAGCTGATCGACCGTACTCCCAAAGCGCAGTGGAACGATCCGGGCTACCGGCCGGCCCCGGTCCGTTATCTCCATCGTCTCGCCCGCGACAGCGCGCCTTACCACAGCGCTCGCATTCTGCTTCAGCTCCCGGATGCCGACCTGCCTCATATCCACATGGTAGCTCGTTCGTTCTACAGTGTGGACTCCGGAGCACCCTGCAGCATCGGCGGATCAGCCCGCCTTTTACGTTCGCCGCCGCGACGGCCGAGCGTGCTTACTGGCAGCAGGGGCAATCGGGACAGTCGCAGGGCTCACCGCGGGTGCAGCTGCAGTCCGGGCACCCTTCCTGTCCGCAGCACGCGATTTCCTGATCCATCATCTTCACCTCCTGATGGGTGGGCAGCCAGCAGGCGCAGTCCCCCACATGGCCACATTCCGGCCCCGGCGTTCGGAGCAGCCGGATATAGAGCGACTGGAGTTCTTCCTCCAGCGATTGCAGTGCCGCCACGCGTTGTCGTGTCACGGCCAGCTTGTGCGCGACCGCGTGACGCACCCGATCCCGCTCAGCGCCGACGTCGCCGTCCCGGCTCTCCAGGAGTTCGCGGACCTCGCGCAGAGAGAGACCGAGCGCTTGCGCTCGCCGGATGAACTGAAGCCGCCCCACCGCGCCCGGCTGGTAGATCCGATAGCCGGCCTCGCTGCGGGTGGCCGGGCCGAGCAGACCGGCCGCGTCGTAGTAGCGCAGCGCCGAGGTCGCGACCCCGGCCGCCTTCGCGAGCTGTCCGATCCGCATGGTCGTCTGCACCATCAACTGGACCGTACAGCTTCAAGCGTGCTTGAAGGTCAACCTCCCCCTGGTCTCCGCTCGACGCGGCCTACCGCCGGCATGCGCCGACCTCCCGGCGCGCCGGCGATCGTCGTTCCCGTGTTCCACGAACGCCCCCCGACGTCAATGTCCTTGACTGCCGGGTGCGCAGGCTGTACGTTCCCCGTGAAGCTGTCGAGCGTGGGGCCTGGGGATCAGGCGGGGACCAAGGGGGGCATTCGATGAGGGAGAGGAAGACGTCGGGGCTGAGCCGTCGCGACCTTTTGAGGCTCGGCACCGGTGCCGTGGCCGGGGCCGGCGCGCTGGCCGCGCTGGGCACCGTCCCGGCGGCGGCTGCGGCGAGGGCACCGAGTGACATCGATGAGATGACGGTGGCCCAGATGCAGGCGGCGATGGCAGCGGGTCAGCTGCGCTCGATCGACCTTGTCAACTTCTACCTGACTCGAATCCGGGTTCTTGACCAGAGGGGACCGACCGTCAACTCGGTGATCGAGGTCAACCCCGACGCCAGGGACATCGCCCTCAGCATGGACGCCGAGCGCCGGGCGGGCAAGGTGCGGGGACCGCTCCACGGCATCCCGATCCTGCTCAAAGACAACGTCGACACCAGGGACAAGATGCAGACCGCGGCGGGATCGTTGGGCCTGGTGGGGACGCCGGCCCGGCAGGACGCGACGGTGGCCGCCAACCTGCGGGCCGCCGGCGCCGTCATCATGGGCAAGACCACGCTCAGCGAGTGGGCCAACTTCCGCTCCTTCTTCTCATCCAGCGGATGGTCGGGCCGCGGTGGTCAGTGCAACAATCCGTACGCGCTGGACCGGAACCCAAGCGGCTCCAGCTCGGGATCGGGCGCTGCGACTTCCGCCAACTTCACCGCGGTTTCGATCGGCACCGAGACGGATGGCAGCATCATCTCGCCCGCCAACAACAACGGTGTGGTCGGCATCAAGCCCACCGTGGGCCTGACGAGCCGCGGCGGGGTGGTGCCGATCTCACACACGCAGGACACGGTGGGCCCACATGGGCGCACGGTCGCGGACGCCGCCGCGGTGCTGACCGCGATCGTGCAGCGCACTCCCGACCCGCGCGATCCGGCGACGGCCGTAAGGCCGAACCCGATCCCGGCCGACTACACGAAGTTCCTGAATCCAAATGGCCTCAGCGGCGTACGCCTCGGTGTCGCGCGGCAGTACGAGGGCTTCAGCCCGCACCTCGATGCCATCTTCGAGACGGCGCTGACGGCGATGCAAAACGCGGGCGCGACGCTCGTCGACGTCACGTTCACGCACTTCTCCGACATCCAGTCGGGGACATCTGAGACAACCGTCCTCGACTTCGACTTCAAGGGGGATCTGCAGAAGTACCTCTCGACCCGGGTCGGTGTGCCGCTGGCGGGAGGCACGCTGGCGGACGCGATCGCGTTCAACAACGCACATGCCGCGCAGGAGATGCCGTTCTTCGGGCAGGAGGTCTTTCTCCAGGCAGAGACGTTCGACATCACCAGCACCACCGTCGTCCAGGCCGCCACCGGGCTCTCGTACGCGACCGCGCTCGCCAACGACAAACTCTTCGGCGCGACCGAGGGCATCGACCAGATCCTGAAGAACAACAATGTGCAGGCCATCGTCGCCCCTAGCGGGAACCCGCCCTGGCCCACGGACCTGATCAATGGCGACCACTTCATCATCTCGAGCACCTCGCCGGCCGCCATCGTCGGCTATCCGATGATCAACGTCCCCATGGGCCTGTCGTTCGGCGTCCCGGTCGGGATGGCCTTCATCGGGACCGCCTTCAGCGAGCCGACGTTGATCACCCTCGCGTCGGGCTTCGAGGCCGTGACGCATGCCCGGCAGGCGCCCCGGTTCCTCGCCACGCTGCCGTTCGACACCAAAGGCGAGCCCATGAGCGTGCGGCCGCGGAGGCTGCCGCCACCTCGAATGGCCCCGAACTCCATGTAGTCGTACGCGGCTAATGGGGCCGTTTCTCTACACCGGGGGCATTCCGGTGCCCACGTAAGCCCGGAATGTAGAGAGACGGCCCCCATCCTCAGACCGGCTCACGCGGGCGCCCGCGCTACCTCCCGCTCGTGGCTCTCAAGCATGGCCAGCAGCCCCTGCAGGTACCCGACCGCGTGCGCCCGACCCCGATGGTTCCAGTCGCTGTCGTCGACCATGTGCGGCACGTGGTCGTCGAGCAGAAAGCCGGCGAAGCCGTTCCGCCGCAGGAGCCGCATCACCTCCGGCGCGTCGTAGTTGCCGTCGCCGATGAAGCACTCATCGAACGACGGCACGGTGCCCTTGACGTCGCGGAAGTGGACGTAGAAGATGCGCCCGCGAGGCCCGAAGTGCTCGATCATGGCCTTGACGTTGGCCGCCCCGCCGGCCATCTCCGAGCAACAGCCCAGGCAGAGGTCGAGCCCCCAGGCGGGACTCCCCTTGGCCAGCGTCTCCGCCCGCTTGAACCCGTCCACGCTCCGGAACAGGCGTGCGATGCCCCCCAGCTCCGCCACCGGGGGGTCGTCGGGGTGCAGCGCCAGCCGGACCCCCGCCTCCTCCGCGACCGGCAGCACGGCGTCCAAGAAGTAGGCGTAGTGGGACCACATCCGCTCTTCGCTGATCGGCTCCTGCCGCGCCTTCTGCAGGCGCTCCAGCACATCCGTCCGCCCCTGCGCGGTCCGCTCCAGCTGGTCCGCCTCGACGCGGGCATCAAGCTCGTCCTGGTGGAACGAGGTGACGCGCGCACCGCCTCTTCCGTTGCGGGCCGGCGTTCGCCAGACCGAGTTGGGCATGAAGTGGTGCCCCAGGATCGGGACGCCGGCACGCCCCACGTTACGGATGATCTGCCGGTAGTTCTCCAGCTGCTCGTCGCGTCCGGGCAGCCCGAGCATGACCTTGTCATAGAAGTGGACGGGCACGTTTTCGATCGCTTCCAGTCGCAGCCCGTGGGCGCCGGCGCGGGCCGCGAGCCGGGCCAGGTCCTCGTAGGTCCAGACGGCCTCGCCCGGGATGGACGATCGGAGCAGGTTCATCTGGACGCTCTTCAGGCCGAGCTGTTGAGCGAAGAGCAGCTTCTCCTCCGTCATCTCGCTGAACTGTCCGAGCGCGACACGCATGGATTCCATCGATGCTCACCTCTCAGAAGAACGCAGACCGGGGTGCTCAAGCAGGCGCGGGTCAAAGACGGCGACCTCAGCCATATCGCCGGGCCCAACCGACGCCCTGCCACGTCCTCAGGTAGACCGGGCGCAACCTGAACAGCCATCGCGGCTTGTCGCGGGTGGGGACGAGGTAGCTCGGGCCGTGCTCGCCGAGATACCGAGACGACATCCGCTCCGCGATCGCGACCCACCGACCGTTGACATTGGGCCGCTCGACCAAGTCGGCAAGGCAGCTGGCGACGACCCTGCGCTGGCGGCCGGTTTCGTCCACGGTCACCGCGCACTTCGGCTCTCGCTCCAGATACCGCGCCCAGATGGACCGCTCGCGCGGTATCACCCACCAGGCGCCGCCGTCCCATTCATGCCAGCAGGGGATGACGTAGGGCCACCCGTCATCACCCACGCACGCCAGTCGCATCAGGTGACCTTCCCGGAGGAACGCATCGAGCTCTTCGCGCTCGAGGGCGCCGACCTTTCCGCGCCATTCCTCTCCTCTCTCCTGGTCGGTCACCGCGACACCGCCCACTGCATGCTGCACCCCACCCGCGCAAAGATAGGGCGACCAGGCATCACAGGGTTGCCGCCGTGGCGGAGGAGGAAGAGCGCGCGTGACAACCGGGAATCGGCACGGCTTCAATCAGGACGACCTCGACCGGATGCGCTTTATCGAGGCGGCCGACCTGTCTCCGGACGGAAGGCTCGCCGTCTACGCGCAATTCACCACCGACCCCCAAGCGGAGCGCGATCACTGCGCCCTCTGGCTGATCGAGGTGGAGAGTGGCGAGAGCCGGCGCCTCACGGCCGGCACCGGCAAGGACACCTGGCCAGCGTTCTCGCCCGACGGCAAGGAGGTCGCCTTCGTCTCCGACCGGACGGGCAAGAATCAGATCCACGTCATCGCCGTCGATGGCGGCGAGGCGCGACCCCTGACGGCTCTTGAGCAGGGCGTCACGACTCCGCCGCTGTGGTCGCCGGACGGCCGGCTCATCGCATTCACGGCCGGCCCTCAGAGCGAGCCACGCGACCGCTCCAAGCCCTACCGCATAACACGTGCCGTCTACCGCTTCGACATGCTCGGTTACATCGATGACGTCAAGCAGGATCTGTGGGTGGTCCCGGCCGCAGGCGGTGAGGCGCGCCAGATCACCAACGATGCCCGGATGAACACCAACCCGCGCTGGACGCCGGATAGTCGAGCGCTCGTCTACACCGGCGGCTTCGAGCCCGCGGAGAGCACCTTCTGGCCTCGCGCGCGGCTGGTCGACCTGGAGGGGACGGTCCGGGACCTGCCGCACCGTCGAGGCTCGCTCATCGCCCTCGACTTCGCGCCCGATGGCCGCCTCGCGCTCCTGGTCGGAATGCACGCCGACCGCCCGGTCGGGTCCAAGTCGGAGCTCTACATCAGCGATCCCGACCTCACCACCTTCACTCCTCGCACTCAAACCCTGGAGGGGCAGGTGGGTGGCGTCTTCCAGGGCGACACGCCGCCGGCCCCCCTGCTGCCCCGGATCCGGTTCCTGAGCGACGGGCGAGCGGTGCTTTCGGTCCAGCGCGGCGGCAGTGCGCCGCTGTTCGGCATCTCACTCTCCGGACCCGACGCCTTCGAGCAGCTGACGCCGGACGGCGAGGAGGATGTGCCGCTGGCGAGTACCGGCCGGCGTGTGCTCTTCGCAGGCTCGGACTTTGACCGGCCACGGGATCTCTACCTCTGGGACGGGGATGCCGGCGAGGGCCAGGTGCGGCGGCTCACCACGCTCAACGACGACGTGCTGGCCGGGGTCACGCTCCCGCGCGTCCATGAGATCGCGGCGCGAGGTGCCGACGGCGAAAGTGTGCAAGGGTGGTTTCTCGAACCCGCGGAAGTATCGGCGCCCCACCCCGCCGTCCTCTACATCCACGGGGGGCCGCACGGAGCCTTCGGACACGACTTCCACCTCGACATGCAGCTGCTGGCGGGCGCCGGGTTCGGGGTGATCCTCGCCAACCATCGGGCCTCCACCGGCTACGGCGACGCCTTCGCGACCAAGATCCGTGGCGACTGGGGCAACCATGACTATCGCGACCTGATGGCGGCCGTCGACCGCGCCGTCGAGATGGGACTCGCCGACCCCGACCGGCTCGGCGTCTGTGGCCTCTCGGGTGGCGGCAATCTGAGCTGCTGGATCGTGGGTCAGACCAACCGTTTCAAGGCCGCCGTGCCCGAGAACCCGGTGACCAACTTCGTGAGCATGTTCGGGGTGCAGGATCTGGGCCTGTGGTTCGCGGTCGCCGAAGCCGGCGGTGCTCCCCACGAGGTGCCGGAGATCTACGCCCGCATCTCGCCCATCACGTACGCGCACCGCTGCACCACACCCACACTGCTGGTCCAGTGCGAGTCCGATATGCGGTGCCCGCCCGAGCAGTCGGAGCAGTTCTACGCGGCGCTGACGCTGGCCGGCTGCCCGGTGGAGATGCTGCGCCTCCCTGGAGTGCCGCATGGAGGCGCGATCTTCGGTCCGCCACCCATCCGCCGCGCGCAAAACGAGGCGCTGGTGGAGTGGATGCGGCGCTGGATCCCGGCCCGGGTGGGGGAGGAGGCGGCGACGCTGGCCTGAGCCCGGGCGCGGCGCTACGTTGGTGACATGGCCGAGCAGCAAGTCGCCTGGACCGACACTCCCTATCGCGCCCCCGTCCTGGATCGCAGTGGCCAGCGGATCGGCACCGCCGAATCGCTGCTGGGCGACGAGCAGGAGGACATCTTCCACGGGATCGCGATCTCCGGGCCGCGGCACCAGCAAGCCGTCGTCGTCCCCGCCGAGCACGTGACGCGGATCACCTCCCAGCACGTGGAGACGGACCTGGACGCGGCGGGGGTGGCGGCGCTGGCGCCCTACCAGGAGGAACACTGGTATCACCTCGGGTGGGGCGGCCTCTTTCGCAAGCGGCCGGAGTGGCGGGAGGGCGAATAGCGGCCTGGCGGTAGCGGCTGAGGGGGCAGTCGGGAGCCTCCCTTACCATGGCCCGGATGGAGGGACCGCCGCTCAACCCGAGGGCGCTGCTCTTCACGTTGTATGGGGACTACGTCCATCCGTCGGGCGCGGAGCAGGTTCGGGTGCAGGCGTTGGTCCGGCTCGCCGAGGTGCTGGGCGTCACCAGTTCGGCGCTTCGCTCCGCGCTGTCGCGGATGACCCGCGAGGGCTGGCTGGTCTCACAGCGCGATGGCGGCCGGCCCCGCTACGGGCTGAGCCCACGTGGCTTCCAGCTGATCGACGAGGGCGCACGCCGGATCTACAGCCGGCACCGCGAGACCTGGGACGGGCACTGGCTGGTTGTCGCCTACTCGCTTCCCGAGCACCGTCGTGGCGAGCGCGACCGGCTGCGAGAGGGGTTGAGCTTTTTGGGGCTGGGCTCGCTGGGCAACGGGCTCTTCATCTCCCCGCACGACCTGGCGGCCGAGGTGCGCGCGGTGGCCGAGCGCACCGGTGCGCTGGAGGAGGTGACGATCCTGCGCGCCCGCCTCGCCTGGCCCGGCGATCCCCAGGACATGGTGCGGCGGGCGTGGGACCTCCAGGACGTGGCGGCCAGGTACGAGCGGTTCCTGGGCGATTTCCAGGGCGTGCTCGAGGACGCCGGCCCCCTCGACGACGAGGAGGCGTTCCGGCGTCGGTTCCGGCTCACGCACGCCTTCCGGCGCACGCTGTTCGGCGACCCGGAACTGCCGGACGCGCTGCTGCCGGACGGCTGGGTGGGCACGGCCGCTTTCCACCGCTTCAGTGAGGCGAACCGGCGGCTGCAGCCCCAGGCCGCCCGCTTCTACGGCTCGATCGCCCTGGCCTGACGCTCGCGGCCCTCCTGGGTGGCGCGCACCGAACTCTTACCGGGCACCGGTCCGCACGACCACGGCGACGCCGCCGGCGCGCTCACGGTGACCGAAGGCACCCTCACCGAGGACGTGTACTCGGGCGTGACTCTGGAGGACCGCCAGGTAGTTCCCACCCGCACACGGCAGCGGTCGGTGGGATCGACCGCCACCTTCGCGAGCGACCACGTCCACCGAGTTCGCAACCTCGGGCAGGTCAACGCTGCGTCACCCGTGCTCGGCATCCAAGAGATGCTGCGGCAGCTCGCCTCGGACTGCCTCTCCCCACACGAGCCGCGGCGGGCTGCTGGTCCACGTCCGACATCAGGCGCGGCGGCAAGCGGAGGGGGCGATCCCGGGCGCGCTCATCATCGAGCGGAACGTCCTCGAGTGGCGGCTCGTCACTGCTCGACCCGCTCGGCTTCCTCGCGGCCTTCCCGACCCGTGTCGGTGGCGACGTCCGCGACTTTCTGCGAAATCTCTACCGGGCGCTCTATGGCGCTCCGGACCGGCTGTGGCTTCGGCTCCGCCTTGCCTTCAGCCCTATTGGCGGTGCGGTCCAGGCGGCCCTGCAAACGGCGCGACAATCCCGGGGCCGTGAACCCCAGCACCAGCAGCGCCAGTGCCAATACCACCACCACCGCGATCAGTACGACCAACTAGACCACCGGTCAGCGGTCCAGGGTGTCGCGGCGCGGCCGTTTCCGGGTTGCGGCCTCGGCCTCTTGCTTGACCTCGCCGACCTTCTGTTGCGCCTTGCCCTTGAGCTCCTCGCCCTGATCCCCGGTGGCGCGACCCTTGACCTCATGCGCCTTACCCTTCATTCGATCCTTCATTTGGATACCTCACTCCTGGTTTAACGTGATAACGGTCTTGTCAAAACATACAACATCGGTCGCCACCGCGCAAGCCCGGGCGGGCACTCGGATGGGCGCGGCTGGCGATCCCGCCGGTTATTGCAATCCGACCCACGATCGCCGACAATGTCGACATAAAACCCTTGGGAGTCTCTGGAGGTGACGCCATATGGCGACCGCGCCGGTCGAGAATCGCGCCTTCGACACGCTGCTCAAGCGCGGTGATCTGATCGAGTCACCGGCCGAGATGACCGCCGCCTACCGGCGAGAGCTCAGCCACACGCTGACCGTCTCCGGCGACACCGAGCTGATCTCGGCCCCCGCGTACTACCTCGCCACACAGCGCGCGCCGTCGGTCAACGCGTTCATGACCGGCATCTCGATCATCCAGGACGAACTCGCCCACGCCCACATCGCCTACCACCTGCTGGAAGATCTGGGAACCGACCAGGAGCAGGTCATCTTTTCCCGCGACCCCAAAGACTTCCGCTATCCGTACGCGTTCGACGTGCCGCTGGAGTCGTGGACGGAACTGATCGTCGCCAACCTCTTCTATGACCAGGCCGGTTACTGCCTCCTGGGCGACATCCACGAGCACTGCTCCTACGGCCCCTGGAAGCGTGGACTGAACAAGGTGATGGCGGAGGAGAACTTCCACCTTCGGAACGGGCGCACCTGGTCGAAGCGGATGGCCGCGGCGGGCGGCTCCACGCGCGACGAGCTGCAGCGGGCGGTGGAGTGGATGTTCCCGCTCACGGTGGAGTGGTTCGGGTTGCCGGACTCCATGAAGCGGCACTCCACCCAGCTCGACTACCGGCTCAAGGGCAAGACCAACGACGAGCTCCGGCAGTGGTGGCTCTCTCTGGTGGTTCCCTACTGCGAGGAGATCGGCATCCGGGTGCCCGCCCATCGGGAGGAGCGCGCCGACGGTGCCCGGGAGTGGGTCCTGGACTACCCGTTCCCCTGCGAGTTCGACCCCGAGGAGAAGCGCTGGGACACCTCGCGGCCCACCAGCTGGGACGAGGTGCTGACCCGGTGGCGGGCGCGCGGTCCTCGCAACGCGGAGATGGTGGCGATGTTCCAGGAGGAGTTCCACCGCTTCCGCCGGCGGCATGGCCACGAGGGCAACTAGACATGCCGGCCGAGGAACGTCTGCGGGAGGCACTGCGGGATGTCGAAGACCCGGAAATGCCGGTCAACATCGTGGACCTGGGGCTCGTCTACGGCATCTCGCTGGAGGGGGGCGTGGCGAGGGTCAAGCTGACGTTCACCGCCATGGGCTGCCCGGCCTCGGAGATGATCCTGGAGGACATCGAGGCCCGGCTGCTCCGCGAGCCCGACGTCCAGGAGGTGCGGGTGGACGTGGTGTGGGATCCACCCTGGTCGGCGCGGCGTCTGAGCCCCCAGGGCCGCGACGCGCTCCAGCTGTGGGGGCTCGCGGTATGACACCGCAGGAGCCGGAGCCGGGCCCGGTTCGCGAATTCAAGCGCGTGCACGACCGCGTCCAGGCGTACGAGGTCTTCGCCCGGAAGGTGCGCCCGGAGCCCCTCCACCAGGTCGGCAGCGTGGTCGCCCCCGACGCCGACCTGGCCGCCGCCTACGCCCGCGCCACCTACGACGAAGAGCGGTGGGTGGAGATGGTGATCGTGCCGCGGGACGCCATCACCACACTCTGGGCTCCGGGCCGGGAAGAGGGGGAGTAGGGATGTCGCTGTCCGACCTCGTTCTCAGCGCGGCCGACGCCAAGCAGTTGCTGGGGTTGCGCTATGCCGAGTGGGCGGTGCGCGCGCCCTCGCTGGAGGCCGACATCGCCGCCGCCGCCATGGGCCTCGACGAGATCGGACACTCCCGCGTCCTCTACGGGTGCCTGGAGCCGCTGGGCGAGGACCCGCGCGGCCCCGAGCGCCAGGACGACCCCGGCGCCTATCGCAACCTGGCCTGCACCGACTCTTCCTTTCCGAGCTGGGCACACTTCGTGGCCGCCAACGCCATCACCGACAACGCGGTCTCGGTCCTGCTCCGGGCCATGCTGGAGGGGTCGTCCGAGGTGCTGCGCACGCGGCTCCGCAAGATGCTCAACGAGGAGAAATACCACCTGCTGCACGGGCGCAGCTGGCTGGCCCAGGAGCCCGCCGACCTCACGACGGGGCCACTGGGCGACGCCTGGCGCGAGGCGCTGGAGCTGTTCGGACCACCAAACGGGGAGGTCGCGGAGCTGGCCGGGGCGGGTCTGCTCTCGGCCGGACCGGCGGAGCTGCGCGGCCGCTTGAAGGAGCGGATCCAACTCTCCGGGCCCGACCTCGAGATCGACTGGTCGGAGTGGGATCCGGTGCGCCGGCGCACCCGGCCGGGCGCGATCGACGCGGCCACCTTCGCCATGCTGCGCGGACTCGAGGAGCGGGCACATGCCCCGGCCGGCGCGACCCGGCCCTGACCACCGTCAGGAGGCCCGACACCGCGCGCCCCGCTGTCCCGGCTGTGGTGCCCACAACGCGGAAGTGATCTCGCTCTTCGGGCAGCAGGCGATCACCCTCCAGTACCGCTGCCGGCGCTGCGGCACGCCGTTCGAGGCCCTCAAATACGAGGACGACGACGCGGACGCACTCTGAAGGGCCGTTGTGCACAGATGGGGCCCTCAGGTGCCCGTATGAGCCAGATTCGCGGACAGACGGTGGGGACTCCGCATCTTCTCACGACCGATCTCTCCGGTCTATCCTGGGGTGGGGTGCGGCTCAAGCCCGTGGAGAAGAGCGGAGCGAAGAGGGATGGCAGGCTCCGCCACCCATCCGGCGCCTTGAGCGCCTACTAGCGGTCATCCCAGTGGGACAGGCTGCACCCCGCTCTTTTCGCCTCGGCCGGGACCGTGGATGGGATGGTCGACTGGAGGGGATCCACGAACGATCCGTGTGGCCCGGGCGGACCATCAGCCAGAGCGAGGGAAGGCACCAGCGCCATGAACCCCGCCGCCAGAACTCCACCCGCAACGACCGAGAGGCGCGTCAATGTGCGCATCCATCCCGCCTCGCTATTTCCACCGGACCTACCACGGGGCCCTCGGCAAGAGATGTCGGACGCCGTTACGCGCCCCCTCTCGCGCGCTCGCTCAGAACACGCTCAGGTAGGGCCGCTGCGCCTCCCACATCTCGTCGAAGAGCCGCTCTATTTCATCCAGCGAGCAGACCGCGGCGGTCAGCGGATCCAGCATCAGCGCGTGCAGGGCCGCCTTGCGATCCCGCCGGACCAACGCCTCGACCATCAGCTCGTGGACCGCGATGTGGGAGCGGTTGAGCGCCGCCAGCTGCTCCGGCAGGCGACCGAAGTGCACCGGCTGAACCCCCCTCCCGTCGACCAGGCACGCCACCTCGACGCAGCTGCCCGCGGGGAGGTTGTCGATCAGATGCTCGTTGACCACGTTGCCATGGACTACGGACGGCCGGTTCAGCACCATCCCCTCCACGATCCACGACGCGTACTCCTGGCTCCGCTCCTCCGGCATCTCTTCCTCGCCGGCTGCCCAGGCGGCCGCCTGCGCTTGGTGCCTCTCCTGCCAGCGCGGCCAGTTGTTGCGGTAGAACCCGGACTCGCCGAGGTACCCGGGCCGGGCGTAGTGGTCGATCAGGTCGGGCCGCTTGCGGAAGTAGGGCACGTACTCCGAGAAGTGGCCGCTGGACTCGGTCACGAAGGCGCCCAGGTGCAGCATCACCTCGAACCGGACCGGATCCTGCTCGTAGATATCGGACACCCGGGCCGCCTCCCGCAGCTTCGGATAGAGGTCCTCCCCATCCCGGCTGAGCTCGGTGAACCAGGCGTTGTGGTTGATGCCGGCGCAGCGCCAGGTGAGGTCCTCGTACGCCAGGTCGAGGTATTTGGCGAGCCGGCGTGAGGTGCCCTGCACGCTGTGGCAGAGGCCGACCACCGGGAGTCCGGTGTGCCGGGTCGCCGCCAGCGTCAGGATCGACATGGGATTGGTGTAGTTGAGGACGACCGCTCGCGGGCAAAGCTGGGCCACGTCCTCCGCGATCTCCAACCAGGCGGGGCCGGTGCGCAGCGCCTTGAAGATCCCGCCCGGCCCGATGGTGTCGCCGATGCACTGGTCGACCCCGTAGCGGAGCGGGATGTCGTAGTCGAACCCCACGTTGGGACGCCCCGCGACCTCGATCGAATTGACAACGAAGTCGCTTCCCTCCAGCACCTGCCGGCGATCCGTGGTCGCCACCACCCGCCAGTCCTTGCCGGACCGCTCGACCAGGCGCTCGGTCAACCGGCGTGCCACGTCCAGCCGCCCCTCGTCGATGTCGACCAGGGCGAACGTGCCGCACTCCAGGCCCTCGACCGCCAGCACGTCGGTCACGATCTGGCGGGCGAAGACGGCGCTGCCGGCCCCGATGTAGCTGATCTTGACCCGGTCCCTCACGTTTGCTTGCTCCTCAATCTGTAATCTCCGCCGTCACAACACCCGTTTCGCGCGGAACGGACGTCTTTGACACCCGTTTAGCGCCCTTCCGTGCGAAACGGGGCCTCAGGGGGCGGCGCCAAACGTATAGCGGAGGAAGAGGTGGCGGCCGTGGCGCCGGACGCTGCGCAGGCCGCCGGTCGCGAATTCCTGAGGCGGCAGCGCCAGGCCTTCGACAAGGGCGAGCCGGGCCACCTCCCCCCACTCCCGCCCCGCCAGCACGGGTGAGAGCGTGAGGAAGAGCTCGTCCAGCACGTGATCGCGCAGCAGCACCCCGATCAAAGTCGGGCCGCCCTCGGTCAGGATGCGCCGGTGCCCCTCCAGCCTCACCGCATCCCGGAGCCGGCGGCCGCTGGGTGCGTCCGGGCCCAGGGAGCGCACGCGGGCAGTGGAAGGCAACCTGGTGCCCAGCCGGGCGCGGCCGGCGTCGGTGGTGAGGACTAGCACCCGATCCTGGAGGGCGGGCTGGACGGGGTCGAGGTCGCCCCGGAGCGTCACGATCACCAACTCCGGATCCGGACGCTCCAACGCCGCGAAGAGCGGCGCCGCGTCGGGGTAGACGTGGGCCGGAGTCCAGTGGTGGTTCCAGGCGTCGCGGACGGTGCCGGCGCCGACCAGGACGGCGTCGGCGACCACCCGCAGCAGCCCCATCACGAACCGGTCGGGTTCGCTGTGGAGCGAGATCGCCGCCGGACCGCCGCCCGACGTCCCCTCGAGGCTGACCACACCGTCCAGCGACGAGACGAAGTTGGCGTAGACGCCCTCGTCGGGGGGCGTGAGGTCGCCGCCGTAGAGACGGGCCAGCTCGGGGCTGGGCAGGGAGATGCCGGCGCTCCCGGGGTCGAACAGCGTCTGGAGTGGATCCACGCCCTCAATCCTGGCGCTGCCAACCCCCGATTGCCACCCGATTGCCGGCACTCGGGCTGCGGGAACAGGCGCTGCAAACCCCCGACTGCCGGCACTCGGGGAGCGTGGGTTCAGCCTTCTTCCCCGCCGGTGGCCTGCGCAGCCGCCTCCTCGCCGGCCCGCCGCTGGTCCGCCGGACGCGGGTAGGGCCGGGTCGAGATGTCGAAACCGCGCCACGAGGTGACGCGATCGGGCTCCAGGCGCAGCAGCGTGCCCCCCGCCGGTCGCACCCCGTAGCGCTTCTCGATCGCCGCCGCCAGCCGGCTCTGCCCGCCGGTGTCGGGATCCAACCGGCCGTGCAGCGTGACCCCGGTCATGCGCGAGGCGCGGTACGGGTGGTGGTGCTCGATCACGAGGGCGCCACTGGCTGCGGCGGGCGGCCCGGAAAGACCCCGGGGCGGCAGCCAGGCGGCGAGCTCACCCGGGCCGGAAGGCGCCCACCAGGCGGGGGCCAGACTGGGCGCGTGGCTGCCCGCCCAGCAGGCGTAGGCCTCGGCCACCTGAGCCAGCGCGCGACCGACCACGCCGGGGATCGGGGTGGGGCCGGCTGCCGGCGGCGCCGACTCGGAGACGGTGCGGGCCCAGGTCACACGAAGGCGCAGCAGCACCCGGTTCTGAGGCCACCAGGCGTCGGGCATGGAACGGAGGTCGAGCGCATACCCACCCACGAAGGGGGCGTTACGGACCATGTACCCGGCCACCGCGAACCCCAGGTTGGGGCCGCCCAGCAGCGCTCGTAGGGGACCGCTCAGCGACAGCGGGTCGTAGCTCTCAAGATGGCCTTGAAAAAGCAGGCTCTCGGGCCCGGTCGCAACCAGGAACGCCGCTTCCGGCGAGTGCCGCAAAACCTGTGCCTTGACGGCGCGGCGCGAGGTCGTCATCCAGATCGACCCGGAGGCGTAGTGGAAGGCGGCGGGGTTGACGAGGGGACGGCGGGCCCCGATCGCCAGCATGCCGATCCGGGCCGGAGCAACGGCGTGCCCGAGAGGCCTTCCCATCAGAATGGCTCAGCCTACCGGGGGGCGGCCGCGGCGGACCAGAAGCACCGGACACGGCGAGTGGTCGACCACGAAACGTGCGGTGTGGCCGATCGAATGAGGTTCCGGTGCGTCCGGTCCGGGGCCGTTGCGGGCTCCCACCACGAGCAGTCCGGCACCGCTCTCCGCGGCCACCCGGCAGAGAACACGGCCGGGCTCGCCCTCCTCGACCCGCGTCTCGCTGCCGGCCGCCCCTCGGGAAGCATCCGCGAGAATGGCGGTGGCGGCGTCCCGCTCCGCCTGGGCGACGGCGCGCGCGTGGTGGCCGGGATGACGCCGGTGCGGGCCGAACCCGTGCGCCAGTCCCAGTTCGCCGCGGGCGCCGTTGTCGATGACGTGGCAGAGCAGCAGAGGCCGGGGAAGGTCGCCCAATACCTCCCGAAGTCCGCGCAGGGCGTACTCCGGGTTGGTCTCGCCGACGCCCACCACGACCAGCCCAGCGGCCATCACCGATAGCTTGCAGCGACCAGGCCGCCGGCGGCCACCAGAAGCAGTGGGGCGGTGACCGCCCCCACCTTCAGGTAGTCGAGCGCGGACACCTGCATGCCGCGCCGGCGCACGACCACCAGCCAGAGCATGGTCGAAAGCGAGCCGACCGGGGTCAGGTTAGGGCCGAGGTCGGCGCCCAGCAGCGTGCCGGCGAGAAACGGCGCTTGCGCGGCAGGATGCAGTCCGCTCGAGGCCGAGACCAGGAAGGTGGCGGCGGGGACGTTGTTGACGGCGTTGGAGCCGATCGCGGCTGCCAGCGCGCCCGCGACTACCCCCGGCGGTCCCGGCCGCACCAGGTCGTTCAACCATCGCGAGAACTCGCCCACCAGACCCACCTGCTCGAGGGCTGCGACCAGGACGAAGAGGCCGGCCACGTAGACCAGGACCATCAGGCTCACGTGCTCGCGGGCCCGAGAGATGGCGTCCCGCCGCCACCCGCCGAGCAGGAGCAGCAGCGCGGCGCCACCGACCGCCACCACGCCTACCGGGAAGCCGGTCGCGGCCGCGACCAGGTAGGCGATCGCGATCGCAAGAAGTCCGGCCACGGTGAGCGTCAGGGGCCGGCGGTCGGGGGCGGCCGGCCGGAGTAGCTTCCGCCAGTCGGGCGGGCAGTCGCGATCCAGGCGCCGCCAGAAGAGAGCCAGGAAGATCGCCGCGTTGAGCAGGACCGCCACCACCGCCGCGAGCAGGAAGTGTCGCAGATAGAGCGCGAGGGACAGCTGAAGGCGCGCCCCGACCAGAACGTTGATCGGGTTCGAGACCGGGAGCAACAGCGAGGCGGTGTCGGCGACGAAGCTGGTGGCCAGGAGATAGGGTAGAGGGCGAAGGCGGAGCCGCGTGACCAGCCCGTAGACGACCGGGGTCAGGATCAGCGCCGTCGCGTCGTTGGAGAGGAAGGCGGTGACCAGCGCGCCCACCCCGAAGACGCAGAGCAGGAGGGCGCGGCCGCTGCCCCTGGCCATCGCGACCGCAGCGGCGCCCGCGAGGTCGAAGAAGCCCGCCGCATCCGCCAGGCCGGCGATGGACATCAACCCGAACAGGAACAGGAACACGTTGCCCTGATCCGTGAGGGCGCGCCAGGCGGCCGGTGGCGACACGGCACCGAGGCCGAGCACCACCAGCGCGCCTGCGGTCGTCCACCAGGCTTCACCCCGACCGAACGGCCGGACCACCACCCCCGCCATGGTGGCGAGGACGATCAAGCCCGCCGCGATCGACATTCCTAGCTCGCCCGGCCCTCGACGGCCTCGCGGATCGTCTCCAGGCCGGCGTGCAGCCGATGGCGGCCCAAGCCCGCCAACCGGTCCACGCCTAACGCCCCCATCAAGCCTCCTGGGGGCTCGTACTCAAGGGACAGGGTTACGTCCGTGCCCGAGGGATGCTCGGCGAACGTCCACCGACCGCGCACCCCGACCGGGCCGCCGTCGGCGTGCCACCCGATGGCTGCGGGCTCCTCCCAGATGTCCAGCACCAGGATGGTGGCGGCGGTCACTCCCAGGAACCCGATCCGCACCTTGAACCGCGCACCGGATCCGGTGGTTCGCCCTGGATCCAGGGGCTCCCATTCCCGCACGCCTTCGAGCGCCCTCGGTGCGTTGCGGTAATCGGCCACCCAGTCGAAGGCCACGCGCCGTGGGGCCTGGACGAGGATGCTGGTCTGGAGGCGGCGGACAGGCATGGGCCGATCCCAAGCATGCCCGCTCGCAGCGGGACGCGCTGGCATGATGGGGAGATGCCAGACGCCGGCGTGACGGTCACCGACGAGGTCCTATCGCCGCTCGCGCCCTCGCCGGACGCACTGCGCGACGGCTACTTCACCGGCACCACCCGCGCCCTGTTCGGCCTCATCCGCTTCCGCGAGAACCGCTTCCAGGCCGGCCCGTTCACGCTCTTCCAATTCGGTGCGCCGCACTTCCAGCACCCGGCCTGGGTCTTCCCCATCGAAGGCGGGCTCCTCGCGCGCCGGCCCGTCGGCGAGCTGCGCGTGGGCTGGAGGGGGGAGCGGCTCTACAGTTCCCTCGAGGGCTTCCAGCCGCGGCTTCCCGCTCCCATCTTCCGCTTCACGCAGTTCCCATTCCACCGCGAGGTCAGCCGGATCGCCCTGCTCCAGACCCGGGGACGGCTCCCCAGCGCCGGCCTCCCGGCGGAGCCGTGGCGCCGGTTGGCGGCAGGCCTGCTGGACGTCGGGGTCGCCGCCTCCGTCGCGGCCGTCCGGTATCCGCTGCGCGCGGGCACCCGAGCCGCGCTCGGAGGCATCGCACTCCTCGCCACCCAGACCATCGTCCCGGCTCTGAGCGGAGGGCTCACGCCGGGCGGCTGGATGGTCGGTACTCGCATCACCGGGGTCGACGGCAGCCGGGCCCACCTGGCGCAGCTGTTGGTCCGGGTGGCGGCGGTTCCGCTCGGCGTCCGCACCCTGCGCGACCGCCACGACGAGCTCGCCGGCACCGAGGTGGTGCTGTCACAGAGGGCGCCGGCCGAGTAGGGAAAGGCAAAATCCGGGTGTGCCTTGGTACGGTGGCGCGGTGATCCAGCGCTATTGCGCTGGCACGGCCGTCTGCCTGGTCGCGGCGCTTCTGCTCGTCGCCTGCGGCACCAACGCCCGGACCGATCTGGGCGGCGCCTCAAGTGCCCGCACCTCGAGCCAGCCCGCCTCCTCCGGCGCGCAGAACCTCCGTGTCAGCATCGACCTCGCCCTGGGCGCGCATGTGCTGCTGCTGGCCCGCACCACCGATGCCGCGTTGGGCGTGCGGACTCCTGAGTTCACGACCTACGGCACCGCCCTCCATGCCGATGACGCCACCGTCGCCGGCGTCGTCGTGCCGGCCGGCACTCCGCAAGCCCAGGACAAGGTGGCCAACGCGCTCACCAAGTTCGACATCGCGGTGCTCAACGACGCGACCGCGGCCTACACCAAGAACACCGGCGCGCAGCAGCAGGCGGCCGGCGACATGACCGCCACCTACGTGCCCCAGATGCGCTCGGCGCTGACGGTGGCCACGCACGCGAGCGCGTCGGTGCTCACCGACGGACTGAGCCAGCAGGTGGCCGACACCCAGGCGCTGATCACCGCGCAGGCAGCCGGGGACTGGAACGGCGCTTACCAGGCGCTGGCGATCGCGTACGCCCACCAGCTCGCCTTCGGGACCGCTCTCTCGGTGGTGATCGCGCACACCGACCCGCAGACCTACCCCGGCAATCCCAAGGCCCGAGCGACCACGCTGCGTGACACGCTCGAGACCCAACTCCAGCTGCAGGTCTACCTGCTCGGCATGGCGGAGTCGGCGGGCGCCGGCGACAGGGCGGCTGAACAGCAAGCGGCGGCCGCCGCTTACGCCGCCTCGACCGCCTCCGTGAGCACCGCCATCGACCCGGCCGGGGCCAAGCTCGCCAGCGGGGTCTCCAGCACGCTGACCCAGGCTCAGACCGCCGCCACCACGCTGGCCGTGGCCACGGCGCACCACGACACGGGCGGGATGACCAGCCAGCACCAGGCGCTCACCAAGACCTTCCCCGGCGGGTACGTCACGATCGTCCATGGCCATCTCGGCGTGGGCCAGAAGCAGGCGGCCGCGATCAGCGCCTCGTTCGGGCAGGCGCTCGCCGACCAGGCCAGCGCCGAAGGTCAGAACCAGTCCACTCCGCAGGTCGCGGCCACGGCCGCCGCCGCCGCCGCCAGGCTCGGGAAGCAGCTGGGACTGAGCGTGGCGGCCCGCTACGATAGGGACTTTCCGGCCAGCTGACCTCTAGGAGCGAGATAGGAGGCGTCGACGTGTCCAGCCAGGCCCTCTTCCAGCCGCCCCTCCCCCGCAACGAGCCGGTCCACGACTATGCCCCGGGCAGCCCTGACCGGGCCCGCCTGCAGGCTCGCCTGCGCGCGATGGCTGGCGAGGTCGCGGATCTCCCGCTGGTGATCGGCGGCCAGGAGGTGCGGACGCAGCAGAGGCTCCCCGTGGTGGCGCCCCACGACACCCGCCATGTGCTCGGTCACGCGCATCAAGGGGGCGGGACCGAGGTCGAGGCCGCCATCGAGGCCGCGACGCGAGCGCACGCGGCCTGGGCGGCCACCCCCTGGGAGGAACGGGCGGCCGTGTTCCTGCGCGCGGCCGAACTCCTCAGTGGACCCTGGCGTGACACCGTCAACGCGGCCACCATGCTGGGGCAGTCGAAGACCGCGTATCAGGCCGAGATCGACTCCGCGGCCGAGCTGTGCGACTTCTTCCGTTTCAACGTCGCCTACCTGCCCAAGATCCTGGAGGAACAGCCGGTCTCGCCGGCCGGCACCTGGAACCGGATGGAGTACCGGCCGCTGGAGGGTTTCGTCCTCGCCATCACCCCCTTCAACTTCACGTCCATCGCGGGCAACCTGCCTTCGGCGCCGGCGCTGCTTGGCAACACCGTGGTCTGGAAACCCTCGCAGCTGGCCTCGCTGTCGGCGCACTACCTGATGGAGCTGCTGCGGGTGGCGGGCTTGCCCGACGGCGTCATCAACCTGGTCCAGGGGGCCCCCGCGGAGCTGGTCCAGGCGGCGATCGCCGACCCGGGGCTGGCAGGGATCCACTTCACCGGCTCCACCACCGTCTTCCAGGGCATCTGGAGCCAGGTGGCGGAGAACCTGCCCCGGTACCGCAACTACCCCCGGCTGGTGGGCGAGACCGGCGGCAAGGACTTCATCGTCGCCCACGCGTCGGCGGAGGTCGAGCCGCTGGCGACGGCGGTCCTGCGGGGGGCGTTCGAGTACCAGGGGCAGAAGTGCTCGGCCCCGTCGCGACTCTTCGTCCCTGAATCGCTGTGGCCGGCGCTGAGCGAGCGCCTGCGCGACGAGCTGCCCTCGATCAAGATGGGGGATGTCGAAGACTTCTCGAATTTCATGGGGGCGGTCATCGACCAACGCGCCTTCAAACGGCATCGGGAGGCGATCGCGGAGGCCCGCACGAGCAGTGCCTACGAGGTGATCGCGGGCGGCGGCACCGACGACGGCACCGGGTGGTTCGTGGAGCCGACGGTGATCCGGAGCGACGAGGGGACGTCCCGGCTCATGCGGGAAGAGCTGTTCGGCCCCATCGTCACCGCGCACGTCTACCCGGACGCCGACTACGAGAAGACGCTCGAGGTGGTCGACACCAGCACCCCCTACGGGCTCACGGGCGCCGTCTTCGCACGGGACCGCGCCGCCATCCAGCTGGCCGGCGACCGCCTGCGCTACGCGGCCGGCAACTTCTACGTCAACGACAAGCCGACCGGGGCGGTGGTCGGTCAGCAGCCGTTCGGTGGCGCGCGGGCTTCCGGCACCAACGACAAGGCGGGCTCGGTCTGGAATCTGATCCGGTGGGTCAGCCCGCGCGCGATCAAGGAGACGTTCGTGCCGCCGGAGGACTACCGCTACCCCTTCATGGGCTGACCCTCAGCCGCTTACCCTCAGCCGCTGACCTCGGCCGCTGACCCTGCGCCGTGCAGCACATGCTGCTACATTGCCGGTGGGGTGGCCACCGCCAGTCTCACGCCGCTCGAGCAGAGACTCCTGGATACCGTTCGTGTCCGGGGAGAGATGCACGGCAGGCAGCTGGCCGGCGAACTGCAGGCGGATTCGGGCGCTGTCTCCCGCTGCCTGGTCCACCTTGAAGAGCTGGGGCTCCTGGCGTCCGAAACCCTGGGCCGCACCAAGCGCTACCGTGCGCGGTCGGAGAATCAGACCACGCTCGAGCGGGTGCTCGAGCACATCGAGGCGTTCGACGACCCGCGAGCGGTCGCGGTCCTGCCTTCCCCGGACGGCGCCCTCGAGCCGCGCATCGTGGTCGTGCTGCCCGGCATCTGGATCCCACTCCACAGCTGGCTCGCCCTGCGCCGGATCGCCCGCCGCTTCACGCTCCCGGTCGAGGTGCTGATCTACTCGGAACGGGCCGCCCGACGCCTGGCCCGTCTTCCCGGCAACCCGGTCCGCGAGGGCGTGAAGGCGTACCCGGAGCGGGCCACGCGGCTGATGGAGCCCCTGGATGGAGCCGCCTGGTGAGTTCCGGCTGGCGCACGCTGGCCGACGAGTGGATGGGTCTCGCCAACCAAGACCTGGCACTGGCCCGCCTCGCCCTGGAAGAGAAGTCGATCTCTGATGGGGCGTTCGGGTTCCACGTCCAGCAGACGATCGAGAAGTCGCTGAAGGCGGTGATCGTGACCCAGAGCAATCTGCCGCCGCCGACCCACGACCTGGTGCGACTGATCGAGCGGAGCGGACAGGAGCACCCCTTCGACGTGGACGCGCTGGACGAGCTCAGCCCCTACGCGTCGGCGATGCGGCAGCCGGGCTTGCCTTCGCCGCCGCGGCACCTCGACCGCCGGCAGGCGCTGAGGCGCGCTCTCGAGGTGTGGGTCTGGGCCGAGCAGCTGGTCTCCGGCACCGACTGACCGACCGCGCCACACCACACCATCTCCGCTTTCACGTGAAAGGGGTCCTATGCATTGCCTCTTAGCCCCACTTCCACGTGAAAGCGGAAATTGTCATCCGGCGCGGTGGGCGACTGCGAAGACGCGGCGGAAGGGGAGGACGGTGCCCCAGGGTCGGCACCGGTACGCCTTTCGCAGACGGTCGCGATAGGTGGCGAGGAGCGCCTCTCGGTCGGCGCCGTCGAGGGCGGCCAGCACCGGGCGCAGCGCCGATCCCTTCACCCACTCCAACACCGGGTCCTCGCCCTCCAGGACGTGGTAGTAGGTGGTCTCCCAGACATCGGCCGCGCACCCCAGCCCAACCAGGTCCGACAGGTATTCGTCGGGCTTCGCGATCCAGTCCGGGCGCAGAAGGTGGGAGACCTGCTCGCGCCAGGGGGGCAGCGCGCACACCTCGCGCAAGATCGCGTGGCTGGGCGCGCTCATGTTTCCGGGCACCTGGAACGCGAGCCAGCCGCCCGCTGACAGCCAACCCACCAGACGCGAGAACAGATCCCGGTGGCCGGGAAGCCACTGGAGCACCGCGTTGGCCACGATGACATCGACCGGACGGTCGGGCTCCCACTCGCGCAGGTCCGCCTCCACGAAGGTGAGGCGGGGCGGGTTCGCGTTCCGAGCGGCCGCCGCCAGCATGTCCGGGGACGAGTCCACGCCGACCACGGTGGCGTCGGGCCAGCGACCGGCCAGCGCGGCGGTCAGGTTGCCGGGCCCGCAGCCGAGGTCCACCACCAGGCGCGGGTCCCGCACCCGCACCGCCGCCAGCAGGTCGACGAAGGGCCGGCCCCGTTGGTCCGCGTACCGCTGATACTGGGCCGAGCTCCAGATATCTCTTGACATCGAGGAAACCCTAACCGGGGTACTCTCTCGACGTCAAGAGGCCGTAGGCTGATGCACCACATGGAGCTGCGCCCGGAGACGGCGGTGGAACAGGACGAGGTCGACCGGTTGGTCGCGGCCTGGCGCGCGGCGCGGCCGGAGCTGGACCCCTCGCCGATGGAGGTGCTGAGCCGGGTGTCCCGCCTCTCCAGGCACCTGGACCGCGCGCGCCAGCGGGTGCTGGAGACCCAGGGCCTCGATCTCTGGGAGTTCGACGTGCTGGTCGCCCTCCGGCGCACCTCCCCGCCCCACGAGCAGAGCCCGGGAGCCCTCCTCCACGCCACCATGGTCACGTCGGGCACGATGACCAACCGCATCGATCGCCTCACCGACCGCGGCCTGGTGGCGCGCCGGCCCGATCCGCAGGACGGGCGGGGCGTGCTGGTTCGGCTGACCCCGCAGGGCCAAGCGCGGGCGGATGCCGCCATGACCGGGCTGCTGGAGCGCGAACGCGACCTGCTGGCGGAGCTCGACGGCGGGCAGCGGGCGACGCTCGCCGGCCTGCTCCGCCGCCTCCTCCTGCCGTTCGACAGGTGAGCCAGGGCCGTTTCCCCCGAAAGCGGCCCTAAAACGCCCGAGGTGACCCCGGGTTCCCGGGAACCGGTCCACCCTTCGCGGCGCAGGCGCCACGCACGATCGCACGCCGCACCGCCTCCGTCGCGCCCACCCCGAGCGCGATCGGATCCACCTTCCGCTCGCCGGTGCTGAGCGCGAAGACAAGATCGCCATCACCCGCGGTGTGGGCGGGACGGAGCGCCATCGCGAACCCGTCGTGCGCCTGCGTCGCGAGCCGGCGGCAGGCCGTCTTGTCGAGGCCGGCGTCAGTGACGACTACCGCGAGCGTGGTGTTCGCCCGCATCTCGGGGGGCGGAGTCCGGCCTTCGAGGACCGCGTCCCACCCACCGCAGCCGGCGACGATGTCTCCCCGCTCGTCGACCACGTCGCCGAGCGCGTTGACCACCGCCAGCGCCGCCGTGGTGGCGCCCCCGGGCAGTCTCAACGCGGCCACCCCCACCCCGCCCGGCACCCGGCGCTCACGACCCAGCAGCTTGCCGATGCTGGTCCCGGTGCCGGCGCCGACGCGACCCTCGGTCACCGGACCCGGCCGGGCGTCGAGCGCGGCGGCGCGGCCGGCGTCGGGGCCCGGCGCGTGGGTCACGTTGTCGAAGAGGTCGAAGACCACCGCGGCGGGCACGATGGGAACCCGGACCTTGCCCACTTGGAGCCCGATCCCGCGCTCGGCGAGCAGGCGCATCACCCCGTCGGCGGCCGCGAGCCCGAATGCCGACCCGCCGCTGAGGCAGAGGGCGTGGACCCGCTGCACGCTGCGCCCGGGCTCGAGCGCGTCGGTCTCCCGCGTGCCCGGGGCCCCGCCGCCGACCGCCACCCCGCACACGGCCCCTGCCTCGCCACACAGGAGCACCGTGCAACCGGTCCCGTGCTCGCGGTCCGTCCAGTGGCCGACCTGGACGCCGGGCAGTTCAGCGATCGCCATCGCCGAACTCTACTGCTGTCGAATCGCCCCACTCGCGCCGGGATGAGGTTGCAACGCCGGCAATGTCGCGTCAGATCGCGGCCAGTACCGCCTCCGGGTGGCCCTGCGGGGTGACGTTGTACCAGGCGCCCGCGATCTTGCCCTGCTCGTCGATCAGGAAGGTGGAGCGGAAGGCGCCGGTGAACTCGCCGATGCTCAACTGCTTGGTCCCCCAGCTGTCGTACGCCTTGCACACCGTCCCGTCGACATCGCTCAGGAGCGGGAACTGCAGGCCGTGGTTGGCGCGGAACCGTCGGTGGCTGGCTCCGTCGTCGGCCGAGACGCCGACGATGGCGATGCCTCGCTCGGCGTACTGCTCGCGGGCGTCCCGGAACTCGCAGGCTTCCGCCGTGCAGCCCGGGGTGTCGTCCTTGGGATAGAAGTAGAGCAGCAGCTTCCGCCCCGCGAAGTCTCCCAACGAAACGGTGTTGCCGTCCTGGTCGGGCAGGCGGAAGTCGGGCGCCACATCTCCGGTCTTCAGTGCCATGCCCGTGCAACCGGCGACTGCCGGGTCCCTATTCTGCGAAGGATGGCCGGAATCGACGACGATGCGCTGCTCCACTTCACGCGCCGCCTGCTGCGCGCCCGCAGCGTGCACGAGCCCGACACGGACGGCACCGAGCAGGACGCGGCGGAGGTGGTGGCCGACCAGATGCGGGCGTTCGGGTGGGAGCCGGTGATCGAGGAGGTGGCGCCCGGCCGGCCCAACGTGATCGCGACCATCGAAGGGAACCGCCCGGGCCCGGCGCTGCTCTTCGAAGGGCACACCGACGTCGTCACCGAGGGGGACCACCGAGCCTGGTCTCACGACCCCTACGGCGCGGAGGTGGTGGACGGGAAGCTCTACGCGCGGGGCGCCGCCGACATGAAGGGGGGCGTGGCGGCGATGCTCTTCGCGGCCGGCCGGCTGGCGCGCGAGGGCTTCGCCGGCCGCCTGGTGGTGGGTGCGCTGGTCGACGAGGAGGGCATGATGCTCGGCGTCAAGGACTTCTGCCGGCGGGGCCACGCCGCCGGGCTGGACGCGGCGCTGATCTGCGAGCCGGAGGGAGGGGAGGTGTGCGTCGCGCAGAAGGGTGCGCTGCGCCTCCGGGTGGAGGTGCCGGGCAAGATGGCGCACGGGGCGATGCCGCTGCAGGGAAGGAACCCGATCCCGCCCCTGGCCGGCTACCTCGCTTTCGTGGCCCGGACGCAGGAGGAGGTGCAGCGCGAGCGCGGCGAGCACCCCCACCTGGGCTGGGACTACCTGACGCCGACCTGGGTCGCCGCCGGCAGCGAGGTCCAGCTCAACGTGATCCCCGGCTCGGCGGCGGCCGGGATCGATGTGCGCACGACCCCCGGCACCGACCACGCGGCCCTGGTGGCACGCCTCCGAGGGGCGCTCCCGGCCGGGGCCCGTTTGGAGGTGATCGACGACCGCCCGCCCACGCACACGCCGGAGGGCCACCCGCTGGTCCGCGCGGCGCTGGGCGCGCACGAGACCGTGCTGGGCCGGGCGCCGGTGCTGGGCGGCGTGCCCGGCGCGACCGACGGCACCATCCTGGTCCGCGACGCCGGCATCCCGATCGTCACCTGCGGGCCGGGTGGGAAGTGGATCGCGCACCAGGTCGACGAGTACCTGGAGGTGTCCGATCTCTACGCCTACGCACGCATCTTCGCCGAGACGGCGAGGCGCTATCTCGAGAGTGGCGGGGCGCCCATCTGATCGGGACAAAGGCAGCAAGACGGTGGGGAGAATGACCCCTGGAACTCCGCTCAGCCGGCCTCGACAATGGGCACATGCAGGTACCGCTCCAGCCCGGGATCGAGCTCATCTGCAACTGCCGCACGGCGCACCGGGCGGTGGTGACCGACGAGGGTATCGCTCCCTCCCTGCCGGCCGGGTGCACCGGCTCCTACTGGTCCCGCCCGCTGCCGGCCGGCGCCACCGGACGCGTCTACGGAGCCGCGGTGTCAGCCGGAATCGTCGCCCCCACCGGCGCCTTCTGCGCGTACCTGACCTGACCTCGAAGCTCCCCCTACCCCCCTTTTCCCGTGGAGCGGGCCTCGGACGGCGTGGCCCGGGACCCGTTCCTTTTTTGGTGGGCTCGGTGACGAGGCTGAACTCAAAGGCAAGGGATGGCCTGAAAACGCCCCGTCAGGACCCCACCCCACCTGACCGGCGTTGGCGCACGCGGGGGATGGCCGCCAGCAGCTCTTTGGTGTAGCCGCTCCGGGGCGCGGTGAACACGGCCTGCGTGTCTCCGCGTTCCACCACCTCGCCCTCGCGCATCACGACCAGGCGGTCGCACAGCTGCCGCACCACCGAAAGATCGTGCGAGACCACCACCAGGGTGAGGCGGAACTCCTCCTTCAAGTCCTGGAGCAGGTTCAGGATCTGCGCCCGCACCGAGACGTCGAGGGCGGACACCGGCTCGTCGGCGAGCAGCACCGCGGGCCGGGGCGCCAGCGCACGGGCGATCGCGATGCGCTGGCGCTGACCGCCGCTGAACTCGTGCGGAAACCGGGACGCAGACCCGGGCGGCAGACCCACCGCCTCCAGCAGCTCGGCGACCCGGGCGAGGCCGCCCGGCAGACGCTGCACGCGCAGGGGCTCGAGGATGATCTCGGAGACGCGCATCCGGGGATCCAGCGCAGACACCGGGTCCTGGAACACGACACCCACTTCCCGTCGCCGGTCCGCTCCCAGGTAGCGCACCGTCCCCGCCGACGGCGCCTCCAGCCCGAGCAGCAGCCGCAGCAGCGTCGACTTGCCGGAGCCCGACTCCCCCACGATGCCGAGCGTCTCGCCACGCTGGATAGCGAGGCTGACCTGACTGACCGCGGTCACCGTCCTCCGGGGCCCCCGGAGCGTGGTCCGGGGCAGACGGTAGGTGCGGGTGGCCCCCTCGAGTACGAACAGCGGCTCCACTATCGAGGCGGTGCTCATGCGACCGGGTGCCAGCAGGCGGCGCGGTGCCCGTCTGCCTCCAGCGGGGGCATCTCGACGCAGCGATCGTCGGCCCGGGGACAGCGGGTCCGAAAGGGGCAGCCCTCGGGGAATTCGCCCAGGCCCGGCACCACGCCCGGGATGGCCGGCAGGTGCCTGCCCACGACCGGCGCGTCGACGGGCGGGATGGCGTCCAGCAGGGCCGCGGTGTAAGGGTGGCGCGGTCGCGAGAACACCTCGTCCACCGATCCCTGCTCCACGATGCGGCCGCCGTACATCACGTACACGTCCTCGCAGGTCTCAGAGACGACGGCCAGGTCGTGCGTGATGAGCAGGAGCGAGGCACCCTCTTCTTCGACCAGGCCCCGCAACAGGCTCAGGATGCGGGCCTGGACGGGGACGTCGAGCGCGGTGGTGGGCTCGTCCGCGATCAGGAGCCGGGGGCCGCAGGCGACCGCCATCGCGATCATGGCCCGCTGCCGCTGCCCTCCCGAGAGCTGATGCGGGTAGGCGCGCATCTTCTCGGCCGGGTCCGGCATGTCGACGCGGCGCAGCAGGGCCTGCACCTGCGCGCGGGCTTCCTGGCCGCTGAGCCCGCGGTGGATGCGGAGCGGTTCCGCGATCGCGTCTCCGATGCGCTGGAGCGGGTCGAGCGCGGTCAGAGGCTCCTGGAAGATCATCCCCATCGCATCGCCCCGCAGCCGGGCGCGCTCTCGCTCTCCGAGGCCGAGCAGCCGGCGGCCGTCCAACGTCACCGATCCGGTCGCCCGCAGCCCCTCGGGGAGCAGGCCCATCAGCGCCAGCGCGGTGAGTGTCTTGCCGGACCCGCTCTCGCCGATCAACCCGGTGCGCCGACCCTGCGCCAGGTCCAGCGATACCCCCCGCACCGCCTCCGTCGTCCCCACCAGCACACGCAGGTCCCGTGCCTCCACCAGCGCGCTCACCCGCCGCTGCCTCGAACTTGCCGTTTCCCGGGAAGCGGCCCGCAAACGCACTTCCCAGACGTCCCTTTCCCGGGCAACGGCCTCCTCACTCCGAGGTCCCCGCGAAACGGACCCGGGGCCCCCGCGAAGCCGAGCTTGCGAGGCTGCGTGGGGTGGGGAGCCTGCGGAGTTTCGTGGGGTGGGTCACGCGGCGACCCGCTCCACCAGCCGCGGGTCGAGCACGTCCCGGAGCCCGTCCCCGAGCAGGTTGAACCCGAGCACGGAGAGGGCGATCGCCGCCCCCGGCCAGACCGCCAGCCAGGCATCCTGCGTGAACGAGGTCTGGGCCTGGCTCAGCATCCCTCCCCAGGTGGGCGTGGGGGGCGGCGTGCCCAGCCCCAGGTAGCTAAGGGCGGCCTGGGCGAGGATGGCGAGGGCGAACGCAACCGTCGCCTGCACGATGACCAGTGACAGCACATTGGGCAAGAGATGGCGCGCGAAGAGCCACCAGCCTCGGGCGCCGAACGCCCGTGCCACAGTGACGTAGTCCTGGGCCACCACCTGCAGGCCAGCACCACGAACCACCCGCGCGAAGACCGGCACGAACGCGATCCCGATCGCCACCATCGAGGTCAGCGTGCTGGAGCGGAAGGCGGCGGCGAAGAGCATGGCCAGGAGGAGGGCCGGGAAGGCGAGGAGGACGTCGTTGGCCCGCATGATGACCTCCTCCAACGGCCGGTAGAGCGCCGCCAGTCCTCCCAGTGGGACGCCGACCACCAGCGCCAGCGCCACCGTCACCATCCCAACCAGCAGGGTGATCCGGGCCCCGACCATGAGCTGGGAGATCACGTCGCGGCCGAGCTGGTCGGTTCCCAGCAGGTATCCGGGGGTGCCTGGGGGCAGGAACTGGATCGGCACGTCGACCCGCTCTGCGTTGTGGGGCGTCCACACGAAGGAGACGAGGGCGGTGACCACCACCAGACCGACCAGCACAGCGCCGGCGATCAGCGTCGCGGGGACGCGGCGCCGGCGTCTCATCCCAGGGTCCCCGCGAAACGGAGCTTGCGGAGTTTCGTGGGGTGGGTCACGACGACGCTCGCAGCCGCGGATCGAGGAAGCGATACCCGAGGTCGGTGAGGAAGTTGACCACCAGCACGAACGCGGTCAGCACCATCACCAGGTCCTGGACCGTGATCAGGTCCCGGTTGCTGATCGACTGGAAGAGCAGCAACCCCAGACCGGGCAGCGCGAACACGTTCTCGATCACGATCGCCCCCACCAGCAGTGATGTCAGCTGCAGGCCGAGCACCGTGACCACCGGGATCGCCGCGTTGCGCAGGCCGTGGCCCCAGATCGCCTGTCCGAAGGTGAGGCCGTTGGCGCGCGCGGTGCGGAGGAAATCCTCCCGCTGCACCTCGATCACCGCGGAGCGGATGTAGCGGACCAGCACCGCCGCCTGGATCAGCCCCAGAGCCAGCGCCGGCAGCGTCAGCGACTGGATCGACTGCAGTGGGTTCTGCGACCAGGGCACGAACCCGATCACCGGGAACCAGCGGAGCTTGACGGCGAACAGCGCCGCCAGCAGCAGCCCGGCCCAGAACGCGGGGATCGAGAGCCCACCTACGGAGAACGCGGAGATCAAGGTCCCGAGCCAGTTGCGGTGGTTGAGCGCCGCCGCCACCCCGAGCGGGATCGAGACCACCAGCGAGATCAGCGTCCCGTAGGCGGCCAGCGGCACCGTCACCGCCAGCCGCTGTGTGATCAGCGGCCCGACCGGGATGTGCTGGATGTAGCTGGTGCCGAAATCGCCGCTCAGCATGCCTCCCAGCCACTGGAAGTAACGCAGGATGCCGGGCTGGTCGAGGCCCAGCTGCTGCTGCAGCGTGCGGACCGCCTCCGGCGTCGCCTGCGTGCCCAGGATCACGGCGGCCGGGTTCCCGGGCAGCACGTTCATCACCACGAAGACCACGATCGACGCCGCCAGCAACGAGAGGAGGAGCAGCGCCAGCCGCCAGACCACCTGGAACGCCATGCGCGCTAAGCGGTGGAGACCTGAGGCACGTAGATCGAGGGCGAGAGGCCCGACACCTCGAATCCGCTCACCGAGCGGCTGATCACGGCCAGCGTCTTGAACGACATCACGAATCCGTTCACGGCCTCGGCGGCGAGCGTCTTCTGCACATTGGCGTAGAGGGCGTTGCGGGCCGATGCTTCGGGCGTGGCGTCCGCCTGCGTCAGCCAGCTCTGGACCTGTGGATTGTCGTAGCGCCAGTAGTACTTGGGGTTGCCGTAGTTGAAGATGTCACGGTTCTCGACGTGGTCGATGATCGTGAGGTCGTACGACTGGGGACCGGTGAAGACCTGCGCGATCCACTGAGCGAACTGCATGTTCTGCACCTGGACCTGGACGCCGATCTGCTGCAGCGACGAGACCAGGATCTGCGCTCCCGGGGAGGTGTACCAAAGGTCGGTGGGGACGGCCAGGTTCACCGACAGGTTGGAGGCCCCCGCCGCCGCGAGCAATTGCCTCGCCTTCTGCAGGTCGTAGGGGTTCTCGCTCGTGAGGTCGATGTAGTAGGGCTCGGTCTTGTTGGGCACGGCGTGGCTCCCGATCGGCACTGCGTAGCCGGAGGCGACGCCCTTGATCCAGGATGAACGATCGATCGCCGCCGAGATGGCCTGCCGTACCCGGACGTCGGTGAGCTTAGGCGACGCGTTGTTCATGGCCACGATGACCTTGCCCGCGGGCGCGTCCTCCTGGACCCTGAAGGAAGCGTTGCTTTTCAGCGACGCGATGGTGGAGGGCGCGGTGACCTGGGCGATGATCGAGATCTGTCCGCCGGTGAGGGCGCTGGTCATGGAACTGGGTTCGGTGATGAACGTGAACTGGACCGTCTTGAGCTTGGCCTTGGTTCCCCAGTAGCCCTCGTTGCGGGTCAGGGTCAGGTTGCTGCCGTGAACCCAGTTTTCGAACTTGTAGGGCCCGGTTCCGATCGGATTGGTGGCGAGCTGACCGATGTTCTTCTGCTGCACGATGGCGGCCGAGGCGTAGGTCATGTGGAAGAGGAAGTTCCAGCTGTACTGATTCAGCTTGACCACCACCGTGTGGTCGTCGGGGGCGTTCACGCTCTGCACCGGCGCCCAGTAGGCCCCGTAGGCATTGGGTGGGGTGGCCGAGGGGTCCATCGCCCGCTCCCACGAGTACTTCACATCGGCCGAGGAGAAGGGCGAGCCGTCGTGCCACTTGGCGCCCTGCGCGAGGTGAAACGTGTACTGCGTGTTGTCGCTGGAAAGCTCCCAGGAACGTGCCAGGGCGGGCACGATGTTGCCTTGCGGGTCGAGCCGGACCAGACCCTCGACCACGTTGTCGCGGAGAATGCCGCCGATGGAGGCGGTGGCCTGACTCAGCAGGTCGAGAGAGGTCGGCTCCTGGTTCATGCCGATGGCGATCTTGCCGGAGCTCGACTGACCACCTCCGCCCGACCCAGAGCTCCCGCACGCGGCGAGGACGGCGGAGATGGCGGGGACGCCAAGACCGAGCACGCCCAATCGCTGGATCAGCTGCCGGCGCGTGAGCCGCCCCTCACTGAAGAGCCTGCTCAGGTACGCGACGTCCTCCCGCTCCGGCATGTTCCGCATCGTACCGTTCTCACCGGCCGCCCCATTCCACGCGATCCCGTTCCGGTCAGGAGAGCGGGATCGTCACCAGGAAGTCGACGTTCTGCGGGCCCGGCGGCGGCCCCAGTCGCAGCGTGAGATCGTACGTCCCCTGGGCGACCACGAAGACATCCCAGCCCGAGACTGTCTGCGCCGGATCCAGGGCCTGGCGCCGGGGCAGGGCGGGCGCGACCTGGACGCCGCTCGCCTCCTGGTATTCGGCGCCGTAGGCATCGGTGAGGGTGAACGCGTTGTCGAACGTGATCGGTCCCGCCGCCTGGTTCTGGTAGGAGAGACGGAGAGCCTTGTACTGATACCCGGTGGGCGGCGAGGGAAGGCCGCGCGGAGTGGGGTCCACGGCCTCGATCTCCACCGCCAGACCGGGAGCGGTCACCACCACTCCCGGGGTGCCCTGGACCGCGAGCGTGGAGATGTTCCCCGGCGGCGGCACCGTGAGTGCGGGCTGCTCGTTGAAGCCACCGAAGGTGAGGGCGAGCCGCCACCTCGAGCTGCGGTAGGAAAAGCGCAGCGGGTGCCCGGTGCGCGCGCCGATCCACCACCCGGCGCCCGACCATGACTCCAGGTGCCAGGCCGCCTCTCCCGCGACCGCCTCCCGGCCGGCGACACGGAGGCCGGGCGGTGGCGGGCCACCGGACCAACCCAGGGCATTGTCGAACAGGCTGACCTGAGGGGTGGCCACCCAGGCACCACCCTGATCCTGGAGCTGATACCCGATGCCGGCGCAGTCCAGGAACTCGCCCACCGTGGCGCCTTGCCGATACAGCGTTAGCTGCAGCGCCCGGCCGGGCGCGAAGTCGAGGACACCGGCCACGGCCTCGGTCACACCGTCATGCGTGAGCGTCCCCTGCATCGCGGCCGAGTCGACGTCGTCTCTGAAGGGCAGGGCGAAGATGCTCTCCGCCGGGGGGACCGCCGGCGAACGCGGCGCCGACCCGCCGCGCCGATCTGCGTTGATCGCCACCGCCCCCAGGGACAGGGAAGCGACCAGCAGCGCGGCGAGCGCGCCCGCCAGCCAGGGCCGCCACCGCCAACCCGTGCGCGCTGGCGACGTCGCGGCCGGCCCCGGGCCGGGTCCGGAGCTCGATGTCGGGTTCAGGAGCTGGTCAGCGCGAATCCATCCGCTCCCGGTCCAGAACCAGTTGCCGTCGGGCGTGTAGTGGGGAGGCACCTACGGCGCTTCCATCCGGGACTGCGCGCCGCGCGAGGGCAGCGACATGCGATGACACGCTAGTACCGGTGTCAGGAATTTGAGGAACCGTTGGTACTCATGATTCCCTTCTTCGCCCCACCCGAACGGGATCAGAGCGGTGGGGTGAAACGACCGTCCTGCGCCAGCCAGCCTCCATCCACCGCCAGCTCGGACCCGGTCACGTAGCTGGCCGCGTCCGAGACCAAAAAGCAGACCGCTCCCGCCAGCTCCGAGGGCTGCGCCCAGCGCCCGAGCGCACCCTTCTGCGCGTAGGCCCGGTACCACTCGGGGTTGTCTTTGATCTGTCGCGTCAGAGGGGTCTCCACCACCCCTGGCTGGACAACATTGACGCGGACGCCACGGGGGCCGAGCTCGGAGGCCAGGGTGCGGGCCAGCATCACGGTTCCCGCCTTGGTCGCCGCGTAGATGCTCTGACCCGGCTCCACCACCTGGGAGCGGATGGAAGAGAAGAGCACGATGCTGCCCCGGCTCCGCGCCGACATCGCGCGGGCGAACTCGCGGACCACCCGGAAGATCGCCCTCAGGTTCAGGTCGATGACGCGCTCCACCTCCTGGTCGGAGATCTCCAACACTGACTTGCGGACGTTGATGGAGGGGGTGACGACCAGCGCGTCGGGGGCTCCCAGCTCCGCCACCGCGGCGCCAACGCTCGTGGGGTCGGTGATGTCGAGACATCGGGCCGACGCCGCTCCGCCCTCGCCCTGGATGGCGGCGGCCGTCGCCATCGCCGCCTCCAGGTCGCGGTCCGCGCACACCACCACCGCCCCCTGCGCCGCCAGCGCGTGGGCCGACGCCTGACCGATGCCGCTGCCGGCGCCCACCACCACCGCCCGGCGCCCGGAGAGGTCGAACTGGTGCTCGTACTCGTGCACGGCCTGAATCAGGTCTCGCCACCGCGCCAGCCGAGCTCCGAGTCCAGCCGCGCCAGCGCCGCGGGGTCCTCACCGGCCGCCTGGTGCGCGCGATCAGCCATTGTCAGCTCCTCACCATCGCCGCTTCCGTGTTCAGCTCCCGCTCCAGCTGCTCCAGGCCGGCATCGAGGCGCGACGCCAGCTCGCCGAGTTCGGCGTGGTCCACCACCAGCGGCGGCGCGACCAAAACCTGATCGCCGGCCGGCCCGGGCAGGTGGCCGCCTCCCGGGTAGACGCAGAGCTCGAGCCGCAGGGCCGCCTCGCCCAACCGGGCGGCGACGCCGAGCTGGGCGGGGTAGGGCGCCTTCGTCCCGCGGTCGGCGACCAGCTCGATCCCGCGCATCAGTCCCCGGCCGCGAACGTCGCCCACGATCGGATGCCGCGCCGCCACCTCGCGCAGGAGCGCGTCGAGCCGCTCCCCCTGGGACGCCGCCCGCTCCGCCAGCGCCTCCCGCACCACGATGTCGAGCACGGCGGATCCGGCCGCGCACGCGATCGGGTGGCCGGAGTAGGTGTGGCCGTGGACGAAGGGCTGGTCGAGCTCGGTGAAGAGGTCGTGGATCGGCGCCGAGACCAGCACCGCCGCCAGTGCTGCGTAGCCGCTGGCCAGGCCCTTCCCCGCCACCAGCAGATCGGGGACGGCATCCGAGTGCTGGATCCCCCACATCCGACCGGTACGCCCCACCCCGGTCATCACCTCGTCGGCGATGAAGAGAACGTCGTAGCGGTCGCAGATCTCACGGATGCGCTCGAAATGGCCGGGCGGCGCCGTCAGCGCCCCACCCGCCGCGCCCACCACCGGCTCCGCGATGAACGCGGCGACCGTGTCCGGCCCGGCCGCCAGGATCGCCTCCTCCAGCGCGGCGCCCGTGTTGGCCGGGCTGGTGGGGTCGGGATCGCGATACAGGTCGGGTCCCTCGATGTGCGGGAACTCGAGCAGGAGCGGCCCGTAGGGAGCCCGGCGGAGGGCGTGGCCCGACATCGAGAGCGCGCCGAGCGTGTTGCCGTGATAGCTCACCCGGCGCGCGATCACCCGCCACTTGCCGGGGTTGCCGCGCAGGCCGTGGTAGGCGCGGGCCAGCTTGAGCGCGGATTCCGTCGCCTCCGATCCCCCCGAGACCGGATAGATGCGGTCCAGGCCTGGTGGGGCGAGGGTGGCGAGGCGGACCGCGAAGTCCTCCAACGCCTCCGACGTGAACTCGCCGCTGTGGAGGTAGGCGACCTGGCGACCCTGCCGCGCCATCGCCTCGACGACCTCGGTACGGCCGTGGCCGACGTTGACCACCACCGCCCCCGAGCATCCATCCAGGTACCGGCGGCCCTTGGTGTCCCAGAGCCATACCCCCTCACCGCGCGCGATGGAGGGCACCACGGCGCCGGGGGATCGACGGAAGACCGAGCTCATAGCGCGATCCTAGACGGCTCAGCCGCGCTCCGGCTCCACCTGGGGACCCACGACGGCGATGCCGTAGCCGCGACGGCGTCGCCGGTGCAGAGGGGAGGGTGCCCGGTTTGCCCGGTCAGCGCGTACGCAAAGCAATCGCCGAAGTTCAGGCCAGCCGGGTGCCGTCCTTTGCCATATCGCCTCCAGGCACTGGCCGGCCACCACGGATAACCCCCCTTGGTGCACCAGCGGGCCCTTCGCCGCCCGGATAACCCCCCTTGGTGCACCAGCGGGCCCCTCGCCGCCCGGATAACCCCCCTTGGTGCACCAGCGGGCCCCTCGCCGCCCGGATAACCCCCCTTGGTGCACGTGCACCTCCGGGCCCTTCCACGCCCGGATAACCCCGTTGGTGCACCTCCGGGCCCTTCCACGCCCGGATAACCCCCTTGGTGCACCCGTCACGGGAGAGTCAAGACCCCCGAAGAACCTATTTCCGGGCCGCCTCCACCAGGTCGGTCCGGTACGCACCCCGCCCCAGGCGCTCCCGGAGGGTCAGGTAGACGACGCACAGGAAGAGCAGCACCGCGCCCACCAAGGCCACCGGACCGTGGCCCAGATCCAGCCCTCCGGCCGAGCGCGGCCAGGCCAGCCAGTCGGCGTAGGAGGCACCCAGCGGTCGGGTCAGGACGTAGGCGAACCAGAAGGCGAACACCGCGTTCATGCGGAAGAAGCGCCAGGCGACCAGCGGGATGCAGATGGCGGCGGTGAAGAGGAATCCGGAGGCCAGGTAGCCAAGGTGAAAGGTGACCGCGGTCAAGTCGCCGACCGCCGTGCCCAGGTCGAAGGTGGCGATCACGGTCAGCCAGTAGAAGATCTCCCGGCGGGGGGTCACGATGCTGTGGATGGAGAGGGTGTGCTCGGTGCGGTGCCACACGAAGAAGAGGATGGCGAGGACGATCAGCCAGAAGGACGACGTGGCCCAGTAGGGGATCCCCAGAACCAGGTGCATGCCGTCGGCGCCCATCGTCCCCACCACGGCGACGATAGAGACAGCGAACCAGTAGATCCAGCTGATGTAGCGCCGCACCGCGAACTGCAGCACCATCGCGACCACGAAGGCGAGGACTCCGATGGCCGCACCGACGACGAGCGATGAGATGTCGATGTGCAGCCAGTCGCTGGTCGCTTCCCCCATCCCGGTGCCCAGGATCTTCGCGACCCAGAACCCGGCGGTGATGACGGGCGGGACCTTCGAGAGGCGTGCGCGGTCGGCGGCATTCAGTCGCACTCTTCGATGAAAGCACCATCCGCCCTGGGTGTGTGACGCCGGCCGCATGGGGTACGTTGCGGGGATGGAAGCGGCGCCCTTGCTCACGGTGAAGGAACGAATTCGTGCCGAGGTGGAGGACTTGCATCCGCACCTGCGGACCATCTCGCACACGCTGCACGACCACCCCGAACTGGGCCTGCAGGAGCATCGCGCGGCCGCGCTGCTCACCGAGGAGCTGGAGGAGCACGGGTTCAGCGTGGAGCGGGGCGTGGCTGGGTTGGAAACCGCGTTCGTGGCGTCCTACGGGTCGGGCGAGCCGGTGGTCGCCATCATCGCCGAGTACGACGCCCTGCCCAAGCTCGGCCACGCCTGCGGACACAACCTGATCGCGACCTGGGCGGCGGGCGCCGGGATCGCGCTCCGGAACGCGATGCCCGAGATCAAAGGCACGATCAAGGTGGTGGGGACGCCGGCGGAGGAGTCGGCGGGCGGCAAGGTGCCGATGACCGACGCGGGCGTGTTTTCCGGGGTGGCGGCCGCGATGATGATGCACGGGGCCGACCGCACCCTGCTCAACCGCGGCTCGCTGGCCGTGACTCCGGTGGAGGTGGAGTTCTTCGGCAAGTCCTCGCACGCCTCCTCCAACCCTGCCGCGGGCATCTCCGCCCTGGACGCGATCCTGCAGGTCTTTTTCTGCGTCAACCAGATGCGGCAGATGCTGCGCGGGGCGGCCCGGGTGCATGGCGTGATCACCGACGGCGGCGACGCGCCCAACGTGATCCCCGACCACGCCGCCGCCTCCTTCCTCCTCCGCGAGCGCGACGAGGAGCATTTGGACGACCTGCGGCAGCGGTTCCGGGGGATCGTCGAGGGGGCCGGACTGGCGACGCGCGCACGGCCTCGGCTCACCGAGGGCGTGTCCTACAAGGCGCGCGAGTGCAACCCGGCCTTGGTCGAGACGTTTGGCGCCAACGCCGACTTGCTGGGGGTCGAGCAGGAGCCGGCGGGCGGGGTCGGCGTAGGGTCGAGCGACATCGGCAACGTGAGCTACGCGGTGCCCACGATACATCCCTATCTGCAGGTGGCGCCGCGCGGCACCAGCACCCATACCCCGGCCTTCGCGGAGGCCGCCGCCTCCCCCTTCGCCGACCAACGTCTCGCCACCGGGGCCACGCTGCTGGCGTGGACGGCGGCCGACGTGCTGCTCCGCGACGAGGTGCGGGGAGAGCTGCGCCGGACGTTCCGGGAGCGCTTCGGCCGCGACCCCTCGTAGGCGCGCCGTCGCCGCCCGGGCGGGCGTCTCGGTCCCCACCGTGGAAGCCCTCCTCGGCACCAAAGCCGGCCTCCTCAAGGCGGCGATCGACGTCGCCATCGCCGGCGACGACGAGCCGGTCGCGTGCTCGAGCAGCCGTGGGGGGAGCGGCGGCAGCCGCGACGACTGTTGAGGGCTTAGATTCGGTCACCGGGCAGTGCACACGGATGGCACACGCGCGGCGGCGGTCGTCAGTCGCCAAGAGGAGATCCGACGACAGTGAATCGAAAGCCCCCGAACTTCCCGGACAGCAGCGGCCGCACTGCAGCGATCGATGCCTGAACCTCAGGCAATTCAAGCGAGCGCTTGTGTGCTTCTTCGCTGTCCCAGAGTTCAACGACGAACACCGTGTCGGGGTCTTCGTCGTTGGTTCCGACCTCGTAGCTGAGGCACCCGATTTCTCGCAGAACATCGCTGCGCTGGGTTAGGTGAGCGACGAGCTCGTCGCGCTTGCCTGCGACGGCACCGAGTGTTCCTGCATTCGCGAACATGGTCACCGAGTATGTCGGACCGCGCCCGCGAGCCGCGCCCGATTGAACCCGGGGCTTTGGCGCCCGACTGCGGACACTCGTGCCCTTCGCAGGCGGGTGGGGTCAGGCCAGTTCGCGCACGATGGCGGCCACACCGATCACGACGATGACCGTCCGCAGGGCCCATTGGGGGAGGCTGCGGCCGGCGCGGGCACCCAGCAGGCCCCCCACGAACGAGCCGACCGTTGGAGATGTTGGCAGTAACCGCCGCGTAGCCCAGCGTGACCAGGATCGGGAAGGTGATCAGCGTCCCGGAGCCGACCACGGTGTTGATCGTCCCCGCCGCCACACCGGCGAGTCCGATCACCAGCGCATGGACCCAGGTCACTGACTCACGGTACGGATCCCCAGCGCTCGGTCAGCGGTCCGCCGGCGCCGTACACCGGGTCGGCACGCGGGATCGGTACGCGCTCGATGTTGGCCACCACCTCGTCGTGCTCACGGGGGTCGCCCCGGCGCACGTCCCAGGCCATCGCGTCGGGATAGGCGCCCACCACCAGGAGGTCGGCGCTCGCCGCGTCGTTCTTGTGCCCGGTGCCGGCCGGCAGGACCAGGACCTGGCCGGGGCGCACCTCGAAGGCGCGGCCGGAGGGGCCCCCGAGGTGGACCGTGGCCGTCCCGCGCACGATCCCGAGGACCTCGTGCGAGATGGAGTGGAAGTGGTGGAAGGGATAGATCCCGTTCCGCCAGGAGCCGGACCAGCCGTGGTCCGCGAACAGGCGCTCGCAGCTGCCCGCGTCGTGAGCCTGCTCGATGCCCCGGTAGTAGAGCACCGGCAGGCGCGAGTTGGGGATACCGCCGTCGCCGGTGAACGTGAGGGACTCGACGCTCGTCACCAGATCAGAATGGCAGCGTGCCCCTCCCGGACGCGCTGCGCCCCCTCGCCTTCCTCGCCGGCCGCTGGGCGGGGCGGGGCGAGGGCGCGTACCCGACGATCGACGCCTTCCACTACGAGCAGGAGCTGACGGTGACCTGTGACGGACGGCCCTTCCTGCAGTCGGTGAGCCGGGCCTGGGTGCTCGACGGCGACGGCGCGCGCGTGCGGCCGGCCGCGACCGAGCTTGCGTTCTGGCGCCCCGCGGGCGAGGCTGCGGTGGAGCTTGTCCTGGCGCTGCCCACGGGCATAACGGAGGTCTACTCGGGAACCGTCGCGCGGGGACGCATCGAGCTCCGCACGGTCGCGGTGGCACGGACTCCGACCGCCAAGGAGGTCCGGGCCGGGCGGCGAACCTACGCCCTGGAAGGTTCGACGCTGATCCTCGAGCACGACATGGAGGCGATGGGGGTGCCGCTCACCCGGCACCTGCGGGCACGGCTGAACCAGATGCCCGGCTGAGGCTCTGAGGACGTAGCCTTTTCAGGTGACCACCGCAGACCCTGGCCAGTCGTCTGTGCGCGCCGTCGACGTCGCCGTGATCGGCGCCGGACACAACGGGCTGGTGGCGGCAGCCGTCCTGCAGCGGGCCGGCCTCCAGACCGCGGTGTTCGAGGCGGCCGGCGTCGTGGGAGGGGCCTGCCGCACCGAGACACCTTTCCGGCGTGCGCCGCGGCTCCGACAGTCGACGGGCGCCTACCTGCTGGGTCTGATGCCGCCGGAGATCCTGGCCGAGCTCGAGCTCGACCTCCCCTTGATCCGCCGCGACCCCCACTACTTCCTTCCCACCACCGGCCACGAGTACCTGCTGCTGGGCTCTGACGCGGCGGTCAACGAGGCGCAGTTCAAGTCCTTCTTCAGCGCGCGCGACTGGCGGGCCGACCAGGCGCTGGGGGCGGAGCTGGCCGCTCTGCGCGACGACCTCGCCCCGGCGCTGCTGCACGAGCCGCTGCCCCTGGAGGAGACCGCCGAGCGCTTCATCCGCCCCCAGCTGCAGGGGGTGTTCCTGGAGTTGAGCCGGGGTTCGGTGTCCGACTACCTGGACCGGTTCGGCTTCCAGAGCGAACTGGTGAAGGCGATGTACCTGGTGACCGACGGACTGACCGGCCACACGGGAGGGCCCGACACGCCGGGATCGGGCCAGAACTTCCTGGTCCACAACCAGTGCCGGCTGCCCGGAGCGGGCGGTACCTGGATGCTGGTCCGGGGCGGGATGGGGACGGTGACGCAGGCGCTCGCCGAGCGGGCCCGCGCCGCGGGGGCTGTGATCGAAACCGGCGCCGCGGTCACGGAGCTCCTGACCCAGGAGGGCGCGGCGGCGGGCGTGGTCCTCGACGGCGGTCGCGAAGTGAAGGCGAGGGCCGTGCTTGCCGCCTGCGATCCGTTCCGCCTGCTGCAGATCGGGGGCCGCGCGATCCCGGATTCGCTGCGGACCCGGGTGGAGGGCCAACGCCGACCGGGCACCACGCTGAAGGTGAACCTGGCGCTGCGTGACCTCCCTCGCTTCAGCTGCCTGCCGGAAGCGGATCGGCGGCCGTTCGGCACGCACCATCCACCTCCTGCCCGAGGAGGGGACCATTGGCGCCCTGCGACGGATGTGGCACGAGGTCGAGGAGGGCCGCCTACCCGAGGTCCCGCCCATCGAGTGGTACGTCCACACCACGCTCGACCCCTCCCTGCAGGACCCCGAGGGCAACCACTCCTCCGCGCTCTTCGTGCAGTCCGTCCCCTACGCCCCGGCCGCCACCACCTGGGAGGCGGCGCTGGACGGATACGTGGATCATCTGCTGGAGATGTGCGACCGCTTCGCGCCCGGGACCTCGGACCTGGTGGTCGACCGGTTCGCGCTGCCGCCGCCCGGCATCGAGGCCCACTTCGGCATCACGGGCGGCCACATCTTTCACCTCGACAACTCGTATTCGTTCACCGACCGCGTGCCCTACGCGACCGGGCTGCCTGGGCTCTACGCGGGTGGGTCAGGGTGCCACCCCGCCGGGTCGGTGATGGGGGCGCCCGGGTACAACGCGGCGCATCGGCTGCTTCGCGACGTTGGGGTGGCCGCCACGGGGGTGCGGGGATGAGCCCGGCGGAACGCGGCATCGGCGTGCGCCCGGTGCTGGTGCGTCTGCCCGGGGGTGGGGGCTCTTCATGACCGTGCCACCGACAGAGAATGGCGCGCTCGGCCAGGCCTACCGGACCGTGCATGAGCGCGGCTCGAGCGCGGTCTCGGCGACCGGCTCCTGGTCCCTCGACCAGGCTCGGCGCCAGGCCACGCTGCTGCTCGCCTTCAGCCGGCCCCGAACCTTCGATCTCACGCTTCGCTTCTCACTCTCCGAGCCGGAGACAGAGCGGGCGCTGCGGACCCTCGGTGGCATCTCCGGGTCGCACGTCGCCGTCCTGTTCCCGGCCCGTGCCGACCACGCGCGAGCGATGCGAGCGGTCGACCGGGGCGACGCGGCCGGGTTCCTGCGCGCGGGCATGGCGATCGACTCGCTCGACGGCACCCCCCTACGCCCGCTCCTCTCCTCCTGAGCCACGCAGGCCGGCCCCAAATTCCGCTTTCACGTGAAAGTGGTGCTATGAGTGCGCCGATGAGCCCCCTTTCGCGTGAAAGCGGGACTCTGTGTGGTGGTGGGACTTTGCGGCGCGTGATCCGGGCGCGGGTCAGGGGCGGAGGCGGTGCAGCATCCGGCGCGAGGTGATCCAGAGGCCGAGACCGGAGAGCGCGAGCAGGTAGGCGATGTCCGGGATCATCGACCACGACGGCTGCCCCAGGCTCAAAGCTCGCATCAGGTCGATGGCGCGGTAGAGCGGGCTGAACTCGACCACCACCTGCAGCACTCCCGGGTAGACCGTGATCGGAAAGAACGTGGCCGAGAACAAGAACAGCGGCAGCAGGACCAGGTTCATGAGGTCGAAGTCGTCCCAGGAGCGCACGAAGGTGGCGGCCGCCGTCCCCAAGGAGGCGAACGTGAACCCGATCAGGATCGCCGCCGGCAGCATCAAGATCCCGAGCGGACTGTGCACCAGGCGCAGCAGCGCCATCACGATCAGGAACACCGCCGAGTAGAGGCCGCCCCGAAGCACCGCCCAGGCGACCGCGCCGAGCGACACCGACCCCACCGTGACCGGGGTCGCCAGCATCGCCTCGTAGGTCTTGGCGTACTTCAGCTGATAGAAGAGTCCGAAGGTGGAGTCGTAGATGGCGCCGTTCATGGCCGCCGACGCCATCAGCGCGGGCGCCACGAAGACGCCGTACGACAGGTGTTCGCCGCCGATCGTGACCGTCCCCACCAGGCCGCCGATGCCGAACCCGATGCCGAGCAGGTAGAAGACGGGCTCGAAGAAGCCGGTCACGAACATCGGCCACAGCCGCCGGTAGACGTAGAGGTTGTGCTCGACCACGCGCGAGGAGCCGCCGATCACCCCGATCGGCGCCACACGCCCCCGAGCCGCTCGTGCCTGTTCCAACACGGTCATGGCGTCAAGGTCCGGCGGAATACGAAGTACGCGGCCACGCTGCCCGCCAGCGCGTAGGCGATCAGGACCCCGAGGTGGAGCAGCGAGGGACCCGGCGTCGCCGTCCCCGCCGAGAGCGCGCGGGCCAGGGTCACGCCGTGCGCCAACGGGAGGGCCCAGGCCGCCACCTGCAGCGCACCCGGCAGCCGGCCCAGCGGGAAGAAAGCGCCGCCGAACAAGAACAGAGGCAGGATGACGAATCTCTGCACCACCGCGAACACGGTGTCGTTCCGCGCGACGCCGCTGAGCACCGCGACCGGGGCCGCGAAGGCGAGGCCGGTCAGGACCGCGACCGGGATGGCGGCGATCAACCAGGGCGAGCGGGTGGCGCCGAAGAGGACCATCACGATGGCGAAGATGACCGCACCCTGCAGCATCCGGATCGCCATCCACGCCAGCTCGCCGAGCAGGATCTCGAGCACCCCCTCCGGCGTGGCCAGGACCGCCTGGTAGGTGTGCCACCAGCGGATCTTGCCCATGATCGGGTACGTGGCCAAGAAAAAAGCCGACTGCATCGCGTTGGCGACCAGCAGGCCGGGGGCGATGAAGGCGACGTAGGGGAGGCCGTCGAGGCCGTTCGGGTTGCGGTTGACCAGCGAGCCCAGGCCCAGCCCCATGGCGGCCAGAAAGGCGACCGGCATCACGATGGTGCTGAAGATGGAGCCGTGCCAGGTGCGCCGGTAGACCCGGAAGTTGTGCTCCACCACGTGCAGCGCGCCGCGGCCGGTGACGGCGACGCTCATCGCACCCCCACCCCGCCCGGGGACGTTTGTATACGAACGCACCTCTCCCGAGCGTCAGCAGCGGCTCTTTGTATGCAAACGGCCCGGATCACTCGATGAGGCTCCGGCCGGTGAGGCGCAGGAAGACGTCCTCCAGCGAGCCCCGCCGCACGACCGCGAACGAGGGCGCGATCCCCCGCTCGTGCACCTGGGCCAGCGCGCGGTCGCCGTCGTCGACGTAGAGCAGCGCCCGCCCCGTCAACCGCTCTACGCGGGGGGCGATCCCGGCCAGCTCACGCTCCAGGCCGTGGTCCATCTCCCCGTCCAGCTCGCCGCCGAGCCGGAGCTCGACCACCTCGCGCGAGGAGTAGTCCCGGATCAGCTGCTGCGGCGTCCCCGAGGCCACGACGCGCGCCTTGTCCATCACCATCAGCCGGTCGCAGAGCTGCTCCGCCTCGTCCATGTAGTGCGTGGTCAGCAGCAGCGTGGTGCCCCGTTGCTTGAGGTGGAAGAGCCGGTCCCAGACCAGGTGCCGCGCCTGCGGGTCGAGGCCCGTGGTGGGCTCGTCCAGCATCAACAGTTCCGGCTCGTTGATGAGCGCCCGCGCGATCACGAGCCGCCGCTTCATCCCGCCCGAGAGCGAATCGACCTCAGCGTGGGCGCGGTCGGCCAGCTGTACGAACTCGAGCAGCTCCTCCGCGCGCCGCCGTGCCTCCCGCGTGGGCAGCGAGAAGTAGCGCCCGTAGAGGATCAGGTTGTCGAGCACCGTCAGCTCCAGGTCCAGCGAGTCCTCCTGCGGCGCCAGGCCCAAGCGGGCGCGAATGGCCGATCCATCGTGCTCGGGATCCATGCCCAGCACGCTCAGGTCCCCGCCCGAGCGCGGCGAGAGGCACGCGATCATCCGCATGGTGGACGTCTTGCCGGCGCCGTTGGGGCCCAGGAACCCGAACGCCTCGCCGCGGGCCACGTCGAAGTCGATCCCGTCGACCGCCACGAAATCGCCGAACAGCTTGCGCAGACCGCGCGCCGAAACCAGGGGAGGAGGGAGCATGGGGGACCGTCCATGCTAGTCCGCCACACCGGGCGATGGCCCCTGGGACGCATCCCGCCTCGGAGGAACCCTCAGACCGCCGGGCTCAGCCCTCCATCGATGTTGATGCCGGTCCCGGTCAGGTATGAGGCGCGCGCCGAGAGCAGGAAGGTGACGACGTCGGCGAACTCCGCCGCCCGGCCCACCCGTCCGAGCGGGATGGGGGAGTTCTGGGCCATCTCCTTGTACACCTCGCTTGCCGGCACCCCTCGCTGCGCCGCCCGTCGCTCCCACTGTCCGCTCTCGATCAGACCGACCAGGACGCCGTTGACCCGGATGCCGTCCTTCCCCCACTCCTTGGAGAGCACCTTGGTGAGCGCCATGCCGGCGGCCCGCGAGACAGAGGTCGGGGCGGAGGCGGCACCCGGCGTCTTGCCGGCGATCGCGAGCACGTTCACGATCGCGCCGCCTCCCGCCGCGCGCAGGTGCGGGTACGCGGCTCGCGACGCGCGGCCGGCGCCGAACAGCTTCAGCTGCAGGTCCTGCTCCAGGACCTCGTCGCTGACGTCGACGAAGGGCAGCGCCGCGCTCCTGCCGGCGTTGTTGACCAGCCCGTCGATGCGACCCCAGCGGTCGACGACGCTCGCGATCAGGCGCTCCACGTCCGCCGCCTGGGTGACGTCGGCCCGCACCGCGAGCACCTCGCCGCCCGCCTCTCGCAAGCGTGCCTCGGTGGCGTCGAGCCGCGCCGAATCGCGACCGCAGATCGCGACCCGCGCCCCCTCCTCGACCAGGCGCGATGCCGTCGCCGCCCCCAGCCCGTCCGAGCCACCCGTGATGACGGCGACCTTGCCCTCCAGCTCCAGATCCATACCTTCCTCCCAATGTGGCGCGGCGCGCCTGTCAGCTGTCCTCCAGCTCCTCCGGCTCGAAGCGCCGCAACGGTGGCCAGAGCACCGACGCGGTTCCGCGCCGGTAGAGGTCGGCCGGGCGCCCACCCGAGCCGCCCCGCGATGCCGTGTGGTTCCCCACCGGCTCCACGAACCCCTGCCGCGAGAGCACCTTGCGCCGGAAGTTGGAGGGATCCTGCGGAACGCCCCAGACCTCCTCATAGATGGCGCGCAGCTCGGAGAGCGTGAACGGCTCCTCCAAAAAGGCGGCCGCCAGGGGGGTGTACTCGATCTTCGCTCGCGCCCGCTCGATGCCCTCAGCCAGGATCTTCGCGTGGTCGAACGCGAGGACCGGGCCTCCGGCGTCGTGCAGCTCGGCGATGGACCAGAAGCGGGCGAAGGAGGCGTCGTCGCCGCCCCGCGGCGCCGGCAGGTCGGGCGCAAAGACCACGTACGCGACCGACACCACCCGCATCCTGGGGTCGCGCCCCGGAGTCCCGTACGTGCGCAGCTGCTCCAGGTGCATGCCGGAGGGCAGGGCGGAAAGCCCCGTCTCCTCCCCCAGCTCTCGGTGCGCCGCCTCCTCCAGGTCTTCGGTCTGCTCCACGAAGCCACCAGGCAGGGCCCAGTGGCCTTCGAAGGGAGGACGTGCGCGGCGGACCAGGAGCACACTGAACCGGCCCTGCCGCACGGTGAGGAGGACGACGTCGACGGTGACCGCGATGGGCGGGTACTTTCCGGGGTCGTATCCCCCCTGGGACTCGGCTTCGCTCTCGGTCATCGCTGACGGACCTCCTTCCGTGGGGACTCCAGGACCCCGCTCTGGATCGGCTGGGCAGACATCGCCGCCGGTCCGGCCTGGATCGACCAGTCCGCGGGGCGGAGCCGTGCCTTGGCCGCCGCGTGGTACGCGCGAGCCTCCTCCACCGAATGTTTGAGCGCGATCTCACCGCCGGCCACGAACTGCTGCTGCAGCGCCTCCCCAGGCGGATTCTGGAGTGGGTTCTCACCCGTCCAGAGCCACTCCGCCTCCGCCAGCCCCTCCTCGTCGAAGGCTCGATAGGCCCACTTGCGGCCGGGCAGGTTCTCCTTCCCGGCCGAGCGCTTGGCGACCGGCCGCAGCGGCGCGTCGGGATCGTCCGTCTCCGCGATCGCGACCAGCTTGTAGACGAAGCCGGGGCTGGGGTGGTGGATCAGCCGCTCCCCGGAGCCGAAACCGTCCACCGGCGACTGGCTGAGCTCGTCCATCGCGTATTCGTCGAGGCCGCCGGTGAGGATGATCCGCGCTTCGGTCGCGCCCAGCTCGTCGAGCAGTCGGCGCGCCGTGGGGACGACCCGCCGCAGCTCGCCGGAGTCGATCCGGACCCCGCCCAGGCGTGGGCCGGCGGCCCGCACCGCGTTGCGGATGCCCTCCTCGATGTCGTAGGTGTCGACCAGGAGCGTGGTCTGGGGACCCTGCGTCGCGACCTGGGCCCGGAACGCCTCCAGTTCGGTCTCGTGCGCGAGCGTGAACGCGTGCGCGGAGGTGCCGCGGACCGGTATCCCGTAGCGACGCCCCGCCTCCATGTTGGAGGTGGCGGCGAAGCCGGCGATGTAGGCCATGCGGGCGGCCGCCACCGCCGCCTCCTCGTGCGTCCGCCGGCTGCCCATCTCGATGATCGAGTGGCCTCGCGCGGCGGACACCATCCGGGCGGCGGTGGAGGCGATGCCGGAATCCCAGTTGCAGACGCTGAGGAGGATCGTCTCCAGCAGCACCGCCTCACCGAACGGCGCCACCACCGTGATCAGCGGCGAGCCGGGGAACGCGATCTCGCCCTCGCGGTAGGCCCAGACATCGCCACTGAAGCGGCGGCCGAGCACGCGCCGGCGCGTTCGCGCATCGGCCACCCCGGTCTCCTCCAGCCAGCGCACCTGGTCCTCGGTGAAGCAGAACCGTGGAAGCAGCTCGAGCAAGCGGCCGATGCCGCCGAAGACGCCATAGCGGCGGCCCTCGGGGAGGCGGCGGGGGAAGAGCTCGAACACCGCGCGGCGGTCGGCGACGCCGGAGTGGAGCGCCCCCTGCAGATTGCCGAGCTCGTACTGGTCGGTGTGCAGCGCGACCGAGCGCCCTCCCGGCCCCCGATGTGCCCTCTCGATTTGGTGGACGCTACCACAACGCCGGGTGGGTTATGGTCACCGCGACCAGTTCTCCCGGAGGGTCTGCACACCACCCTCGCCATGACGGCTGCGCTAACCGTCTAATTAAAGAGGACTAATTACTAGCCACTCAAATCTGGTCTGTTAGACTTTCCGCATGTCGACGCCTGCCACGCGCCCCGATGCGGCGGTCGTGGAGCGGCTCCTGCGGGCCTGGCGGGGCGAGATCGAAGCTCGGACCGTCTACCAGATCCTGGTCGAGCGCGAGCCGGATCCCCGGCGCGCCGACATCCTGCGCAAGATCGCCGACGCCGAGAGCGCGCACCGCGCGCGGCTGGAAGCCCGCCTGCGCGAGCTGGGCGCTACGGTCCCCGACCCGAGCACGGTGCGCATCTCGCCCTGGCTCCGCCTGCAGGCGCGCACGGCGCCCATCGATCGTCTGCTGCGGCAGCGCGAGGCGGCGGAGGACGACGAGGTGCTCGACACCTACGGGAAGCCGACCGGGGATCCCGAGACGGACACCGTGCTGCGCGACATCCGGAAGGACGAGCGCTCGCACTCGCTGGCGGTGAAGGAGATGGTCGCCGGCTCCAACCCCGAGCACGATGCGGCCGGCCCGCAGGCGACGCTGGACCGGATCCTGCACCGCGAAAGCTGGCACCGGCGGAGCTCGGGATGGGTGCCGGACGCGATCTACGGCGCCAACGACGGGCTGGCGGCCGTCTTCGGCATCGTCGCCGGCGTCTCCGGCGCGACCGGCGCCACGCGCTCGTTCGTGCTCACCGCCGGACTGGCGGGAGCGATCGCCTCGGCCCTCTCGATGGGAGTCGGCGCCTGGCTGGCCGCACGTTCGACCCGAGAGATGGCGCAGGCCAACATCGAGCAGGAACGGCAGGAGCTGCAGACGCACCCCGCCGAGGAGAAGGAGGAGCTCTCGCTCTTCTACCAGCTGAAGGGTCTCTCCAAGGAAGACGCCGACTCGTTCGTCGAGAAGGTGGCGGCGAACCCGGACGCGCTGCTCCAGATGCTGGTGACGGAGGAGTTCGGCAGCGCCGAGGATGCCACCAACCCGAGCGTGTCTGCCATCGCCGGCTTCATCTCCACCGGCGTGGGCGCCATCATCCCGGTGATCCCATTCTTCTTCGTGGGCGGCGTCACCGGGATCGCGATCGCGTTCGCCCTCTCACTGGTCGCCCACTTCGCGGTGGGGGCGGCGAAATCCCTGTTCACCCTGCGCAGTTGGTGGTCGTCGGGCCTCGAGATGACGGTCGCCGGCATCGTGGTGGGCGGCGGGACCTACCTGCTGGGTTTCCTCTTCAGGATCAGCGGCGGCTGACGATTCCCGCTTTCACGTGAAGGGGGGCTCATGGGGCAGCCCATAGCATCACTTTCACGTGAAAGCGGAGATTGTTCGGGCGCGGTGGTTTCGCTGCTTCCGCTATACCGGGGGTTGCGATGAAGTTTGGCCTGGTCCCCCGCGAGCGACGTTTCTACGAGCTGTTCGTCCAACAGGGGCAACTCGTCAAGCGCACCCTGGACGAGCTGTCCAAGAGTCTCCTCGAGGGCCGGTCCCGATTGCCCGCCCTGCGCGACCTCGAGCACCAGTGCGACGAGGTGACACGGGAAATCTATCTCCTGGTTAACCGGACCTTCGCGGCGCCGTTCGAGCAGGCCGACATCATGCAACTCGCAAGTCGCCTCGACGACATCGTGGACCTGGCCGATGAGATCGGCGACAAGCTTGACCTCTACCGTATCGATGCGATCACCCAGCCGGCACGCGCGATGGGGGAGGTGCTTGCCGACGCCGGTGGGGAGCTGGCGCTGGCCATGGGGGGGCTTGAGAACCTGAGTTCTGTGACGCCCCACCGCGAACGGCTTCACGAATACGAGAACACCGGTGACCGCATTTACCGAGAGGCCCTGGCCGCCCTCTTCAGCGATGAATGGCCGGTCACCGATGTCATCAAGTGGAAGGACATCTACGACCTGCTCGAGCAGACGCTCGACCGCTGCGAACACGTCGCCAACCTGCTCGCGACGATCCAGGTCAAGAATGCGTGAGGCGACTCAGCATCCTCGAACGCCGCTCCCATACGGGCCAAGCCGCCGCCCATGACGCTGGGGCTGCTCTTGGGCACGATCGGTCTGGCGCTGGTCTTCGACTTCACGAATGGGTTCCACGACACCGCGAACGCGATCGCGACATCGGTCTCGACGCACTCGCTGACGCCGCGAGCAGCAGTCATCCTCTCGGGCGCCTGCAATCTCGTGGGCGCCGTCGTGACCGTCCTCGTCTTTGGGAGTGCTGTGTCCAACACGATCGGTCACCTGCTCCTGCACCCGGTTATCACCGAGATCGCGTCCGGCCTCATCGGGGCCACGATCTGGAACCTGATCACGTGGTACCGGGCGCTGCCCAGCAGTTCGACGCACGCCTTCATCGGCGGTCTGATGGGCGCCGGCGTGGCGGCGGCCGGCCTGAGCGGCGTGCACTGGTCGTCCTTGGGACTCGTCGTGATCGGCCTCGTCATCTCCCCGCCGATCGGATTCGTCCTCACCTTCGGTGTCATCATCCTTCTCTACTGGGTGGTCCGAGACGCCCGACCGATGAAGGCGAACCGGGCGTTTCGGTTGCTGCAGATTCCGGCCAGTGCGCTGGTCTCCTACTCGCACGGTTCAAACGACGCGCAGAAGTCCATGGCGGCGATGACACTGGCGCTGCTCGTGACCGGCCACCTGTCCGAATTCAAGGTGCCGGTCTGGGTGGCCGTGATCGCGGCGATGGCGATCGCCGCCGGCACGTACGCGGGGGGCTGGCGGATCATGAGGACCCTCGGCTGGCGCATCTACAGGCTGGAGCCGATCACCGGCATGGCGGCGCAGTTGACCAGCACGGTCGTGATCCTGGCGGGCACCGGCCTCGGGCTGCCGGTGTCGACGACCCACGTGGTCACCGGTTCGGTGCTTGGGTCAGGGGCGCCGAAGGGCCTGTCCGGCGGCTCCTGGGCACTCGGAGCGGACATCGTCGTCGCTTGGACCCTCACCATTCCCGTGTCGGCGGTGATCGGCTGGGTCATCTACGCGATCCTTCACACGGCCGGAGTGTGAACCGGAAGAGCCCGTTTCGCACGGAACGGATGTCATGGGACCCCGGGTAGCTGCCGTTCCGTGCGAAACGGCTATTTGCGCGGGGGGAGGGGTGTTAGAGGCCCATCCGCGCGGTGCGTCGCGCGGAGTTCCAGGCCAGCAGGCGGCCGATGATGGTCAGGATGAGCAGGAGGATCAGCGTGACCGCGCCCGCGGCGTTGGCCAGCGCGTGGTCCTTGGCCGCCGGCAGCTGGATGTAGTAGTAGCTGACGTAGGTGAGGTACCCGAGGGGCTGGTGAGTCAGCTGGAGCGTCGGGTTGGCGTTTGAGAAGTTGGCCGTGTAGAGCAGGGGCGCCGTCTCGCCGGTGGAGATGGCGACGGCGATCACCAGCCCAGTGATGATTCCGGGCAGCGCCGGCGGCAGCAGCACCCGGCGCATCTGCACCACCACCGGCATCCCCAGCGCCACCCCCGCCTCGCGCAGCGTGGTCGGCACCTGGGAGAACGCGACCTCGGTCGACTTCACGATGTAGGGCGTGACCATGGCGGACAGCGCGATCACCGCCGAGAGGATGGAGAAGCCCCAGTGGAACGCGACCACCAGGAGCAGGTAGCCGGTGTAGCCGATGATGATGGACGGGACGCCGGCCAGCACCTCCGGGAAGAGCCGGAGCCCCCGGGCCACCCGGGCGGGAGCGAACTCAGACAGATAGATGCCGGCCCCGATGCCGAGCGTGCCGGCGACGATGACGACCCCCAGCGCCAGCACCAGCGTGCCCAGGATCGCGTTCTGAAGGCCGCCGTGCTCGGTCGTCTGCGTGAGCAGGGTGAGGCTGAAGGCGGGCGCCGCCGTCGTCAGCAGGCTGACGATGATCCACACCGCCGGCCCCACGATGCAGAGCATGGCCACCGCGCAGAGGAACCAGAAGATCCAGTCCTGGGCGGTCCGCAAACCGGCGTTGAACAGATTGCGCCGCTCCTCCCGCATCTCTGACATCTAGAACCCCCGCCCCACGGGGAGCGCCGCACCCGAGGAACGCCGGACGATGAGGCGCCCCAGGTAGTTGGTGACCAGCGTGATCAGGAGCAGCAAAAGGCCGGCCTGAGCCAGTGCCTGCACCGCCATGCCGGTGGTGTCGGTGAACGCCGAGTCGAGCTGGACCGCGATCGTCGCCGCGATCGTCGAGAAGGGGGCGAAGATGTTGTAGGGGAAGATGTTGAGCGCGTTCCCCGAGATCAGCAGCACGGCCATCGTCTCGCCCAGCGCGCGGCCCCACCCGAGCAGGGTGGCGGCCACCACGCCGTTGCGGACGAACGGGATCGTGACCACCCGCACCACCTCGAAGCGCGTCATCCCCAGCGCCAGCGCTCCTTCTTTGTGAAGGACGGGGACGGTCCGCACCAGGTCGCGGGTGGTGGCGGCGATGATCGGAATCACCATCAGCGCCAGCACCAATCCGGCCGTGAACAGCCCTGGCCCGGTCCCCACCGGGGACCCGAGGACCCAGGTCCAGCCCAGTCCCCTCGCCAGCGCCGGATAGATGTGCTGCGCCATCAGCGGCCCGAAGATGGTGAGACCCCAGAGGCCGTAGACGACGCTGGGGATCCCCGCCAGCAGTTCCAGGAACACCGAGAGCCCGGGCTGCAGGCGCGCCGGGACCCGCTCCACCAGCAGCATGACGCCGCCGACCGCGATCGGAAGCGCCAGCACGAGGGCGATGATCGAACTGAGGAGCGTCCCCACCAGGAGGGTGAGGACACCGTACTCGGCGCCCTTGGGAGCGGTGATCCCGTTCCGCGTGATCTGGGGCGCCGGCTGCCCGGGGATCAATGAATAGAGATGGCCCAGCGTCCAGATGTGGCCGGTGAAGAAGCCGAGGCCGTTGAAGATGATCGCCGGCCACGCGTTGACCACCATGACCACGGCGAGGACGACCAGACAGAGGACCGGGGTGAAGACGGCGATGGTGCAGAAGATCCGGAGCGCGCGATCACCCCAGTGAACGCCGCCCTTGGCCAGAAGCCGGTCCCGGGCCTCGTCGGCCCGGGCGCGCTCGACGCCGAAATCCGCCGTCGCCACCTTCGTCCGGTCTCCCTATCTCTGCGCAGCCGGGCCTAGCTGGCCCCGATCCGGTTGATCTGCTTCTTGACGGCCGAGAGCACCGAGGTCGGCAGCGGCTGGAAGTTGACCGCCGCCAGGTTGGACTCGGTCGCGCCGCCGTTGGGATCGATGGCCCAGACGAAGAAGGTCCGAAGCGCAAGCGCCTGGTTGGGATCGGACTGCTTGGACTGGACGACCAGGTACTCGTAGTTGACGATCGGGTAGCTCTCGTTGCCCGGCTGGTAGATCAGCGACGCGGCCAGGTTGTTCGGGATCCCGGCCTTGGCACCGGCCTCGACGGCGGCGGCCACCGTGGTGGCATCGGACTTGACGAACTTGCCGGCCTTGTTCTTGAGGGACGCCTCACCCATACCGGCCTGGAGCGCGTCCGACTCCACCGAGATGCCTACGTAAGCGATGCTGCCGGGGGTCGCCTTGAGTCCCGACACCATGCCCGGGTTGCCGCTCTCGGCGAGCTCACCGGGGACCGCCGGCCAGGTCACGGTGGTGCCCAGGCTGGGGCCGTTCTGCCACGCGCTGCTGGTCTGCGAGAGGAAGGAGGTGAAGATGAAGGTGTCGCCCGAGGAGTCGACGCGCCGGATCGGGACGATGGTCTGGCCGGGCAGCGTGACACCGGGGTTGAGGCTCGCGATCGAGGGGTCGTTCCACTTGGTGACCTTGCTCATGTAGATGTCGGACAGCACTGGCCCGCTCAGGTTCAGCGTCGAGACGCCTTTGAGGTTGAAGTTGACGGCCTGGCTGGAGACCGCGATCGGGATGTTCATGAGGCCGGGAAACTGTTGGAACTGGGCCGGCGTGAGGTAGGCGTCGCTCCCCCCCATGTCGATGGTGCCCGAGGCCGCCTCCGACTGCCCCACACCGGAGCCGCCGGCCGCCGGCGAGAGAGTGATGTTGGAGTACTTCTGGGTCAGCGGCGAGGTCAGCTGCTGCAGGTAGGGGAAGATCAGCGAGGAGCCGGCCTCCTGGATCGTGACCGGGCTCGACGGGTTGCCGGTGTGGACGCTGACCGAGCGGCCGCTGCCGTTCCCCGACGAGTGACTCCCGCCCGAGGAGCCGCCGTCGGTGGAGCCGCAGGCGGCCACCAGCAGCAGGGCGCCGACCACGGCTGCGATGAACGATGCCCGTAGGGCGGGTCTGACGCGCACATGAACCTCCTTGGGGTGACGGGCTTCCACGCACCGGCGAGGGGCCACGGGAGCCACTATGCCTTCCCGACCTCGCCCGACATGTACTCGGCCGAGCGAGGGTCGGCGGGGTGGTTGAAGAAGGTGCGCACGTCGCTCTGCTCGACGCGGCTCCCGGCGATGAGAAACAGCACCTGGTCCGCTACGCGCTGCACCTGCCCGAGGTTGTGGGAGACGATCACCACCGTCACCTCTTTGCTGGCCCGCCGGATCAGGTGCTCGATGTTGGCGGTGGTCCCGGGGTCCAGCGAGCTGGTCGGCTCGTCGAGCAGGATGACGTCCGGGTTCACCGACAGGGCCCTCGCGATGCAGAGCAGCTGCTGCTGGCCGCCGGAAAGCGAAAAGGGCGAGGAGTTGAGCCGGTCCTTGACCGCTTCGAACAGCCCCACCTGCCGCAGCTTCTCGATCGCCAGGTCCTTCAAGCGATGGCGAGGGGCGAGCCGGTGGACCTTGGGTCCGATGGTGATGTTGTCGATGATCGATTGCGGGAATGGATTGGGACGCTGGAACACCATCCCCACCCGTCGCCGCAGCTCCCGCACGCCCTCCACGTCGTGGTAGATGTCCCGGTCGCCGAGCCGCACCGTGCCGCCGGAGACTCCGATGCCGGGCACGTCGTCGTGCAGCCGGTTGAGGGCCCGCAAAAGGGTGCTCTTGCCGGATCCGGTGGGGCCGATGATCGCGCTCACGCGCTGGCTGTCGAACTCGGCGTCGATGCTATGCAGAAGTTCCGTCCGCCCGGACTTGATGGAAAGCTTCTCCACCGACATCGCCGGGGCCTCCATCGGCGGTGCTGACACGCTGGCGCGGAGGGAACCGGCCGCGTCAACCGTCACGAGAGCACACCACTCCTGCCTCCCTACTCACGAGGAGGGAAGGTACCCGCGGACAGGTTAAGAACGAGTGTCACAGAGATTAAGTACGCCGCGGCCGGGGGTGGCCGTGTTCGAGCCGCCGTTCAGTCGTCGAGCGAGGTGGCGCCGAGCAGCCCGCGGTCGTGCGGGTAGGTGAGCAGGTCCAACGCCTCGGCGACGGTGACCCAGCGCATCGCGTCGACTTCCGCCGACGGAACGAAGTGACCGGTGAGCGCCTCCATCACCCAGTACCACACCCCCTTCACCCTCCCCTTGCGGTCCCGGTAGGTGACCTCACCGAAGGGGCGCACGAGCCGGCAGACAAGACCCGTTTCCTCCTCCACCTCGCGCAGCGCCGCCTCGTCCAGCGACTCGCCGGGGGCCATCTTGCCCTTGGGCAGGCTCCAGTCGCGGTACCGGGGCCGGTGCACGAGAACGATCTCCCAGACCTCCGCCGGGCCGCGCCGGCGCACGATCCCGCCGCCCGCCCGGACCTCTATCTCGACCAGCTCATGACATCCAGGTTCTGAGCTTGCGTTTTTGGAGCTTATGCCAGGCTCCCGGCCACTCCCCGCGCGCCTCCTGCGCGTGCGCGTATTCGATGCCGTAGAGGATCCCGGCCGCGAACGCGCGACCGCCCCGGCCGGCGGCCCCCCGGATCCACTCGCGCGCCACCACCGAATCCTGGTGCTCGCCCAGGACCGTCTGGAGCGCGGCCGCCCGCTTCGCGAAGCGTGCCGCCGGGGCGCCCACCACCACCGCCGCCGCCTCCGCCGCGTACCGCGCGCGCTTGGCCCGGATGCGAACGTGGTGCAGCGCCTCGTCGGGGGGGTCGGGGGGAAGCGCCTGGACGTCGCGCCGGAGCTTCCGCCAGGGCCGGCGGACGAGGGCCGGGAGCACCTCCAGGGCGGGCGCCGACGCATCCGCGGTGAGCCGCGGGTAGCGGGCCGCGTCGAGGAGGAGTTCGACCAGGTCCAGGTAGCGATCGGACTCGAACGCCGCCCGCAGCTCCGCGCGCGCCTCTTTCAGTTCCGTCCGGAGGCGCTCGGTCAGATCGCCCGCCACCCGACGGTCCCTGTACTCGAGGCCACCGATCTCAGACTCCAGCCGCTCCAGGAGCACCTCGCGGTCCCGGACGCCACCCAGCTCACCGGCGAGCCAGCCCGCCTCCTGTCGCACCTGAGCCGACCACTCCGGCTCCACCAGCGCCTCGAACGTGCGGAGATGTGAGCGCAGACGGCGCAGCGCTACCCGGGCCTGGTGCACGTCCTCCGGGTCCCCACCCCGCCGCACGCCCGGATCCCTCCGCATCAAGGTCGTCACCGCGGCCGCGATCACCGCCTTCACCACGTCGGCCGCGCGGGGGGCCGAGGCGAGGGCCGGCGCGGCGACCTCGGGCACGGAGGCGATCGGGCCCAACGCGCGGAGGTGGTTGGGAACGGCCGGCGTGACCGCGGCGCCGGCGGCGCTCAGGCGTGCGACCACCTCGCCGGTCAGCGGCGCCTCGTCCTCGCCGGCGACCACGCTCAGCTCGCGAAATCGCGCGGCCACCCGGCGACCCTGCAGGACCGACACCTCGTCGTCGGTCAACGTGAGCAGGGGGTGATCGGCGTGGTCACCAAGCAGAGGCACCACCCGGCGCCGGGTGGAGAGGCGTGCCACCGGCTGCAGCGGCGCCCGCCGCGCGTAGGCACGGATCAGCGACACCGCCGCCTCGGGGGGACGGCGCGACGAACCCTCGAACCTCAGCGGTGGGCGGGAGCTGTCGAGGTCGGGCACGTGCAGGGTCCAGCCCTCGCCGGGACGATGACGGAGCGAGGAGTCCCAGCGCGCGAGGCGGAGGTCGATCGTGTCCCAGTAGACGCTCTCGAGCCGCTGCTCGGCCTCTGCTCCCACCACCCAGCCCTGGCCCGCGTCGTCCAGCGGAGGGAGGTGGAAGGCGGGCGGGGCAGCGAGCGTTACCCGGTGCTCAGCCACCGGTTCCTACCCGGCGGGGGGGCGAATCTACGCACCCGAGGTGAGGCCCCTCCCGGCCCGCTCGGTGGCCAGCTGGCAGAGACGATCCTGAACGTTGAGGCCATGCTCCTCCGGCACCTTGGTCCAGGTGCCGTCGTGCAGCGTCCAGGACAGCGTGTCGTCGTGCAGCTCGAGCTCCAGCACCTCGTCCAGCCGCTTGCGCAGGGCCGGATCCTTCACCGGCACCACCGCCTCCACCCGGCGGTCGAGGTTGCGCTCCATCATGTCCGCGGACCCGATGTAGTAACGGACGCCGCGGCTCTCGTTCCCGAAGCGGAAGATGCGTGAGTGCTCCAGGAAGCGCCCCACCAGAGAGCGGACCCGGATGTTCTCGGAGAGTCCGGGGACGCCGGGGCGCAAGCAGCAGATGCTGCGCACGAGCAGGTCGACCTGCACCCCGCGCTGAGAGGCGTCGTAGAGCCGGTCGATGATCTCCGGGTCGACCAGGTTGTTGGTCTTGAGCACGATCCGCCCGTCGTCCGACTGCGCCTCCTCCTCGATCAGCCGCAGGATCCCCTTGCGGAGGGTGGTTGGCGCCACCATCAGCTCCCGGTACTCCGTCTGCCGGCTGTAGCCGGTGAGGACGTTGAAGAGCTCCGAGACATCGGCGCCCAGCTCGGGGTCGGAGGACAGCAGCCCGATGTCTTCATAACCGGCAGCGGTCTTGGGGTTGTAGTTGCCGGTCGCGACGTGCACGTAGCGGCGGATGCCGTCGGGCTCCTGGCGCACGACCAGGACCAGCTTGGCGTGGGTCTTGAGCCCGACCAGGCCGTAGACCACGTGAACCCCCGCCTTCTCCAGGCGCTGCGCCCAGTCGATGTTCGCCTGCTCGTCTCCGCGGGCCTTGACCTCGACCAGCGCCACCACCTGCTTGCCGGCCGCCGCCGCCCGCTCCAGGGCGAGCGCGATCGGGCTCGCGGTCGAGGTGCGGTAGAGCGTCTGCTTGATGGCGAGCACCCAGGGATCGTTGGCGGCATCGCGAACGAAGGTCTCGACCGAGGCCTGGAACGACTCGTACGGGTGCTGGACCAGGAAGTCGCCGCCGCGCAGGAGCGAGAAGAAGGCCGACGCGTTCACGCTCCGCAGCTGCCTCGGCACCACGGGCGTCCAGCTCGGGAGCTTCAGGTCACGGCGGTCCAGGTCGCACAGCTCGCCGAAGCCGGACAGGTCGAGCGGGCCCCGGCACTCGTAGACGTCGTTGTCCTCCAGCTCCATCTCCCGGCACAGGAGCTCGCGCACGTCGGCCGACATCTCGGGTGTGACCTCGAGGCGGACGGCGAAGGCGCCGCGGCGCTGCCGGAGCAGCTCCGACTGAACGGTGGCGAGCAGGTCTTCGGCGTCGTTGTTGTCGACGTCGAGGTCGTTGTCGCGGGTGACCCGGAAGGGGTGGTAGGCGAGGATGTCCATGCCCGGGAAGAGGTCCGCCAGGTGGAGCTCGATGACCTGTTCGAGCAAAACGAAGCTGCCGTCCTGCAGCGGCACCAGTCGCGGCAGGAGCGGCGGCACCTTGACCCGCGCGAAGCGTTCGATCCCGGTCTCAGGGTTGCGGATCGTGACCGCCAGGTTGAGCGAGAGGTGGGAGACGTAGGGAAAGGGGTGTGAGGGGTCCACGGCGAGCGGGGTCAGGACCGGGAACACCTTTTCAGCGAAGTACCCGCGCACCTGCTCCAGTGCCGTCTCCGGTAATTCCGAGGCGTCCCGCATGCGGATCCCCGCCTGCCGCAGCGCCGGCAACAGCTCGTCGTGCAGCACTCGCTCCTGGCGCTCGACCAGCGTCTCGACCCGGGTGCGAATCGCGCGCAGCTGCTGAGCCGGACTCTCGTCACCCTCGGCGGTCGGCTCCGCCCCGGCCTGCTCCTGCTCCTTGAGGCCGGCCACGCGGACCTGGAAGAAGTCGTCCAGGCTGGTCGAGAAGATGGTCAGGAACCGCAGGCGCTCGAGCAATGGATAGGACGCGTCCTCGGCGATCGCGAGCACCCGGGCGTCGTAGTCCAGCCGCGACAGCTCCCGGTTGAGGTACCGGGTCCCGACCTCCGCCGCGACCTCCTGCCTGGCGACCACTTGGCTCACCCCACCATCATGGCCGACCCGCCCCGAAACCGTCTACTTGGCGACGCCGACAAAGAGGCCGGGACCCACACGGGAGCCCGGCCGGGGAGCGGGAGAGAAGCACGGTTCCGATCGCCGGCAGGGTCGGCGGGCCAAATCTCCGCCGACCCCCTCCACGTGCTGCCAGGGGGGAAGGCTGGTCAGCCAGGTGCGTTCCTCCCCGATCCGGTGGTGGCCCCAACGGGCATACCCGCCCAGCTCGTGGATGTGCCAGTAGTCGGGCGGAGCCACGATCCCTCCATGGGCGCGAGCGGCGGCGACCGCGATCCCATGTGCCTTGAGTGCGTCCAGACCGACCGCGTTGTGCGGTCCCAGCGCACCTCGGTCATCGAATCAGTCCTCGCACGTGACGCGCTTGACGGCCGGGTGTCCGCACCCGGACGCTACCGCGCGACCGGAAGCGTCTCACTGCGGACACTGGGCCTCTTCGGACCGGGATCAGGCCACCCGGACCGGCTCGCCGCCGCTGATCTCGACCAGCTGCGCGAAGGTGGACGGGAAGACGGCGTGCGGCGTGCCGGCCGCCGCCCAGACCACCGGATAGGCCTCGAGCGCCACGTCCACCAGCGTGCGCAGCGGGGCGGGGTGGCCGACCGGCGCCACCCCGCCGATCGGCTGCCCGGTGGCCGCCCGCACCTCCTGCGGGGCGGCCCTCCGCAAGGGTGGCAACCCGGCCGCGGATGCCACCTGCTCCAGGTCGACGCGGTGCGCCCCGCTGGCGAGGATCAGCACCGGTTCCGAGCCGGCCATGAAGACCAGGCTGTTAGCGATCGCGCCCGGCTCGCAGCCGAGCGCCACAGCCGCCTCGACCGCCGTTCGAGTGGAGGCGTCGAGCTCGCGCACCCGGACCTCTGGCGCCACTCGGGCCAGCGCCTCGGCCACCGCCTGCGCGTTGGGATGCATCACCTCATCCTCCCAGCTGGGCGGACGCGCTCTGCCCCCCGAGTGCCGGCAATCGGGGTCTGCGTCCGCTCTGCGAGCCCCGAGTGCCGGCAGTCGGCGATCGGCCGCCCCTCAGGAGCCGAGCGAGTTGAGGCGCGACACCTCGTCATCGGTGAGCCGGAACCCGAAGACGTCGAAATTCTGCCGGATGCGCTCCGGCGTCGCCGACTTGGGGATCACGACCGCCCCGGTGTCGATGTGCCAGCGCAGGATCACCTGGGGCGCGCTGACCCCGTGCGCCTTCGCGATCTCGACGATCACGGGGTGATCGAGGTCGCTGGCCCGGAACGGGCTGTAGCCCTCGAGCACGACCCCGTGGCGGCGGCTGTGCTCCAGCCGCGCGCCGTCGTAGATGGCCGGACTCCAGCGGATCTGGTTCATGGCCGGGGCCTCGCCGGTGGCCTCGATCAGCATCTCGATCTGCTCCGGGCTGTAGTTGCTGACGCCCACGTCCCGCGCCTTCCCTTCCTCGCGCAGATCGAGCAGAGCGCGCCAGGTCTCCACTCCCGGCCCGCCGCTGGGCGGCCAGTGGATGAGCCACATGTCGACCTGGTCCAGACCCAGGTCGCGCAGGCTGGCTTCGATCGTGCTCCGCTCTCGACCCGCGTTCTCCGCCGGCAGCTTGGTGGTGACGAAGATCTCCTCTCGGGGCACCCCGCTGTCGCGGATGGCGCGGCCCACCTCAGCTTCGTTTGCGTAGGCGGTCGCGGTGTCGAGATGCCGGTATCCCGTCTCCAAGGCGACGCGCACGGCGTCGTAGGCCGCGCGGCCGCGCAGCTGCCAGGTCCCGAACCCGAGGATCGGGACGGAGCGACCGGTGTGGAACTTGACGGAGCGATCGTTGCCGACTTGTGCCATCCCTCCATTGTCGCGATCCGGCACTGCTCAACGCCTCGCGACCGCCCGGTACCGCGAGAATGGGCCCCGATCCGACAGGTGCCGGAGAGTGGCGCACACAGGGAGGCAAGCGCGCAGTGGCGATCGAGACGACGACCAAGGATGAGCTGAAAGACCGGGTGATGGCGGCCATTCTGAGCGCGCGGGATGAGATCACCGCGCTCGGGGACGCCATCTACCGGGACCCCGAGCTCGGCTTCAAGGAACACCAGACGGCGGCGCGTGTCGCCGCCTACTTCGACGAGATCGGCCTCGAACACCTGGACGGCCTCGCTCTGACCGGCGTCAAAGGCGTGGTCGACACCGGGCGTCCGGGGCCGACGGTCGCGATCCTGGGCGAGCTGGACGCGATCCTGGTCGCGGACCATCCGGACGCCAACCCCGAGACCGGGGCGGTCCACGCCTGCGGACACAACTGCCAGATCGCGGGGATGGCGGCCGCCGCGACCGGCTTGCTCCGAGCCGGCGCCCTCCGACATCTCGGCGGCCGCCTGGTCTTCTTCGCGGTGCCGGCGGAGGAGTACGTGGAGCTCGACTTCCGGGAGCGGCTGCGCCGGGAGGGCAGGATCGGCCTGCTCGGCGGGAAGAGTGAGCTGGTGCGGGTGGGCGAGTTCGATGACGTCGACCTGGCGATGATGCTTCATTCCGGCGGGGCCGACGTACGCCGGTCGAAGTTCACGATCGGATCCACGGGCAACGGCTTCGTGGGCAAGCTGATCCGGTACCGCGGTCTCGCCTCGCACGCGGCGGCGGCCCCGGACCAGGGCGTGAATGCGCTGCAAGCGGCCCTGCTCGGGCTCCAGGGCATCAACGCTCAGCGCGAGACGTTTCGCGACGAGGATCACATCCGGGTCCACCCCATCATCACCCGGGGCGGGGACCTGGTGAATGTCGTCCCGTCCGAGGTCTGGATGGAGACCTACGTGCGGGGCGCCACCATGGAGGCGGTGCTGAGCGCGGCGGAGAAGGTCGACCGGTCCCTGCGGGCGGGAGCGCTCGCGGTGGGGGCGCAGGTCGAGATCACGACCATCCCCGGCTACCTGCCCCAGGAGAACAACGGCGACCTGAACGAGCTCTTCCGGGCCAACGTGCTGCGTCACTTCACAGATCAGGACCTCGACGTCCAGGAGCACATGGCGGCCAGCAGCGACATCGGCGACCTGGAGCACCTGATGCCCGTCATCCAGCCCTCCATGAACGGCTCGCGAGGTCACTTCCACGGCGCCGACTACGCGATCGCCGACCGCGATCTCTCGTACCTCTGGAATGGGATCCTGATGGCGGAGACGGCGATCGACCTGCTCTGGGACGACGCCTCGGTGGCGCGTGGCGTGCTGGAGCGGTTCACGCCCCGGATGACCAAATCCGAGTACCTCGCCTACATGGAGTCCGTGTCCCGGGTGGAGAGGTTCGGCGAGGTGGTGGAGCCGCCGCGCAAAGCCTCCTGAGGGCGCGGTTGGCCCCCGATGGTCACAGTGCACCAGCAGGTCCTGTCAAGGCGTGGCTGGGCCCCGGAGGTGCACCAACGGGTGTCCCCCAGGCGCCGTTGGGCCCCGATGGCGCACCACCGGGGTTGTCGTGGACCCGCGGGTGCGGATACTGGAAGTGGCGATGCGCGGCGGTGACCCCTTCTCCAACCTGCTCGAAAAAGCCCCGATCCCGACCCTCCTGCTCGACGCCGACCAGCTTGTGATCGCCGCCAACGCAGCGGCGCGTGATCTCTTTCCGATCGACGTCAGGCGCCTCCCGCTGGGGATCGTGGAGGCGACCCGCGAGGCCAACCTGGTCACCGCCGTCACTCGCCGGCCCAAGGGTGACGTCCGCCTCACGCACTGCCGCCGACTGGCCCGGGTGTGCGTCCTGCCCGGGCCCGACGAAGGCACGCAGCTGGTCTACGTGACCGACGTGACCGCGCTCCGCCGCCTGGAGTCCGTGCGCCAGGAGTTCGTCGCCAACCTCGCCCACGAGCTCAAAACGCCGATCACCTCGCTCCGGCTGGCGGTGGAGTCGCAGCAGCAGGACCTGCCGCACGAGCTGCGCCGGCGGATGGGCGAGCGCGCGCTGCGGGAGGTCGACTACCTGTCTCTCATCATCTCCAACCTGCGCCAGCTCTCGGAGCTGGACGCGGGCGCTGGGTCCGGCAACCGCGAGCGTTTTGACGTGGCCAGACTGGTAGACGAGGTGCGGGCGCGTCAGCGGCTGACGCAACCGATCGCCGTCTCGGTCACCCCCGGGCTGGGGGCGAACGCGGATCGTGCCCGCGTCGCCCAGGTGCTTGCCAACCTGATCGACAACGCGGCCAAATTCTCTCCCCCTGACGCGCCGATCGAGGTCTCCGCGGAGGTCGCTGGGGGTGACCTCGTCCTCCGGGTACGAGACCACGGTCCTGGCATCTCGCCGGAGCACTGGAGCCGCGTCTTCGAGCGCTTCTACAAGGTCGACCAGGCGCACTCACGCATCGGCACCGGCAGCGGTCTCGGGCTGTCGCTGGTGCGTCATCTCGCGCTCTCGATGGGAGGTTCGGTCTGGACGGAGGCGCCCCTCGACGGGGGTCAGATCTTCGGCGTCCGCGTCCCGTCCCCCACTCGGCGCAAGGGTTCCTGATCGATCTTTGACCGTGCTTGGCTCGCTCCGGGGCCGGTGAAAGTTGCCTTAACCTGTCGGTAATCTGCTCTTTACATCTCTGCGCCTAACGTCACCTTCGTGGACGTGGAGGCGCGTCACGAGCTTGCTTGGGGAGAAGGTCCCGACGTGATCGAGCGCGACTTACAGGATTTGCGCGAGGCGCTGTTGCGGCTCGCCGGCCAGGTGGAGGCACAGATCGAGCGCGCCACCCTGGCGCTGCGGGCGCTCGACGAGGAGGAAGCACTGGCGGTGCGCGAGGGTGACCGCCAGATCAACGAGGCGCAGGCCGTCCTGCGCGAGCGCTGCTTCGCCGTCATCTCCCAGCAGCGGCCCGACGACCGTCAGCTCCGGCTGCTGATCTCCATCCAGTACATCTCGCTGGAGCTGGAACGCATGGGGGATTATGCGGTGCGGATCGCGCGCCGGACCGAGATGCTGGCCCAGTTGAGCGACCGCCAGCCGTTGCGCGCCGAGTTCGGGCTGATGGGCGAATTGGCCACCCAGCAGGTTCGCGACATCCTCGACGCGCTGATCGAGGTCGACACCGAGCGCGCCCGCGCGGTCGCCGCGCAGGACACACAGATCGACCGTCTCTACGAGCGCGTGTTCGACGCCGTGGTGCAGGAATTGGGCTGTCTTCAGAATGGACCGCCCTCCGATCAGGTGCTCCGCATCGTCACGCTGCTCCAGGTCGCACACGACCTGGAGCGGATCGGGGATCGCGTCACCAATGTCGCCGAGGACATCGTCTTCCTCGATACCGGCGAGGTCGTCGAGCTCGGGTGACCCGCCGGGGAGTCCACCTTGTCGCCGGACCGCCCTTAGGCAAAGAGGAATACCGATGAACGACCCCCTCGAACCGCGCCGGCTTTCCTTCGAGGCCCGGGCCCGATCGCACCCCACGAAACTCCGCCAGCTCCGCCTCGCGGCGGCCCTGGGAGCGGGGACCCTGGGATGAGCCGCATCGTGCTGGTCGAGGACGACGAGGGCATCTCGGAGACCCTGCGCTTCAACCTGGAGGCCGCCGGACACCACGTGCAGGTGGCGCGGGACGGCGTGAGCGGGCTCCGGCTGGCCCGGACCGGCGCCCCCGATCTGGTGCTCCTGGATCTGATGCTCCCGGGCATGGATGGGATCGAGGTCTGCCGGCAGCTCCGCCGTTCCGGCACCACCCCGGTCATCATGCTCACCGCCCGCGACGCCGAGGTCGATCGCGTCCTGGGCCTGGAGCTGGGCGCCGACGACTACATCACGAAACCGTTCTCGATTCGTGAGGTGCTGGCTCGCATCGCCGCCGTGCTGCGCCGGGTCGAGTCGGGCGAGCCCAGGCCACCCTCGCTGCCCGAGCAGGACGCGTTCGGCAACTTCGTACTCGATCGGGCGGCGCGGCGGGTCATGATCGACGGCCGGGAGGTGCGGCTCGCGCTCCGGGAGTTCGAGCTGCTCTCGTTCCTGGTCGGTCACTCGGGCCGCGCGTTCACGCGGGACGCTCTGATCCAGAACGTGTGGGGGCCGGCCTTCAGCGGCGACCAGAAGACGGTGGACGTGCACATCCGCTGGCTGCGGGAGAAGTTCATGCACCAGGCGCCGTTCGAGATCTCGACCGTGCGCGGTATCGGGTACCGGCTCGACCGGCTGCCGGTGCCCGAACTCCAGGACCGCGACTCGGCCTAGCACCCCCCGCCGCCGGTAATCCCCGTTTCGCGCGGAAGGGGCCCCATCGGGCCCCTGATGACAGCCGTTCCGCGCGAAACGGGGACTGCAGCGTCCGCGGCGAGCCATCACCAACCGGCCCACTTCGCGCTTTTACACTGGATCGATTGGGCCGCCGTTTGCTCACCACGCTGTTCGAGGAGGGGATGTAGGTGGTTGACACCGAGATCGACGAGGTCCAGGAGTTGCTGACCGCCATGGTCAAGATCCCCAGCATCACCGTGCGGCAGGGGGCTGACGGACCGGGCGAGGCGGCCCTCTCGGGCTGGGTCGCCGGCTGGCTGCGCGAGCAGGGGATGGAGGTGGCGACCCAGGAGGCGAAGCCGGGGCGCCACAACGTCATCGCGCGGGTTCCCGGCCGCGACCGCTCCCGGACCCTGGTGCTCAACAGCCACCTCGACACCGTGGAGGTGGAAGGGATGACGGTCGATCCCTTCGGCGCCACCGTCGATGGCACCCGGCTCTACGGCCGCGGGTCGTGCGACGCCAAGGGATGCCTGACCACCTTCATGCTCGCGGCCAAGCGGGTCGCGCAGGCGCCCGAGCCTCCGCCCCTGGACCTCGTCTTCCTGGCCACCGTCGGCGAGGAGTCGGGGGGGCACGGCATCCGCGCTTTCACCCAGGGCCTGGCACCGGACCATGGCATCGTGGGGTGCCTGATCGGGGAGCCGACCGAGCTGCGGGCGGTGATCGCGCACAAGGGCGGCGGCCACCTCGACGTCACCACCCACGGGAAGGCCGCCCACTCCTCCCAGCCCTGGCAGGGGGACAACGCGATCTATCGCATGGCGCCGGTGCTGGACTTCATCGAGCACACGCTGTCGCCGGAGTTGGAGACGGCGCGGCATCCGCTGGTGGGACCGCCGTCGATGGCGGTGACCACGATCCAGGGCGGCATCGGCGCCAACGTGATCCCGCCCTTCTGCACCGTGACGCTGTCCCGGCGGATGACGCCGGGCGAAGACCCGGCCCAGGTCCTCGGCGATCTCAAGCGGCGCATCGAGGCGCTGGATCCGGAGCACATCGAGGTGACCGTGGGCGGGGGCCACACCGGGCTCCATACGCCCGCCGAAGCGCCCCTCGCTCAGGCCATCAAGAAGGCGTTGGAGGCGCACGGGCTGGACGGGACCGGGATCGGCGTCAACTACGGGACCGACGGCTTGATGGTGGCGCCGCTCGGGATCCCGGTGGTGGTCTTCGGCCCCGGCTCCATTGACGTCGCCCACCAGGCGGATGAGTCGGTCGACCTCCGCGAGGTGGCGACGGCGGCCGCGGTCACAACCGACCTGGTGGGCGCCTTCCACGGGTAGCTCCATGCAGCGCCCGCCCACCACGGAACCGCTTTCAGGCGAAAACGGCCTCGCGCGGGGCATCGCCAGCCCGTTTCCACGCGGCGATGGGCCTCCCCCGGAGCTGCTGGTGGTGGAGGCCCTGTGGTCGCCGGCCCATCAGGTCTGCCTCTGGGCGCACGAGCCGGTGCGGGGCGAGGGGCCCGCGCTCCCAAGCAATGCGACCGGCCCGCAGGCGGGGGAGCTTCTGCAGCTGCTCCCTCCGGTCCGGGAAGCGGGCGGCGGACGCGCGGTCGACCTGACCCTCCTCCTGCCCGGGCCTACCGGCCTCTGGCGCCAGCGTTGGCCGACCCTGGCCATCAACCCCAATGTCGCCGTGGACGCGCTTCCCGCCCTCGCCCAGGAGGCGCCTGCCGGGGTACGGCTCGGGCTTTCGGCCCAGGTGCTGGCGAAGATCTGCGAGCTCGCGCTGGAGCTGCTGGCGGGTGGGCGCTTCCTCCCCGTCCTCCTCCGCGCGGGCGAGCGCCACGTCGCCCGCTGGGTTCCCCGCCTCGAGCCCGACGACCGCGATCGCCTCCGGATCCTGGCCGCCGCGCTCCCGCCCGCCGCCCGCGCCGAGGTCTCGGACGCCGGTCCCGAGGGGCCAAGCGCGCAGAGGCTGGCCGAGGACTTTCTAGCCGCCGCCGTCGACGCCTCCGCCCGGGTCGCCGCGCGCGCGCTGCCCCCGCCCCGCTACGACGGGACCGCGGCCGCGGCCTGGATCACCGCGCTCTCCGCCTCCGGGGGCGCCATGAACGGCCCACCCGACCGGTTGGGCCGGCTCCGACAATCGCTGGAGTCCTGGGTCCAGGCGGCGGTGCCTCCGGACGCGCCCTTCCGGACCTGCTTTCGCCTGCAGCCGCCCGAGTCCAACTCGCCCGACCTCCCCTGGTCCCTCGACTTCCTGCTCCAGGCCCGCGACGAACCCAGCCTCTTGGTCGACGCCGACGCCGTGTGGCGGGCCCCCGACCGGCTCCAGCTGCCAGGTCGGATCGTGGAGGCACCGCAGGAGCTGCTGCTCGCCGACCTGGGCCGGGCATCCCGGCTCTGGCCGCCCCTCGAGCGGGGCCTGCACGAGGCTACCCCGGCGCGCCTTGGTCTCGACGTGCAGGGTGCGCACCAGTTCCTGCGCGAAGGGGCTCCGGTGCTCGCGCAGTCAGGGTTCGGGGTCCTCCTGCCCGCCTGGTGGCGCGACCAGAAGGAGCGGCTCGGCGCCCGCCTGGTGACCCGTCCGCACGGCGACGACCTCGGCACCGGCCTGCTCGGACGGGAGGGGCTCTGCGACTACCGCTGGGAGGCGGCGCTGGGCGACGAGCCGCTGACGATGGAAGAGCTGCGCAACCTGGCCGAGCTCAAGCTGCCGCTGGTCCAGCTGCGCGGGCGCTGGGTCGAGGTGCGGCCGGACGACGTGCGTCTGGCGGTGCAGGCGCTGGAGCGCCAGGAACGCGAGGGCGACCGCACCATCACCGTCCCCCAGCTGCTGCGCGCGGCCAGCGGCCTCGATCACCTCGAGTCCGGGCTTCCGATCGTCGGCGTCGACGCCCAGGGATGGCTCCGGCACATGCTCCAGGAGCCGGCGGGCTGGCGCCCCGACGCGCTTCGGGCCCCCGAGACGTTCCAGGGGGAGCTGCGCCCGTACCAGGAGCGCGGACTCGGGTGGTTGCGCTTCCTCGACCGCCAGGGGCTGGGCGCCTGCCTCGCCGACGACATGGGCCTGGGCAAGACGATCCAGCTGCTGGCCCTGCTCCTGCTGGAGCGGGCGGAGGGCGAAAACCCGGGGCCCACGCTCCTGGTCTGCCCGATGTCATTGGTCGGCAACTGGCAGCACGAGACCACGCGCTTCGCCCCCAGCCTCAGCGTTCACGTGCACCACGGCGCGGGGCGCCTCAGCGGGAAAGACTTCGCCGCCGCCGCCGCCGGGGCCGACCTGGTCCTCACCACCTACAGCCTGGCCGCCCGCGACCGCGGGGTGCTGGCCGGGGTGCGCTGGGGCCGCATCGTGCTCGACGAGGCCCAGAACATCAAGAACCGCGAATCGGCCCAGGCGCACGCGGTGCGGTCCCTGCCCACCGAGCGCCGGGCGGCGCTGACCGGGACCCCGCTCGAGAACCGCCTCAGCGAGCTGTGGTCGATCATGGACTTCTGCAATCCGGGGCTGCTCGGCTCGGCCGCCGACTTCCGACGCCGCTTCGCCGTCCCCATCGAGCGCTACCGGGACGACGAATCGGCCTCGCTGCTGCGCCGCCTCACCGGGCCGTTCGTGCTGCGGCGGTTGAAGACCGATCGCTCGATCATCGCCGACCTGCCGGAGAAGGTCGAGATCAAGGTCTTCTGCAACATCACCCGCGAGCAGGCGACGCTCTACCAGGCGGTCCTCGACGACATGCTGACCCGCGTCCAGCAGTCGAGCGGCATGGCTCGGCGTGGGTACGTGCTGGCGACCATGACCCGCCTCAAGCAGGTGCTCAACCATCCCGCGCACCTGCTCCACGACGGGACCGCGCTCGCGGGGCGGTCGGGGAAGCTGGCGCGGCTGGAGGAGGTCCTGGAGGAGGTGCTGGCGGACGACGACCGGGCGCTGGTGTTCACGCAGTACGCGGAGATGGGCGGGCTGCTCCAGCGCTACCTCACCGAGCGGCTGCACCAGGAGGTCCTGTTCCTGCACGGCGAGACGCCGAAGGCACAGCGCGATGAGATGGTGGACCGCTTCCAGACCGGCGAGGGCCCGTCGATCTTCCTGCTTTCGCTCAAGGCGGGCGGCACCGGCCTCAACCTGACCGCCGCCAACCACGTCATCCATTTCGACCGCTGGTGGAATCCCGCGGTGGAGGACCAGGCCACCGACCGGGCCTTCCGCATCGGCCAGCGGCGGGACGTGCAGGTCCGCAAGCTGATCTGCGTGGGGACACTGGAGGAGCGCATCGACCGCATGCTGGAGGACAAGCGCTCCCTGGCTCAGCAGATCGTGGGCTCCGGCGAGGGCTGGCTCACCGAGCTCTCCACCGAGGAACTGCGGGACCTGGTCGAACTCTCCCTCGACGCGGTCGCCGAATGACCCCGCGCCAACACCGCTTTCACGTGAAAGTGGCCGTATCCGGGGGCTCATGGGGCGCTTTTCACGTGAAAGCGGGATTGTGGAGGGGACGGCGGTGAGCCCGGCTCCGCGGGGACGGCGCCGGGCACGTCCTTTGGGCGAGAGCTGGTGGTCGCAGCGCTTCCTCGCCGTGCTGGAGACGTTCGATTCGGGGTTCCGGGTGGACCGGGGGCGCGACTACGCGCGGCGCGGGAGGGTGCGCAACCTGAGCGTGGAGCCGGGGGAGCTGCGCGCAGTGGTCCAGGGCTCACGGCGCATGCCCTACGCGGTGCGAGTGACCTACCCGCCGGTGCCCGCCGAGGATTGGCTTGGCGTGGAACGCGCGATGGCCCATCAGGCGCTGTTCGCGGCCCGCCTCCTGGCCGGCGAGCTGCCGCACGAGGCGGTCGAGGTCTTCACCTCGCTGGACGTGCCGCTGTTCCCCGACGACGGCTCGCGGTTTCGTTCCAGCTGCACCTGTCCGGACGACGTCAACCCGTGCAAGCACATCGCGGCGCTTTTCTACGCCTTCGCCGAGGCGCTGGACCGCCATCCCTTCCTCCTCTTCCGCTGGCGCGGCCGCTCGGAGGAGGCGCTGATCGCGGACCTGCGAGCCCTGCGCGCGGGGGAGGAGGTGCCGGACCCGGCGCAGGAGGCGGTGGAGCACGAGGCCCGGCGCGAGCGGGCACCTCGCTCGACCTTCTGGGACCAGGAAGTGGACCTGAAGACAGTCTCGATCCACCCCGCGGCCGCCGAGGTCCCGGACGCCCTGCTGCGGCAGCTGGGCCCGACCGGCGTCCGCATCGGGGACCAGGATCTGGTGGTTCGCCTGGGACCCCTCTACCAGGCGATCGTCGCCGACGGGCTGCGCCGCTCACTGGGCGACGCCGACCGTCCCGCCGACCCCGCCGACCCCGCCGACGAGTAAGGAAAGGCGCCGGCTCAGAGCGAGACCATCACCACCGCCAGGTAGTCGTTGGTCTCGAGCGGGTCGGGCGTCATCTGCGAGGTGGAGAGCAAGAGGCGCACCTGCTTGACCCCGTTCTCGACGTCGAACACCAGAGTGCCCGTCTCGGTCGCTCCGGGAGCCACCAGCTGGGTGCCGTCGGGGAGGGCCTGCGACTCCTGCGACGCGTCCTGCCAGTACTCACCCCCCTCCGGGGAGGTGACCACCGGGTTCCCGAGCGGGACGCCGATCGGCACGCCGGAGGTGTTGGTCACCGCCACCTGGAGGCTGAGATAGCTGAAGCCGTTCGGAGCCGCGTTGGTCCCACTCCCCTGGCTCACCTGGGGGCTGCTCACGTTGATCGAGAATTCGGGTGTCTGCAGCGGCTGCCCGATCCCACCTCGGTAGACCTGGGTCTGGACCTGAGACGCGGCCGGCGCGTGCAGCGGCCGTGCCTTACCGAAGTTGGAGAAGATGTAGCGATAGCCGAGGTCGATGGCCTCCAGGGGCCGCCCGCTGTCGACGCCGATCCACCACTGGTCACCGAGCCCGTCCCAGAGGTGCCAGGCCTGCTCGCCGTTCACCTTCACCGGGCCGCCGACCTCGATGTTGCGGGTCGCCGGGCTCCCGTCCCAATCCAGGTAGAAGTACTCACCGTTGTAGGTCGGGTCCAACTGCCATGGGCCGCCACGCTGATCTCGGGCGTAGGCGTATCCATCCACGTCCAGGAACTGCTGGGCGAAGGTACCGTTGATCGCCTCCGTGATCTCGTAGGCGCGGTGTGGGGTGAAGAAGATCTCGCCGGTCGCGGTCTGCTTGCCGGGGAGGATCCCGCTGGCTTCGAAGGTCGCGCTGCCCACGTGGTGCGTGAACGGCGAGCGCAGGATGGCCTCGGCCGAGGGAGTGGGGGCGGGGGTCGGCGGCGCAGAGGCCTGCCGGTGGTCGAGCGCGTAGTTCCCGATCCCGCCCAGCGCGAGCGCGACCATGAGCGCCGCCGCGACCACGATCGGCCAGCGCGCGAGCCGCTCCACGGTCCGCACCGGCATCGGGAGGGCGGGCGGGACGTAGCGGTACTCCTGCGCCGGAAGCTCGTGCAACACCTGCGACGCGGGGATCCAGACCTCCCCGGTCCAGAACCAGCGACCGTCCGGCGAATAGTGGGGATAGGGGCGCCCCTCCGACCCTGCCACAAGATCACGGTACCCGCCGGACCGGTCCAGCGCAATGGAATCCGCGGTAACCGTACGCGACGGGACGCCGAAGCTCACAGCAGACGGTGACCCGAGCCGGGATTCAGGCCGGGGCGGGGGCCAGGTAGCGGTGCGGGTCGCTCAGAAACGCGGTGCGACAGCCGGAACCACAGAACCAGTAGCGACGGCCTTCGGCCTCCGCCGACAGGCTACCCAGACCGGTCCCAACTCGCATCCTGCACACCGGGTCGGTCGCGGTCTCGGGAGTGTCGGGCCCGAGGACGGAGGGCGGCGGACGGGTGGCCGGCCGGGTCCGCAGCGACACGATCTCGGCCAGGATGGACAGTGCCACCTCGCCTGGCGTGTGGGCGCCGATGTCGAGGCCGGCGGGAGTATGGACTCGGGCCTGGTCGGGATGGTCCAGGGACGCCACCACCGCCGCGCCCCGACGGCGGCTGGCGACCAGGCCCACGTAGGGGACTCCGGCCTCCAGCGCCGAGCGGAGGATGTCCTCCTCCCAGCGACCGTGCGTCGCCACCACCACCGCCTCCGCGCGGCGCGGGATGGTGGTGGCGCCCGTCTCCGGGAGACCCATGCCGCGGGTGTCGTAGCCGAGCGGCCGGCCCGCGGCCTGCAGCGCCTTGGCGATCGGCGCCTCCCCGTAGATGGCGACCAGGGGCGGTGGAAACGCCGGTTCCAGAAAGATGTCCAGCGTCCCGCCCGAGAGGCAGGGGTTGGCGACCGCCACCAGTCCCGGCCGCTCCTCTCGAGTCTCCTCTCCGGCCGCCGACGGCGTGATGCGCAGGAGCGTCGCCTCCCCCGTCATCAGCGCCCGCAGTGACTGTGCGCGGACGGTCTCGGCCGCGCACTGCCCGCCCACGAAGCCCTCCACCGTTCCGTCCTCCAGCACCAGCGCGAGGTCGCCCGGCTTGGCGCTGGTAGGCCGTTCGGCGCGGACCACGGTGGCCGAGACGTAGGGCACGCGGTCATGGCGGAGGCGCCGGACGCGGCGCTCCACCTCCTCCCGGGTCATGGGTAGCACCCAGGCGTCCGGGACTCAGGTGGCCAGACGGCACTCATCCATGGCCACCTGAGCGAGCGCCAGCGAGCTCTTGCAGGACGAAAAGGTCGTCTTCCCTCGGGGGGAATGCGGGGGGGCTCCCCCGCATGCCCGTGTCTCATGTGATCGCCAGATCGGTCCGGAACGGCCGTCCCTGCAGCGTCCGCCAGACCTGGGCCGGCGTCAGCGGCATGTCGGCGTGCCGGACCTGCAGCGCGTCCAGCACCGCGTTGACGACCGCCGGCGGAGAGCCCACGGTGGCCGACTCGCCGACGCCCTTCACACCCAACGGGTGGTGCGGGGAGGGTGTGACCGTCTCGCCCAGCTCCCAGGAGGGACACTCCATCGACGTCGGCAGCAGGTAATCCATGAAGGAGCCGCCGAGGCAGTTGCCGTCCTCGTCGAAGGCGATCGACTGCATCAGGGCCATCCCCAGACCGTCGGCCAGCCCGCCGTGGATCTGACCCTCCACAATCATCGGGTTGATGCGGGGGCCGCAGTCGTCGACCGCGATGAACCGACGCACCTTGACGGCTCCGGTCCCGCTGTCCACGTCGACCACGCAGATGTAGGCGCCGAAGGGATAGGTCAGGTTGGGCGGGTCGTACACGCACTGCGCGTCGAGGTGGCCCTCCACCCCCTCCGGCAGCTCCATCGAGCCGTGCGCCGCGAACGCCGCCTCCTGGATCGTCTTGCCCTGGGTCGGGTTGCCCTTCACGTACCAACGGCCCTTCTCCCACTCCAGGTCCTGGGGGTCGCACTCGAGCATGGCGGCGGTGAGGATCCTGGCTTTGTCCACCACGCGCCTGGCCGCCACCGCCGCCGCCGCCCCCGAGACCGGCGTCGAGCGGCTGCCATAGGTGCCGAGCCCGAACGGCGTGTCGTCGGTGTCGCCGTGGATCACCTCCACGTCTTCGGGTGGGATGCCGGTCACCTCGGAGATGATCTGGGCGAAGGTCGTCTCGTGGCCCTGGCCCTGGGTCTGGACCGAGAGGCGCACGGTCGCCTTGCCGGTTGGGTGGACGCGGAGGTCGCACCCATCGGCCATCCCCAGGCCCAGGATGTCCATGTGCTTGCGGGGGCCGGCCCCCACGGTCTCGGTGAAGAAGCTGACGCCGATGCCCATCGGCTCGCCACCCGCCCGCTTCTCCGCTTGCTCCCGGCGCAGGTCCTCGTAGCCGGCGATGTCCATCGCCTTGCGCAGCGCCCGCGGGTAGTCGCCGGAGTCGTAGACCCAGCCGGTGGCGCAGGTGTAGGGGAACTGCTCCGGGCGCAGCAGGTTCCGCAGCCGCAGCTCGGCCGGGTCGAGGTTCAGCTCCGCGGCCAGGCAGTCGACCATCCGCTCCACCAGGTAGACCGCCTCGGTGACCCGGAAGGAACAGGCGTAGGCGACGCCGCCCGGCGCCTTGTTGGTGTAGACACCGTGGACCTGGCAGTGCGCGGCCTCCAGGTCGTAGGAGCCGGTGAAGATGTGGAAGAAGCCGGCCGGGAACTTGGTCGGCTGCGCGGTGTTGTTGAAGGCGCCGTGGTCGGCCAGGACGTCGACGCGGAGCCCACGGATCTTGCCGTCCCGGGTGGCCGCGATCTCGCCGTGCATGTGATAGTCGCGCGCGAAGGAGGTGCTGATCAGGTTTTCGGAGCGGTCCTCCACCCACTTGACCGGCTTGCCGGTGAGGATCGTGCCCACGACCGAGCAGACGTACCCCGGGTAGATCCCGACCTTGTTGCCGAAGCCGCCGCCGATGTCGGGGCTCACGACCCGCAGCTTGTGCTCCGGGAGTCCGGCGACCAGCGCGTAGAGCGTCCGATGCGCGTGCGGCGCTTGGGTGGTGGACCAGATCGTGAGCTTCTCCGAGATGGGGTCCTTGTAGGCGACGCAGCCGCAGGTCTCCATCGGCGCCGGGTGGACGCGCGGGTAGAGCATGTCCTGCCTGACCACCACCTCCGAGGTCTCGAAGACGCGGTCCGTGTTCGCCTTGTCGCCGGATTCCCACTCGAAGACGTGGTTGTCGGTCTTGCCCTCGATGTCGTCGCGAATCACGGGCGCCCCCGGCTCCAGGGCACGGGTGGCGTCCGCGACCGCCGTCAGCGGGTCGTACTCGACCTGGATCAATTCCAGCGCGTCACGAGCGGCGTAGTGGTCCTCGGCGACCACGAACGCGACCTCCTGGCCCTGGAAGCGGACCTTGTCGGTGGCCAGCACGGCGAGGACGTCGTGGGAGAGCGAGGGGATCCAGGCCAGGTTCAGCGACTCCAGCACCTGGCCGGTGATGACCGCCTTCACCTTGGGGTGGGCCTCGGCGGCTGAGGTGTCCATGGAGACGATCCGCGCGTGCGCGAACGGACTCCGCAGCACGGCCCCGTGGAGCATCCCGGGGAGGTGGATGTCGTCCACGTAGTTGCCCTTGCCGCGGACGAAGCGCACGTCCTCCTTGCGCAGCATGCGACCGAAGCCGACCGGATTCTGCCGTACCTCCTCGACGGTCATTTGGGGGCCCCGCGAAACGGAGCTTGCGGAGTTTCGTGGGGTTGAGTGGTCATGCGGTGACCTCCTCGCGCGCCGGGTGCTGGGCGGCCCAGCGCACGGCGCGCACGATGTTCTCGTAGCCGGTGCAGCGGCAGATCTGACCCGAGATCGCCTCACGGATCTCCCGCTCGGAGGGATCCGGGTTGCGGTCGAGCAGCGCGCGGGCGGTCATCAGCATCCCCGGCGTGCAGAAGCCGCACTGCAGTCCGTGCTCCTCCATGAATCCCTGCTGCACCGGGTCCAGCCGGCCTCCCTTCTCGAGCCCCTCGACGGTGTCCACCTGGTGGCCATCCGCCATCGCCGCCAGCACCGTGCAGGCCTTGACGGGCGTGCGGTCGAGCCAGACCACGCAGGTGCCGCAGTTGGAGGTGTCGCAGCCCCAGTGGGTTCCGGTCAGGCCCAGGGTGTCGCGCAGGAAGTGCACGAGGAGGAGGCGCGGCTCGATCTCCCGGGTGAAGGGAGTGCTGTTGACCGTCATCGTCACCTGCATCTCATGCCTCCTCGCCCGCTGCCCGCAGCAGCGCCCGGCGCAGGACACGCGCGGTGAGCTCCCCGGCCAGGTGCCGCTTGTAGTCCTCCGGCCCGCGCTGGTCGGTGCTGGGACGGCAGTGCTGCGCCACCAGTGCGGCCGCCTCCCGCACCGCCGCCTCCTCGGGGGCTTTGCCACGCAGTGACGCCTCGGCTTCGGGTGCGCGGAAGTGTGGGGCGCCCACCGCCGTGATGCCGATCGCTACGCCGTCGATCCGGCCCGCGTCCAGCCACACGGTCGCGCCGGCCGCCGCCACCGGCCAGTCGCCGGCCCGCCGCTCCACCTTCTCGTACGCACTGCCGGCGCCCGGACGGATCGGGACCCGGATCTCGGTCAGGATCTCGGTCTGGCCCACCACGGTCTCGTAGGGCCCGAGGTGGAACTCGCCCAAGGGCACCACGCGGGACCCCGCGCGGCTCCGGATCACGACCGAGGCGTCGGTGGCGGCGAAGGCGGCGGTCAGGTCCTCGGCCGGGTCCGCCTGGCAGAGGCTGCCGCCCACCGTGCCCCGGTTGCGGACCACGGGGTCGGCGATCACGCGCTCCGCCTCACGGAAGATCGGGTAGTGACGGTAGACGAGGTCGGACTCCAGGAGATCGTGGTGGCGCACCAGGGCTCCGATGCGCAGCTCCCCTTCCTCCTCCCGGATGTACCCGAGGTCCTCCAACGGGTTGATGTCGATCAGTGCCTCGGGGTGCGCGAGCCGGAGCTTCATCATCGGGAGCAGGCTGTGGCCCCCGGCCACCAGGCGGCTCTCCTCCCCATAGCGCTCCAGCAGCGCGATCGCCTCGTCGACCGAGTGCGCCCGGGCGTACTCGAACGACGCAGGTACCTGCATTCTCCCTTTCCTCCCCGAGCACCTCACGGGGTGCGAACAAAATCCCTACGTGACTCGCCGAACGTAGATCGATCGCGCGCGAACGTCAAGAGGGATTAAGTAGCCCCTTTTAGGTTAGGGACGCGCATGGAAAGGGCCCAGACTGTCCGCACGATGGCGCTACCGCGCGCATTGTTGGCCATGGTGCGGACACTCTGGGGATTCGATGGCGTAGCCGGGGGCTAGGCGGTGACCTCGTGCAGGCGGCCTGTGCTGACGTCGTAGAGGAACCCGCGGGCGTGGGACGCGTCCACGAACGGGCTCTTCTCGAGGCGGCGCAGCGACTGCCGGACGTCCGCTTCCAGGTCTCCGAACGCCTCCAGCGCGAAGGGCGGCCGCACCCCGGTGTCCCGCTCGACCGCCGCCTTCACCTCGTCGTCCTGGAAGGTGAGCATCCCGCAGCCGGTGTGGTGGATGAGGACGATCTCTTCCGTCCCCAGCAGTCGCTGCGAGATCAGCAGCGAGCGGATGGCGTCGTCCGACACCACCCCGCCCGCGTTGCGGATCACGTGCGCGTCGCCGGGGGCGAGACCCATGATCTGGTGGACGTCGAGGCGCGCGTCCATGCACGCCAGGACCGCGAGCTTCTTGGCCGGCGGTACGGGAAGCGAGCCCAGGTCGAAGGACGCCGCGTAGGTGGCGTTGGCGGCGAGCGCCTCGTCGGTGGCGGACATGCTGCGATCTCCTCGGATGGCGGATCGACGGGGAACGCCATCCAGAACGACTTCCTCAGTCATCGCATTCCGGACCCGCGCGTTGAGGACGATTACGGTATCGCGGTGGCCGTGTCCCTTCCTCGCCCCGAGCATCCCCGCCCGCAGTTGGTCCGCGAGCGCTGGCTCAACCTCAACGGTGAGTGGGAGTTCGAGATCGACCGTGGGGACTCCGGACTCGAGCGCGGGCTGCTGGGGCGGCCACTGACGGATCGCATCCTGGTCCCCTTCGCCCCCGAGTCCGCGCTCTCCGGGGTGGGCGTGCAGGATTTCCTGTTCGCGGTGTGGTACCGGCGGTCCTTCACGGTGCCGGCGTCATGGGTGGGCTCCCACGTCCACCTCCGCTTCCAGGCCGTCGACTATGACGCCACGGTGTGGTGCGACGGGCGCGAGGTGGGGCGGCATCGGGGCGGCGCCACTCCGTTCTCCTGCGATCTCGGGCCGCTGGCGCCGGACTCGGAGCACGTGCTGGTGGTCCGGGCTCGCGACGACCACCGGCCGTCGCAGCCCCGCGGTAAGCAGTCTCAGCGGCTGGAGCCGTGGAGCGTCTTCTATCCGCGGACGACGGGGATCTGGCAGACGGTCTGGCTGGAGGCGATGCCCGAGGCGTGGCTCGACCGCCCGCGCTTCGTACCCGACGTACCGGGCGGCGCGCTGCGTCTCGAGCAGCGGGTGGGAGGCCGGCGCCGGCTCCGCCATCGGGTGCGCGCCACCGTCCGCGACGCGGCCGGCGGCGTCGTCGTCGGAGAGGCCGCGGTCGGGTCTGGCTCCGTCGCGTTTGTCGACCTGCCTCTTCCCGCCGACCGCCGCCGGCTCTGGTCGCCGGAGGATCCGCACCTCTACGACGTGGAACTGGAACTGCTGGATGGTGCGGGCGCGGTCGTGGACCGGGGGGAGTCGTACGCGGGGCTGCGATCGGTGAACGTCCAGGGTCGGGCCGTCCATCTCAACGGGCGGCCGCGCTTCCAGCGGCTGGTGCTCGACCAGGGCTACTACCCGGACGGCATCCTGACCGCGCCCAGCGACGCCGCCCTTCGCCGCGACATCGAGCTCGCGCAGTCGGCCGGATTCGACGGGGCACGGCTTCACCAGAAGGTATTCGAGGAGCGCTTCCTCTACTGGGCGGACCGGCTCGGGTATCTGTGCTGGGGTGAGTTCTGTGACTGGGGCTGCGCCGGTTACGGACCCGACGAGTCACGGCAGCGTCCGACCGCGGCCTGGATTACACAGTGGGTGGAGGCGGTGGAGCGCGACTTTTCCCACCCGTCGATCATCGGGTGGTGCCCGCTCAACGAGACCGCCCAGCCTCTGCACGATGAGTGGACCGACCTCGACGACGTGACCCGGGGGATGTTCCTGGCGACCAAGGCGCTGGACCGCACCCGCCTGGTGCTGGACGCCTCCGGCTATTCGCACCGCGTCGCGGAGTCGGATGTCTGGGACTGTCACGACTACGAGCAGGATCCCGACCGCTTCCGGGCCCACCACGTCGGGCTGGAGCGGGGCGAGCCGTTCGCCAACCGCTTCCGCGGGCTCCCGGTCTCCGTCCCGTTCGGCGGCCAGCCGTTCTTCGTCAGCGAGTTCGGAGGGATCCGGTGGAGCCCGGCCGATGTGGAGGGAGAGGGGTCGTGGGGCTACGGCGAGGGGCCCGCCACGCTGGAGGACTTCTACCTGCGCTTCGCCGGCCTCTGCGACACGCTGCTCGACAACCCCGCCATGTTCGGGTACTGCTACACGCAGCTCACCGACGTCTACCAGGAGCACAACGGCCTCTACACCTTCCAGCGGCGGCCGAAGTTCGACCTCGGCCGGGTGCGGGCGATCCAGCGCCGCCCGGCCTCCATCGAGGTCGACGGCGAGACGCCGGCGGGCAAGACAGCGGGCGATTCCAACCCCCGACCCTGACCCACGAGGTCGCTCGATCGACCCTGGCTTTGGCCCCAGAAGGGCCCCCCGCACGGAGTTCGCGACTTGACGTGGACGCCCGCGCGCGATATTTTGTGCAACGTTGTAAATGACACTCGGCCGACCCGTTTTGTGGGTGCGTGGAGGTGTGGAAACGTGGACAACCACGAGAAGATCAACCGCCGTCGCTTCATGCTCGGCTCGGCGACGCTGGCCGCCGCCGCCGGCCTCGCGGCCTGCGGCACCAACATCAACGGCAACTCAGGGTCCAGCGGGTCGTCCGGGTCCAGCGGGTCGGGCGGCTCCGGCGCCAAGGTGTCGCTGACGCAGTACTACCACGAGTACGGCGAGGCGGGGACCGAGCAGGCGGTCCAGCGCTACGCACAGCAGTACATGAAGCTGCACCCGAACGTGACCATCAACATTCAGTGGGTTCCGGGCGACTACGGCACCAAGCTGAGCTCGGCGATGGCGGGACCGAATCCGCCCGACATCTTCGAGACCACGCCGACGCTCCAGATGGTGCAGCAGAAGCAGGTCGCCCCCCTCGACGACATCTTCACCGCCGGCGACAAGGCCGACATGTTCTCGAACATCCTCGCGATGAACACGATCGACGGGCACATCTACGGGGCCAAGATCGTGACCGACGTGGGGCTGCTCTACTACCGCAAGAGCATGCTCAAGCAGGCGGGCGTGAAGCCCCCCACGACGATGGACGAGCTCGTCTCGGCGGCGAAGACACTGTCGCAGGGCAAGGTGAAGGGCCTCTTCCTGGGGGACGACAAGGGGATCGCGGCGCTCTCGGTGCTCTTGCCGCAGGCGAACGGCGTCGACTTCCTGCAGGGAGACAAGGTCACCTTCGCGACCCAGAACGCGGCCGAGGCGCTGCACACGCTCGTCGACCTCAACCAGCAGGGGTCGCTGCTGGTCGGCTACCAGCCTGACTACCTGGAGCCGGATGCCTTCATCAATGGCCTGTGCGCCATGCAGTGGACGGGCCTCTGGGTGATGCCGGCGGTGAAGAAGGCCTTGGGGGACGACTTCGGCGTCCTCCCGCTGCCTCCGGTCAGCTCGGCAGGCAAACCCACCACGTTCCTGGGTGGCTGGTCCGAGTGTGTCAGCCCCAAGTCGGCGAACATGGCCGAAGCCAAGAAGTACGTGCAGTGGCTGTGGATCAACAACAAGCCCGACGAGCGCGACTTCAACCTCTCCTACGGCTTCCACCTGCCGCCGCGCAAGAGCATCGCCGACAGCGCGCAGCCGTTGAAGACGGGCCCGGCCGAGCAGGCGGTCGGCATCCTCGACAAGTACGCGAGGTTCCTGCCCCCGAGCTGGGACTCGACCATGGGCGGGTACTTCACGGACGCGGCGACCACGATGCTGGACAACAACCTGAGCGTTTCGGCGACGCTGGCGCAGCTGCAGAGTGCCCAGTCGCGGTGCCAGAACGAGCTCAACCAGGAAATGAAGGGATGACCATCGGCGTCGTCGCGGCGCCCACCGTCAGCACCCGCCGGCGCCGCGCCAACCACGCACTGCCCTTCTTCTTGTTCACCGGTCCGCTGCTGATCGGGCTCACGATCTTCACGTTCATCCCGATCATCTGGGGTTTCCTGCTGAGCTTCAGCGTCGGTCGCGGAAGCGTCGCGCTCGGGCCCTGGGTCGGAGCGCAGAACTACGAGACCCTGCTTCGCGACCCGGCATTCCGCGAGTCCCTGGCCACGATCGTCTTCTACATGATCGTCGTCGTCCCGATCACGTTCGCGATCTCCCTGGGGCTGGCGCTGCTCGTGAACCAGAGCAAGGTGGGGCGAGGCTTCTTCCGCACCGTCTTCTTCATCCCCTTCGCGGTGTCGTACGTGGTGGCGTCGCTGGTGTGGAAGCTCGGGATCTTCAACGTGCCCAGCGGAGCCGTGATGGAGCTGCTCTCAGCGGTGGGCCTTCCGACCACCGACTTCATCTCCTCGGCGTCCCCTCCCCTGTACTGGATCGTGCTCGTGAGCGTGCGCCTCTGGCTGCAGGTCGGTTACTACATGGTCATCTTCATCGTCGGCTTGCAGGAGATACCGGAGCACCTCTACGAGGCCGCGCGCGTCGACGGTGCGCGCCGTTGGGCGACCTTCTGGCACGTGACGATGCCGATGCTGCGCAACACCTCGGTGGCCATCCTGATCCTGCTTCTGATCGCCGCCTTCATGGCGTTCGACGAGTTCTACAACATCATGGGCGGTGAGCTGGGCGGCGCCAACGCGTCGCTGGCCAGAGTGCCCCTTCAGTACCTGTATTCGATCGCGCTCGGTTCGCAGCACTACGGGCAGGCCGCCGCCGGGTCGTTCATCTTGAGCGCGCTGATCGTGATCGTGTCCATCGTGCAGGCGCGCGTGTTCGGGTTCGGAAGGAGCAACGACTGATGGAAGCCATGATCCCGGCGCGCCGGCATCGGAATCACCGGCCCTCCTGGTGGGTCGGTCGCGCCGCCGTCTATGTCGCTCTCACCCTGCTGGCCGCCCTCTTTCTCTTCCCCTTCTACGTCATGCTCCGCAACTCGCTGATGACGCAGGCCGAAGAGGGCGCGATCAACTGGCACTGGATCCCGACCACGTTCACCACCGGCTCCTTCTCAGCCCTCTTCACCGACCCGGTGGCCCCGGTGCTCCACAGCCTCATGAACTCGGCGATCGTCTCGATCGTCACCGTCGTCTTCACGCTGCTGTTCGCGTCCATGGCGGGCTTCGCGCTCGCGCGGATTCCCTTCCGGGGCCGGCAGCCGGTCTTCTACGTCATCCTCTCGGCGATGATGATTCCCAGCGCGACGACCTTCGTTCTGACCTACGTCATCGTCGGCATCCTGGGAGGCATCAACACGCTCTGGGGCATCATCGTGCCCGGGCTCTTCAGCGTCTTCTCCACCTTCCTGTTCCGGCAGCATGCCCTGGGCTTCCCGCGCGAGGTGGAGGAGGCAGGCATCGTCGACGGGCTCGGCTGGTGGGGCCTCTACTGGCGCCTGCTCATCCCGAACTCGCGGGGCATCCTGGCCGCCCTGGGCGTCCTCGCGTTCATCGGCAGCTGGAACGGGTTCCTGTGGCCGCTGGTGATCGGGCAGACGTCCTCGGCCTGGACGATCCAGGTCGTGCTCTCCACCTTCCTCACCCAGCAGACGTCGAATTATCCGGAGCTGTTCGCCGGCGCGATCGTGGCCATCCTGCCCCTGGTCGTCGTCTTCCTGGTCCTGCAGCGATTCATCGTGCGGGGGGTGACACTGTCCGGCGTCAAGGGCTGACATCCAAACAACCAGCGAGGGAAGCGATGTGAATGCACCCGGTGGCACCGAGGGCCCCGTTGGCTGACCCAACGCCGGCGGCCGCCGCGCGGCTGAAAGACGTGGCCGCGCGGGCCGGAGTGTCTATCAAGACCGTCTCCAATGTCGTCAACGGCTACACGCACGTCTCCGCCCGTATGCGTTCACGGGTGCTGGCCGCGATCGATGAGCTGGACTACCGGCCCAACCTGGCGGCACGCTCGCTCCGGCGGGGGCGGGTGGGCGTGATCGCGATCGAGATCCCGACGTTGCGACTCGGCTACTTCGCCGAGCTCGCCGAGCAGGTGGTGGAGGCGGCGGCCCGGCGCGGGTACCTGGTGCTGCTGGACCATACCGGTGGCGGCCGCGCGCAGGAGGAACGGCTGGCGCGCGGGCTGCAGCCGCTGCTCATCGACGGCGCCATCATGAACCCGCTGACCCTGGCGCAGCGGGAGCTGCGCGCCGCCGCTTCGGGGATCTCGATCGTGTTGCTCGGCGAGCGCGAGTTCCCGGGGCTCTATGACCACATCTCGATCGACAACGTGGCGGCGGCGCGGCAGGCGGCGGAGCATCTGCTCAAGCTGGGCCGCCGGCACATCGCCGCCCTCGGCCTCGACGCGAGCCCGCAGGCGGGCGCCACCATCCAGCGGCGCTGGGAGGGGCTTTCCCGAACGCTGGAGGAGGCGGGGGTGCCGATCGACCCGGCCTGGGTGATTCCGGGGGTGGATCGGGGCCGGGCGGATGGCCTGGCGCATGCGCGCGCGCTGCTGGCGCGGCCCGGTACCGTGCCCGACGCCTTCTTCTGCTTCAACGACACGGTGGCGCTGGGAGCGATGCGCGGGCTGCACGAGTCCGGCGTGCGCGTGCCGGACGACGTCGCCGTGATCGGCTTCGACGACCTGGAGGAGGGGCGGGTCGCCACGCCGTCACTGAGTTCGATCTCACCCGACAAGGCCGGGATCGCGGAACTGGCGGTGGGCCTGCTGGCGGACCGGATCAGCGGCGAGCGGACGGGGCCCGGGCAGGAGCTGACGGTCGAGCACCGGCTGATGGCGCGGGAGAGCACGCTGGGGGGCATGCTCCCGGCCTGAGCCTCGGTAGGCGCTTAGTGCGGACATGGTGGCGCTTCGTGTGCCGGGGACGCCCGGCCTACTGGACGCGGTGCTCGAAGAGGGCGAACCGCCGGAAGGGAGTTCCCTCCTCGCGATCCGCCGGCTCGCGAAGCAGCAGGACCTCGGGCAGTCGTTTCATCTCGCCCGTCCCCTCGAGCACCAGCTCGTCCCAATCCACCTTGCGCGCGTGGGCGACCTGGTCCACGACCAGGGCCAGTGTGTTCGACAGCTCATGCCGGAGGTTGTCCCAGAGCAACGCCTCCACTTGGTCGCGCTCCTCGTACGACACGTCAAGGAGATAGAGCTGCAAGAGCACGTCGGGTCGGAGATGCTGGAAACGCACCGGCACCGCGCCGCCGGACGGTGTGCGCAGAACCTCTCTGGCATCGTCCGACGCCACCAGGCCTTCCGCCACGGGAGGGCTCGGGGGACCCTCGAACGTGTAGCCGGCCTTCGCGAATCGCTGGACCTGGAGAGCCGCGTCGTACTCCAGCATCAGTCCCCGGTACCAGCGAACGAACCCACTCGGCATGGTCCCTTTGTATACAGACGGGCCTACACCGGGCCCGGCGAGGGCTGTCCGTGCGCGACCGGCCCTGCCTCCAGCTCCCGCAGCGCACGCAGACGGCTGGGGCGGGCCAGCAGCTCCGACGGGACGCCGCGTTCCACCACCCGGCCCGCTTCCAACACCAGCACCTGATCGGCCGCCTTGAGCCCGGCCAGCCGGTGGGTGATGAGGAGCAGGGTGCTGGGACCGTCCGGTTCCAGGAGGTGGCTTGTCATCGCATCCGCGGTCGCCTCGTCGAGGTGAGCGCCGGGCTCGTCGAGGAGCAGGACGGGGGCCGCGGCAAGGTAGCCGCGGGCGAGCGCCAGCCGGCGGCGCTGGCCGCCCGAGATCCGCGACCCGAGGTCTCCGATGGTGGTGTCGAGGCCGGCGGGCAGGGTCCGGACCCAGTCCCAGAGCGACGCCCGTCGCAGCGCCGCCGCCACCTCTGCCGGGCTGGCGTCGGGGCGGGCGAGCAGCAGGTTGGCGCGGATCGAGCCCGCGAACAGGTGGGCGTCCTGAGCCACCAGGCAGACGCGGCCTCGCACGTCATGCTGGGCCAGCCGGCTGGTGTCGACACCACCCAACGTGATCTCTCCTCGCGCCACCGGGAGGAAGCGGACCAGCGCCGCCGCGAGTGTCGACTTGCCGGCGCCCGAGGGTCCCACGATCGCGACCCGCGATCCGGGCCGTACCTCCAGGTCCACCCCCCGCAGCACGTCGCGACCGTCCTCGCCGTAGCCTGCCCAAACCCCTTCGGTGACGAGCGTGGCGGTGGCCGGCGGGGGCTCCGGGACCGGCGGATCGGTGATCGGCACCGGGGCACGCGCCGCCTCGGCCACCCGGCGCCACGCGGCCCGCACCCCATCCCACCGCTCGATCGCGGCGGGGAGCGCCTGAATCGGCTCGAACGCGGCCGGGATGGCGAGCACCAGCGCGGCGATGGCAACCCCGGGAAGACGACCGTCCCGTACGCCGGCGACGGCGATGAGCGCGGTCAGCGCCATGGTCACCACCGAGGCGGTGAGCGAGAGCGCATCTCCGACGCCGGCCACCACCGCTACCCGCCGCTCCGCCCGGTGCAGGGCCGCCTGGGTGGCGGCGAGTTGGGCCCCCACGAGCTCCTGGCGCCCGAAGGCGAGGATCTCCGGGCCCATCGTTCGCAGGTCCACCAGCTGGGTCGTCAGGCGCGCCCGCAGGACCGCCCGGCGCTCGCCGACCCCGCGGACCACCCGGGCGGCAAAGAGCGGGACGCCGGTCCCGGCGGCGACCAAACCGGCCCCCAGCGCGAGCGCCGACCGCCAGTCCAGAAGGCCGGCCAGCATCAGCATCGCGGCGGTGGTGCCGGCGGCCACCGCGGCCGGCGTGAGCACCCTCGGCAGCAGGTCCTGAAGCTCGTCCACGTCTCCCGCCAGCCGCTGCAGCAGGTCGCCCTCGCGGAACGCCGCCAGACCGCCCGGCGCCAGCGGCGCCAGGCAGGCGACGAACCAGGCTCGGATCCGGGCCAGGGCTCGGAGCGCCACGTCGTGGGTCACAAGCCGTTCCGCGTAGCGGCTCCCGGCCCGGGTGAAGGAGAACGCCTGCACCCCGACCACCGCGATCATCAGCTTCAGCACCGGCGGCCGCTCGGCGGCCAGCGAGAGCAGGTACCCGGACGTCGAGAGAACCCCGAGGCCGGCCACCGCGGTCAGGGTTCCGAGCAGGAAGGAGAGTGCCGTCCCCCGGCCCAGGCCCGTTAGGGAAGGGGAGGCGGTGCGGGCGCTGCCGGTGCCGGTCATCGTAGGGCGCCGCCTTCGACCTGCACCACCCGGTCGGCGTGCTGGAGCAGCCCCGGCTGGTGCACGCAATAGACGAGGGTGGTGTTGGGCGGCAGATTCTCGAGCAGACTGCCCACCTGCTCCTGCAGCTCCACGTCGAGGTTGGCGGCCGGCTCGTCGAGGAGGAGCACGGGTGCACGCCGGACCAAGGCCCGGGCCAGCGCGACCCGCCGCCGCTGACCGGCCGAGAGTTCGCGCCCGCCTTCGCCGACCGGGGTCGCCAACCCCCGCGGTAGGGACTCCGGTGGCAGGCCGGCGTCCCGGAGCGCGCGCTCGACCTCTCCGTCGCCGGCTGCGGGATCGCCCCAACGCACGTTCTCCGCCACGGTCCCGTGTGCGAGGCGCGCCTCCTGGGGCAGCCAGGCCACGAGGCGGCGCCAGCTCGCCAGGTCGGCGTCGCGCAGGTCGACGCCCGCGACGCTGGCACGGCCCGCGGTGGGTAGCTCAAGCCCCAGCAGGACCTGCAGCACGGTGGTCTTGCCGCCGCCGCTGGGACCGTAGAGCGCCACCCGCTCGCCCCCTCTCACCTCCAGGCTGACCCGGTCCAGGGCCGGAGCCGACCGGTCGGGATGCCGGACCGTCACCTCCTCCAGGCGCAGAGCGGGCGGCCCGGTCGGAAGCAGCACGGTCTCACCGGGGGGCTCCGCCTCCAGCTCCAGCAGCGAGAAGACGCGTTCTGTTGCGGCCCGCGCGTCGGCTGCGGCGTGGAACTGCAGCCCGGCCTGGCGGAGCGGCAGGAAGACCTCGGGTACCAGCATCAGCACGTAGAACGCGTCCCGAAGAGGGAGCACGCCGGCGTCGACCCGCAGCCCGATCTCGACCGCCACCAGCGCGGTCGACAGCATCGCGGCCAGTTCCAGGACCAGCGACGAGAGGAACGCCAGGCGCAGGGTCGACATCGTGGTCCGGCGGTATTGCTCGGCGATCTCCCCCACCCGAGCCGCCTGCGCCTCACCGCGGTTGAAGCACCTCAGCGTGGGAAGTCCGCGCAGCACATCGAGGAAATGGCCGCCAAGGTCGTCGAGGACGCGCTGCCGCCGGCGCGCCCGGGCCCCGGCGGCCGCCCCCACCAGATAGAGGAAGAAGGGGAGCAGCGGCAGGCAGACGGCCACGATCACACCCGACAGAAGGTCGACGCGGAGGATCGCGACCACCGCCACCGCCGGGACCACGACCGCCAGGCCGAGCTGAGGCAGGTAGCGAGCGAAGTAACCGTCGAGGGCGTCGACGCCGGCGGTCGCTGCCTGCGCCACCTCACCGGTCCGCTCCCCGGCAAGCCGGCCGGGCGGCAGGCGCAGCAGGTGGTCGGCGAGCCGGGCCCGCAGCCGCGAACGCACCCGGGTCGCGGCCAGCTGCCCGAGCACGGGTGCGGTCCACGCCAGGAGCCCGCGGCCGATCCCGACGCCGCACAGCAGGAGCAGGGGCAGCGTGGCGGCCGCGACCGTGAGGCCATTCAGAAACACCCCGGCCACGACCCCCGCGATCAGCCAGGCTTGGACCACCACCAGCGCCGCACCGACGCCGCCGGCGACGATCGCCAGCAGCAGCGCTGCCCGCGGCTCGGCGCCGAGCGCCCACAGCCGCCGGTCGACCGGCCCCACCGCCGCGCTCAGGCCTTCTCCGCCACCGCGGGGCGGCTCGGGACCGGCTCGCTGGTGAGCCGCTTGCGGAAGACCCAGTAGGTCCAGGCCTGGTAGGCGAGGACGATGGGCGCGAAGATGATCGCGACGATGGTCATCACGGTCAGGGTGTAGTGACCGGAGGCGGCCCCGAGAATGGTGAGGCTGTCGCCGGCGGACAGCGACGAGACCACGGCGAACGGATAGAGGTCCACGAAGAGCGCGGCGACGAAGCCCAGGACGGCGACGCCGGTGGCGAAAAACGCGAGGGCGTCGCGGCGGACCAGGTGCAGCAGGAGCGCGGCCACCAGGGCGAGCACGGCCAGCGCGGGTGCGATATAGGACAGTGCGCCGTGCGAACGCGCGCTTCCGGAGGTACCGAGGAGACTCGCGAAGAATCCGCACAGCAGGACCACCGCCGGCACCCAGACCAGCGTCGCGACCCGCCGAGCGCGAGCCGCCAGGGGATCGGTGACGCGGAGGCACAGGTAGGTCGTCCCGTGGACCACGCAGAGCACGGTGAGGGTGACCGCGCCCAGGATGGGCAACGCACCAAGCAGGTCCCATGGCCGGCCGGTGAAGGTGCCCTGGGCGTTGATGGGAAGGCCGCTGAGCTGCGAGGTCAGCATGAGCCCCCAGGCCAGCGGCGGGACCAGGCTGCCCGCCGTCAGCGCTCGGTCCCACCAGCGGGCCCAGACCGGCGAGCCCTTGCCTCGAAACTCGAACGCCACCGCCCGCAGGATCAGCGCCACCAGCGCGATGAAGACCACCCCGTAGCCGGCGCTGAGCAGGGTCGCGTACCAACCCGGAAACGCGGCGAAGGTGGCCCCGACGGCGACGATCAGCCAGACCTCGTTGCCGTCCCAAAAGGGCCCGATGGATCCGATCATCGCCGACCGCGATCGCCCCTCCCGGCCCAGCACCGGGAGCAGCATCCCGACGCCGAAGTCAAATCCTTCGAGGAACAGGTAGCCGGCCCAGAAGAGGGCGACGATGCCGAACCAGAGATCGGTGAGCACCTGTTGAGACATGGAACCCTCAGTAGGCCAAGTCCAGCTCGCCCTCGTCGGCCTGGGCCAGTTGCTCCTCGGTGGGCGGGCCGGTCCGGATGGAGCGCCAGGCGAGCCAGAGCCCGACCAGGCTGAGAAGGCCGTAGAGCACCATGAACCCGGTGAGCGAAATGACGAGCGAGACGACGCCGGTCGACGCCGTGATCCCGTTGGCGGTCTTGAGGATGCCGTACACGATCCACGGCTGGCGCCCCATCTCGGTGAAGATCCACCCGGTGGTGACGCCGAGGAAGGGGACGGGCATGGCCAGGATCGAGATCCACCAGAAGATCCGCGACCGGTCGATCCGGTCCTTGCGCATCAGTGCCAGCCCGAGCAGCGCGACCGCGAGTCCGACCATGCCCATCCCGACCATGAGCCGGAAACTCCAGTAGACAGCGGGCACGAACGGCACGTAGTTTCCGGGGCCGAACCGCTCCACGTACTGCCGCTGCAGGTCGTCGATCCCCTGCACCTCGCCGGAGGCGGAATGTGTCGCGAGCACGCTGAGGATGTAGGGCACGGTGAAGTCGAAGACCACCCGGCCCCCGTTCGGGGTGCCGATGGCGAGGAGAGAGAAGGAGGCGGGCGACGAGGTGTGAAAGAGCGCCTCCGCGGCCGCCGTCTTCATCGGCTGCTGTCGCGTCACCACGTCGCCGAGCCGGTCGCCGACCACCATCGTCAGCAGCGAGGTGATGGCGACCCAGACCACGGCCAGGCGGGCGATCCGGCGGAAGAGCTCGGCGTCCCTGCCCCGGAGGATCTGAATTCCGGTCACCCCGAGCATGAAGAAGGCTCCGGTCATGAAGCTGGCGAGTACTACGTGGGGCAGCGCCAGCAGGAAGATGGGGTTGGCGAGAACCGCCCAGAAATCGTTCATCTGCGCGGTGTGCGTCTGGGGGTTGATGGCGTAGCCCACCGGGTTCTGCATCCAGGAGTTGGCGGCCATGATCCAGAACGCCGAGAGGATGGAGCCCAGGACCAGGAGCCAGATCGAGGTCAGGTGGGCCCAGCGGGGTATCCGGCCGCGCCCGAACATGTAGATCCCGAGAAAGGTCGATTCGAGGAAGAACGCCAGTAGTCCCTCGAGCGCCAGCGGTGGTCCGAACACGTCGCCGACGAAGCGGGAGTAATCCGCCCAGTTCATCCCGAACTGGAACTCCTCCACCAGGCCGGTAGCTGTGCCGAGCGCGAAGTTGATCAGGAAGAGGTTGGCGAAGAACGCGGCCAGGCGGCGGTAGCCGGCATCGCCGGTTCGGTAGTGGGCCGTCTCCAGGATCGCCACCAGCGGCGCCAGGCCAATGGAAAGCGGCACGAAGAGGAAGTGGATGACGGTCGTGGCGCCGAACTGCCAGCGGGCGAGGGCGAGCGCCGCGCTCAATTCCATCGCGCCTCACGATATGCCTCGCCAACGGGCCCGGGCAACGTGGAGAGGGCGTGGTCGCGCACGTGCTTTCACGCGCACGCGGTGGAACTTGCAGCGAGCCCGCGGGTGGGGCCGGCACCTTCTGCCACCTCCGTGCGAGCAGTACCCTGTCCCATTCGTGGAGATCTGGCCTGGGCATCCCTATCCGCTGGGCGCCAGCTTCGAGGGCACCGGGACCAATTTCTCGCTCTTCAGCGACGTCGCCGATCGGGTCGAGCTGTGCCTGTTCGACGACCGCGGAGTGGAGACCAGGGTCGATCTCCCCGAGCAGACCGCACTCTGCTGGCACGGATACGTGCCGAATGTGTATCCCGGTCAGCGGTACGGCTACCGCGTCCACGGCCCGTACGACCCGAGTCACGGCCTGCGGTGCAACCCCCAGAAGCTGGCCGTCGACCCCTACGCGAAGGCCTTCGAGGGCCAGGTGCGCTGGGACCCGGCCGTCTACGGCTACCCGCTGAACGCCGACGACCTCGCGCGCGACGACCGCGACTCCGCCCCCTACATGCCCAAGTGCGTGGTCACCAACCCGTGGTTCAACTGGAACGGCGACCACCGTCCTCACACGCCGTGGCACCAGACGGTGATCTACGAGACCCACCCCAAGGGCTTCACCAAGCTGCACCCGGGTGTGCCCCGGTCGCTGCGCGGCACCTACCTCGGGCTCTGTCACCCGGCGGTCATGGAGCACTACCAGGACCTCGGCGTGACGGCGGTCGAGCTGATGCCCGTCCATCAGTTCATCCACGACCAACGATTGGTCGACGCCCACCTCCGCCAGTACTGGGGCTACAACTCGATCGGGTACTTCGCGCCGCACAACGAGTACGCGTCGACCGGTCAGCTGGGTCAGCAGGTCAACGAGTTCAAGGAGATGGTGCGGACCCTCCACCGGGCGGGCATCGAGGTGATCCTCGACGTGGTCTACAACCACACCGCGGAGGGCAACCAGATGGGGCCCACGCTCGCGTTCCGCGGCATCGACAACGGGGCTTACTACCGGCTGTCGCCCGACCAGCCCCGCTATTACGTCGACTACACGGGCACCGGCAACAGCCTCAACATGCGACATCCGCACGTGCTGCAGCTGATCATGGACAGCCTTCGCTACTGGACCGATGAGATGCACGTCGACGGATTCCGGTTCGATCTGGCGGCGACCCTGGCCCGGGAGCTGCACGATGTCGACCGACTCTCTTCCTTCTTCGACCTCATCCAGCAGGACCCGGTGCTCTCGCAGGTGAAGCTGATCGCCGAGCCCTGGGACGTGGGGGAGGGCGGGTATCAGGTCGGCAACTTCCCCGTGCTGTGGTCGGAGTGGAACGGGCGTTTCCGCGACACCGTGCGCGACTACTGGCGGGGCGAACCGGCCACGCTGTCGGACTTCGCGTACCGCTTCACGGGCTCCTCCGATCTCTACGAGTGGAGCGGGCGCCGGCCGTACGCGTCGATCAATTTCATCACCGCGCACGACGGCTTCACGCTGCGCGACCTCGTCTCTTACAACGACAAGCACAACGAGGCCAACGGCGAGGGCAACCGGGACGGCACCAACGACAACCGGTCCTGGAACTGCGGCGTCGAAGGGCCGACCGACGAGGGGGCGGTGCTCGAGCTGCGCGCTCGCCAGCAGAGGAACCTGCTTTCCACGCTGCTGCTCTCGCAGGGCGTCCCCATGCTGCTCGCCGGGGACGAGATGGGCCGGACCCAGGGCGGCAACAACAACGGCTACTGCCAGGACAACGAGATCTCGTGGCTGGACTGGGAGCACCGCGACGAGGACCTGCTCGGATTCACCAAGCTGCTGCTGCAGCTGCGCCGCGAGCACCCCGTCTTCCGGCGCCGGCGCTGGTTCCAGGGGCGCCCCATCCGCGGCCGCGACATCGCCGACATCGTGTGGCTGAAGCCGGACGCCGGGATCATGACCGAGGACGACTGGAGGAACGGTCAGGCGCTGTCGCTCGCCGTCTGTCTCAACGGGAACGCGATCGCGACCACGGACGCCTACGGACGGCGGGAGCAGGACGACACCTTCTACCTGCTGTTCAACGCCTTCTACCAGCCCCTCGAATTCCGCCTCCCGGGCAAGGACTTCGGCAAGGCCTGGTCGCGGGTCTTCGAGACCGGCTCCTCGGTCGGACGCCGCCACCGCGCGGACGAGACCATCACGCTGGAGGGACGCTCCCTCGCGCTGCTGCGTCAGATCAGCTGAGCCGGAAGGCGGCCACCTCACCACTCGTCCTCCCACGGCGCGCCGTCCTCGGTGGCCCAGTCCCAGGATGCCTCCTCCTCCTCGCCTCCGCGCAGCACGCTCGGCTCGACGTTCATCCACACCTCGCAGTCGCAGTACCCGCCGTGCCGTTCGAAGAAGGCCAGGTTGGCCGCGACCGCGGCCGGCGAGAGGCCCATCGCGAGCAGGACCCGGCGGCTGTGGCGTTTGTCCTCGCCGCCCGCGCAGTGCCAGCCGCTGTCCCGGACATTCAGACCGAGCGGACCCGTCAGCCGGTCCAGGAACTCGTCCCAGCGCGGATGCCCCGGTGTGATGAGCGTCTCGGCCGGACGCTGAAGGAGGGTGGATCGTCGTCGGTGTTGGGAACGCATGTTTGGAGCGTAGAGCGGGTCGGGGCGGGACGCACGCCGATTAACATGCCGTCTCGTGAGGCTTCAACTGCGTCCGGCCGGGATCGCGGACGCCCGCCTGCTGGCCGACCTGGAGACCCGGGCCCGCCCGCAAGAGCCGGTCGACCCGCCGACGCTGAAACACCACTGGAAGCATCCGACCGAATTCGGGCCGCACCATCTGCACCTGGTGGTGGATGAGGCGACGCCGGTCGGGATCGCGGACTTCCAGCACCCGCCGGGGACCGCCTGGGAACCACGCCGGGTGACCACGCTCAACCTGGCGCTGGCGCCCGAGGCGGGCGCGGGTGCCGGCGAGGCGCTGCAGCGCCTGGAGGCACTCGCGCTGGCCGATCACCCCCAAGAGCTCAGGGGGTGGTCGATGGACAGCGAAGACCACCTGAACGAGGCGTTCGCCGCGGCCGGGTATCAACACGTCCGCAGTTCGGTCGCGCAAGACCTGGACCTGGCGGCCGGCCGCGACCGGCTCCTGGCCATGCGCGAGCAGACCCGGGCGCGCATGGCGGACCAGGGCATCGCGCTGCGCGACGGCGGCCGGATACCTCAGGCGTGGCTCCTGGAGCAGGCGGTCGAGTTCTTCAACCGCACGGTGCCGGACGTGCCGCACACGGTGGAGGAGCCCGAGATGGACGAGGCCTCGCTGGCGGCGCATGTGACGTCACCGTCGTTCCATCTGGACCGATTCTGGACGGCCTGGGACCGAGATCGGCTGGTCGCTCTCAGCTTCCTCGACTTCCCGGTCGAGCGCGGGAATGTGTGGACCGGCTACACGGCCAGCGACCGCGAATACCGAGGCCGCGGTATCGCCCAGGCGGTGAAGAATGAGTCGGTGGGGCAGGCCATCGAGCTCGGCATCCCGCGCATCCGCACCGACAACGACGCCGAGAACGAGGCCATGCTCGCGATCAACCGCAAGCTCGGCTACGTCCCCGTCTATGCGATCTGGGAGTGGCTCAAGCCCGCTCGCTGACTGAGGGACCGCTAGACCGGGCCATTCTGCCCACCCCGTGGCTACGCGCGAGCGGGGAGGCACGGGGTGGGCAGAAAGGTCCTCTTCTTGAGACCCGCTGATTCACCCTCCGGCGACGACCACCACTCCTTCGTAGGGCGCGAGCTCGAGGCGTCCGGTGACCGCGTCCCCCTGCCGCGAGCGCGCCGACGAGAGGGCGATCCGCCCACCCATCCCTTCCAGGGTGCGGGGGGTGTCGCTGAAGTTGCAGGCCACCACCGTGCCGCCCGCGTGCTCGACCACGAGCGTGCCCGCGGCCTCGTCGATGCGCACGGGGCGCGTGCCACCCTGCCGCACCTCCGGATGCAAATGCCGGAAGGAGAGCAGGTCGCGGGTCAGGTGGAGCGGTGAGGACGGGTCCTCGTCCTGCGCGGCGACGTTGGGGATGGTCCCGCCCAGCGGCAGCCACGGCTCCACGCCGGCTGCGGTGAACCCGGCCCCGGGCCCCGCCTCCCACCGCATCGGCGTCCGCTCCGGGTCGCGGCCGGGGTGGGGGGAGCCGGGGAGGACGAAGCCGTCCCGCACCCGGTCGGGCGGAATCGGCACGTCCGGCATCGCCAGCTCGTCGCCGTAGTAGAGCGTGACCACACCCGGCAGCGTGGTCAGCAACAGCAGCCCCATCCGCGCCCGCCGCTCGTCTCCGGCAGCCCAGCGGGTGGGGAAGCGGGAGACGTCGTGGTTGGACGCGAACCAGCAGCCGGCGGCGCCGGCCGGCAGCGCGCGCAGCGACTCGTCGATCACGCGTCCCAGCGACCCCGCCTCGAAGCGCGAGAACATGAACGGGAAGTCGAAGGACAGGCTGAGTCCCTGGCCTTCCGGCCCGTAGAACCGGGCCCACTGCTCGACCTTGTTGGTCACCGTCTCGCCCACCAGCACGCGGGGCGGGTGATACGAGTCCGACAGCAGGCGCCAGCGCTCGTGGATCTCGGCCACCTCGGGGCGGTTCATCGAGTACGCGTGCACCCGCCGAATCCGGCGCCCGCCCGCCCAGCTGTCGTCGTCGGTGACGGGATCGTCGCGCAGCAGTCGGTCCTTGATGACCGCGTGGGCAACGTCGATCCGGAAGCCGGCGACGCCGCGGTCGTACCAAAAACGCAGGATGCCGTCGAACTCCTCGCGCACCTCCGGGTTCCACCAGTTGAGGTCCGGCTGGTGGGGGAGGAAGTTGTGGAGGTAGAACTGCCCCGAGGCCGTGTCCAGCGTCCACGCCGACTGGCCCGTCACGTCGAGCCAGTTGTTGGGTGCGGAGCCGTTCGGCTTCGGGTCCGCCCACACGTACCAATCCCGGTAGCGCGCGGACCGGGAACTCAACGCGTCGCGAAACCAGGGGTGCTCGTTGGAGGTGTGGTTGGGGACCAGGTCGAGCAGGACCGAGAGGTCGCGCGAGCGGGCCGCTGCGATCAGTCGGTCCATGTCCTCCAGCGTCCCCAGGTCGGGGTGGACGCCCCGATAGTCGGCCACGTCGTACCCCCAGTCGTGGTTGGGCGAGGGGAAGGTGGGAGAGAGCCAGATCGCGTCCACGCCCAGCCGGCGCAGGTGATCGAGGCGCTGCACGATCCCCCCCAGGTCGCCGATCCCGTCGCCGTTCGAGTCCTGAAACGAGCGCGGGTAGATCTGATAGAGCACCATGTCGTGCCACCACGGCTGATCAATCACGGCTCCCTATCCTCGCAGGCGCCGCCCTCAGCGCTCGGGCACCCAGCGCGGAGCCCGCTTCTCCCGGAAGGCCGCGATTCCCTCCGCCGCCTCCTCTGACGCGAAGTGCCGTTGGGAGATCGCGTTGACGGCGGCGAGACGCCGGCGGAGCTCCTCCCCCCGGCCGGTGGCGCCGGACAGCACGGCCTTGGTGGCGGCCACCGCGTCCGGTGCGCCCGCGCACAGTTCGGCCACCACCCGCCCCACTTCGGCATCCAGCTGAGCCTCCGGTACCGCCCGGGTCAGCAGGCCCACCTCCACCGCCCGCTCGGCGTCGAATCTCTCGCCGGTCAGCATCAGCTCCTGGGCGGCGCGTCGGTCGAGGAGCGGCAGCAATGGGACCGAGATCAGCACCGGCACCACCCCGAGACGCACCTCGGTGAGAGCGAAGTCAGCGGTGGTGGAGGCGATCGCGACATCGCAAGCGGCGATGATGCCGATCCCGCCTGCCCGGGCCGGACCGGCGATCCGCGCCACCACCGGCTTGGGTGCTTCCAGCAGAGCTGCCAGCAGCTCGGGCGTGGGCACCGACCGCGCTTCCGCCTCGGTGTCGCCGTCGCGGACTTCCTTTAAGTCGGCGCCGGCACAGAACGCGGGCCCGGCGTGGGTGAGGACCACGACGCGCACCTGGGGGTCGGCGACCGCGCTCGCCAGATACGCCGCCAGCTCGGTACGAAGGCGCCGGGAGAGCGCGTTGCGGTTCTGCGGCGAGTCGAGGGTGATGGTCGCCGCTCCGCGGGAGACCTCGAGGTGGACCGCTTCCTGAGTCATGCACCGCATGATCGGCGCCTCTCGGCAGCGCATCGCACCGCTACGGTGGTACCCCGATGCCGGACTCCCCGCGGGCGCCACTTCCCGTCCGGTCCACCTACCGCCTGCAGCTGGGCCCGGATCTGACCTTGGACCAAGCGGCCGCGCTCGTCCCCTACCTGGACCGTCTCGGCGTCACGCACGTCTACTGCTCGCCGGTCCTCCAGGCCGCGCCCGGCTCGACGCACGGATACGACGTCGTCGACCATGGCCGGGTCTCGCGCGAGCTCGGGGGCGACGCGGCGTGGGCACGCTTCTGTGCCGCCGTGCGCCGACAGGGGATGGGCGTGGTGCTCGACATCGTGCCCAACCACATGGCGATCGCGGGGCGCCACAACCGTCTCTGGTGGGACCTGCTGGAGAACGGTCCCAGCTCGCGTTACGCGACCTACTTCGACATCGCCTGGGATCCCCCCGAGCCACGGCTGCGCAACACGATCCTGGTCCCGGTGCTCGGCGACCACTACGGGCGGGTGCTGGAGCGCGGCGAGCTGACGCTGCACCGCGAGGGCGGCAAATTGGTGGTGCGGTATTTCGAGCAGGAGTTTCCGATCGCCGTCGACAGCCTCACCACGCTCCTCCGCCAGGCGGCACAGGCAGCCGCGAGCGAGACGTTGTCCGGGCTGGCGGCCCGCTGCTCCCGCCTCCCCGAGCTCCACCCGTCGGCGCGCCCGGAAGCGATCCTGCGCCACGCCGAGAAGGAGGCGATCCTGGAGGCCCTCGCCGAAGCCTGTTCGGACCCACGCCTGGCCGAGGCGGTGGACCGCGAGCTGGCGGCGGTCGCCTCGGATCCCGACCGCGAGGACGACCTGCTCTCGCAGCAGCACTACCGCCTCGCCCGCTGGCAGGTAGGGGCGCAGGACGTCGATTACCGCCGCTTCTTCGACATCCAGACCCTGGTCGGGCTACGCGTCGAGGACCTGGATGTGTTCGAGGACAGTCACCGGCTGGTGCTGCGCTGGGCCTCGGAAGGCCTGATCGACGGGCTGCGGATCGACCACGTGGACGGGCTGCGCGATCCCCAGACCTACCTCGAGCGGCTGTCCGATCGGGCGGGGGGCCGGCCGATCTGGGTGGAGAAGATCCTGAACCCGACTTTGCCGCCGTCGCCGGCAGCCAGAGGTCGTGCGGCAAAGTCGGGTCTCGAGCGCGGCGAGCTCCTGCCGGCGGAGTGGCCGGTGGCGGGCACCACGGGGTACGAGGCGGGTGCCGTGGTGCAGCAGGTGCTTTTGGACCCCGACGGTGAGGGACCGCTGACCCGGCTCTGGGCTCAGGTGAGCGACGACAACGACACCGACTGGGGGCAGCTGACGGTGGCGGCCCGGGTGGAGCTGCTCGACACCGCCCTGGCCGCCGACCTGAACCGCCTCGCCGCCGGGTTCGTCAACGTCTGCGAGTCGGACCGGCGGTTCCGGGACTTCACCCGGGCCGAGGTGACCGATGCGCTGCGCTCGGTGCTGGCACGCTTCCCTTGCTATCGCACCTACGTGCGGCCCGAGCAAGGCTGGGTCAGCGATCAGGACGCGCGGGCGGTGCGGGAGGCGGTGGATTCGGCACGGGACGCACGGCCCGACCTGGACGCCGAGCTGTTCGACTTCCTGCGTGGGGTGCTGCTGGTGGAGCGGCCGGACGGGACCGGCGGCGAGTTCGTGGCCCGCTTCCAGCAGACGACGGACCCGGTCCAGGCCAAGGGCATCGAGGACACCGCCGGCTATCGGTACCTGCGGCTGGCCGCGCTCAGCGAAGTCGGGGTGGACCCCGCGTGGTTCGGGATCTCGCGACAGGAGTTCGTGGAGCGAATGTCGGAGCGGGCGGCGGCCGGCTCGCGCGGGCTGGTGGCGGCGATGACGCACGACTCCAAGCGCGGCGAGGACGTGCGCTGGCGCATCGGGCTGCTGGCGGAGGTCCCGGAGCAGTGGCGGCGGCTGGTGGAGAGGCTGATGGGGCTGGCACAGCCTCATCGCACCGGGGAGGGCCCGGACCGGCCCACCGAGTACCTGCTCTACCAGACCCTGATCGGGGCCTGGCCCATCTCCGCCGAGCGGATTCGGGACTACCTGCGGAAAGCGGCCCGGGAAGCCAAGGCCCACACCTCCTGGACGGCGCCCGACGAGGGCTACGAGGGAGCGCTGCTCTCGTTCTGCGACGGCTGCCTGGGCGACCCCGCCTTCCGGGCGGCGGTGGAGGAGTTCGTGGAGTGGCTGGCGCCGGCCGCGGTCGCGACCGGTCTGGCCGCCCGTTTGCTCCTGCTGGTGGCACCGGGTATCCCCGACACCTATCAGGGCAGCGAGCTCTGGGACCTCCGGCTGGTCGACCCCGACAACCGGGGTCCGGTCGACTTCGGGGCGCGGGCGCGGCTCCTGGAGGAGGTGGACCACCTCAGCCCGGAAGCCTCCCTGGCACGCGCCGCCGAGGGGCTGCCCAAGCTGCTGCTGGTCTCGCGCGCGCTGCGACTCCGCCGCGAGCTCCCCGACGTGTTCGCCGGCGCCTATCTGGGGCTGCCCACGCACGGCGACCTGAAGGATCACCTGGTGGCGGTGTTGCGCGGCGGCACCCCACCACCCCACCAATCTCCGCTTTCACGTGAAAGTGATGCTATCGGAGGGCCCATGAGCCCCCTTTCACGTGAAAGCGGGAGTTGGGTGGTGGCGCTGGCGCCGCGGTTGGTGACACGCCTTGCCGGCGGCTGGGGTGACACCACCGTCGACCTGCCCGAAGGGACCTGGACCGACGTGCTCGGCGGTGGCGAGGTGGCCGGTGGCCGGCGGCGGGTCGCGGACCTGCTGGCCTACTTCCCGGTGGCGCTGCTGCGTCGATGAGACCGCGCGTCTGGGCACCGGATTCGAAGGCCCCGCGGATCGACGTCGCCGGCCACCGTCACCCCCTGGTGGCCGCCGCCGGTGGGTGGTGGGAGTCGCCCCTGGACCTCCCGCCGGGCACCGCCTACGCGTTCTGCGTCGACGGTGACCAGCCGCTTCCCGATCCTCGCACCCGCCTGCAGCCGGAGGGGGTGCACGGCCCCTCGGTGGTGGAGGCGGAGGAGGACTTCACCTGGCACGACGCCGGCTGGCGCATGCCGTCCTTCGACCGCACGGTCTGCTACGAGCTCCACCTGGGCACGTTCAGCGAGAGCGGGACCTGCGAGGGCGCCATCCCGCATCTCGACGCGCTGGTGGAACTGGGCGTCACCGCGATCTCGCTGATGCCGGTGCCGACCTTCGCGGGCGAGCGGGGCTGGGGCTACGACGGCGTCGACCTGTACGCCCCCTATCTGCCCTACGGCGGTTCGGAGGGACTGCGCCGGCTGGTCGACGCGGCGCACCGGTGCGGCCTCGCGGTGATCCTCGACTGCGTCTACAACCACCTGGGTCCGGAGGGCAACTACCTGCCCCGCTTCGGCCCCTACTTCTCGGCCCGGCACCAGACGCCCTGGGGCGCCGGCCTCAACTTCGATGGTCCCGGCTCGGCGGGGGTGCGCGACTTCTGCATCGACAACGCGGTCTCCTGGCTCCGCGACTGGCACCTCGACGGCCTCCGCCTCGACGCGGTCCACGCGATCGTCGACGATTCGCCCACCCACGTGCTGGCCGAGATGCGGCAGCGGGTGGACCGCGAGGTCTCGCCGGACCGGTGGTTGATCGCCGAATGCGATCGCCTCGATCCGCGCTTCGCCGGCTGGGGCCTGAACGCGCAGTGGTCGGACGATCTGCATCACGCGCTCCACGCCCTTCTGACAGGCGAGCGGACCGGGTACTACTCGGGCTTCGGCGAGACGGCGCAGCTGGTGCGGGCGTTGGGCCGGGGCTACGTGCGCGAGCCGTCGGCGCCGTATCCAGGCGTCCCCGACGGGCGGCGCCTGGTGGTCTTCACGCAGAACCACGACCAGGTCGGCAACCGCGCCGGGGGCGAGCGGCTCTGCCATCTGGTCTCCCCCGGGCAGGCGCGGATGGCGGCAGCGTGGGTCCTGCTCTCCCGGTTCGTCCCCATGCTGTTCATGGGCGAGGAGTGGGCGGCCTCGACGCCGTTCCCGTTCTTCAGCGATCACCAGGACCCCCAGATCGCGCGGGCGACCACCGAGGGCCGGCGCCAGGAGTTTGGGGACTTCCGGTGGCGCCCGGAAGACGTGCCCGACCCGCAGGCGGAGTCGACGTTCCTTTCCGCCCGGCTGCGCTGGTCCGAGCGCTCAGCCGGCGGCCACGGCGAGATGCTGGCGTTCTATCGCTCGCTGCTGGCGCTGCGCCGAGAGCGGCTGGGCGGCGCCTCCGAAGGCGATGACGTCCGCACCCAGCAGGGGGAGGGCTGGCTCACGGTCTCGCACGGTGGCCTCACGGTGGCCGCGAACTGGGGCCCGACGCCAGCGCGGATTCCCGCCCCGGGCGACCTCGTCCTCCACGCCGGCGACGCCTCCACCCACTCCGGCATCCTCACGCTCCCCCCGACGCCGTCGCCGTCCTCGCCACCCACTAACCACGCTTTCACGTGAAAGGGGTCCTATGGCGGGCGCCATGAGCCCACTTTCACGTGAAAACGGAGTTGGGTGGTCGTCAGCGGCGCACCAGTGAGGGGACGCGCGAGGGGTCTGCGAGCGCGTCGATCTCGGCGATGCGGCCATCGACGACCGTGAACCCGACGATGGCGTGCATCCGGTCCTGGATCACGAAGATCAGGCCGGCGCCCCCGTTCACCACCGCCGGGCGCGCGGTCGCCAGGAGCTGACGGAAACCGCCCCCCTCGATCGCCTGCCGCGCCACCACGCCCGCCCCCACCAGCTTGCGCGCGCCGGTCCGCGCCCCCTGGTCGAGCCGCAGCACCACCTCCGGGTCCAGCACCTGGACCAGCGCCCCCATATCTCCCGCGCGCACCGCCTGCACGAACGCGTCCACCGCCTCCCGCTGCCGGATGGGGTCGGTTTCGATCTCGTGGGGCACCTCCCGGACCCGGCGGCGGCCGCGGCTGGCCAGCTGGCGCGCGGCGGCCGGCGTTCGCTCCACGATCGGGGCGATCTCTTCGAACGGCATCGCGAAGACGTCGTGCAGCACGAACGCCACCCGCTCCGCCGGCGGCAGCTCCTCGAGGATGCACTGCAAGGCGAGTCCGACCGCCTCGCCGAGCAGGACCTCCCGCTCCGGATCGCTCCCGCCGTCGACCACCAGCAGGTCGGGCAGCCGCTCGCCCAGGGCCTCCTCACGACGGGTACGGCGCTGCCGCAGCAGGTCGAGGCAGATCCGCGCCACCACCGTGCGCAGCCAGGGACCCAGGCTCTCGATCTCGCCGGTGGGGGTTCGGGCCAGGCGCAGCCAGGCCTCCTGGACCGCGTCCTCGGCCTCGGTGACCGAGCCCAGCATCCGGTACGCGACGTTCATCAACGACCGTCGCTCCGCGTCGAACGCCCTGGCCAGACTCTCCTCGCTCATCCTGCCATGCCCGTCGTCACATTCTTGCCGCTTCATCCGTCTGCTCTGTAGACGGATCCGCGGCCACCGGTGTGACGGGCGGCGCGACACCACGACAAGGAGTGAGACCGATGACGGCACGAATTCAGAACCCCGCGATGCTGATCCCCGAGGCAGCCAAGCCGACCCAGGAGATGTGGGCGGCCGCGCACAAAGGCGGCGTGTCGGGCAAGGTGCTGGAGCTGATCCACCTGCGGGTGAGCCAGATCAACGGGTGCAGCTTCTGCGTCGACTCCGCACGCCGGTCGGCGCAGCAGAGGGGCGAGAGCATCGAGAAGCTCTTCGCCGTCTCCGCCTGGCACGAGGCACCCTACTTCACCGATGCCGAGCGGGCGGCGCTGGCGCTGGCCGAGTCGGTGACACGCATCGCCGACGACCCCGACCCGGTGCCCGACGCCATCTGGAACGAAGCGGCGCGTCACTACGACGAGCGTGGCCTGGCGGCGCTGGTGCTGGCGATCGCGACCGTCAACGTCTGGAACCGGTGCAACGTGGCGGTGCGGCAGCCGGCGGGGGAGATGGCCTGGGCCTGACCCTGACCCGATAACACCCGATGGTGCACCAACGGGCCCTTCGCACCGGGGATTGAGCCCCGCTGGTGCACCTCCGGGTCCGGGCTATCGTGGGTGGTGGCCCGATGCTTGAGTCCACGCCCCCGCGCACACCCGCGGTGCCCCCGCCGCCGGAGGCTGATGTCGTCCTTCGGGACGGGAGCACCGTCCACGTGCGCAGCGCCACTCCGGCCGACTTCGAGGGACTGCGGACCTTCCTTTCGTCGCTTTCCGAGCAATCGCGCCTGTTCCGGTTCTTCGGGCCCATCGGCGACCTCACCAAGGTCGCCGAGACCTTTCTGGAGGTCGACTTTCCGGGCCGGGTGAGCCTGCTCGCGCTGCGCGAACACCGCATCGTGGGCCATGGCTTCTACGCGCGGGACCGGCCCCACCGGGCCGAGGTGGCGCTCGCCATCGCCGACGGTCTCCAGGGGTTGGGCCTGGGCACGCTCCTGCTCGGGCACCTGGCCGCCTATGCCGCCGCGGCCGGCATCGAGACCTTCACCGCGGACGTCCTCCCCGAGAACTACCGGATGCTGGGCGTGTTCCGCGCCAGCGGGTACCGGATCCAGGGCCGCTCCAGCTTCGGTGTGGTCAGCATCGAGTTCCCGACCTCACGGCAGGTTGACCTGGGCCGGTTCGAGAAGCGTGATCAGCAGGCGGCGATCGCGGCCCTGCGGCGCTTCCTGAACCCGTGCGCGATCGCCGTGGTGGGTGCTTCCCGGCAGCGCGGGAAGGTCGGCGGCGAGATCTTCCACAACCTCCTGGTCTCCGGCTTTCGGGGGCCGGTCTACCCCGTCAGCCCGCACCCGGTGGTGCAGTCGGTGGCGGCCTACCCGGACATCCGCGAGATCCCGGGGCCCGTCGACCTGGCGATCGTGGCCGCGCCGCCCGACGATGTCATCGACGTGGTCCGCCACTGCGCCGAGAAGGGGGTGCCAGCGGTCGTGGTCGTGACCGCGGGGTTCGCGGACGCGGGTCCGGAGGGGGCCGTGCGGCAGGAGGCGCTGGTCGACGTCTGCCGCGAGACCGGGATCCGCATGGTGGGGCCAAACTCGATCGGGATCAGCTCGATGACCGGGGACCCCACCTTCAACGCCACCGCCGCGCCCTGGGCTCCCCTGGAGGGCCGGGTTGGGTTCCTGTCGCAGAGCGGGTCGCTGGCGCTGGCCGTGGTCGAGCACACACGGCTGATCGGGCTTGGCCTGTCCCACCTGGTGTCGGTCGGCAACAAGGCCGACATCTCCGGCAACGACCTGCTCGAGTTCTGGGAGGACGACCCCCACACCGACGTGATCGTGCTCTACCTGGAGTCCTTCGGCAACGCCCGCCGGTTCTCACGGCTGGCGCGCCGCCTGGCCCGCCACAAGCCGGTGCTGGTGGTGAAGAGCGCGCGCACCGCCGCCGGCGCGAGGGCGAGCAGCACCAGCGGATCACTGCTCAGCGAGTCCGACGGCACCCTCGAGGCCCTCTTCCGTCAGTCCGGGGTGATCCGCGCCCCCTCACTCGGCGACCTCCTCGACGTCGCCAACCTGCTCGCCCGCCAGCCGCCGCCGACCGGACCCCGGGTCGGCATCCTGACCAACGCGGGCGGGCTGGGGATCCTGTGCGCCGACGCCTGTGTGGCCGGGGGGCTCGAGGTCCCGGACCTGTCGGAGGCGCTGCGCGAGCGGCTGCGAGCGTCGTTGGAGATGGTGCCGAGGCTGCAAAACCCGATCGACGTGTCGCACCAGGCCGGACCCGAGGTCTACGAGCACGCGCTCCGGATCCTGGCCGAATCGGGGGAGTTCGACGCGCTGATCGTCCTCTTCATCCCCCCACTGCTGGCTGGCGTCGACGAGGTGCTGGCGACGATCGAGCAGACCGTGCCCTCGCTGCCCGGGGGGCGTCCGGTGCTCGGCGTCTTCACCAGCCGCTGGGGCGCTCGCATGCAGGGCCAGACGGTGCCGCGCTTCGAATTCCCGGAGGACGCTGCACGCGCGCTGGCCAAGGTCTACCGGTGGCAGCGGTGGCGGGAGCGGCCCGACGAGCCGGCCTGGCGCCCCGCCGACTCCCGCTCCGACGAGGCGAGCGCGATCGTGGCCACCGCGCTGGGCCGGGGCGCCGGCTGGCTGTCACCGGCCGAGGTGACGGCCCTCTTCGACTGCTACCGCATCAACCGGATCCCGGTCGAGGTGGCGCGCGACGCGGGCGAGGTGGCGGCGGTGGCCGCTCGCCGCGCTTCGGTGACGAAGCCCCTGGTGCTGCGCGCGGTGGGCCCGGCGATCGCCGACCGGCGACTGCAGGGCGGAGTGGTGGTCAACCTGCACGACGCGGACGCAGCCCGCGACGCCGCGGAGTCGATGACGGCGCGGCTGCCGGTAGAGAGCTTCACGCTGCAGCCGATGCTTCACGGGGCGATCCAGCTCGTGGTCGGCGTCGCTCAGGATCCCGTCTTCGGCCCCGTGCTCGCGTGCGGAGGTTCGGTGCCCCAGGCGGATCGCCCTGACCTCCTGGAGACGCGCTTGCTGCCGCTGGGAGAGCTGGAGGCGGGCGAGGTGGCGGGGCGCCTGCTCGACACGCCGATTCTGCGCCCGCTCCGCGACGACCGGGCGGTGGCGGCGGGCCTGCGCGACCTCGTGCTGCGGCTCTCGGCGCTGAGCGAGGACCTGGCCGAGGTCCAGGAGCTGGACTGCGACCCGGTGCTGCTGGCGCCGGGGACGGTGGCGGTGGCCGATGCCGACGTGCGGGTCGCGATGCCGGCGCCCCGTCCCCCGGCGGAGGCGCGGATCCGCGGCCGGCGCTAGGAGCGGCGGGAAAGGGGGTATCCATCTGGTTGCCCCGCCCAAAGGGGCTGCCACCCGATCGCAGGCGTCCGGGGCTCCGATCGCCGGATTCGGGGCTCCGAGGGCGTGCGGCCGGGTCCCGATCGCCGGCATTCGGGGCTCCGAGGGCGTGCGGCCGGGTCCCGATCGCCGGCAGTCGGGGCTCCGAGAACGGCCTCCGGCAATTCGACCGCGAGTACCCGCACCAGCTCCGGATCCAGTATCGAGGGCGTCCGCGGGTTCTGATCCCCGCCTCCCCGGTCACACAGCGGCGGGCTGACGATCGGAGCCGGCCGCGCTGAGGGCGACCAGAATGACCGAGACCCCGATCATGATCAGGCCCACCAGGTGGAGGCGCGCGTCGGTCGCGCGGGTGCCGAAGACAAGGCCCAGGATGGTTGTCATCGGGATCGCCCCCAGGTACCGCGAAGTCTGAAACAGGCCGCCCGCGGTCCCGGTCTCGCTGGGGGGCGCGCTGGCGAAGAGCACGGTCTGCAGGGCCAGCGAGTTGAGCGCGGTGGGCACGCCCGCGACCAGCCCGATGCCGACGATGACCGGGATCGGCGTGGCGTGGTTCAGGAGCAGCACCAGCGCCGAGCCGGCGACCATGAACAAGGAGCCGACCACCAGCGGCACCCGGGTGCCCCAGCGTTCGATCATGCGGGCGGCGACCGGCGTCACGACCACCCCCATCCCGGCCACCGGCAGCAACAGCAGGCCGGCCACGAAGACATGGAATCCTCGCGACTGCTCGAACCAGAGGGGGAATCCGAAGAAGATGCCGTAGAAGACGACGTTGACCAGGATGAACTGGCCGTACACCCCGAGCAGACGCGGACGGCGCACGAGCAGGCGTACGTCGAAGAAGGGCGCGGGCCGGCGCCACTCATGGAGGATGAGCAGGACGGCGGAGATCGGGGGCACGGCGAGGAGGCCCCAGATCGGGTGCGGGATGGCGGTGACCAGGAACCAAAGGAGCACCGCCACCGTGATGCTGAACAGCGCCACCCCGAGCGGGTCTATGACGCGGGCGACCTCGGACAGTCCGGCGCCCACCTCTCGGGCGGGATCGCGCGGGAGCCAGAGTATGGACAGCACCAGGCCCGCGAGCGCGACCGGGACGTTGACCAGGAAGATCGCCTGCCAGCCCGCGAGCGCCACCACGACTCCTCCGATCACGGGCCCCAGGCCGGCGCTGGCGTTGGCGGCGATCGACAACACGCCCAGCGCGCGGGCCGGCGGCCGGCCACCCGACGCGGCACGGATCATCGCCAGCGCCGCCGGATAGGCAGTGGAGGTGCCCAGCGCCTGGACCACGCGGACCGCGATCAGCACTCCGAAGTTCGGGACCAGGGGCGCGGCCAGTCCGGTCAGCGTGACCAGCACCAGGCCGGCGAGGAAGGTACGGCGGGGTCCGAAGCGGTCCGCGATCCGGCCCATCAGGGGCTGCGCCACGGCGGCGGCGAGGTAGAACCCGTTGATGAGCCAGCTGACGGTGAGGAGGTTGATCCCGAAGTCGCCCTGGAGCCGGTCCAGCGCCACCGCGATCATCGAGGAGTTGAGGGGGTTGAGCGGCGTCCCGAACAGCACGGCGACGAGCAGCCGCCGCGGCACCCGATCGGATCGGCGGCGCTGCGCACCCATCGGCCCTAGAGTCTGCCGCGCCGTTTGCCGGGAAGGGGGACCCAAAACGGGCGCAGGAAGGGGCCGCTGCCCGGGAAACGGCCCTCGGAGTTAGGTGCCGGGCGGGGAATCGACGATCGCCAGCCCGCTGGCACGGAACCGGCGACGTTCCGTCTCCAGGGACTCCAGCAGCCGGTCGCGGGTCCCACGCAGGTGATCGACGATGACCGCCTGGGCCCGGTCGGGGTCGCGGGCAGCGATCGCGTCCAGGACCCGCCGGTGCTCCCCCCACGCCTGCCTGCGCCGCTCCTCGGTCCGCACCTCCAGCCAGCGGGGCCGCTCGAGCCGGGTCATGGCGCCGCTCACCGCCTCGACCAGGAACCGATTGCCGGCCAGGCGCGCCAGCTCGATGTGAAAGTCGGTCCCCAGACGGTGTCCCTCCTCCCGTGAGGGCTCGCCCGTGAGGGAGCCGAAGTGCTCCAGCAACCCGGCCAGCTGTTCGTCGGTGGCTCGCTCGCAGGCCAGGCGGACGGCGGCGATCTCAACCGCTTCCCGAAACTCTTCCAGCGCCCGGATCTCCTCCAGGTCGATGGGAGAGACGATCCAGCCACGTCCGTCGCGCTGCACCAGGCCCTCGGACTGCAGGCGGAGCAAGGCGGCCCGGACCGGCGTGCGAGAAGCCTCGAATGTCTTCTCCAAACGCCGTTCCGTGAGCCTCTCTCCGGGCGCCAGATCGAGGTCCTGAATCGCCCGCCGCAGGCCCTGCTCGATCGCGGCCGCCTGAGAGGTGTCCGCCATCCGCCGGAGTCTACAGCGTTGCGGGGGGCTGGGATGCCGACTCGGTATCCCGGCCGGATACCGGCTCAGGCTTCGATGACCGGGAAGGCGGTGAGCGGGCGCCCGGTCTTTTTGTCCAGGTAGCCGAAGATGTGCAGGCCGCCCGCGATGGCGGACCAGGCGCCGGTGCTCACGTCGACCGCCATCGAGGGCGAGCGTCCCGCCTCCAACACCATCTCCGTCACCTGCTCGCTCGTCCACTCCTCGGGGAAGAAGGTGTGATCGGTGATCGGGCGGTCATGCCACTCGCCGGTCTCCTCGTCCTGCCAACCGACGGTGGCGCGGTAGCAGCCGGGCGTCCGCTCCGGCGATCGCCACCCCCGCTCCAGCTCCTCCTCCAGATAGTCCCGAAACAGGTCGAACGCCGCCTCCAGTTCGGCACGGGGCAGGCTCAAGGGTTCCCAGAGGTCGTACTGACTGATCAGAAACGAGGTGTCCTGCGAGACGGCGACCGTGCAGGCGTTGCCGTCGACCCGACGCTCCTCGACCGCGCTCGCGTGGCGGGCTTCGTCGAGGTAGGCGCCAAAGCGTTCGGCGCCGGCCAGGTTCTCCTGCACGTCGCCCATCAGCCAGGCCGCCACCGGCTCCATCCCGGCCGGCGCCGAGATCCGCAGACGGCCTTCGACGTCGTGGCGAAACGAGAACTGATCGGCGGTCCCGAACAGCGGATCCGGCTGGCGGCTGGCGGACATCGCCGCCCAACGTACAACGGGACCTCTTCACGCCGCGGGTTCCTTGACCGACTCCGCGAAGTCGGGAAGCTCGATCGCGTCCGCCTTCTGAAAGACCCCGGCCAGCAGCGAGCGCATCGGCCAGCGCGTCATCGAGCGCATCGAGAGTGTGTGCAGCCAGATCCCAAAGCGGCTGCTGGGGGCAAAGCCGGCCACGCCACCCGGCGGCAGGGCCTGGGCCTGTGCGACGTAAGGCCGCATGCGTCCCTCATAGCGCCCGAACGCAAGTCGGTGATCGCCGGCCGCGCGCACCAGCTCGCCGGCCAGGACGTAGGCGCCCACGAGCGCGAGGCTGGTGCCCAGCCCGGTCAGCGGTGTCGGGCAGTACCCGGCGTCTCCCAGCAGGACGACACCTCCCCGCGACCAGCGGTCGAGGCGGACCTGGGCGGTGGTGTAGACGTACAAATCCGATGCCCCGGGCATGGTCTCGAGGAGCTCCGGTACCACCCAGCCGGCACCGGCGAACCGGGTTGCCACCAGGTCGGTGGCGGCGGTCGCGTCGGCCGGCGGAGGATCGCCGGGGCGGGTACGCACCCCAAACGCGACCTTGACCTCGCCGGCGAGGCGTCCCGGCCGTGCGCTGGCGACCAGCCCTCCGTGCACGTTGTGCATGAGAAACCAGCCGTCGAGGTCGAGGTCGGTGGTGGCGGTCCACCCGACCGTGAGGAGACCCAGGTCCCGGAGACACCGCTCATCGGGGGCGATGGCGAGGCGACGCACGACCGAGCGGAGCCCGTCGGCGCCCACCACCAGGTCGAAGCGCCGCTGCGCGCCATGCTCGAATGCGACGTCGACACCGTCCTCCGTCTGGCGGAGCGAGGTGATCGAATCCCCGAACCGGTACTCGGTGCCTGGCAGCGAGGCCTCGTAGAGCAGGCGGCCCAGATCACCCCGCAGGATCTCTACCTCGGACACGATGCCGCCGCCCTCGAACGCGCCCACCGGCATCCGGGCGGTGATCTGCCCCCGGCGGTCGACCAGGGCGAAACCGCGCTGATCCAGGGCCACCCGGCGGGCGCGGGCGAGCAGCCCCATCCGCTCCATCACGGTCCGGCCGGCACCGCGGAGGTCGACCGCCTGGCCGCCGGTCCGGAGCTCGGACGTGCGCTCCACGACCGTGACCTGCCGGCCGGCCCGGGTGAGCAGGGTGGCGAGCGCCGGACCCGCGATACCGGCCCCGGAGATGAGAACGTCTTTCTTGTCCATGTGGTGCAGCGTACAGTGTATAGTCGATGTATGAACGCACTAGTACAGAAGGCGACCTCGGATTGGGCGGAGAGGATCCATGGGCACTAGTGCAGGACCGCGATACTTGGAGATAGCGGATCAGCTCGAGCGTGAGCTGCGCGCGGCCGGCCTGGTGGGCGGGGCGCCGGTTCCATCCACCCGCGCCATCGTCGCTCGCTGGGACGTCGCCATGGCCACCGCGTCCCGGGTGCTCGCCGAGTTGGCACAGCGGGGCCTGGTGCGCGCGCGCCCCGGGGTAGGCACCGTCGTGACCGGGCGCGTGCAGGCACCGGCCCCCCGTTCGACGGAGCGGGTTCCGGCTCTCAGCCGGGCCCGGATCGTGGAGGCGGGGCTCGAGATCGCCGACCGCGAGGGGCTGGATGCGGTCTCCATGCGCCGCGTGGCCGGCGAGGTGGGCGTGGGCCCGATGGCCCTCTACCGGCATGTCGCCGACAAGGACGCACTGATCGTCCTGATGCTCGACCGCGCCTATGCCGAGTGGCGACCCCCGGAGGTGGTGCCGGCGGGCTGGAGGGGACCGGTCGAGGCCGCGCTGCGCGGGTTTTGGGAGTGCTGCCACCGCCACCCCTGGGTCGCGCCCGCGACCTCGATGACACGCCCCCAGGCGACTCCCGGAGTGCTGCCGTTCTCCGACTTCCTTCTGACCGGTCTCGAGGGGCTGCACCTCTCGCACCACGACACCTTGACGGCCTACCTGGCGCTGCTCAACTACGTGCGCGGGATGGCGGTCACGCTGTACGCCGAACGCGAGCAGGAGATGTTGACCGGGATGGACAACGAGGCCTGGCTGCAGGGGCAGGAGGGGCAGCTGCGGGCGGCGCTGGCGACCGGCGACCACCCCACCTTCCGCCGGTTCGTCTCCCGCCCCTACGACTTCGATCTCGACGGCATCTTCGAATTCGGCCTCGCGCGCCTCCTGGACGGCCTCGAGACCTCGCGCCGGGCATTGGAGCCCTAGGCCATCTGTCGACAGATGGCCCCGGAAGGCGGCGGTTGGCGGTACATCTGTCGACAGATGGCCCTCCGGGCTGCGGGCCCCGGCTGTCCGGGGGTGCCGGACGGTGTGGGCCGAGGTCAGATGACGTAGTCGTAGAGCAGCTCGTCGGTGGAGAGCTGGCGGTAGTTGATCCCCACCCGCTCCAACCGCCGGAGCAGCGGGGGCAGATCGCCGCGGTCCCGCAGCTCGAGCCCCACCAGCGCCGCTCCCCGCTCCTTCTGGTTCTTCTTCAGGTACTCGAACCGGACGATGTCGTCGGTGGGGCCCAGCGCCTGGTCGACGAACCGCCGCAGCTGTCCGGGCTTCTGGGCGAACTCGATGATGAAGTAGTGCTTGCGCCCCTCGTAGACGAGGCTGCGCTCCAGGATCTCGGGGTAGCGAAGGATGTCGTTGTTGCCGCCGCTCAGCACGCAGACCACCCGCAGTCCTTCGATCGCGGGCGCCAGCTGGTCGAGGGCGGCGATCGGGAGCGCCCCCGCCGGCTCGGCGATGATCCCGTCGTCCTGGTAGAGCTCGATGGCGGTGGTGCAGACCTTTCCCTCCGGCACCACCAGCACGCGGTCGACGCAGCACCGGAAGATGGCGAAGGTGCTCGCCCCCACCTCCTGCACCGCGGCGCCATCGACGAAGCGGTCGATCTCGGGCAGCTTCACCGGACCCCCGGCCGCCAGCGCCGCGGTCATCGATGGCGCGCCCGCCGGCTCTGCCCCCACCAGCAGGGTCGAGGGATACGCCTGCTTTACGTAGGCGGCGATACCGCCGAGGAGCCCGCCGCCACCGACCGCCGCCACCAGCACGTCGGGGGCGCCGTCGAGGTCCTCCACGATCTCTTTCCCGATCGTGCCCTGGCCCGCGATCGTCATCGGGTCGTCGAAGGGCGGCACCGGCAGCGCCCCGCGTTCGGCGGCGAACGCGACCGCCGCCTCCCCGGCGTCGTCGTAGGTGTCACCGACCAGGCGCACGTCGACGTAGGCACCGCCGAAGTGACGCACCCGCGCCACCTTTTGGTCGGGGGTGACGGTGGGCATGAAGATCGTCGCCCGGATCCGCTTCAGCGCGCACGCGGAAGCGACGCCCTGGCCGTGGTTGCCCGCGCTCGCGCACACCACACCGCGCTCGCGGGCCACCTCCCCCAGCGACGCGACCTTGTTGTAGGCGCCCCGGATCTTGAAGGAGCGGACCGCCTGCTGGTCCTCCCGCTTGATCAGGACCTCGGCGCCGTAGCGTTCAGAGAGACGGGTCGAGCGCTCGAGGGGCGAGTGGAGCGCGATGCCGCGCAGGCGGATCGCCGCCTCCTCGATGGCGGTGACCAGCGCCGACGACTCCATGGCGTGAGTCTAGGAAGGCCGGTCGCCGAGCCGCCTGCCGATCTCCCAATGGTGTCCGTCCGGCGCCGCCAGGCGGCCGATGTGCCATCCGTGCCCGTCGTACATGGGCGCGATCTCCGTGGCACCGGCGGCGAGCGCGCGTGCGAAGAGGGCGTCGGGGTCGGATGTCTCCACGATCATCCGGGCGCACCGCCCGCCGAGCGCGCGGGGACTGGCGTCGGGCTCGCGCGTGAGCCAGAATTCCGCTCCTTCGATGGTCAGGCCCACCACCTGCACCACGCCGTCATCCGTGAACCGGTGGTGCTCAGTGGCTCCCAGCGCGGTGCGGTAGAAGCCGGCCGCCGCCTCCGCATCCTCGACCGAGAGCCAGGGAGCGATCGTGGTCATCCACCCAGGCTAGCCCGTGATCTCTGCCGCGGCCGATGCGAACGGGTGTATGGAAGCAGGCCGGCCGTCGCCGCGCCGCGGGATGCTCCCGGCGGTGCAATCTCCGAGGCCCAGAGGCCCGCCGGCAAAAAACCGCTGGACACGGACGGTCCGATTGCTTTACCGTCCCTTGCATCCGGTCATCGCTGGTGGAGGAGGCAGCGGTGATCATCCGGTTTCATCGGCCCTTGGCTGGGAGTCCACGGCCGAACTCGAGAGGTCGACGCCTCCAACCTGGTTGACAGCACTGGCGCCAACCCAGGGGTAGGGGTGGCGCGGGAGTGGGGCGGTGCCGTACCGGTGCCGCCCCTCTCATTCGTCTTGCCGCGGTCCCACCGAGCCGGACCGCGGCGGGTTAGGAACCTTCGGGACGCGGCGATCGAACTCGGAGCCGCGCGTAGACTGTGGGGCCTTGGCACGATCATCGACACCGCGGCGCAGCGCCCGGCGCCCGCCGCGCAGACACACGAACCCAGAGGGCGAGGTCCAGAAGGAAGAGGCGATCGTCTTCGATGCGACGATCACCGAGGCCCTCCCCAACACCATGTTCGAGGTCGAGCTCGAGAACGGCCACAAGCTGATCGCCTACGCGGCCGGTCGCATGCGCCGGTTCCGGATCCGGATGACGCCGGGCGACCGGGTCCGCGTCGAGCTCTCCCCCTACGACCTGAACCGAGGTCGGATCGTCTACCGCTACCGCGACTGAGCCGCAGCTCTCTCGGCCGCCGAGAGTGCGGTACACCGGTGCAGCCCTTCCTCTCAGTCGTCGGCCGTCCGTGGCGCCTGGTTCGGAGCTTCGCGGATCAGTCTCCGAGCGCCCCCGCCACCCACAGGATGCCGCGCCGCGTGAGCTCGCGAGCCTCGGGCACCTCGAAGTCGGCGTCGACATGGCCGAGGGTGTTGACGAAGACGCGGCCCCCACCCCAGGCTCGTGTCCAGGCCACCGGCACCGTCACACCCTCCACCCACGGCGCTTGCCGGCGCCGGCCGAAGGTGGTGGTGGCGAGCACGTCGTTACCGGGGTCGACATGCACGTAGTACTGCTCGCTGGTCATCTGGAAGTCCTGCAGCCCGGCCACGATGGGATGTCCGCGTCGCTCGGGGACGATCTGGACCGAGTACTCGATGACGTTGTCGGGGTGAGCCACCCACTGGCCACCGGTCATGAACTGGTAGTCCGGGCGGTCCCGAAAGGAGTCGACGATGCCGCCATGCCAGCCCGCGAAGCCGACCCCTCCCTCCACGGCCGCCAGGAGTCCGTCCAGCTGGGGCCGGGTGATCGTTCCTTGCGTCCAGCACTGGACGATCACGTCCAGCGGGCCCAGGGCCGGCAGGGAGGAGTAGACGTCCAGGGTGTCCCGGACCAGGACTTCGGCACCGGCTTCCCGCAGGAGCGCGGCCATGCGCGCGCTCGTCCGCTCCGGCTGGTGGCCGGGCCAGCCTCCCCACACCACCAGCGCCCTGAGGCCCTTGCGCTCGGTCACTCCGCTGGAGTGTAGAGGTCCCGGCGGAGCACCGGCCGGGCCTCACTCGGAGGCGTCGCCCGGTCTACCCGCTCGGCCCTGACGCGCTTGATCGCGCAGCCGCTTCAGGCGACCCCGCACCTCGTCCAGCTGGGCCACCATCTCCCCCAACGTCTCGTCATCCGCCCAGTCGTCGCCCCAGCCTCGTGAGACCGATCGGACCCGACGCAGACGTCGCACCGACTCCCCGGCCGCGACCACCAATCGCTCCACGGAGCGGAGCACGCCGCCCGGATCCTCGTGGTCGCCCGCGCCATTCGCGTCCAACGGATGACTCCCCCTCTCTCTGGCGGCGTCACCCACGTCCTAGCCATCGGCGTCCCTCCAGCGGGTGAGACCCGAGGCCCGCGGCGGCGTCACGCGCTCCTCACTACTGACAACAACGCGCGGCAACCGGGAAGTATCCGGAGTCGCGCCCGTCAGGTGCCGGCGGACCGCGTTCGGGCGCCGGAACGTGCGTAGTCTCATGGCGGACCTCATGACCATGAAAAAACGCATGAAGATCTCAAAGGGAGGCCAACTCTCGATCCCCGCGCGGATTCGCCATCGCTGGGGCACGGCAACGGTCGCGCTCGAGGACCTTGGCGATCGGGTCGTGCTCACCCCCACCCCGGACGACCCAATTACAGCCGCGGAGGGGGCCCTGGCGGAGGAGTTCCGCGATATCTCCGTTCAGAAGTTGCGCCGGCGTGCTCGAGAGGATGACGCCGTGGCGCAAGAGCGGCGCCCGCGACCGTGATCCTGCTCGACGCGTACGCGCTGATTTCTTTCCTGGTCGGTGGACCCGCAGCATCCGAGGTGGGCGGCATCATGCGCCAGGGCCGATCGGGGGTTGCGACCGCCAACCTGGTTGAGACATTTGACGTCTCACAACGGGTTCACGGGCTGGCGATTGAACGGGTGGTGGATACGTTGGAACCCCTCTTTGAGACGTCTGTAGCGGTGATTCCGCTCGACCTACTGATCGCTCGGCGGGCGGCAGAGATTCGCGCCCGGCACTACCACCGGGTCAATCGGCCGATATCACTCGCAGACGCGGTGCTACTCGCGTCGGCACGCGCCCGAGATCGCGTCGCGACGGCCGACCCGGACGTGCTGGCTGTCGCGCAAGTCGAGGCAATCGCCACCATGCGCCTGCCGGACCTCAACTGAGGCGCGCGAACAGAGTGCGTCCGCGCCGTCGAGGGCCATCTCCGTGCGCGTGGTAAAGAACGCTACCCAGGTGCGCCACTCCGGGCTTATCCTGGGGCCGGGAGCAGGGATCGGGTAGGCATCCCGATGTCGTCGCCAATTGGGGAGGTGACGGGCCATGACCAGACGAGAGAAGTGGATCGACCCGCGCGGCTGGGTCAGCGTGAAGCCGTTCGGCATCGGGGAGGACCGGCCGAACAACTACGGCGAGATCGCGAAGGCCTTGCTCGAGAACCGCGACCAAATGAGTTACGCGTGGCGGATCCTCCACCGCGGCACCTGTGACGGATGTGCCCTCGGCACCAAGGGCATGCGGGATTGGACGATGCGGGAGATCCATCTCTGCAACATCCGGCTGCGCCTGCTCCGGTTGAATACGATGCCGGCGTTCGACGGCTCCTTACTCGCCGACGTGGGGCGGCTGACCGGAAGGACCAGCGCCGAGCTGAGGGAGATGGGCCGGCTTCCGTATCCGATGCTGCGGCGGGCGGGGGAGCGTGGGTTCACCCGGGTCTCCTGGAAAGAGGCGCTGGAGCTCGCCACCGGACGGATCGCCGCCACCGAACCGCAGCGGATCGCGTGCTACTTGACCAGCCGGGGCACGCCGAACGAGAACTACTTCGTCGCGCAGAAAGCGATCCGCGCCCTGGGCACCAACTCCATCGACAGCTCGGCGCGGGTCTGCCACTCCCCGAGCACGTTCGGACTCAAGGAAGCGGTGGGAGTGGCCGCCACCACCTGCTCTTACTCGGATTGGATCGGCAGTGACCTGGTCGTGTTCATCGGCTCCAACATCGCGAACAACGAGCCGGTGGGGATGAAGTACCTCTACCACGCGAAGAAGGCGGGGACCAAGGTCGCGTTCGTCAACCCCTACCGGGAGCCGGGCATGGAGCGGTACTGGGTGCCCTCCAACGTGGAGAGCGCCGTCTTCGGCACCAAGATCGCGGACCGGTTCTTCGGCGTCAACGTGGGCGGCGACATCGGCTTCCTGAACGGTGTCCTCAAGCACATGGTGGAGAACGACTGGCTGGACCCGCCTTTCATCGACGGGTACACCACCGGCTTCGACGAATGCGCGGCGGCGATTCGCGAGCAGCCGTGGGAGGCACTGGAGGCGGTGGCCGGGACCTCGCGGGAGGAGATGCGCGCGCTCGCCCGCATGCTGCACGAAGCCGAGACGGCGGTCCTGGTGTGGAGCATGGGCGTCACCCAGCACGAGTTCGGCGAGGACAACGTGCGGGCCATCATCAACCTCGGGCTCAGCAAAGGGTTCGTGGGCCGTCCCAAGTGTGGGCTGATGCCGATCCGCGGGCATTCCGGCGTGCAGGGCGGCGCCGAGATGGGCGCGTACGCGACCGTCTTCCCCGGCGGCGGCGCGGTATCCGAGGAGAACGCCGCCGCCCTGAGCCGCCTCTGGGGCTTCACGGTGCCCCACAGCGAGGGGCTGACCACCGCCGGGATCATCGACGCCGCGCACGAAGGGCGCCTCGACGTGCTGGTGAGCTCGGGCGGCAACTTCGTCGAGGTGCTGCCCGACCCCGCCTACTCGACCGCGGCGCTGGCTCGCATCCCGACCCGGGTCCACATCGACATCTGCCTCTCCAGCCAGATGCTGATCGACGCCGCGGACATGGTGCTGCTGCTGCCCGCCGAGACCCGCTACGAGATGGAAGGCGGCGTCACCGAGACCTCCACCGAGCGGCGCGTCATCTTCAGCCCCGAGATCCCCGGCCCGCGCATCGAGGAAGCGTGGCCCGAGTACCGGATCTTCGGCGAACTGGCCGCCGGGGCGCGCCCGGAGGTCGCCTCCGCGGTGCGCTACCCGGGCACCGACGAGATCCGCGAGGACATCGCCCGCACCATCCCCTCCTATGCCGGAATCCAGCACCTGCGCGAGTTCGGCGACTCGTTCCAGTACGGCGGGCCGCACCTCTGCTTCGGCTGGAAGTTCCCGACCTCCGACGGCAGGGCGCACTTCTCCGTCGTCCCCTTGCCCAAGTTGGAGCGCCCCGAGGGTAAGTTCGTGGTCTCGACCCGACGCGGCAAGCAGTTCAACACCATGGTGCAGGAGCGGCGCGATGCGCTCACCGGGGCGGAGCGGGAGTCGGTCCTGATCAACCGTGCGGATGCCGACCGGCTCGGCCTCGCCGACGGCACCCGGGTGGTGCTCACCAGCGCCGCCGGCTCCATGCGCGGTCGCGTGCTCCGTGCCCCCATCACACCCGGCAACCTGGAGGTGCACTGGCCGGAGGGCCAGGTCCTCATCGACCGCCGGGTGCGGTCTCCGCAAGCGGTGATTCCCAGCTACAACGCGGTCGTCACCGTCAGCGAAGCGGCCGGCGATGGGCAGCGCACGGGTCAACCAGAGGCGACGGGGAGCGAGGGAGAGGAGGCGAAAGTGCCGATCAAGAGCAGTCCCTGACGCGGATTCGCCCCGGACGGCCGGGCCCGGCCTGGCCATGCAGCTTCCGATAACAGACCAACGGAGGTGCTCCTGATGCTGCTCGCGGCGACTACCTTCTCGTTTCCCGAGTCGGCCTTTCCCCCGGTGGCGCTCGAGTCCTTCGGCCTCGGCACCGGCTACCTGATCTACGGGCCGCAGGAGCTGTTCGGATTCCCGAGGCGGGACGCCGCGGTGACCGGACCACCGGACTCTGGGGCATCTGGATGCCCGGATTCATGCAGTTCCTGGCGGGGATGATGCTGTGGATCGGGGAACCGATGAACGTCGGCGAGCGAGCGCTCGGCCTGTTCCACCTGCTCGCCGGCATCTGGCTGATGTACCTCACGTGGGCCGTCGGTCTGACCCTGGCGGCGGGTATCAAGGTGCCGAACTGACGCCTCACCCTGTCCCGCAGGCCGGGGGCGTGACCGGCGCGTTCTCGGCCCGCGCCAGGAGGCACCGGTGCGCACGTCCGTTTCATGCAAGACCCCACGCCTTCGGCACCGGCAGACTGCCCTTCATGACCACCGTCGAATCGCGCACACTCACGGTTCGGATCGAGCGACCGCTGACCGATGTCTACGCGTTCCTGGCGGATCCGAAGAACTTCGCGAGGTGGGCAGCGGGCCTGGACCTCGAGCAGGAGATCCGGTTCACCGAACCCAACCCGTTTGGCATCGCCGATCACACGGTCGTCCTGCCTGGCGGCCAAGAGGTGTACGTTCCCATGCGCGCCATCCGCAACGGCACCGGCACCGAGGTCCTCTTCACACTGTTCCGGCAGCCTGAGATGACCGATGCCGAGCTTGACCGAGACGCCGAGGCGGTGCGGGCGGACCTCGTGACGTTGAAGCGTGTGCTCGAACGCTGACGCGTCTCGTCCGGTCCCGGCGCGCGCGTCAGCCAACCTGTGAAGGAGGAGTATCCATGCCCGAGCCTCGATTTCGCGTGACGGCGGTGACGGTCGGCTCCTCGCAGCCGCGTGAGCTGGCCCGGTTCTACGCCGACCTCCTGGGGTGGCGCGTGACGGCGAGCGACCCACCCCGCCCGGGTATGCCGGAGGCAAGCGGGTGGGCTCAGATCCAGCCACCACCGGGCACCGCCGGCCCGACGCTCAACTTCGAGTCCGAGCGGTGCTTCCGGCGCCCGGTCTGGCCGTCCCAGGAGGGGGAGCAGACCGCGACCCAGCATCTCGACATCCACGTTGACGATCTCGCGGCGGCGGTGGAGTGGGCTGAGTCGCGCGGCGCGCGCCTGGCCGACTTCCAGCCCCAGCACGACGTCCGGGTCATGATCGACCCCGACGGCCACCCCTTCTGTCTGTTCCTCTGAGGGCGGCCGGCTGCTCGAGCTCACCACGCACGCACCTCGCGCGCCACCGCTTCCGGCGACACTGACTCCGAACGCCCATCCGCCCGCCGCACCGCCAGCCGGCCGGCCTCGACCTCCCGGTCGCCGAGCACTCCCAACCGCGGGATCCGGCGTTCCGACGCTTCTCTGACCAGGGCGGAGAGGGTTCGGCGTCCATCGGCGACCTCGACCCGGACGCCGGCACGGCGGAGTTCATCCGCGACTCGGATCGCTTCTTCGAGGTGCCGCCGCCCCACCGGTGCCACCAGCACCTGGACCGGCGCCAGCGGCGGCGGGAGGTGACCGTCGGTGTGCTCGAGCAGGATCCCGAGGAAGCGTTCGAAGGAGCCCGCTAACGCTCGGTGGATGAGGACCGGCACCTTCTCGACGCCGTCCCGGTCGGCGTACAGGCAGCCAAAGCGAGCCGGCAGCTGGAGGTCGGCCTGGAGCGTGCCGGTCTGCCACTCCCGCCCCAGCGAGTCGGTCATCAGAATGTCGATCTTGGGCGCGTAGAAGGAGCCTTCACCTTCCACCACTTCGTAACCCTCCGGTCCGGCGAAACGGTCGAGGGCCTGCCGGAGCGTCACGGTGGCGCGTTCCCAGAGGTCGTCGCCGCCCATCCGATCCCGTGGCGCGGTGCCCAACCGGAGCCGGAAATCAAGCCCGAAGAGCTGGTAGAGGTCGGTGCCAAACGAGAAGATGGATTCCAGCTCGTCGACGACATCCGCCTCAGCCAGGAAGACGTGGGCGTCGTCCTGATGGAACTCCTGGACCCTCAGCAGTCCGTTGAGGGCGCCTGACTGCTCGTTCCGGTGCAGCAGGTCGTCGCAGTAGAGACGGAGCGGCAACTCACGGTAGCTCCGGCGCCGGCCGGCGAAGATCTGCATCGCCGCCGGACAGTTGGTCGGCTTGAGACCATAGCGCCCCGCCCAGAACATCCCCTCACGGAAGTGAGAGGCGTGGCCGGACAGTTGGAAGACGGACTGGTCCGACAGCTGGGGGCCCGACATCTCGACATAGCCGCGAGCCAGGTGCCGGCGGAGCCACAGCGCACGCAGCTCGCGCATCACGGTCATGCCCGCCGGGAGCCAGTAGGGCATGCCGGGCGACGTGGGCTCGAAGCGAACGAGCTCCAGCTGCTGCAACCAGTGGCGGTGACTCTTCGACTCCGGCGCTTCCATCGGTTCTCCTCCAAACAAAAAAGCCCCCGCCCGAAAGGGCGGGGGCTCTTGCGTTCGGCTCTCAGCCTGCGGATGGTCCGCGCAGGCGTGGCCGAACGGCTGCCCCCAGCTGCGTCGTGGTGAGGGTGCAGAACCGCCGGCTCACGAGGGAGAGACTAGCGCAGTCCCGTGGCCCCGGCAAGTTCCCTTCGGGAGCTTGGCCGGCCCGGGGGCCGCGCGGCGTGAGGACCGCTGCTACGCGCTCACATCCAGCGCCGGTTCGACGCCTCGGGGCAGGAGCGACCGATATGGCGTGCGCTGCGTGCGCTCGTCGAGCTCCGCCTTGGCGGCGGCGCGGACCTCGGCATCGGTGAGCGCGACCAGCGCGGTGCTGGCCATCGCCTTGGCCGCGTGCACCATCCCCTTGTGAGCGTGCTCGGTCTTGCCCTGCCCCGTCACCTGCCACGAGTGCCCGGGCGTCCCGATCGTCCAGGTCGCCCCATGCGCCTGGACCGTCGGCACCACCCAGCTCACGTCGCCGACATCGGTCGAGCCGGAACCGCCCGTGCCCTTGGAGCCGGCCGGGACGATGAAGTCACACAGAACCTGGTCGTACCGCGGCTCCATTCCGATCCGCTGGTACTGCGTCGCGATGTCCTCCTCCCGCATCGTGGCCTGGAACATGGCGGCGATCGCCCGGTCCTCCTCGTCGAAGTCGGGCGGCCCCAGATGCTCCAGCGCCTCCTGCATCACCTGCTCAAGGGGTCGGTTCGCCAGGAGGTTCGAGTCTCCACCCAGAACCCGCTCTTCCACCGTCGTCTCCGTCATCAGCGCCGCCCCCTGCGCGATCTTGCGCACCCGCTCGACGAGAGGCAGCAGTTCGGGGACGTCGGCGGCGCGGATGAGCTGTCGCACCTGCGCCCTGGACTGGACCACGTTGGGCGCGATGCCGCCCGAGTCCATGACCGCGTAGTGGACGCGCGCGCGGTCCGACATGTGCTCGCGCAGGTAGTTGACGCCCACGTTCATCAGTTCGACGGCGTCCAGCGCGCTGCGGCCGAGCTCGGGTGCGGCCGCCGCGTGCGACGCCCGGCCGTGAAAGGTGAACAGGATCTCCTGATTGGCGAGCGCCCGGGCCTCCGTCACGCCGGCGAACGACGCGGGGTGCCAGGAGACGGCGGCATCGACGTCGTCGAACACGCCTGCCCGCACCATGAATCCCTTGGCCGATCCGCCCTCCTCGGCGGGGCAACCGTAGTAGCGGACGCGTCCGGGGACGCCCTTCGCGGCCAGGTACTCCTTCAGCGCCGTCGCCGCCAGCATGGCTCCGGCGCCGAGCAGGTTGTGGCCGCAGCCGTGACCATTGCCGCTTCCCGGCAGCGGTCGCGCCTCGGCGACGCCCGCCTCCTGGCTCAGGCCGGGCAGCGCGTCGTACTCGCCCAGAATCGCGACCACCGGACCACCCTGACCTGCCTCGCCGATCATGGCGGTCGGCATCCCGGCCACGTTGCGCGTGACCCGGAACCCCTCGGCTTCGAGGGCTCGCTGGTGCTCGGCAGCCGACTGCTCCTCGGCGAAGCAGAGCTCGGGCATCCCCCAGACGCGGTCGCTCAACCGGATGAACGCGTCCTTCTTCGCGTCTACGTACTGCCAGATCTCGTCGTCAGCTTGTGGCACGTGTTACCTCCCCTCTGCGGTGGCCGGCGGCCGGGGCGGGTGCCCGACCCTCGCCGGGGCCAGCATAGCCATCTCTCACCCTCACCCGCCCGCAAACCCGCCGTTTCGCACGGAACGGACCTTATGCGGGCTGCGATAGCGTCCCTTTCAAGCGAAGGGGGTATCCACTTGACCGGAGTACACGTTCATACCGCCCTCCAGGGGCGGTTTGCCTGAGGCCGATCGAGCGTGGGTGGGTGCACCCCACCCTCGCGCTGGCCCAGCCGGCGGTGAGGTCCGGGCGTCGTCATGTACGAGCCAGATGAGGTCCAGGTCGTCGACAACTACCTCGCCCGCGAACCGCAGGCGGGTGAGCAGCGCGCCCGGGCGCGAGTCAGCTTGATGATTCAGACCTTGGTCGTGGAGCGAGCGAGCGTCCACCTCCGGGGTGGATCCTAGGCCGGGCGCCCCCTGCAAGCTACTCAGCGTTGCTATATACTGGTAGTCAATGTCACTGAGTAGCGGCAAGAGTTCAGTGAGCAAGCAGGCGACCGAGATGCTCAAGGGAATCCTGGAGGGCATCGTCCTCGCGATCCTGTCCCGCCGGCCTGCGTACGGCTACGAGATCACGGCCTGGCTCCGGGAGCAGGGCTTTTCCGACATCGCGGAAGGCACCGTCTACGCGCTGCTGATCAGGGTCGAGCAGCGGGGCCTCGTCGATGTCCAAAAGGTTCCCTCGGAAAAGGGCCCGCCGCGCAAGGTCTACTCCCTCAACGCGCCAGGACGGGAGTACCTCGAAGAGTTCTGGAGGACCTGGAGCTTCCTCGCTGAACGTCTGGAAAAGCTCCATGAAGGAGGCAACTGAAATGGCGGCGAAGTGGATCGAGCTGGTCACCGGGTCGCTCGAGCAAAAAAAGCAGTACAAGCGGTATCGGGCACGCATCGACGCCCTTCCCGAGCCGTACCGCACCGTCGCGAAGGCGCTGGAGCGGTACTTCATGTACAACGGCGGCGTCACGGACGGCGAGACCGCCGTCCAGATGTGGGGCGACTTCGTCGACCTCTGGGAGCGCGCCGCGGCCGACGGCACACCGGTGCGCGACATCGTCGGTGAGAACCCCGTCGAGTTCGCCGACACGTTCACCCAGGCCTATTCCGGCAAGCAATGGATCGACAAGGAACGCGCGCGCCTGGCCAAGGCGGTCGAGGACGCGGAGCGAGGAGAGCAGAAGTGACCATGGATGCAGCCATCTCGGTACAGGGTCTGCAGAAGTCATACAAAGACCTGCACGTACTACGGGGAGTGGACTTCGACGTGGCACGCGGCAGCATCTTCGCCCTGCTCGGCTCCAACGGGGCGGGCAAGACGACGGTCGTGAGAATCCTGTCGACGCTGCTCAAGGCAGACGCGGGCGCGGCGCGGGTCGCTGGGTTCGACGTCGCCAAACAGCCAGGGAACGTTCGAGATTCGATCAGCCTCACGGGACAGTTCGCCGCCGTGGACGAGATCCTCAGCGGGCGGGAGAACCTGGTGCTGGTCGCGCGGCTGCGGCACCTCAAGGACGCGGACAAGATCGCGGATGACCTGCTGGCCCGCTTTCAACTCACCGACGCGGCCGGGCGGAAGGTGTCGACGTACTCGGGTGGCATGCGCCGCCGCCTCGACATCGCGATGAGCCTCATCGGCCACCCGCCCGTCATCTACCTCGACGAGCCGACCACCGGACTCGACCCCGAGGCCCGCATCGAGGTATGGCGCGCGGTGCAGGAGCTCGCCCGCCAGGGCACGACGGTGCTGCTGACGACGCAGTATCTGGACGAGGCCGAACAGCTGGCGGATCGGATCGCGATCCTCCACCGAGGGCGGATCATCGTGAACGGCACGCTGGCCGAGCTCAAGCAGCTGCTGCCGGCGGCCAAGGTCGAGTACGTCGAGAAGCAGCCGACTCTCGAAGACGTCTTCTTGACCCTGGTCGGCGATGACGGCAGAGACGGGGAGGACGGGGCCGGCACCGACGCCCATGCCGACAAGGCAGCCACGACCGCTGCGCCAGCGTCGGCACAGAAGTAGGACACAACCATGAACAGACACCTTTTCAGCGACACCGCCGTCCTCACCGGACGCTCCCTGAAGCACGTCACGCGCAGCGCCGACACCATCATCACGACCGCGATCATCCCGGTCGCGCTGATGCTGCTGTTCGTCTACGTGTTCGGCGGCGCGATCAGGTCAGGGTCGGCTTCCTATGTGAGCTATCTGCTCCCCGGCATCCTTCTGATCACGATCGCGTCCGGCATCTCCTACACCGCCTTCCGGCTTTTCACCGACATGCAGAGCGGCATCTTCGAGCGCTTTCAGTCGATGCCGATCGCGCGGTCGGGCGTGATGTGGGCACACGTGCTGACCTCGGTGATCGCCAATCTGATCGCGCTCGCGATCGTGATGGGCGTCGCCCTCCTGATGGGCTTCCGCTCGGGGGCGGGAGTAGGGGCCTGGCTCGCGGTCGCCGGCATCCTGATCCTCTTCACCCTGGCGCTGACCTGGATCGCGGTGATCCCGGGCCTGACCGCGAGCTCCATGACCGGCGCCAGTGCCTTCTCGTATCCGCTCATCTTTCTGCCCTTCATCAGCTCCGCATTCGTGCCCACGAACACCATGCCCGGCCCCGTGCGCTGGTTCGCCGAGCACCAGCCGGTGACGTCGATCGTCAACTCGATCCGGGACCTGTTCACCGGACGGCCGGTGGGCAGCGACATCTGGGTCGCGCTCGCCTGGTGCATGGGCATCCTCGTCGTCGCCTACGCCGTCTCCATGGTCATCTACCGGCGCAAGATCACGTAGGAGGGGGTCGGCCCGGTGCCGGCGCTTGAGCGTCAGCCAGTCAGGAGTCCCGAGTCAGTACAACTCGGGACCCCCGCGATGGCGAACGATGAAGGGTGAACGGTCGGCGCCCTCGAGCCCGCACCTACCACGAGTACGCGGCGACTGACGATGATGAGCCTATGTCGTCCCCAGCCGCCGAGACGATCGCACGTGGAACACGCGCCCGCGGGGGGACGAGAAATGACACTGGCCAACCGGTGCCCGGTCAGCACTGTCCGTGGAGCGGGCAGGGAGTGAACGTCTGGCCGATCGGCGGCGCGGCCGGGAAACCGCACGGCTCGAGGTCCATGCCGAGACCCTGAGGCACGTCTCTCTCGTCGAAACCCCGACGGCCACCGCCCCAATCACGCGACCGGAGTCGGCTGTCCGATCGGGCTGGGAGTCTCCGCGCAGGGCTGAGCCGGCTCCCGGCGCGGCGGGCGGTCCTCGATCGTCGCCCTGGCACCGCCCGCGCCTCCCCAACCTTGGCGAGGGAGGTGGTCGGCGCGGAGTAGGGTGAGGGATCATGTCGCGGCCGAGCGATCGCGGCCGGACGGGTGGTGTCGGATTCGACCAGGCAGTGGCCACGCTCACGGATGTGGCCGCGCGCGCCGGTGTCGGCTCGGGCACCGTCTCTCGGGTGCTCAACGGCAGCCCGTTGGTCCGCGAGGCGACCCGCCGTCGTGTCGAGCAGGCGATCCAGGACCTTGAGTACCGGCCCAACCGCATCGCTCGCAGCCTCTCCCGGGGTCACGCCACCGCGGTCGGCATCGTGGTTCCATTCTTCGTCCGGCCGTCGGCGATCGAACGCGTGCGGGGTGCCGAGCGGGTGCTGACCCGAGCCGGATACGACATCCTGCTCCACAACGTGAGCGTGCCGAAGCAGGTGCCCGAGCAGTTCGCCAATGCCGGCGCCGGTGCGGCGGATGGGCTCCTGGTGATCTCAACGCCGCCGATTCCAGCCCAGATCCAGGAACTCGCCCGGCGGCTGCCGATCGTGCTCGTCGACGTCCGCTATCCCAACCTCCCGCAGGTCTACACCGACGACGTGGAGGGCGGCCGGATGGCGGCGCGCCACCTGCTCGAGCTGGGCCACACGCGGATCGGCTTCGTCGGGGACCTGAGCCGAAATCCGTTCCGCTTTACTTCGAGCGCCCACCGCCGCCAGGGGTTCGAGGAGGAGATGCGGGCCGCCGGCTGCCGCGTGACCTCTGATTTGTTCGAGGAGGGTGAGCACAGCCAGGGAGCGGCGATGGAGCTCGCGACACGGATCCTTCAGCAGCGCCGACGTCCCACCGCGATCTTCGCCGCGTCCGATACGCAGGCCCTGGGCGTGCTCGCGGCGGCCGCCGCCACCGGCGTACGCGTGCCCGAAGACCTCTCGGTGATCGGCTTCGACGACATCGAGGCTGCGACCTACGCGGGGCTGACCACCGTCCGGCAACCGCTGGAATACAGCGGCGAGCAGGGCGCCCGTCTGCTGCTCGACGCGGTAGTCGGGAACCGCCAACTTGCCCCGCCAGAAGAGGAGCTGGGCCTCACCCTGATCATTCGCCGCACCACGGCACCGGCTCGCCGTCCGGCATCACCGGCCAACAATCGCGCCGCCGGCTCCTAGCGACCAGCCTTGGCCGGGATGACGACCACGGGCGCAGGGCACTCGCGTGCGAGTTCCGCGGCGACGCTGCCCAGGATCAGGCCGCTCACTCTGCGTCGTCCACGCCGCCCCACCACGACCAGCTCCGCCGAGAGTCGGCTCGCCGCCTTAGCCAAGGCCCGCGCCGGATCGCCCTTCACCACCTGCTCACGGTGGTGCACCCCGGACTCCATGAGGGGCGCGCACCACTCCTCGGCGAAGGATCGGCGGACTCCGGCTTCCCACTCGCTGAGCCGAAATCGCGTCCCGATCTGCTGCGTCAGGTAGGCGACCAGGTTGACATCCAGGGCGTGGACCGCCACCACTTCGGCATCGAGGTCGCGCGCCAAGTCAATGGTCCAGGTCAACGCCCGGGCAGCCTCGTCCGATCCATCCACGCCGACCATGATCCGCCGGCGCCGGGAGTGCCCCTGCGGCGTCGTGTCGCCTCCATCCCCTGGTCGGGCGCCGCGGGCACCGGCCGACGGGCTCACGTCGGCATGGTGCCCGGCTGCCGCCGCACCTCTGGCGACGCCGGTTCGGTGGCGGGGGAGGTTTCGCCCTTCAGCTCAGCCATCACCCGCTGAAAGAAGTCTCGCAGCGAGGCGCGACCCACCGCCCCCATCAGGGTGCGATCGACCATCGCTCCGAGCCAGCCACCCGGCGGCACGTAGCGCGCGTCCAACCTGACCTCAGTCCGCCCTCCGTGCGCCTGCGCCGTCAGCTCTCCGCGCAGCCGCGGGTAGCGATCCGGGTTCTGGACGGCCTCCCATTCGAGGGGCTGGCGGGCGGTATCACCGGACTGCTCGAGCCCGGCGAGCGTGACCCGCACCCGCCGGGTCACCGAAACACCGGTCTGCTGCACCCGGACCTCGGTCGTCGGCTCGCCACTGATCAACTGGAAGTCGGGCAGCCAGGTGCCGGGGCCGTCCTGCAGCTTCCCGACGATGGCGGCCAGGGGCAGGTCGACGGTGTCGACCAGCTCAAGGTTGCGCACGTGCTTGGTGGAGATCGGCATCTGGTCCGACTCGTCGTCGGCTGAAGGCGGCTGGATCAGTGTCATCACCAACGCGGCGATGAGCAGGAAGACACCCGCGAACGCGATGGCATGTGTTGGGTCAGAGCCGAGCACCTGGGTGAAGATGAGGCCGAAGAAGAACGTCTCCAGGAGCATGGGGACGACGATCATCATGTTGACGATCCCCATGTAGACGCCGTACCGCTCCTTGGGCACCATGGAGACGATGAGAATGTAGGGGATGCCCATCATGCTCGCCCAGGCGATGCCGAGCCCGATGATGGGCAAAAAGAGCAGCGACGGGTTGGTCACGTGGGGGAAGATGAAGAGCCCGACGCCGGCGAGCATCAGACAGACGGCGTGCACCCACTTGGCCCCGAGCGCCTTGGCGGCGGCGACCAGCGGGAACGCCGCCAGCATTGCGATCAGGCTGTAGGAGCCGTTGACCAGCCCCACCAAGCCGACCGCCTTGGAGAACTGAATGGTGTTGGCTGGCGTGGTGTGGAAGACTGACTGGGCGACGCTGAACGAGACGAATTGCCAGTAGACGGCCATCGCGAACCACTGGAAGATGTAAACGACGCCGATCATGTGGAGCCCGCGCGGGATGTCGTGGACCGCACCCTTGATGTCGGCAAAGGCGGAGAAGATGCCGCCCTTCTTGGCCCGGAGCTCGGCCAGCTCCTCGGGCGTGGGCGGGATCTCGGGAGTTCGCAGGACCGAGACGAGAACCGAGCCGATGGAGCAGACGGAGCCGAGGAAGAAGGAGCCGAAGACCCAGTAGGGGATTCCGGCTGCCGTCCCTCCCACGATCAGCTTCTGGAACACGAACAGCGAGAAGTTGGCGAGCGTGACGCCCATGCCCGTGAAGAAGCTCTGCGTGAGGAAGCCCCGCGCCAGCTGCGAGTCCGGCAGCTTGTCGGCGATGAACGCCCGGTAGGGCTCCATGGCGGTGTTGTTGCTGGCGTCGAGCAGCCACATGAGGAGGACCGCCATCCAGAGCGCGGACACGAACGGGAAGAGGAAGAGGCAGACCGCGCAGCCGATCGCGCCGAGTATGAAGAACGGTTTCCGGCGACCCCAGCGGTCGCTCCACGTGCGGTCGCTGAACGCGCCGATCATGGGCTGGATGAGGAGGCCGGTGACCGGGCCGGCCATATTCAGGAGCGGCAGGAACGCGGTGGGGGCGTGCAAGTAGCCGTAGATCGGGTTGATTGCGGTCTGCTGCATCCCGAAGCTGAACTGGATCCCGAAGAACCCGAAGTTCATGAACATGATCTGACTGGTCGACATCATTGGCTTGCGCGCAATCGCGGCCTGCGCCGCCCGCTCTGCGGATACTGCCGCCATCGTTTACCTCCGGCGCCCCCTGCTGCGACGGGTTCCCGCGCCCGACGAGTCCCGAATCCTCCGAATGGAACCGATTCCAACGGAGTTGCGGACATTGAACACCGTGCGGGCCCACGTGTCAAGCGGGGATTAGCCCGTCTTTCGGTCGCCGCGTCAGATGCCCAGCCCGAACACCTTGAGCGCCCAGTTGACGGCGACCCCCAGGGTTGCTGCGACGCCGCCCAGGAGCGCCAGGCAGGGCGACTGCTGAGGCGCAGAGCCTGGCCGGTGATCAGCACCTCAGAGCACGGAGGCGGTGAGCAGCAGGGGAGAGGAGGAAGAGGAGGGGGCTGAGCGAATAGCGATTCTCAGAACCCACCAGCGCTCCCGCTCCGCGACGACGTCGGAGCCCCTCAGCCGCAGAGACAGGCCCTAATGACCTTCCTGCGGTGGGCGGCGGACGAGGAATACGACGTTGACCGGCGGATTTTCACGCTGAGGCGGCCGAAAGTGCCGGACAAGGAAGCGACGGTCTACCACGTGAAGGAGGTGCGGGCGATTGTGGCCGCCTGCATTTCGAGTAGGTTTCGCATTCTCGTCGGATCTGGTCTCCGGGTGTCCGAGCTCTGCGGCCTGGCCGAGGTGGGGCCGGACGGACTTTCGGGCGTGATGATGGATTCGATGGCTCGGGGGCGCGTCGAGCTGCGGGTGCGGTGGGACGCTGGCGCGAAGGGTGAAGTCGCGCTGGGTGCCGATCACTCCGAAGCTGGCTGCGGCGATCAAGCGGTACCAGGCGCGCCATCGGCCGCAGGTCGAGTACTCAAACCTGTTGATCAACCAGGTAGGCCGTCCGTATCGGCGATTCGGGATCGACGCGACGATGGACCGGCTTGAGTAAGCAGTGGGGTTTCGCGTGCACGCGCACGCGTTCCGCCATACGTTCGCTACCGTCGCGACGAAGCTAGTACTTCCCCCGGATAAACACTTTCCCCCTGTGGACTCGGTCCCCTGTACCCGGCCGGTCCGTTCAGCTGGTACACGCTGCTGAAGGGTGGGCCAATCCTACGGCGGCCGTGGACTCCCTTCAGTAGTAGCGGAGGGGCGAGCGTCGAGTCAGCCAGCGGGGTCGATGGACTTGCCAGGTAATCCCGCGACGGTGTCCAAGTTGTAGGCGAGCGCCGACCACCCGGCCCAGATCTTCGCGCCCTGGTCGCCCTTCAATCGAGAGCGTCCGGCCCCGTACTCGCGCTTGACGTGAGCGATGCGACCCTCGCAGCCGACGCGATGACTGGCAAGGCGTTTGCGGGTCCGACGCGATCCTGCGTTCCCCCGGCTGCCGGCGATGAAGATCGTGGTCCCGATCGGTTCCATGGTGGCGGTGGTCGCCTTTCTCGTGAACCCCTGATCGAAGACAGCCTCCGTCGGCCTGAGCTCCAGCGCCACCAACTCGGCCACCGTTTGCGGCAGCAGCACGTTCTCGTGCGGGTTGCCGATCGCCACTTTGGGCGGCAGGAGCAACCCTCGGGCGCCGCGGCGAGTGTTGGGCGTGACCTCGGCGTACTGGACGATCTCTCCGAACTCGTTCGGCTTGGCCTTTTTGCCCTTCCGGATCGGTCGGGCGTCGGGGTCGAAGAGGGAGACCAGGCGGTCCTCGATCTTCTCCCCGGCGAAGCGCTGGCGAATCTGCTCCACCACCTTGGCGCTGAGTCCGATCATCTCCTCCAACTCGGCGATCGCCCGCCGCTCCCGTGGCCGCATGCGCTGACCGCGGGTCGCCTCCTTGACCTCGACGAGCAGGCGTCTGGCCTGGCCAACCGACGCCTTGGCCAACGCACCCACCTCTTCCGTCAGGCGTTGCACATCCTGCTTGGCCTCTCCCGTCCGCCGTCTCAAGCTGCGGTTCAACTCCCGCACCCGACGAGCCGCTGCCCGGCTCCGATCGCGAACCCGCTTGGTCAGGCCGGGGATCATCGCCCGCAGCTTGCGTCCGCTGCGGGCGAGTACGCGCACCGCGTCGGCTGCAAGCCCGCAGTCGGTCGGATACCGGACGTCGGACTCCTGCACTGTGGAGTCACAGCGCATGGCGCGCGCCTTGAAGCCCCGCTCGGTGATCGCCAGTCTCACCGCTGATCGCGTCAGGTCGTCAACCAGCTCCGGCCCCAGCCGGCGCGTCAGCTTGCGGATGGTGGACTCGTCGGGGACCTCGTCCATGATCGAGATCCGGCAGAAGCGTCGCAGTTGGAAGGAATCCGCGACCACCCCGACCAGGCGCTCGTAGCCCCACCCGTGGCGATGCTTCAGGACCATCATCCTCAGGTAGGTGGCCATGGCGATGCTGGGGCGCCCAACCCTGAGGTTGGCCCGTCCCCAGTGCTGCTCGAAGCGGCGCAAGATTTCCGGCGCGTCCAAGACCTCGTCCAGCCGGGCTAGGTCATCCGGCAGGTCATGGACGAGTTGCGGGAGCACGCGTTCCCAGATCGTCTCCACCTGGCCGGCTTGCTTGGTCAGCACCGTGCCTACATCCTAGCAACAGCCCTGTTTCAAGGTCAAGTCCTATCATTTGGATCGATGCCTTCGGACTCCCCTCGACTCCGCGAGCTGGAGGATCGGCAACGCCAACTGGCCCGCCAGGTCCTCGACCTCGGCTTCGTGCAGCAAGGCACGGTGGTACATCGGCCCACCCGTTGCCAGACCCCCGGCTGCCGATGTCACGCGGATCCGCCCCAACTCCACGGGCCCTACTGGCAGTTGACCCGCTACGCCGCCGGCAGGACCAAGACTCGTCGACTCACCGAACGGGAGGCATCCCTCTACCGGGAGTGGATTGCCAACCGCCGGCACCTGGAGGCTCTGGTCGCCGAGATGGAGAAAGTGGGCGACGAGGCCGCAAGTCTGCTGCTCGAGCAGTCGGAGCCGGATCGCAGGTCGAGCAGAGCCCGGAAACCGACGACTTGACACCCCGGCGAAGTCCACGCACCCTCGCGGGTCCGCCTATGAGTATTTCCGGGGGAAGTAGTAGGGTGGAACCTTGAGCACCTACGCGCGGCGATGGGGCATGCCGACTACAAGATGTTGCAGCACTACGTGCGGCTAGCGACGGAGCGGGATCTCGGAAGCCGAAAGGACTGGCGAGACCTGGTGGCAGGGAATTCGGCACTGGACGTCGAGCAGTGATAGAGGCTCGTAGGGCCGAGCCACATGCGGCCAGCCAAGGGGCCAGGTCATTCTCGAACTCGTGGAGCGGTTGGTGCCCCGGCAGGAGTCGAACCCGCTTCTGACGGTTACGGAGACCGCCGTCAAGCAGCGGCCGGCCACTTAGGGGCCCGTCTCCAGAACAACGCCTTAGTCGCACCCACGTCGAAACCGCCATTCCCCCTGGTTCCCACCGGTGCGATGGGGTGTTACCGTCCCCAGCGATGAGCCACGCCGTCATACCGGCCCCCCAGCAATTTCGCCCCCGGAGTGGGCGGCGGGTTCACCTTTCGGTCGGGGACCCCGGTCGTGCACCTCGACACGGGCGTCACACCGATCGTGAGGGGTTCTGCGCGGAGGTGGGCCAAGCGCACCGGGCCATGTCCTCAAGCACCCCGCTCGTCCACGTACGGGTCAATACGCGAGACATACAGCTCGCCTTGGCCGATCAGGACCCCTCCATGCCCCTCCATCCGACAAGAGAAGCCACGTCTCGGCCTTCTCCCCCTTCCAAAGGATCAAGCAATCGGTGATGGCCATGTGGATGAGCCCCGCCAAAACGAAACGGAACAGGTCTTCTCGCTTGCCCGCACGCGCCAGGCGCCATTGGCAGCGCCCGGGCGGGTGTCAGCGCTGCGGCTATGGCCGGACGCCGTAGCGCTGCATTGGAAGGTCAGGCCGTAAACGGGCATGGAGCGCTTCTTGCGCGTCTCGCCGCTGTTGCTCACTGAACGATGGATTGGCCATCGTGGTACCCAGCTACTTGTGGAAGCTGCTCAAGGTGGCTGGAACATGGATCTCCATGACCGGGGTAGGCTCGCCGCCGGAATTCCAGAACGCGTGGGCAACCCCGCAGGGCCGGACCTCGGTTACGGGGAGCCCAGGTTGCCTACGCGCGACAACTACCCGGGGTGGCCCTGACTTCATGATGTGGCAGGGACCGGTGACTATGAGAGAGGGACGATGCGATTTCTCAGCTACAACCTCGACAAGTGTGCGGCCGTCAGCGAGCTGCCTAACCTGGCCGCGGAGTGCCAGCCGGACGTCCTGTGCGTCCAGGAGTGCGAGAGTGATGGGATGCCCGGGCGGTTGGGTGATCTCACACTGGTGGGCAACACCTCGGACAACCGGCTCGGACTCGCCGTCTACATCCGCGAGGAATCTCTCTCGGTCATCGATAGCCGGGGCTTCGCGCTAAAGCGGTCGCTTCACGAACGGCTCTTCTCCCCGGCGGACGAGCGCCTCCTCGCCGTGCACGCGCGTGAGAGCAGGACGGGTCGGGAAATAGTGGTCGGCTCCTTCCACGGCGCGCCGCTTACGGCCAGCAACGCGTTGCGTCGGCAGCAGATCGACGCCGCGCACGCTGGTATGCGGGACCTCGGTGGCCAGGTCCCGACACTCATGGTGGGCGATTTCAATTACCCCTGGTTCACGGGCGCTTTGGTCAAGCACCTCGCGGAGTCTGGGTACGACCTAACTCGCAGCACGACTCCCACTTACCAGCGATACGGCGTCTTCGTGGGACGCTTTGACCTCGTGACGTCCGCCGCCTTCCATGTCGGCCATGTAGTCGTGCTACGTAGAGGCGCCTCCGACCACCGCCCGATTCTGTTCGAGGCGGAACCGGCACACCTCGACCACATGGCCTGATTCTCCGTCGCTGTCTTGTCTGTGCAGGAAAGGTGGTGGTCTCGTCAACGCCAAGCTTGTGCCCTTGCGTCCGTCTTGTCCGCGGAAGCAGCCCGTAATCGCACTGGCTTTGCGCCAGAGTCGCTGGGACCATCCGCTGAGGTCCGCACCTACGATGATTTCATGCTCTTCAGGCGTCGTCCCCGACATCGCGTCCTGCTAACACCCGCCCACCGCGTTACTCCGAATGGGACCCACCCCCGACGGTTCTTCACACTACGTCGTCGTCGTAAACGGGGAGGGGGTCTGGGGGAGGGGTTTAACAACCTGTGGGCTCGTGGAGAACTCCTGCGGGGTGCCTCAGGTACCGCTGCGAGCGGCCCACAGCGCGGGAGTGCCGCGGCCTTCTGAGGAGAACGGCAGCGGCTCCGGCTCCCCGTGGGCGGCTGGCACGCGAGGCGGCCCAGAGGATGCTCAGCGAGGCGATGCAACCCCCACCTATGTCGTTCACTTTCGGCGGCCAGGCTCACCCGATCACCTCCTGCCCGAGCAGTTCGGGGACGGCGACCGGCTCGCCGCAGTGGGGGCATTCGCCGCCCAGGCCGAGCCTGCGCATGAAGGTGGAGCAGTCAGGGCAGCGCTGTTCGCCCACGGCCCGCAGTCCGCAGCGGTCGCACTCGTAGACGGTGAGCGGTTTGCGTGGCCGTCTGGCGGGGACGCTGAGCGCCGGCGGTGCGGCCTGACGCCGTCGCCGGTAGGTGGCGACCCGGCAGGCGTCGGAGCAGTACTTCTGACGTCCGGAGGGCGGGAAGGGGCGCTGGCAGAGAGGGCAGGCTATCGTAACGGCATCGTAACGCGACGGGGATCGGGGTTCGATCCAGGGACTCATGACTTCGGGCCCCTTCCGGCCCGGCGCAGGCTCTGGCGGAGTCGCCAGGACTCGCTCCCAGTCTCGATGATGTGGGCTCCGAAGGTGAGCCGGTCGACCGCCGCCTTGCAAAGGCGGGCGTCAGCGAAGACGCGTGTCCACTCGCCGAAGGGCAGGTTGGTGGTGACGATGATGCTGGCCACCTCGTTGCGCTCGGCGAGGACCTGGAAGAGCAGCTCGGCACCGGTCTCCGAGGTCTGGACGTAGCCCAGTTCATCAAGCACCAGGAGCTCGATCCCGGCGTAGCGACGGACGACGCGTGAGAGTTGGTGCTCGTCCTGAGCCTCCTGCAGTTCGTTGACCAGGGCGGCCACGGTGGTGAAGCGAACCCGGCGTCCCTGGTAGCAGGCGACGATGCCGAGGGCGGTCGCCAGATGGCTCTTGCCGGTGCCGCTGTCGCCGATCAGGACGACGTTCTCGCTGTGTTCGACGTACTCGCCTTTGGCCAGCTGATGCAGCTCGGCGGCGTTGACCGCCGACTCCTCGAACTGGAAGTCCTCCAGACGCTTGCGGTGAGGGAAGTGGGCATCGAGGAGCCGACGCTGGGCTCGCCGCTCAGCGCGGGCGTCGAGCTCCAGCTCGAGCAGGTGTGCCAGGTAGTCGCGGTGCGGAGTGCCATCGGCGGCCGCCTGGTCGGCGAGCTCGGCAAAACGGGTGCCGACGGTGGGCAGACGGAGCTCCTTGGTCTGGGCGGCGACGAGTGCGTCGACCGCGCCGTGGAGACTGACTCTTCATCCTTGTTCTCCCAGGAGTTGGTCGTAGGGATCGAGGCTCGGCGCCGGGCGCCAGTAGGCGTCCAACTCGCCGAGGTCGAGGACGGTCAGATGCCGCTCGCCTTCCATGGCGCGGCGGACCAGGACCGCGACCGCCCGGCCGTCGATGGCGCCAGCCGCCAGGGCACCGCCGACCGCCTGGTGGACGACCTCGGCCGGATAGCGGCGATGAAGCAGGAGCACGTCCACCATCTGACGGGCGGCGGCCGACTCGCCAAGGCGCTCCTTGAGCGTGTCGAAGAGGGTCGTGTAGGCCCCAGGCCAGCGTCCTGACTCCTGCGCCTGGCGCAGCGGCAGGCTGCGCAGGAAGGCCTGTGGCTTGTGCTTGAGCACCTCCAGGTAGTGGTCGAGGTCGAGGCGCTCACTGCCCGCCTCCCAGCAGCGCTCCCAGCGCGCGATCTGCTCGCCGCCGCCGAAGACGAGCACGAGATGGGAGCTCAGCTCCACGCGCACCAGGCGCCCGGCGAAGCGCGAGGGCACCGAGTAGCGCACCCGTTTGACGACACCCTTGACTTCTCGTCGACGCGGACCTGGTCCAGGTACTCCACCGTGCAGAAGAGCTCCAACGGCAGCGGCCGCAGGATGGCCGCTTCTCGCTCCCACATCACCTGCTTGGTCTCCCTCCTCCCGGCCGGGACCCGGGCGTCATCGCGGGCACAGGCGTCGAGTGCCAGGCTGCCCAGCTCAGCGAGGCTGGCGCAGGCCGGCACCGGCACCAAGTGGTTCCGTCGGAAGTGACCCTGTCCGCCCTCGACGCCGCCCTTCTCGTGAGCCCCCTCGATGCCTACCCGGCAGAACCGGCTCTCGAACAGGTAGTGCGAGCGCAGCCCCGCGAAGCGGTCTCGCTCGATGCGGGTACGGCCGCGCAGGACCTTCTCCACCGCCAGCGAGTGGTTGTCCATGCGCACCAGCCCGAAGACACCTCCAAAGTGGGCCAGGGCGAGCACCATCGACTCCAGGAACGCCTGCTGGGTCAGCCTCGCCAGCGGCCGCACGTAGACCCGACCCGAGTAGCACGCCCGCATCTGGAAGAACGTCACCTTGGTCCGCTCTCCCTGGATGTCGATGGCCGCCTCGAAGAAGTCCACTTCCGCCTCCGCCCCCGGCTCCTTGATCTGGGGAACCGTCACCTCCTTCGCCCCAAACAGCTCGCGCTTGCGCCGGCCCACGTACTTGCGCACGGTCGACTCCGACAGCTCGATCCCCAGCTCCCCCCGCACCCGCTCCCAGATCCGGTGCGCCGTGTGCCTCTGCTTGGCCGGTACCCCGGGGGCGGCATCGGCCACCAGCACCTGTTCGATGAAGGGCTTGGCCGGACCCAGCACGGGCGCTCCGCGTACCGGCACCCGGCGCTCCGGCGGCATTGGCGAGAGCAATGCCTGGCGCACCGTCCTGCGGCTCACCCGATGCTCCCGAGCCACTCGCCTGATCGACCACCCGCGCACCACGTGGTCGCGCCGGATAGCCTCGAAGAGATCCACCTTTCGCATCTCCAACTTCCCCGAACTCCACGGCCGTCGAACAGCCCGGAGTGTCGAGGATCACGGGGGTCGGAAGGTGGGTCCCATTCAGAGGATCAAAACGCCCTCAGGTGGGTCCCGTTCAGAGTCCCGAACCTAGCTGGCCCGCGACATCCGGCGCATCGACCGACAGATTGGCCATACTCTGTCCGCGCTTCCCACCCCGGAGCCGGTGGACGCCGCCCTGCTCGCTGTGTCAAGGGCGGCCGACAGCACCGCCTTCTGGCTGGCAGTCACAGCCGCCCTCGCCCTGACCGGCTCGCGTGGACGCGCCGCGGCGGTGCGAGGCCTGATCACTCTCGGCGCTGGAAGCGGGTTCGCCAACCTCGTCGCTAAGAAGGCAATCCGTGCCCGCAGGCCGCGAGCACGCGGCATACGGCACCGCCCCTGGACGGCACCCACGCCGCGATCGCCGGGTTTCCCCTCCGGCCATAGCGCGACCGGAGCCGCTCTTGCGGTCGGCGTCGCCATCGAGAGCCCGGCGCGCGGCGCCGCGGTTGGACTGCTGGCCCTCATCGTCTCGTACTCTCGCCTCCACCTCGGCGCGCACTTCTTCTCCGACGTCTTCGCGGGAATCCTTGTCGGCGTGGCTGCTGGCGTGGCCGGCCGCGTACTTGTGCCGCCACGGTCCTGACGTAACCCTGCGCGCATGCATCTCCAAGAGCTTCTTCTCTGGCCCAACCGGGTGGTCCATCGGCTTGCGGGCATCCCGAGACCGGCTCGCGTCGGCGGAGGGGCGGTCGCGGGTGAGCCGGGCCGGTGGAGCTTCGGGTCGGGTGCCGGGTGCACGTTCACGGGTTCCGTCACACGTTCGCGACGGCAGCTTGCTGATGTGGAACAAGGTCGGTTCCTTCTTCGGCACCTTCGGCCGTTTCAGCTCGAGTAGCCGCGGCTCCACCTCATAGCCCTCGCTCCTAGCCCACCGCGGGAAGGTTCCGATCGCGTGGGCGTCGAAAACCGACCCGGGTTGCAGCGGCCGCCCATCCTTCCGGCAGCTCACCGCCAACTCGGCGCGGTAGACGCGGACCACCTCGGTGGTCAGGTCGGCGAACCCACGGACCTCCGGATGCTGCTCGGCCAGCCAGCGAGGAAGGGCCGACCATGAAGTCGTAGTGCTGCAGCGTCGCCGGCGACGCCAAGTTGCCGTGGCGCTCAAGCCGGAAATGGTGGTACGCGGCGTCCAGCGCCGACCGCCTGGCCCTCGCCTCCAAACCACCCTGCAGCACCTTCATGCCCGCCATTCTCTGGACCTCCATGACGCAAAATCCAGAGTCCAGGCCCCTGAACTCGGCAGGTTCCGACCAGGTTCCCACGGCCCTCCACCAGGCCGCCCACACCCCTCCTATGGGGAGCAAACGAGTTCAAAACGGCCTAGATGACGGACAGTGGTCGGGGAGCCGGGATTCGAACCCGGGGCCCCTTGGCCCCCAGCCAAGTGCGCTGCCGGACTGCGCTACTCCCCGACATCTCGCCTCGGTGCTAGTGCAGCACGCCCGAGGCAGAACGCGATGATACCCGATGCCGGCCGAGCGGCCCCCACAAATGGACATTGCCGGCGACGTAACCCCATCCCGCCCCGCGTGACGTTGTATTGCCGGCGATGTAACCCCATCCCGCCCCGCGGGTGCCGCGGCACAATAACCTCATAACCAAGGAGGTGCTTTGACCGACACCATCAACGTCCAGGACGCACCGAACCCGCCCTATCGGCGGCGCATCCTCGACCCCCGCGGCCGGCTGGTGGAGGGCGCCGAACCCACCATGACCGAGGCGCAGACGATCGAAGCCCTGCGCTGGATGATCTTCTCCCGCATGTTCGACGCGCGTGCCACCGGCCTCCAGCGCCAGGGGCGGCTGGGGACCGTCTCCCCGGTGAAGGGGCAGGAGGCCTCGGTGATCGGGCTCTCAATGGCCCTCAACCCCGACCTCGACTGGATCTTCCCCTCCTACCGCGAGGTGCCGGCGGTGATCCGTCACGGCATCCCGGCCGGCGTCTACCTCGCCTCGCTGATGGGCAAGGTGATGGCGGGGCGAATCCCCGAAGGCGTCAACGCGCTCCCCACCCAGGTGGCCCTCGCGACCCAGATTCCTCAGGCCGTCGGCATGGCCTGGGGCCTCAAGCTGCAAGGCAAACCCGGAGTCGTAGCCGCCTGCTTCGGCGAGGGCGCGGCCAGCGAGGGGGACACCCACGAGGCGATGAACCTGGCCGGCGTCAAGCGCGCCCCGGTCGTCTTCTTCCTCCAGAACAACGGCTGGGCCATCTCGACCAGCACCACCCAGCAGTCGGCCGGCGAGCTGTACCGCCGTGCCGAGGGGTACGGCTTCCCGGGTGTGCAGGTGGACGGAAACGACCTCTTCGCCGTCTACGAGGCGGCGCGGGATGCCGTCGCCCGGGCGCGGCGTGGCGAGGGCCCAAGCCTGATCGAGACCATCACCTACCGCCTCAGTTTCCACAACACCACCGACAACCCGCGCGCCTATCTCCCCGACGGCTGGCTGGAGGAGGCCGAACGGCTGGACCCGATCACCCGCCTCACCACGTATCTCCACAGCACCGGCCTCTGGGACGAGGGCGCCGAGGAGGCGATGCGAGGAGAGATCAAAGAGGAGCTGGACGCGGCCGTGGAGTGGGCCGACGCGCAGCCGGCGTCGCTGCCTGAGGACGTCTTCAACTTCGCGTATGTGACGCCGCCGGAGCGAGTCCGTCGCCAGCGCGCTGAGCTGCTCGACTTCCTGGAGAGCCACCAGCACGATGCCTGAGCTGAACGTGATCGAGGCGATCCACGACGGCCTTGCCTACGAGATGCGCCGTGACGAGAAGGTCCTTCTGCTCGGTCTCGACGTGGGTCGGTTGGGAGGGGTCTTCCGTGCCAGCAAGGGCCTGCTCGACGAGTTCGGGTCAGAGCGGGTGGTCGACACGCCGCTCGCCGAGGCGTGCATCATCGGCTCCTCCATCGGCCTCGCCATGTCGGGCTTGAAGCCGGTGGCCGAGATCCAGTTCTTGGGCTTCACGCAGGAGGCCTTTCATCAGATGGCGGGGCAGCTGGCCCGGACCCGGTTCCGCAACCGCGGCCGGCGCACCGCTCAGGTCACGGTGCGTGCGCCCTTCGGCGGGGCGGTGCGGACGCCGGAGTTTCATCCCGACGCGATCGAGGCTCAGTACGTGCAGGCGCCCGGCCTCAAGATCGTCTGCCCTGCCAACCCGCTCGATGCCAAGGGCCTGCTCCTGGAGGCGATCCGCGATCCCGACCCGGTCCTCTATCTGGAGCCGCAGCGGCTCTACCGGAAAGGCCGCCAGGAGGTCCCTCCGGACGACTACACGGTTCCTTTCGGCGAGGCGCGGATGGCCCGCGAGGGCGACGACGTCACTCTGATCGCCTGGTCAGCGGCGGTCGACCTCGCCCTGGCGGCGGCGGACCAGCTGGCGGAGGAAGGGGTCGAGGCCGGCGTGATGGACCTGCGCACCCTGGTGCCGCTGGACCTGGAGACGCTGACGCGCGAGGTAGCCCGGACCGGGAAGGCGATCGTGGTCCACGAAGCGCCGCTTACCGCGGGCTTCGGCGCCGAGATCGCCGCCACGCTGCAGGAGGAGTGCTTCTTCTCGCTCGACCAGCCGGTGCGCCGCGTCACCTCCTGGGACACCCCCTACCCGCCGGGACCGCTCGAGGACTGGTACCTGCCCTCGGTGGACCGGGTGGTCGCGAGGGCACGCGAGACCGTCAACGCCTGAGCAAGAAAGGGCCGCTTCTGCACCCCCGTGCCTTCCGCCCGCGGCCTAGCGCCGGGGTGTGCGGGAACGGCCCTACATCACTACTTGGCGGGCAATCCGTTGCGGGCGATCACCTGCCGGTACCACTCGAAGCTGGCCTTCGGCGTGCGCCGCTGCGTGGGGTAGTCCACAAAAACCAGCCCGAACCGCTTGGAGTAACCGAGCGCCCACTCGAAGTTGTCGAGCAGCGACCACACGAAGTAGCCGCGCAGGTCGGCCCCGTCGCCGATCGCGCGGCGGGCGGCCCGCAGGTGAGCGTCGACATAGCCGATCCGCCTCGGGTCGAGCACGCGCCCCTCCGGGTCGGCGTAGTCGTCGACCGCCATCCCGTTCTCGGTCACGTACAGGGGACGCGGACCGTACTCACGATGGACCCGGACCAACAGCTCGTGGAAAGCATCCGGCTCGATCGTCCAGCCCATCGGAGTGGTCTCGAGGTGCAGCGGCCAGACGTCCGCCGCGCCCAGGTCTTCCGAGAGCGCGCGATCCTGAACCGCCGATGAGCCTCGCTGTCCGGCCCGGTAGGCGAACCCAGCGGCCGCGACGCCACCCCGCAGGCTCTCCAGCGCGACCACGTTCCGCGGCGAGTAGTAGTTGATGCCGAGAAAGTCGGTCGGCTGCGAGATGATCTCAAGGTCACCCGATCGCACCACGGAGAGACCGGGCTTGCGATCCGCGTAGTGCTCGACCATGTCCGCTGGGTAGCGGCCCTTGAAGAGCGGATCAAGGAAGAGCCGGTTGAGGTTGCCGTCCACCCGCCGCTGCGCGGTCCGGTCGGCCGGGCTGTCGCCGTGCCCGTACACCGGGGCGAGGTTCAACGTGATGCCGACCCTGGCGTCGCCGTCCAGCGCCGACCGCAGTCGCTGGACCGCCATCCCGTGGCCGAGCAGCAGGTGGTGGGTGGCGGCCAAGGCCTCGCCGATGTCGGTCCGGCCGGGCGCGTGGCGACCGGTCGCGTACCCGATCCAGGCCGCGACCCAGGGCTCGTTGACGGTGATCCAGAGCCCGACCTCCGCACCCAACGCACGGCCGACCACGTCCGCGAACTCCGCGAATCGCTCCGCGGTGTCGCGCGCCGGCCACCCTCCGGCATCCTCCAGCGCCTGCGGGAGATCCCAATGGTAGAGCGTCAGGGCAGGCTCGATCTCGCGCTTGCGCAGGCCGTCGACCAGGCGGCGGTAGAAGTCGAGACCGGCCTGGTTTGGCGCTCCGCGGCCGGTCGGCTGGATGCGCGGCCAGGCGACCGAGAAGCGGTACGCGCGCAGGCCGAGCCGGGCCATCAGGTCCAGGTCCTCCTCCACGCGATGGTAGTGGTCATCGGCGATGTTGCCGGTCTCGCCATTGACGGTATGGCCCGGCGTGTGGCTGAAGACGTCCCAGATCGAGCGACCCCGGCCGTCTGCGTCGACCGCCCCCTCGATCTGGTAGCTGGCGGTCGCGGCACCCCAGAGGAATCCCTCCGGAAACGCGTCCACCGCAGACTGATCGATATCCGTCATCAGCACCTCCAGCAGGGCTGTTGGTGCACCAAGTGCCCGACTCCGGCGACCAAAGTGGGCTGTTGGTGCACCAACGCCCTCAGCGCATGCATCACCGCTCGGACCCGAAGGCGGCGTCGAAGGCGGCCTCGGGCAGCGCGAAGTCGAAGTGGCGGAGAAAGCGCAGCGCCTCCGGGGCTCCCACCAGGCGATCCATCCCTGCGTCCTCCCATTCCACCGAGTAGGGCCCCTGATAGCCGATCGCGCGGAGCACCCGGAAGACGTCCTCCCAGTTGACCTCTCCCCGCCCCGCGGACACAAAGTCCCAGCCCCGCCGCGGGTCCCCCCAAGGTAGGTGCGAGGCGAGCCGCCCGTTGCGCCCATCGAGGCGGCGGCGCGACTCCTTGCAGTGCACGTGGTAGATGCGATCCCGGTAGGTGAGCAGGAACGCGACCGGGTCCAGGTCCTGCCAGACGAAGTGGCTGGGGTCGAAGTTGAGCCCGAACGCGGTACGCCGGTCGACCGCGTCCAGCGCGCGCTCGGTGGTCCAGAAGTCGTAGGCGATCTCGCTCGGATGGACCTCGTGGGCGAACCGCACCCCTTCCTGGTCGAACACGTCAAGGATCGGCCCCCAGCGCTCGGCGAAGTCCTGATACCCACGCTCGATCATGTCCGCCGGGGTGGGCGGGAACATGGCCAGCGTGTACCAGATCGACGAGCCGGTGAACCCGGTCACCGTGCGCACCCCGAAGGCGGCCGCCGCTCGTGCGGTGTCGGCCATCTCGTCGGCGGCCCGACGCCGCACACCCTCCGGCTCGCCATCGCCCCAGATCCGCTCCGGCAGGATGTCGCGATGCCGCCGGTCGATCGGGTTGTCGCACACCGCCTGGCCGACCAGGTGATTGGAGATCGCCTCGCACCTGAGCTGGTGGCGCTCGAGCAGCCGGCGCCGCCCCTCCAGGTAGTCCGGCTCGTGCAGGGCGCGGTGGACGTCGAAGTGGTCGCCCCAGCTCGCCAGCTCAAGGCCGTCGTAGCCCCACTCGTGCGCGAGCTCGCAGACGCGCTCCAGCGGCAGGTCGGCCCACTGGCCCGTGAACAGCGTGAAGGTTCGGCTCATGACGCTCCTCGCTTCTTCGATCAGGACGCGACCGGCGTCCGGCGCCCGCCGTCGCGCGCGCTCTCCTCGACGGCGGCGAGCACGCGCTGAACACCGAGCCCGTCCGCGAACGTGGGCGCGACCGGGGTGGCGGCCGCGATCCCGTGGAGCAGATCGCGGGCCTGGTGGATGAAGGTGTGCTCCCAGCCCAGGACGTGTCCAGGTGGCCACCAGGCGGAGAGATAGGGGTCGTCCGGCTCGGTGACGAGGACGCGGCGGAAACCGGCGTACGGTTGCGAGCGTTCGTAGACCTCGAGCTCGTTGAGCCGTTCCAGGTCGAAGCGGAGCGCGCCCTCCTGGCCGTCCAACTCGACCCGCAGCGCGTTCTTGCTGCCGGTGGCAAACCGGGTGGCCTCGAAGGACGCCATCGCACCGCCGGCGAGGGAGCCGGAGAAGAGCACGGCGTCGTCCACCGTCACCGGCTCCGGCCTGCCGCCCTCCCCGGCCCGCTCCTCGACGAAGGTGGCGGCGCGTCCGGCGACCTCGACCACCCGCTCGCCGCTCAGGTATTGGACCAGGTCGACGATGTGGGCGCCCAGGTCTCCGAGCGCTCCTGACCCCGCCTGCTCGCGCCGCAGCCGCCAGGTCATGGGGAAGTCGGGGTCGACCAGCCAGTCCTGGAGGTAGACCGCACGTACCTGGCGCAGCCTTCCCAGCGTGCCTCCCTGGACCAGCCGCCTCGCCAGCGCCAGCGCGGGGATCCGGCGGTAGTTGAAGCCGACCATGGCGATGCTGGCCGGGGCGGCTTCGGCCGCCCGGACCATTTCCTCCGCCTCCTCCACCGTGTTGGCGAGGGGCTTCTCGCAGAGAACGTGCTTGCCGGCACGCAGCCCCTCGATCGCGATCGGAGCGTGAGTGGCGCCCGGTGTGCATATGTCGATCAGACCCACGTCGTCGCGGGTGATGAGTGCGCGCCAGTCGGTCTCCGAGGAAGTCCACCCGAGGAGATGCGCCGCCTTCTCGGCCGCGGCCGCGTCGCGTCCGCAGACGGCAACCATCCGGGGCGTGAGCGCCACGCCTTCCTGGTGCGCCACGGCGCGCCAGGCGTTGGAGTGGGCGCGGCCCATGAAGGCGTATCCGACCATGCCGACGCCGAGGTCCCGGGGGACGCTCATCGGGAGGCGGGGGCGAGGCCGTGGTCGCGGAGCCAGACGGCGCTCTCGCGCACGGCGGTCAGGACATCGGTGGCGCAGTCGTCGAGCTCGACGATGTTCCACTCCACCGCAGGCGCCGCGGCCAGGATCTGCGCCACCGGGATGACGCCGGTGCCGACCGCCGTCATCGGGGACATCGGGTCGTCGGCGGGGCCGTCCTTCAGGTGGAGCAGCCGCACGCGGTCGCCGAGCCGGCTCAGCAGCGCCGGGACGTCCTGGCCGCCGACGGCCGCCCAGTAGGTGTCGACCTCGAGCAGCACCTCGGGTTCGAGCGCGGCGGCGAACACCTCCAGGGCCGGCCGGCCACCAACGTCCGCCATCTCGAACCAATGGTTGTGGTAGGCGATCCGCAGTCCCTCGTCCGCCGCCTGGCGACCCCACTCGTTGACCTGCTCGGCGAGACGGCGCACGGTGTCAGCGTCTTCCCACCCCTCGCGGCTCAGCATGGGGACCACGATGGTGTCGGTGCCCAGGGTGTGGGCGGCCGCGACCGCCTGTTCCAGGCCGTCCCGGTCCACGTTCGCGTGCAGGCTGGAGACCCGGAGGCCCGCCTGTTCCAACTCCGCCCGCAGGAGGGTCGCTCCGGAGGGATCGCCGAAGGGCTCCACCGCACCGTAGCCGGCCTCTGCCAGCGCCTCCAGGAGCGCCGGGCGCTCATCCGGTGGCGTGGCCCGGAACGTGTAGAGCTGGACCGCCAGGGGGTTGCCGTTCGACATCTGGTTCACCTCCAACCTTCGGAAACGATGCATAGACAATCCAACACCACTACGGGCGCCGGCGGTCGGGTGCCAGTCTGCTATACGGTCCCTCGCGCTCGCAGTGGGCGTCGTCGCTGCAACGGTGCGCGTGGTCTGCCGTCGCGGGGGCCGCCGAGTCCTCTTCGACGACGGGCGCTCCTTACCGCCGCTGGGAGCGTTCGTCGAGACGGCTGTCGAACTCGATGAGGTTGCCGTCCGGATCGGCCGCGTGGAAGGTTTGTTCCCCCCAGCCTCGATCTTGCGGCCGCTCGTCGGGTTCGATGCCGCCGCCCTGGACTTTGGCGTAGAGCGCGTCCAGGTCGGACGCCGACGTGGAGATCTCGATGTGGAAGCGAGGCGCGCCTGGGGCCAGGACTGATGCGGCCGACAGCCCCAGCTGCCCCCACCGAAGCGCAGGCGGTCCCAGTTGCTCATTCGTCAACTGCCGCTCCTCTTCGCTCAGCCGGGATCACCAAGGTTCGTGCCGCGCCGCCTTCTCATCTGGGAGACGTTCGCTACCAACGAAGGCACGTTTGTCGGCGGTGAGCGGGGCATACAGGCGCGACTCAGCCACAGCGCTCGGGTCAGCCAGCGGCCCGAATGCGTGATCGAACGTTCCGGCTGAAGCACTAAGGTGACCGTCGAGAGCACCGTCCACAGAGGTTCCGAGGAGGAATTCATCGATGATCACCGGGCTCGGCCATGCCGCCTTCCGCATCCGTGATCTGGACCGCGCGCTCGACTTCTACTGCGGGACGCTCGGGCTGCGCGAGGCCTTCCGTCTCGATCGCGAGGGACAGCCGTCGCCCTGGATCGTCTATCTGCACATCGCGCCCAATCAGTTCCTGGAGCTGTTCCCTGGTGGCGAGGGCGAGGTGAGACCGCGCAGCAGTGCCGCCGGGTACAACCACCTCTGCCTGGTGGTGGACGACCTGCAGACGGAGGCGGAGAAGCTCGCCGCCCACGGCATCACCATCACCAGCGGTCCGAAACAGGGCACCGACCACAACTGGCAAGCGTGGATCGACGATCCCGACGGCAATCCGATCGAACTGATGCAGATCAGTCCGGACTCTCCACAGGCGGCGGCTGACCAGCGGTTCGCCGTGGCGTGAGGGGGCCGGCGTCTCAGGGACGCAGCGCCTGGAGCAGGTCCGAGAGCGGAGGGTCGTATCCCGTGGTCGTGTCGACGCAGTAGCACGGGCAGTCGAGGCCGAGCGGCTCCACGCTGCGGTCGCCGTGCTCTTCCAACCTCGCCACCATGGTCGCGATCTCGCGCTCTGAGGCACCCTCACGCCGCTGACGCTCCTCGAACCGCTCTCGGGCTCCCTGCGCGCGGCAGTGCACGTTGACGACATCCCCCAACTCGAGCAGGCGGCGCACGTTGTCCTCGTCCCAGCCCTGATAGAGCGTGCCATCCGCGACCAGGCTGACGCCCGAGCGCAACAGCAGCGAGGCGGTCGCATACCAGACCTGGACGCCGTGAGGCAGCTCGCCCCCCGGCCCGCGCCGTGCGGTGAAGCGGAGGCCGTCCCAGATGCTGTCGCGGTGCAGGTGGAAGAGCCGCAAGCGCCCTGCGACCTGGCGAGCGAGTGTCGTCTTGCCCGACCCTGGAGCGCCGCTCACCAGGACCAGCAGCGGTACCGGCCCGGTCGCCTGCGCTGGATTCAGAAGGGGTTCCACCAGGGCTTGGACGACCCCTGCGTGACGTGGAACGTCGCCGCCTGCGTCAGCACGTCTCCTTGGATCGTGATCGTGTACCGGCCCGGCCTGAGGTGCGTGGTGTCGACCACCACCTGGACCGTCCCCACGTCGGTCGGGCGCCCGATCGTGACCGGGGCGTGCACGTCCTTGCCGGACGCGTCGGTCACCGCCGCTCCGATCGAGTCCCAGGTCTGGCCAGGTGTGGTGGAGGATGGCGAGGCGGTGGGGTCGCCCTGGTTCCATCCCGGCTGGCCGCGGAGGGGCGGGTAGACGCCATACCCATCTTTGATGCGGGTCCCGTTTGGCGACGCACCGGGGATGAATCCCTTACCCGTTGCTCGCAGCTGGTTCCCCGCCCGCAGCGACCGGGCCGTCAACGAGATCCGCCGCTGGAGCCGGGACAGCTGCGCCGCCGCCTCCACCGAAGGCGCCGTGTTCACGGTCTTCGCCAGCGCGGGAACGAACGCCGGGGCCCAGATGGTGCCCCAACCCGCCGCGATCGAGTAGCCCGGCCCCGTCGAGTAGCCTTTGACGCCCAGCGTGGAGTTGGTCTCGCCGGACTGGAGATTGACGATCCCATCCGCGGTTCCCTTCGGCCCCATGGCGTAGAGCGCGGGGTTGATCGTCCCCAGGTCGCCGCCTTTCATCTGGGTCGCGAGGGCGAGCACCCCGGCCAGGGTGGGGCTGGCCTGCGAGGTTCCGTCGTTCGAATCCATCGTGATGTCGGGGTAGGCCCGGCCGTGCTCTTTGGCGAGGGCTGCGATCCCGTCCTGCCAGGAGGGCTTCGAGTAGAGCTTCGAGACGCCCGCGCCGCCGGCGTCCTGCGTGCTGTCGATGCCGCCGGGCGCGGTCCAGAGGGAGTCGGGAGCCGTACGCCCGCCCGGCGAACCCAGGCTTTCGTCGGGGATGCTGCCACCGACCGCGGTGACCCACGGGCTGTCGACCGGGTGCCCGGCGGTGAGCCCGACGTCCGGCTGGCACTGACCGGTGTCGTTGAGGAGCTGCGCCTCGGTCGGTCCGCAGTCGCCGGACGCGAAGAGGACGGGGACGTTTTGCGCGGCCGCGTCGAGCAGCGCCGGGTCGAGGGAGTGGATGGCGGCCGAGGCGCCGACGCCCTTGTTCTCGGGGTCGTTGGCGAAGTTGGCCTCGCCGTCACCTTCGGACACCGAGATCACGTTGGCGAGGTGGTTGTCGGCCACGTACTCGATGGCCTGGGCGATCTGCGGCCAGCCCTGGATGCCGAACGTCTCCACGACCGGCGTGGTCACGAAGATGATGTGGGCATAGGGTGCCATGGTGTGGATCGATTCGGCGTCCAGCTCGTCCTCGGTGGGGTCGCAGAGCGACTCGACGCTGCAGGTGGCGTTGGGCGCCGCGGCGGGGTACGTGATCTGTGTGATGTCGGCCGGGGGGAGGCCGAGCGTGGAGCTGTACTGCTGCAGTACCGAGCTCAGCGTGTTGTCCGGGTTGGACACGATGTAGGCGACGGTGGTGCCCGCGCCGTCGTAACCCTGCGACCAAAGCTGTTCGAGGCCATAGTCGAGCACGTCGTACTGACCGGTCCAGTTCGCCCACTGCTGGTCGTTCAAGGTCAGGCCCTGGCCGGATGCCACCCGGGCTTCGATCTTGTTGTAGAAGGCGGTGGTCGCCGCGATGCGCTGAGCCACCGGGGGAGCCGCGCTCAGCGTGCCATCCCAGACCGGCAGCGACGTGCCGGCAGGAGCCGCGCGCACCGCCAGCGGAAGGGTCGCTGCCAGGATCAGTGTCAGGAGGACGCCGAGAGCGAGAGGGTGGAACCGGATGGCCGGACGCGCAGGCATCGCGCCAACGGTACCGCGCCCGGGTCTCGTGTTCGTCGTCTGAGCTTGGTCCGGGGTGGCGGCCGAGCAGGCCCGCGCCACGACGTACCTCCCGTTTCGCGTGGATGGGGGTATACACGTAACCGGAGTAAACGGCGGTGTGGTGCCGTCTGCTCGCAGATGGGGCTTCCGCACCTCGAATGAGACCCTTCTTGCCCACAGATCCCGATCCACGATTCATTTCGAACGCTTCGAGCACCTCCAGGTCGGTACCGAGCGCGCCGCGAACGCCGACTGCCGGCATTCGGGGGATCCAGAGGCCGCGCCGGGCCCCGATCGCCGGCACTCGGGACCCCCTGGCGCACGACTCCGCTGAAGTGGATACCCCGTTCGCGCGAAAGGGACCTCATGGGGCCCGGATGGGGTCCGTTCCGTGCGAAACGGGAGATAGTGGGGGGCATGGCAGAACCTGCGCCCCGTTTAGCGTTAGGTTGTTGGGGGGTCGGGCTGGCAGGAGGGGCAGAAGTAGGTGTAGCGGGCGAGCGAGCCCTGCCGGCGGACCTGGATGCGAGCGCCGCAGCGTGGACAGGGGCGGCCACCGCGGCCGTGGACGGCGGGCGCGGCGTGATCGGGAAAGCGCCGGCCGAATCCCCGACCCTGGAGGTTGAGCCGGAGGGCCTGGGCCGCGTACGAATAGAGGTCCCGGAGCTGCGCCTCGTTGAGCTCGCCGGCCGCCTGCCACGGGCTCCGGCGTTTGGCCCACAGGGTCTCGCAGCGGTAGACGTTCCCGATCCCAGCCGCCACGCGCTGGTCGAGCAGCAGCTCGCCGAGCGGCGTGGACGGGTCCGCCGCCCGCGCCCGCCGCACCACCAGGTCGAGGTCGGGATCGGAAACGAGGAGGTCGGGGCCCAGGTCCCGCAACGCCTGCTCCGGACGGCGCGTCACCTCCACCGTGGGGGCTGAGAAACACACCGCGACCCAGTCCCTCGTCTCGAGCACCAGCCGCGCCTGCCAGGCCGGCTTCCGCCAGCGCTCGCCAGGTCGGAAGACCCACCAGCTGCCCTCCATCCCGAGGTGGGTACGCACCCCCCATCCGCCCTCCAAACGGATCACCAGGTGCTTGCCGACCGCGTCGATGGCCTGGATCCGCCGGCCCTCCAGACCGGTGTGCGAGGAGCGCTCCACCAACTCCCCCAGGATCCGAGCCCGCAGCGCGGCGGCCACCCGCCAGATGGTGTCGCCCTCGGGCACTGCCGGGACCGGCTCAGCGTCCCGCTGAGGGGGCCCAGGCGACCAGGCCGCGCGGCGTGGTCCCGAAGCCGGCCTCGCGCAGCACCGGCTCCAGCCGGGAGGCGTGCGGCGGCTCGCCGTCGATGCGCTGCACCTCCACCTTCCCGGCCCGCGTCGCCACCCGTCGCAGCTCGGTCACCTGCCGGGGCGTGACCTCCCCGCGGGTCCAGAGGGTGCGGCCGCCGCGGTCCAGGTAGAGCCGCAGATCGCCGTCCTGAAGGACGACGTACGCGCCCGCCACCCGGGCCAGGCGTGGCGGTGGTCCCGCACCGTCGCCGGCCCCGCCCGCCGGCCACGGCAGCACCGCCCCGAAGGGGTTGGCGGGGTCGGTCGCGGCGACCGCCGTCACCTGATCCTCCGGCTCCCGGTGGGCACGCAGCCGCTCGATCGCTCCCGGCAGCGCGAACTGGGACCCGCCCAGCCCCTCGACGAAGTAGCCGCGCCGGATCCGTCCCGACTCTTCCATCGCCCGCAGCACCGGGTAGAGAGAGGCGAATCCTCCGGGCAACCCCTCGGCCAGCACCGCCTCCCGGGTCAAGATCCCGTAGCGCTCGAGCAGGGTGGTGGCCCGGGCCAGCGCGACCTCGGTGGGCCGGGCGCCATCGCCTCCCAGGGCTGCGACCAGCGACCAGCGACCGGCGGCCCGGGGGCTGACGGGGCTTGCCCGGATCGGACGGGGCGAGGCCCGGCGCCGGGGGGCGGTAGCGACACGCAGCGGACCGAACGTGTCGTTCGTGACCTCCCCTGCCCAGACCAGGTCCCAGAGCGCGTCCAGCAGCTCATCCTCCGGCGCCCGGACCGCCTGCAACAGCTCCCGAAAGAAGGACGCACCACGCGAACGCAAGTGCTCGCGGACCTGGTCCTGGAGCCTTCCTTGAGCGGGGTCGCCAGGCTCGGGCAACAGCCGCTCGACGTCTGCCCGCTCGTAGAGCGCGACCCTCCCATCGCCGGGCCCCAGCGACCCCCGGCCAATCCACACCACCTCGCCCGCCCCCAAGAGCTGGTCCAGGAGGGCGGGGCTGTAGCCGGCCACCCGCTCGGCCAGCACGTCGCGCTCGACTACCGAGGCCGGAAGCGGCAGGCCCTGGAGAGAACGGACCACGGACAGCATGCGGTCCGGGCTGCGCTCGGAGGAGCCGACTCCCTGCCAGTCGCGAAGGAACCTCGCCAGCGCCGCCTGCGGTACCGCTTCGGCCTCCCGGCGCAGCGCCGCCAGCGATCGCCGGCGCAGCACCTGGAGGACCTCTGGATGGCAGTATTCGCGGGCACCGCCGGTGCCGAACTCGCCCGCCACCAGCGCCCCCACTCGCTGCATCCCGTCAAGCCAGCCGGCCGCGGTACGGGTCGCGACGCCCCACCGCGAGGCGAGATCCTGGGCCGAGAAGGGCACGTGGGTCCTCGCGAAGCGCCGGACCAGCTGCACCAGTGGATCGGGGCCAGGCTCCAGAAACGCCTCCGGCAGCCCCGGCGGAATCGCAACCCCGAGCCCGTCGCGATACCGGGCCGCGTCCTCGGCCACGATCCAGCGCTCGCAGCCAGCCAGGCGGATGGAGATCACGCGGCGCGCACGGCGGAGATCCTCGATCCACTCCGGGCTCACGCCCCTCGCTGCCAGCTCCTGCGAGCTCAGGTCCCCGAGCCGGGCCAGGAGATCATGGGCCTCATCCGGATCGCGCGGCCAGCGCTCCCGCAGCAGCCCCTGCAGCTCCAGCTCCAGCGCTGCCATCACCTCCGGCGAAAGCAGCTCCCGAAGGTCCTCCGAACCGAGCAGGTCGGCGAGCAGCTCCCGATCCAGCAGCAGCGCCTGCGCGCGCCGCTCCGCCAACGGCGCGTCTCCGTCGTACAGGAACTGACCGACGTACTCGAAGAGGAGGGAGCCGCTGTAGGGGGAGGCCCGTTCGGTGTCGACGACGACCACATGGATTTCGCGGGAGCGGATGCCCTCCAAGAGGTCCTTCAGGGCGGGCAGGTCGAAGACGTCCGCCAGGCACTCGCGGTAGGTCTCGGCCAGGATCGGAAAGTCGGGATGGCGGCCCGCGACCTGGAGCAGGCTGGACGAGCGCTGGCGCTGCTGCCAGAGCGGCGTGCGCTGGCCAGGCCGGCGCCGGGGCAACAGCAACGCACGGGCAGCGTTCTCGCGAAAGCGCCCCGCGAAGAGTGCCGAGCCCGGTAGCTGAGCCGCGACCAGGTCCTCGATCTCCTCCGGCTCGATGAGGAGATCGGCCGGGTCGAGCGGGCGGTCGGCATCCGGGAGATGGATCGCGAGCCCGTCGTCCGTGGAGAGGGTCTGCGCCTCGATCCCGAACCGTTCCCGCAGGCGCGCCTGGAGCGCCAGCGCCCACGGCGCCAGCACCCGCCCCCCGATCGGCGTCAGCAGGCACACGCGCCAGTCACCCACCTCATCGCGGAAGCGCTCCACGACCACGGTCCGGTCGTCAGGCACCGAGCCGGTGGCGGCCGCCTGGTCGTCGAGGTACTGCATCAGGTTCCGCGCCGCCCGCTCGTCGCAGCCGCTTCGCTCCCGCAAGCGCGCCACCGCGTCATCCCGAGGCATCGCGCGCAGCTCGCGCGTCACCTGTCCCACCGCGCGCCCCAGCTCGGATGGGCGCGAGATACCGTCGCCCTTCCAGAACGCGACCTTTCCCGGCTCTCCTGGCGCCGGCTCGACCAGCACCTGCGACTGCGTGATGTCGGCTACCCGCCAGGTGGTGGCGCCGAGCACGAAGGTCTCGCCAGGGTGGGTCTCGAAGACCATCTCCTCGTCGAGCTCACCGACCCGGCGGCCGTCGCTGAGCAGGTTCACGGTGTAGAGGCCGCGGTCGGGGATGGTGCCCGCGTTCTGGACCGCCAGCCGCTGTGCACCCGCTCGGGCCCGGAGCGTATCGGTGGTGCGGTCCCAGACCAGGCGGGGCCGGAGGTCGCGGAACTCATCTGAGGGGTAGCGCCCGGCCAGCATGTCCAGCACCGTCTCGAGCGAGCGCCGGCTCAGGTCCGCGAAGGGCAGGGCCCGGGTGACCAGGCGGTGCAGGTCGGCGACCGCCCACTCGTCCATCGCGACCGCGGCCACGACCTGCTGCGCCAGCACGTCGATCGGGTTGCGCGGGATGGTGGTGTGCTCGATCTCCCCCGCGTGCATGCGCTCGACCACCACCGCGGCCTCGAGCAGGTCGCCGCGGAACTTGGGGAAGATGGTGCCTTGAGAGGTTTCGCCGACCGCGTGGCCGGCGCGCCCGATGCGCTGGATGCCGGCCGCCACCGAGGGCGGCGACTCCACCTGCACCACGAGGTCGACGGCCCCCATGTCGATGCCCAGCTCCAACGAGCTGGTGGCCACGATCGCCCGCAGGCGGCCGCTCTTGAGCCGGTCCTCGATCTCCGTCCGCTGCTCCCGAGCCAGGGAGCCGTGATGGGCCTGGACCAGCTCCGGTTCGTCCGGCGCGAGGTGGCCGCCCTCCACCGCCAGCTCGTTCAACCTGGCGGCCAGACGCTCAGCGGTCCGGCGGGCGTTGACGAACACGATGGTGGATCGATGCTCCAGCACCAACTCCAGCAGGCGGGGGTAGATGGCGGGCCAGATCGAGCGGCGAGGGGGCGGGGGGCCGTCGCCGAGCCCGGCCGCGTTGCCGCTTGGCAGTTGAGGCGGTGGCGCCCCCACCTGCAGGTCCGACATGTCGTCGACCGGGACCTCGATCGTGATCGCGAGTGACTTCCGGCGCGCCGCGTCGACGATCTCGACCGGACGGCCGCCGCCGAGGAAGCGACCGATCAGGTCCAGGGGCCGCTGCGTCGCCGAGAGTCCGATCCGCTGCGGCTCCGTGTCCGTGAGTTCGCCCAGGCGCTCCAGGCTCAGCGCCAGGTGGGCGCCGCGCTTGGTCGCGGCCACCGCGTGGATCTCGTCGAGGATGACCCAGCGCACCCCGGCGAGCACGGCGCGGGCGGCGCTGGTCAGCAGCAGGAACAGTGACTCCGGCGTGGTGATGAGGATGTCCGGGGGATGGCGCTCCATCTGGCGCCTCTGCTCGGGCGGAGTGTCACCGGTCCGGATCCCCACGGTGAGGTCGGGCACCCCCAGACCCAGGCGCTCGGCCTGCCGCTGAATCCCGGCCAGCGGCGCGCGCAGGTTCCTCTCCACATCCACCGCCAGCGCCTTGAGGGGGGAGAGGTAGAGCACCCGGCAGCGCTCCCGGGCGGGCGGCACCGCCTCCGCCGCCAGGCGGTCCAGACACCAGAGAAAGGCGGCCAGCGTCTTCCCGCTCCCGGTGGGGGCCGTCATCAAGGTGTGGGCGCCTCCGGCCACCGTCCGCCAGCCGCGCTCCTGCACCTCGGTGGGCGCCGCGAACGCCGCCTCGAACCACGAGCGCGTCGCGGGGGTGAACTGCTCGAGCGCTCGTGACATGGTGGCCAGCGTACGCCCGTTCGACGCCCGGCCCTCTCTTCTTTACAGCCGCTTGAATCGCGACCGGCCGGCCGCCCCGGGGCGGCTACGAGAGGGGGATCGAGACCAGGAAGTCGACGTTCTGCTCCTCCGTCTGCGGCCCCACCCGCAGCGTCAGGTCGTGGGCGGAGCGGGAGACCACGAAGATGTCCCAGCCGGAGATCAGCTGGCCCGGCGCCAAGACCACGTTGGCGGGCAGCATGGGCGCCATCTCCACGCTGTCGGTCCGCCCGTACTGAGTGCCGTGATCCCCGGTCAGCGTGAAGGCGTTTTCGAACGTCACCGGCTCCGGTCCCTCGTTCTGATAGGAGAGGTTCAAGGCCTGGTAGCGGTAACCGCCGGGCGGCGTCCCCAGCAGCGGGGGCGCGGACTGCATCGAGTTGACCTCCATCGACATCTGGGGGGCGGTGATGACGGTCCCCACCCCGCCCTGGATGGGCAGCGTCGACACGTTGCTCTGGGGCGGCGCCATGATCGCGGGCTGCCCACCGAACCCCCCGAACGTCAGATCGAGGGCCCACTGCTGGGTGCGGTAGGTGAAGCGCAGAGGGTGACCGGTCTGGGCTCCGATCCACCACTCGGCGCCGGAGAAGGAGGCCAAATGCCAGGCCGGCTCGCCGGCGACCTGCTGCTCCCCGACCACGCGCAACCCCGGTGGTGGGGGGCCGCCCACCCAGCCCAGTGCGTCATCGATCGGGCTCTCCGGCGTCCCCGCAGCCCACGGGCCGCCGGGCTCGTGCGTCTGATAGCCGATGCCCCCGATGTCCAGGTATTCACCGACGTAGGCCGCGCCCACGTGAAGGGTCGCGTGCAGGGCGCGGTCGGGTGCGAAGTCGAGGGTCCCGCCGACCCTCTCGATCACCCCCTGGTCGGTCAGCGTCCCGCGTACACCGGCCGAGCCCACGTGGTCGGCGAACGGCAGGGCGAGGATGCGGGCGGCCGCGGGGGCGGGGCCGCTTTGTCCGGCCGGCCGGTGCGCCATCACACCCACGGTGATGCCGGCGACCAACAGCACCGCGACCAGCCGCCGAGAGCCAGAGTTCCCACCGCGGTCTGGGGAGGGCCGCCGTCGCCGCCGGCGGGTCTGGCGCCGGGCGGGCGATCAGTACCTCGGCGCCGGGATCCAGCTGGTGCCGGTCCAGAACCAGTGACCGTCGGGCGTGTACTGGGGGGGCGCGAGCCCGGCCCGGGGTGGGGGAGGAGACACCTGAGCGCTCATCTGGCCACCTCGCCGCACCGCACCGTCCGTCAGCGAGCGGCCCGGCGGCCCTTGGGGATGCCGATCGGAGCGAGAGGCATCGGTTGAAACTAGTATGCGGATGCGAACGCCAAAGGACGCCCGCCTCACGATCTATGGGCGCAAGCCGGTGCTGGAGGCGCTGCGCGACCCGTCGCGGCGCGTAGCCAAGGTGATCGTGGCCACCAACGCCGAGGGCTCGATCGTGCGCGAGATCGAGACCGTCGCCCGCGCGGCCGGGGTGCGGGTGGCGCACGCTTCGCCCGCGCGCGTCAAATCGCTGGCCGGCAACGGACGCCACGACCAGGGGGTGGTAGCAGACGTGGAGGCGCCCGGGCTGCAGACGTTGGAGGAGCGGCTGGCGACCCCCCTCGACGGCCATCTGCTCCTCCTCGACGGCGTCCACAACCCGCAGAACGTCGGCTTGATCCTGCGGTCGGCGGCGGCGATGGGGTTGGGCGGGACCATCCTCCCGCGGGTGGGGACGCCGGATGTGGGACCGCTGGTGATCAAGGCTTCGGCGGGGGTGGCGTTCCAGGCCAACGTCCTCCGCTGCCGGACCCCGGAGGAGGCGGCGGCGAGGCTTGGGGAGGCGGGGATTCCGCTGCTCGGCCTGGGCGCGGGGCGCGGCGAGCCGCTGCCCGAAGCCCGGCTGCCGGAGGTGGCCGCCTTCGTGGTGGGCGACGAGACCACCGGCCTCTCACCCGAGGTCGCCGCCCTGCTCGACGGGTGGGTCTCGATCCCGATGGCGCCGGGGGTGGAGTCCCTCAACGTGGCGACGGCGGTAGCGATCCTGGGGTACGAGCTGCGCCGGCGCACTCTGGAGGCGCGAGCGGCCGGCACCTGAGGCGTCCTAGGATCGGTGCGTTCGGGTTGCACAGGAGGGCATGATGGCCACCACGGTCAGAGGGAGCTCGGAGGCGGCGACGGCGCCCGGCTGGGCGGCGGATCTGTACGCGCTGCTGCGGAGCCAGGGCGTCTCCCAAATCGGCTACGTGCCCGACGCCGGACACAAGGTCCTGATCGAACTCGCCCTGCGCGATCCGGAGGTCCGCGCGATCCCACTGACCACCGAGGAGGAGGGCGTGGGGCTGATGGCCGGCGCCGACCTGGGTGGTGGGAGGGCGGTGCTTCTGCTTCAGAGCAGCGGGGTCGGCAACTGCATCAACTTCCTCTCGCTCGTGAAGGGCGCACGGTTCCCGATGCTCCTCCTGGTCAGCATGCGGGGGGATTTCGGCGAGGGCAACCCGTGGCAGTACCCGATGGGGCAGGCGGTGGAGCCGACGCTGCACGCGATGGGGGTGACCACCCTGCGAGTGGACCGCGCCGAAGACGTCGTGCCGAGCGCGCAGGCGGCGGCGGCCATGGTCTACCAGGGTGGGCAGGCGGTGGCACTCCTCCTCACGCAGCGGCTGATCGGCGCCAAGCGGTTCTGAGAGATGGCGATGCCCGAGCAGCGGAGCGGCGAGGCGCACGACCTCTCCCTCGACCGCAGGACCGCGGTCCCCGCGCTGATCGGCCGTCCCCAGGACTTTCTCATCGTCAGCGGCCTGGGCGGCCCTTCGAAGGACGTGGGGGCGCTCACGGGCGACAGCCCCCGGGTCTTCGCGATGGCGGGCGCGATGGGGGCGGCGGTATCGATCGGTCTCGGGCTGGCCCTGGCCCAGCCCGACCAGCAGGTCCTGGTCGTGACCGGCGACGGAGAGCTGCTGATGAACGTCGGAGCCCTGGCCACGGTGACGGTAGCCGGCCCGCGCAATCTTTCCATCCTCTGCGTCGACAACGGGCGCTACGGCGAGACCGGGTATCAAGAGAGCCACACCGCGCTCGGCACCAGCCTGGAGCAGATGGCTCGCGGGGCTGGGTTCACGCGGACGCTCACGGTTCGCGGCGAGGACCAGCTCCCGGCGGGCGCAGCGCTGCTCCGCTCCGGCGACGGTCCCGCGCTGGTCGTGCTGCGCGCCGCACCCACCGAGCCGCCAGCCTTCAGGCGGGACCTGGACGGCGCGTCGGGCCGCCTTCGGTTCCGAGATCACCTCCTCCGCTCGCGGTGAGGTGCCGGTGGGGTCCCAGTGTCCGCACTACGACCGTACATCGGCACGCGTAGCGTCGGACTGCGGACACTCCGCCGCCTCGCGGATGCCGTTAGCGGGTGCCGTCAGAGTGTGGCGGTGCGGAGGCGGCTGAACAGGTCGACCAGGTCCGGGAGCTGGTGGTGCGCGTTGAGGCCGCTGGTGCTGGGCAGCACCCAGAGACGCGCGCCGGCCACATCTTCGGGCTGCGGGCCCGGCTGGTGGACCGGGATCCCCATCGCAATCCGGGCCGCGCCGATGCCGACCATCGCCACCGCGCGGGGCGACCACTCCCCGACCACCTCACGCAGCCGCCGCCCCCCGGCCCGGAATTCCTCTGTCTTGACCTCGTCCGCACGCGCCGTCGCCCGGGCGACCAGGTTGGTGCAGCCGAGACCGTACTCGACCAGCGTCGCGTCCTCCTCCGGCCGCAGCCGCCGCGGGGTGAAGCCGGAGAGGTGCAGCGCCGGCCAGAAGCGGTTGCCAGGCCTTGCGTAGTGATGGCCCGACCACCCCGAGTAGAGGCTCGGGTTGATGCCACAGAAGAGCACCCGCAACCCGGGCGCGAGCACATTGGGGATGGTGCGTCCGTGGGCGGCGGCCAGCTCCGCCGGCGCCGGCCTCAGCGTCCGTACCGGCGCGACGGTTCGCCCGACCAGCGCTCGCGGTTGGGGCGGCCGTTCGGCTTCAGGTAGAGCACCAGCGATCCCGCCTTCTCCCAGGTCCGGGAGCGGTCGATCCAGCGGTCGAAACGTCCGGTCGCGGCTATCCGGCGCAGCTCCCACTTGATGCGGCCGCGACCCTCGGTCACCGGCTCCTCCACGTCCGCCGCCCCGTGCACGAGTTCCACCGCCTCCCATCCGTTGGCCTGGGCTTCACGGACACGAAGCGCCGACACCTCGAGGGCGGTCATCACGTCGTGCCCGTGGAGGTCGACCCGGAGCGTGCGGGCGGATCTCGCCATACCTCCATGATCTCAGTCCACGCCAACTCCCGTGCCAACTCCCGCTTCCACGCGAAAGTGGTGCTATGGGCGGCGCCATGGGGCCACTTTCACGCGAAAGTGGGGCTTCCGGGGCCTCGGGTCTGGTTCGATGGTGGTTGTGAAGAAGCGTGACTGGCGACCTCGGGCTGTGCTTGCGATGCTGGGTGGAGCCCAGATCGTGATCGGCTCGATCACCGTTCGGGATATCCGCCGGCGGCCGCCGGAGCTCCTGCGCGGGCCGCGACTGTTCTGGATGCTGTGGGGAGGGTCCAACACGCTCGGATCCGCCGCTTACTGGCTGCTCGGCCGCCGTCGCCGACCGAGGTAGGCGAAACGAAACCGGGGCGGTCACGTTTTATCTGCGTGCTGACACGGTTCGCGCTGCAGATGGTCCGTTTGATCCTGCTCCCGATCGAGGCTGCCGGTCCCTCGCGAAGCCGGCTCTACCTCCATCGCGCGCGGCTCGTGCTCCGCGATCACCTCAACTGATCGTTTCGCCCGGCACCCGGCCGGGTTCCCGCTCCGTCTCCAGCCGGTCCGGGCGGTAGGCTCGACGGGTGGCCTCCAGCGGTACCGGGCCGGCGCGTGACCGACGCCGGCTGCGCGCCCTTGTAGCCGGGCTGGGTCTGCTCACCGCGCTGGGGATGTTCATCGTCCTGATCGCGGGCGACGCCGTCACCGACACCGGCTCCGAGCATGGCTGCGGTGCCTCTTGGCCGCTCTGTCACGGCCAGTTCATCCCCGAGTTCGCGGTCTCCACCGCGATCGAGTTCACCCATCGGGCACTGGTAGGGATCGAAACCGTCCTCGTCGCCCTGCTCGTTGTCGGGCTGCTCTGGCTCTACTGGCGGCGCGTCTCGGCCTGGGTGATCTCGCTCCTCTTGGTGGGGACGCTGCTCCTGCAGGCCGGACTCGGTGCCTGGGCGGTGCTGGCGCCGGTCAACGCATGGATCCTGGCCACGCACTTCGGCGTCTCGCTCCTCTGCTTCGCGGGAGCCGTGCTGGCCGCCGCGGCGGCCCTCTGGCCGGACCGGATGCTCCGGCCCGAGCCCACCTCCCGTGGGCTGGTGGCGGCGATCTGGGGGAGCGCGATCTACCTCTATGTGATGGTGTACAGCGGCGCGTATGTGGCCCACGCCAGCGCAGCGCTCGCATGCGGAACCAACTGGCCACTCTGCACCCCGTTAGGACCGCCCCAGCTGGTCGCGGTCAACCTGGTCCACCGCACGGGTGCCGTGATCACCGTTCTGATCGGTGTCGGGCTGCTGCTGCTGCTCCACTGGAAAGCTCGCGGGCGGCGGGATCTGATCACCGGCGCCTGGTGGTTCCTGGCCAGCGTGGTCGCGCAAGCCCTCGCGGGCGGGGTCCTGGTTCTGAGCCGGCAGGATCTCTTCGGTCAGCTGCTCCACGCCGGCGTGATGGCCTTCCCGTTCGGCGTGCTGGCTTTCCTCTGCTTCCGGGTCACCCTGCGTCCGAAGGCGGCCGAGACGGCTGCCGGCACGGCCACCCTGGTGCCGCAAACCGCTCGGGAGTAGGCGGAAGGTGCGGTGGACGCACGTGCCTGGACCACGTCTGCTCTGCATCGCCGCCGCGGGATAGTCCCCGCTGAGGCTCCCGTCTTGAGAGAGCCCGCAGCCTCGCCTGCCAACCTACGGACCGCCCTTCGAATTGACGCCCCAGACGCCGGCCGTGCTCTCAGCCGGCCCAGGGATCGAGAACGACCTTGATGCACCCGTCCTCCTTCCGCTGGAACAGTGAGTAGGCTGTCGGCGCCTCCTCCAACGGCAGGCGATGAGTGCGCAGGTCCGCGGTGCCAAGCGGGTCACGCTCGTCGAGGAGCGGCAAGATGTCCGGGGCCCAGCGCCTGACGTGCGCCTGCCCCATGCGAAGCTGCACTCCTTTGTCGAACAACCGCATCATCGGCAGCGGGTCCTGGGCGCCGCCGTAGACGCCGATGATCGAGACCGTCCCACCCCGCCGAACGAGGTCGATCGCCGTAAGCAGTGCTGCCAGCCGGTCCACGCCCGCCTTCTCGACCGCCGGTTGGGCGACCACGTCGGGCAGCAGGCTGGTCGCCGCCTGGGCCTTAGCAGCCAGGCCGTCGCCGTGCGCCTCCATTCCCACCGCATCGATGACGGCGTGCGGCCCGCGCCCGTCGGTGAGGTCTCGCACCCGGTCCTCCAGATGGCCCTCGCGCAGGTCCAGGGTCGTGACCCCGTGGCGTGCGGCCATCTCCAGGCGCTCGGGCACCAGGTCGACGCCGATCACGGCGCCGGCGCCCCGCTGGGCGGCGATGCGGCTGCTCATCTGACCGATCGGCCCCAGACCGAGGACGACCACCGCCCCATCGGGTGGAATCGCCGCGTACTCGACCGCCTGCCACGCGGTGGGGAGGACGTCGGAGAGGAAGAGATAGCGCTCGTCCGGGGCTTCCGTCGGAACCTTCAGGAGGCCGAACGAGGCGAACGGGACCCGGAGGTACTGCGCCTGGCCACCCGGGACCTGACCGTAGAGCTTGCTGTAGCCGAAAAGCGACGCACCGGTCCCGTGGTCGCGGTTCTGGGTCGTCTCGCAGTGGGCGTACAACTGCTCGCCGCACATCGCACAGTGCCCGCAGGCGATGTTGAAGGGCACCACAACCCGATCGCCAGGGCCGACCTGGGTCACCTCGGAGCCCACCTCCTCCACCACCCCCATTGCCTCGTGGCCCAGCACGTCGCCCTTCTCCATGTACATGGTGAGGACGTCGTAGAGGTGAAGGTCGGACCCGCAGATGGCGGTCGACGTGACCCGAATGACGGCGTCGTGGGGATCATGGATGGCGGGATCGGGCAGATTCTCCACGCTCACCTGCTCCCGACCCTGCCAGGTGACGGCTTTCATTTCATTTCTCCCGTTGGTTGGTTCAGGGAGTCCACCCCCGCGTCTCTCCCCTTCGACGTCATTAGATGTGATAGAAATGCTATCAGTAAATCTCGCCCGAACGCCTTCCTCCCTCGATTTTGCGTAACGTCACCTTGGGCGGTTGAGAAGGCGCTCCAACTGCGCCGCCGAACCGTCGGACGCGGATGAGCGGGAGGGTCGCGCAACGTTGAAAGTGGGCATCCTAGTCGAGGGCGAAGAGGGCCTCACCTGGGGCCAGTGGCAGCGGTTGGTCGCGGCCGCCGAGGATCGGGGCCTCGACTCGATCTGGATCTCCGACCACCTGCTGGCGGGGTCGGGTGAGGGCCGCCGGGACGGGCTCGACGCCTGGCTCGCGCTGTCCGTGGCCGCCGCCGCCACGCGGAGGATCACGCTGGGACCGCTGGTGACGCCGATCACGTTCCGCCGACCCGGACTCCTGGCGCGAATGGCAGCCAACCTCGACAGCCTGAGCGATGGACGCTTCGTGCTCGGGCTCGGCCTGGGCTGGAACGCCAGCGAGCATGCGGCCTTCGACCTGCCCTTTCCGCCGCTCCGGGACCGTGCTCGCCTGCTCGACACGGGACTCACGACGATCCGCCCCACGCTTCCCCCTCGGGTGCCGGTGCTGATCGGCGGCATGGGTCGCGCCAGCCTGGAACAGGTCGTGCGCCACGCGGACGAGTGGAACCTGACGACCAACTCGCCGGCCACGTACACCAGGTTGAGCCAGGAACTGGCCGCCGCTTGCGGGGCGAGCGGACGGGATCCTTCAACCATCCGTCGCTCCGTCTCCACGGGCATCCTGGTCGGCGAGGACGGCGCCGAGCTCGCCCGGCGAAGCGAAGCGATGCGGGCGCTGGTACCTGGCCTCGCCGGCGTGGCGGCCGCCGACCTGCCTCGGGTCACCCGTGAACGGGGTTGGGTGGCCGGGACACCCGACCAGGTGGTCGGCGCCCTGTCGGAGCTGGCCGTCGCAGGTGTTGAGCGGGTGATGCTCGGCCACTACAACGTTGAGGACATGGGCGTTCTTGACCTCATCGCACGCCGTATCCGCCCCGCCCTGGAGCGACTGCCGAACCCGGGCTCGGATGCTTTCGACCCCGAGGCCGGCCGCCTACTCTAGCGGGCGGCGATGGAGGTCTCCGGTCGAGTCGCGGTGATCACCGGTGCCGCGAGTGGCATCGGGCGCGCCACGGCGCTGGCGTTGGCCGCTGCCGGCGCTGACATCGTGCTCGCAGACGTCCACACCGACCGGCTGGCGGAAGCCACCGACGCCGTCGCCCGACTCGGCCGTCGCGCGGTGGCCGTGCGCTGCGACGTCTCCGTCGATGCCGACGTGGAGCACCTGGCGCAGGTGGCGCAGGCGGAGCTGGGATCGGTCGACCTGCTGATGAACAATGCCGGCGTCGTTCTGCGAGGTGTACTGGAGGCGGTCGAGCTGCCCGACTGGGAGTGGTGCTTCGGGATCAACGTGTTGGGGGTGATACGCGGCATCCGGGCCTTCCTTCCCGGCATGCTTGCGCGCGGCAGCGGCTACATCGTGAATACCGGCTCGGTCGCTGGGTTGGTGGCGCTGACGGGGGAGGGCGCGCCGTACATCGCCTCCAAGTTCGCCGTCGTCGGGCTGACCGAGGCTCTTGCCCTCTACTGCCGGCCGCGCGGCATCGGCGTGTCGCTGCTCTGCCCGGCCGGCGTGGCGAGCAACCTGGCGGAGACCGGACGCTCGATCGGCATGACGCCGGAGCGGGAGGTCTCCGAGACGGCCATGGCGCAGACCGTCCAGGGCGGGCGGGAAATGCAGCCAGAGGAGGTCGCCGGGTGCGTGCTGGACGCGGTGCGCGCCGAGCGTTTCTTCGTCCTGCCCGATCGCTCGGTGGAGGAACTCCTGAGCAGGCGCGCGGCCGACCCCAACGCGTTCCTCGAAGCCCGCCTGGCGGCGTCCCTGGTCTGAGCACACCTCGGACCCCGGAGGCGTCCGTCTCTCTGCATTCCGGGCCTACGACGCGCCCGGTAGGCCCGGTTTGTGGAGAGACGGCCCTCTCATGGGGCGTCAGCGCCGGTGCATGCGGCGGGTACGGCGGTCAGTAGGTGAGCACCACCTGGACCGTTTCCTCGGGGTGCTCGGCGATGAGGTGATAGGCCTCGGCCGCGTGTTCAAAGGGAACGCGGTGGCTCACGAGGCGGTCCAGCGGCAGCTCTGCCAGCAGCCGGCGTGCGAGGTCCAGACGCCGCTCGCGGTCCCAGCGCGGTCCCAGCGCCGGGTCCACGGTCGAGACCTGAGAGCTGATGATCCGCAGCCGTCGCCGGTGGAACGCATCTCCCAGCCGGATGGCAGCGGGCTTGGTCCCGTACCAGGAGCAGACCACCAGTGTGCCCTGGAAGCCAAGACAGCGGATGGCGGTGTCGAGCGCGGCCACGTTCCCGCTGGCTTCCACCACCAGGTCCAGGCCCCGACCGCCGCTCTGCGACCAGAGTTCCGCCTCCGCCTCCGGCCCCGGCTCGAGCGCGGCGTCGGCTCCCAGTTCGCGGCTCAACCGCCGGCGTCGATCGTGGCCGTCGACGGTCAGAACCCGGTCCACGCCGGCGCGGCGCAGCAGCAGCGTGATCAGTAGACCGACCACGCCCTGCCCGAGGACTGCGACCCGGTCCCCCAAGCGGGGATGGGCATCGAGGACGACGTTGATGGCGGTCTCCAGGTTGGCCACGAAGGTCCCCACCTCGAGCGGTACCTCTGGCGGCAGCGGAATGGCCAGCGCCGCGGGGACCGAATAGCGCGTCTGGTGAGGATGGTGTGTGAACACGGCATCGCCGATACCGACACTCTCGACGCCCTCACCGACCGCGACCACGCGACCCACGCTCGCATAGCCGTATTTGATGGGGTACCCGAAGCTTCCCTCCAGCGTGGGCAGGTCCAGCGACAGGTCGGCGGGCACCTTCCCGCGGTACACGAGCATCTCGCTGCCGTGGCTGATGGCCGAGGCCTGTGCCTCCACCGTCACTTCGCCGGCGGCCGGGTCGGGAACTCGAGCGGCGCGCAGCTCGACCTGCTCGCGGCCGGTCAGCCAGACGGCGCGAGCCTCCGCGGCGCCGGCCGGCCCAGCAGGACCGTCAACCACTGGGATCGACGTTGACGTACCCGTCGAAGATCAAGTCCGGGCCCACCTGCCGGTAGCCCCACTGGCTGAACGCGATCGCATCCCCCAGCTGCCGGATGTCCAGGTCGCCGACCGCTTCGATCCCAGCACCGACCAGCTTCGGCGCCAGGCACACGATGAGGCGGTCGACGACGCCGGCTGCGAGCGCGGAAGTGATCAGCGCGCTGCCCCCTTCGATGAGGACGGAGCGGACCCCGCGCTCCCTCAGCTCGGCAAGCGCCGCTCGGATGTCGACACGTCCGCGCTCGTCGGGTTCGACGAGCGCGACCGCGACGCCGCGGCTCCGTATCAGGGCGACCCGCTCCTCCGGGGCGGCAGGTGTCGTCATGACGAGCGTGGGCACGCCGCCCTCCTTCAGGATGGTCGACTCCGGCGGTGTCCGCAGCCGGCTGTCCATGACCACCCGCAAGGGCTGCGGTCCGGGGCAGAGCCGGACGGTGAGTCGCGGATCATCGGCGATCACCGTGTGCAGACCGACCATGACCGCGTCGTGTGCCGCCCGCAGTTCGTGCGCCAGCACCAGCGAGTCCTGGGCGCCGATCCACTGGGAATTGCCGCTGCGCGTCGCGATGCGTCCGTCGAGGGTCTGGGCGTAGTGAACGGTGACCCGCGGCCGAGTCATCGGCGGGCGTGACTCAGCCACCGGGTGATGGAGGACATGCCCCATTCGTTCCGCCTTGGTCCGAAGGTAGCCGGCGTTGAACGGGTTCGGCGGCACTTCCAGGGGGACACGTTCGGTGACCTCGATGCCGAGGTCCTGGAGCGCGCGGCACTTGCCCAGGTTGTTGGTCAGGAGCCGGACACGGGGCACCCCGAGCAGGCGGAGGACCGCAGCCGCCCCTCGGTAGTCCCGGGCGTCCACCGGCAGGCCGAGGGCGAGATTGGCGTCAACGGTGTCCAGTCCCTGGTCCTGAAGCTCGTAGGCACTCACCTTGTTCTTCAGGCCGATGCCCCGCCCTTCCTGCCGGAGGTAGAGCAGCGCGCCGCGCCCCGCTCGCTCGATCAAGCCGAGGCTGTGCTGCAGCTGTTCGCCGCAATCGCAGCGCAGCGATCTCAGCGCGTCTCCGGTCAGACATTCGGAATGCAGCCGCACCAGGGGAGGCTCCGATCCCTGCAGCTCGCCACGGGCGAGCACCACCAGGTCGCTGCCGGTGAACCTGTCCTCCAGCACCGCGACCCGGAACCGACCGGCGAAGGTCGGCAGGTCGGCGCCGTCGATCATGAGCTCCTACCCGTCGCGGGCGTCGCCTCTCCGAGGGCGGCCGTCAGCACTGAGCCGGCTCCTTTCGAACCTGACCCTCGAGCGGCCCCTCGTACGCCGCCCATGCGACCGGAGATTCGATCAAGGTCACCCGCATGGTGAGGATCTGGGGACCGGCGATCGACGCGGCCAGCTGCTCGTGGATCCAGCGCGCGAGCGCCTCGGTCGTCGTGTTGAGATGGGAGAGCTGCTCCAAGTCGTCGAGGTTCTGGTAGTCGAGCTGTGCGAGCACCGAACGCACCGACGACCGCAGCGCCCCGATGTCCACGACGATGGAATGCGGGTCGAGAGACGACGCGAACACCTCGACACGTACCTCGTAGGTCGTGCCATGCAGGTGCTGAGCCGGCCCAAACAGCTCCCCGCGAAGGCTGTGCGCCACCATCATGTGGTCCGAGACACCGACGCAGAACGTACCGCCTGCCACAAGTGAGTCTCCTTCTGTCCAAGCCGCTCGGCTGGGGTGAGCAACTACGTCCCCACGTTGGCCTTCGGTGACACCGTCCGCAGCGTTGTCGGGGTGGTGGCCCGTCCCCCAGCACGGCGTCAGGAAAGGGCGCCGGAGCGGCGCACCGATGCAGAGAACGAATCACGCGTGGAAACCTTACCTCGCGTGCGGGCCGCCCAAGTGAACGCTTGAGGGCGCCGCACTTCCCTCGCCGCCGATCTTCAGGGCCTCTGGCGCCGGCCCAGGCGCCCTTTGCTGCGCCATCATGGTGCCGGATGGACCGCACCGTCCAGCATCTGCTGAATCGCGGCGAAGAAGAGGCGCGCGGTCGTGGCCCAAGGCGGAAACTCTTCAGCGCGGCGCCGGGCCGCCGCCGCCACCCGCCTGCGCACCTCCTCGTCGAGACAGAGGGTTGCCAGAGCGGACCCCAAGCCGGCGACGTCCCCGGGGGCGGCGGTAAGACACTCGCGCCCAGGCGTGGCAAGATTGGGCAGGTTGCCGGACTGCCACCCCACGCACGGCAGCCCGGCCGCCATCGCTTCCCCGTAGACGGTGCCGTAGGGCTCGACCAGGCTGGAGAGCGCGAAGACGTCCGCCGCGGCGTACAGCTCCGCCACCTCGGCGGTGGTCACCCTGCCGTGCCGGACCACCCGCCCCGCCAGGTCGGGGTCGCCCAGACGGCTGAGTACGCGCCGGCCGTACGCGGGCTCCATCGCCTCGTCGCCGACCAGATGCAGCGTCGCGGCCTCGGTGGGAAGCCGCGCGAACGCCTCCAGCAGGCTCAGGATGTCCTTGCGCCGCTGCCAGTTCCCGATGCAGAGGACCGAGGCACGGCGACCCTGTCGCAAGTCCATCCCAGCGCCCCGCGGGCGGTCACGGACCAGATCACACCCGGGCGCGACGACCACCAGCCGATCCACCGGGAGCCCGGCCGCTACGAGCTGGTCCCGCAGCGATTGACTGGCGGCAACGATCAGCCGAGCTCGGTGGTACGCGGACAGGTCCAGCGGCCGGCGCCAAGCCCGGTCCCAGCGCCCCGCGTCCATGCCTCCCGGAGGCTGATGCACGATGGCGGCGAGCGGGCGCCGGCGCGGCAGCGCACCGGAGAGGCGGCACCGCACAGCTGCGATGCTGTCCAGGAGCACGGCAGCCACGTCCTCCTCAGCGCCGAGGACCAGCCGTCTGGCCTCGCTGATCGCGAACGGCCCGGCGCGGTCGCCCAGCGCCGCAAACCGGATCGTGAAGCCGTGGCTCGGCGCCGCCTCGGCCAACCGCCGATGGTAGAGGTAGCCCCCACTCAGCCTGTCCGGATCGCCACGCGTCACCAACAGAAGCGCTAGCGTGCGGGTCATCCACGTCGTTCCCACACCGTTCGGCCTGACGGGACTGCTCGGTGGGGGAGAACGATATCCGCTCGAGCTCGCGCGAGCGATCGCCCGGCTGGGCGCCGTGGATTGCGAGCTACTGACCTTTGCCGATCGACCCTCCTCGCGCGTCGATGCATCAGGGCTCCGAATCCGCTCACTGCGCGCGCGCTACCACTTCAAGGGCCACATCGCTCATCCCCTGGCCTGGTCGCTCCCGCGCTCGCTTACCGGTGCCGACCTCGTCCATACCCACCATGTCTACAGTGCGCCCAGCGTGATCGCCGCGCTCAGCGCGGCCAGCAGAGGCGTACGGAGGGTCGCCACCGACCATGGATTGGAGGGCGGCCCCTGGGCACCGCTTGCCGATCGACTCTTCGATCGCTTCCTGGTGGTCTCGGACTATTCGGCACGCATGCTTGGCGCGCCCCTCAATCGTGTCCAGACCATCTTCGGTGGCGCGGACCCGGCGCTCTTCCGGCCTGACCCGTCCCCGGCGCGGGACTTCATCCTCTTCGCCGGCCGCCTCACCCCGCACAAAGGCGTCGACGTCCTCCTGCGGGCGCTTCCGGCCCGAGCCAAGCTCCTCATCGTCGGGTCCAGCGGCCATGATCGGCAGGCTCCTGAGCGTGACTATCCCAAGCTCCTCCGCCGGCTCGCTGACGGGCAGGATGTCACCTTCCTGGGGCCGGTATCCGACGGGGAACTGGCGAGGCTGATGGGGCAGGCCGCCGCGCTGGTCATGCCGTCGGTCGAGGAGACCTGCTATGGGCGCCATCTTCGGATCTCTGAACTCCTCGGGTTGACTGCCCTCGAGGCCTTGGCCTGCGGAACGCCGGTCATCGCCAGCCGCATCGGCGGCCTGCCGGAAGTCGTGGAGGATGGGGTCAACGGGTGGCTCTTTTCCGCCGGGAACGAGGAGTCGCTTCGTGAACACATCTCGACGCTGCTCGCGGACCGGACCCTGGTGGAGCGACTGGGCGGGGCCGGCCGGGAGCGTGTTCTCGATCGCTTCACCTGGCACCACTGCGCTGTTCGCTGCCTGGCGGCGTACCAGGACGTTCTGCGCCCGGCGCCACGGACGTGAGCCACTGGGCGTGCCCCGCCACCGGCTTGGCGACCCTTGCGGCTCAGAAGGCGTACGCGTCCGGGCTCACCGGATGCGCGAACCGCGAGGGCGACAGAACGCTCACGTCGACCGGAGCCCGGCGGCCGGTGAGCAGAGCCGCCACCACCTCGCCGATCGCCGGGGCGTGCATGAAGCCGTGGCCTGAGAAACCGGCCGCGACGAAGAGGCCCTCGACGTCTTCGATCGGGCCCACCACGCCGAGGTCGTCCGGGGTCATCTCCCGGAGACCCGCCCACCCCCCCGTCAGCTCAGCGTCCGCCATGGCCGGCAGGCGAGCGGTCAGGAGCTCGACGATCCGCGGCGCCTCGTCGGGTCGAAAGCGCGCGTCCCACCCCGGCTTGCTCTCCCGGTCGCCGCCGCCGAAGATCAGCCCCGGGCCGTCCGGGTGGAAGTAGACGCCGGTACCCCGGTCGACGACCATCGGTAGCTCGGAACCGATGGCAGGCGGTCGCGTGGCCCGGTAAACCTGGCGGTGGTGGGGCTCGATGGGAAGGGTGATCCCCAGCGGGGTCAGTACGGGTGCGGTCCAGGCGCCGGTGGCGACCACCACCTGCTCAGCCGGGAATTCGCGCTCGCCCGCACGCACGCCGTTGACGCGCCCGCCAGAGGTGGTGAGTCGCGCGTCGCCCGTCTCCTCGATCAGCGTCACCCGGCGCCGGTGGCACGCCCGGGTCATGGAGACCACCGCCGCGCCCGGATCCGCCAGCCCGTCATCGAGCCCCAGGGTTCCCCCCAGCACCCCATCCAGCCGCACCCCGGGAAGACGGCGCGCCAGCTCACGCTGCCCCAGCCGCTCCACCCGTGCGCCCAGCGACTGCTGCATCGAGAGCGCGCGGTCGGCGGTCGCCATCTGCTCCGGCGAGGTGGCCAGGAACAGATACCCCGTGTGCCGGTAGGAGACGTCACCCCGGTAGCGCAGGGACCAGCTACGCCAGTGCTCGAGGGCGAGCAGCGAGAGGCGGGTCAGCACCGGGCTTGCGAACTGGACGCGGATCCCGCCCGTGGCCCGCATCGTGGAGCCCTCGCCGGGCCGTCCCCGCTCCACCACCGTCACGCGCCGGACGCCCGCCTCCCGCAGCGCGTGTGCGACCGAGAGGCCCACGATGCCGGCCCCCAGGACCAGCACGTCGGCAGGGTGCTGGCTCACCTGACGCACCATAGAACGCCGTTTCGCGCGGAAGGGGCGTCATCCGGCACGCCGAAGCCTCCGTTCCGCGCGAAAGGGAAGATTGGTACGGTCGAGGGATGGGACCCCGCCGGAACCGCGTCGATCCCTGGGGCGACCTGTTCGCCACTCCCGAGCGAGGACTGTTCACCGGCAACCGGGGCTGTCTGGTCGACGGGCGAGAGCAGGTCGTACGCCACCACCAATCCTCGGCCTGGATCACCTGCCGGCTGGAATTCAGGGGCCGCCGGGTACCGCTCGCGCGGCCTCACGCCTGGACCCCGATCTTCTTCCTCGACGACGCGGTCGCGCTGGCCGCCGGACACCGGCCCTGCGGCGAGTGTCGCCACCTCGACTACCTCGCCTACCAGCGGGCGGTGACAGCGGGCCTGGGGTTGGGGCGACCGGTCCTGGCGAGAGAGCTCGACCGGCGGCTGGCGGGAGAGCGGTTGAGACCAGGACGGGGGCTCGAGCGCACGCCGCATCGACGGCTCTGGGAGGCGGCGGCGCTTGACCTCCCTGATGGGACCGTGATCATCGAGGGGGGCCTGCCGCAGTTGCTCGTCGGCGGCCGCGCACTCACGTTCTCCTTCGCCGGCTGGCACCGCCCGCACCCCAGGCCACAGGGCTCCACCGCAGTCCTCACGCCCGCCACCTCGGTGCTCGCCCTGGCGTCTGGCTTCCGACCCGCCCTCCACCCGAGCGCGCTCGATCAGCGCGGAGCGGGCACCGCGATCGAGATCAGATAGTCCACGGATTGCGACTGATCCACCTGCTCCCCGAAGAGGAGGTGGAAGTCGGTCGCCTGCTTGGGGACCATGAAGCCGTCCCAGCCGGTGATGGTCTGACCGGGCGACACACCGGTGCCTGACTGGAAGGCCGGCGTCATGGTGGTGTAGGTGGACTGCGCGAACACCCCGTCGGACGAGACCAGCGAGATGACGTTGTCGAAGTCGGACGCCGAGGCGGCGGTGTTCTCGTAGGAGATCTCCAACGCGACGTTCTGGAACCCGGGCGGGTCGCCCCTGCCGGCGGTGGAGTCCACCTGGGTGCCGAGGACCTTCACCGTCGCCGCTGGAGCCACGACGGGATCGCTCGCGGAACCGGAGTAGCGGCCGGTCGAGATCGCGGTCGCCGGCGGGGCCTTGATAGCGGGCGCGTTGCCCCAATCGCTGAAGGTGTAGGTGTCGTTGCCGTAGAGGATGGCCTCCAGGGGATCCCCGGTCTGTTCGCCGACGATCCACCGGTTGGATGAATGCGCCTCTTTGAGGACCCACGCCTGCTGGCCGGCGACGCTGGTTTGCGCGATCAGCTGGAGCGGCTCGAACAGCGGGTTCCCGTCCCAGCCCAGATCCTGGAAGTGGGTCAGCTCGGTGTCATCCGCCCGGTACTTGTCACCGGCGATCGCCTGATAGGTGACACCGCCCACCTCGACTGCGCGTTGGAAGACACCGTACTTGCTGCTCAGAGATTCGGAAAACGCGTGGGCAGGCGAGAACTCGATCACGCCCGACCCGTCGGAGGTGGTCCACCCGGCGTTCTCGACCTCGTGGAACCTGGCCGACCGGACCCCTTTCGTGAACGGCATCTCGAAGATCGCCTGCGCACCGGGGGCCGAGCTCGGGACGGCGGTCTGGTGGTTGCGGATCGCGATCAGCGCGCCCGTTCCGACACCACCCAGCATGAGCAGGGCCACCAGGGCGATAGCGATGCCGACCAGGTAGGGGCGCAGGCGCTTCGGCGCATGCACCTGGGGAGCGCGCGCAACGATGGTGGGTGCGGGCGTCGGGGAAGGTTGGGGAGCCTCCGGCGGGGCCACGACGGGCGGCGGGGTCGGCGCCCAGGATTGGTTCCCGATGCCGGTCGGTTGCGCGGGTCCCGTGGGGAAAGGGAGCTGGCCCGCGGGCACCGGAAGCCAGCGCGTGCCGTCCCAGTACCAGCGCCCGTCGGGCGAGTACTGCTGCGAGGGTACCGGGGCACCCGGTGTCTGCCAGCTCATCCGAGATCTACAACGCGCGAGCGGGGGGGATTGGTCACGGCGGCCCGGATCGGAACGCACGGCCCGGTACCGGCAATTGGCCGCTCCCAGTGGCAGTGGACCAACATTCCTTTCTGGTGGCCCGTCGCCGCGGCCGCGCTGGCCTTCGTGCTCATCGCGCTGATCCGGGAGCGCTCGTTGCTGCGCCGATAGGCGAGCTCGCGCTCCGCGCCTTACTCCGGATCCCTCAGCTCGTCGAACACTGCCTTCGGCACCCGGCCCATTAAGTAGAACTCCGGGTTCGGGCGCATCCGCGTCAGGTGGGCCATGCGATTGGAAAGCGCGAAGAACGCGGTGATGGCTCCGATGTCCCAGATGTCCTCATCGTCGAAGCCGAGCGAGCGGAGCCGGGCCAGATCGCCGTCGCTGACGGTCTGCGGGCGCTCGGCGAGCTTGACCGCGAAATCCAGCATGGCCCGCTGCCGAGGCGTGATGTCGGCGGTGCGGTAGTCGATCGCGACCTGGTCGGCGACCAGGGCGTCCTTGGCGCGGACCCGGACCAGCGCGCCATGCGCCACCACACAGTAGAGGCAGTCGTTGACCGCGCTGGTGGCGACCACGATCATCTCGCGCTCCGCCTTGGTGAGGCCGCTCTCACGCTCCATCAAGGCGTCGTGGTAGGCGATGAAGGCGCGACACTCGTCCGGGCGGTGCGCGAGGGCCAGGAAGACATTCGGCACGAAGCCACTTCGCTCCTGGGCTCGCAGGACGTAGTCACGGAGATCGTCGGGCAGCTCGTCAAGGGCGGCTACCGGAAAGCGGCTGATGGTGCTCAAAGGCGCGTTCCTCCTCAGGTCAACTTTGACAGAGCGGCCGAAGTGGGGGTCAGCGAGCCCCGCTGTGGGCGCGCCGGCGCCCGGTGGTCACTGCCAGCCCGACCGCGAGCGCTCCCCCCAATACCGCGAACAGGCCCCGGGGGACACGCCTGCTGACGGGCTGGTCGACGGTAGGGCGCGCCGTGGCATCCCTTCGCGGTGCGCGAGGGCCGGGGCCGGAATCGCTCCCCGGGGCGGGACCGGCTTGCGACGCGGGCTCCTTCCCGGGTTCCCGCAGCGGGAACAGCGTGGCGTTGATCTCGATGCCGAGCACCGTGATGAGGCCGAGGAAGTAGAAGAAGAAGAGGAGGGTGAAGAGAAAGGCGAACTGGTTCCCGTACTGGTTGATGCCGCGGTTGAGGCTGATGTAGAGGGGGAAGACGAGGGACAGCACGTAGAAGAGGACGCCGCTGAAGAGGGCGCCGGCGACGATGTGCTGGGGCTTCGGCCTCTCCTTGGGGACGAGCCAGAAGATCACGAAGAAGAGCACCACGCCGCTCGCGATGCCGACCACCGCGGTCAAGACCGGCCCCGTGGCACCCTGCGTGATCCAGGCCGGCACGTAGGGCACCTGGAGCTGGCGCAGAAACGTGACCACGGAGCTGCCTCCGACCGCGATCACCATCAGGACGCAGAAGAGCAGCATCAGCCCCACCGCGACCGCCTTCTGGACCACGAAGTTCCGGGTCGTGATCCCGTAGCAGTCCGCCATCACCTGTTCCAGGCACCCGAAGAGGCTTGACGCGCTCCAGAGGAAGCTGAGCAGCGCCAGGAGGGCGAAGATCCCCGAGTGCTGCTGGACGCCCGAGATGGCGCTCACCAGTGCGGTTTGAGTCCCGTGGTTACCCGGGAAGGCCTTGAGGACCAAGCTCTGGATCGAACTCGCGGGCATCCCCACCAGGTGGAGCAGGAAGCCCCCCACCGCGAGGAGGATGAGCACGATCGGGATCAGCGTCTGGAGGAAGTTCCAGGCGATCAGGACCGCCTGGTTGGGGCCGCGGTCGGCGATGAACTTGAGCACGATCCGGACCGGCCAGGCGCGCTGGACCTCCTGGCCCATCTCGCGGGCACGCCCGAGAGCGCCGGCGCGGTTCGCCATGCCACCCCCAACGGTAGCGCGTCCAGTGATCGCCCGGTCACTACACCTGCCGGGTGGCGGCCCATCCGTCCAGCACCGTGACGTCGCCGTCCACCTGGAGTCCCTGGGCGGAACGCCGGTTCCAGAGCAAGAGATAGAGGTCGAGGGCGCGGCCGCGGACGGTGCAGGTGGCGGCTCGCGTCGCTTCGGGGCCGCGCACCAGGGTCAGGCCGTGGCGGTCGGGAAGGCCGACCTGCCAGTCGAGCGGCGCGTCGGTGGCGACCACCCGCAGGGACGGTCCCTCCTCCTCGTCCGGCTCCGGCAGCCGCCCCCGCAGCCATCCTCGCAAGAGCTCGTCGATCCCGTCGACGGCGAACGCCGGTGGCGCCTCCCAACCTGGCGAGCCGGCGGGCAAACCGGCGGCCAGCGCCAGGTCCACCAGGTGCACGACGCTCTCGTGCGCCTGCCGCCGGCACCAGAAGGCACGTGGTGTGGGCGCCGGCAGAAAGCCCCAGCAGCGGAGGTCTGGTGGTGCCTCCCGCAGCGCGCGCACGAGGCGGGCATGGCCGTCGCGAAACCATGGGCCGAGCTGACTGGCCGACCCCGGGTCCCCGGCATCGAAGCCGCGGAATCCTAGAGGCTCGGGAACGGGCGTCTCCACGATCGTCGCCGCCCACCGATGCACCTTGCCCAGATGTCGCACCAGCTTCTCCACGTCCCAGCCCGGGCAGGTCGGCACGGGTGCTCCGGCCGGAGCGGCGTCCATGAGATGGGAAACGGCGGCTCCGGCGTCGTCGAGCGCGCGCAGGTGCTCCTCGGATTCCACGGTCTCAGATCGTCTCACGCCGGGGCTTGCATCGTATAGCTCTCGATGATATAGTTCGCTACGGAGTAATTCGAAAGTGTCTAAACCGCTCCGGATCATCGAACCGACGCCGTTGGGGCTCGCCGTGATGGCGGTCTTGTTCGAGCGCCCCAGCCATCCCTACGACATCCAGCGCACCCTCCGCGAGCGCGGGAAGGACCAGGTGGTGGACTTCAAGCCCGCCGCGGTCTACCGGATGGTGGAGCGGCTGGTCTCGGCTGGGCTGGTTGAGGAGGTGGGTACCGACCGCGAAGGGAAGCGGCCGGAGCGGACCGTGTACCGGCTCACCGAAGAGGGGGCGGGCGTGGTCCTGGAGTGGGCGCAGGAGATGCTGGCCCGGCCACGCAACGAGTACGGCACGTTCGCGGCCGCCATCTCCTTCCTGCCGCTGCTGCTTCCCGATGCGGCCCGTGGGGTGCTCGAGATGCGGGCGACGCTGCTCGACGCCGAGATCGCTCGGGTCAAGTCCCTGCTCGAGTCGGCAGGGCGGTCGTGCTTCCCGCGCCTGTTCTTGCTCGAGGACGAACTGCGGCTGGCCGTCATGGAGGCTGAGGCGCGCTGGGTCAAGGAGCTGGTCGATGACCTGACCACCGGCCGCCTCACCTGGGACCAGGAGTCGCTGTCGGAGCTCACCCGGCAGACCATGCCGGCGCGGGGAATCGGGGACGCCTGGAGGAACGCCACCATGGCCTAGACCAAAGCGGCCCGCCGGCGTTGGCAGCGACCGGCGGGCCCCATCCCGAGTCGGACTCGCGGGACGAGCCCTGCGCTCGAGGCGTGCACCTTGAGGATAACCCGTTTTTGCCGCCGTCGGTGGCGGCTAAGGGTCGTGCAGGAAAACGGGCCATAGCAGGCACGTTCCGGGAGCGCGTTCCTCCGCCGCACCAGGCGGCGGGCGTGACACGGACTATCCCGGAGGAGAACCCAGTGCCTTCCATCTCTTCAGCTCTCATCATCGGCGGCGGTATCGCCGGCCCGGCGACCGCACTCGCCCTGCGTCAAGCAGGCATCCGCTCCACGGTCTACGAGGCCTCGGCGCGCGGGGACCTTGAGGTCGGCGCCTGCTTCACCATCGCCGTCAATGGCCTCGACGCGCTCGACAGCGTCGGCGCCCTGGAACCCGTCATCGGGCTCGGCCATCCCACCAATTGGATGAGCTTCCGCAACGCAAGCGGACGGTGGCTGGGGCGGGTCCCCACCGGCATCCCCCGCCCCGATGGAACTACCAGCAGCACCTTCCGCCGGGCCGACCTCTACCGGGGCCTGGCGGCGGAAGCGGAGCGGCGGGGCATCGCGATCGAGTTCGGAAAGCGGCTCGCTTCCTACGAGCAAAGCACCTCAGGCGTGGTCGCGCGCTTCACCGACGGCTCCACCGCCACCGCCGACGTCCTGATCGCCGCCGACGGGCTCCGCTCCCGCGCACGCTCGCTGCTCGACCCAGCCGCGCCCGCCCCCAGGTACAGCGGCCTCCTCGGGTTCGGCGGGTTCGCGCCCAACCCCGGCCTGGCCCCGGAGCCGGACGGCGCCTGGACCTTCGCGTTCGGACGTCGTGCCTTCGTGGGGTGGTTCGTCCCCGAGCGGCAGCCCGACCAGGCCTGGTGGTTCGTCAACGTGCCCAGCGAGCACCCGCTCACCGCGCGAGAGGTCCACGAGGTGGGGATGGTGACCTGGTGTGACCGGCTGGTCGAGCTGTTCCGCGACGATCGTCTGCCGGTGGAGGCGCTGGTGCGTGCACAGGGACCCGAGACACTGATCGCGATCGGCGCTCAGTACGACCTGCCCGCGATTCCGACCTGGCACCGCGGCCGGGTGGCCCTGGTGGGCGATGCCGCCCATGCGGTGTCCACCAGCTCCGGCCAGGGAGCGTCGATGGCTCTGGAGAGCGCGGTCACGCTCGCCCGCTGCCTGCGCGACGAGTCCAGCCCGGAGGCGGCGTTCACCGCGTACGAAAGGCTGCGGCGGGACCGCGTCCGCCGGGTCTGGGAGCTGGGCAAACGGGGCGCGAGCTCCAAGGCGGCGAGCGCCTTCGGTCGCCTCCGGCGGGATCTCCTGCTGCGGGCTGGGCTCCGGTTCGTGAAGCCCGCGGGCGCGGCCTGGCTGCTGCAGCACCACATCCAGTTCGACGCGCCGGTCCAGGAGGAACTGGTGGCGGCCGCCTGAGCCCTTCAGGGTGGTACGAGTGTCCGCAGTGGGGACCTACGCGAGCGGCGGAGAGGTCCTACTGCGGACAGTCTGGCCCCTTCCGTGAGGCCGGCTACGCCCACCGGCGTAGATGCGATCTCCGCTGCTCAGCGGATGCCCGGGAAGGTGTCGGGGCGTGATCCTGCCGGCATGACCAACGCACTCAGGACGTACTCCCGAAACTCACACACCAGCCCGGCGCTGCCCCTCCTGCTCGGCATCGGGGCGGTCGGACTCGCGATCGCCTCGATCATCCACTTCGGCCTTCCGTTGGGACCACTCACCGACCCGTTTCCGGGGGCCCGGATTCCGGAGGCGGTGCTCGCGGTGCTGCTGGGTGCCGCGGCGGTCTACGTCCTGGTCCGGGGTCGGGGCAGCCGCTGGGTCGCGCTGACGTCGGTGGTGATCTCCCTCTTAGGGGTGGGCTTCGGTCTCACCGTGACGGTGCCGGCAGCGCTCTGGGGCGACATCGTCTATCACGCGGTGGCGGCTGTCGTGCTTCTCATCACGGCGGTGGTCGCACTTCGCTCCTGAAGACGGTGGATCGGTGCGCCAACCGCCCTGCCTCGCGGCCGGGGCACGGCCGCTTGGTGCACCAACGGCCGATTCGCTCTGGGTAGGCTTCGGCACGCATGAAGGCCCTTATCGGCGTGCTGGTCGTCCTCGCCCTGCTGGCGGCAGCCCTGGTGGTAGCGGACCGGGTGGGCGAGAGTTACGCCTCCAGCCTGGTCGCGCAGCAGCTGACGAGCCAGCTTCGGCTCTCGCAGAGTCCGAAGGTGGACGTCACCGGCACCCCCTTCCTGACCCAGTGGGCGTTCGGGAAGTACCGGGAGATCGACATCGCGATCCCCTCAGTCACCGCCCAGAACATCACCGTCGACGACGTCAACGCGACCGTGAAGGACGTGCATACCAAGCCATTCCTGACCAGCAGCTCGGACTTTGGCTCGGCCACCGCGGGCTCCGTCGATCTGCACGGTCTGGTTCCGTTCTCCGCCATTCCGCTCCCGGCGGGCTTCACGGTCAGCGCCTCGGGGTCGCAGCTCAAGGTGAGCGGCTCGGTCATCGTCTTCGGCGCCTCGGTCCCGGTCACCGCGATCGAAGACGTCTCGCTGCATGGGTCGACCGTCTCCTTCAACCCGACCAACGTGCAGGCCAACGCCGGCGGCTTCCAGGTCGACGTTTCAGGCACGGTCACCAACCAGCTGGCGGTGTCGGTGGACGTCTCCGGCCTTCCCTTCGGGGTGCAGGTGACGAGCGTCGCCGTCGACCCGTCAGGACTCCTGGCCACGGCCCAGGGCCAGAACGTGTCGCTCGGCGCCTCCTAGTCGGCTGGGAGACCGTGCTGGAGGAGCGGCTGCGCCGGCTCTACGGTGAGGAGGAGGGGCGGGGGACGGCAGCCATCCTCCAGGGGCATCTGGAACAGTGGCGCGCTCACCACGGTCGCCCGGGTGGCCGCCACCGGCCGGACCAGTCAGACGTCCTTCTGATCACCTACGGAGACACCCTCCAGGGCGAGGAGCGGCCGCTCCGCACCCTGCGCGCGTTCGCCGGCGCCCACCTGCGCGACCTCGTCTCGGGGATCCACGTCCTGCCCTTCTTTCCCTGGTCCTCCGACTACGGCTTCGCGATCAAGGACTATCTGCAGGTCGACCCCCGCCTCGGGACCTGGGACGACGTCGAGGCACTCGGGCGCGACTTCGACCTCATGGTCGACTTCGTCTGCAACCATCTCTCGGCGGAGAGCGGGTGGTTCCGCTCCTACCTCCAGGACCACATGCCGGAGCGCGACTACTTCCTGAGCGCGGACCCGGGCGCCGACCTCTCCGCTGTGGTGCGTCCCCGCACCACGCCACTGCTGACCCGTTTCGAGACCGCTTCCGGACCCAGGTGGCTGTGGACGACGTTCAGCCCCGACCAGGTCGACCTCGACTATCACCATCCCTCCCTGCTGCTGCGGGTGCTGGACGTGCTCCTGACCTACGTGCAGCATGGCGCCACCCGGATCCGGCTCGACGCGGTCGGCTACCTCTGGAAGGAGGTCGGAACCACCTGCATCCACCTTCCCCAGACGCACGAGTTGGTGAAGCTCTTCCGCGACCTTCTGGACGCGGCGGCGCCGGGGGTCGCCCTCGTCACCGAGACCAACGTGCCGCACGCCGACAACGTGAGCTACTTCGGATGTGGCCGCGATGAGGCCCAGATGGTGTATCAGTTCCCGCTCGCGCCCCTGGTCCTGGACGCGTTCCGGCGCGGCGACGCGGCGCGGCTGCGGGACTGGGCGCGGGAGCTGTCGACGCCCTCCGCCGGCACCACCTTCTTCAACTTCATCGCCTCCCACGACGGCATCGGGTTGGTCCCGGCGCGCGGCCTGCTGTCGCCGGACGAGATCGAAGCCCTGGCCGCCCAGGTGCGCCGCCACGGTGGCCAGGTTTCCATGAAGAGCGACCCCGGAGGCGGGGAGAGCCCGTACGAGCTGAACGCGACCCTGTTCGACGCGCTCTCCGACCCCGCCGAGACCTGGCCCCGGTGCCGCGACCGGTTCCTCGCCTCCCAGTCGATCATGCTCGCCCTCCCGGGCGTGCCCGGGATCTACATCCACAGCCTGTTCGGCTCCCGCAATGACCAGGCGGCCTACCGTCGCTCCGGCTGGGCCCGGGACCTGAACCACGGCCGCCTGGAGGTGGCATCGCTGGAGGCGGCACTCGCCGAGGGGGCCAGCGAGACGGCGCAGGTGTTCGATCGCATGTCCGCACTGCTCCGCGCCCGCCGCGCGCACCCGGCGTTCGACCCTGCGTCTCCCCAGACCTTGCCGGACGCACCCCCGGGGGTGCTGGCGATCCGCCGCGGAGGCGAGGGCGGTCCGGGCGTGCTGTGTCTGGTCAATCTGACGCACCAGGAGGTGGTCGTCGACCCGGAGGTGCTGGCCGGTGGGAGGACTCTTCGCGAACCTCTGTACGGGACGTTGAGCGGCGCCTGTCTGACTCCCTACGCGACGGTCTGGATCGATCTCAGCCCGGTGTAGCTCGGATCCGGTCTGGGCGGGCGCCGGACGGAAGTCGGTCGAGCCCGGACCAGCGGTGTCCCAGCGGGCTGAGAAAACGGACAACTCGCGGAGGCCGCGGCCATCTACAATCAACCTTTATGGCGGGTCCTGGGGTCGACTATGACGCCGTGTTTCAACGAGCGATCGAACTGATCGGGAAGCGGTGGTCGGGGGCGGTGATACGGGCTTTGATGGGCCCTCCGATTCGCTTCAATCACCTCTTGACGGGGATCCCCGGCATCTCCGATCGGGTCCTCACCGAGCGTTTGCGGGAGCTGGAGTCGGAGGGGCTGGTCGAGCGACTGGTCGACCCCGGCCCGCCGGTGCGCGTGAGCTACCAGCTGACCAAGGCGGGACGCGCCCTGGAGCAGGTCATCGACTCCGTCGATACGTGGGCGGCGGCCTGGCTGGGCGCGATCGACAAGCACCGGCAACAGGCGGTCGGCTGACCGACGCCGGCCGCGGATGGGGGTCTGCGGGCGCTCTGCGATGGCCGAGTGCCGGCAATCGGGGGGTTGCGTGCACTCTGCGAGCCCCGAGTGCCGGCAATCGGGTGGCAATCGGGTGGCAATCTGGGCTGCGAGGAGACCCGGGAGCCGGCCACCGGAGCGTCGGCCTGTGGGGGCCGGAGCGACGACAAGTTGCTACGCTATCGCCGCAAATGTCCCTGGGGGATAGGGTGCGGCGCCGGGCGGGCGCGCAGCATTGTGGCGCCTGCGGCAGCAGGCTGGTCGCCGAGGCCACGTTCTGCCACGTCTGTGGCGTTCGCATCGACGACCCCGACGCGCAGCCGCTCCACATCGTCGACCGTCTCACCGGTCTCTTCAACGACCGGTTCGTACGCCCCATCCTGGAAGACGAGCTGACGCGCGCCTTCCGCTACGGGCGCACGCTGGGAGTATTGCTGGTCCAGCCCGCAGCGCTGGACGGAGGCGTCGATGGGACCGGGCAGCCGCTCCAGGACCAGGACGATGCGCTCCTGCAGGTGATCGGTGGCGCCATCGCCCGCACGCTTCGGGATGTGGACACGCCGGGCGTGCTCGGCCGCCATCCGCCCACCATCCTCGCCCTCCTTCCCGATACCGACATGTCCGGCACCGCTCATGCCGCCCGGCGCCTGGTCGAGGCGACCGACTACGACTTGGCGCCGCTGGGGAAGCGGACCGCGCTCGGCATCGTGTGCTGTCAGTGGGGCCAGCGCCTGCGCGCGAGCGCCGTCATCGACGCCGCGCACCGCGCGCTCGAGTCCGACCACCCCCAACTGCTGGGCCGGTGACCGGCGCCACGGGGCTCGATCAGGTCCGCCTCGTGGGAACCACCGTCAAGGGGACGTAGGAGGTGAACTACGACCTCTACCTCGCCCGCCACGGCGCCACCGAGTGGTCGCTCAACGGCCGCCACACCGGGATCACCGACCTGCCGCTGCTGCCCGAGGGCGAGGAAGAGGCACGGCGCCTGCGGCCCCGGCTGGCCGAGGCCGGGGTCAAGACCGCCTTCGTGAGCGATCGGGGCCGCGCCCGCCGGACCGCGGAGCTGGCCGGGTTTCCGGACGCGATCGTCAGCCCGTTGCTGCGGGAAGCGGACTACGGCGACTACGAGGGGCTGACCTCGGCCCAGATCCAGGCCACGCGGCCGGGGTGGGAGATCTACCACGACGGGTGCCCGGGTGGGGAGTCGCCAGGCCGGCTCTACGCGCGCTGCCAGGCGGCGCTGGACTTGCTGGACGGCCATCCGGGACCGGTCGTCTTCTTCTCGCACGGTCACTTCCTGCGGGCGCTGGCGACCGCCTGGACGGGCCTGGAGATCACGGTGGCAACCCACCTTTCGCTCACCACCGGAACCCTCTGCCGGCTCCAGGATGGAGACCATGGGCGGGTGATCGACGAGTGGAACCTGCCGGTCTGACTTAGGAGCGCTCTAGGAGCGCCGCCGGGGCACGCCGCCGCTACCCTCTATCGCATGATCGACACCGGACAGCGCCTGGAGTGCTCGTGGTGCCGCGCGCAGAACCCTGGTGGCGCGACGTCGTGCCAGGTGTGCGGCGCGCCGCTCGACGTGCGCAACGTCGTCAGCGACTCCGGCTGGCGGGAAGCCCCCCGCCTCCGCGACATGACCGAGTTCCGGTTCTCCCAGAGCACCTGCCAGGTCGAGGGCGAGGTGGTTCCGGTAGCCGAGATCAATCTGGGGGCCGGCGACTGGGTCTTCTTCGAGCACCACGTGATGCTCTGGAAGGACCCGCAGGTGCCGATGTCGGTGATGCGGCTGCAGGGCGGGATGCGGCGTGCCTTCGCCGGGATGCCGTTCGTCATCTCCATCGCGCAGGGCCCCGGCCGGATCGCGTTCTCACGGGATCAGACCGGCGAGATCGTGGTGCTCCCGCTGCTGCCAGGTCACGAGATCGACGTCCGCGAGCACGCGTTCCTGCTCGCGTCCCACTCGATCAACTACACCTACACGCGGATCAAGGGACTGGCGAACATCCTTTTCGGTGGCAGCGGCATGTTCATGGACCGCTTCACCACCCAGGCGGAGCAGGGCCTGCTGCTTCTGCATGGGTACGGCAACGTCTTCCAGCGCACGCTGCAGCCGGGCGAGTCGGTCCTGGTGGAGCCGGGAGGCTTCCTCTACAAGGACTCCTCGGTGACGATGAACGTGGAGACCCAGCGCCTTTCCACCGGTCTGTTCGGCGGGGCCGGCCTCAACCTGGCGCGGCTGACCGGGCCCGGTCGGGTGGGCATCCAGTCCATGTACGTCCACCACCACACGGAGTGAGTGCGATGGCGACCAACGCGGCCTGTCCCTGGTGCCGGCTCCCGCTGCCTGCGCAGGCGGTCACCTGCCCGCACTGCGGCGCACCGGTCGATGTCCGGCAGGAGGTGAGCGACTCCGGATGGCTGGAACTGCCGCCGATCCGTGACATGGCGCGCATCCAGTTCGGTCGCTCCGATGTGCAGGTCTCAGGCACCTACGTACCGGTCGCCGACTGCAACCTGGCCCCGGGCGAGGGCGTCTACTTCACCCACCACGTGCTGCTCTGGCGCGATCCCACGGTCGAGGTCGGCGTGATGCAGATCGGTGGCTGGAAGCGCATGTTCGCGGGGCTGCCGCTGATCATGACGCAGGCGCAGGGTCCGGGCCACATCGCCTTCTCGCGTGACGCGCCCGGCGAGATGGTGGCGGTGCCGCTGCCGCCGGGCCAGGGGGTGGACGTCCGCGAGCACGCGTTCCTGGTCGCCACCGCGCCGGTGGAGTACGGCTTCTTCCAGACCAACGTGTGGTGGTCGACCCGGAACGGTGACGACACCGAGTACCACTACCCAGTGGGGCAGTTCATGGATCGCTTCGTCGCCCGCCGCCAGCCCGGGCTGCTCCTGCTCCATGCCCCCGGCAATGCCTTCGTGCGGACGCTGCGACAGGGGGAGGCGATGCTCATCAAGCCCACCGCGCTGCTCTACAAGGATCCCTCGGTGTCGATGCAGCTCCACCTGGAGTACCCGGCCGGCGCCTGGTCACCCTGGGGACGCTGGGCCAACCGCTACATCTGGCTCACCGTGTTCGGGCCCGGCCGGGTGGCGGTCCACTCGGCGTACGACCACATGGAGGACAACGGCGGCTCGATCCAGCGGATGTCGATGGCCACGCAGCAGCAGTGGTGAATTCCCGTTATCGGGGGCGGTCCCAGCGATAGCGGACGTCGGGGGCGCGCTCCTCGTTGTCGCCGTCGGTGGTGGCTTCGGCGTGGAACCCGTGGCGCTCGTAGAACCGCCGGGCGTCGAGGTTGGCCTGGAAGGTCCAGAGCAGGAGGTGGTCGCGGCCTGCCTTCGCGTGCTCGAGGAGGGTGGAGCCCAGACCCCGTCCGGTCTCGCCGGGCCGCACATAGAGCTGCTCGAGCCAGGCTCCGTCGAGCACCAGCAGAGCGCTGACGGCGCCCGGTGGCCCCACCACCCATACCTCCGAGGACGGCAGCACCACCTCCTCGAACCACCGGCGCACCTCGGCGTCCGTGTGCGCCGGGGGCGGGAGGGCAGGGATGGCGGCGCGGCGCGCGGCCAGCCACAGCTCGGCCAGTTCACGCGCCTCCCGCTGCTCCGCCCGACGCGGCACCATCTTCGACCACCCATACTCCCCGTTTCGCAAGGGGGCCTTCCGCACCTCGAATGAGACCCTTCTTGCCCACAGATCCCGATCCACGATTCATTTCGAACGCTTCGAGCACCTCCAGGTCGGTACCGAGCGCGCCGCGAACGCCGACTGCCGGCATTCGGGGCATCCAGAGGCCGCGCCGGGCCCCGATCGCCGGCACTCGGGACCCCCGGGCGCACAACTCCGCTGAAGTGGATACCCCCGCCGGGAGAAACGGCGGTGATGGGGGCCGAGAATGAGGTGATGGGAGGGCTCCTCGACGCCCGGCTGCTGGCCTATGCGGGTGTGGTGGCCCTGCTGGTGATGGCCCCCGGACCAGACATGGCCCTGGTCGCGCGCAACGCTCTGCGCGGAGGGGCCCGCATGGTGCTCCCGACCGTGCTCGGGGTCGCCACCGGCATCCTCGGCTGGAGCCTGGCCTCGGCGCTCGGGGTGGCGACGCTGCTCGAACGCTCGGCGTTGCTGTTCTCGCTGCTCCGCCTGCTCGGGGCCGGCTATCTCTGCGTGCTCGGGGTGCTGGCGCTGCGGTCGGCCTGGCGCCGCCGGGCGCGTCGAGATGAGGTGCCGATGAGGGCTCGCCCGACGGCCTGGTCCCGGCGCAGTGGCTTTCTCCAGGGCCTGACGGGCAACCTGCTCAATCCCAAGGCGGGCGTCATCTTCCTCACCCTGGTGCCCCAGTTCCTGCGGCCCGGCGATGACCCCGCCCGGATTGTGCTCATGATCGCCATCTTCGAGGCACTGCTCGTGACCTGGCTGCTCATCTACGGGCGGGGACTGGCCCAGGTGGGGCAGAGCCGGCTGGCCCGAAGAGCAAGGCGCTGGCTGGAAGCGGTGTCGGGCGCCGTGCTCTGCGGGCTCGGACTGGAGGTCGCGTACCAGACCTGGCGCTCGGCTGCCTGACATCCGGTCGTCGGTGCACAGTGCACCAACAGTCCGTTTCCGGGCGTCGAAGTGGGACGTTCGTGCACCAACGGCCCTTCCGGACATACTTGGACGCGGTGGAGCACCGGTCGCTGGGGTGGGAGCGGATCGCCGACTGCGGGAGCATGCGAGTGGTGGGGCTCCGCCTCCAGCCGGGGCAGCGCGTCCCCGAGCACCGCAACGCCGTGCCGGTGGCGATGATCGTGACCGAGGGCACCCTGCACTACGGTGAGGAGCAGGAGGAGGGCCTGGCGCGCCAGGGGGAGCTGGTCCTGATCAACCCCGGCGAGCAGCACCGGTACTGGGCGACCGAGGAGACCACCGCCTACCTGGTCTTCGCCGGCCTCCCCGGGGTTCGTTCCCGTCCCTGGACCCTGCGGGCCCGCTGACCCGTCATCCGCGCCACACCACGAGGTCGGACGCCAGCTGAGCGAGCACGTCGAAATCGTCGTCCTGCGTCCACACCGCGAGGCCGTGGACGAGCGCCGTGGCGGCGATGATGGCATCCATCGCACCCGCTCGCCGTTGACGGTCGCGCCCCGCGGCGAGCAGCTCGGCAAGGCGCGCCGCCACGGCTTCGTCATAGGGCAGCGGGATGAATCGCCGTGCACGCTCCAGGGTTGCCTGCCTCACCTGCCGCAGCGCCTCGTCAGGGGCGCGCCGAACCCCAAGGCCGAGCTCGGTAAGCGTGGCCACCGAGATCCGAGCGTCTCCTGGCGGTGGCTCGCCGAGCACCCGACTTTGTTCGTGGGCGATGAAGACACTGGTGTCAGCCAGATACCCGGCGGCTCCGGCCGGTTCAGGACCGAGGCGCTTCACCGGCCGGCTGCTGGGACGGCGCGCCCACCCTCCGGTGGGGAGCGATCGCCACCGGTCAAGACGAGGAGGCCAGGTCGTCGGTCGTGAGGCCGGTGTCGAAGTCTTGCGCCCGACCGCGTACACCCAGCCGGGTCGCGAGTTCCTCGACTTCCCTCAATTCAGCGAGGAGCTGCGCGCTGGATCTGCGTTCTGCCCTCTCGGCGTGCGGGACGATGTCCGCCACGGGGCGCCCGTGAACCGTCAGCACCACGCGCTCGCCACTCTCCACGGCGCCAATCACGCGCGCGGTGTGATTGCGCAGCTCACGCACTGACACGTCCATGTGGCACAGCGTAGCATGGCGGTCCCCGCCTCAGTCCCCGGCCCGGTACTCCTGCTCGCTCACGTGGTCTTCCCAGGTGACGTGAACGCCGTGGGCGTCGGCCTCGTGAATCGCGATGTGCGTCATGAACCGGGTCGGCGCGGCCCCGTGCCAGTGGCGCTCGCCGGGCAGGAAGTGCACGGTGTCGCCGGCCCGGATCACCTCCACCGGAGCACCCTCGGCCTGCGCCCTGCCCTCCCCCTCCAGCACATGGATCACCTGCCCCAGCGGGTGCCGGTGCCAGCCGGTGCGCGCGCCGGGCTCGAAGTGGACGATGCCTGAGCGCACCCGCGACGGCGTCTCATTACTGGCCACCTCGTCCAGCCAGACGCTGCCAGTAAAGTTCTCGCCCGGACCACGCCGGGTCGGCTTTCGTTCGCGCGTGACGTCCATGACCGTCAGTATCAGCCACGCGACTGCTCGTCACTGCGCGGTGAAGCTGTCACCCACGCGCACTTCGGGGTTTGAGAGCGATGCCCTGACCAACGAGCGATACTCCTCACGGTAGCCACCGAGTTGCTCGGCGGGCAGCGCCTGCGCGCGCAGTGGCGGCGGCGCACTCTCAACGCTGGTCTATGCTCCCAGCGTGAACGAGCCCACTCAGCATCCCCTGGTGCTCAGCGAAGCCCAGGTGGCGCGGGTCCTGGATCCGGACCAACTCCTGGACCGCCTCGCACAGGCCTTCGTGATCGTCTCCGAGGGCCGCGCCTCGATCCCGCCCCGCCCCGCCGCCAACGCGCCGGACGGGATGCTCAGCGTGATGCCGGGCTACGTCCCAGGCGTCGGACTCGGTTCCAAACAGGTGTCTGTCTTCCCCGGCAACGGGGCGCACGGGCTGCCCTCCCACCTGGCCGTCATCTCGCTCTTCGACGAGGCCACAGGCGCCCTCCTGGCGCTCATGGACGGGACCCACATCACCACGGCCCGGACCGCGGGAGCGGCCGCGCTTGCGACCCGCTTGCTGGCACGAGCCGACGCCGCGGTGCTCGCCATCCTGGGGGCCGGCGTGCAGGGCGCCGCGCACTTGGAGGCGATCTCGCGCGTGCGCCCGATCCGGGAGATCCGAGTCGCCTCCCGCACCCATGCTCACGCCGAGAAGCTGGCCGGGGGCGACCCCCGGGCCCACGCGGTCGCCGGCTTCGAGGAGGCCGTCCGCGGCGCCGACATCGTCGCCTGTTGCACCAACGCGGCGACCCCGATCCTCGACTTCGCCTGGCTGGCGCCCGGGACCCACGTCACCTCGGTCGGCTTCAACGTCCAGGGCTCCGAGCTGGATGAGGCGACGGTGAGAGGCGGGCACCTCTTCGTCGAGACCCGCGACGCGTTCTCGCCGCCACCCGCCGGCTGCTACGAGCTGCAGTCGCTCGACCCCGCACTTGGCACCGAGATGGGATCCTTGATCGCGGGGAAGGCCCCGGGCCGCGAGACCCGGGACGAGGTCACCGTCTACCGCTCGATGGGCCACGCGGCCGAGGACCTGGCGGCCGCGCGCCTGGCCTACGATCGGGCGGTCGCCCTGGGCGTCGGAACCACGATCGAGCTGTGAGAGGGCATCCGGCGCGTCCCGGGCGCCCGGGGACCAAAGGAGGTGGGCGTGCGCAACAGCAGCGAGCGGATCCTGACCACGCAGGCGGGCAGCCTTCCCCGGCCGGTGGACCTGATCGAGCTCAACCGCGCCCGGCAGGAGGGCGAAGCCAAGGACGAGGCAGCGTTCCAGGCCCGCCTCCGGGATGCGGTGCGAGACGTGGTCGCCCGGCAGCGCGAGGTGGGCATCGACATCGTCGGCGACGGCGAGTTCGGCAAGGCGATGGGGCAGCCGGTCGACTACGGCGCCTGGTGGACCTACTCGTTCAAACGCCTGGGCGGCCTCGAGCTGGAGCCGGTCGGTCTGTACGACCAGCCGGCCCACCGTTCGTCGCCGGGCCACGTGGTGCTGAGCAGCTTCGGGGACCGGCGCGACCGGGTCCGGTTCGCGGAGGCCTACAACGACCCCTCCAGCGGCATCACGACGGGACGGCGGCGACCGTACCACCCGGTGTGCCGGGGTCCGCTCACGTACGTCGGCCAGGCCGCGATCGCCGCCGACATCGCCAACTGCAAAGCGGCGCTGGAGGCGGCCGGGGTCGAGGAGGGGTTCATGACCTCCATCGCCCCCGCCAGCTGCTCGCGGCTCGGGAACGAGTACTACGAGAGCGAGGAGGCGTTCCTCTACGCCTGCGCCGATGCCCTGCGCGAGGAGTACCGGGCGATCGTGGAGGCTGGGCTGATCCTGCAGCTCGACGACCCGGCGATCGCCGAGAACTGGGATCAGATCAGTCCGGAGCCCACGGTGGAGGAATACCGGCGCTTCACTCAACCCCGCATCGAGGCGCTCAACCACGCGATCCGCGACCTGCCCCAGGACCGCATCCGCTTCCACCTCTGCTGGGGCAGCTGGCACGGCCCGCACACCACCGACATCCCGATGCGGGACATCGTCGATCTGATGCTCTCGATCAACGTTCAGGCGTACTCGTTCGAGGCCGGCAACGTACGGCACGAGCACGAGTGGAGGGTCTGGGAAGACGTGCGCCTGCCCGAGGGCAGGATCCTGCTCCCAGGGGTGGTCAGCCACGCGACCAACGTGGTCGAGCACCCGGAGCTGGTGGCGGACCGGATCGAGCGCTTCGCCCGGCTGGTGGGGCGCGAGAGCGTCATCGCCTCCACCGACTGCGGCCTGGGCGGGCGGATCCACCCCCAGCTCGCGTGGGCCAAGTTGGACGCTCTGGCACAGGGGGCGGCGCTGGCCACCAGGCGGCTCTGGGCCTGAGAGGAGCTCGGTGGGGCGGCGTCTATCCTTACTCAGGTGACTCAGCTCTCCCCGCCGTCCGCGACCCCCTGCTCAGGGGCCGTGCCCGGCTTCGCGAGGGCCGGGCTCTGAGGATCCTGCACGCCGGCGGTGTGGCCGGCGCGGCGACGGCGGAGGGCGCGGTGGTGGTCATCGACGTCTTCCGCGCCTTCAGCGTCAGCGCTTACGCGCTGGCCGCGGGCGCCACGTGCTGCCGCCTGGTCCGCGAAGTAGAGGAGGCGAAGGCGCTGGCCGCCCGGATCCCCGGGTCGGTGATGTCCGCCGAGGTGGACGGCCTCCCGGTGGCGGGCATCCCGATCAGCAACTCCCCGACCCAGGTCACGCAACTCGACCTGCGGGGCCGCGTCCTGGTCCAGCGGACGTCGGCCGGAACCCAGGCGATGGCGGCGACCACCCGCGCCGAACGCCGGTACGCCGGCTCGCTGGTGGTGGCGAGCGCCACCGCGCGCGAGCTCCGGGATCGCGGCTGCGAGCTGGTCACCCTGGTCGCCTCGCGCCCGGACCACGACGAGGACGTCGCCTGCGCCCGCTTGCTGGAGGCGCTGCTGCTGGGCGAATCCGCGCCCGCCGATCTTTTCGACGCCCTTCACGCCAGCCCCCGCTACCACGAGGTAGCGAGCGGGGTTCGTGACGGCTTCCCGGGGACCGATTGCACCCTGGCGCTGATGACGGATCGCTTCGATTTCGCCATGCCCGTCGACACCGACGGACTGGGCATTCGCGTCACCGCCCGCCCGTCGCCGCTGGCGTAGGGGCGGTCGAGCGCGCGGCCAGGAGCAGGATGGGGCGGATGGTGCCGGCGGACGCCGAGGTGGTGGTCGTGGGCGGCGGCAACGCGGCGCTCTGCGCGGCGCTGACGGCGAGGGAGGCGGGCGCCCGGGTCCTGTTGCTGGAGCGCGACCGCGAGGCCACGCGTGGCGGCAACAGCAAGTACACCCGCAACCTGCGCTGCGCGGACCGCCTCCACTACCCGCCCGACGAGCTGCTCGAGGACCTGATCAAGGTCACCGGCGAGTCGATCGATCTGGAGCTGGCCCGGTTCGCGGTCGAGCAGTCCCTCGACGCGCCATCCTGGATGGAGCGGGAGGGCGTGGTGTGGCAACCCGCGCTGCGCGGCACCCAGGCCCTGAGCCGTACCAACCGGTTCTTCCTCGGCGGCGGCAAGGCTCTGCTCAACACCTACTACCGCCGGGCGGAGGTGATCGGGGTCGAGGTCAGGTACGGCAGCCACGTGACCCGCCTCGCCACCGCGCCCGGCCGGCCGGTGACGCTCGAGGTCGCGGAAGAGGGGAGGGTCCGCAGCTTGCAAGCCCCGGCGGTGGTGGTGGCGTCGGGCGGCTTCGAGTCCAACCTCGAGTGGCTGCGCCGGTACCACGGCGACGCGGTCGACAACTACGTGGTTCGTGGGACCGCCTGCAACGACGGCGGCATGCTGACGCAACTCCTCCAACTGGGCGCGCGGCAGCAGGGCAATCCCAAGGGCTTCCACGCGGTCGCCGTCGACGCCCGCTCCCCGCGCTACGACGGCGGGATCGTGACCCGCATCGATTCCATTCCCATGGGCGTGGTGGTCAACCGGGACGGGCAGCGCTTCGCCGACGAGGGCCAGGACCTCTGGCCGCGCCGCTACGCCACCTGGGGAGGGCTGGTCGGGATGCAGCCGGGGCAGACCGCCTTCTCCATCTTCGACCGCCGCGCCTGGGGCCGCTTCATCCCCGGCTGCTACCCTCCCGTGACCGCAGCGTCGATCCCCGAGCTGGCGCGGGGACTCGGTCTCGACCCTGACCGCCTCGACCACACCGTGCGCGAGTACAACGCTCACACGGCAGGCGGTGACGCCTACGACACCTCGGTCGCCGACGGGCGCTCCACCACCGGCCTGCAACCCCCCAAGAGCAACTGGGCGCTCCCGGTCGACCAGCCGCCCTTCCGCGGCTACCCGCTCCGCTGCGGCATCACCTTCACCTACCTGGGCGTCGGCGTCGACCGCCGTGCACGCGTGCTCGACACCGAGGACCACCCCCTGCCCGGGCTCTTCGCGGCCGGGGAGGTGATGGCCGGCAATGTTCTTCTGCATGGGTACCTGGCCGGCTTCGGGATGACCATCGGAACCGTCTTCGGACGCATCGCCGGGAGGGAGGCGGCGCACCTTGCCCGGGCTGCTTGACACGCTCAGGGAAGCCGAGCGCGAGCTCACGATCTGCAACTCCTGCCGCTATTGCGAGGGGCTGTGCGCGGTGTTCCCGGCCATCGAGCTGCGCACGTCCTTCACCAAGGGTGACCTCTCCTACCTCGCCAACCTCTGTCACGACTGCCGCGCCTGCTACCAGGCCTGCATGTACGCGCCGCCCCACGCGTTCGCGGTGAACGTGCCGCGGGCGCTCAGCGAGGTGCGAGCGGAGACCTACGCCGAGTACTCCTGGCCGCGGTGGCTGGGCAGAACGCTGCGTGGCCGTGCGGCCGCCGCGGGCGTAGCGGGCGCGGGCTTGGCGCTGGCGCTCGCCGGGGTCGTGCTCACCGGTGGCGGCCCCGGCTTCCTCTCCGCGCACCTGGGGCCGGGGGCCTTCTATCGCATCCTTCCCTGGCTCGCGCTCATGCTTCCCTCGCTCGCGGTCTCGCTGTTCGTGGTGGCGGTCCTGCTGGCGGGCACCGCGGGCCTGATCCGCGACGCCGGTGGCTCCTGGCGGGCGCTGGCGGACCGGCGCGTCTGGTGGGGCGCGCTCGGCGACGCGGTCCGGCTCCGCTACCTGACGGGGGGCGGCGGCAACTGCTACTACCCCGGGGCGCAGACGCCCTCCTCCGACCGCCGGGTCCTCCACAGCCTGGTCTTCGGCGGGTTCGTCGCCGCGTTTCTCGCCACCACCGTCGCCGCGATCGAGCAGGACCTCCTCCACCTGGAGCCTCCCTACCCGCTGCTCAGCGCGCCGGTGATCCTGGGGACGGTGGGCGGGGTCGCCATGGTGGTTGGATGCGCCGGCCTGCTCTGGCTCAAGCCTCGCTCGACGGCCGCGCTGGCGGCGCCCGCGATGAGCGGCATGGACACAGCCTTTCTGGTCGTCCTCGGGCTGGGTTCGCTCACGGGGCTGCTCACGCTGGCGCTGCGCGCGACCCCGCTCCTGGGCCCGGCGCTGGTGGTCCACGTGGCGGTGCTGGCCGCCCTTTACGTCACCGCGCCCTACGGCAAGTTCGTGCACTGGGTCTACCGGTTGGGGGCCCTGCTCCAGTACCGGGCCGAGAGCAGGACCTCGTCCGCTGGGATGACCGCGTGAGCGCGACCGAACCGGAGGACCTCCATCCCGCCTGGCTGCCCCTGTCGGCGTTCGCGCCGCTCGGGTCGCGCCAGGTGGTGTTCGAGGGGAGGGGCCTGCTGGCGGAGACGGTCCGGCAGGAGGTGGCCGCCGCCTGCGCCCGCTTCGGCGGCTCGCTCGGGAGCCCGGCCAGCGGGCGGCCCGACCTGGTCCTGGCGATCGACCCCTCGGGCGGGGCCGGCGAGGAAGGGTTCGTGCTCTCGCGGCAAGAGGGGACCACGGTGGTCTCCGGGGGAGGTGAGCGCGGGCTTCTGTACGGGTTCTTCCACCTGGTCCGGCTCGGCGAGGCCGCCTTCGCGGGCGAGCGCGGACCCGAGTGCCACCGCCCCGCGATACCCGTCCGCATGCTCGACCACTGGGACAACCTGGAACCGCACCCGGTGACGGGGCAGGTCGAGCGCGGCTACGCCGGCGGGTCGATCTTCTGGCAGCACGGACGCCTGCGCCCGGACCCCGAGCGCATCCGCGCCTACGGCCGGCTCCTGGCCTCCTGCGGCGTCAACGCGGTGGCCGTCAACAACGTGAACGTGCACGCGGCCGAGTCCCGGCTGCTCACCAACCGGCTCGGTGACGTGGCCGCGATCGCCGGCCTGCTCCGCCCGTACGGGATCCGCGTCCACCTCTCGGTCGCCTTCTTCGCGCCCGTCACGCTGGGCGGGCTGGACACCGCGGACCCGCTCGATGCCGGCGTGCGCGCGTGGTGGGAAGGCGCCACCCAGCGGGTCTACCGGGCGATCCCCGACTTTGGTGGCTACGTGGTGAAGGCCGACTCCGAGGGGCAGCCGGGCCCGTACGCGTACGGCCGCACGCAGGCCGAGGGGGCGAACGTCCTAGCCGACGCGTTGCGCCCCTTCGGTGGCCAGGTGCACTGGCGCGCGTTCGTCTACGACAACCAGCAGGACTGGCGCGATCGCCGCACCGACCGCGCCCGCGCCGCGTTCGACCACTTCCGTCCACTCGACGGCCGGTTCGCGGAGAACGCGATCCTCCAGGTCAAGAACGGCCCCGTGGACTTCCAGGTGCGCGAGCCGGTTTCACCCCTGCTGGCGGCGATGCCCTCGACACGCGTTGCCGTCGAGTTCCAGATCACTCAGGAGTACACGGGCCAGCAGCGCCACGTCTGCTACCTGGTCCCGATGTGGAGCCAGGTCCTGCGCTTCCCGCTCGCGGGCGGCTCCCGTCAGAGCGTGGCCGGGCTGGTCGGCGGTGAGGAGGGCGGCGGCCTGGTCGGTGTCTCCAACGCCGGCGACGACCGGTTCTGGACCGGGCACCCGCTGGCGCAGGCGAATCTCTACGGGTTCGGAAGGCTGGCCTGGAGCCCCGACCTCGACCCGGCGGCGGTCCTCGACGAGTGGATCGAGCTCACGTTCGCGCCCGCGGCCACACGCGACCCCGAGTTGGTGCGGAAGACGCTCCACCAGGTCATGGATGGCTCCTGGCTGGCCTACGAGCGATACACGACCCCGCTCGGCGTCGGGTTCATGGTCCGTCCCGGCCATCACTACGGGCCCGACGTGGACGGCTACGAGTACACGCCCTGGGGCACCTACCACCACGCCGACCGGGACGGCGTCGGTCGCGACCGCACCCGGGCGACCGGCACCGGCTACACGCAGCAGTACCCACCGCCCTGGTGCGATGTCTACGAGTCGCTCCAGCAGTGTCCCGACGAGCTCTTGCTCTTCTTCCACCACGTGCCGTACCGCCATGTGCTGCACAGCGGCTCGACGGTGATCCAGCACATCTACGACTCTCACTTCGCCGGCTGCGAGGAGGCGGAGGAGATGCGGCGGCGGTGGGACGGGCTCGTGGGCCTGGTCGACGAGTCGCTGTTCCGGCGGGTGCGGGGGCGCTTCGACGAGCAGGTCCGCAGCGCCCGCGAGTGGCGGGACCAGGTCAACGCGTACTTCTTCCGGAAGTCAGGTATCCCCGACGCGCGGGGGAGGCCCCTCTACTGAGCGGCTAGGCGTGGCCGGCCCCTCAGGCCGGCGCGAGATCGGTGGCCGCGAAGTCCTCGCCGGTGAACAGGAGCCCATCGCCGGCCACCTTGGCCACGGCATACGTGAGGCAGTCGCCGAAGTTGAGCTGGGCCCGGTGGCGACCCCGGCCATACCGCCGGAAGGCATCGACCGCCTCCCGCCAATGCTCGGCCCCGAATGCCACCTCGTCGATGTGAAACTCGTCGAGCAGGTGGATGATCAAGCCCTGCGGATGGGAGCCCAGGCGCGCCGACAGCACGACTCCCAATTCGGCCAGCGTCGGCGTTCCGATGCCCGAGGCCGGTGATGCCACCAGCTTCTCGACCAACTCCTCATACCCGGGCTCGCGCATCACGATCGCGACCAGGGCGGAGGTGTCGACGATCAAACGCCGTGCTCTCCATACCCGAGGATCTCGTCCTCCTCGCGGCGGGTCAGCCGGCGCCCCAGTTGATCCTCCGGAACCTGGGGCCAGACCTCGGTCTCCAGGTACCGGCGAACCCGCGCGCCGCGGTTGCCCGATCCCTGTTGGTGCGCGAGCCGCTGGCGGCGCTCGAGGAGTGCCCGGCGCACCGCCTCGGTCTTGGTCTCACCGGTGATGCGAGCGACCTCTGCCGCCAGTCGCTCAACCTCAGGGTTCTTCAAGTTGAGGGGCACGTTTCAATCATTCTACCCAAAATCCACCAATACACCCCTCACTCGGTGAAGTCGCGCTCGATGTCGGCCATGAGCCGCCTCGACGTGCGAACCAGAGCCGCGACCAGGATCGAGCCGGCCAGCGCCAGCACGACCTCCGAGGTGAACAGCGCGACCAGCGCCGCCGCGATCAAGATGCCGAGGTTGCCGAGCGTGACGGCAGGACGCCGGGTGAGCGCGTAGAAGCCGAGCCGGGGAAGGTCCCAGGCCCGGAACGAGAACAGGGCCACGATCTGGAGGGCGGTCAGCGCCCACAACGCGACGCCGGCCGCCGAGAGCAGGAGCAGCCCCGCCCACCAGCGCGGCACGCCGGCCGCGCTCAGATGTGTCAGGACCGTCGCCACCAGCGTGAGCCAGGCCAGCGCCGGCACCCAGACCAACAGCGCGCCGTGGAAGCTGGTCCGGTAGCCGCGCCAGAAGTCGACGGCCGGCCGCAGCTCGGCCAGGTCTCTCCGTCTGCGGTGGAGCGTGAAGAAGGCGGCGGCGAGCGCCGGGCCCACCGGCAGCGCACACAGGGCGAGCAGCGGTGCGTTGTTCGGAGCCGGGGGGACGAAGAGCGTGCCCACGATGCCCGGCGCGGTGGCCAGCAGCAGCAAGATCTCGGTGACGAGGAGGTTGTAGACGAGCGCCGAGGCCCGCGACAGTGGTCCTCCGCCGAACCGCTGCTCCGCGGTGCCCCGGCTGCTCATCCCGTCTACCCCCTGTCCCTCGGGGTGCTCCCCTAGGACGTGGTCCCGTGGTTTTTCTTGAACCGCTGGTACGCGGTGGTGACCAGGTTCATGTAGTCGTCCATGTTCCTCTGCTTCAGCTCGCTCAGGAAGTCGCTCCACTGGCTGAAGGGGCGGTGGCCGAGGACGAAGCCGAGCGCCTGCTGGGTGGTGTAGTCCTGCAGGTTGGTCGCCCACAGCTGGGCCTGCTGCTGCTCGGCGACACTGAGAGGTGCCGGCGGCGGGAGCGTCAGGGTCTTCCGTTTGTTCATGACCTCCTGGAACTGGAGCTCCTCGGGCGGGAACTGGGTATCCAGCAGCTTGGTGCTGCCGCCGTAGGAGAAGACGCCGTTGTAGAACCCGAATGCTCCCTGCAGACTCTTGGCACCACTCGGGTTGAGGCCTCCCCAATCGACGTCGGACGCGAGCTGGAGGTTGCCCTCCAGAGGATTGCCGGTGTACGTCTGACCCTGGATGCCCCAGCGGGCGAAGACCTCGCCGGCGTCCGAATACCAGAGCCAGTCGATGAACTGCATCATGGCCACGAAGTCGTTGTTCTTGACCGCGTCGGCGCGGATCATGACGCCGTTCTCGAGCCGGGTCCCCTGGTTCACGTCCCCCATGGGGCCGATCGGAACCGGGATCTTGTGCACGACGGCTCCCTGGACGCTCGCGATCGCCGGCCGCAGATCGTTGACGACCGTCTGCGCGTTGGTCGACATCACGAGCGACTTGCCGGAGCCGAACTTCTCGATCGCCTGCTGGTCGCTCTGGGTGAAGCTCTCCGGGTCGAGCAGCCCCTCCGACACCAGTTGGTTCAGGTACTGCAGCACCTGCTTGAACTGCGGCATGCCGCCGGTGAACTCGTACCTCTTGCGCGTGTAGTCCCAGGTCGCGTTCGCATAGCCCCAACCGGCGGGGGCGTTGTAGGCGGTGCCGAGGATGCTCCAGAGGTTGCCGGCGCCCCATCCGTTGGCGTTGGAGCTGAACCGATCGGACATCGGGTATCCGCTCGTGTACGACTTCATCGCCTTCAGGACGTCGTGCACGTCGTTCCAGGTCGGCGGCACCTTCTGCCCATACAGCTCCGGCCAGCTCGAAGGAAGGTTGAGCTTGGCCAGGATGTCGTAGCGCATCGCCAGCGTGTAGTCGACCCAGAGCTGCTGGTGCAGGCCGGGCAGCAGATAATACTTACCGTTCGCCTGCCGGTTCTGGTCCAGGTCGGGTCCCAGCTTCCACTCGTTGACCTTTTGTGTGTAGTTGGGCATCAGGCCGGTGTGGTCGCTGACCGCCAGGATCTGCCCCGAGGCGATGAACGGTACCTCCGCGGGGTGGTAGGTCTTGGGGATGATGGTGGGCTCCTGGCCGGCTCCGATCAAGAGGCTGACCTTGTTGGTGTAGTCGCTGAGAGGAGCGATGGTGGAGTTGAACGAGACATTGGTGCGCTCCTTGAGAGCGCTCCAAAACGTCCAGTTGGCGTTGTACGGGTAGCCAGGGTTGCTGTCGTACATGAGGGAGAAGGTCAGTGGCATGGTGGCCTTGAACTGGGTCCCCGCCTTGTAGTTCGACACCGCACCCTGACGGTGCCCGCCCCCACTGCCGGCACCGCTGCCGCTGTTCGAGACGGCGCCGGTTCCACAACCGGCCACCGCCAGCGCGGCCAGGCCGGTGGCGGCGAGCATCTCACGACGGTTTGGCCTGTACACGACATTCCTCCTTACACGCCACAGACATGTTCGCTACCCCTTGACTGACCCAAGCCTCACGCCGGTTACGAAGTAGCGCTGAATGAAGGGGTAGACCATCAGGATCGGGAGAATCGTGAGGATGATCGTCACCGACTGGATGTTGGAGGCGACCTCTGACAGATCACTCGACCCGGCGCCGGTCACGGTCGCGCCCGTCGCCCCCGCGATCAGATTCCGCAGGTAGAGCGTGACCGGGTTCAGGTTGGGCTGGTCCAGGTACAGGAAAGCGGTGAACCAGGAATTCCAGAAGGACACCGCGTAGAAGAGGGTCATCGTCGCCACCACCGCCTTGGAGAGGGGGATCACGATGCGCAGCAAAATGCGGTAGGTGTCCACGCCGTCGACCTGAGCCGCCTCCTCGAGCTCGACCGGAAGCGTCTCGAAGAAGGACTTCATGACCAGCAGGTTGAAGGCACTGATGGCGTTGGGGATGACCAGCGCCCAGATCGTGTCCCGCATACCCAGCGTGTTGACCAGGATGTAGTTGGGGATCAGTCCTCCGTTGAAGAACAAGGTGAATACCGCGGCGCCGACCAAAAAGCGCCGCCCGCGCAGATGCTTTTTGGAGAGAACGTAGGCGTAGGTGGTGGTCAGGAGCATCGAAATCACCGTCGCCACCGTGGTGTAGAGCACCGTGTTGCGATAGTTGAGCCAGAACGTGGGATTGGAAATGACAGCCCTGTAGGTGGTCAGATTGAACCCCTTGGGCAGCAATGCCACCTGTCCGGCGTCGATGTACCGCTGACTCGAGAACGACTGGGCGACGACATTGACGAAGGGATAGAGGGTCGCCGCCACCACGCCGCACAGAACCACGACATTGATGACCTGGAAGACCCGGTAACCGCGGGTCGGCCGTGGCTCCCAGCGCAGAGCCCGCCGCTCCTCCACCTTGCGAGCCGGGGCCGTCGTCACCACAGGCTCGTCCCCACCGTGCGCCTCGCGGCCAGGTTCGCTGAGGTGATCAACACCACTCCGATCACCCCCTCGAAGAGCCCGATCGCCGCCGCGTAGCTGAAGGAGTTGGAGACGATGCCGAGCCGGTAGAGGTAGGTGGTGATGACGTCGGCGGTGGGGTAGGTGAGCGGGTTTTCGAGCAGCAGCACCTTCTCGAACCCGACCTGGAGGAAGGTCCCGATGCCGAGCACCAAAAGCGTGATGGTGGTCGGCAACATGCTCGGCAGCGTCACGTGCCAGGCCTCCTGGAAGCGGTTGGCGCCGTCGATCCGGGCGGCCTCGTAGAGGTTGGGGTCGACCGTGGTCAGCGCCGCCAGGTAGAGGATGGTGCCCCAGCCGGTCGTCTGCCACGCCTCCGAGATGACGTAGATGGGCCGGAACCAGAACGGCTCCTGAATGAAGGGCACGGCTTGGTGCCCCAGCGCTTGCAAGAGCTGGTTCACCGGCCCCTCCAGGGAGACGAACTGAAGGATGATCGCGGCTACCACCACGATCGAGAGGAAGTGAGGCAGATACGAGATCGACTGCACGACCCGCTTGAACGGTGCGGCGCGAATCTCGTTGAGCAGGAGCGCGAGGATGATCGGCAGCGGGAAGGTGAAGATCAGCGTCGCGCCGCCCAGGATCAGGGTGTTGAAGAAGACCTGCCAGAACGTGGCGTCGTGGATGAAGAGCTGCACGTACTGGAGTCCCACCCAGTAGTCGCCGAAGAGGCTGCCGCCGGGCTCGAACTGACGAAACGCGATCACGTTGCCGGCCATCGGCAGATAGCGGAAGATCGCGAAGTAGGCGAGCGGCAGGATGGCGAGTGTGTACAGCTGCCAGTCCCGGCGCAGGGTCCGGCGCAAGGTCCGGCGCCAGCCTCCCAGACCGCCCCCCGGCCCCGGCACCCACTGGCGGGTCTCGCCCGTCGAGGGCGCCTCTGGAGGCTTGGTGACGACGCTCACCGCGGTTACTCCCTGCCGGCCGCCGTGGCCCCGGGTTGAAGGACGACGCCGGCCAGGAGGTGCCGGTCGTACCCGACTTCGCGCTCGTTGCCCACCAGGCGGAGGGGCAGGCTGGCGGCGATGTCCGCGCTGGAGCGGCCCAGCCGCAGTTCGACCTCCCCGGGCTCCACGATGCGCCGCCCGTCGCGCCCCGTGAACGACGTCAGGTCCGCGTGGACTCGAAAGCGCACACGGGCGCGCTCTCCGGCGCCCAGTGGCACCCGGGCGAAGCCGATCAGGCGGACCACCGGGCGGGTCGTCTGCCCCACCGGGTCGTGGAGGTAGAGCTGAACCACCTCCGTTCCCGCTTCGGTGCCGGTGTTCAGCACCTCCACCGCCACGGTGACCTCGCCCTCGACCGCCCACTCGACAGGGCCCGGACCAGGGGCTTCGCCACCCGCACCGGCGACTGAGGCGCCCTCCCAGGCAAAGGTCGTGTAACTCAGCCCATGGCCGAACGGGTAGGCGGGCGTGGGATCGACCGAAGACACCTTCGTGCGCCGGGCCAGCGGCGGCGCCAGATACGTGCCGGGCACAGCGCCGGAGTCGCGGGGCACGCTGACGGGCAGGCGGCCGGAGGGATTGACGGTCCCGGTCAAGACCTCGGCGAGCGCTTGCGCCCCGAGCTGACCCCCGAAGAAGGAGTAGACGATGGCGCGCGCCTCCCGAACCTCGTCGCCGAGCGCGTACGGGCGCCCGGCGACCAGGACCAGGACCACCGGGGTGCCGGTCGCCAGCACCGCCTTCACCAATTCCGGCTGCAGTCCGGGCAGGCGCAGATCGGCCGCGTCGCAGCCCTCACCCGAGGTGCCGCGCCCGAAGAGGCCGGAGCGATCCCCTACCGCCAGCACGCAGACGTCGGCGGCGGCCGCCAGCGCGGCCGCCTCCTCGATGCCCGAGGCGTCGTCTCCGGTGAACGCGCAGCCGCTCGCGTAGGCAAGGTGGGGGACGAGCCCCCCGAGGGCCTCGCGCAGGGTAGGGATCACGATCCCGAAGCCCCGCTCGGGGTGCGGCCCCACGTGGACCGGGAAGGCATAGCATCCGAGCAGCGCCAGAGGATCGTCGGAGGCCGGCCCCACCACCGCCACGCGTCTATCTCGGGCCAGCGGCAACGTGTGCTGCTGATTGCGGACCAGGACCACCGATTCGCGGGCCACCCGGAGCGCCAGGCCACGGCTCTCGTCGTCATCGAGTCGCAGCTCGCCGTCGACCCCGACCGGATCCCAGTCCTCGTCCAGCAGTCCCATCTCCGCCTTCTGGATCAGCACCCGGCGGGTGGCACGGTCGACCAGGGCCTCATCCACCGCGCCCGAGCGCACAGCGTCCACCAGGGAGCCGTAGGCGTCGGTCCAGGGCAGCTCCACATCGATGCCGGCCCGCAGCGCCAGCCCGGCCGCCTCGCCGGCGTCCGCCGCGACGCCGTGCAGTGAGATCAGAAAGCGGATCGCGAAGTAGTCCGCCACCACCGTGCCGCCGAAGTGCCAGGTCTGCCGCAGGAGCCCGGTCAGCAGCCGCTCGTCGGCCCCCGCCGGCAACCCGTCGATCTCGGCATAGGAGTGCATGATCGAGCGGGCGCCTCCCAGGCGCATCGCCATCTCGAACGGGGGCAGCACCACGTCGGCGAGCTCCCGAGGTCCCATCGAAACCGGCGCCAGGTTGCGTCCGCCGCGGGAGGCCGAATAGCCGGCGAAGTGCTTGGGAGTGGCCACCACCCCCGTACCCTCCAGGCCTCGCACGTACGCGCTGCCGACGGTGCCCACCAGGTACGGGTCCTCTCCGATCGTCTCCTCGGTGCGGCCCCAGCGGTAGTCGCGCGTGACGTCGAGGACGGGTGCCAGGCCTTGGTGGATGCCGGCCCCGCGCATCGTCCGCGCGATCTTGCCTGCCATCTCTTGGATCAGCGGCGGGTCGAAGGACGCCCCCCAGCTGAGCGGGGCCGGGTAGACGGTCGAGTTCCAGGCCGAGAAGCCGGTCAGGCACTCCTCGTGAGCCTGTGCCGGGATCCCGAACCTGCTCGCGGCGACGATCTGCGATTGGCGCTCCGCGAGCCGGCGGGCGGCTTCGGTGGGCTCCATCGCGGTGGTGCCGTATGGCCTCGTCAGCTGGCCCAGCCCGCGCGCGATCAGCGACGGCCAGGCTCGACCGTCGGCCTGGTCACGCTCGTGGGGGGCCACTTCCTCGCCGGTCGCGGCACGGCCCACCCAGGCAGAGCCAAGCTGCGCGACCTTCTCCTCCAGTGTCATCAGCGCGACCAGGAGGTCTGCCCGCGCTGCCGGAGAAAGTTCTCCATCCCGCCAGTCCCGTCGTTGCGACGCGCTCAACTCGGGAACCCGACGCTTCGAGAAATTCGTTCGAAACTTCCCGAAAATTCTACGCCCGGTGCTACCATCAGCGTAATGGTTGGTGATCCTATCGGTGATGTCAAGCGGAATCTTGGGTGGCCGCGCCGGTGCGGCGGCCAGCCTTGCTCTCCGCTCGACCAGGCCGCGCAGCCGTAAGTTTCGGACGCTTGGATCCTGCCCTCGATGACACCCGATGGACTTGGCCACCGGCCACCCACCATCTCCACCATCGCGCACGAGGTCGGTGTTTCTGTCGCCACCGTGTCCAAGGTGCTCAACGGCCGGGCGGACGTGGCGCCCGAGACCAGGGCGCGGGTGGAGGCATCCCTCGACCGGCACCGGTATCTGCGACGTCGGCGCCGCCATCCCGTCGGCAGCGGGCAGGTGGACCTCGTCTTCCACGTCTTCGACTCCGAGTGGGCGATGGAGATCATCCGCGGCGTGGAGGCCTACCTCTCGGCCGCGGGTATGCAGCTCGTCCTCTCGCAGCTGCGCGGAGCACACCGCCCGCCGCAGGAGTGGCTGGACGATGTCCTGGGACGGCGCCCGGTCGGCCTGCTGTTCGTGATCTGCGGACCCTCGGCGGAGCAGCAGGAGCAGCTGCGGCGGCAGCGGATCCCGTTCGTGGTCATCGACCAGGACAGCGCCACCGAGGCTTGGGTCCCCACGGTCGGATGCAACAATTGGAACGGGGGACTGCTCGCCGCCAATCACCTGCTCGAGCTGGGCCACCGGCGAACCGCCGTCATCTCGGGTTCGAAGGGTCTTCAGTGCGCCCGGCACCGAGTGGCGGGTTTCCAGTTCGCCCACCACGAGCGGGGCGTGTCGATCGACCCTGACTTCGTCCTTTACGGCAACTTCTGGGTCGACGCCGGCTATGAGCTGGGATCGCGCCTGCTCTCGCGTGAGGACCGGCCGACCGCGATCTTCGCCGGGTCCGACATGCAGGCGGTGGGCGTCCTGCGCGCGGCGCGGCGCCTCGGGCTCGACGTGCCCCGAGACCTGTCGGTGATCGGCTATGACAACCTACCGGTGGCCCGCTGGGCAGACCCCGAGCTGACGACCATCAACCAGCCCCTGGGCGACATGGCGCGCACGGCCGCCCGCATGCTCCTCGACCTGGCGCGGGGTATCGAGCTCTCCACCCGGCGGGTCGACCTGGTGACGGAGCTGGTGACCCGCGAGAGCACCGCGCCTCCACCCTGACCCCGTGCCGTTTCCCGGGAAGGGGACCGCGAAAGCGGGTCCGGAGGGGTCACTTCCCGGAGGGGCCCCGGTCCGGCTGGCTATTGGGGCAGCAGCTGGTCCAGGCGCTCGAGCACGAACGTGGGTCGGTCGTGGGTGCTCACCCGGCGCAGATCGTCGAGCGTGGTCTCGCCGGTCAGCACCAGCACCGCCGGCATCCCCGCGTCGAGCGCCATGCGGATATCGGTCGCGAGCCGATCGCCGACCATGGCGCAGGCTGACGGCTCCACGTCCAGGCCCTCCAGCGCCGCTCTCACCATGATCGGGTCGGGCTTGCCGGTGCAGACCTCGAGCGGGGCGCCGGTGCAGGCCCGGATGGCGGCGATGATGGCCCCCGCGTCGGGCTCGCCGCGACCGCCGTCGAGCGGGCAGAAAGGGTCTGGATTGGTGGCGATCAACCGCGCCCGCCCGTGCACCCGGATCGCATCGAAGGCGATCTGCAGCTTCCGGTAGCTGAAGGTGCGGTCGTAGCTCGCGATCACCAGATCGATCTGCGCCGGGTCCTCGGAGAGCCGGATCCCGGCCGCCTGCAGGGAACGGATGAGCGGCGCCTCCGCGATCGCATACACGGTCGCGTGGGGCGCGTTATCGAGCAGCCACCGCGTCATAGTGCCGACGGTGGTCACGATCTCGTCGACCCTCGCTGGGATGCCCAGCCGCGTCAATTTACGGCCGTATTCCTCCGGTTCCCGGGTCGGGTTGTTGGAGACGAAGCGCACCGCCCGGTCCCGCCGGCGCAGCTCCCCGATGGTTTCGCGCGCGCCCGGCAGCAGCTCATCACCCAGGTAAAGGGTACCGTCGAGGTCGAAGACGTAGGCGTCGAAGAGGCGGTCCGGTGTTCTTACGGCAGGGGGCTCACGATCCGCCGAGTCAACAGCGTGGGGCACGTTTCAACCATGAACTGTCGGGCGCTCCGGTGCGATCGGATGCCCGCGGCTACTCTTGGAGAGCAGACACCAACCGGGCTGGAACGGAGGAGAGGGCGATCGTGAGTGACGGCGTCGACGAGCAGGCGAGAGAGAAGGTGCAGTTCTGGTTCGACCCCGGGTGTCCGTGGGCCTGGATCACGTCCAGGTGGATGCTGGAGGTGGAGAAGGTGCGGCCGGTCAAGACGGACTGGCGGATCATGTCGCTCGCCTACCTGAACCTGGAGCAGCATGAGGGGAAGGGTCTCAGCGAGGACTACCTGAAGCGGATGGCGCGGGCCTGGGGCCCGATCCGGATCTGCGCGGCGGCGAAGAAGGAGAAGGGACCAGAGATCCTGGGTCCGCTCTACACCGCGATCGGCACCCGTTTTCACAATCAGGGGCGACGCGAGGACCCCGAAACGCTGCCCGAGGCGCTGAGCGAGGTCGGCCTCCCCCAGTCCCTGCTTGGGGCCGCGGAGAGCACGGAGTTCGACCAAGAGATCAAGGCGTCCCACGACGAGGCGTTCGATGCGGTCGGGCTCGACGTGGGCACGCCCGTGATCCGGATCCGCGGGAACACCATCTTCGGCCCCGTCATCACGCCCGCGCCCAAGGGTGAGGCGGCCGGCACGCTGTGGGACGGGGTGGCCGCGGTGACCGGCGTGGAAGGATTCTTCGAACTGAAGCGCACGCGCAACCAGCGTCCCAACTTCGACTGAGCTGGTAGGGCGCGTCTCTCCGCAATCCGGTCCTACCGGGCGCGGCGTAGGCCCGGAATGTAGAGAAACGTCCCGCCGCTCAGGTCTGTGCGGTCTGCCTGGCGGCCTCCTCGTACACGTTCACCAGATGGCGGTAGTTGGCGGAGATGCGCTGAGCCGCCGCTCCCCGGTCCAGCTCGCCGGCGACCCACGCCTTGAGCGCGTCTCCCCAGATCGTGCGCCCGACGGCAAAGCCCTGGAAGCCCGGAACGGTGGCACCCACACGCAGCCAGTGCTCCACCTTCTCCTCGCTGGCGCCCCGGCCGAGCACGATGCAGCAGACCCCATCACGGCCGCCGGCCCTGGCGGCTGCCGCGACACGCGCCGAGTCCTCCTGGCGGTCGAGTCCCTCGATCTTCCAGATGTCCGGCTCCACGCCGGCCTGCTGAGCCTCCTGGATGGTGCGCACCTCCAGCTCCGGACGCAGCTCGAGGTCGTAGCGGTCGGTGGAGCCGTCGAACTTCTTCAGCTCCTCCTCGGTGGCCGGCACCAGGAGCTCGAACAGGAACTTGCGATTCTGGCCGTGGAGCCAGTCGGAGAGCTCGGCCAGCCGGCCCAGTTGGCGGCGGTTCAGATGCCGGTCGCCCTCCGGGTTGTAGCGGACCAGGACCTTGGTGAAGGTGGGGTCGAAGCGGAGTACGTGGTCCTTGTACGCGGCCCCGTATTCGAAGTCGAACTCGTCCTGGCCGCTCTTCTCCACCGGCATGGCCAGGGTCAAGCCCTCGATCTTGGCCCGCCGGGCGACCTCCCCTCCGTACTCCTCGTCGACCAGGAGGCCGGGAACGTGGCGGGGGATGCCGCGCAGCTCCGGGAGCGCCTTCTGGAGGCCCTCGAAGATGATCTGCTTGGAGACCTGGATTTGCGCCAGCTCGTCGGCGGTGGGCTCGCCCTTGAGACCGAACAGCCCCTTGGAGAACGAGGAACGGTGGTCGAAGGCGAGCAGGTAGAGCTTGTCCGTGTAACCGAGGGTCATTGGTCGCTCCTTGGTGCACGCATGGTCGGGCCCTCTACGCCGGGCCGATGCTCAACACTCAACGTTAGGACGCTTACGGTATCGAGCACCACCACCGGCCGGAGGAGAAAGGCCGATCTGGCGCAAGGAGCGGACCATGGCCAGGATGACGAAACCGAAGACGAAGGAGCAAGCCCGGAGCGACGGCGCCCGCCCAGGCCCCGAGCAGGACCCCTCCAGCCCCCGGCGCCTGACCAAGAAGGAGTATCGCAAGGAGCTTCGGCGCCTGCAGGTTGAGCTGGTCCAGTGGGAGGAGTGGATCCACCGCGAAGGTCTGCGGGTGGTGGTGGTGTTCGAGGGCCGCGACACCGCCGGCAAGGGCGGCATGATCAAACGGATCATCGAGCTCCTGAACCCGCGGGTCTGTACCGCGGCCGCGCTCACCACGCCGACCGAGCGCGAGCGGACGCAGTGGTTCTTCCAGCGCTACGTCGCCCACCTCCCGGCGGCGGGCGAGATCGTCCTCTTCGACCGCAGCTGGTACAACCGCGCCGGCGTGGAGCGCGTCATGGGGTACTGCACGCAGGCCGAGTACGACGATTTCATGCGCGCCTGCCCCGAGTTCGAGCGGATGCTCATCAGGTCCGGGATCGACCTCATCAAGTACTGGCTCTCCGTCTCCGACGAGGAGCAGGAGCGGCGGTTCCAAAAGCGCCTCACCAGCCCCGCCAAACGCTGGAAGCTCTCCCCCACCGATCTCGAGGCTCGGGCGCGGTGGGTCGACTACTCAGAGGCCAAGGACGACATGTTCGCCTACACCGACACCAAGGAGTCGCCCTGGCACGTGGTCGAGACGGACTCCAAGCAGACCGCCCACCTGAACCTGATCACACACCTGCTGCGGCAGTTCCCGTACGAGCCGGTGTCGACCGCCCACCTCAAGCTGCCGCCCCGCCAGGAGCGCAAGTACGAGCGGCCCCCGAAGTCGTCCCAGCAGATGGTGCCCACCTGCTACGTCGTCGAGTGACCGCGGAGCCCGGAAGCCGGCCCACCTAGCGGAGCCGGTCGATCCAGGCCGGGGTCGCGTACTTCTCCCGGGCCAGCGTGCGGGCCCGCTGCAGGGCCTCCTGGTCGAGGCGGGCCGGGCGCGTGGTCGCGAGGCCGCCGAACCAGGCCAGGAGGCGGCTCACCACCTCATCGCGGGAGAGGGACGTCCAGCGCCGCAGCGGCGAGACGCGTTTGGCCGCGCTGCGCACCCCCTTGTCACTGACCCGCTCCCGGCCGAGCCGAATCAAACGAGGCACCAGGTCGGGGTCCAGGTCGTAGGCGATGGCGGTGTGGTGCAGGACGGTCTGCCGGCGCCGCGCCTGGGCGGCCCCGCCGATCTTGCCCTCCGGGGAGGTGATGTCGTTGATGGGGCGGTACCCGGCGGGCACGCCGATGGACAGCAGGCAGTCGACCACCCACTTGTCGAGCCGCGCGTAGGACTCGACGAAGGAGAGGCCCCGCACCAGCGCGTCAGGGGCGACCAGCGTGTAGGTGATGCTCCGGCCCGGCTCCACCAGCATGGTGCCACCCCCGCTGAGGCGCCGGCAGACGGTGAAGCCCAGCGCCCGGGCGGCCTCCAGGTCAACCTCGTTGGCGAGCACCTGATGGGACCCGAGCACCAGGGCCGGCCGGGTCCATTCCCAAAAGCGCAGCGTGGGGGGCCGCTCGCCGCCGATCACCTCCTGCAGCAGCACCTCCTCCAGCGCCATCTGCTCATGCGGCGGCAGCGCCGGGTGCGGCGGCAGGATCTCCCACTCGAAGGCCCCAAATCCCCCACCGAACCCTTCGGCCATCTGTCGACAGATGTACCGAAATCCCGGACCAGGAAGGGCCATCTCTCGACGGATGGCCCTTCCTGGCTGCGTGCCGGCTAGGTGGTCTTGCCGCTGAACCCGTGGTTCTTGAGCCAGGTCTGGGCCGCCTGCTGGGGCGCCTCCTCGTTGACCGAGACCTGCGTGTTGAGCTGCACCAGCTGCGCGGTGGTCAGCTTCGACGAGACCTCGTTCAGCTTCGACTGGCCGGACGTTCCGATCTTCTTGGAGTTGATCAGAGGCACCACCTGGTCGGCCACGGAAATGTGTTTGGGGTCCTTCAGGATCACCCAATGGTCCTGTCCGATGATGGCGTCGCTGCTGAAGACCACCGCGACCTGGATCTGGTCCTGCTGCAGCGCGGTGTGGGTGAGCGGACCGTCGGCGTCCAGCGGCTTGAAGCTCTGGAAGTGCGCGCCGTAGACGTTCTGGAGCCCGGCCAGGCAGTCATTTCGGGGCGGGCAGTCGACCGGCCCACCAAGAGTCAGCTGACCGGCGATCGGCGTCAGCTGGTCGAGGCTGGTCAGGTGGTACTTCTGCGAGGTTGCGCCGGTGACGGCAAAGGCGTTCTCGTCCGCCGCCTGCGAGACGTTGAGCGCGATCAGGCCCTTCTTCCTGAGGTAGTTGTTGAGGCGCTGCACGTTGGTCTGCGCGCTGGTGGTCTCGAGGTTGGCGTTCCCCGAGTAGTAGCCGAGCTCGCTGGCGCTGTAGCCCGGATACATGGTGATGGTCCCGCTCTCCAGCGCCGGCGCCAGGACCGAGCGCGCACCCAGGTTCGGCTTGTAGTTGACGGTGTACCCATCGTCCGCGAGCGCCCCGCCGTAGATGTAGCCCAGCGTCACGTTCTCTGAGAAGTTCTGGGAACCGATGGTGACCGTCCCCTTGCTCCCGCCCGCACCTCCGCCGGACGACCCGCAGGCCGCGGCGATCAGGCTGAGGCCGAGCACCGCGGACAGCAGGGCCCGGTAGGCCACCTTCTTCATCGCGTTTCTCCTTTGCGAGCCGGCCTCAGGCGGCCGCCCGGTTGCTGGATGCGGACGATTCGGCCGCGCCGGCGGCACGCGAAGCGCCCACCTTACGCAACCCGGCTGGGGTCAGTAACCGCTGCAACAGCGCCAGCAATCCCTCGGTGACGCCCGCGAGCAGCGCGACCAGGATCGCCCCCGCGAGCAACTCCGAGTAGCCGGTGGCCGTGTTGAGGCCCTGCTCGATCAAGAGGCCGAGTCCTCCCCACGCTACGTAGGCGCCCAGGGTCGCGGTGGCGACCACCTGGACGCCGGCCGTGCGCACTCCCGCCATGATGACCGGGATCGCGACCGGGACCTCCACCTGCCGCAGGAGCTGCCATTCGGTCATACCCAGACCCCGGGCCGCGTCGACCAGCTCCCGGTCCACGCTGCGCATGCCCTGGTAGGCGTTCGTGATCACGGGAGGGACGGCGAGCACGATCAGCGCGATCAAGGTCGGAGCCGTCCCCAGGCCGAAGACGAGCACGAAGAACACCATCAGCGCGAAGGAGGGGATGGCGCGGCCGACATTGGTCACGTTGATCGCGAGCAGGCCACCCCTCCCCACGTGCCCGAGGCCGACCCCGATCGGCAGCGCGAGCGCCATCGCGATCAGGGTCGCCGCCAGGGACATGAGGACGTGCTGCCCGACCAGGGTGGGGACGCCGGTCGTGCCCCGCCAGTTCGCGGGGGTGGCGAACCAGTGCGCCAGCTCTGTCAGCAGGCCCATCAGGCGCGGCTCCAGGGTGTCAGCACTCGCTGCAGCTGCGCCAGCCCGACGTCAGCCAGGACGGCCAGCACCACGCAGAGCAGGCCGCCGACCCAGATCTCCGTTTTGAACTCATTGATGAGCCCCAGGGTCAGCATCTGTCCCAGGCCACCCTCGCCGATGAGCGCCGTGATGGTCACGAGCCCGATGGTGGTCACGGTGGCGATGCGCACGCCGGCGATGATCACGGGGAGGGCCAGCGGCAGATCGACCGAGAGAAAGCGCCGCAGCGGGCGGTAGCCCATCCCGACGGCGGCGTCCCGGACCGCGGGCGAGACGCCGTCCAGACCCACCACCACGTTGCGCATCAGGATCAGCAGGGTGTACGCGACCAGGCCGATCTCGGCCGTCAGGGTGGACAACCCGGTGAACGGCACCAGCAGCGCGAACAGGGCCAGCGAGGGGATCGTGTAGAGGACGCCCGCCGTCCCCAGCAGGGGCCCGCGCAACGCTGATACGCGCCAGGCCACGAACCCGGCGGGGATCGAGATCAGGAGGCCGATCGCCACCGCCAGCACCGTCAGCTCGATGTGCTGCACCAGGTACGCCGCGATCTGGCCCGCGTTTTGAGCCAGCCACGGAAGGTCGAGCCACGAGGCCGCCCACTGCGCCGGAGTCACCACCCCTCCTTCGTCGGTCGCGGATCAAGATCGAGACACGTCCGCGATGGAGCCTTCACCGCGGTTCGGTAACGTTACCGAACCATGCTGGAGCTGGTTTCTGTCAGCAAGCAGTACGGGGACGGCCAGAACGCCGTGCACGACCTGTCGCTGACGATCGAGACCGGCGAGACCTGCATGCTGGTCGGCCCTTCGGGGTGCGGCAAGACGACCACGCTGCGGATGATCAACCGGATGGTGGAGCCCACCTCGGGGCAGATCCTCCACGACGGACAGGACGTGATGGCGATGGACCCGGTGAAGCTCCGGCTGTCCATGGGCTACGTGATCCAGCAGACCGGCCTCTTCCCTCACCTCACCATCGCCGACAACGTGGGCACGGTCCCCCGCCTGCTGGGCTGGGACAAACGGCGGGTCACCAGGCGCGTGAACGAGCTGATGGAGCTGGTCGGTCTTGACCCCGGCGTCTACGCCCGGCGCTACCCGGCCCAGCTCTCGGGTGGTCAGCAGCAGCGCGTCGGCGTGGCCCGGGCCCTCGCCGCCGATCCACCGGTGCTGCTGATGGACGAGCCCTTCGGGGCCATCGACCGGGTGACTCGCGAGTCGCTGCAGGATGAGTTCTTGCGCATCCAACGCGAGGTGCGGAAGACGATCGCCTTCGTCACCCACGACATCGACGAGGCGGTGAAGATGGGGGACCGCATCGCCCTCTTGCGTCAGGGCGGGGTCCTGGAGCAGTACGACGCGCCGGCTCGCATCCTGGGCCAGCCCGCCACCGAGTTCGTGGCTCGCTTTCTGGGGCCGGATCGCGCCCAGAAGCGGCTCGCCGTGCTCCCCATCGAGCTCGCTCACCTGGAAGACGACGACGGCGCCGCGGAGATCCCGGAGGTGAAGGGCACGGGCACGCTGGCCGACGCGCTCTCGGCCATGCTCCTCAATGACACCAGCCGGGTGCGGGTTCGCTCCGACGGGCGCCCGCCCGGCGTGCTGACGGTGCGGCGCCTGCTGGAGACGGCGGAGACCAACCTGGACACCGCCGGCACCGCCAAGGTCTGATCGCACCATGCGTGAGATGTCGCGGCAGGAGTGGCACGCGTTCCTGGCCGAGGGGACGCGCACCGCGAAGCTGGCGTTGACACGCGCGGACGGGCAGCCGTTCGTGGTCCCGGTCTGGTTCGCGCTCGAAGGAGACGACCTCGTCTTTACCACCGCCGCCTCCACGCTCAAGGCCCGCGCGTTGGCGCGCGACTCGCGGGTGGCGCTCTGCGTCGACCTGGAGGCACCGCCCTACGCCTACGTGTCCATCCAGGGTCGCGCCGTCACGAGCGATGACCTCTCCGAGGTGCGGCGCGTGGCGACCATCGTCGGCGGGCGCTATATGGGCGGGGAGCGTGCCGAGGAGTTCGGGGCTCGCAACGGCGTGCCCGGCGAACTGGCGGTGCGGGTCACTCCCCACCGGGTCACCGCTCTGGACGCGATCGCCGACTAGGGGGCCTGGCGCGCTCTGCGAGGCCCGAGTGCCGGCGATCGGGGGTCTGCGTGCGCTCTGCGAGGCCTGAGTGCCGGCAATCGGGGGTTTGCGCCTACCCCGGGAGCCGGCCGGCGGGGCGGGACGAGCCTCTCGTAGGATCGCCCGGGTGGGACGCTTCGACGACGAAGCGCCCTCGACGGATGCCGCGGTGCCGGGCCTCGACCGGCGCACGCTCTGGACCCTCCTCGCCGGAAACGCCCTGACCGGGATCGGGATCGGTTTCTTCCTCCCGATCCTTCCTCTGTTCATCCGGTCGCGCGGCGGGGGCGCGTTCCTCGTCGGTCTCGTGTTCGCCGGCGGCGTCGTCGGGCGGGCGCTGGCACAGTACCCCGGCGGCTGGCTGGCCGATCGCATCGGCCGCAAGCCGGTGATCGTGGGCGCCCTGCTCGCGTACGCCCTGGTCTTTCCTCTGTACTTGCTGCCGCTCCCGGTCTGGTTTCTGATCGCGCTGCGGGTGGTCCACGCCTTCGCCGCCGGTGCCTACCTGCCCGCGGCGGCGGCGATGATCGCCGACCTCGCCGGCTCCCGGCGGGCGCGCGCCTTCGGGATGCTGCGCTCCTCCGACATGGTGGGGCTCGTCCTGGGGCCCGCGGTCGGCGGTCTGGTGGCCGGCTTCAACCTGGGCGCGGTCTTCTGGGTCGGCACGTTCTTCTGCCTGCTCGCGACCGGGATGATGCTGTTCCTCCCCGCCGTGCACGGGCCCCGGGGTAGTAGCCGCTCGCCGGTCCCAGGAGACGGCTCCCTTTCAGGTCGGCCCCGTCCTCTGGCGGCTGGCGCCCTTCCTCGCGCTGGCGATGCCGCTGGGCTGGGCGTTCGCGACCTACGACACCGTATGGAGCCTCTACCTGACCAGCCGCGGCGCGACCTATTTCGAGGTCGGGATCTCCTTCGCCACCTATGGCATCCCGCTCGTCTTCCTGGGTGGTCTCGCGGGCAGGTTCGTGGACCGGTTCGGGAGGCTGCGAACGGCGATCGTCTCGATCCTCGCCTTCGCGATCTTCCTGGCCATCTACCCCCTCCTCACCTCGGTTCTGCTTCTGATCCTGCTCGGACTCCTGGAGGGGGCGATGACGCTGCCCAGCAACCCGGCGCTCTTGACGGGGGTCAGCGAGGCGGCGCCACCGGGAGCCCAGGGCAGGACGCAGGGCGCTTTCCAGAGCGCCTCCTACGGCGCCGAGGCATTGGGCGCCCTGACTGCGGGCGGCCTGTACGGAATCGCACCGCCGGCCGCATTCTGGAGCGCCGCCGCCCTGATCGTGATCGGCTGCGCCGCCGCCCTGGTCCTGCGCCGGATTCAGATCGGGGGGAGGCGGCGGGCCGCCGCCCTGCCATAGTCGGACCAGATGCTGAAGCTGGTGGCGGCGCCGGTCTGCGCCGTGCTGTTGTTCTGCGTGCTGGCGGTCAGCGCCTGCGGGCTCGCACCGGGCAACACCTCCGACCTCTGCTCGGCGTCACCGATCACGGTCAGCGGTAAGCAACCTCGCATCCAGCCCAGCCCCAGCCAGTCCGGGATCATCGCCTATCTGCAGAGCGGGAAGACGGTCTACGCGCATCAGGCGACGCGGATCGCCTGGTTCGTCCAGAACGACGCCGCCGGGCCCAACCTGCAGATCGTGGCCGGCATCAACGTCGAGGGGACGCACTTCACCAAGACGGTCCCCAAGACCAACGTCTCGGGCAGCGACTCGGTCTACGACTCACAACTCGTCTTTCCCAAGGCCGGCTGTTGGGGCGTGGTCGCCAACACCGGCTCCACCCAGGGCTCGTTCGACCTCCAGGTGGTGGCTCCCTCGCGGAAGACCGAATAACCGGTCCGCTCAATCCAACCGGGGTCGGTGCCGGATCGGCCACCAGTTGAGATCGCCGAGCACACGCATCAGAGCCGGCACCAGAAGCAGGCGGATCAACGTCGCGTCGACCACGATGGCGACGGCGAAGCTCACCCCGAGCGCCTTGTCCAGGGTGAGTGATGCGAGGGCGAGGGTCGAGGAGACGGCGACCAGGATCAACGCCGCCGAGGTGATGATCTGCCCCGTCCGCTCCATCCCCACTGCCACCGCGCGGGTGTTCGACGCACCGGCCGCCCACTCCTCCCGGATCCGGCTGAGCAGGAACACCTCGTAATCCATGGAGATCCCGAACAGGGCCGCGAAGATGATGACTGGGAGCGTCGCGTCCACGAACCCGACGGGCTGAAAGTCGAGGACGGAGGCGAAGTGCCCTTCCTGAAAGCCCCAGGTCAGCACCCCCAGCGCCGCGCCCACCGAGAGCAGGTTCATGAGCACGGCCTTGATCGGGAGGAGGACGGAGCGAAACGCCAGCCCGAGCAGGACCAAGGTGCCCGCCAGGACCGCGAGCAAGATCTTCGGGAAGTCGGAGGTCAGCGCGGCCAGGTAGTCCTGGTAGATGGCGGCCTCGCCGGTGACCTGGAGTGTCACCCCGGGCGGCGTCTGGGCCGTGCGCAGCCGGTTCAACCAGGCGTGGGTGACCGGCGAGTTGTCGGCGGCGGGCTGGGTCAGGGTGAAGATCGCGTAGCCGTCGCGCAGGTAGAGGTCCCACGCCTGCGGCGGGACCGACGCCGGACCGGTCACGGGGCGGCCGCCGCTCACCGCCTCGATCCGAGCCTGCATGTACTCCGCCTCGCCGAGCGTGTGGACGCCGTGCACCACCACCAGGGTGGGCGCGTGCACCGGCACGCCGAGGTGTTGCTGGGCCAGCCGCTGGGCCGTCACCGGATCGGCCGAGGGAGGCAGCGACTCCACACCTTCGACACCCAGCAGCAGGTTGCGGGCGGGGAAGACGAGGACGGCGATCACACAGAGGACGGCGATGATCCAGACCGCCGGCCGGCGCATCACCAGCGAGGCCAGGCCGTGCCAGAAAGGTCGCGTGTCGCGGCCGCGCACAAACGGCAGCGCGAGGCGGTCGACCGCGCCCCCGAACAGTGCGAGCAGGGCCGGGATCAGCGTCAGGGAGGACACGACCGAGATCGCGACCACGACCACCCCGCCGAGGCCGATCGACCACACCACGTTGAGCCGGGAGAGCATGAGCGCTCCGAACCCGATCGCCACCGTGGAGCCGGAGATCAGGGTCGCGACCCCCGCCGTCGCCACCGTCGTCGCCACCGCCTGTGAGCGCTCGGTGCCCGCCCGGAGTTCCTCGCGGAAGCGGTTCACGACCAGCAGCGAGTAGTCGATGCCGAGCCCGAGGCCCAGGATCGTGCTCACGTTGAGGGCGAAGATCGAGACCTCTTGGGTGCGGGCGATAAGGCCCACCACGCCGATCGCCACGCTGACCGTGCAGAAGCCGGTGATCACGGGCAGCAGCCCGGCCACGACGCCACCGAAGACAAGCAGCAGGAGAACGAGCGCGATCGGCAGTGAGTACTCCTCCGAGCGCGCCACGCCCTGCTCTGAGTCCTGGATGAACGAGTTGTAGACCGGCGCCAGGCCGCCGATGTAGATGTGAGCCGGGCCCGGGTGGTGGATGGCCTGGACCTGGCTGGCGAGCCCCACATAGTTGGCGGCGTTGCGGTTGGTTACCACGAAGAGGCCGTACGTCCGCCCGTCCTTGCCCGGCACCGGTTGCACCGTCATCCCCGCGTGCTGCTCGCGCACCAGCGTCTGCAGGCTCTGCTCCCAGGCCGCGATCTGCCTTTGGTAGGCGGGGTCGGTAAACGGGGTCGAAGGCGACGAGAAGACGACCATCACCACCGGCGAGGTGCGCTGCGGGAACACCCGCGCGACCGTGTCGGCGGTCGCAGACGCCGGGGTGCCGGTCTGGAAGCCGGCCGGTGACAGGTGTTGGGCGGTGGTGGTGGCGAGCACCCCGAGGGCAACCACGGCGACCAGCCAGACGCCGAGCACGAAGAAGCGGCGCCGGGCCACGAACGCCCCCCAACGACCGGCCACCGTCCAACCTCGTTCCACGATCCAGGGCGAGCCTACCGGGGCTTGCGAAGGGCCCGGTGGTGCACCAGCGGGGGTCATCCCGTGCCTCCAAGGGCCCGGTGGTGCACCAGCGGGGGTTATCCCGCGTCTTCAAGGGCCCGGTGGTGCACGTGCACCAGCGGGGGTTTATCCCGTGCCTCCGAGGGCCCGGTAGTGCATCACCATATGCGTACACATGTGCTACGATCCCTCTGTGGACCGCTCTGTCTCTGTTCGCGAGCTGCGCAACACGGTCAGCGAGGTGCTCCGTCGCGTCGAGGGGGGTGAGCGTTTGACCGTCACGGTGGACCGGCGGCCCGTCGCGGAGATCGTGCCGTTGCGCCGCCGTCGCACCGTGCCGGCGGCCGAGGCCCTCGCGATCGCGTCCCGGCACCCCGCCGACCGAGCGCTCCTCAAGGACGTCCGGGAGCTGCTGCCGGACACGACCGACGACGCATGAGGGCGTTGCTTGACACCTCTTTCTTTGTCGCCACCGAGTCGGGCCGGCCGCTAGGTGAGATGCGGGAGGTCACCGAGACCGAGGTCTCAGTGGTGACGCTGGCTGAGCTCACGATCGGTGTCCTGATGGCGAATGATGCCGATCGACCCGCGCGGGTGGCGACCCTCTCGGCGGTCGAATCGACGTGGGACCCGTTACCGGTCGACGCTGAGGTAGCGCGTCAGTTCGCTCGCATCGTCGCCGCGCTCCGTGCCGATCGCCGCCGGGTCCCGGTCCTTGATGCGCTGGTGGCGGCCACGGCCGTCGTGGAGCAGATTCCGGTCGTCACCCAGGACGGTGACTACGATGCGATCCCCGGGGTCGGGGTGATCCGGATCTGACCCGGCCGTCAGCGGCGAGAGCACGTTCCGCTCTCTACACTCGCCGGGTGCCTGACACACCACCGGATACGTCCACGTTCCGGGAGCGGGTCCGGCTGGAGGGAGACCCGGTGGCGGCCCCTGAGGCGCAGGTGCGCAGCGGCTCCGCCCGGTTCACCCTCCTCGCCTCCCGCCTGCTGCGCCTGGAGTGGACCGGCGACGGCGTTTTCGACGACCGCGCCACTTACGCGTTCCCCAACCGCCGCTCAGAGGTGCCGCCGTTTCGCGTCCTCAAGGAGGGCGGCGCGACGGTGGTCGAAACCGCGCACCTGCGCCTTCGGCACCAGCCGGATGGCAAGCCCTTCGGCCCGGACAACCTGAGCGTCGACCTGCTGGACGCGCCCCACACGCACTGGACGCCGGGGCTGGTCGACCGCTGGAACCTGGGCGGCGCCAGGCGCACGGTGGACAGTCGCCGGGGCGAGGCGCGGCTGGAGCCGGGGCTGGTCTCGCGCTCCGGGTGGGCGCTGGTCGACGACGGTGCCGGCTTCCGCTTTGCGTCCGGCGGAGGTTGGGTGGAGCCCCCACTGCCTGCCGGCGGACGCCAGGACTGGTACTTCTTCGGCTACGGCCACCGGTACGCGGACGCCGTTTCCGAGTACGTCACCCGCTTCGGGGGCGCGGTCCCCCTGCCTCCGCGCTGGGTGCTCGGGCCGTGGTGGTCGCGGTACTGGGCGTATCGCGACCGGGACCTGCAGGCGCTGGTGGAGGAGTTCCGCAGCCACGGCTTCCCACTCGACGTGCTGGTGATCGACATGGACTGGCACACCCCCGACGCCTGGACCGGGTACACCTGGAACCGAGACCTGTTCGGGGACCCGGCCGGATTCCTGGACTGGGTGCACCGGCATCACCTTCACGCGACCCTCAATCTGCACCCCGCGCTGGGGGTGGGGCCGTTCGAGTCCGTCTATCCGGAGATGGCCCGAGCAATGGGGCTCGACCCGGCCGGCGGTGAGCCGATCCCGTTCCGCATCGCCGACCCCCGGTTCGCCCAGGCCTACTTCGAGGTGCTGCACCACCCGCTGGAGGAGGAGGGAGTCGACTTCTGGTGGATGGACTGGCAGCAGGGCCGGACGTCCGAGCTGGCCGGGCTCGATCCCCTGCCGTGGTTGAACCACCTCCACCATCGCGACCTGCTGCGCGGGCCGGAGCGGCGACCCCTGGTCTTCAGCCGCTGGGGTGGTCTGGGCAGCCACCGGTATCCGGTCGGCTTCTCCGGCGACGCCCTCGCGACCTGGGATGCGCTGCGCTTCCAACCCCGTTACACGGCGGCCGGCGCCAATGTCGGCTACGGATGGTGGAGTCACGACATCGGCGGCCACTTCGGCGCCGACACGCCGGAGCTGTACGTGCGCTGGGTGCAGTTCGGCGCCTTCAGCCCCGTGCTCCGGCTCCACAGCAGCAGCGACCCTTCGTACGAGCGCCGCCCGTGGGCCTTCGGCCTCGAGGTGGAGACGATCGCCCGCGACGCGTTCCGGGCCCGGCTCGAGCTCCTCCCCTACCTCTATACCTGCGCCCGGCAGACCTCTGAGGGGGGCCTGGCGATGGTGCGGCCGATGTCGTGGATCGAGCCCGACCTCGACAGCGCCTACCTGGCCCGGGATCAGTACCTCCTGGGGGATGACCTGCTGGTGGCACCGGTTGTGGAGCCCACCGACCCGACCACCGGCGCGGCGGCGAAGGACGTGTGGCTGCCACCCGGGGAGTGGATCGAGCGCACCACCGGCGAGACCGTCCTCGGTCCCCGCTGGATCACCCGACCGGCGGGGCTGGCGAGCGTGCCGCAGTTCCTCCGCGCGGGCACCATTCTGCCCCTCGCCGAACCGGCCCTGTCGACCTCCGAGCAACCGCCCGAGCACGTCATGCTCTCGGTGTTCCCGGGGGCCGCCGGGTCCACCCGCGTCTACCACGACGACGGCACCACCCGGGCCTACCTGGAAGGTGAGTGCGGGTGGACGGCCGCGCGCGTCGAGTCACCCGATGCCTCCCGATGCCGCCTCGAGGTGGAGCCGGCGTCAGAGGTCCGCCGGCTGACGCTGCGCCTGGAGCACTGCAACCGGCCACGGGAGGTCTGGGTCGGCGGGGTCGCGGTGCCGGGCTGGGAGTACGACCAGGAACACGGCAGGATCACCATCGACCTCGAGGCGGCCGGTGCACAGGTGATGGTGGAAGTACGCGCCGAGGGTCCACTCAGCCGGCGGGGGGAGGCGCTCAACGACACGCTGCGGAAAGCCGACCTGGAACGCCTGGGCGGGGCTGCGGACCTCCCGGCTGCCGTCGCGCGTGCCGGCGGTCCCCTGGTTCACGTGCTCGAATTCCGCGCGCCCGAAGAGGCGCAGGGCACCCTGGGCTGGGTGGTGGTCGCGCCGCCGGAGTCCGGAGCGGCCACCCAGGTCTCCCTGACCTGGACGTTGGAGCGGGGTGGCGAGACCCGGACGGTCACCTCCGATGCCACGCTGCGCGACTCGGAACGCGCGTTCCAGGCGCCCTTTCGCTGGGAGGGGGAGCCGGAGTCGCTGCGCTGGACGGTCGACGCCATCGTTCGCTGGGAGGGCAAAGAACTGCGCCGCCGGCACCGCTCGCGCGTCCTGCAACCGGGGTTCGGAGCGTGGCGCGTCGCACCCGGCTCCCCAGACGATGGCTCGGATCCGGAAGGGGTGGCGGCGGATGCCAGGTCGGCGACTCCAGCCCTGCCCTGGCGGACCGAGCGCCAGGACCCTTGCGACCCGGACTTCGGGGAGTTGAGCGAGCCCTTCGTGGTCCGTCTGGCCCGGTCCTTCGACGCCCCCGGCGAGAAGGAGGACACGGCCTGGGCGGTGGCCACGTTCACCCTGCCCTCGGAGCGGCCGGTGGCATTCGCCTACTTCGCGGGCGGACCGGTCGAGGTCTGGTGCGGCGCCCGACTCGATCCCGACGTCGGGGGTGCCGGAGCGACCCATCCCGTCGACACCTCGCCGCGGAGCCGGCGCACCTCGCCGGTGACCCTGGGGCCCGGCCGGCACCAGGTCGTGTTCCGGTGCCGCCGTCCCCCGGATATGCACGCCTGGTGGTGGTTCCTCGCCGCGGCGGTGGTGAACCCGGCGGATGGGGAAGTCCAGATCGACGCGGTGCCGGAGACGGCGCCGTAGTGGAGCCGGGCTCAACCACTGACGACGCTCCGGCGACCGCGGCCCCGGACTGCACCGCGGTCACTCGGGACGCGAGGGCGCGCGACGGCCAGTCTGCCGACGAATTGACACTCCGGTCTCCAGGGCCTATATTCCCGGGCACCGGAGGTGTGGATAAAGGTTGGACCATCAGCGGGGCGCGCAGGCTCGAGCAGATCGAGCAACCGGCTCGGGTGCCGGCGTTGGTCGCCTATGGCTCGGACCGCCCGGAGCACCAGACGCTCCACTACAGTGCTAGACACCGACGCGTGTCAGGAGGATGGCTCGGATGAGTTCAGCAAACGTTGGTCGGCGCCAGTTCCTGCAATGGGCAGGCGTCCTGGCCGCGGGTACGGTCGTCGCGGCCTGTGGCAGCGGCGGCGGAAGCAGCAGTAGCGGGTCGAGTTCGGGCCCCGTCACCCAGCGCGGCGTCTACCACATCACCAAAACCGACATCGAGTACAAGACCGACATCCCCTTCAACGGCACGCTCAAGGAGTCTCCGCAGCTGGCGGCCAAGGTCAAGGCCGGCACTTTGCCGCCAGTGCACCAGCGGGTCCCCAACCCGCCCTACGTGATCCCCCACGACTGGATGACGGAGGGCAAGTACGGCGGCACCTGGACCTGGGTCTGCTCCGACCCCACCGATCAGCAGACGTCGAACAACCTGATCAACGCCATGTACGGGCACTCGGCGATGCGCTGGCTCGACGACGGCGCCTCGATCGGCCCCTACATGGCACACAGCTGGACCTGGAACAGCGACTTCACGCAGCTGACGCTCCACTTCCGCAATGGACTCAAGTGGTCCGACGGCCAGCCGTGGTCGGTGGACGACATCATCTTCTGGTGGGAGGACGAGATCGGCACCGTCCCCGGGTGGGTGGCCTCGCAGGAGTTCCGCTCCAGCAAGGGCACGCCGGTCACCATGACCAAGGTCGACAACTTCACGCTGCAGCTGCAGTACGACGCGCCGACGCCGCTGGCGGTCGACTTCATCGCCATGTGGGCAAAGCGGGGGACCAGCTCCATCAACACCGGCGGTGTTGGCCCGCAGTTCATGGACCCCAAGCACTACATGTCCCAGTTCCACCCCAAGTACAACCCGTCGGTGGGCGCGGCCTGGGCCACGAACTACATGCTGAAGGTGGACTGGCTGCGGAACCCCGACAACCCCACGATGGCGGCCTGGAAGGCCTCCAGCTACAAGTCGGGCCAGTACATCACCGTCGAGCGCAACCCCTACTTCTGGGCCATCGACAAGCAGGGCAACCAGCTTCCCTACATCGACACGCTGACCAACCAGAACTACCAGGACCCCAACTCCATGCGCCTCGCCATCCAGCAAGGCAAGGCCGACTTCGTGAGCGGCGACCAGATCGGCCTCGGTCTGGCCGACGTCTCGACCCTGCAGGGCACCGCGGGCATGGACCTCTGGTACTGGGACAGCGGGTCGGGCACCGCGGCGGTGTTCTTCTTCAATTATGACTACCACGACACCACCTACCGGACCCTGTTCCGCAACAAGTCGTTCCGCCAAGCCCTCTCCTTCGCGTACAACCGCAGACAGGCCCAGAAGACGATCTACTTCGAGCAAGGCCAGCTGACCACCGGCACCATGAGCCCGAAGGCGGTCGAGTTCCACGTCGGCAACGGTCCGCAGGTCTACAACCAGTGGCGGACCTCCTACTTGAACTACGACCCCACCAAGGCGGGGCAGCTGCTCGACTCGATCGGAGTCAAGAAAAGTGGGCAGTGGCGCACCTTTCCCGACGGCACCCCACTCGCGATTCTGATCCAGTACGCGTCCAACGCGCAGCCCGATTACGTCAACCGGAACCAGCTGCTGGCCCAGGACCTGCAGGCGATTGGGCTCAACGCCCAGGCCTCCCCGGTGGAGGCGACCAGCCGCCTCACCCAGTGGGGGGCCGGCCAGCTGCAGTCTTACTGCGACTGGGAGGTGGGCGACGGGCCCAACTGCCTCACCTACGCCAACTGGCTGGTGCCGGAGGACAACCAGCGCTGGGCTCCGATGGAAGGGCAGTACTACCTGCTTCAGGGCACTCCCCAGCAGGGTCAGCAGGCCAACCTGGATCCCTGGTCACGCAACCCGGCCTGGATCGCGCCCGACCCCGGCGGGCCGGTTGAGCAGCTGCAGAACCTGCTCAAGACGGCGCCGGCCGAGTCCGACTTCATGAAGCGCAACCAGGCGGTCTGGGACATCATCAAGATCCATGTCAATGAGGGGCCGTTCTTCGTCGGGACCGTTACCAACTACCCACAGATCGAGATGGGGAAGAAGGACCTGAAGAACGTCCCGCGCCAGAACCAGACCTACACCGGCGGCTTCACCAATCCCTGGACCATCATCCCCAACGGGAAGTACAGCCCCTACGCCTGGTTCTGGGAGAACCCGGACCAGCACACCTCCTGAGCCATGTTCATCTTCCTGGCCCGCCGCTTCCTCTACATGATCATCCTGCTCTGGGTGATCTCGGTCGTCGGCTTCTGGCTGATCAACCTGCCACCCGGCACCGCGCTCGACATCAAGATTCAGCAGATCGAGGCCCAGGGCGGGGTGGTCTCCACCCAGCAGGTGCAGGCGCTGGAGCAGGCCTACGGGCTCAATCAGCCTCTGCCCATCCGTTACCTCCAGTGGATGGGGGGCATCCTCCACGGTGACTTCGGCCAGTCGATCGTGTTCGGGCAGCCGGTGGCTCAGCTGCTGTGGAGCCGCATCGGCTTCACGGTCCTGATCTCGGTGCTGGCTTTGGTCCTGGCCTGGGTGGTGGCGGTGCCGATTGGGGTCTTCTCCGCCACCCACCGGTACACCCTTCCCGACTATGTCGTCACCGCCATCCAGTTCGTGGGAGTCGCGATCCCGGAGTTCCTGCTGGCGCTGATCGTGCTCGTCTTCGCCGCCGACGTGCTCGGGCAGCACAACATCGGCGGTCTCTTCTCGCCTCAGTACGAGAACGCGCCCTGGGGCTTCGCCAAGATCGAGGACTTCTTCAGTCACCTCTGGATCCCGGTATTCGTGATCGCGGCCACCAGCACCGCCTGGCAGTCGCGTGTGATGCGCGCCAACATGCTGGACGTGCTCAACTATCAGTACGTCCAGACGGCGCGCGCCAAGGGCCTTCGCGAGTGGGTCGTGATCTGGAAGCACGCGGTGCGCAACGCGCTGCACCCGCTGGTGATGTCGCTCGGCACCGCGCTGCCGGCCCTGCTCTCCGGCGAGTTGGTGGTCGCGATCGTGCTCAACCTGCCCACCGACGGGCCGCTCTACTACGAGGCGCTGCTGAACAAAGACATGTACCTGGCGATCGCGTTCCTGATGGTGCTCTCGGCGCTGCTCATCGTCGGCAACCTGCTCGCGGACCTGGCGCTTTCCTGGCTGGATCCGCGGATCCGGCTGGAGTAACCGCGATGGCAGTCGCGATCCCGCTCGAAGATATCAAGAAGACCAAGGACGTCGGCCAGGTCTCGCAGTTCACGCTGATGCGCCGGCGGTTCATGCAGAGCAAGCTGTCGGTGTTCGGCATCATCGCGCTGGCTGTGCTCTACGCGATGGCGATCCTGGCCCCGTTCCTGGCGCCGTACAACCCGACCACCCCGCACTCCGGCGACATCCTGCGGCCACCGAGCTCGCTGACGTTCGCGAATGGGGCGATCTCGGTGTGCGGGAGCAGACAGGTCCTCAACACCGTCACCCTGACCTACTCCTACGCGCCCGACTGCAGCAACTCGCAGCCGCTCACGCTCTTCGCCCAAGGGTCCTCCTACAAGCTGTTCGGCGTCATCCCCTGGGACCGCCACCTGTTCGGCGTCAACGGCAGCGCCAAGGTGTTCCTGCTGGGTAGCGACGAGCTGGGCCGTGACATGCTGGCCCGCATCCTCTTCGGCGCCCAGGTCTCGCTCACGGTCGGCGTCGTCGCCGTCGTGATCTGGACCATCCTGGGGGCCATCCTCGGCACCGCGTCGGGGTTTTTCGGCGGCTGGGTCGACACCGGCATGCAGCGGGTGGTCGAGTTCCTGCTCTCGCTGCCCACCCTTTCCTTTTGGCTCATACTGACCGCGCTCCTGCCGCAGGGCATATCGATCGTGGGCCGCTACCTCCTGATCACCGTGATCCTGGCTCTCATCGCCTGGACCGGCCTCGCGCGCCAGGTGCGGGGCAAGGTGATGGGCTACAAGTCGCAGGACTACAGCTCCGCGGCCCGGCTGGCCGGCGCCTCCAACTGGAGGATCATCCTCGACCACATGGTCCCGAACTCGTTCAGCCATATCGTGGCGGTCGCCGCGCTCGGCATCCCGGCCGCGATCCTGGGCGAGACCACACTCAGCTTCCTCGGGTTCGGGATGCTTCCGCCCGCCATCAGCTGGGGCGTTCTCCTGCAGGATGCGATCCACATCAGTGTGGTGGAGCAGCACCCGTGGCTTTTGATCCCGGCCGCGGTGGTCGTCTTCGCCGTAACCTGCTACCTTCTGATCGGCGACGGCCTTCGCGACGCGGTGGATCCTTATGGCTAGTACCAACCAGGACCGGGCGACCACAGCGACCGCCCCCGGACGGCCGCGCGGCCGAACCGGGGAGCCTCTGGTCGAGGTCAAAGACCTCCAGGTCCAGTTCAAGACCCAGCTCGGGATGGTCAGCGCGCTCAACGGCGTGTCCTTCACGGTTCCGCGCGGCAAGGTGCTGGGCGTGGTCGGTGAGAGCGGCTCCGGCAAGACCATCACCGGGCTCGGGATCATGCAGCTGATCCCGCCTCCCGGGAAGGTCACCAACGGCCAGATCCTGCTTCATGAAGAGCCGGGAGAGCCACCGGTCGACCTCCTCGAGCACAGTCGCACGGGCGAGTTCATGCGGAAGATCCGTGGCGATCAGGTGGGCATGATCTTCCAGGAGCCGATGACCTCCCTCAACCCCGTCTACACGGTGGGGAACCAAATCGAGGAAGCGATCCGGCTCCACCAGACGCGGAATCGAAAGCGGGCGAAGGAGCTGGCGGTCGAGATCCTGGACCGGGTCGGGATGCCCAACCCCGAACAGATCTACGCCCGCTTTCCGCACCAGCTGTCGGGAGGCATGCGGCAGCGCGCGATGATCGCGATGGCTCTCTCCTGCAACCCGGCGCTGCTGATCGCCGACGAGCCCACGACCGCGCTCGACGTCACCACCGAGGCGCAGATCGTCGACCTGGTCCGCGACCTCCAGGCGCAGACCGGGATGGCGGTGATGTGGATCACGCACAACATGGGGGTGGTGGCGCAGATCTGCGACGAGGTCGCGGTCATGTATCTGGGCCGCATCGTCGAACAGGGAGCGGTCGAAGACATCTTCGACGATCCCAAGCACCCCTACACCGCGGCACTGCTGCGGGCGATCCCGCGGCTCGGCATCCGCTCCCAACGCCTGGAGACGATCAAGGGCAGCGTCCCGGACCCCTACACCAGGGTCGCCGGGTGTCCATATCACCCGCGCTGCCCGCACGCCATGGCGGGCCTTTGCGACCGGCTGATGCCGGCGGTCGCCACCTTCCCCGGGCAGCTCCCGCACACCGTGCGCTGCCACCTTTATGAGGAGAGCCGCCAGGGCGCCCGGGAAGAGGCCAGCGGTCTGGTCGAGGTCGCCGAGGGGGCCGAGAACGTGTCCGTGGTCGGGGCGGGCGGCGACGCGCCGGCCGGCGTGGGAGATGCATGATGGCGACGCCCGACGGTAAGGCCGCCATCGAGGGCGAAGCCACGACCCAGACGGAGGCCACCCCCATGCGGCGGGCCGACGATACGAACGGCGGCGCGCCGGAGATGGACGGCAAGCTCCTGCAGGTGCGGGGCCTGAAAAAGTACTTCCCAATCAAGGGCGGGTTCTTCCGCCGCACGGTCGGCTACGTGAAGGCGGTCGACGGCGTCGACATCGACCTCCGCGATGGCGAGACACTGGGCGTGGTCGGGGAGAGTGGATCCGGGAAGACGACCGCCGGCCGCACCATGATCCGGCTCTACGACCCGACCGCGGGGGAGATTCTGTTCAACGACCCCGAGCTGGGCCCCATCAACCTGGCCACGACCAACCCCAATGACCTACTACGGGTCTGGACCAACATGCAGATGATCTTCCAGGACCCGTTCTCGTCGCTCGACGCGCGCATGACGGTGGGACGGATCATCAGCGAGCCGCTGCGGATGCACAAGCTGCTCAGCGCACAGCAGCGCCGCGACCGCGTGGCGGAGCTCCTGACGCTGGTCGGCTTGCGTCCCGAGCACGCGAGCCGGTACCCGCACGCCTTCAGTGGCGGGCAGCGGCAGCGGCTCGGCATCGCGCGGGCGCTCGCCCTCAACCCCAAGCTGATCATCTGCGACGAGCCGGTCTCCGCGCTCGACGTCTCGGTCCAGGCGCAGGTGCTCAACCTGCTGGAGGACCTGCAGCAGCGGTTCGGTCTGAGCTACATCTTCGTGGCGCACGACCTGAGCGTGGTCCAGCACATCGCCGATCGGGTCGCGGTCATGTACGTGGGGCACGTGGTCGAGACCGCGCCCACCGAGAAGCTGTACGCGCGGCCCCGGATGCCCTACACCGAGGCGCTGCTGGCGTCGATCCCGAAGCCGGACCCGCACCACCGGACCAGCTACGCGCGCCTCCCGGGCGATGTGCCGAGCCCGGCCAACCCGCCCTCCGGCTGCGTCTTCCACCCCCGCTGTCGGTACGCGCAGGACATCTGCAAGAAGGAGATCCCACCGCTGCGGCAGATCGAGCCGGACCAGTGGGCGGCCTGCCACTTCGCGGATGAGTTGCAGCTGGAAGGGGTGGGCGCGGTGAAGGAACCTCCGGTGCTGCGAGTTCCGGGCCCTGCCGTTTCATGAGCCCGGGCGCGCCTCTGGCGGTCCTCTTCACGATGGACTGCCTCCCACCGGCGCGCAAGCGCGGCATCAACCCGCACCCCCGCACCTGGGAGATCTCGGCTCGCAACATCGACGGCTTCTGCACCCGGCTGATCGCCGCCGGGCACCGGCCCACGCTGTTCTGCGAGCTCTCGGTGCTGGCCAACCACACGCCGCTGTTCGAGGAGTACGCGAGCGCGGGGGCCGAGGTGGCGCTGCTGGTGGATCCGTCCGAGCTGCGTCGCAACCTCCGTCACCCGCTCGGCCACTATGGAGGTGACGACCAGCGGGAGATCGTCCAGGTGTCCGTTCACCGCTTCTCGCAGCTCCTGGGATCGCGTCCGCGCTCGGTGCGCACGGTGGAGTTCTCCGCCAGCGACGAGACCTTCGGGGTATTGCGGCAGGCCGGCTTCCTTCAGGGCTCGGTTTCGGAACCGGGACGGCGGGTCCGCCAGCACCGGGCGTTGTGGGAAGGGGCCGTGCCGGACCCTCACCTCGCTGACCCCGGCAACCGGCTGCGCGCGGGAGGCCTGGAGTTCCTGGAGGTCCCGGTCACGACCGACGCGGCGCAGTCCACGGGCGGCGTCCCACCTGAGCTCAACCTCGACCTCGGTGACTTCGAGCAGTGGCACGGGCCGCTGGCCGAGGCACAGCTGGAGCGGATGGAGCGCGATCGGGTGGGATTCCGCGCCCTTTGCTGGCTGGCGCGCAACGGCTCCCCATACGGCGACCCGAAGGCGCCCAGCACGCGGACCTTGCAGAACGCCATCGAGTTCGTGGAGAAGCTGCGGAGCCGCTTCCAGGTGACGTCCATGACCGTGGCTCAGACCCACAGCGAGTTCCGGAGGCTGGTCGCTCCCGCATGCTGAAGCCGCTGCCCGACCAGCCGCCGCGCTGGTACGGGGTCACCACGTACTCCGACCACGAGGGCCGGTTCAAGTTTCGCGTCCCGTCCAACTGGCATCGCGAGGAACTCGAAGACCAGCGCGACGGCATGATCTGGATGCCGGACGCGGGCGATCCTGACACCCACATCTCGTGCTGGATCCAGAAGCTGGAGCAGCCGATCAGGGGAGAGGACCTCGAGGATCTCCGGAGCGGAGTCGAACAGGGGCTGGCGCAGCTTCCGGACTGTGAGGTGGAGTCGCGTTCGGACGACACCTACGGCAACCTGGTCAAGTTCGAGCGGATCTTCACCTACGGCGACCCACCCGAGAATTCCGAGGCGCTGCGCCGGAAGCGCCGGAGCTGGTACCTCTACGCAGACGAGTGGGCGATCGTGCTCGCCTGGCAGGGGGCCACCCCGGAGCACTACGAGCACTGGCTCGCGATGGGGAACTACGCCTTCGCGACCTTCGACGTCGCCGAGTGGCTCTGGTTCGCTACCGATCGCGACCTCGGCTTCCGTCCGTGAGGTGACCCCGGTCCGCCGCCCGCACGTCCTTTCCATCACCTGCCATGACCTCGGACGGCACCTCGGGTGCTACGGAGCCGGCACCGTCCACTCTCCTCACCTGGACCGGCTCGCGGCCGGCGGCGCCCGGTTCGACAGCGCGTTCTGCGCCGCGCCGCAGTGCAGCCCCAGCCGTGCCGCCCTCGCCACCGGCCGCCATCCGCACAGCAACGGGGTGATGGGCCTCACCCACGGCGGCTTCGCCTGGGATTTGGGGCGGAACGAGCGGCCGGTCGCCACCCTCCTCGCCGGTCAGGGATACCGGACCCATCTCTTCGGCCTGCAGCACATCACGCCGCACGCGGAGCGGCTCGGCTTCGGCCACGTCCACGCCACGGGGGAGGGCGATGGCGGTGCCACCCACGCGGCGGCCGCGGAGGTCGTCGCGGGCGCCTTCGAGGAGGTCGTCCCACAAGCTGTGCACGAGGGTCCCGGCCCGCTCTACCTCGAGGTCAACTTTTTCGAACCGCACCGCCCGTACGACTACGGGGCAGCCGAGCCGGACCGTTCCGGCGGGGTGCTGGTACCGCCCTACCTGCCGGCGATCCCCGAGGCCACCGAGGAGATGGCGGCGCTGCAGGGGGCGATCCGCAAGGTGGACCGGGCGGTGGGCCGGATCCTCGAGGTGCTCGACCAGCTCGGGATCACGGAGCAGACGCTGGTGGTGTTCAGCGCCGACCACGGGCTTGCAATGCCACGGGCCAAGTGCACGCTCTACGACCCCGGCATCGGCGTCGCCCTGCTGGTGCGGTGGCCGGCGGGAGGTGTGAGGGCGGGGACCGTGGTCCCGGCGCTGGTCAGCAATGTGGACGTGCTGCCCGCGGTGCTGGAAGCCGCCGGGGCTCCGGTAGCGGCGGCGGTGCAGGGAACCAGCCTGCTGCCACTGGCGCGGGGCGCCGCGGAGGGCGCGCGCGACGCGATCTTCGCCGAAAAGACCTACCACAGCTACTACGACCCCATGCGCTGCGTGAGGACCGCGCGACACAAGCTGATTCGCAACTTTGAGTCGGCCTTCGCGGTTGAGGTCCCCGGCGATGTCCAGGCAGGGGCGATCTTCCGGGCCGACCCCGACCGCTACGCGACCGACCGCCGCTCGGTGGTGGAGCTGTACGACCTGGAGCTGGATCCGCTGGAGCAGCGCAACCTGGCCGGGCAGCCGCAGGTGGCTGAAGTCGAACGTGACCTGGACCGCCGGCTCTGGCAATGGATGGAGGAGACTCAGGATCCCCTGCTCTCAGGCCCGGTCCCTTCACCGGCCTACCAGCTCGCGATGGAGCGCCGCCTGTAGGACGGATGGGGTTTCAGCGTGCCTGGTAAGCCCCATGTGCGCACAGACGGCGCTCGATCGGCGCGGTAAGGTTCGTGCATGGGTCTGCGCAGAACGATCGTGGCGGTCGGCATCGGGGCCGCCCTCGCCTACTTCTTTGATCCCGTGAGTGGCCCCGACCGGCGTCAGCGCGTGCAGAAGACGGTCGAGGAGCAGCTCAACAAGCGCACCGGACTGCTCTCCGGCGACCGCTCCTCGGTCCAGACGCGCTCGGTGCCCACCTCCCCCGAGTAGGCCGCGTCTCCGATCGCGGCTATTCGCCCCGCGAGGTGAGGTCGAGCGTCAGGTTGGTCTGCACGGCGGGCGCCTCGACGGACTGAGACGGTTTGCGCCGGCTGGTGCGCCGGGGGGCTCCCGCCTTTACCGGCGGTCGGGCTCCATTGGCCGTGGCGCCGTTGATGGCGGCGGCCGGCGCTGTGCTGGGCTCGGTCTCCTCGATCGCCGCCCTCTTCGCCGTGGCCCGGCGCTTCCGCGTCACCGGCGGGGCGTCGGGCTCATCGACCACGGAGTGCTCCTCAACCCGGCCGGCTTGTCGGCGGCTGCGCGGCTGCGCTGCTTGGGGCTCGGGGGCCGGAGTCTCGGCGGGGGGTTCCTCGACGGCGGCCTTGCGGCGGGTCCTGGACTTCGGCGCCGGCGGCTGCGCCGCGGGGGCTACGGCTTCGGGAGGCGTGATGGGGCCCGCCGCGACCGCCGCTTTCCGGCGGGTCCTGGGCCTGGGCGCCGCCGGCTCGGCAGTCGCCGCCGGCTCGGGCACTGGCTGATCCAGCCTCACCCCTTCCTCGGGCGCGGGCGTCACCGTGTCCGTCGACGGTGCCGGCGCCGCGACCCGGCGACCCCGCCGTGGCTTGGGTGCCTGGGCCTCGACCATCGCCTCGTCGGTGGCCGCAACCACCACGGCCGCCTGCTTCCGCCGCGTCCTGGGTTTCGGTGTCTCCGCCTGGACCGGGGCCACCTCGGGGGCCGCCTGCTCTGGCTTCACTCCTTTCTCCGAAGCCGGCGCCACCTGGGCCGTCGACGGCGCCGTCTCCGCAGTCCTGCGGCGCCCCCGTGGCCTCACCGGGCCCACTGCTTCGGAGGGTGCCGCGTCGGGGGCAGGTGCCACCGCGGCGGTCACCGGTGCGACCGCCTCCGCCGGCGGCGGTTCGACACCTGCCGGCGGTGCCTCCAGATCGGGAGCCATCAGGACGGGTTCGGCGGGCGGTGTCACAGGGCCGGGCGGCGCGGCATCCACCGGCGCTCCGGCCTCCTCGGCCCCCCGCCGGCGCCGGGCACGCCGCTTGCGCGAGGCGGAAGAGAGTGCGGGCTCGGCCGAGGGCACTGAGGGTTGGGCCTCAGGCGAGACCTCCCGTCCCGCCTGCTCCACGGCCGCCACCAGTTCAGCCGCCTCACCTGCCTCCTGCGCGGCCACGTCCACCAGCACCGGCTGCATCGCCGGCTGGGGTGCCTGCGCCACCTGCGGCTCGCCGCGTCCCTTCCGCCGCCGTCGCCGTCCACCGCTACGGCCCGGCCGCGAAAGCCGCTGCACCTGGGAGCGGATCCCGACCCGCTGGCACGCGGTGACCACCGCCCCCACGCCGGCCACCAATCCATCGGCCTGGGCGTGCTCGAAGAGGGGACCGAAGAGTTCCGGGGCGCCGCCGATCACGGTCTTGGAGTCGCCGACGATGACCAGCAACTTGCGCGCCCGTGAGATCGCGACGTTGACCCGGTTGGGGTCGTTGAGGAAGCCGATCGCGGCCCGCTCGTTGGAGCGCACCAGCGACAGGATCACCGCGTCCGACTCGCGACCCTCGAAGGCGTCCACCGACTCGATGTCGTCGGGGGGCACGATCCCGCGCAGGGTGCGCACCAGGCGCGCCACCTGCGACGAGTACATCGCGATCACCGCCAGCTTGGCCTTGCGCACCCGCTTGCGGATGATCGACGTGATGTCCTTGCAGAGAGCCACCTCGAACTCGTTGGCGACCGAGCGCTGGGCATCCCGGTACTCGTCCTGCTGGCCGGTGTCGACCCACACCACCTCGCGGTCGAAGGGCCACGGCAGGGGCATCTTCTGATGCGGCGCCTGGTGGAGCAGCTTCCCCTCGTAGAAGAGGTCGGAGACGACCTTCCCGATCGGCTCCCGCATCCGGTACTGGCGCGGCAGCATGATCCGCGACGCCCGCGGCACCTTGTCCCACATGTAGCCGTAGAAGCTGTCGTCCCGGACCACCTCGTCGAGCTCAGAGCGGATCTCGTACCCGAGTGCCGCGTCCTCCATCACCGGGGGCAACTGGTTGACGTCGCCGATCATGACCCACCGCTTGGCCAGCGGAAGCAATGCCAGCGCCTCGTTCGCCCGCACCTTGTTGGCCTCGTCCAGGATCAGCCACTCGAACATGCGCATCCGCAGACGAGAGTCGATGGCAAGGCGGTTGCAGGTGCCCGCGACCAGGTTGTACTGATCGAGATCGTCGCCCTCCATCAGCGTCTGGCGCAGGCGCCGCGGAACCTTGCCCGGCTCGGCGATGCGGGCCTGGCGGACGTGGGAGAACCCGAGCAAGCGCTCCTGACCGGTGTCGACCGCGTCATTCGAGTGCGAGCTGAGCAAGATGGTCGCCTGGTGGTTGCGTCCCAGGATCCGGCGGATCGATTCCACGATGGCCGTCGTCTTGCCGGTGCCGGGCGGCCCCTGAATCAGGTACAGCTGGCCCGGGCGCATCCCCATGACGCGCGCGACCGCCTCCGCCTGCTCCTCGTTGGGGTCGGGCAGGTGGTGCGCGCGCCGTCCCTCCAGCGGTACCTGAGGTGGAGACCCGAGCCAGCCCGGATCGGCCAGCATGGCGGCCATCGCGCCCGTCCGCGGGGACCCGATCTGCATCTGGCGGATGACCGAGCGCTGTGCCTCGAACATCTCCACCGAGGCCGTAGGCAGCACGATCCCTTCGTCGGGGAGTGCGTCATAGCGCCGGAAGCTGACCCACAGCACGTCGCCCTGGACACGGTCCAACGTCATGCCCCGGTACTCGGGGAACCCCTGCGAGCGAACGGTCAGGGAGTCGATGCCGCGGTAGACGCGCGCGTCACCGTCGATGATCTGCAGAGCCGCCCGCACGTACTCGCCGCCGCGCAGGCTGGCGCCGCACTCCGGGCACTGGTAGAGCGTCTGCGAGGTCTCGATCTGGTTCTCGCAGTTGGGGCACTCGGTCCACTGCTCGACCGCTTCAAAGCGCCGCACCGCGCCCTCCGCCTGCCGCTCGCGGAAGTCTCGCAGGTGCTCGATGAAGCGCAGCGTCGAGTCGGCCAGCGGCGACGTCTTGGCCTGCTCCCGCAAGGCCAACGCTGTGAAGCCTTCCAAATCCCCGTCCCACTGGTCGACCAGCTGCAGCTCCCGGTAGTGGAGCCACAGCCGCGATCGCTCCGACTCATATGCCTGCTCGATCTGCTGGATCTCCGTGATCTCGAGCGCGAGCCCGGAGCGTGTTCTGCCCAGCCGGCCGGTGAGCAGCGTGGAGGCGACCTGACCGATGAACTCGAGCGGCCGGTCCGGCTTCGTCATCCGGTAGTAGCCGTCGATCTGACGCCGCTCCTCCAGCACCTCCCGGAGCCACTCCGGACCGCCGGGGATGAAGGCGAGCTTGGCTGCCGCCGGACTGTGGGGACGGACACGGATGCCCAGCCGTCCGGCGTGCACTTCCTCTCCGGGGATCTCGGGGTTCCACAGAGGAAGGACGTCGCCCGGGTAGATAACGCTCATGCGGTCAGACGGGCCGCGTTCGCAGCAACGAAAGTCTGGATCACGTGCACTCTGTGCGGGCCTTGGTCCAGGCCCAGAATGGGGCGTCCCCTTGAGGGGAACGTCGGTTCCAGTCAGGCGCCTCGACGCGCCCCCTGAAGAACCTTGCGCCTAGAGGATACCCGAATTAGCCGAAAGTAATCGGACTCCCGTTCGGAGATGCATATCGAGCGCTCGTTCGACGACCTCACCCCGGCAGCGGGCGCCCCAACGTCTCCGGCAGCAGTGCCTGCAGCAGGGCACCGACCACCGCCACCCCCGCGCAGCTGAGGATCGCGATTCCGAGGCCATGGGCGGTGCCCAGCACCCTCAACACCTCGAAGCCGAGCACGCCCCCCACCGAACCGAAGACCGAGGAGAGTGCTCCCGAGGTGGCGCGAGCCCGGGTCGGGAACAGCTCCCCGAACCAGGTCCCGGTGATGGGGGAGCCGGCACTGGCGAAGATCGTCCACAGGATGTTCCCGGTCCAGTAGGCCGCCGGGCCGCCGGCGAAGGCGAGGGCGACCCAGCCGGTGGTGACGACGCTCAGCAGGACGGCCGGACGCCGGCGGCCGAGGCGGTCCGAAAGCGCGGCGCCGGCGAAGAAGGCCGGGATCGAAAGGAGCGCGCCGACCACGATCACGGCCGAGATTTGGAACTGCCCCATCCCGAGCTGGTCGCCGCGGGCGGCATAGAACAGGTTCGCCGGAACGTACAGCACAGCACTCAAAAGCGCGGTCGCGACGGCGATCAGGAGGCGGCCGCGCCACGCCCGCTGCAGGAGCACGGCCAGGGCCAGCCCGCGATGCTGACCGCTCCCGCTCCAGGCCCGGCTCTCCCGCAGCCACAACAAGAGTGCGCCGGCGCCGAGGAGGCCAGTGGCGCCGAGCAGGTACAGCACGCGCCAGTTGGGTGCGATGAAGGGCCAGAGCACGGTCGCGACCCCGGCCCCGGCGCCGGCCGCGATGGTCAGGATGGTGATGCCGAACGCGCGCGCGGGCGCCGGCAGCTCTTCGATCACCAGCGCCGTCGCCGTCGCGCCGGCACCCGTCTCCAGGCACACCGCTACCACCCGCAGCGCGGCCAGCGCCGCCAGGTTGGGAGCGGCGGCGGACGCGAGGTTGGCGAGGGAGAAGCCGGCCACCGAGACGATCAGGACCCGCCTGCGGCCAAGGCGGTCCGAGAGCAGGCCCAATCCGAGTCCGGCGATGGCTCCCAGTTGGATCAGGACGCCGAGGTGGGTGAGGTCGGCGAGCTGGGCGTGAAACTGCCGGCCGATCGCACTCAGGGCCAGGACCAGCGCCTGCGAGTCGACGGCGACGAAGAGGACCGCCAGGCAGGCGAGCAGCAGCAGCCGGACCTGGGGACCGTCGAGCGGGGGCAGGTGCCGGGTCAGGCGGCCGCGCCGGGTCCCGGGCGCGCTCTGTCCCGCGGGGACCCGGGGGGGTGTGGCCGCCACGCGTCGATTCTGCCGCGCCCGGCTGTATCAAGGTGCGTTTGTGCACATCCCGGGCCTACCACGCCCGTGTTAGGCCCGGGTTGCGCAGAAACGAACGCCACGCTTGGGCGCGGCTGCGGTTGTCCTCGCGCTGTCCGGGCCCTGCAGGTACTGTCAACATGAGACGACGACCCGGGAGGAGGAGGAGAGAGCAGGTGCACGTGCGCGATCCAGATGAGGTGTGGCGGTCGGGGCTGCGGCTCTACGACGCCGGCATGGTGGCGGCGGAAGCGCGGCGGCCACCGGGAGCGGTCCGGGAGCAGGCGGCGCGTCTGCGGGCGCTCGCGACGACCGCCACGCCGGCGGTGGCGGAGGAGCTGCGCGAGCTGGCCACGGCGCTCGACGCCGAGGTTGAGGACGGCGGTTGGCCCGCGCTCTCCGAGGCCGAAGAGCTGGTGGGGAGGGTGTGGGGAGATGATGGCGGGGTCACGGCGGAGGAGACCGCGCGCAGTGCAGAGCAGGCGCTGGAGTGGCTGGCCAGGCTGCGAGAGGCGGATCCCGACCACGATCGCCCGCTGGGGGTGCTGTCCGAGTGGGTGCGCCTGCGCCTGCGACGCCGCGGTGAAGGCCCCGGAGGCGCACCAACGGGGGCCACTCCGGGCGTGTAGGACCAGGTGGTGCACCAGCAGGGGCTATCCCCGCCCCGTAAGACCCGATGGTGCACCAGCGGGGGTCATCCTCGCCCCATAGGACCCGGTGGTGCACCAGCGGGGGTCCTCTCGGCCCCACCGCAGCGGGACCCGCGTCTTTGGGTGGCGCATGATGGGCCGGCGCGGGGTCGTTTCGGCGGCGGCGAGCATGTTCACAGGCCCCCTTGCCGATCGGCCGCGCGCGGTGAACAATTGTTCGTACCGTGGACACTGCCGTGACCCTTGTCGAGACGGCCACCCCCCCGGCGCTCCGGGGCCGGGACCTGGACCGCCCCGTGCGCATCCTCGCCGGACCCGGCGCCGGTAAGACGCGGCTGCTCTGTGACCTCTACGCGGAGCTGATCGAGAGTGGCGTCGCCGATCGCCGGTCGGTGCTCGTGCTCACCTTCTCGACCGCGGCGGCGGAGGAGATCGGGCGGCGCATCGACGGGCGTCTTCGGGACTCCTACGACGAATCCTGGATCAGCACCTTCCACAGTTTCTGCGGGCGCCTGCTGCGGCGGTATCAGCCGGCCGCCACCGGTTCATTGATCGACGGGCTCGGGGAGCAGGTCTGCATGCGCGAGACGCTGCGCGCCATGGCACCGGACCAGCTGGGCGAGCTGGCCGCGGTCCGGCACAGCGGCATCTTCGCTCAGGACGCGCTCGCGTTCGTCGCCTTGGTGAAGCAGAACCAGATCGGAGAGCTCGACCTGATGCTCCAGGCGGAGGTGGAGGGAAGCCCGCGGATGCGCCGCCTGGCGGCCATCTACCTCGCCTACCAGCACCGTCTGCGGGAGGCCGGCCTGTCCGACTTCCGCGATCTCATCACGCGTGCCATCGGGCTGCTGCGGGCGCGTCCGACGCTGCTCGCGACGCTGCGCGCACAGTTCCGCTACGTCCTCGTCGACGAGTTCCAGGACGTGGATCCGGCCCAGTTCGACCTGCTCCGCACGCTGGCGCCGCCGGAGGCACGGCCGCGGCTGCTGGTGGTCGGCGACCCCGACCAGTCGATCTACGCCTTCCGTGGGACCGTCCCCTCGCTGCTCCGGACCGAATTCGTCCGGACCTACCCGACCGCGCGCACGCTGCGGCTGGACGCGAGCCGCAGGTGCCCGCCGGAGATCCTGGCCGGCGCCACCCGCCTCCTGCGCGCGGTCGATCCGGCCGCCGGCGCGGAGCCTCTCGTCGGCCTCGGTGCCGGCTGGCCGGACCCGGTGCAGGTGATCCGCGGCGAGGACCCGGTCGAGGAAGCCACCGCGGTCGCTCGCACGATCCAGACCTTGCTCCTCGACCACCCCGGGCTTCGCGCCGGCGACATCGCGATCCTCCTCCGCTCCACGCTCACCCTGGCGGCGCCGTTCGAGGAGGCGCTGTCGGCGCTGGGAGTGCCGTACCGGGTCCAGGACCGCAGCGGCGCCCATCGCAACCAGGTGGTCCGTTTCCTGCTCACCTACCTGGCGGCGCTCGCCGAGCCCGAGGGCGAGGGCCGCCTCGAGCGCCTGCTCCAGTCGGGACTCGGCGGCGTCAGCCGGGCGGCGGTCGGCCGCATCCAGTGCCACGCCCGCGAGGAGGGCCGCGACTTCCCGCGGGTGGTCCGTCACCTGCTCCGCTGGCTGTGCCAGGAGGCGCCCGATCGCTATCCGCTGCCATGGGAACGGCCGGCAGACACCTCGCAGGCGTCCGCTCGACCACTTCCTCCCACCGACACCGCCGGCGAGGGTCAGGGGTCGCCCCGGGACGAGATCCCGCCCCCCGACTATGCGCCGGCGCTGACCGAGCAGGACCGGGACGCCCTCCACCGTGCCCTGACCGCGTTCTATCGCCTGCGGGGGGCGGCCCGCGGGCTTCCGATCCACGGCCTCGCCTATCGCGTGCTGATCGACACCGGCGTCCTCGCCCGCCTCACCACCAGCGTCGATGGGGACGCCGCCGGCGCCGGCCGGGAACGCGCGCTGAGCGAGCTGCGCACCACCCTCGAGGCATTCGGCGAACTGCAGGATGTGTGGACAGGTCTTCACGGAGCTCCGCCGCTCCTCGGCGAGGTGGCAGCCCAGCTCCCGGGCTGGATCGCGGGCCCAGCCCTGGCCGGGGAGCACGACGGCGGCGCCGACCGGGAGACGGCGGTGCAGATCATGACCGCGCACCAGGCGAAGGGACTGGAGTTCGAGGTGGTGTTCGTGAGCGGCTTCTCCGAAGGCCAGTTCCCGCTCGCCGCCAGGCCCCACCCGGTGCTGGAGCCCCCGGACCAGGCCTGGCTGGAGGCGCGGGACGGCTTCCGGCCCTCGTGGCCGCACGACGCCGCCGCCCATCTCGCGGAGGAGGCCCGCCTCGCGTACGTGGCCATGACACGCGCCCGCCGGCGGCTCTACCTCACCTTCGCCGGCGAGTACGAACGCGCGGCCGGCCCGTCGCCCTTCCTGGAGCCGGTCCAGGGGCCGGAGGCGGTGCCGGCAGCCCGGCTCCTGCAGGCGCGCGACCCGGAGGGGGTGCTCACCCGGCAGGAGGCGGAGCTCTTGCTGGCCGGCGTCCCTCTCGACGAGGAGTCACGGCGGCTGCTGCAGCAGCTGGGCATCGACGTCCGCTGGCTGGCCGACGAGGCGGCCGGCCTGCCCTTTGTGCCCTACAGCGAGCGGGCGCTGGAGGTCGACATCCGGCACTTCAGCCCCACCTCCCTAAACGACTATCTGCGCTGCCCGCGCCTCTACTACTACAACCATCACCCGGGCCTCTCCTCACCTCCGCGCGGCGTCCAGCTGACCCGCGGCAGCTTCCTGCACCGGGTGCTGGAGAACTTCCACAACCGTGAGGACGAGTGGTGGGGGCGGCCTCCCGAGGTTCAGCGCGCGTGGCTGGAGCAGACCCTGGAGCCCCTGCTCGACGGCTACCTGGACCAGATCGAGGCGGTGCTGGAGCGCGACCGCGAGGAGAGCGAGGTGCGACGCATTCTGCGCAACTACATCGCGTTCATCACCGGCACCCAGACCGTGCGCCGCCTTCGCACCCTGGTCACCGAGAAGCGGTTCGTGCTGGACCTGGAGGGCGCGCAGGTGCGCGGGAAGATCGATCGCGTCGTCGACTCCGGCGACGGCACCTGCGAGGTCATCGACTACAAGACCGGCCGCGGCTCCGGCATCGGCCGGACGTACGAGAGGTACTTCGGTGAGCGCCTCCACGACGTCCAGCTCCTGATGTACGAGATCGCGTGCCGGGAGGGCGTGGACGAGACCGGCACCCCACTGGGCTTCCAGCCCGGCCTGCTGTCGGTGTGGTTTCCCAAGGATTGGGTCTACGGCGGCGTCCGCCAGTCCCTGTTCCCGGTCGGGCACGAGGCGCCGGGCGTCCGCAAGGCGGCGCAGCACCCGATCGGGCGCGAGGACATCGAGCGCGGGCGCGGCATCGCCGCCGAGGCCATCCGCCGCATCCAGGCGGGCGACTTCAAGCCCGCTCCGCGCGCCGACGTGGCCGGTACCTGCCTCCATTACATCGGGTGCCCACATCAGGCGATCTGCCCCTTCGGAGGTTCCGCCCCGGAATGACCGCCACCGACCTCCAGAACCCGGCGCGGGCGGATCCGCGGCGCCCGCACCTGATCGCCGCCGGCCCCGGTACGGGCAAGACCTCCACCATGGTCGAGCGGTACCGCTGGCTGGTCGAGCACGAGCGCCTGGCGCCGGAGTCGATCCTGGCCGTCACCTTCACCGACGCGGCCGCGTCCGAGTGGCGCGAGCGCCTGGAGCGGGAACTCGACCGCCCGCTGGAGGGTGCTCCGATCGGTACCTTCCACGCGATCTGCTCCCGGCTGCTGCAGGAGCACGCGTACGAGATCGGGATGCCGCGCGAGCTGCGGGCGCTCGACGAAGTCGATCAGCGGCTTCTGCAGAAGACCCTCGTCGCCGACCTCCAGAGCGGCGCCGCCGGCCGGCTTCCAGAGGACCTGCGTGCGCTGCAGCCGGACGACATCGATACGCTGCTGCGGCGGGGCCCCACCTTCGCCCTCCAGCTGAAGGGTCGGGGAGTGGATCCGGCCGCGTTCCTCGCCCGCGCCCTGACGCACCACCAGGAGGCCTGGGTGCAGGGCGCCCATTCGGACGAGGCCCGTGCGGAGCTGGAATCCATCCAGGTCCTGCACGCCGTCTACGCCGCCTATGAGGAGCGTCTGGGGGCGGTCGGACGCCTCGACTTCGACGACCTGCTGCTGCGAGTGACGCAGGCTCTGGAGCGGGTCGGGGCGTTCGCGGAGACGTGCCGCCGTCGCTTCGCGCACATCCTGATCGACGAGTTTCAGGACACCAACCGCCTCCAGCTGGAGCTGATCCGCCGGCTCGCGGCACCCGACTTCGGCAACGTGACCGCGGTCGGGGACGAGAAGCAGTCGATCTACGGGTGGCGTGACGCCGACATCGCCAACATCCAGCGCCGCTTCCCCGGCCGGCGTCTCCCTCTGACCCGCAACTGGCGCTCCCGGCAGGAGGTCCTGGACCTCGCCACCGACTTCATCCGCCGCGATCCCCTCTTCGAAGCGGAACCGCCCCTGGTGGCGGCACGTGGGCCGGGCGGGCGCTGCGTCTCGCTTCTGATGGCCCCCGACGCCCGCACCGAGGCGGAGTGGATCGTGCGCCGGATCGGCGCCCAGATCGCGTCCGGGCGCCGGCCGGGATCGATCGCGATCCTGGCCACCAGCGTGCGTCGCCTGCCCGCCGACTTCGAAGAGCAGCTGCGCGTGTGCGGCGTGCCGTACGTCACCTCCGCCGGTTCGGGCTTCTTCGACCGGGAAGAGGTGAAGGACATGCTGGCGCTGCTGCGCCTGGTCTCGGACCCGATGGAGGACGGTGCCCTGGTCCGGGTCCTTCAAGGCCCCCTGGTCCGCCTCGGCGACCGCTCCCTGTACCGGATCGCACACCGCCGTCTGGTCCTGCAGGACGACGGCATCTCGCTCTACCGCGAGGGCGGCGTGCGGCTTCGCGACTGTGTCGAACGTGCGCGTGCGGAGGGCTGGCCTGAGCTGTCGGCCGAGGAGGCGCGGCGGGTCGAGGAGACGCTGGAAGCGGTCGACGACCTCGGGCGGCGCGCGGACACGCTCTCGATCGCGGAGCTGTTGCAGCAGGTGCTGGAGCAGACCGGGTACCTCCGCTACGCCACCCTGCGTTCCCGCCGCGAGGGTCCCCGGGCGCTGCGCAACCTCCACAAGGTGGTGGCCATGGCCAGCCGCTTCGAGACCCAGCAGACGCTGGCGGGGGTGAGCGACTTCGTGGCCCGCATGCAGGCCGTGATGGAGGCGACGGTGCCGGTCGCGGAGGCGGAGGAGGAGGCGACCGACGCAGTCCACCTCCTCACCGTCCACGCCGCCAAAGGCCTGGAGTTCGAAAGCGTGTTCCTGGTCCACCTGGAGCGGCCCTATGCGCGCGAGAGCGGTGAGAACTTCTTCTTCGACCCCGAGACCTACGGGTTCGTCATGAAGTGGTGGCGCAACAAGGTGACCACCCGCTATGAGGAGCACAACCCGAACGCGGACAGCCGGGCCCAGCAGCTGGGCGAGCGTCGCCGGGTGGTGTACGTGGCGCTCACCCGCGCGCGCGATGAGCTCACGATCTCAGCCACCCGCGAAGAACCAGGGCCCCAGGACGTCGATGTGGAAGTCGACGACCACTTCGCCGAGCTGCTGCAGTGGGCGCTTGTGAACCCCGACGCCGCGGCCGTGGTGACCGCGGAGCAGCTCGACCTCCCGGGGTCCGACGCTGTCGCTCCGCCTGCTCCCGCCAGCGTGGCTCCGGACCTGGTGCCCCGTCTGCTTGAGCGTGTGGAGCGGCTACGAGACCAGGGCCTGGCTCCCGCGGGCGAGCCGCCGTCCGGCCCGGGTTGGGTCAGGCTCACGTTCTCGCAGCTCCACACCCTGGAGCTCTGTCCCGTCCGCTACCGCTATGCCGAGGTGCTGCGGCTTCCGGAGCCGCCGGACGAGCTGCGCTGGCGCGGCGGCCAGGGCACCGCGGGCGCCGCTCTGCTGGGGTCGGCCGTGCACGAGGCGCTGGCGGCCGGGCATCAGCTGGGAGGGTCGCCCCTCGACCACTACGACGGACCTCCGGAGGGCCGAGAGATGCTGGAGCGCTACGCCGGCGATCCCCTCGCGCAGGCCGCCACGCTGGGGGTCGAGGTCGAGTTCAACCTGCTTCTCGAGCCCCCGGACGGTGGGCCCGCGGTACGGCTGCGGGGCGTCGTGGACCGGATCTGCGAGGTGTCGGGGCGCACCGTCCTGGTCGACTACAAGACCAACGCCCGCCTGGACGCACGCCTGCAGGCGGCGTACGAGGAACAGCTCCGGCTCTATGCCCTGGCGGCCGCACGCGGTCTCCTGCCCGGCGGGCAAGACGTGGACCTGGTGCTGTACGACCTCCGCCAGGGACGCCAGATCTCGGTGACGCCGGACGCGGCGGCGGCGGAGGCCGGCGTTCTGGCCGCGGCCCGCCAGATCGCCGCCGGGGACTTCCGGCTCGGACCCGAGCACCGGGACCGCCCCTGTGCGCTGTGCGCCTACCGGCCGATCTGCCCCGACCGGCGGTGAGTGGGATCACGCCCGGCGAAGAGCGGTACTTCGAGCGGCGGGAGATCAAGGAGGCGATCGCCTGGGCGGAGGCGGGGGGTATCGCGGTGCACCGCAACCTGGACCGCTACGACGGGCTGCGCTCGGAGCGGGGGATGGTCATGCGCCGGCCCTTCCTCCACGTGATCGGTTTGCGACCGGCGCTCGAGCAGTGGGCACGCCGGCAGGGCGTTCCCCTGGGCGCGATCCAGCCTGAGGGGAAGCGGCGCGTGGCGCACATCGACGCCTACGGGCCCTATGCCCAGGCGCTGCTGGCCAGGCTGCTCGGGGGCATGTAGCCGCCGGTGCCGGCGGGCGGCACCCGACGTCAGGTTTCGCCCCCTCCTGCCCCGGGCACCCGCTGAGGACGACCGTCCTCGTTCTCCGGCCGCTTCCCGCCGCGGTGGCTGGCATGGTGGAGGCGCCATGCAGGAGGTGACCGAACTCTCCGGGTGGGCGGTCACCCTCCTCTTCTGCGTCACCATCGTGCTGCCCGTCTGGTATCGCTGGCGCGCCCCCGACGATGAGGCCTTCCTGACCCGGATGCGGACACACTTCTCGATCGGGTTCGGGATCGCCGCGCTCTCGCTGCTCCACGCCGCACTCGGCGTCTCCTCGCTGGCGGGCGGAAGCCCGTATCTGATCGGACTCGCGGTCGCCACCGTGGGTCTGTTCGCGGCGTTCGGACAGGTCGCGCTCGGCCTGCAGCTGCGCCGCCACCGTGGTCGCTACCGCGGGTGGCTGGTGGGCGCGCATGTCGGCACCATGCTGACGCTGGCGGCCCTGGGCGGCACCCACCTGGTCCTGGACGGGACCTTCACGCGCTGCTTCCTCCACCTCGCCACCTGCCCCACCTGACCATGAGCCCTCCGACCGGAAGAGGCGCCCGCCATTTGCTAGCGTGGCGATGCAATGACGCTCCCCTCCACGGTGGTCGCCACCGGCTCGATCGCCTTCGACTACATCGTCCGGTTCCAGGGCCACTTCGCCGACCACTTCCTGGCCAGCAAAGCCGACCGGCTGAACCTCTCCTTCCTGGTCGACCGGATGGAGAAGCGGCACGGGGGCGTGGCCGCCAACTACGCCTACACGATGGCGCTCCTCCGCCAGCCCGCGGCGATCCTGGCCACCGCCGGAGAGGACGCCGCCGATTATCGAGCCTGGCTGGAGGGGCTGGGGATCGACTGCCGCGGCCTGCGGCTGCTCCCGGGCGAGCTCTCGGCCACCGGCTTCACGACCGTCGACCTGGACGCCAACCAGCTCACCGGGTACTACGGGGGCGCCATGATCCGGGCCTCCGAGGTCCATCTTCAGGACACCGTGCCCGACCCGGCGGCGGTGATCATCGGCCCCAACGCACCGGATGCGATGGAGCAGCTGGTCCGCGAGTGCAGGGAGGCGCGCGTGCCCTGGGTGTACGACCCCTCGCACCAGCTGCCCCATCTGGACGCGGCGACCTTAGCCGACAGCGCGCGGGGGGCCTGGATCCTGATCGGCAACGACTACGAGATGGGGCTGATCGAGCAGCGGACGGAGCGGGACGTCGAGGGCCTGCTCGAGCTGGCCGAGATCGTGGTCACCACGCTCGGGGCGGAGGGGGCGCGGATCGCCACGCGGGAGCACCGGGTGCACGTGCCGGCGGCGCCGATCAGCGCCGAGGAGGATCCGGTGGGCGCGGGCGACGCCTTCCGCGCCGGGCTGGTCCACGGGCTTCTGAGCGGGCGAAGCCTGGAGGAGGCGGGGCGGATGGCGGCGCTGGCCGGGGCCTACGTGGTCGAGCAGCCGGGGGCGTCGACGCACCGCTACACACGGGAGGAGTTCGAAGCGCGCTATCGGGAGGCCTTCGAAGTGGCCCTCAGCTGACGCTGACAGAAGGCCGTTTCTATACAAGAGCACCCCATCCCGCGCGGTTTGGGGTGCCTTTGTACACAAACGTCGGGTGACGGTTGGGCGTCAGCTGAACTTGCGGCGCTGGTCGAGCCGGTAGAGGCGGATCCCAAGGCCCATCAGCAGCACTCCCCAGACCGCGAGCCAGAGCAGTGACACACCCAGGCTCTCCTTGGCGGCGCCGACCGCGCCGGCGACGAGCTGCGCGTAGTGGTAGGTGGGCATCACCTTGGCTATGTTCTGAATCCAGGTCGGGTAGATCGAGATCGGGATGAAGATGCCGCCCAGGAACGACATCGGCAGGTAGATCAGGTTGGCCACCGCCGGCGCCACCCGGCCGCTGAACCCGTACCCGATCGCGAGCCCGAGGCCGAGCATCGGGATGGCGCCCAGCAGGGCCCGCCAGAGCAGGTCGAGATAGACCAGGAGCGAGAGGTGGACGCCACCCGCGATGGCGGCGAAGACGAAGAGCACGATCACCGCCAGCGCGGCGATCAAGATGCCGCCGACCGCATTGGCCGTGATCGCGATCCACGGCGGGAGCGGCGTCGCCCGCTGCAGCAGGTCGAGTTTCTGGGAGCGGTCGGAAGCCTGGCCGATGCCGATGTTCAGCACCAGCAGGTTGCTCACCGCGTAGGCCGCCATGTTGCCCATGATCAGAGCGCTGACCGTGAAGTTCTCGTTGAGCTTCTGCGAGCCGTAGGTGAGGCCGAAGATGGCGAAGAAGAAGATCGGCAGGATCGCCGACAGCAGGACGAAGAAAGGATTTCGTCGGTGGGCGATGAGCACCGCCTTGATCTGGGCGTACGCGACCGACCAGAGCGGCGCCACCTCCCTCCGCTGCACCAGCAGTTTATCTGTCCCGACGCTCATGCCACCACCTCCTCTTGCTCGGAGTGCCGGCGGTCGCGGCCGGTGAGGCTCAAGAACGCCTCCTCCAGGTCCGCGCCCACGACCTCCAGGTTCCGCATCTCGACACCGCGACCGAAGAGCGCCGCCAGCACTTTCTCCGGCTCGTCGGTCAGGATCCAGGCGCGCCGGCCGCGCACGTCGAGGCTTCGCACCGGCAGGTCCACGAAGTCGGACTCGGTCAGGCGCTGCTCGGTGTCGAAGGTGATCCGGCGGCCGCCGACCCGGGCTTTGATCTCGCCCGGGGTGCCGTCCGCGATCACCCGCCCCCGGTCGATCACGACGATGCGCTCGGCGAGCTGGTCCGCCTCCTCCAGGTAGTGGGTGGTGAGGACCACGGTCCGGCCCGCGGCGGCGAACTCACGGATCGCCTCCAGGAACTCCCGCCGCGCCTCCACGTCCATCCCCACCGTCGGCTCGTCCAGGAAGAGCACGTCGGGATCACCACAAATCGCGAGCGCGTAGTAGAAGCGCTGCTTCTGACCTCCGGAGAGCGTGCGGACCGGCTTGTGGGTCTTCTCCTCCAGCCCCGCGATGGCGATCGCGCGCCCACGAGGCAGGGGGTTCGGGTAGTAGGCGCGGAACTGGTCCACGACCTCGTCCACGTGCATGGCGTCGTTGACGCCGGACTCCTGCAGCATCACGCCGGCCCGGCTGCGCGCCCGACGCTCGCCGGGATCCAGCCCGAACAGCAGCGCCCGGCCGCGAGTCGGCTTGCGAAGGCCCAGCATGAGACTGATCGCGGTCGTCTTGCCGGCGCCGTTGGGCCCGAGCATGGCGACCGCCTGTCCCCGCGGGATGGCGAGATCCACCCCACCCAGCGCCTCCACCGAGCCGTAGGACTTGGCGGCACAGCGGAGTTCGACGGCGAGTTCGGTCATGTCCATCATGCTGGGCCAAAGGGGTCCCGCGGCAGAAGTCACGCCGATCAGCAATTGCCCGTGACACGCGTCACCCTCAGAACGCGCCGCTCGTCACTTCCCCCTCGGCGGAGGTGGCGGTACGATCGCGAGGATGGCGGAGGTGAACCGTGAGCGCAACTGGGCCGGCTTGGCCATGGGCCTCTTCTGGTCGACGGTTTGGCTCGCCTACCTTGCGATCCCGGCGATCGAGATCTGGACCGGGAGCATCGGTCTGACGCACAAGCTGTCGCTGACCGCGCTGCTGCTGGGCTTCGTCGTCTGCTACGTCGCTTACTGGGTGCTCGGCATGACCGGCCACCTGCGCACCCGCGGCCGTCTCTACGTGTGCGGGTTGATCCTGGCGCTGGCCATCGTCGGCGCCGTGGTGGGAAACCGGTTCGGCCTCGGGTACACCATGGCCTACGTCGCCGCGGCATTCGCCCTCGCTCTGGCTCCCCGGTTCCGAGTGGCTCTCGGCGCTGTCTTCGGAGTGGCCGCGCTGGCGTTGGTGTTGAGCGTCGCCACGCGGACCGACTGGTGGGACACCGTGCTGGAGACCATGATCACGCTCTCGAGCGGCGGCGCCGTGATCGGATTCGTGGCACTGCAGATACAGAACGACAAACTTCGAGCGGCGCGGGAGGAGATCGCCCGTCTCGCGGTCTCCGAAGAACGGCTCCGCTTCTCGCGTGACCTGCACGACCTGCTCGGACACTCGCTCTCGGTGATCGTGCTCAAGGCCGAGCTCGCGCATCGGATGGCCGACCGATCGCCTGAGCGGACGGCGCGGGAGGTCGCCGACATCGAGAAGGTCGCGCGGGAGGCGCTGCACGAGGTGCGGGAGGCGGTCGCCGGGTACCGACAACCAAGCCTCTCCCAGGAACTGGACAGCGCCGCCGAGACACTGCGCGCGGCAGGTGTCCAGGTGCAAGTCGCCGGCGGGCCCGGAACGCTGCCCGGCCCACTCGATTCGGCGCTGGCCTGGACCGTGCGCGAGGCAACCACCAACGTGATCCGGCATGCTCGCGCCCGGCGAGTCCGTTTCGACTTCCACCGGGAGGACCACGAGGTGAGGCTGCGCGTGGCCAACGATGGCGTGCCGGCGGGGGAGTCCGCCTTTGGCGAGGGCAACGGCCTGCGCGGGCTGGGCGAGCGGCTGCGCGCCCTCGGCGGTGACCTCACGTACGGAGCCGGCCGGGCCGACGGATTCACCCTCGACGCCTCGCTTCCACTTACCGTTGGAGAGGCCCCGGCGCCGGCTGCGATGGCGTGATCCGGATCCTGCTCGCCGAGGACCAGGACATGGTCCGCGGCGCCCTGGCGGCGCTGCTCTCCCTGGAGGACGACATCGAGGTGGTGGCGCAGGTCGACCGGGGCGACCAGGTGCTGGCCAGCGCCCAAGAGACCGCTCCCGACGTGGCGCTGCTCGACATCGAGATGCCCGGGTTGGACGGCATCACGGCGGCGGGAACTCTGCGGCGCGCCCTGCCCGGTATCCGGGTTTTGATGCTGACGACGTTCGGGCGGCCGGGATTCCTGCGCCGAGCGATGGCGGCCGGCGCCAGCGGGTTTCTGCTCAAAGACGCGCCCGCGGGTGAGCTGGCGGTCGCGATCCGGCGCACCATGGCGGGGGAGCGTGTGGTCGACCCCGCGCTCGCCGCGCAGGCGCTGAGCGAGGGAGCGAGCCCGCTCTCCGCCCGGGAAGAGGATGTGCTGCGGGCCTCCGTCGACGGCGCCAGCGTGGCTCAGATCGCCGCGCGGCTGTTCCTCAGCGAGGGCACGGTGCGCAACCATCTGTCGTCGGCGATACAGAAGCTGGAGGCGCGCAACCGCACCGAGGCGGCGCGCATCGCGGAGGAAAAAGGATGGCTATGAACGGATTGCGGGAGGAAAACCCATGGCTATGAACGACGCTCGCACAACCCAGGTGCCGCAGCCACTCGTGCATGTGCCAGCGGAGAACTGCTCGTACCGGACCGCCCAGACCACGGGCATGCAGCGCTGCGCGGGCATCTCCGGTGAGCTGGCCGGGTCGCGCGGCATCTGGATGGGCCTGACCACGGTGCCGGCCGGCGTTTCCTCAGGTCCCCACCACCACGGGATCTCCGAGACGGGGATCTACGTCGTGAGCGGACACCCCACCTTCCTCTACCGCGACGGGGAGGCGACGGGCGAGGTGAGGACCAAGCCCGGGGACTTCGTCTACGTGCCCCCCTTCGCGCACCACGTCGAGTCGAACGTCGATGGCACCGAGCCGGCGGTGGTGGTGATCTCGCGGACCACCCAGGAGGCGATCGTCGAGAACCTGCCCGACCTGTGATCAGGCGGAGAGCCGCTCCACGCTGTGGGTCCGTTCCTCCACGAACGCGGTGTCCACGGTGACGCCCAGTCCCGGTCCGGCAGGCACGGCGAGCATGCCTCGCTCCACCCGCAAGGATTCCCGGATCAGGTCGCGCGCGTAGTGACGGTCGGAGCCCGCGAGGTCGCCGGGCAGCGTGCAGCCGGGCAGCGCCGCCAGGGCCAGGTTGCCGGCGCGCCCGAGGCCGCTCTCCAGCATCCCCCCCACCCAGAGACCGATTCCACGCCCACGGCAGAGATCATGGATGCGAAGTGCTTCCAGGTAGCCACCCACCCGGGACGGCTTGAGACAGACGACCCGGCAGGCGCCGAGCTGGATGGCGTCGCGCGCGGTGGCCACCGAGACGATGGACTCGTCGAGGCAGATCGGCGTTCGCACCTGCCGGGCCAGGTGCGCGGTCTCCAGCAGCGCTTCCTCCGGCAACGGCTGCTCCAGGCAGGCCAGGCGATAGGGGTCGAGGGCCCGCAGTGAGTCGGCATCGCGCGGTCCGTAAGCGCCGTTGGCGTCCACCTGCAGGATCAGGTCGGGACCGAACCGCTCCCGCACCGCCGCCACCGGCACCCGGTCCCAGCCGGGGCGGATCTTGAGCTTCACCCGGCGGTACCCCTGGGACACGTATTCAGCGACTTCGTTCAGCAAGGCCTCGACCGACGGCGCGATACCGACCGCGACGCCGCAGGGGATGCGATCCGCGGTGACGCCGAGCCGGGCGGCGAGCGAACGCCGCTCCCGGCGCAACTCCTGGTCGAGGATGGCGGTCTCCAGCGCCGCCTTCGCCATCCGGTGGCCCTTGACCGGCGCCAGCAGTCGTGCCACGTCCTCGGCGCTGAGGGGGCCGGCGGCGATCAGGCGCGGCGCCAGGTGATCGCGGATCACGGCGTGAGCTCCGTCAACGTACTCGGGGGTGTAGGTGGGTGCCGACAACGCGCCACACTCTGCCCACCCGTCGCCGGTGTCCGCGCGCACGCGGACCAGGAGCAAATCGCGCTCCCGCTCCGTTCCGTGGGGCGCCTCAAACGGACGCCGCAGCGGGAGCGTCAGCCGGCGCAGCTCGACCTCCCGCAGCCGGACCGGCGTTCCCATGATGTAGATACTCTCAGAGTGTTCGCTCACACGATGTGCAATACTCGCCCCGAGGTGGACCTGGTCGAGGTCGCGGCAGCCGCCTCCGACGCGGGGCAATCGGTGGCGCTGTTCGCTCGCGTCGACCGCGGCGCCCGCTCGCTGGTCGGCATCGGGACCGCCTTCGAGATCGTGGCGACCGAGGACGGCGCCGCGGTCGAGGACGCCTCCGGCCAGAGAGTGGACGCGGAGCGGGGAGATCCGATCGCGGCCGCCGACCGGCTCTGGGCGCGCCTGGCGCCGGAACTTGGGCAGCGCGCCGAGGAGCCGGGGAGCGGGCCGATCGCCATCGGCGGCTTCGCGCACCGGCCGGCGGAGGCGCCGCGAGCGCCCTGGGAGGGTTTCGGCGGCCTCCTGCTCAGGATCCCGCAGGTGGCCGTGCTCCAGGTCGACGGACGCACCCGTGTGTGGGGCGAGGAGAGCCTGCTCCACGGCGCTCCGCTCGCCAAGGGACCGGCCGCCCGGCGCCTGAGGCTGCAGCCTTCGCGAGCGCCGGAGGAGTGGATGGCGGCGGTGGCGGCTGCCAGCGAGCGCTTGCGGAATGGGGAGGCCCAAAAGGTGGTGCTGGCGCGCGAGGTGCTGGCGCGCGGCGAAGGGGTGCTGGCCGGGGCCAAGGTGGCGCGCGCTCTCCGCCGCGCCTATCCCGCCTGCTACACCTGGCTGCTCACGGGTGCCGACGGGTCGACCTTCGTGGGCGCCTCGCCGGAGCTGCTGGCGCGGCGGATCGGCACGCTCGCCGAGAGCCTCCCACTGGCCGGCACCACCGCTCGTGGCAGTGACGCGGCGGCGGACCAGGCGCTGGCAGAGGCCCTGCTCGCGAGCGGCAAAGACACCCGCGAGCATCGTGTGACCGCCGACTTCGTGATCGAACGCCTGCGCGGGCTGGCCCGGACGGTGGATGCGGGCCAGCCCGAGATCCTCCGGCTTCCCAACCTCCAGCACCTGGCCACCCGCGTCAGCGCCGAACTGCCGGATCCCCCGCCGTCGGTCCTGGCGCTGGGGGCGGCGCTCCACCCGACCCCCGCCATCGGGGGCCTCCCGGTGTCGCCGGCACTGGCGCTGGCGCGGGAGCTGGAGCGGATGGAGCGGGGTTGGTACGCCGGAGCGGTGGGCTGGGTGGACGCGGCCGGCGACGGCGAGCTGGCGATCGCCATCCGCTGCGGGCTGCTCTGGGAGGACGCCGCCCGCCTGTTCGCCGGCAACGGGTTGATGCCCGACTCGGACCCGGCCCAGGAGCTCCGCGAGACCGAGCTCAAGCTGCGCCCGCTGCTCGACGCGCTGGTCGACTGAGTGGCCGCCGGCGCGTGTAGCCCCCGCTGGTGCACCTCCAGGGCCAGCAGCCCCCTCGGCCTCCCGGTACACCATCAGGTGTATCATGGTGTCCGTGGGGCGCACGAACATAGATCTCGATGAGCGGCTGGTGACAGAGGCGATGTCGCGATACGGCCTTCGAAGTAAGCGGGAAGCCGTCGACTTGGCTCTGCGCCGGCTCATCGGAGAGCCGATGCCGATTGAGGAGGCACTAGCACTGGAAGGATCGGGCTGGGAAGGTGACCTCGAACAGATGAGGTCGTCACGTACCGCTGACTAGTGGTACTCGTCGACACGTCGGCCTGGATCGAGTTTTTCCGGGCTACGGGCAGCGCCACTCACCACCGCATACGCGGAGACCTTGGCAGCCTCGCAGCGCTCGCAACCACCGACGTCATCCTGATGGAGGTGCTGGCGGGAGCGAGGGATGCCGGCCACCTGCAGCGCCTCAGGCGGCTTCTCAGCGGCTCCCGAATGCTACCGCTCCAGGGCCTCGCGGACTTCGAGGACGCCGCCGCGCTCTACCGGACCTGCCGAGCGCAGGGCATCACCATTCGCCGGTTGACCGACTGTCTGATCGCGTCGGTCGCCATCCGGACAGGCGTTCCACTACTTCACGCCGACCACGATTTCGATCTGATCGCGCGCTGCAGTCGACTGCAAATCGAAGCGCCCTGACCGGGGCCCGCTGGTGCACCTCCGGGGCTCATTCCCCCGCCTTAGGGCCCGCTGGTGCACCTCCGGGGGCTCATCAGCGGCCCCACGCGCGCAGCATCGCGACGGCGGCCTCGCCGTACCGCTCCGCCATGCGCTCGAGGTCGCGGCGGTCGCGCGGCTTGAACCACTGCGCGATGCCGTTGACCATGTCCAGGATCATCATCGCCCCCAGCTTGGAGTCGGGGACCGCGAACACCCCCTCCCGCGTGCCCCGCTCGATCGCGGCCGCCATCGCATCCCGATACTGGCGGCGCAGGGCGTTGATGGAGGCTTGCTGCTCGGCCGGCAGGCTGCGGCGTTCGCGCATGTTCACGAGCACGTCGGGCCACCGCCGGTGGGAGAACTCGATGTGCCTCTCGATGGCGGCCCGGATCGCGGCGTCCGGCGGGCGCTCCGCCCTCAGCTCCGGCACCACCTCGAGGTTGAAGTCGCGCTGGAACGTGGAGCAGATCGCGAACAGGATGTGCTGCTTGGACGGGAAGTGGTGGTAGAGCGAGGAGGGGCGGATGTCGACCGCGGCGGCGAGATCGCGCATGCTGGCCGCCTCGTAACCCTTGGTGGTGAAGAGCCGGGCGGCGCGGTGCAGCACCTGCTCGACGCGATCCCCACCCGCCAGCTCGGAGTCCGTCATCGCGGGTCGCGACCTACCCACCTCCGGCTCCGCCGGCCGGGGTCTGAGTGCCGGCACTCGGGGTTTGCGAGCCGCCGGCCGGGGCCTGAGTGCCGGCACTCGGGGGTTGCGAGCCGCCGCCCGCCGGGGCCGGGACGAAGAGAGGGACGCGCACCTCGTCGCCTTCCTCCCACCGCAGCTGCACGCGCTGACCGATCCCGACCGCCTCTGGATCCGCCTGCACCTCGGCCAGCATCCGGAACCCCTCGTCGAGATCCACGTACGCGACCACGTAGGGCACCCGGCCCCGAAAGAAGGGGTGGCCGTGCTGCCGGATGACGGTGAACGTGTAGATCGACCCCTGCCCGGCCGAGGTGCGCAGGTCCAGGTCCAGGCTCGTGCAGTGGGTGCAGTGCGAGCGCGGGTAGAACACGACCCCGCCGCAGCGGCGACAGACCTGGTAGGTGAGCCGGTCCTCCTTGGTCGCCTCCCAGAAGGGGCCGGTGTCGGGCTCCGGGAACCTCGGCTGCGGGCGAGCGACGGCAGCGGCCACCTCGGTCATCGCACTTACCTCCCCAACACCACGGTCCCGGCCGCGTGCCGTGACCCCAGCTGACCACCGTTGCCGTGCGCGACAGCGAGCTTGGCGCCCGGCACCTGGGCCGTGGAGGTCCCGCGCAGCTGCCGCGTCGCCTCGATCAAAAGGAAGATGCCGCGCATCCCGGGATGGTTCGACGAGAGCCCGCCGCCGTCCGTGTTCAGCGCCGGTGCCCCCGGGCGGTCGAAGCGCAGCCGTCCGCCCTCGACGTACGCGCCGCCCTCGCCTTTGGCGCAAAAGCCCAGGTCCTCCAGGATCGTCAGCACCGTGATCGTGAAGGAGTCGTAGATCATCGCCACGTCCATCTCGTCCGGCCTGACCCCCGCCTCGCCGAACGCGGGTGGGCCCGAGGCGACCGCCGCGCTGACCGTCAGCTCGGCGCCGTTCTCGGCGTACCTCACGGCCTCACCGGTCCCCAGGATCCACACCGGCTCCGACCGGAGGTCGCGCGCCACCTCGGGCGCCACGATCACCACGGCTCCACCGCCGTCGGAGATGATGCAGCAGTCGAGGAGGTGGAGGGGATCGGCGATCATCCGCGAGGAGACCACGTCGTCCACCCCGATCTCGCGCACGTTCTTCTGCCCCACATCCTGCAGGGCCTGGACCGCCTCGGGGTTGCGCATCGCGTGCGCGCGGGTGGTGACCGCGATCTCCGCCAGCTGCTCCGGCGTGGTGCCGTACTCGTGCATGTGGCGCTGTGCGACCAGCGCGTAGCTGCCGACCAGCGTGAGCCCGTAGGGCGCCTCCATGTTGCCGCTGGGCGTCGGCGCCCCCGCCCCCCGGCCGCCGGTGCCGATGGCGCGCCGGTCACTGTGGGCGGTCGACCCGTAGGTGAGCAGGGCGACCTTCGCTTTCCCGGACGCGACCGCCCGCGCGGCGTGACCGGCATGGACCTCGAACGACGACCCGCCGACACCCGTGGTGTCGATCACGACCGGATGCACGCCCAGGTACTCGGCCATCGAAAGACCCGCCCCGGGGCCGGTCTCGCCGGCGTCGTAGACCGCGTCGACGTCCCGCCACGAGAGGCCGGCGTCGTCCAGCGCGTGGGCCGCGGAGGCGGCCTTGATCTGGAGCGCGGTCATCCCCGGGACGCTCCGCCGCGGAAACTCATAGACACCGGCGATCGCGGCTCGATGGTCGCTGCTCATTGGGCTCAGCCTAACGACCGATCGGGGCGTTGACAACCAAACCTGAGGAGTGATCAAATTGGCAACCACAGCGGCAGCCGTACGAGCGTTCGTGAGGTACCCGAGCGATGGATGCCGGCACCCCTTCCTCTGACCATGACACGGTCCGGACCGAGGTCGAGACCTGGCTGGAGGCCAGTTGGAACCCCGACCTCACGGTCCGCGAATGGTGGGCCACTCTCGCCGACTCGGGTTGGGGGTTCCCCAGCTGGCCCCGCGGGTCGTTCGGGCGGGGCCTGCGGCCCCAGGCGCAGGGCACCGTCCGGGAGGCCTTCCTCGCCCGGGGCGCGCTCGGCCCGCCGGCGAGCCTGGGTCAGCTGCTGGGCGGGCCGGTCCTGCTCACGCACGGCTCCGAAGCGCTCCGCGAGCGCTTTCTCCCGGTGCTGGCCCGGGGCGAGGAAGCGTGGTGCCAGTTCTTCTCGGAACCGGGCGCCGGCTCCGACCTGGCCGGCCTGCAGACGCGGGCCGTGCGGGACGGGGACGGCTGGGTGGTGCACGGCCAGAAGGTGTGGACCTCGGGTGCGCAGTTCGCGGACCGCGGCCTGCTGGTGGCCCGGACCGACCCCGACGTGCCCAAGCATCAGGGGCTGACCTACTTCGTCATCGACCTCGACCAGCCCGGCGTCGAGATCCGGCCGCTGCACCAGATGAACGGCGGCGATGGGTTCAACGAGGTGTTCTTCAACGGAGCCCGGGTCGAGGCCGACCGGGTGGTCGGTGCGGTTGGCGGGGGGTGGGCGGTCGCGGTGACGACGCTGATGTTCGAGCGCTTCATGAGCGCGCTGCCGAGCGCGGCGCCGGGTGCTCGGGGAGGGATGCTCGACGTCAGAGCCGGCGACGTCGCCAGCGGCAAGGTGGCCGGCGAGCGCGAGAGCATGGGCACCACGCAGCTGGCGCCCCGCGTCATCGAGGTCGCTCGCAGCCTGGAGCGCGAGGCCGACCCCATCCTGCGCCAGCGCCTGGCCGAGCTGGTGGCGAAGGAGGAGGTGAGCCGTCTGATGGGCCTGCGCTCGGCGGCGGCGGTCCGGGCCGGGCGGCGCCCCGGCGCTGAGGGCTCGGTGCGCAAGATCGCCCGCTCCGACATCTCCCGGATGGCGAGCGCGGTCGGGATGGAGACGCTCGGCGCCCACGGCCTGGTGGTCGGTGAGGAGACGCCCGGACAGGGCCGTCTCCAGCGGCAGGCGCTCTCCAGCCCGGGAACCTCGATCGCTGGCGGGACCGACGAGATCCAGCGCAACATCATCGGCGAGCGCGTGCTCGGGCTTCCCAAGGAGCCCCGGCTCGACGTCGACGTACCGTTCCGCGACCTGCGGGTGGGAACGCAGCGGGAGGAGGGTTGAAGGATGGAGCTCGAGCTGGGAGAGGAGCTGCGCGCGTTTCGCGACGAGATGCGCACCTGGATCCAGGACCACGCACCGGCCGGCCTCCCAAGCCTCGCCGACTGGTCGATGGTGGGGATGGCGGGCTCGCAGCGTGGCATCGGGCCGCACACCTACGGGCATCCGGACTACCGGCAGTGGGAGCGCGAACTCCAGGACGCCCGGCTCATCTGCCCGCAGTGGCCGGAGAGTGTGGGCGGCCGCGGCTGGGACGGCGTGCGGGTGGCGATCTTCAACGAGGAATGCCACCGGGCCCGCGTTCCGCGCGTGCGCCGGGGGATGGGCGAGACACTGGTCGGGCCCTCGATCATCGTGCACGGCGACGACGAGCAGCGTGCGCGGCTGCTGCCCGCGATCATCGAGGGCCGCACCGTCTTCTGCCAGGGCTTCTCAGAGCCCAACCACGGATCCGACCTGGCGGGCGTCGAGACCTCGGCTGAGATCGACGAAGACGAGCTCGTGATCACCGGTCAGAAGGTGTGGACCTCGGGGGCCCACCACGCCAACTGGTTCTTCGCCCTCTGCAAGACCGAGCACGCGGCGCCCCGGCACCACAACCTCTCGTACGTGCTGATGCCCCTGCACGACAACCACATCGAGATCCGCCCCATCCACCAGATCTCCGGCGCCTCCGAGTTCTACGAGACGTTTCTGGACGGGGCGCGGGCGCAGCTGCGGGACGTGATCGGCGGTCTCGGCAACGGCTGGCGGGTGGCGATGACGACGCTCGGGTTCGAGCGCGGCGGCAGCGCCTCCGTCGCCCACCTCGCGTACGAGCGCGAGTTCTGGGACCTGGTCGACACCGCGCGACGGCTGGGTCGGGACCGCGATCCTCTGGTCCGCCAGCAGCTGGCGTGGGCGTACTCCCAGGTCCAGATCATGCGCTACTCGGGCCTGCGCACCCTGGCCCAGATGGCGATGCGCCGTGAGCCCGGCCCCGAGGCGTCGATCAACAAGCTGTTCTGGAGCGAGTACCACCGGCGCCTGGGCGAGATCGCGGTCGAGATCGAGGGCGCCGGTGCCCTGGTCAGACCCGACGGTGAGGGCTATGTGACCGACCGCTGGCAGGACGTCTTCCTGTCCAGCCGGGCCGGGACCATCTACTCGGGCACCAGCGAGATCCAGCGCAACATCGTCGCCGAGCGCGCGCTGGGGCTGCCGAAGGAGCCGCAGGCGGCGCCGGCCGCGCCGCGAGCGGTGGGCGCGGGAGCGCCGCCGCAGGAAAGGAGGGGGGCGTTGCGATGAGCATGCTGGAGGATCGGGTCGCAATCGTGACCGGCGCCGGGCGCGGCATCGGGGCCGGCATCGCCAGGCTGTTCGCGGCCGAGGGCGCGGCGGTGGTGGTCAACGACCTGGGGGTGGAGCTGGACGGCACCGGCGCCAGCACCGGCCCCGCGCAGCGCATCGTCGACGAGATCACCAACAACGGTGGCCGCGCGGTCGCGAACACCGGCGACGTGGCGGACTTCAGCCAGGCCGGGGACCTGGTCCGGGAGGCGATCGACACCTTCGGCAAGCTGGACGTGCTGGTCAACGTGGCCGGGATCCTGCGCGACCGCATGGTCTTCAACATGGCCGAAGAGGAGTGGGACGCGGTCATCCGCGTGCACCTGCGGGGTACGTTCAACACCACCCGGCACGCCGCCGCCTACTGGCGGGAGCAGCGGGATCCCGCCGCCCACCACCGGCTCATCAACTTCACCTCCGTCTCCGGCCTGCACGGGGCGCCCGGCCAGCCCAATTACGCGGCGGCCAAGATGGGCATCGTCGGCTTCACCTACTCCTGCGCCAACGCGCTCGGGCGATACGGCGTCACCGCCAACGCGATCTCACCCGGGGCCGCGACGCGGATGACCGAGTCCGTGCCCGAGGACCGGCGGCGGATGCCGGTCGACGACGAGCGGGCGCCGGAGAACGTCGCGCCCGCCGTCGCATTTGTGGCCAGCGTCCGCTCCGACTGGCTGACCGGGCAGGTCATCGGCGCCCGCGGCTACGAGGTCTCGCTCTACAACACGCCGCAGCCGATCCGGCAGCTCACCTCGACCGGGCCCTGGGAGCTGGAGCGCCTGGCGACCATGATCGAGCAGAGCTTCGGTCCCGCGGTGGGCCGGACGCCACCCAACCAGCCCGGCTCCACGCAGCCGGCCCAACCCGCGGGGCGGGCGGGGTGAGCAGCCCGAGCGGGCTCGCCGGACACGAGGCGGGAGCCCGAGATCTCGCCTCCCCCCAACGGCTGCGCGGCCTGTTCCAGCCGCGGAGCCTGGCGCTGGTGGGGGCGTCCGACACCTCCGGGTGGGCCCGGAACGTCCATCTGAGCCTCCAGACGGCCGGGTTCGACGGGACGTTCATCCCTGTGCATCCACACCACCCGACCGTGTTCGGCATCCCCACCCGCCCCAGCCTCCGCCATCTCGACCAGCCGGTCGACCTGGCGTTCGCGCTGGTCCCGACCGAGGCGGTGGAGCAGGTGGTCGAGGACGCCGCCGCCGCGGGGGTGCACAACCTGGTCGTGCTGGCGGCCGGCTACGCCGAACGCGGGGAGGAGGGACGGCATCGGGAAGAGCGGCTGATCGAGCTGGCGCAGCGGCGCGACATCACCGTCCTGGGCCCCAACGGCCTCGGATTCATCAACGCCACCGCCAGGGTCGCGCCCTACGGGCTCACGGTGGCGCCACCGCTGATCGCCGGACCGGTGGGCGTCGTGCTGCAGAGTGGCGCGCTGGCGAGCGCGGTGCAGGCGTTCGCCCGCAACCACGCGATCGGCCTGAGCCTCCTGGTCTCGATGGGCAACGAGGCGATGGTGACCACCGCCGACGTCATCGAGTACCTGATCGAGGATCCGTCGACGCGGGCGATCGCCCTCTTCCTGGAAGGAATCCGCCACGCCGACCGCTTCGCCGCCCTCGCGCGGCAGGCCCTCGCGGCCGGGAAGCCGATGGTGGTGCTCAAGGTCGGGCGCAGCCCGGGAGGCCGGCAAACCGCGCTCGCGCACACCGGCGCCGTGGCCGGCGACGACGCGGTCGTCGACGCGTGTCTGCGTCAGCTGGGCGTGATCCGCACCCGCAGCCTGGAGGAGCTCCTGATCACAGCCGGCCTGCTCGGCTACGGACCGGCGCTCTCGGGCCGCCGCATGGGCGTGATCACGGCGTCCGGCGGCGCCTGTGACATCATCGCCGACCGGGCCTACGAAGAGGGCATCGAGATCCCCGCGTTCGCACCCCAGACGGTGGTCGCCCTGGAGGGGCTGCTGCCTCCCTTCACCAACGCGCAGAACCCGGTCGATGTCACCGGCTTCGGGCTCGCCCACCAAGGCGGCCGGGTCCCCACGGTGCACGGCGGTGGGATCCCCATGGTCTCGACCCTCAAGGAAGTCGCCCGCGACCCGGGCCTCGACTTTGTCTTGATGCTGGGGCCACTGGTGCCGACCGGACCGGGCGCGGACCCGGTGCTGGCCGTGCAGCGGTTCGACGAGCACGCGCGGGCGATCGCGGAGGCGCCGATCCCGGTCGTGTCGTGCCGCAACACGTGCACCGACCTGGAGGCGACCGCACGGGATCTCTTCCTGGATCGCGGCCTCCACCAGCTGGGCGGGCTCGAGTTCGGCCTCACGGCGATCGGACACGCGCTGCGCTGGGAGGAACACCGGCGGCGCCCGCGGCCGGTGCTGAAGGCGGATGGGAGGGAGCTCCCGGGTTGGGTGCGGGAGCTCCCCGCCGGCACCTGGGCGGAGACCGACGGCCGGCGGCTGCTGGCGGCTGCCGGGGTCCCGCTGGTGCCGGCGGAGTTCGCCCACACCATCGAGGAGGCGGTCGCCGCCGCCGGGCGGCTGGGATATCCGGTCGCGCTCAAGATCTGTGGCCCGGGCATCGCCCACAAGTCCGAGCTCGGTGGGGTCGCGCTCGACCTGGCCTCGGAGGCAGCCGTCGAGGAGGCGTTCGCGCGCATCGGTGGGCGGCCGGTCCTGGTCTCGCCCATGCGGCGGGGCGGGGTCGAGCTGCTCGCCGGCGTCGCCGCGGACCCAACCTTCGGGACCTTCCTGGCCGTCGGTTTGGGCGGGGTCTGGGCCGAGACACTCCACGACGTCGCGCTCCGCGTCCTGCCCGTCGACGAGGAGGACGTGAGAGGGATGCTCGGGGAGCTGCGCGGGGCACCGCTTCTGCGCGGGGCGCGGGGCACGGTCCCGGTGGACGAGTCCCGCCTGGTCCAGGTCCTGCTCCGGCTGGCGGACGCGGCGGCACTGCTCGGGACGCGGCTGCAGGCGGTCGAGGCGAACCCACTGTGGTGCCGCGGGGAAGGGATCGAGGCGCTCGACGTGCTGGTCGTCACCAAGGAGGGATGAGGGATGCCGGGGATGGTGGTCAGCGAGGAGCAGGAGGAGCTGCGCGACACCGTGCGCCGCTTCCTCGAGGACAAGTCCCCCTCCGCCGAGGTGCGCCGGCTGATGGACACCGAGGAGGGCTACAGCCGCGCCGTCTGGGAGCAGATGGCCACGCAGTTGGGCCTCCAGGGGCTGATCGTGCCGGAGCGGTGGGGGGGCGCCGGCCTGAGCCAGGTCGAGCTCGCGATCGTCCTCGAGGAGATGGGGCGGGCCCTGCTCTGCGCGCCCTACTTCGCGACCGTCGTGCTCGGCGTCAACGCGCTGCTCGCGTCCGGCGACCAGGAGGCGTGCGCGGCCTTCCTGCCCCGGCTCGCGAGCGGGGAGATGATCGCGACGCTGGCGGTGGTGGAGGATGAGGGGCGCTGGGACGAGGACGGCGTGACGTTGAGCGGGCGCCGTACCGGCGGCGAGTGGCGGCTCGGCGGCCACAAGGCCTACGTGCTCGATGGGCACACAGCGGAGCTGATCCTGGTCGCAGCCCGGACGCCGGCTGGGCTCTCGCTGTTCGCCGTGGAGGGGGACGGCGAGGGCATCAGCCGCCGCGCGCTGCCGACGCTGGACCAGACCCGGAAGCTCGCCCGGCTCGAGCTCTCCGACACCCCGGGCCGGCTCATCGGGGAGGAGGGCGCCGCCGGCCCGGCGGTGTCGAAGACGCTCGATCTGGCCGCGATCGGGCTGGCGGCGGAGCAGGTCGGGGGTGCCCAGCGCTGCCTCGACATGAGCGTCGACTACGCGAAGGTCCGCTATCAGTTCGGACGGCCGATCGGCAGCTTCCAGGCGATCAAGCACAAGTGCGCGGACATGCTGATGCAGCTCGAGTCGGCGCGGTCCGCCGCGCAGTACGCCGCCTGGGCGGCCGCGGAGGACTCGCCTGAGGTCGGGGTGGTGGCGAGCCTGGCCAAGGCCGTGTGCTCGGACGCCTACTTCTTCGCGGCGGCGGAGAACATCCAGATCCACGGCGGCATCGGCTTCACCTGGGAGCACGACGCGCACCTCTACTTCAAGCGCGCCAAGTCGAGCCAGCTCTTCCTGGGCGATGTCGCGTACCACCGCGAACGCCTCGCCCAGCGCATCGGAGTCTGAGCCATGCCGCTCGATCACTCCCTGATCGGCGTTGAGAGCGAGCCGGCGGAGCGGTCCTGGGACTCCACCGACGCGATCCTCTACGCGCTCGGCGTCGGGGCAGCCCTCGGAAACCCGCTCCAGGAGCTGGAGTTCACGACCGAGAACTCGGACGGGGTGGAGCAGAAGGTCCTGCCCACCTTCGGCGTGTTGATCGCGCGGGGCGGGGGCCACGGGCGCCGGCTGGGCGACTTCGACCCCTCGATGCTCGTGCACGCCGAGCAGGAGCTGGTCCTGTACGGGTCGCTGCCGGTGCGCGGCACCGCCCGCACCACCTCGCGCGTGACCGGCATCTGGGACAAGGGCTCGGGTGCCCTGGTGGTCACCGAGGCCACCGCCCTCGACGCCGCCGGCGCGCCACTGGTCACCACGCGGTCGTCCGTCTTCATCCGGGGCGAGGGCGGATTCGGGGGCGAGCGCGGACCGTCGTCTGAGTGGGAGCGGCCGGCGCGGGAGCCCGACGAGCAGGTGGCGTACACGACGCGACCCGAGCAGGCGCTGCTCTACCGCCTCAGCGGCGACCGCAACCCGCTCCACTCCGACCCCAGCTTCGCCCGGCGCGCGAGGTTCCCACGCCCGATCCTGCACGGCCTGTGCACCTATGGCTTCACCGGGCGAGCGCTGCTGCACACGCTCTGCGGCTCCGACCCCTGCCGGTTCCGCTCCATGCGTGCTCGTTTCTCACGTCCGGTGTTTCCGGGCCAGACGCTCACCGTCTCGATGTGGGTGGATGGATCGACGGCCCAATTCCAGACCTCCACCGAAGATGGCGGCGTCGTCGTCGACCAGGGCCGGTTCGAGTTCGCGAGGGCAAGCTGAGGGGAGGGAGTTGGGGATGGCGGGAGCACTCGAGGGAAGGCACGCGATCGTCACCGGGGCCAGCCGTGGCATCGGCGTCGCCATCGCCCGCCGGTTCGCCGCCGAGGGGGCCGCCGTCGTGGTCACCGCGCGAAGCGACGAGAGGCCGGCGGGCGGGTTGCCGGGGACGATCCGGGAGACCGCCGAGTCGATCCGGCAGGGAGGGGGCCGGGCGGTCCCGATCGCGGCCGACCTGAGCCGCGCCGCCGACCGCGAGCGGCTGGTCGGGGAGGCGGAGCGAGCACTGGGTCCGATCGACATCCTCGTCAACAACGCGGCGGTGACCTGGTTCGAGCCGGCGGCCACGTTCAACCTCCGGCACTACGACGTCATGTTCGAGGTCCAGGTGAAGGCGGCGGTGCACCTGGCGCAGCTGGTGCTGCCCTCGATGCGGGAGCGGGGGCGCGGCTGGATCTGCAACATCTCGTCGGGCGCCGCCCGCCATCCGCGGATACCGCCGCAGGGCCGAGCGGGGAGCGGAGCAGGCACCGTCTACGGCATGTGCAAGGCGGCGCTGGAACGGTTCAGCACCGGGCTCGCCGCCGAGGTCTACGCGGCCGGCGTGGCGGTCAACGCGCTGTCGCCGGCGCGTGTCGTGCCCACGCCGGGCACGCTGTTCCACGGGCTCACCAAGGAGGGGAGCCCGGACGCGGAGCCGGCCGAGGTGATGGCGATGGCCGCACTCGCGCTGTGCTCGGGCGATCCGGCGGTGCTGACCGGCCGGGTCGTCACGTCGCGTGATGTGCTTGCCGAGCTGGGGGTTTCCGTGCCGGCCGGCTGAGCATCAGGAAGTGAGGGCCCCGGAGGGGCTAAGGAGATGAGCGATGAGCGTCTTCTACGCACGTCAGCTGGATCGGTACCCGGTACGGGGCCGCCGCATCTGGTTGCTGCTGATGGCGGTGATCGCGACCCTGGTCGGCAGCTACGAAGCCCAGATCTCACCGGTGCTGCCGTTGATGCTCAAGGCGCTGGCGATGCCGCTCGCAACCTACGGCCTGATCGCGGGCCTGTCTGTCGTGGTGGGCGCGGTGGCGGCCGCAGCCAGCGGTCCTCTGGCGGATCGCTGGGGGCGGGTCACGCTGCTGGTGCCGTCTCTCTTCCTGACCGGGGCCTGCGACTTCGCGATGCTGCTGGTCCGCAACCCCGGCGACCTGCTGCTGCTGCGCTGCATCCTCTCCTTCATCGAGGGCTTCGCGGCCACCACTACCGCAGGCTTGGTCCGCGACTTCTCACCGCGCATGGGTCGCGCCACCGCCTTCGGGTTCTGGACCTGGGGCCCGGTGGGCGCGAACTTCATGGCCGCGGCGATCGCCGGCCTCACGCTGCCCATCTTCCTCACCTGGCAGTCGCAGTTCCTGATCATGGGCTGCATCTCGATCGTGCTGACCGTCATCGTCGCTTTCAACATCGCCGACCTGTCGCCGGCGCTGCGGGCGAAGGTGGTCCACACCGAGGCCGAGGGGGAGGCGCTCGGGACGCACACAGGGGAGGTCCAGATCGGGAAGGTGCGCGAGATTCTGCGGCATCCGCACATCTGGGCACACGCGCTCGGGATGACATCGTGGCTGGTGCTCTACGAGACGCTGGTCTTCTACGGGCCGACCATGCTCGTGCAGTCGTTCCACATCAGCGCCGCCAGCGCGGCCAGCGTGATGTCGTTCTTCTGGATCCTGAACCTGGGCTCACTGATCGTGGCCGGCTACATCTCCGACCGGCTCCGGCTGCGCAAGCCGGTGTCCTTGGTCGGCGGGATCTGCAGCACGATCGTGATGGCGTACCTGATCGCCCGCATCGGGGTCGCTTCGAGCGCCGCCGAGATCGGAGCCATCGGCGCCGTGCTGGGCATGTTCCTGGGCGTCACCTATGCGCCCTGGATGGCGATGTTCTCCGAGAACCTGGAGGACATCCGGCCCTCGCTGCAGGCGACCGGCTGGGGCCTGTGGGGATTCTGCGTGCGGGCGATGGTGGTGGTGATGGTCATCGTCGCTCCGCTGATCGTGGCGGCTACCCACGGCTGGCAGACCTGGCTCATCATCGCCACTGTCTTCGAGGCCGCCTACCTGCCGGTGATCCTCGCATTCAAAGGCCCCTGGCGGCGTTCGGCACTTAAAGCAGCCCCCCGCCCCACCGTCGCGTCGTAGGAACGAATTGCCCCGGAGGTGCACCAGCGGGGCCTATTCCGGTGTTTTAGGGCCCCGAGGTGCACCATCGGGGCCGTCTCGCAGCACGGCGGCGCCGACGGCTCGCCAGAGTTCCTCGTGGAGGGCTGCGCTCCGCCGGCGGGGAAAGCGCGCGATGAGCATCAGGGGCTCGTCGCCCGCCAGCCCCGCCTCCAGCTCGGCGGCGAGCGGTTCCGGCTCCTCGGCGACCCGCACGGGAATGCCGTAGAGCGCCGCCACGTCCTCCAGGCGCAGGTCCAGCGGGGTCCCGAACAGCTCCTCGAAGACGTCCACGTGTCGCGACTGGGGCAGGGTCTCGAAGATCCCTCCGCCGTTGTTGTCCAGTACTAAGAGCAGGGGCCGCAAGCCGTGGCGGCGGATCGCCCACAGGCCGTTCATGTCGTGATAGAGGCTCAGGTCGCCGAGCAGGATCACGGCGCGCCCTCCGGCGGCGCCGGCCACGCCGAGCCCCGAGGAGACGAGACCGTCGATCCCGCTCGCCCCCCGGTTGCCGAGGAGCCGGACGCCTTCAGTGGGAGGCCAGAACGTGTCCACGTCGCGGATGGGGAGGCTGGATCCGACGAACACGGGCACCGGCGGCGTCCCGGGCGCGGTCAGGCCTCGGGCCAGCGCTCTCACCACGTGCCCCTCGTGCAGCGCCGTCTCGTCGAGCAGCCGGTCCATCGCCTCCCACGCGCTGCGATCGGCGCGCAGCCAGGCCTCGGTCCACTCGCGATCGGCGGCACCCTGGCACCGCTCCGCGAGCGCCGCCAGCGTGACCGCGGGATCGGTACGCCAGAACTCGGCCGCGACCAGGTCTGGGTCGCGCCAGCCGTGACCCGCATCCAGGACCACCTGGAAGGCGCCTGAGTCCGCCAGCAGCGCGTTCACGGCTTTCGACGTCGGGGCCGCCCCCAACCGCACCACCAGATCCGGGCGGTGACCGGCGCCGAAGCCGCCCCGAAGCAGAGCGTCGGCGGCCGGGACCAGGTTCGTCGCGCCGCGGCGGCGCAGACCCGAGCTGGGCTCGGCGAGCACCGGTGCGCCGCCGGCCCGGGCCAGCGCATCGACGGCCGCGCCGAGGGGACCGGCGGCCGCGTCCAGGTCTTCGGCAGAACCCTCCCCGGCCACGATCAGCGGGCGCCGGGCGGACCGCAGGCGTCCCGCCAGCCGGTCCAGGTCGGCGTCCCGGGGCAGCTGATGCGGCCGCGCCACCACCACCGGGGGACCCTGCGGTGCCAGCGCCTCGACGCGCTCGCCGGGGGGCGGGAGCAGCGGCTCGCGGAAGGCCAGGTTCACGTGCACGGGTCCGGGCGGCGGTCCCTGCGTGGCCGCCAGCGCGCGCCCGGCCAGCCGCCGCCAGGCTCGCCCGCCGTCACCCAGGTCCGCCGGTGGGCCGGGGTCGAAGAAGGCGCGCGCGGCGCTGCCGTAGAGCCCCACCTGGTCGATCACCTGGTTGGCGCCCACGCCCTGCAGCTCGGGTGGCCGGTCCGCCGTCAGCACCAGCAGCGGGACGCGGGCCAGGTCTGCCTCCACCACCGCGGGGTGGAACTCCGCGGCTGCCGTCCCTGACGTGCAGAGGATCGCCACCGGGCGGCCGGTGGCCCGGGCCCGGCCGAGCGCGAAGAACGAGGCCGACCGCTCGTCGAGATGGACCAGGTGACGGATCGCGGGGTGCCTGGCGAAGGCCACCGCGAGGGGAGTCGACCGGGACCCGGGCGCCAGGCACACGGTGTCAAGCCCAGCGCGTGCCAGCTCGTCGACGAATGTAGCCGCGAACGAGTGAGTAAGGTTCGGATCCGGCATGCTGGCATCCAGTGAACGCGGTGCGGGGCCCACGGTGACGTTCCTGCACGGTTTCACCCAGCGCGGCGCGTCCTGGGAGGAGGTGTTGGCGCTGCTCGGGGACGGCAGGCGGCTGGTCGCGGTCGACCTGCCGGGCCACGGTGACTCGCGTGACGCGGGTGCCACGCTGCCCGAGGCGACCCGAGCGCTGGCGGAGACCTGGGATGGGCTCGGCATCACGGAGTCGGCGCTGGTCGGCTACTCGCTGGGGGGACGGCTCGCCCTCTTCGCGGCCGCCGCGCTCGGCCCGCGGGTCACGCACCTGGTCACCATCGGAGCCCACGCCGGCTTCGAGGATGAGGTTCGACAGCGCCGGGTGGAGGCCGACGAGGCGCTGGCGCGGCGGATCGAGACCGAGGGCGTCGAGTGGTTCGCCTCCTACTGGGCCGAGCTGCCGATCTTCGCCGGACTTCGCCGGCGGGGGCCCGAGCGGCTCGGCGCCTACGACCGCATGCGGCGCGCCAACCGGGCCTCCGGGCTGGCGGCGTCGCTGCGCGGCATGGGGGGCGGCGCCGAGCCCCCGTTCTGGGACCGCCTGCGCGCGATCCGGGCGCCGGCCTTGCTGCTGGCCGGCGAACGCGACGACTCGTACATCGAGCAGGCGCACCGGCTGCGATCGCTCATCCCGCGGTCACGTCTGGGCATCGTCCCCGGCGCCGGCCATCCAGCACACCTGGAGCAGCCGGAGCGAGTGGCAGCGCTGCTCCGGCGTGAGCTGGGGATGACCGCCACTGCGCCCAGGTAGGGCCATAGTGTCCGCACTCTGGCGCTACCCCCCGCCCAGGTTCAGCGGGCGGCGGCGCCCCGCCGGGAGACCGCGTCGATGGTGACGGCCGCGATCAGCACCAGACCGGTGATGATGAACTGCCACTGCGCCGGCAGGCCGAGCAGGTACATGCCGTTGTAGATGGCGCCGATGACGAGGCCGCCGAGCACCCCGTGCATCATCCGGCCCCGACCACCGAAGAGGCTGGTGCCGCCGATGACCGCGGCCGCGATCGCATAGAGCACCAGCTGGCCACCGTTGACGTTGTTCGACATACCTCCCAGGTAGGAGGCATACAACATGCCGCCGACCGCGGCCGTGCCGGAGCACAGCACGAAGGCGATCGTGCGCACACCGGCCAGGTCGATGCCGGCGCGCCGGGCCGACTCCGGGTTGCCGCCGATGGCATAGATGGCCCGACCGTACCGGGTGCGTTCCATCAGCATCGTCCACGCACCGAGCATGGCGAGGACGATCACGATCACCCAGGGCACCCCTTCCAGCACCCCGAGGTTGGCGCGGTTGATGTCACAGATCGCTACCACCACAATGCCCACCGCGGCCAGCAGCGCGATCTTGAGGACCGTGATCAGGAGCGGGGGCGCCACCAGTCCGCTGCGGCGCCGGCGCGAGTCGCTGAACCACATGAGGGCGGCCAGGAGCGCCACCACCACCAGCATCAGGATCCAGCTCACGATCGGATCCAGCACCCCCCACATCAGGGCGTAGATGAACTGGGGGTTGGGGTTGGGCGAGGAGAGGCTCGGGTACCCGGAGAACGGGCCCAGCAGCAGCAGGATCAGCATCACGCCGTTGAAGATCAGGAACCCCGCCAGCGTGACGACGAACGAGGGGAGCCCGATCCGGGTGATCAGCGTCCCCTGCAGGAGTCCGATCAACGCGCCCACGGCGATGCCGGCGACAATCGCGAGGAACCAGGGCCACTTGGTGGTCGCCGGCTGGACCAACTGCACCGTGACCACCGCCCCCACCGCGCCCACGTAGCCCACCGAGAGGTCGATCTCGCCGAGCAGGAGGACAAAACCCTCGGCCATCGCCAGGACCATGAAGACGGCGCTCTGCTGGAACAGATTGACCAGGTTCCCCGGCGCCAGAAAGACGTGGTGCGGGCTGATGATCTCGAACACGATCGTGATCAGGATCAGGCCTGCGATGACGGGCAGGATCCCGGTCTCACCGGCACGGACGCGCGACCACCAGCGCTGCACGTACTGGCCGACCGAGAGAGTGCCGTCCTCCCGCACCGAGGGCTGGATCCCGGCCGGGTTATTGGATGACATCGCCGACCCCGGTCCCGGCGGCGGGCATCTGCTGACCACCGGTGGTGATGTATTCGATCACGGTCTGCCGGTCGAGCTTCTCCCGGTCGTCCGTCACCACCACCCGCCCCAGGTACATGACGGCGATGCGGTCAGCGACCTCGAACACGTCGTTGAGGTTGTGCGAGATCACCATCACCGCCAGCCCATGTTCGCGCAGCTGGAGGATCAAGTCCAGGACCTGTCGGGTCTGGATCACGCCCAGGGCGGCGGTGGGCTCGTCGAGCAGGACCAGTTGCGAGTTCCACATCACCGCCTTGGCGACCGCCACCGACTGCCGCTGACCGCCCGACAGTGACCCCACCAGCTGCCGCACCGAGGGCACCGTGGTGACGCGGAGCGAGGCCAGGGTGTCGCCGGCGGACTGCTCCATCGAGTTTTCGTCGAGCAGACCGAAGCGGGTCCGCTCCCGGCCCAGGAACATGTTCTGAACGATGTCGAGGTTGTCCGCCAGGGCGAGGTCCTGGTAGACGGTCTCGACGCCCAGCCGCGCGGCTTCGCGCGGGCTGTGGATGCTGACCGGCTGCCCCTCCCAGTAGATCTGGCCCCCGTCGGGCTGGTAGATGCCGGCGATGCATTTGGTGAGCGTGGATTTGCCCGCCCCGTTGTCGCCGCAGAGGGCGGTGACCTTGCCGGGGGGCAGGTCCAGGTCCACGCCGCGGAGGGCCTGCACCGGGCCGAAGTGCTTCTCCAACCCACGCGCAGAGAGCCGGGCCCGGGGCTCGGGGGTTGTGTGCATGCGCTCGGCGTCCGGTGCAGGCCGTTCCATACTCAGATCAGGAGCTGATCCCGTACTGGGAACAGACGCTGGCGCCCGCCGACGCGCAGATCGCCGATCCCTGCACGAACTGGTCCTTCACGACCGTCGACTCCATGTTCGCCGTCGTCACCCAGGTCGAGGTGAGCAGGCTGGCCGGTTGCGTGCTGCCCTGCGCTCCAGGGGGCGGGGAGGTGGTCCCGTTCAAGAGTCGCGAGGGCGGCTGCAGGCCTGCGCGCAGGATGGTGGCCAGGGCCACCGCGTCCTCAGCCTCCTTGTAGACAGGCTTGTAAACGGTGCCGCACTGGAAGCCCTGCAGGACGTTGACCAGGCCCTGAAGGGTCGCGTCCTGGCCCGTGGTCGGGATCTTCTTGGGCCCGATGCCGACGTTCTTGAGGTCGGTGATCACCGCCTGCGCGAGGCCGTCGTTGGCTTCCACGGTGGCGTTGATGTTGGGGTGGGCCGTGAACTGCTGCTGGAAGATCGTGCCACCGGTGGCGTTGACCCAGCCGGGGGCGATCTGGTCACCGACCAGCTTGTAGCCCTTGCTGTTGGTCATGGGCGCCTTCAGCGGCGTCTGGGTGGTGCTCCAGATCACCGAGTTGTAGCCCTGCGCGAAGTTGATCGCGTTGGCGTCGGTGTCCTCGCCGCCGTCCAGCTCGAAGACCTGCGGGTTGGAGATGTTCCACTGGCTCACGCACTGATCGAAGCCCTGACCGATCTCCTCGCCCACCTTCTTGCCGTCGAAGGAGACGTAGTACGTCTTGGTGCCGGTGAAGATCGCGCGGTCGTACGCGATGAACTTGACGCCGTGCTGCTGGGCATACTGCTGAATCTGATCGCCGACGGTGTTGTCGATCGGAGCCACGATCAGGATGGTGGCGCCGGCCGAGATGTCCGCCTGCGCGTCGGCCAACTGCGTCGCATCGCTGCCCTGGGCATTGTCGATCTTGAAGTCGGACGACGGATAGCCGGCGGCCTCGAACGCCTTCTTGAGGTAGGGCGCGTCGAAGTCGACCCACCGCACCGAGGTCGTGGTGTCCGGCATGATCGCCCCGATCATCCCCTTGCCGGCCTTCTCCACCGACTTCAGCGACTTCAAGGCGCTGAAGGACAGGTTGAAGTTGCCGACACTGACGTCGTTGGGCACCGTCGCGGAGCCCGTGGAACCGCCGCTGCTGCCGCCCCCGCTGCCGCACGCCGCGACGATGAGGGCTGTCGCCGCCACCCCCGCACACGCCGCGAGATATCGAACCCGACCAAAGCGCATGTGCGAATTTCCTCCGCTCTGGGAACGCCAGAGACCTATTGCCGACCACCCGGGAAAGGTGGTTTACCACTCGTGTCCACCTTGATGGCGGTAGTCCCTGGCCCCATCTCTGCGCGCTCTGGGCGGCCCGCCGCCGGTGAAGTCGAAGCATTTTGGACCGGCGCCTCGGGGAGTGTCAACTGTCGTATGACCCAGCGGTGGCGGACGGTTGTCCCGCCGGAGGGTGGGAACAGGCACCGGGGGAGCAGATGCCGCGCTCTTACACTCCTGCCGTGGCGGCCCCACCTCTGGCCCGATCCCGCAAGGCGCTCGACCCTTCCCTGATCGCGGAGGTCGAGGGCCGGCGGCCGCGGCTGGCCCGGCACATGGCGCGGGCGGTAACGAGCCTGGTGCCCTGGGACGAGGCGGCGGGTGCACAGCCCCGCGTCGACGCCATCCTGCGGACCTGCGACGCCGGCATCGGTCTCTTCCTACAGTCCGCCCGCGAGGGGAGGCTGGGGGATCCGCGGGCCATCCGCGAGGTGGCCCAGCTGGGCATCCTGCAGGCCCGCTCCGCCCAGTCCGTGGAGCCCGTCCTGAACGCCTACCGGATCGCCACCCGCGTGGCCTGGGACGCCATCATCGACGCCTGGCGCGGCAATCCCAACGCCACCCCCGACGCCGTGATGACGATGGCGACCTACGTTTTCACCGCGCTCGACGAGATCACTCATCAGATCAGCAGGACCTACATCCGGGCCCGTGAGCAGCATTCGCTGCGAGGGCTGCGGGCACGCAGCCGGCTCTTCCACACGCTCATCTCGGAGACCTTCGACTCCGATCTCGAGGTGCGCAAGCAGGCGCTCGCGCTCAACCAGCCGCTGGCCGCGTCGTACGTGGCGATGGTGGTCAAGCTGGAGCGGCCCGCCGCCGAGGTGGCCCGGTCCCTGGCGCTGCCGCCGCGTGCCCTGGCCGATGCCAGCGACGTGCAGACGCTGGCGCTGCTCCTGCCCGCCGACCAGGGGATGCCGGGGTCCGACGTCGAGGGAGTGCTGGAGTCGCTCCGTCGCGGCGGCGGGCGGCCGGCGGCGGGCGTCGGCGGTCTGTATCCCGGGCTCCACGGCGTCTCCCGCTCCTACGTGGAGGCCCAGCAGGCGGTCGACATCGGGCGCAAGCTGCGGCCGCAGGCGCTGCTTCACCACCACGACGAGCTCGGCCCCTATCTGCTCCTTGCCCAGAACCCGCTTGTGATCGAGCGGTACGTCGATCGGGTCCTCGGCAACCTTCTCCGCAACGATCCGCGCGGCGTGCTGCTGGCGACCCTGGAGGCGGTGCTGCAGCACGGCTCCATCAAAGACGCGGCGGCTGCCCTCGGCCTTCACCGGCACACGATCCTCTACCGGCTGGACCAGCTGGGCCGCCTCGTGGACGGCGACCTGGAAAGCCCCGCCGGCCGTCAACGCCTGCTCTTCGCGCTCGATCTCCGCAATCTCCTCTGACCCGGGCAGCCGCGCCCCGGTGACCGGCGGAGTTTGGATTCGACATCAGGTCCAATGGTTCGACACCTGTTTCCCACCGCGCACCCCACCAGCTTTCGACTCCAGGTCGATAGGCTTACCACTCGATGGCAACCCAGCAACGGCGTGTGGTGGTGACCGGCATGGGCTTCGTGACGCCGATCGGCCACGACCCCGAGACCGTCTGGTCCAACCTCGTCGAGGGCGTCTCCGGCGTGGGCCGGATCACGCGCTTCGACACCGAGACCTACACCACCAAGATCGCCGCCGAAGTCGACGGGTTCGACCCCACCGACTACATGGACAAGAAGTCGGCGCGGCACATGGCCCGTTTCGCCCAGTTCGCGCTCGCCGCCTCCCGCAAGGCGCTCGACCAGGCGGGCCTCGACCCCGCCCGGGAGGACCCTGACGCCGTGGGCGTGATCATCGCCTCCGGCGTCGGTGGGATGGAGGAGATCGAGCGCAACCACGGCGTCCTGACCGAGCGCGGCGTGCGCCGGGTCTCTCCCTTCACGGTCCCGATGATGATCAATGACATGGCGTCGGGGATCGTGTCCATGCAGGTGCGGGCGGGGGGTCCGAACTACGCCATCGTCAGCGCCTGCTCCTCCAGCGGCCACGCACTCGGCGAGGCCACCGAGATCATCCGGCGCGGGGACGCCGAGGCCATGATCGCGGGCGGAACCGAGGCGACCATCACGCCGCTGGTGATGGCCGCATTTTGCCAGATCCAGGCCACCTCGACGCGCAACGACGAGCCGGCCCGCGCCTGCCGCCCCTTCGACGCGGAGCGCGACGGGTTCGTGATGGGCGAGGGCTCGGTGGTCTTCGTCCTGGAAGAGCTCGAGTTCGCGCTGCGGCGCGGCGCCGAGCCGCTGGCAGAGTTGATCGGCTACGCGGCCACCTCGGACATGTATCACTACGTCGCCCCCCATCCCGAGGGGGAGGGCAACATCCGAGCCATGCGCAAGGCGCTGCGACGGGCGGGCATCCAACCTCAGGAGGTGGACTACCTGAACGCGCATGGCACCTCCACCAAGGTCGGTGATATCGCGGAGACCAAGGGCATCAAGGCGGTGTTCGGAGAGCACGCCCAGCGGCTCCCGGTGAGCTCGACCAAGTCGGTCCACGCGCACCTGCTGGGAGCGGCCGGCGCGATGGAGGCGGCCGCCTGCGTGCTGGCCATGCAGCGGGGGGTCATTCCTCCCACCATCAACCTCGACCATCCGGACCCCGACTGCGACCTGGACTACGTCCCCAATCAGGCCCGGCCGGCGCGGGTCGACATCGCCGCCTCCAACTCTTTCGGGTTCGGCGGTCACAACTCGACGCTGGTCCTGCGGCGGATGGACCTCAACTAACTTGAAGGAGCGGATCATGGCGGACACCCTGGACTTCGCGGAGCTGCAGGAGCTCGCGGCCGAGATCCTCGGCGTGGACCCCGAGCAGGTGCAGAAGAACGTGAGCTTCCAGCGCGACCTGGCGGCGGACTCGCTCGACCTGGTCGAGCTGATCAGCGCGGTCGAAGACAAGTACGACGTCGAGCTTCCCGAGGAGACGCTGGAGGGTATGAAGAACGTGGGCGACCTCTGGACCTTCCTGGAAGCTCACCGCGGCACCGAAGCTCGAGCCTGAACGGGCGGTGGAGCTGAAGGAGCGTCCTCGCCAGCGGTCGGATCAGGTCCGGCTGCGCTCGTACCGGACTCACGGCCGCCCGGCGGCGATCACCGCGTTGGGTAGCTGCGTTCCCGACCGCGTCCTCTCCAACCAGGATCTGGAGCGGATGGTCGAAACGGACGACGTCTGGATCCGGCAGCGCACCGGCATCCGGCGGCGCCACGTCGCGGAGCCGGGCACCCCCACCTTCGAGCTCGGCGTGCGCGCGGCGGAGGCGGCGCTCCGGGAAGCGGGGGTGCCCGCCGGCGACGTCGACCTGCTGCTGGTCAGCACCTCGACTCCGGACGCTCCCTTCCCCTCCACCGCCTGCCGGGTCCAGGAACGCCTGGGGGTGCCGGGCGCGCCGGCGGTGGACCTGCTCGCCGCCTGCAGCGGCTTCCTGTACGCCCTCAACCACGCGCAGTGCGCCATCGCCACCGGCCAGGCAGACACCGTGCTGGTGATCGGCGCCGAGACGCTGACCCGTTACGTGGACTGGACGGACCGCGGCACCTGCATCCTGTTCGGCGACGGCGCCGGGGCGGCGATCGTGCGACCCGCCGAGCGCGGGGCCGGGATCCGGTCGTGGTGCCTGGGCGCGGACGGCAGCGGGTACCGCTACATCACCTGCGGCGACGTCCCTCGGGGTGCGTTCGCGGCCCAGGACCACGCCCCCAAGATCGCGATGAAGGGACCCGACGTGTTCCGCTTCGCGACCGACATCTTCGTTCGGATGGGCTACGAGGTCGCCGAACGCGCCGGCATCGATCCCGGCGAGATCGATCTCTGGATCCCGCATCAGGCCAACGCCCGCATCATCGAAGCGGCGGCGGGGCGGATGGGGCTCCCGATGGACCGGGTGGTGGTCACGATCGAGGAGTACGGCAACAACTCGACCGCCACGGTGCCGATCGCGCTGGAGCACGCCGTCCGGAGCGGGCGGTTGGAGCCGGGCATGAAGGTCCTGCTCGCGGGCTTCGGAGCGGGGCTAACCTGGGGCGCATGCCTGCTGGAATGGGAGGGGACGCCGGCGGCGAGGCAGACTGGCCCGGCGATCGGCTGACCGCCCTCCGGGAACAGCTGGACGAGATCGACGAGCGCCTGGTGGAGGTGCTGGAGCAGCGCTTTCGCGTCACCCGCGAGGTGGGCCGGCTGAAGGCAGAGGTGGGCCTGCCCCCGATCGACGTCGCCCGGGAGGAGCGGATCCTGGCCCGCCTGGGGACGGTGGCAAAGATGGCATGCCTCGACCCCGACCTCCTGCGGACGATCTACCGGCGGATCTTCGACGCGGTCGTGGCCGAGCACCGGGCCGCCGGCCGCCCTGGCGTATAGCGCGCCGAGTGCCGGCACTCGGGGGTCTGCGTACGCTCTGCGAGCCCCGGGTGCCGGCAATCGGGGTCTGGGTGGGCGCTAAGCGACGATCTCCTCGGGCTGTTCGTCCGACTGTGCCTGGTAGCTCGCGACCGGCCCGCGCCAGCTGATCACGAACAGGAACACCCCGGGCACGAAGGCAAACGTGATCACGGCCAGCGCCCACACGAAGGTGTGAGCGAAGGCGGTGGCGATCATGGGCTCGACCACACCGCGCAGCGCGGGCGGAACCGAGCGGGCCGCCGCCAGCGCGCCGCCGCTGCTCACCTTGCCCCCGAACTGCGCGGTCAGCTCCTGGGTGAGGATGATGCTGAAGACGGCAGTGCCGACCGAGATCGCGGCCTGCTGGATGATGTTGAGGGCGGTGGACGCCCGCGAGATCGCCTCCGGAGGGACGAAGGTCATGACCGCCGTCATCGACGGCATCATCACCAGGCCGAACCCGATCCCGCTCACGAAGAGGTCGAGGCAGAGCACGACGTACGACGTGTGTGCGGTCAGCAGCGCGAACGCGAGCAGACCCAGCCACGTCAGCACCAAACCGGGCGCGATCACGCGGCTGGCACCCACCCGGTCGGTGAGCCGGCCGCCGAGTTGCATCGAGATCATCGCGCCCACTCCCTGCGGGGCCAGCAGCAGCCCCGCCTGCAGCGCCGAGCCCTGCCGCACCAGCTGGAAGTAGAGCGGGACCAGCAGCATCGCGCCCATGGCTCCGATCAGGAAGATCACCATCACCAGGCCGGTGGCGCCCACCGAGGGGTTGCCGAACAGACGCAGGTCCAGCAGTGGATTGCGGTCGGTCAGGGCGTGCGCCGTAAAGCCGGCGATCAGCACCAGGCCGGCGGCGGCGGGAACCCAGGCGCCGGGGTAGGAGAACCCACCGTGCGAGGTGCTCTCGGCGAGGCCGTAGACAAAGGCCGCCAGACCGGGGGAGAGCAGCAGGACCCCAAGCACGTCGAGTTTGCCCGCCTCGCCCTCCGCCCGCCTCTCGCGCGGCAGCACGATGGCGGCCAGGATCACGGCCACGATGCCGATCGGGACGTTGATGTAGAAGATCCAGCGCCAGGACACCTGGTCGACCAGGAAGCCGCCCAGGATCGGGCCCAGGATGGGTCCCAGCAGCATCGGGATCCCGATCACGCTCATGATCCGGCCCAGACGCTGCGGCCCCGCCGCCCGCGCCAGGATGGTCATGCCGGCGGGCATGATCATGCCGCCGCCCAGGCCCTGCAGCACGCGGAAGGTGATCAGAGAGCCGGTGCTCCAGGCCAGCCCCGTGGCCGCTGAGCCGAGGACGAAGAAGACGATCGCCGCCCCATAGACACGCTTGGCGCCGAAGCGGTCCGAAGCCCAGGCGCTGAGCGGGATCACGGTGGCCAGCGCCAGGGTATAACCGGTCGCCACCCACTGGATGGTGGAAAGCGGCGTGCTGAATGCGATCGCCAGCTTGTTGATGGCGACGTTGACCACGGTCGTGTCCAGGATCGACATGATGGCGCCCAGGATCACCACGCCACCGATCGCCAGCAGCGCGCGATCGATCTGGGTCTTGGGCTCGGCGACGGATTCCATCGTTTCTCCTCGGCTGGGCCACCGCTGGGGCGGCCGCTCTGACGGGACAGAGGATGCTACCGGAGCCGGCCTCCAATTATTTCCAGGACCGGCGCCCCGCGACCTCGGGACGGTGGGCTCTCGCATATCCCTTCGTCGATCGACGGGGGTCGATTTCGACATCGCGAGTGCGACCGAGGCTCCCGCGGCACCAGAAATCGCGCGATACTACCCGCGCGCGGACCGCGTCCGGCGCCGCGCGTAAGTGGGATCGCCGGGGCCCGTGGCAACCGCCCGGGCTCTTGACAGAGGAGCCACAAGAAGGATGCTCACGGCTACCAAAGACCTGCTCCTGCCGACCACCGTGACCGGCTCCTGGCCACGGCCGTCCTGGTTCGACGCCAACCTCAACGAGCGTCCGTTCTCCACCGGGATGGCCGACATCCGCTATCGCGAGCAGTTCACCGACGCCGTGAGCTGCGTGATCACGGACCAGGAGATGGCCGGCCTCGACATCCTGACCGACGGCGACTACCACCTCGACCACGACCTCGCGGGCCGGTCCTGGTTCTCCTATCCGACCGAGCGGCTCTCGGGGATCTCCGAGTACGACGTCGAGACCACCGACGAGTGGAGCTATCCGGTCGGCACCTGGCTCAACGAGATCGTCGGCGGGTGGAAATACCACGCGGTGCTGGACAAGATCGGACCGCGGGCGCCGCTCGAGTTCGCGAAGATCTGGCGCGTCGCTCAGGCGCGGGCGCAACGGCCGGTGAAGTTCGGCACCGTCTCGCCCGACATCGCGACTTCGGTGCTCAAGCTGCAGACCAAGGCCTATGCCGACAAGCAGGAGGTGATGTGGGACCTGGCGGGCATCATCAACCAGGAGCTGCGCGCGCTGGCGGCCGCCGGCTGCCCCGTGATCCAGATCGAGGAGCCCGCCATCCACAGCCAGGCCGCGTTCGGTGCCTCCAAAGGGACCCTGGACTTCCTGGTCGACCTCTTCAACCACACGGTGGAGGGGCTGGAGGGAACCGAGCTCTGGATCCACACCTGCTGGGGCAACCCGGGCGCCCAGAACTGCTTCCCGCCCTCGGTCTCCTATGAACCCTCGCTGGAGATCTATCTGAACCGGCTCCGGGGCGACGTCTGGACCATCGAGTCGAAGGAGAACGACCACCGCCTGCTCTCCGCCTTCGCGCCCTACAAGAGCCGGCTGCCGAAGAAGATCGCGGTCGGCTTCATCAGCCACCGGCAGCTGCAGGTGGAGACCCCCGACGAGGTGGCCTCCGACGTCCGCCGCGCGCTCGAGTACATCGACGCCGAGCACCTGATCCTGTCCTCCGACTGCGGGTTCGGCCGGCAGGGGGTGCCGCGACCGATCGCGTTCTACAAGGCGGCCGCGCTGGCGCAGGGCGCCAACATCGTGCGCCGGGAGCTGGGGGCTCCGGCGAGGCCGGTCCCGGCAGCGGACCCGGCGCTGCAGGTGGACGTCCCGGCGGAGCCGGTCGCGGTCGGCTGAGGCAAGACGAGGGCGCGTCTCCGCCCACCCCGTGGCTGCGCACGGCCGGGAAAGGACGGGGTGTGCCGAAACGACCGGCCCACAGCGCTCCTGAGGAGACCCATTGTGTCGCGACGCAAGAAGCAGCGCAGACCGAGTTACCGCCATCGCGATGGATCCGCCGTCGCAGACTGCCCCGATCCGCTGCAGGACGTGGTCGAATACGGCGGGGAATTGATCTGGGTGGTCGGCTGCACTCCCGGCGGGGCTCCGTTCGGGCCTCGCGTCGAGATCGTGGACGGCGAGCTTCGGTTCCCTGACCCAGAACCCATCGACCTGGGTGCCGAGCCTTGGTGAGGGCCATCCCGACCCGATGACGGTGGGCGACCCGGAATCGCTGGTCCAGATCCAGCGGGAGGTCGTGGCCTGCCGTCGCTGCCCGCGCCTGGTCGCCTGGCGGGAGGCGGTCGCCCTGGCCCCGCCCGCCCGCTACGCCGGCCAGCCCTACTGGGCGAAACCACTGCCCGGGTTCGGGGATCCGGACGCGCGCTTGCTGGTGGTGGGGCTGGCGCCGGCCGCCCACGGGGGCAACCGCACCGGGCGCATCTTCACCGGCGATCGCTCGGGTGACTGGCTCTTCGCGTCGCTCTGGCGGGCCGGCCTCGCCAGCCAGCCCACCTCGGTCGACGCCGGGGACGGCCTCCGGCTCCGGGATACCTACATCGCCGCCGTCGTCCGGTGCGCGCCGCCGCAGAACAAGCCGGCTCCGGAGGAGCGCGACGCCTGCCTCCCCTATCTGGTGCGCGAGCTCAGGGCGCTGCCACGCGTGCGCGTCCTCGTCTGCTTGGGAGCGTTCGCCTGGGACGGCGCGCTCCGGGCCCTCGCGGCGTCCGACCACCGGGTCCGTCCCCGCCCCCGCTTCGGACATCTGGTGGAGGCGGGGGTCGGCCCCTACGCCCTGCTCGGCTGTTACCACCCGAGCCAGCAGAACACCTTCACCGGAAAGCTCACCGTCGAGATGCTGGACGCCGTCCTGGCGCGCGCACGCGAGCTGACTGACCGCGGGTGAGCCGCACGGCTTCCGATTCGGGACCGGGGCTCTGCTAGGCTCGACTACGCTAGTGCAGCGGGCCGCTTGGGTCCAAGGGTCGTCGAGCCGGGGGACTTGCCGTGGTTGCCAGAACGTTGTCGCCGAAGCTGCTCACCGAACTGGTGGGGACGTTCGCCTTCCTGAGCGTGATCGCACTCTCGAAACCGATCGGGCCGCTGGCACCGCTCGCCATCGGAACCGCGCTCATGGTCGTGGTCTACATGGGAGGCCACATCTCGGGCGGCCACTACAACCCGGCGGTTTCGTTCGGTGTCTGGCTGCGCCGCAAGATCGACCTGGTCACGCTGCTGACCTACTGGCTCGCGCAACTGGTCGGCGCCGTGCTCGCCTTCATCTTCGGCTACATCGTGAGCGGCCATACCCCGGGGATCGCGCCCGCCCACAGCGCGACCTGGATCCAGGCGCTGGCGGTCGAGACCGCGTTCACCGGCCTCCTGGTCCTCACCGTGCTCAACGTGGCGGCGACCAGAGCGACCGAGGGCAACTCCTACTTCGGGCTCGCGATCGGATTCGCGATCGTGGTTGGCGCCTTCGCGGGGGGACCCATCTCGGGGGGTGCCTTCAACCCGGCCATCGGGTTTGGCGCCACCTTCGGCAAGGCAGTGTTCGCGGGCGGCAACTTCGACTGGCTTTGGGTCTACGTGGTCGGAGGGCTTCTCGGCGGTGCCATCGCGGCCGGCATCCATGCGCTCCAGATCCGGTTCACCGAGAAGCCTCTGGAGCCGGAGGCGGCCGCACCGCACGTGGCGATGAAGTCGGACTGAGGCGGGCGTCGGGACGTCGGCCCGGCCCAGAGATGGCGCTTTCTCTCCACTCCGGCCTTACCGCGGCTCAGGTAGCGCGGGAATGGAGAGAAACGCCCCCCTCAGACGGGCGGTGGGGTGTGGCTCAGGCGGCCGTGTAGCCCCCGTCCACCGTGAGCTCGGCGCCCGTGATGTAGGACGCCTGGGCCGAGGCCAGGAAGACGACGGCGGCGGCCACCTCCTCCGCCCGGCCCGGGCGGCCGAGCGGCGTGTGCGCCATCAGCCCCGCCAGCCACTCCTCACGGATGTCGGCCAGCATGGGGGTGGCGATCACGCCCGGGAGCACGCAGTTGACCCGGATGCCCTTCGGCGCCAGCTCCACCGCGGCCTGCTTGGACAGCGCTCGCACCGCGCCCTTGGAGGCGTGGTAGGCGGTCGAGGAGGCGGTCCCCAGCATCCCGTAGATGGAGGCCACGTTGACGATTGCGGCCGCGTCCGAGCGTTCGAGCAGCGGCAGGCAGGCGCGCATCCCGAGCCAGACCCCGCGCTGGTTGACCCCGGTGACCCATTCCCATTCGCTCTCCGAGGTGCGCGCGATGCCTTTGGCCCGCGTCACACCTGCGTTGTTGACCAGCACGTCCAGACGGTCCAGCCCCGCGACCAAGGCCTCCCACTGCGGGGCGTCGGCCACGTCCAGGTGCCGGTACGCGGCCTCGGGGTGCCCGGCGTCGCCGATCCCGGCCGCGGCCGCATGGCCCTCCTCGTCGAGCACGTCGGTGAGCAGCACCCGGGCCCCCTCTCGTGCGAACAACGCCGCCGCGGCGGCGCCCTGGCCCCGAGCGGCCCCGGTCACCAGCACCGTCCGCCCCTGGAACCGCACGGCGTCAGGCCCCGGCGTAGAGCCAGACTGTCCGCGGTCTGGCGCTAAAACCGCCGGCGTAGGGCCGCCGAGCGGACTCTCTGGCGCTGCCCCCGGCGTGACTCACGGCTCCAGCACCATCCGACGCAGCCCCGGGGGCCGCTCCTCCAGCAGCGCGAACGCGTGGGGTGCGTCGGCAAGCGGGATGCGATGCGACACGGCGGCCCCAAGCTGCAGTCTCCCCGAGCGGGCCAGCGCCGTCACCTCGCGCAGATCCTCCAGCGTCGACACGTAGCACCCGAGGATGCGCAGCGACCGCGTCACCACCCCGGTCACCGTCGTACCCAGTTGGATCGGCTCGTCGACGATCGAGCCCAGCACCAGGCGGCCCCCCACCTCCAGCATGCGAATGCCTTCCGCCGGCGCCTCCCGTGCACCGCTGAAGTCGATCACCGCGTCGAACCGCCCGAACCGGGCCCGGAGTCGCTCGGCCGATCCCTGAAGCCCGACCTCGACCGGGATCCGCGCCGCCCGCAGGCGCTCGGCCGAGCCCTCACTCCGCACCACCGAGGCCACGCGGAGATGCGGGTGGATCGCGATCGCGAGCTCCAGAGCGTGCGAGCCGACACCACCGGCGCCGATCACGCAGAGTTTGCCGGTGGCGGGCAGCTCTGCCAGCCGCACCGCGTGATGGGCGGTCGCCACCGCGTCGGGGAGGAGCGCCGCCTGCCAGGCCGGGATGCCCGTCGCCACCACCATCCGGTGCGCGGGCCACACCACCTCCTCCGCCATCCCGCCGGGATCGTGGATGCCCAGCACCCGGGCCTCCCGGCACTGCTCCTCATGGCCCGCCAGGCAGGCCGTGCAGTGTCCGCAGGGGTCGAGAGGATGCAGGACCACCTCCACCCCCGGCGAGAGTGCGGGCGCGCCGGGACCGACCTCGACCACGGTCCCCGCCACCTCATGGCCCGGGCGCACGGGGTACGAGGCCCCGCGCGGAAGTCGCATCCCACGCACCATATGGGCGTCGGAGGCGCAAAGGCCGCAAGCCTCCACACGCACCCGCACCTGACCGGCCGCCAGCGCACCCTGCGGGTCGCCCTCTGAAAGCCAGACCCGACCCGGCTCCGCCTCCACGTAGCGCATCGCGTCTCAGCCCGCGAGCAGGGCGCGCGCGACCACCTTCTGCTGGATCTCCGCGGTGCCCTCTTCGAACCAGAAGCCCCGCGCGTCGCGATAGATCCGCTCGATCGGAGCCTGGCGCGTGTACCCGTAGCCGCCGTGCACGCGGAGCGCATGGTCGGTGACGCGGCCCACCATGTTGAGGCAGAAGAGCTTGGCGGTCGCCGCCTCGGCGGTCACGGGCTCTCCCCGGTCGTACCGGACGGCGGCGGCCCGGACCAGCCCCCGGCCCGCCTCCAGGTCCGCCTGCATCTCGGCCAGGTGCGCCTGGACCGACTCCCGGGCGGCGATCGGCTGCCCGAACGTGACGCGCTGCTTGGCGTAGGCGATCGACTCCTCGAGCGCGCGCGACGCCAGGCCCACCATGCAGCCGGAGAGTGAGATGCGGCTGTAGTCGAGGAAGCTGAAGGCCACCGTGAGCCCCTCACCGGCGGCGCCCAGGCGGTCGGGGTCGCTGAGCCGCATGCCCTGGTACCGCAGCCACCCATGCCCTGAACCGGCGAGTCCCATCGTCCGCTGACCGAGCTCGATCTCGAAGCCCGGCGTGTCGCGGGGAACGAGGAATGAGGTGAAGGAGTCCGGGGCCCCGCGGTCGTCGCTGCGCGCGGTGAGGAGGAAGTAGTCCGCCCGGTCGGCGAACGTGATCAGGTGCTTCTCGCCGAACAGCCGCCAGCCGTCGCCGTCACGCTCGGCGCGGGAGTGGAGGTCACGTCCGGTGCCGCCGGTCTTCTCCGTGAGCGCGAACGCGATCGCCACCGACCCGATAGCACTCTGGTCGATCAGGCGCCGCTGGCCCGCAGTCCCGAATTCGGCCAGCGGCCGCCAGATCCCGTTGTTGAGATGGGCCAGCATCCGGCCCGCGGAAGGCCCGGTGGCCGCCGCCTCGAGGTAGGGCAGGAGCTCCGACAGGGTGAGCCCGAACCCCCCGTGCTCGCGCGGCACGGAAAGACGCGTGGTGCCGGCGTCGATGGCGCCGCGCAGGATTTCTGGGGGGATCGTGTCGGATTCCTCGATCCGCGGTGCGGCCGCTTCGAAGGGGCCGCGGAAGAAGGCACGAAACGTGTCGACATCGGGCACCTGCGAGACCTGCGCTGCCATCGCGCCCATCGTAAAGGTCTATTCGTGCACCAAGCGCCCCTTTCGCGTGGCTCGGGAGGGGGCATTGGTGCATCAACGGCACGGTCAGCCGCCCACGATGGGGATGCTGGACCGGCGGATCTGCTGGTTCAATTCCGCCACCGGTCCCTCGACCAGGCGGTTCAGCTCCTCGACCTCCGAGTGGGCTCGCCCGGACAGCTCGTCGAGCACCGCCACGGTGGCCGCGGTGGGGGCGCCATCGATCGCGTCCAGCAGGTCGGAGAGGGCGGCAAGCTTCGCGTCCAGCCCGGCGGGAAACTTCAGACGGTCGGCGTCGTCCTTGGCGTCGGGTTGCGTGAGGCGTCGCTCCAGGCTGTCGAGCTGCTCGAGGACGTTGGCCGCTGCGGCCTTGACGCCCTCGTCCCCCTGCGTTTCTTCGCCGCCGGCGGACGCTCCCCCGGCGGACGCTTCCCCGGCGCTGTTGCCGGACCCGTTGCTCCAGCGCTTCACCTGGTCGCGGACCCGGCGCAGGCGGGAGATGGCGTCCGTCATCGCGTTCCGTTCGTCGCGGATCCGGCACGCGATCTCGTACTGCCGGCCGTACACGTCGGCGGACACATCGAGGCGCGGGTCGGCCCGTACCTCCAGCTCGCCGGTCAGCGTCTCCCCCGCCCCTTCCAGGCGGACGGTGTACCGACCCGGGGGCGCCAGGGGACCGCGGCTCTCCCTGGCCTCCTCCTCGGGGTCGTCGGTGCCCGGCAGCGGCTGCGCCCCCGCGGCCCGCAGGTCCCAGACCGCGCGGTGGAACCCGGCGGCCACCTCGAGGTCTTTTTGGGGCAGTGAGACCACCTCTTGCCCCGCCCCGTCCAGCACGGTGAGGCGAAGGGATCCCTCCTCCACCGCCTCCGGAAGGAAGTAGCGGATCGTGACTCCGTCGGGCGGATTCTCACCGCCGTTGAGGACGGTGGACTCGGCCTTGGTGCCGTTCTTCTTGCCGGGAGGGCTGTAGGCCACGGCGGTCCCGAGGTACTGCAGTCCAAGGGCGTCCCCGGGGACCGTCCTCGGTTCCGGCGTCGGGAAGCGCTGGGCGGATTCGGGGACCAGCAGGGAGGCCGACGAGGAGCCGGACTGCCGGGAGAGGTGGCCCAAGACATGGAGGCCGTCCAGGATCCAGAAGCCCCGGCCATGGCTGGCCGCGACCAGCTCGTCGCCCACCACGGCAAAGTCGTAGACCGGGACCGGCGGCATGTTGAGCCGGAGGGAGTGCCAGTGTTCCCCCCCGTCAAGGGAGTAGTAGGCCGTCCGCTCGCTCCCCGCGTAGAGGACGCCCGGGTGGGAGGGATCGGCCCGTACCACGCGCAGGTAGTCGTCCGGATCGATGCCGGCGGTGGCCGGCGTCCAGCTCTGCCCGTGGTCCCTGGTCACGAAGAGGTATGGGGTGCGGTCCTGGAGCCGGTAGCGGGTGGCGGTGAGATACGCCGTGCCCGCCTGATGGGGGTCGGGTTCGATGCTGGTGATCCACGCCCATTCGGGAAGCTGCTCGGGGGTCACTTCGGTCCAGGTGGCGCCGTCGTCGTCGGTCTTGTGCACGCGGCCGTCGTCGGTCCCGGCCCACAACGTCTCGCCGCCGCGCGACCAGGCCAGGCAGGAGAGCGTGGCGTACACCTCGGCTCCCGACGTGTCCTTCGTGATCGGACCGCCCGACGCCTTGAGCTTCTCGGGATCCGCCCGGGTCAGGTCGGGGCTGACCGCCTCCCAGGTGTGGCCGGCGTCGGTGGAGCGGAACACTCGCTCCCCACCGGCGTACAGCGCCTTCGGATCTTTGGGTGAGAAGAGCAGCGGGAAGGTCCAGTTGAACCGGTGCTTGAAGTTCAGCGGATCCTCACCGGTGCCGAGCTCCGGCCAGACGGTTACCAGTCGGTCCTGCCGGAGGTGGTGGTCGTGGCGGATCAGCGGGGCTCCGCCGCCGCCGGCGCTGCCCACCGCGCCCGAGTAGATGACTTCGTCGTCGAGGGGATCGACGGCGATGTAGCCACTCTCCGAGGTCCCCACCACCTCGCACTGCTCCCAGGGGATCGCGCCCTCACGGGAGCGGCTGGGCACGCGGATCGCGGAGTTGTCCTGCTGGGTCGCGGCCACCCGGTAGGGGAAGTGCTTGTCGACCGTCAGGTGGTAGAAGCACGAGGTGGGCTGGTTGTAGATGGTGGAGAACGTCTCGCCGCCGTTGAAAGAGACGCAGGCGCCGCCGTCGTTGCCCTCGATCATGCGGCGGGGGTCCGACGGGTCGATCCAGAGGTCGTGGTTGTCGCCGTGCGGGGTGGTGACCCGGCCGAACGTGGCGCCGCCGTCGATCGACCGCCAGAGCCCGAAGTTGAGGGACCACAGGGTGTCCGGGTCGACCGGGTCGGGCACCAGGTGGCTGTAGTACCAGGGGCGCCCCTGCACGCCGCGGTTGTCGCTCGCCCGGGCCCAGGTATCGCCGCCGTCCTCGCTGCGGTACACACCGCCGGTGTCGCCGGTGGCCTCGACCAGAGCCCAGACTCGTCCCGGCCGGCGTGGCGCCCCGGCCACACCGATGCGGCCCAGCGGACCCGCCGGCAGGCCGGGCGCGCTGGTCAGCTCGGTCCAGGTGTCACCGCCGTCGGTGGAGCGGAAAAGGCCGCTCCCGGGTCCGCCGCTGACCATCTCCCAGGGCCGGCGCACGGCCTCCCAGATGGTCGCGTAGAGCATCGACGGGTTGGCGGGGTCGAGCCACAGGTCGGCGGCGCCCGAGCGTTCGTCGCGTGTCAGCACCAGCTCCCACGTGCGGCCGGCGTCCAGAGAGCGGTAGACGCCGCGGTCCGGGCTGGGCCCGAAGATGTCACCGAGAGCGGCCACGTACACACGGGAGGGGTCTTGCGGGTGCACCCGGACCCGGGCGATGTGGCGGGTCGCCTCCAGGCCGCAGTGGACCCAGGTGCGCCCGGCGTCGGGTGAACGGTAGACCCCGTCGCCATACGACACGTCATTGCGGACGCAGGCCTCACCCATGCCGGCGTAAATGACGTTCGGATCGGCTGCGGCCACGGCGAGAGACCCCACCGACGCGGTGCGGAAGAACCCATCCGAGACGTTCCGCCAGTAGGCGCCGCCGTCGGTCGTCTTCCATACCCCGGCGCCGCAGCCTCCGAAGTAGAAGACGCCGGGATTGCGAGGGTCGCCGGCCACGGCCACCACCCTGCCTCCACGGGGCGGGCCGATGCCACGCCACCGCAGGGCGCCGGAGAGTTCATCGAGGGGGTTCACAACGCAATGCTAGTCGCGCGCGCTTCGTGACGCGCCACACCCTGGGCACCCGCGATGCCCTGATGCCCTGAGTGCCGGCAATCGGGGGGATCTGGGCACCCGCGATGCCCTGAGTGCCGGCAATCGGGGGGATCTGGACACCCGCGATGCCTTGAGTGCCGGCAGCCGGGGGATGTGGAGCTCGCTTGCCGCTCCGACAAACGCTGCTATGTTGCGCAGGGGATGCGGTACGGCATCACGATCCCGTTCGAGCACTTGCCCGGCTCCGCCCTCCCTGAGCAGCTGGCGGAGGCGGCTCGCTTCGGGATCCAGGAGGCCTGGAGCTACGAGCGGAACGTCTTCGACGCCTTCACACCCCTGGCCGCGGCAGCCACGGCCCACCCCACCATGCGGCTCGGCACTTCCATCGTCCCCGTCTTCACGCGCCCCCCGGGCCTGCTCGCGATGTCCGCGGCCGGCCTGGCCGAGCTCGCTCCGGGACGCTTCGTGCTCGGCGTCGGCGGCTCCACCGAGACCATCGTCACCGGCTGGATGGGCGTCCCCTTTCAAGAGCCCCTGCGGCGCGTCCGGGAGACGATCCTCACCGTGCGCGCGCTGCTGGACGGCGAGCGGGTGGGCAAGCTGACCCTCTTCCGGCCGCCCGCGGTCCCGCCTCCGATCTACATGGCGGCGCTGGGTGAGCGGATGCTGCGCCTGGCGGGGGAGATCGCCGACGGCGTCGTCTTCTTCATGGCCTCCGCGGCCTCGGTGCCGGGCCTGCTCCGGGGGGTCGGGCGCGACCTCGATTCGGTGGCCAGGGTGATCGTGCTTTGCGGGCAGGACCACGCCCGGAACCTGGCCTTCGCCCGCCGCTTCATAACCGGTTACGCGATCCTCCCCTTCTACGCGCGGTTCCTCGAGAGTCAGGGCTGGGGCGAGGCGGTGCGGTCGGTGCAGCGGCGGTGGGAGGCGGGGGACCGCGCCGCCGCCAACCAGGAGGTGCCGGAGGAGATGGCGGAGTCGCTGATGCTGTTCGGGACCGATCCCCGGCTGGACGAGCGTGTCGACGAGTACCGACGGTCGGGTCTCGGCACGCTCGACCTCTGGTTCATGTCACCGGCGGAGTCGGAAGCCGAACGCGGCCACGACACCGTCCGCGCGCTGCGGCGCCTCGCCCCCGGGGCGCGCCCCCTCACGCCCGAATCGGTGTGAGGTAAGCACGATGGCCGGGTTCGAGCTGCGGTTTGATGCGAGCGAGACCGAGCGCTACCGCCACCTCGGTCAGTGGCCGGGCACGCTGCTTCAGGACCACCTGCAGCGGGCGGTGGCGGCACACCCCGAGAAACCGGCCGTCGTCGACATCCGGGGCCGGCTCACCTACGAGGAGCTGGCGACCGCCACCGACGAGGCGGCGCTCGGCCTGCTGCAGCTCGGGATCCGCGGCGGCGACGTGGTCACGGCCCAGCTGCCGAACTGGAACGAGTTCGTGGTCCTGCGTCTGGCCTGCGAGCGGATCGGAGCCATCATCAACCCGATCGCGCCCATCTTCCGCGAGCGGGAGGTGGGCATCATGCTGCGGCTGGCGGAGCCCAAGGTGGCGTTTGTCGCGCGCCGGTTCCGGAACTTCGACCATCCCGCGCTCTACGCCGGGCTGCGGGCCGAGGTGCCGAGCCTGCGTCAGGTGTTGGAGGTGGGCGACGGCGCCGAGCCCGACGGATGGCAGGAGCTGCTCGGAGCCGGCCGCGAGGCCTGGGCACACCGGGCGGCGCTGGACTGGCTGCGTCCCGGACCCGACGCGGTGACCGAGTTCATCTTCACCTCCGGCACCACGGGCGAGCCGAAGGGCGTGCTGCACACCCCGAACACGCTGGCCGCCGCCGCCGAAGGGACGCTGTCGGAGATGGGTCTCTCGGGCGACGACATCTTCCACATGGCCTCGACCTTCGCCCACCAGACCGGCTTCACGTACGGCGTGCACCTGCCGCTGCACCGGGGCGCCACCGCCGTCTACCAGGACGTCTGGGACCCCTCCCATTTCGTGGAGCTGGTGGCGGCGACCGGGATCACGTACACCATGGGAGCCACTCCGTATGTGGCCGACACGCTGCGAGCGGTGGGGGCCGACACCGACGCGCTGCGGACGCTGCGGATCTTCATCTCGGCCGGCGCCCCCATCCCAGCACCGCTGGCGGAGGAGTTCACGGAGCGGCTTCAGTGCCACCTGGGGGCCGGCTGGGGCATGACGGAAAACGGGCTCGTCACCGCCTGCTTTCCCGGGGACCCGGCCGAGAAAGCGTGGACCTCGGACGGCCGGGCCCATCCCGGGATGGAGGTCCAGGTCCGATCCGGCGAGCGGGTGCTGGGCCCGGGGGAGGAGGGAGACCTCTACGCACGTGGACCCTTCACCTTCCGGGGCTATATCCAGGGGCGCCGCTTCACCGACCGCTACTTCGACGAGTCGGGCTGGTTCGAGACCGGGGATCGGGCGCGCCTCGACGAGGACGGGTTCATCCGGATCACGGGGCGCACCAAGGACCTGATCAACCGCGGCGGCGAGAACATCCCGATCAAGGAGATCGAGGACCTGCTGCTGCGCCACCCGGCGGTCCGCGAGGTGGCCCTGGTCGGGTACCCCGACCACCGGTTGGGGGAACGGGCGGCGGCCTTCGTGGTGCTCGAGGCCGGCCACACGTTCGCGATCGAGGATCTGCGGGGGCACCTGCGTGAGCACGGCGTGACCCCGCAGTTCTGGCCTGAGCGGGTCGAGGTCCGAGATCGGTTTCCAACCACGCCGTCGGGCAAGGTGCAGCGCTTCCGGCTGCGTGAGCACCTGCTGCCGCGCGCCCCGGAGGCTGCGGGCGCGGGCGACAACTGAGCCGAAAAGGGGGACGTCATGGAGAGAAAGCGGCTGGACCGCTCGCTGGGCATCACCATCATGGGCGGCGACGTACGCACCGCGGCGGCGGTGGCGGGCCGCGCTGAGTATCGCGGCTTCGGCTCGGTCTGGACCGCGGAGTTCTACGACCGCTCGGCGGCGATCTCGCTGGCCGCGATGGCCGCGACCACCAAGCATGTGCGCCTGGGCAGCGCCATCATGTACGCCTTCGGCCGCTCGCCGCTGCTCCTGACCACCGAGGCTCGTGACCTCGACGAGCTGTCCGGCGGCCGCTTCGTCCTCGGCCTCGGCACCGGGACCACCGGGCAGGTCCGTGACTGGCACGGGGGCGATCCCTCGCACCTGGCGCCGCGGCTGGAGGAACTGGTGCCGCTGGTGCGCCGCCTCTGGAACCTGGACCAGGGCCCCCTCGAGCACGACGGCCGCTTCTACCATGTCAGGCTCTATCCCACGGTCGAGATGTCGCCACCGCTGCGCCGCGAGATCCCGATCTACGTCGCGGCCGTCAACCGGAGGATGGTGGAGGCCGCGGGCCGGGTCGGGGATGGGCTCTGTGGACACCCGCTCTACAGTCCCGAGTACGTGGACGGGGTGGTACGTCCCGCGCTCTCCGATGGCGCGCGGTCCGCGGCTCGCCCCACGCCGGTGCCGATCGCGGGCTACGTGCTCTGCTCGGTGGCCGAGACCACGGAGCGGGCGCGTCGAGCGGCGGCCGCGCAGATCGCGCTCTACACGGTGGTCAAGACGTTCGAGCCGATCCTCGACCTGCACGGTTTCCAGCGGGAGGCGAACGAGATCCGGAACTCGTTTCGTAACCGCGACATGGACGCCGCCATCGAGGGCGTCTCGGATCGGATGCTGGACGCCTTTGCCTGCTATGGCACCGCCGAGGAGGCGGTGCAGCGGTACCGCGACCGGTTCCAGGGTGTCTACGAGGAGCCACTCCTGTTCGCCCCCTCGGTCGGACACTCGGCCGGCCCGCACCGCGTCATGATGGAGGCGGTCATCGATTCGTTCACCCGCGTCGCGGTGGCGGCCTGACCTGATTCGATTTGGACATGAGAGCCAGAACGGGCCGCCCGACTTGGAACCGGACGTAGGTGCTCGGCGCTCGTGCCCGCTCCTAGAATTGGACACGATGAAGGGGACTCCACTCTGACCGCGGTCCGCACGGAGGTGGCCCACACCCATCCCAGCCGGCTTCCGATCCGGGCCTTCCCCACCCGCGGTACGCACAGCGTGATCGCCGGCATCGGCACCTACGCTCCCGAACGGGTGATGAGCAACGCCGACCTGGAGCAGATCGTCGACACCTCCGACCAGTGGATCACCGAGCGCACCGGCATGAAGGAGCGCCACATCGCCCAGGTCGGAACGGCGAGCTGGGAGCTGGGTGTGCACGCCGCCGAGCGCGCGCTGGCCGATGCCGGCGTGGGGCCGGAGGAGGTCGACCTGGTGATGGTCGCCAGCTCCGCGCCGGACGCGCCCTTCCCCTCCATGGCCTGCCGGATCCAGGAGCAGCTCGGGTTGACCAACGCCTGGGCCTTTGACCTGCTGGCGGCCTGCACGGGGCTTCTCTACGAGCTGCAGATCGCGGACGCGATGATCGCCAGCGGACGGGCCCGGACGGTGCTGGTGATCGGCGCCGAGGTGCTGTCCCGGCTGCTGGACTGGACCGATCGCTCCACCTGCGTGCTGCTGGGGGATGCGGCGGGCGCGCTGGTGGTGCGGCCGGCCGAGCACGGGGGAGGGTTTCGCTCCTGGTGTTTAGGCGCCGACGGCCGCGAGTGGGACCTGCTGCGCTTCGGCGAGCGGGCGCAGACCGGGGCTTACGCGGCCGGCGACCCGAGCCCTCACTTCATCATGCGCGGCCCGGAGACGTTCAAGTTCGCCGTCGAGTGCTTCACCCGCTCCGGGCAGGCCGTCCTGGACGCGGCCGGGATCACGATCGACGACCTCGACCTCTTCGTGCCGCACCAGGCCAACCGGCGCATCATCGAGGCCGCCGCCCGGCGCTCGGGGATCCCGGAGGAGAAGGTGTTCATCAACATCGAGCGCTACGGCAACACCTCCACCGCGACGGTGCCGCTGGCGCTGCATGACGCGCGCGAGCAAGGCCGGCTGCAGCCCGGGATGACGGTGCTCATGTCCACCTTCGCGTCCGGGCTGACCTGGGCCGCGACCGTGATGGAGTGGGAATGAGCGTCAGCAGCCTCCTCCCCCGCCTGGCGGCACCGATCGCCCTTCTGTTCCCCGGGCAGGGGGTGCAGAAGCCGGGGATGGGCCTCGATCTCTACCGGCGCTACCCGCTGGCGCGGCAGATCTTCGAGCGTGCCGAGCGGGCGGTCGAGATGCCGATCCGGCGGCTTTGCTTCGAGGGTCCCGCCGAGGAGCTGAACCGCACCGAGGTGCTGCAGCCGTGCGTCATGACCGTCTGCTGGGCGGCCTACGCGGTCTATCAGCAGGAGTACGGACTGGCCCACGTGCGCGTCATGGCCGGCCACTCCCTGGGTGAGTTCACGGCGCTGGCCGCCGCCGGGGCGATCAGCTGGGAGACCGCGCTGCTGCTGGTCAAGGAACGAGGACGGATCATGGCTGATGCGGCGCTGGAGCGACCGGGCGGGATGATCGCGATCGTGGGGCTGGCGGAGGACCGCCTGGAGGAGATCCGGCGCAGCGCCCTCGCGCTGGGCCCGGTCTACATGGCCAACCGCAACGCCGACAACCAGTTCGTCCTCTCCGGCCATACGGACGCGCTGGAGGCGGTCCAGGTGATGGCTCTCGAGGCGGGTGCGCGCCGGGCGCTGATCCTGACCATCCCGCTGCCCGCGCACTCGCCGCTGATGGACGCGGCCGGCCAGGCCTTCAAGACGGTGGTCGACCGGCTCAAGTTCGAGATGCCGGAGATGCCGATCCTGGCCAACGCCACCGGTCAGGCGGTAGCGACGCTCAACGAGCTGCGCGAGGAGGTGGCCAACCACCTGTTGCGGCCCGTCGACTGGGCGCGGACCATGATGTCGCTGCGCTCGATGCAGGTCCGGACGGTGGTCGAGCTGGGGCCGGGCCGGGTGCTCGCCAGCCTCGCCGCCAAGCACGTTCCCGGGGTCGACACCTGGAACGCGCAGGAGCTCCTGATCGACCCTCTGGCATAGCGCGCTGAGGGGCCGTTTCCCGGCAACGCCGCGCCAGAACGCGCCGGGTAGGCCCTGTCTGCCGGGAAACGGCCGGGGGTGGGGTCGGCCGCGCTACCATCCCCCCTCGTGAGTGAGCTGGAAGGCAAGACCGCGCTGGTGACCGGCGGGGGCAAGGGCATCGGCCGGGCCATCTCGCGGGAGCTGGCCGGCGCCGGCGCGCGGGTGATCGTCAACTACCGGACCGACGCAGAGGCCGCCGAGGAGACCGCCCGCGCCCTCGGGGGCGAGGCCCGGCAGTGCGACGTCACCGACGGCGCCGCCGTGCAGGCGCTGATCAGAGAGCTGGGCGGAGTGGACATCCTGGTCAACAACGCCGGGGCCGTGCACGACACGCTGCTGCTGCGGATGCGCGAGCCGGACTGGGACTCCGTCATCCAGACCGACCTCACCAGCGCCTTCCACACCGTGAAGGCGGCGATGTCCGGGATGCTGCGCAAGCGATGGGGTCGCATCGTGAACATCTCGTCGGTGGTGGGCATCACCGGCAACCCAGGCCAGGCCAACTACGCCGCCGCCAAGGCGGGCCTGATCGGCTTCACCAAGGCGATCGCCAAGGAGGTGGGGTCGCGCGGCATCACCTCCAACGCGGTGGCCCCCGGCTACGTGCGCACCGAGTTGACCCGCGGCTCGATGACGGACGAGATGGTGGCGGCGATCGTCAAGCTGACGCCGGTGGGGCGGGAGGGAACCCCGGAGGACGTGGCGCACGCCGTCGCCTTCCTCTGCTCGCCGCGCGCCGCCTTCATCACCGGGCACGTCCTCACCGTCGACGGAGGACTCACCTGCGCCTGAAGCGGGGCGCGATCCAGAGGGCCGTGTCCCGGGAAAGGGTCGGCCGGAGCGGGGTGTGAAGGGCCGCTTCCCGGCAAACGGCCGCTGGGACCTGGTGGCGTTGAACCGCACCTTGCTGCGGAGGCAGCTCCTGGTGGAGCGGAGCCGGGCGGATGCGCAGGAGGTTATCCGCCACCTGGTCGGGCTCAACGCGCAGCAGCCGAACATCGCGCATCTCGGGCTCGCCGCACGGCTGGAGCGCTTCCGCCCCGACGACCTGGACCGGCTCATCCGGGGGCGGCGCGTGGTGCGGGCGACCTTCCTGCGCACCACCATCCACCTGGTCACGGCCGGCGACTTCCTGGGCCTTCGGGCGGCTCTTCAACCGCGCCTCGACGCTACCCTGCGCGGCGAGTTTCCCGAGCTCCGAGACCTGGACTGGCCGGCTCTGCTGGATGCATGCGCCACCCGATCGCCGGCACTCGGGGCTCCGAGGGCGTGTGCCGGGCCCCGATCGCCGGCATTCGGGGCTCCGAGGGCGTGCGCAGGGGCACGCCGCTTCCCGGGAACGGGTCGCGCAGAGCGGGGTGTGAAGGGCCCCTTCCCGGGAAACGGCCCCTGGGCAGGTCTCGCCCTACTCGAACCGGGAGTGGTCCAGCCACTCCTCGAGAAGGGTGCGGTCGCCCAGCACCTCCACGCCCGCGGCATCGGGGTCGAGCCGGCGCAGGAGCAGCAGGAAGAGGCCCGACGCCCCTCCGCGCAGGGCCACGTCGGCTTTGATGTGCCCGCGCTCCCACACGATCCCATCGCCGGTGCGCCGGATCGTCCACTCGCCCTCTCCCTCGGCGCTCAACTCCGGATCCGTCGCGTGCACGTGGAGCGACTCGCTGCCCGGACGTACCGGGTACTGGGCCGACTTCTGAGCACCCCGGGGCAGCGTCAGCATCCACAGCCACTCCTCGAGGCCGTCGGCGGCGCGTGCCGGGTCCAGGGGCGCTGCGCTTCCGCTGACCAGCTGCGCGTCCACCGCGTGCACCGCCGCCTCGTTAGCCATGCGGCGGGCCCAGAAGGCGACCGTGTCGTCGCCACTCCAGGACCACACCCGAGTCTGGGGGCCTGACCGGTTGATGGCCTCCCGCAGGGCCGTCGCCGTGTCCCGGAGCCACCCCGCCAATTCCGTATCAGCGGGAGGCGGTGGCGGCGCGAGATCGCTGGGTGGGGGCTCGGTGCGGCCCTGCGCGATGATGGCCAGCACCCAGCGCTGCACGCGACCGAGGTGGACGGCGAGATCGCGCAGCGTCCACTCCGGGCAGGTCGGGACCCGGCGGTCGAGCGTCGCCGGTGTCAGCTGCGCCGCCAAGAGGTCGGTCTGCGCCTCCAGGTCACGCACGTTTTGGGTGGTGTCCAGCGTCATCCCGCTCAGCGTGGCAGAACCTCGCCCGCTCACACCGGCGGCGGCGGTGTCTCCAGCGCGTGCGGGTGGGCCGCCAGGCGAGCCGAGTAGATGGAGTAGCCGTCGAGCGCTCGTGCGACCAGCGTCGCCAGCACCGTGGCCAGGATCATGGGCACGGCGAGCCGGATCCCGGTGTCGGTGAGCTCGAGCATGATCACGATCGCGGTCAGCGGCGCCTGCATCGCCGCTCCCAGCATCGCCGCCGCCCCCAGCAGCGCATAAGCGCCCGAGGGTGTCCCCGGCCAGACCAGGTTCCAGATCTCTCCCAGCGCTCCCCCCAGCATCGCCCCGGTCGACAGCGTGGGCGTGAACAATCCCCCCGAGGCGCCGCTCCCCAGACAGAGCGCGGTCATGAGCGGTTTGAGCACGAACAGCGCCACCAGCAGCAGGAGCCCGGCGTCGCCCAGGAAGGCTTGCTCAGCCATGCCCCGACCGTTCCCCAGCACCTGTGGATAGGCAAGGGAGACCACCCCCAGGATCAGGAACGCCCCCAGCGGCGCCAGCAGCAGCAGCAGCCCGCTCGCGTGGTGAGCCGACACGAAGCCGATCAGGCGGACGAACCCCACCGCGACCAACCCGACCAGGGGGCCGGCGAGCAGCGCCCACACCACCAGCTCGGGGGTGACCGCGTAGTTCGCAATCCCCAGGTAGGTGGCCTGATGGGGAAGGTAGAGCCAGCCGACGCCGGTCGCGATCGCGCAGCAGGCCAGGGCGGGCAGGAGGACCGGCACCGAGATGCCGCCCCAGAGGACTTCGGCGACGAAGAGGGCGCCCCCCAAGGGCACGTTGTAGACGGCGGCCAGCCCAGCCCCGGCGCCGCACGCGACCAGCAGCCGGCGCTGGGCGGCAGACAGCCGTCGCCACCGGCCGAGCACGCTCCCGCACGCCGCGCCCATCAGCCGCGGTCCCGCCTCGCGACCCAGGGACGCCCCCAGCCCGACCACCACGACGGAGATGAACGAGGTGCCGAGGCTGCGTCGGAAGGACAGTTCGCCGGTCCCGGTCCACACCGAGTCTTCCACGTCCGTCCTCTCACCCGGCGTGTAGCGCCGGAGCAGATACCAGGCGACGCCGCCCAGCACACCGGCCACCGCCAGGGACGCAATGCGGCGCCAGCCGGGCGCCTGTTCCACACCCTGCTGGAAGGTCAGCGGTCCCAGGTAGGTGAAGGTGGTGAGGTCATAGCCGAAGCCGAGGCGCTGCGCCATCCGCAATACGAACATGGTCGCGATCCCGAACAGCCCGGCCAGCACTCCGGTGGCGACGAGGGCGCACCAGAACGGAAGCGTGAGCGCCGCCGGGCCGTCATCGGTGACGTTCGGCTGTTCGGTGGCCCCACGCCCGCTGGCCATGCGCCGTGGGATCAGCGGCGGCGGGACTCGCACGCGCTCGCCGCGTCGTGGCTGGCTGGTGGACACCGCTGAGGAGAAGGTACCGCACCTCCCATGACGCAACGTCGGGAGCGGCCGGCGGCGCCGACGGCGCGGGATCAGAGAAACTAGATGACCGATGGTGACGCTGGACGTCGGGATCTTCGGCACCCCGCTGCCCTCGATCGAGCTCTCCACCAACTGCCCTAGTTGCGGCGTCGGCCTGGATCCAGAGGAACTGGCGCAGAACGCATACGTCTGTCTGGAGTGCGGGCATCACTTCAGGCTGCCCGCCCCGGGCTGGATCGCGCTGCTCACCGACGAGGGCAGCTGGGAGGAGCGGTGGAGCGACGTGCGCCCGCACGACCTGCTGCAGTGGAAGGTGCCTAAGCCCTACCGGGAGACGATCGCGACCGCCGCCTCCAAAGGACTCAACGAGGCGGTGCGCGTGGGCACCGGCACGCTGGGAGGGCGCCCCATCTGGCTCGGCGTGTTCGACTTTCGCTTCGTCGGCGGCACCCTCTCGATCGTGGCGGGCGAGCGTCTGGCGCGGTCCTTCGAGGCCGCCGCCCAGTCCCGCACCTCTTACGTCCTGGTCACCGCCACCGGGGGCGCGCGGATGCAGGAAGGCATCCTGGCGCTGATGCAGATGGCCAAGATCAACGCCGCGGTGGGCCGGCTGCACCGATCCGGCACGCCTTATCTCGCGATCAATACCGACCCCACCTTCGGTGGCGTCACCGCCTCACTCGCCATGGTGGGGGACGTGAACCTGGCCGAACCGGGCGCCTCGATCGGGTTCACCGGCGCGCGCGTCATCAAGCAGGCGACCTACGCGGACCTGCCGGAAGGCTTCCAGACCGCGGAGTTCCAGCTGGCGCACGGCCAGACCGACCTGGTGGTGCCGCGCAACGAGCTGCGTGAGATGCTGGCCCAGTTGCTGCGCCTCTATGCCGGCGGCCGTCGCGAGCGTGCGCAGGATGCCTGAGGAGCAGGAGGCGGCCGGCCGGGACCAGGTCCTGTCGGTCTGGCAGGTGGTGGAGCGTTCGCGCCATCAGGACCGGCCCTACGCGCTCGACTACATCCGCCGGCTCGCGCCCGACTTCATCGAGCTGCACGGTGACCGCCAGACCGGCGACGACCCGGCCCTGGTGGCGGGCCTTGGCACCTGGCACGGTCAGACCGTCTGCTTCCTCGGGAACCAGAAGGGGCGCTCGCTGCCCGAGCGGGTAGCGCGGAATTGGGGGATGATGCACCCGGAGGGGTACCGCAAGGCGATGCGGATGGCCCGCATGGCGACCAAGTTCGGGTTTCCGATCGTCGCGCTGGTGGACACACCAGGCGCCTATCCGGGGGCGGCGGCCGAGGAGCGCGGCATCGGCATCGCGATCGGCGAGGCCATCCTCGGCTGGTTCGAGGTGCCGGTACCGTTCGTCGCCGCCATCATCGGCGAAGGAGGATCGGGCGGCGCGCTTGGCATCGCGGTCGCCGACCGGGTGCTGATGATGGAGAACTCGATCTACTCGGTCGCGTCGCCGGAGGCCGCGGCGTCCATCGTGTGGCGCGACAACGGGCGCAAGGTGGAGGCCGCCGAGCAGTTGCAGATCACCTCTCGCGACCTCCGCGCGATGGGGGTGGTGGAGGACGTGATTGCGGAGCCGCCCGGGGGCGCCCACAACGATCCCGACGCGGCCGCGGCGCTGCTCGGCGACTGCGTCTGGCGCTACCTGGAGCCTCTTTTCGACGAGCCTCCGGCAGCGCTCCTGCAGCGGCGCTACGACCGTTTCCGGTACATCGACTCGCTGGTGGCGGCCGCCCCCGACTTCGGTCCCAAGGTGGGCGAGGGCGGGTCCCGGCGAGGCATCGCCTGACGCATCTCCTGGGGGTGTCCCATGAGCCGCCATAGTGTCCACACTCCGGTGCTACGCGCGGTGGGTTGGGCTCGGAATGTGGACAGTCCGGCGGTTTCGGCGCCGGGTCAGGGGCGTACCTGTGACATCAACCCGACGGTGTTCTGGTCGGGATCGTGGAAGAACGCCATCCACTCCTCGGTGCCGTCGGGGTGGGTGTGGATGCGGTGGGGCGCGCCTACGAAGCTAACCCCACGCGCCGCGAGAGCCTCGTGAGCGGCGCCGATGTCGTCAACCCGGAAGTAGAGGACGGATGCAGACGGCGGGAGCGGACCACCCCCCTCACCGCCCTGGGCCAGGTAGAGCCGGGTTCCGTCGCAGTCCAGGAAGGCGAGCGCCCCGTAGGTGTAGAGGTGGGGCAGACCGAGAGTGTCCCGGTAGAACGCGACCGAACGCTCGATATCAGTCACAGGAAGCGAGACCTGCCCCAGCGGGCCTAGATGGAGGGCCTCGGAAGTGGGTGACATGACTCCTCCTTCGACATCGGACTTCCGGCGGGCGCTGCCGGCCGGGATCCCTGTCCAGTGACGCAGTGCCGAACGATCCGAAACGCCGAGCTTGGCGACCGCGTTCTCGACGTGTTGCTTGGTGGCGTCCAGACTGGTGCCGCGAACCTCGGCGATCCGGCGGTTGGTGAGGCCGTGGCGCAGCAGGTCGACGACCGCCCACTCGCTGGGGGTGAGGACATCCGGATAGGGCGGGCGCCCACGGCCGCGGCGCATGCCTTCATTGTCGGGCCGCGTGCGCCAAATTACCCTCCCTCCAGAGTCGCATCGCGGGCGATCGGGACCCTGCGCACGCCCCCGGACACCCGAATGCCGGCGATCGGGGCCCTGCGCACGCCCCCGGACACCCGAATGCCGGCGATCGGGGCCCTGCGCACGCCCTCGGACACCCGAATGCCGGCGATCGGGACCCTGCGCACGCCCTCGGACACCCGAATGCCGGCGATCGGGAGCTCGGGGCTCAGTGGTTGTGGCGGGGGATCCCCTTGGTCTCCGCCACGCGCTGGTAGCCGACCGCCGGCTTCAGCACCATGCCCTCCGCGAGTTGGTCCACCATCCCCCGCTGGATCTCCTGCCAGGGGGTCTGGCTGGGCGGGATCGGGTAGCCGCCCCCGCGCTCCAGCTCCTGCCGCCGCCGTTCCAGCTCGTCGGGAGCCACCAGCATGTCGACCTGCCCCGCCTTCAGGTCGACGCGGACCTCGTCGCCGGTCTGGAGCAGGGCCAGCCCCCCGCCTGCCGCCGCCTCGGGTGACGCGTTCAGGATCGAGGGCGAGCCCGAGGTGCCCGACTGGCGGCCATCGCCGATGCAGGGCAGCTCGTGGGTCCCGCGCAGGAGCAGGGCGGCGGGCGCGCGCATGTTGACCACCTCGGCCGACCCCGGATAGCCGATCGGCCCGGCGCCGCGCATGAACAGAATCGAGTGCTCGTCGATCGCGAGTGAAGGATCTTCGATCCGCCGGTGGTAGTCCTCGGGCCCATCGAAGACGACGGCGCGCCCGCAGAAGGCATCCGGATCCTGGGGGTCGGACAGGTATCGCTCCCGGAACTGGGGCGAGATCACGCTCATCTTCATGATGGCGGCGTCGAACAGGTTGCCGGTCAGGACCCGGAACCCGGCGTGCTCCACCAGAGGATGGTCGAGGGGCCGGATCACGGCCTCGTCTACGATCGCGACCCCCCGGTCCTCGTCGGCCAGGGACCGGCCGGTGACCGTCATCGCGGCGGCGTCGATGAGGCCCGCCCCCTCCAATTGCGCGACCACCGCGGGGACGCCCCCGGCGTGGAAGTAGTCCTCGCCCAGGTACTCGCCGGCCGGCTGCAGGTTGACCAGGAGTGGGACCTTCTCGCCGTAGGTCTGCCAGTCCTGCAGCGACAGCTCGACGCCCATGTGCCGGGCGATGGCGGCGAGGTGGATGGGAGCGTTGGTGGAGCCTCCGATCGCGGAGTTGACGCGGATCGCGTTGAGGAAGGCAGGACGGGTGAGGATGGCTGACGGCCTCAGGTCCTCCTGCACCATCTCGACGATGCGCTTGCCGGTGCGGTACGCCATCTTGCCCCGCTCCCCATAGGGCGCCGGGATCGCCGCCGAGCCGGGCAGCTGCATACCCAGCGCCTCGGCCAGCGAGTTCATGGTGGTCGCGGTGCCCATCGTGTTGCAGTATCCGGTGGAGGGCGCCGAGGAGGCGACCAGGTCCAGGAACCCGTTGTAGTCGAGCTCGCCCCGGGCCCACATCTCGCGGGCCGTCCAGGCGATCGTCCCCGCACCCGTCCGCCGGCCCTTGAACCAGCCGTTCAGCATCGGCCCCACCGAGAGCGCGATCGCCGGGATGTCGACCGTGGCCGCGGCCATCAGGCAGGCGGGGGTGGTCTTGTCACAGCCGATCAGCAGCACCACCCCGTCCAGTGGGTATCCGTACAGGACCTCCACCAGGCTCAGGTAGGCGAGGTTTCGATCCAGGGCCGCGGTGGGGCGCTTACCCGTCTCCTGGATCGGGTGGACCGGGAACTCGAGCGCGATCCCGCCCGCCTCCCGGATCCCCTCCCGGACCCGCTGCGCCAGCACCAGGTGGTGGCGGTTGCACGGTGACAGGTCGGAGCCCGTTTGGGCGATTCCGATCACCGGCTGTCCGGACTGCAGCTCCTCGCGGGTCAAGCCGAAGTTGAGATAGCGCTCCAGGTAGAGCGCCGTGTTGTCGGGGTGCTCAGGGTCGTCGAACCAGGCCCGCGACCGCAGCTTCCGTGTACTGCTCATAGCCATCCTCCGCGCATTCCCCCAGCTTCCCAGATGCTGAGAAGGGTTGAGCGCGGCCGCCCAGGGGTATACCGGGCACCATGCCTGCTGCCCTACAGCCCGGAAGCATCATCGCGTGGCTCATCATCGGACTGCTGGCGGGGATGATCTCAGGGTGGATCGTCCGCGGCCGCGGCTACGGTTGCCTGATCGACATCGTGGTCGGGATCGTCGGCGCCCTGATCGGCGGCTTCATCATCAGCGTCGTCTTCCCCGGGACCGAGTTCGGGTTCATCGGAAGCCTGCTGGTGGCGATCGGCGGCGCGGTGGTGCTGCTCGTCATCCTGCGCCTGATCACCGGGGGCGGGGGCCGGCGACGGCGCGTGTGAGGGTGCCGGCGGCGGGCCGGACCGGCTCCGCTCGCGACAATGAGCGGCATGCTGCCATTCGATCCCGCCGCCGTCCGTGTCATCGACCTCGAGTACCCGCGCCGGGCCGGTGATCCCATCCACTCCGGCCACGTCCCTCCCGGCTACAGCTACCTGCTCCACCGCCACCACCAGCCGGTGCCGGGAGACGCGCGCAGCAGCGCCGCCGGGGTCATCACGCAGAGCGACCACGCGGGGACACACATCGACGCTCTGATCCACCAGGCGGAGGACGTGCACTGCTTCGGGGGGCGGCCCGCGGCGCAGATCCAGAGCGGGTTCGGGTTTCGCGAGATGGGGGCGGAGACGATCGCGCCCATCGTCGCGCGCGGGGTCCTGATCGACCTGGTCCGCCATCGCGGGGCGCCGGTGCCGGTCCGCGAGCTGATCGGCCTCGCCGAGGTTCGGGAGGCGGCGCGGGCGCAACGGGTGGAGCCGCGGTCCGGCGATGTGGTGCTGGTGCGCACCGGCAACGGTTCCCGCTGGACCCAGGACGCGCAGGCCTACCTGGACGGGGCAGGGATGGCGGGAGAGGTCTCGGCCTGGCTCGCGGAGCGCCGCGTGAGGGTGGTCGGCGCCGACAACGTCGCCTGGGACCAGAAAGACAACCGGGAGGAGGCGTACACGCTGCCCGGGCACGTGCTGCTGCTGGTCCGGGCCGGCATCCACATCCTCGAGAACCTGACCCTGGAGGAGCTGGCGGAGGCAGGCGCCCACGAGTTCGTGGTCGTCTGCCTCCCGCTCAAGGTCGTGGGTGCCACCGGCTCCCCGGTGCGCCCGGTGGCACTGCTGCCGGCCGGCTAGGTTTGGGGCCGGCGGCTACGCCAGCACATCCCGGCGCCAGGTCATCACCAGCTCCAGTACCAGCAGTCCCAGCGCCCAGACGCCGACCACGAGCAGGGCGTGGGCTAGGCTCACCGTCACACTGGGTTGCGGGAACAGGTTGGCCGCCCTGCGGTCCGAGATCGCCAGCCGCGGCAGCGCGTTCAGGTTGGGACCGAGCAGGTAGGCCGTGATGTCGGCCCAAAACTTCTGCTTGGTGAGCTGGGAGACCAGTCCCAGGATCAGGGACCCGAAGTTGTCGGCCGGGAACAGCCCCATGGCCGCTCCCACGCCGAATGCGACCGAGCGCCCGAAGGTGGCCATCGCGGAGCCGATCACGACCGCGCAGAACATGGAGAGCAGCGCCAGCAACAGCCCCACGCCCAGGTCCTTGGCCGCGCCCGAACCGGCCCCGGTGAGCGCCGACAGCGATCCTGTCCAGTGCAGCGTGGCGACGCCGATCCACACCAGCGAGGCGGCCGTGAAGCCGGCCAGCAGCACGACCCCGACGCCGAAGAGGGCCAGCAGCTTGGCCACCAAGAGACTCACCCGCCCGGTGCCGCGGGCGAGCAGGATGCGCAGTGTCCCCTGCGAGTACTCCATCCCCACCAGCAACGCGCTGGTGAGCAAGAGGAAGATGCCGCCGCCGACCGCGAACACCAGGTAGAGGATGTCCTGGAAGATTGCGATCCCCTGCTTCGGCGCGTGCACCATGATGCTCGGGACGCTCGTACCCAGCGTGATCAGCAGCATGATGCCGACGAAGCCGAGGACGCCGAGGCAGAACAGCACCTGTGTGGACCGGAGGCGGAGGATCTTCTTGACTTCGGCCGCCACGGTCCCTCCGAAGCGCAGCCCGTGGGTCGCTTCGGTGGTGACGCGCGCGACCGGCCGTATGGTCTCGGTGCTGGTGCTCATGCCACTGCCTCCGTGTCCCCCAGGCCCCCGTCCGCGGTGAGCTCGAGGAAGATCGATTCGAGGTTCTGGGTCCGCTCCGCCAACCGGTCCGGGTAGACGTCGTGCTGGACCAGGAAACGGACCAGGTCGCGTCCCTGACGGGTGGGCGAGGGGGTGACGACGACCCCGTCTTCGACCCGGGCCTGCCCGCCCCACTTGGTCCCTGCCAGCAGCGCCGCCACCGCGTTCGGTTCGTCGACCTTGACCTCGAAGTCGCCGCGGCCGCGTACCAGGTCGGCCACGGGCGCCTCCGTGACCAGGCGGCCGCGCGCGATGATCGCCACCCGGTCGCAGAGCTGCTGGACCTCAGCCAGCACGTGGCTGGAGACGAAGACGGTGGCGCCCTCTGCCACCAAAGAACGGAGCAGGTCGCGCATCTCCACCACCCCGGCCGGGTCGAGGCCGTTGGCAGGCTCGTCGAGGACCAGGAGGTCGGGGTTGTTGAGCATGGCGGCGGCCACCCCCAGCCGCTGCTTCATGCCCAGGGAGTAGGAGCGCACCCGGTCGTGCTGCCGCCCGGTCAGGTCGACCACCCGCAGCACCTCGTCGATGCGCCGCTTGCCGATGCCGCGCAGGGGGCCGGCCAGGACCTCCAGGTTGGCCCGGCCGGAGAGGTATCCGTAAAGGGCGGGCGCCTCGATCAGGGCGCCGACGCGGGGCAGCACCCGGACCCGATCGGCGCCCAGGTCCTGGCCGAACAGCTCGACCGACCCGCCGGTGGGCCGGATCAGGCCCAGCACCATCCGGATGGTCGTCGTCTTGCCGGCGCCGTTGGGGCCCAGGAAGCCGAAGATCTCGCCCCGCAGGACGTCGAGGTTGAGCCGGTCGACCGCGAGCCGACTCCCGTACCGCTTCGAAAGTTCGTGCGTCTGGAGCACGCGTTCACCAGTCATCGGTGTGCATGCTCCTTGCCAACGGTGTCCGTTCTGTGACATGTCCCACGCCGGCGTTCCAGCTCCGGCTGCTGGCCTACGCCGGCACCGGCCTGCGCGATCTCCCGTGGCGCCGTACGCGCGATCCGTGGGCGGTGCTGGTCTCCGAGATCATGCTTCAACAGACGCAGGCGTCCCGCGTGATCCCGCACTGGCGCGCCTTCCTGGAGGCCTTCCCGACGGTGGCGGTGTGCGCGGCGGCTCCGCAGTCGTTGGTCGTGGAACGCTGGCAGGGCCTCGGTTACAACCGGCGCGCGGTGGCGCTGCACCGGACGGCGCGGGCGGTGATGGCCGAGCACGGAGGCCACATCCCGGATTCCGAGCCACGGCTGCGCGCGCTGCCCGGGATCGGACCCTACACGGCGCGTGCGGTGCTCGCCTTCGCGTTTGGGCGTCCGGTGGGCGTGCTCGACGTGAACGCGGGCCGCGTGCTCGCGCGCGCCGTGGCGGGCGGCCCGCTCGCCCGGTCAGAGGCCCAATCGCTCGCCGACCGGCTCTGCCCGCCCGAGGATGGATGGACCTGGAACCAGGCGATGCTGGACCTCGGGGCCATCTGGTGTGTCCGCGCCGACCCCAGGTGCCTCACCTGTCCGGTGCGCGAGGCGTGCCGCTGGAACGCGGTCGGCGGTCCCGACCCGGCACGGGGATCGGCCACCGAGAGCGGACGCCAGTCGCCCTTCGAAGGCTCCCGCCGGCAGGGCCGCGGGCGTCTGGTCCGGGCGCTGACGCGGGGACCGGTGGACCGCGAGCGGCTGGCGCTGGCCTGCGGCTGGCCGGGCGACCCCGCGGCAGCTGAGGCGGCCGCGGCGGGGCTGATCCGGGACGGCCTCGCGGGCTGGGAGGGTGGACGCCTGACGCTCAGGTGAGGGAGCGCACGATCTCGCCGTGCATCGACACCGCGGTCGCGACCACCAGCTCGGCCAGCGGGGGTGGTAGCCGGGCGGGCACCTCCACCGCGTGCCGCTCGCCGGACGGCGCCTGCGCCCAGTCCTGGGGGGAGGCGGTCGCGAGCAGCGTCCCCTGCGGGTCGCGGATGGTCCACCACACACCGTCTGAGGGCCGCAGCCGCACCACCCCCAGCGGGTCGCGGGGCCCGTAGGCGGTGAAGGTGGCGTCGTCTCCCAGGTCCTGAACCAGACGGCCGATCTCGCTGCCGTCGGCGCGGCGGAAAGTGAATTCGACGGGCCGGAGCTCGAGCGAGGTGCGCGACGCGCTGAGCAGGGACGTGCCGTCCTCGCCCGAGAGGTCCCAGCGCTCCTCCGAGCCGGACCCGCCCGAGAGCGCGAACACCTGCTCCGCCACCGAGAGCACGGCCTCCTCGGCCCGCGCCAGCTGCCGGCCCCGGTAACCGTAGATGCGGGCCGAGCCGGAGAGTGTGGGGGAGGTGGAACTCCCGGTCGCCCAGCGATGCACGACCAGCACCGGCTCGGTGAGGAGCGTCCCGCCGCCCTCCCAGATCGGCGACTCACGGATCGGGCCGCGGTCGGTGACCTGGGGGGTCCAGACGCTGCCGTCCCACCTGCGGAGCCGGTGCGCCCCCCAGGGATCCGGATACCAGCCCGCTCTCGGCGCCATCGCGCTCCGATTGTAGGGTCCGGCCCAACGCTCCTCCACGCGTATGACGGCGGGGGTCAGAGGTGGTGAGAGAGGTTCCGCGCCACGGCGTGGGCGCACGCCATCACCGTGCCGTGCGGAGCCGGCCCGGTTCCAAGGTAGTGCAGGGACCAGGTGACGTTTCCCTCCGCACCTCGATCGTCGTGGGGTCGTCATGGATGTATGCCGCCTCGTCTCCCAACCCCGCGATGCGCGTTCCACCGTCCACGTTGAAGACGAAATACCGGTGGGCGATGCCCTGGGCCGACTGGGTCGGCCAATTGCCGGAGCCCACGTCGACAGGCGGAGCATCAGCCCAGGGGCCATGAGGACGAGCGGTGACGGCGCTGGCTTGGTGGCGGCATACCCTGATGACGTCGTCACCCTTGTGGCCCACGACCGCCACTGGTCTCGGTCCTTCCGGACTCCGAGGCCGCCGAGCGCGCCCTCTCCGGCGTATACGAGGCGTACAACGCGAGGGGAGAGGGCGCCGGCAGGGCGGCCTTCATCGCGATGACGTCGTGGCGAGGAGAGTTTAACGACGGGTACTTCGCCAGACCCGCCCCGGACCCTGCCCAGTTCGGAATGTCGGCCGCGGACGATGGCTCCCGTGACGACCCGTTGCTCTCAGGTCGCTCCTCGGCAATCACCAGCCACCGAGTCGATACCGCGGCGCTCGCAGCCGCGCCCACCCGCGTCGTGATCGCCGTAAGTGAAGAGTCCGAGGGCCTGTTCACCGGGCGCAGCTCGGTGGCCACCGCTGAGCTTCTGGGCCATCGAGCGACTGTGTTCCCAAGCCACCATGGAGGATTCGCGGGAGGCTCCTCGGTGGCGGAATCGGGTGCCGTCCCACCTCGATCGGCGAGGTTCAGCTCCTCGAGGTGCGTGATCACGCGATCGATCACCTCCATCAGCTGCCGATAGCGCTCGACGCCGATGTGCCGGTGTCGCCGAGATCAACTCCAGGGCTTCGTTCGCGCTCGACATCGAGATAGCTTCGATCCAGGGGCGAAACAAGTTCCGTAACCGGCGCTCAGCGCTCTGACGCCAGCGAGGCGCGGCGGCAGCGATCCATCCGCCTGTGCGGCGGCGGCGATCGGCGCCTCGCACGTCACGATCTCGTCCACGTCCTCGAGCGACAGCGCCGCCGCCAGATGCACGGCGTCGAGCGTTCGGACTTCGGCTGGCCGGAACGCCCGCCAGCGTGCGCAGCGGCCATTGTTGTCTCGAGAGGAGGCAGCGAGGACTTTTGACGGGGTGCTGGTTCGTCGCCGCTCGCTCGGTTTCATCCCTCCTTCAGGAGTCGCTCGAGGGCCTGCAGCGGATCAATCCGCTCAAGTCCGGAGACCTGGTCGAACGCGCGGTCCGGGGTAAGGATCAGTGGGATATCGCGGTTCAGGGCGGTGGCGGCATGGAGCGCGTCCCGCATCTGGAGGCGCGGCGACCGCTCGAACAGGCTGAGCGCGAGCGACATGTCGTCCGGCTCCAGCGCGTGCAAGCGGCAGAGCTGACTCACGTAGCGACCACCGCGCACCGCGTCGCCATGGTCTCCTGAGCGCCGGGCACGCACGTGGACGTACTCCTGGACCAACTCGACGCTCGCTTCCCCAAGCAGCGCGCCGTCGGCGGCGAGTCGCACGATCTCGCGACATCGATCGCGGTACGCGTGCTCGGCGCCCGTCGCGTAGAGGAACACGCCGGTGTCGTAGAGGAACCTGACGCTCACCACCCTCTGCTGGTCGCGTCCAGGATCTCCTGCTTCGACTCGTCCCAGTCACCGACCGGTATGGGCGGCAGCCCCAGCAGGCCCTTCCCTGCCTCGCGCCGTGCCGTCGCCTGGCTCGGAAACGCGAGGTCGATCGCGTCGCGAACCAGAGCCGCAACCGGACGCCCCTGCTCCGCGGCGCGCTGCTCCAGTCGGCGGTAGCGGTCGTCGTCGAGCAGAACCTGCAGACGGCGTCCCAGCAGCGGCATGAGCATACTGTAGCATGCGCAGGTCAACGTCGTGTGGGACTGGAGCGCGTTCGGAGCCAGCTCGGCGCGGAGGACGAGGAGACCCGCAAGCGCGCCATGTCGGGCTGAAGGGAGCTCCGGACTAGGTCAGGTGCGACCCTCATCGGCTCTCGGGGGCGCCGCCACAGGCGACCGCGTGCCAACCAGGCGTTCGATCCCCTGTTCAAAAGAGACGGGTGGCTTGTAGCCGAGCTCGAGGCGGGCCTTGCGATCCGAGACGATGAATGGGCCACCGTTCAGCTTCACGAGCTCACGATTGATGGGCGGCGTGCCCGACCTCCGGAGTAGGGCCCAGGCCGCTTCGAGAACGTTTGCGGCGATCCAGGCGACCGGATAGGGAATCGCTCGGCGCGGAGCGGCCCGGCCGCGGGTCGCCAGCAGCTGGGTGAAGAAATCGCGGAGAGTCACCGTGCCGTCATCGAACACGAAGTAGGCCTGGCGCGGCTGGCCCCGCGCGAGCGCGCAGATGATCCCCTCGATGGTGTTCTCGACATGCGAGGTGACCATCGGATGTCGGCCGCCGTCGATCAGCATCAGCTTGCCCGACTGCGCCGCCGCCGCGATCTCGTCGAGCTGGGGGTCACTCTTGCCGCCCCAGATCAGGCCCGGACGGACGACGCAGGTTACAAAGCCCTCGCGGCTGGCCGCCAGCACCTCCCGCTCGGCAAGCGTCTTGCTCCGGAAGTAAGGCGAATAGCTCAGCTCCTGCAGCGGCCATGATTCGTCGGCATCGACCACCCGTTTGTGGCCGATGAGGCAGCCGGCGGCGCCGACGTACACCAGTCGGCTGACCCCGGCTCGTCGAGCCGCGGCCAGGAGCGTCCGCGTGCCCTCAACATTGTCGCGGTGGTACATGGGATAGCCGCCGCCCTGGCGGAAGCGGCCGGCGGCGTGGATCGCCCACTCGCAGCCTGAGACTGCCTCCACCAGGCCGTCCTCGGAGCTTAAGTCGCAGCTGACGGCGGTGGCTCCTGTCTCCTGGATGCGGTCGGCCGCCACCGTGGAGCGGGCCATCGCCCGTACAGGGAACCCACGCGCGACGAGCTCGCGCAGGCGAGGAATACCCAGATATCCGGAGCCGCCGGTGACGAAGATGGTGGTCATTGGTGTAGGACAGCCGCAGCCGGGTCGTAGCGGATCCCATAACTGTCATGCAGCCGGGAGATGGCCGCGGCGCGCTCGGGCGCGGGCATATCGGTGGCGGTGAAGAGACGTCCCAACTCGTAGTAGTAGGGCTCGAGCTGGCCAGGCGTGTGCAGCTCGGGACGGTGATCGATCGGCTGGCGACCCTGGACGGGCTGCGCCCCGGGCTGTCCTCAAGCCGGGCGCTCGACATCGTGCGCGTGATCAACACCACCGAGGCTTACATCGATCTCACCATGCGCCGAGGCTGGCCCCCCGACGAGTGGTCGGCATGGCTTCTGGAAGTCCTCACTCAGCAGCTGCTTGGCTCGCCGAATGGGGATTGATCGGCGGTCCAAGCATTGCGGTACGGCGGAGACTGGTCGCACATCTTTTCCCCGCCGGGCAGCTCCATCCGGCCGCCCCCACGCAGTTCGTGATCGCCGTCTCCTTCCTGGTCGACTTGAACGACGCCAACCGGCCGCTCGGTATCCGCGTCGCCGTCGAGCCCCAGGACGAGCGGCCGGCGCTCTCGGTCTCTACAAGGCCGAGCTCATCCGCCGGCGAGGCCCCTGGCGGAACCTCGAGCAGGTCGAACTGGCCACTGCCGAGTGGTGGATTGGTGGAACCAGCCTCGGCTCCACGGCGCCACCGACAATCTGCCGCCGGCCGAGTTCGAGCACCAGTGGTGAGAGCAGAGGGAGGCCCAGGTTGCCTGAGCCGCATTCACCTCCATCGAGACGGCTCGGGGGGAGTTGACCGGCGTGCATGGGCTCAGCCCGCGTCAGGTGTCACGCTCTCTGGGGGTGTCGCGTGCCTCGCTGATTCGAGGCCAGCACGACGGCCGGTCCGCCCGCTCGGCGTCTTGTTAACAACGCCGATCAGTGGGAGGCACAGACCCGCCGCTCATCTCGGCTGCTCGCCGAGCCGGCTCACCGGCCTGCGGACCGCCCGGTACGCTACCAACGTGCGCCTCGCGATGGCGATCACCCAGGCACTCCGGCGATCAGCCGCAGCGTTCGCCTCCGCGCTGACTGGTAGGTCGACCCGGAGGATGCCGAGGCAGGCGCGATAGCCCTGCTCGGGGTGCGTTCGTGAGTCCATCACCCCCTGCACCCGAGCCGCAGTCGAGCAGCCGGTCCTCTGCGCCAAGCTGACGATCCGACTGGGTGGCCACTCCAGGTGCTTTTGATCCGCCGGCGGCCACGCCCACCTCGCGCACTTGGGGCAGCGCGTCGAGTGCCCCCAGTCGGGCCAGCGTCTCTGCGTAGAGCGGATGGTCCGAGGCGTCGAAGCCCTCGAGCGGCGGCACCTGGTTGAAGACCTCGTGGGTGGGCGGCACGACTGGGACGTTTGTAGACAGCAGCACGCCAAAACCGGCGCGCTGGGGTTCGTCTGCACACGAACGGCCCGGTGAGCGCCCGGGTGGTAGCCTCCGGAGTGCCGTGAACGGGCCCTGGCTCCCCTTGCTCGCGCTCGCGGCCGGGGTGCTCAGCTTCTCCTCGCCCTGCATCCTGCCGCTGATTCCGGGTTACGTCGGCTACATGTCCGGCGTCGCGGGCTCGCGCGGCCGCACGCTGGGCGCCGCCATCCTCTTCGTCCTCGGCTTCACGCTCGTCTTCACCGCGCTGGGCGCCGCTGCTTCGTCGATCGGTTCTCTCTTGAACGTGCATCGGGTCCTGCTCGAGCAAGCTGCCGGCATCCTGATCATCCTGCTCGGCCTGTTCTTGATCGGCATCGTCCGGGTCCCGATGCTGCTGCGCGAGGGCCGCCCCCTGTTGGGCTGGGCGCGGCCGGGACCGGGCGGCGCGCTCCTGCTCGGCATCGGGTTCGCCTTCGGGTGGACACCCTGCATCGGCCCGGTGCTGGCCGGGATCCTGCTCCTCGCCTCGGGGCAGGCCACCGTTGCCTCCGGCACGCTGCTGCTCCTCCTTTATTCGATCGGGCTGGGAGTGCCGTTCGTGGCCGCCGCGCTGCTCCTCGAGCGCCTCCGGGGCGTGCGCCGCTGGCTGAGCCGCCACGGCCGCGCCATCGAGGTGGTGGGCGGCGTGCTGCTGATCGTGATGGGCCTGCTGATGTTCACCGACCGCCTGGACCAGGTCTTCGCGCCCGCCCTGGCGCTCTACTCGCAGCTGCGCTGGCCTCCGATCTGAGCAGCGGCCTCCGCCCTCCGCCCTTCGCCCGATGCCGGTCGCGTGCGGCTGCGAGAGGATGGAGTGGGATGGACAGGGAGACCCCCTCGGAGCACGATTGCGAACAGCTGTCCCGCGGCGACGCCCGACTCGTCGCCCGCCACGCGCTGGGACTCCTGGCGCTGGCCGGCGACCCCGACCTGGACGCGATCCTGCGCGGGGTGGTGCGCAGTGCCCGCGCGCTCTCCGGGGCGCGGTACGGAGCGCTGGGCATTCCGGACCGGCACAACGGGTTCGACACCTTTCTCACCACCGGGATCAGCGAGGAGCAGGCGGAGCGGATCGGCGAGCTCCCGCGGCGACACGGCGTGCTCGGGGCCCTGCTGGAGGAGGGCCGCTCGATCCGGCTCGAGGACATCCGTGCCCATCCCAAGTTCTGGGGGTACCCGGAACATCACCCCGTGATGACGGACTTCCTCGGCGTCCCCATCCGCCATCGCGGTGAAGTCCTGGGCAACCTGTACCTCTCGGGCAGCTCTCGCGGCCGGTTCGACGAGCGCGACCAGCACCTGGTGGAGACGCTGGCCGCCTACGCCGGGGTGGCGATCGCGAACCAGCGCACCTACCTGCGCGCGCAGGAGCTGGCGCTCGCCGAAGAGCGGGCGCGCCTGGGGCGCGACCTCCACGACGCGGTCGCCCAGGACCTGTTCGCCATCGTGCTGGAGGCCCGGGCGGCGGCCCTCCAGGCCCCGGCCGGCCCTGGTCGCGAGTCTCTGGTACGGCTCGAGGAGCACGCGCAGGCGGCACTCCATGACATGCGCGGGCTGGTCGAAGAGCTCCGACCCAAGACGCTCGACCGGGACGGCCTGGCGGCCACTCTGGAGGCCCACCTAGAGGCCCTCCGGCGCACCCAGGCGGCCCCCATCGAGGCGGTGGTCGGCCCGGTGCCACGCGTGGAGCCGGAGGCCGCCCTCGCCTTGCTGCGGATCGCGCAGGAGGCACTGCACAACGCGCTCCGGCACGCCCCGGGTGCGCCCATCCAGCTCCGCCTGAGCACGACGCTGGGGCTGGTTCGTCTGGAAGTGCGGGACCAGGGCCCTGGATTCGATCCCCGGCGCCTTCCGCGCACCGAGCGCCATCAGGGCCTGGCCAACATGCGGGGGCGGGCGGCCGCGGTGGGTGGGCGCCTGCGGGTGACGGCGGCCCCCGGCAAGGGCACCACCATCGTGGCCACGGCGCCCGCGAGCGCGAGCGTGGCCCGCGCCGTGGAGCGGGTGTCGTGATCCGCGTCTACCTGGTGGACGACCACGCCGTCGTGCGCCAGGGGTTGCGCACCTTCCTCGACCTGCAGCCGGACATCGAAGTGGTGGGCGAGGCGTCCGGCGGCGACCAGGCGCTGCGAGAGAGTCCCGCGGCCACGCCCGATGTGGTCCTCCTCGACCTGGTGATGCCGGAGGGCGATGGACTGACGGCGCTGGGCAGACTCCGGGATGTGCTCCCCTCCGCGCGGGTGCTGGTGCTTTCCAGCTTCGGGGACGATGCCAACGTGGCCGCCGCCATGCGGGCCGGCGCCGCCGGGTACCTGCTCAAGGACGTCGACCCGCAGGCGCTGGCGACATCCATCCGCGACGTCCACGCCGGCCGCGCGGCCCTCCATCCCGACGTCCTGGCGCGACTCCTTCGCCAGCGCGCCGCGCCGCCCGCCTCTCAGCTGACGGCCCGCGAGCTGGACGTCCTGGTCTGTATCACCGAGGGCCTCGCCAACAAGCAGATCGGACGGCGCCTGGGGATCACCGAGAAGACGGTCAAGACGCACGTCAGCTCGATCCTGGGGAAGCTCGGGGTGCAGGACCGCACGGAGGCGGCGGTGGCGGCGATCCGGGACCGGTTGGTCCCAGACCCCGCCCAGCGCGTGGCGCCGGTGAGGTGACGTTGCCGGCACCGCAACCCTACGCGGGTGCCGGTGGGGTCACATTACCGGCGATGTAACGCTACGCGGGTGCCGGTGGGGTCACATTTGCCGGCGATGTAACGCTATCGGCGTGGGCCGGACGTCGGGCGGTCAAAGCGTGCAACCTGTTGCTGGGGGCCGTGCCGGCTGCTTACGATGCCTGCCGTGACGCCGCACCCGATGCCCGCTGACGGTCCGATGGATGCCGCCCCGCCTCCTCCCTGGGATTGGGCGGGAGCCTCGGCGCAGGAACTGCAGGAGAACTGGCACGACCTCGCGGTGTGGGTTGAGTGGCTGCGTCGCAGCTACACGGGCTGGGTCACGCTTCCCGAGTGCTGGGCCCGCCACGAGCCCCTGCGCAGCGAGCTCTGCGCCTTCATGTGGTGGCATCGGCGGGCGCAGCGGGCCTCGGACGACCCCGAAGACCTGATCCGCTGGCACGGCGAGCTGCGGCGCTCGGCCGAGACCTGGACTCGCCTCGCCACGTGCGACCACGGAACCGTGGACGGCCGTCTGCAGCAGGACGAGCAGGCGCGCCGGCAGCGTCTGGCCACCCATCTGCGGCGGGCGATGGCGGACTGGCGCCCGCCCGCCTGAGAGAGTGCGCCCGGCGACGTCCACCTGGAAGCTCGTTCCACCAGCAACGACGAGAGCGGCGCCCACGAGTAGCGTTACCTCGCCGGCAATGTGACCTCACCCGTGCCGGAGTAGCGTTGCAGCGCCGGCCATGTGACCTCACCGGCACCCGCGTCGCGTTGCAGCGCCGGCCATGTGACCCCACCGGCACCCGCGCCGCGTTGCATCGCCGAACGCGTGACCCCACCGGGGGCGGCGACCCGACCGCCGCCCTCAGTACTCGCCCGGATCCAGGCTCGTCGGCAGCTCGGTCAGGTTCCGGTACCCGCGCTCCTCGACCAGCACCAGGTCCTCGACCCGCACGCCGCCCAACCCCTCCAGGTAGAGGCCGGGTTCCACGCTCACCACGTCGCCGGCGAGCAGCGGGTAGGGCGCGTCGCGGAGCGAGGGCGCCTCGTGCACCTGGAGCCCCACGCCATGTCCGGTGGAATGGATCATGCGCGGGGCGGCGGGCGGGCCCTGGAGTCCGGCGACCAGGGTGCCGAAGCCGTGCGCGACCAGTGTCCGGCACGCCACCAGGTGCACCTCGCGCCCGTCGACGCCCGCCCGCAGGGCCGCCATCGCATCCTCCATCGCGGCCACGCAGGCGGCGTGCATGGCGGCGAACGGGGGCGCCACCTCGCCGACCACCACGGTGCGCGTCAGGTCGCCGTGGTACCCGCTGGCCAGGTGCCGGGGAAAGATGTCGATGATCACCGGCGCACCGGCCCGGATCGGACCGGTCCCGCGGTAGTGTGGCATCGCGCACTCCGGGGACCCGGCGATAATGGCCTCCAGATTGGCGCAGCCGTGTTCGAGCAGCACCTCCTGGCTCCGCGCCAGCAGCCGTTCCGAGGTCAGCGGGGCGTCGCCCTGCCAGAGCAGCCCATCATCGCCGGACCGCGACTCCCGCAGCCGGTGGACGACCGCCCGCAGAGCCGCCTGCGCCGCGTCCTGGGCCCGCTGGATGTACTCCACCTCGGCGGCCGTCTTGGTGCGACGCTGGGCGACGAAGAGCCCCGGGTCGATATCCACCTCCAGCCCCTCATCCCGGAGTGCCACATAAAGGGCGGAGGGCAGATCGCCGGCCACGCGTACCCGTCCCCGCTCCCGCTCGCCCAAGAGGCGCCGCGCCACCCGTGCCCAGTTGAGGCTCTCCTGCTCGCCCTCGGCCCATCCCACGGTGGCCCGGTCCACGACCCGTGCCGCGCTCCCCTGGGCCCGCGCCCGCGCGTGCTCGAGCGCCGACACACAGAGGAGATCGTCCCCCTCGGCGAACCGCAGATAGAGCCCGGACTCGACCTCGAAGCCGCTCGCGTAACGAAAGGCCGGATCACCATCGCGGGCGGACAGCAGCAGCGTTTCCTCGGTCATCACGCCTCCTCGCGAGATCGAACGGACGGCCGGCGCTTACCCGCCCCACGAAACTCCGCGAGCTCCGTTTCGCGGGGACCCCGGGGACGGCGGCGCGGACGGTTGGGAAGGGCGAGGCGCCGCTCCACGGCCTCTGCGAAGAGCCTGGCCAGGGCGGCCGGTGCCAGGGCGTCCACCTCACCCTCCAACTGGGCGGCGAACGAAGGAGGCGCCTCCGTCTCCACCAGGCGTCGCAGTTCTCCATACGCCTCCGCCAGGCCGTGTGGTCCCCGATGCGTGGCGGGGCTGAGCGCGAGCGCCTCCTGCAGGCGGTAGCCATCCGCGTAGGAGATGTCGAACCCGATCTCCCGCAGGTGGTTCAGGTCCCGGTACAGCGTCCGCTCTGAGGTGCCAACCAAGGCCGCCAGGTGCACCGGGTCGAGCCCCGGCCGCCGGATCACGTGGTCCAGGATCCGGAGCATCCTGGTGAGCCGGAGCGTTCGACGCCCCAGAGGGCGGGATCGAGACACGCTGGCGCCGCCGGCAGCAGCTCAGCCAAGCTCGGGCCAGGTCGACCCGGTGGCCTCAAAGGGGTCAGGCTCGTCCTCGTGCCCGGTGCGCTGCCGGAAGCGGCTGGCGACGATCTGGACCGCCATCGTCTTGGGGATGCCGAGCTTGGTCAGCGACTTCACCTCGTCGGCCATGACCCGGTCACGCGCGGCCTCCAGCGCGGTCAATACCTCCTCCACGGTCGCTGTCCTTCGTTGGGGCTCCGTCATCGAGTTGCAGCGGATCGTACGCGACCTGCCGGGGTCCGGGACTGGAGGGGACCGACTTCCCCAAACTCGTTCCGCTCGGCATAACCTTTCTGCGTGGGAACAAAGGCAGCGGAAGCGCTGCGTAACATCGCGCTGCTGGGGCACTCGAACGACGGCAAGACCACGCTCGGCGAGGCCATGCTGTTGATCGGAGGCGCGATCGGGCGGATGGGATCCACCGACCAAGGGACCTCCGTCCTCGACTTCACGCCCGAAGAGCAGCATCGGAAGATCTCGGTCGATCTGGCGATCGGCCACTGCACGTTCGAGGGACACCGCTACACCCTGCTTGACTCGCCCGGCTTTGGCGACTTCGTGGGCCAGGTGGCGACCGGCCTGGTCGCCGCCGACGCGGCGCTGCTCGTGGTCAGCCCCACGCCCGAGGTGGAGGTGGGCACCCAGACCGCGTGGGCGGCGCTGGCGCGAGACCGCCTCCCGCGGCTGGTGGTGGTCAACAAGATGGACCGCGAGAACGCCGACTACTGGGGTGCCATCGACGCGCTGCGCGAGCGCCTGCAGCCGCGTCCGGTCGCCCTCCACCTGCCGATCGGCACCGCTTCCGAGTTCCACGGTGTCGTCGACCTGCTGCGCAAGAAGGCGTTCGTGGCCGGGTCGGGACCGGAGGCGGACTGCGTCGAGGCGCCGATCCCGGACGAGATGCAGGCGCTGGTCGAGGAGCGGGAGGAGCAGCTGGTGGAGGCCGCCGCGGAGGGCGACGACGAGCTTCTGGAGAAGTACCTGGAGGAGGGCACTCTCAGCGAGGCCGAGGTCGAGCGGGGCCTGCGCGAGGGCATCGTGGCGGGACGGGTGTGTCCGGTCGTGTGCTGCTCCGCGACCAAGCTGCTCGGCGTGCGCACGCTGCTGCGCGCGATCGCCGACCTGCTGCCGGGCCCGGAGGTGGACGCCGAGGGTCCCACCGCCGCGCACTGCTTCGCGGCCACCGCCGACCCCTTCGTGGGGCGCGTCTCCTACCTGAAAGTCCTCTCCGGCTCCCTGCGGTCGGACGCGCAGATCGACAACGCCACCTCGGGTGAGCGCGAGCGCCTGGGTCAGCTCTTCCTCCCCCAGGGCAAGGATCACGAGAACGTCACCCAGGCGGAGGCGGGCTCCATCGTGGGCGTCGCCAAGCTCCAACACACCCGTGCCGGTGACGTGCTCGGAACCTCCCTCGAGACCCGCCGGCCGCATCTGCCGGAGCCGGTCTACCGCGTCGCCATCTTCCCCCGAACTGCGTCCGACGAGGACAAGATGGGTCCCACGCTGGCCCGCATCGCGGAGGAGGACCCGACGCTGCGCCTGGAGCACAACGAGGAGACCCGCCAGACCGTGCTCGCGGGACTCGGCGACGTCCACCTCGAGGTGGTGCTGGAGAAGCTGCAGCGCAAATATGGCGTCTCGGCGCGGACCGAACTACCGCGGGTGGCCTACCGCGAGACGGTCACCGGTGAGGCTCGGGCCGAGGGCAGGCATGTCAAGCAGTCGGGGGGTCATGGGCAGTACGGAATCTGCGAGATCACAGTCGGGCCCGCCGGCCGCGGTGAGGGCTTGATCTGGGAGGACAAGATCTTCGGCGGGGCCATCCCCCAGAACTTCCGTCCCTCCGTCAAGAAGGGGATCGAGGACCAGATGGCCCGAGGCGCGGTCGCCGGGTACCCACTGGTCGACCTCCACGTGGTGCTGGTCGACGGCAAGTACCACACCGTCGACTCCTCCGACGTCGCCTTCCAACTCGCCGGTGCCCTGGCGCTGCGCAAGGCGGTGCAGGCGGCGAGCCCGGTGCTCCTGGAGCCGATCTTGCACGTGGAGGCCGTGGTCCCGGACCACAACCTGGGCGATCTGATGTCCCTGCTCAACCAGAAGCGGGGGCGGATCGGGGGGACCGAGCCACGGGAGGGAGCCCAGCTCGTGCAGGCGGAGGTACCGGAGGCGGAGATGCAGCGGTTCGCCCTCGACCTGCGGTCGCTGACGCAGGGTCGCGGCAGCTTCACGGCCTCCTTCTCGCAGTACGCGGAGATGCCGCCCCACCTCGCGAAGACCCTGATCGAAGCTCACGAGGCGAGCTGACCCAAACTTTTATGGCGCCCGTACGTGGTCGCAGGGCAGACAACGTGCGATCCGGCGCCCACCGACCGGGGGGCTTGGCAAGCCGGGAACCACAGGCGTCAAGCGCTTGTCTGGTTGACGATTTTCCACATTCTGGGTACTGTCTGTGGAGAATCCACCACATCTAGAGGTCATGCAAGAAAGCGTCGATCGACCACAGAGGGGTTGGTGGCAGCGGTGGCTTTCCACGCTCGCTCGGCGGTGGGACCGGGTGCGCGCCTCCACCATGGCCCGGCTCAGCGTCGAGGGGGACGAGGATCAGTCGGCCCCGGTACCCTCGCGACCCCACCCGCACCGGCGGCGCCAGACCGCGCCCGAGCCGTGGCCGGAGGAGAACGCCGATCCCGAGCGAGCCCTGGCTCCCAGTTCCTTCGAGCAGCGCTTCACACGCCTGCAGCGGGAGCACGATTACACGTCCATGTGGGACCTGCTGGCACCGGATGCGCAGCGCGCGTGGGGAGGCCCCGACCGGTTCGTGGAGGTCTTGTCCCGCGAGGGGACGCTGGGCTGGGACGTGCTCGATGTCCGGGTGCTCGGGGTCCAGGTGCTCTCCCAGTGGCGCGACGAGCGCGGCGGTCGCGACTACGAAGGGGTCGCCCGGCTTCGCTGCCGGTACCGCCTGCGGCACCAGGAGGGCGAGGGAGAAGCCGCCTCGACTCGTGAGGTGGAGCTCGATCGCGAGGTGCATCTGATCCCGGCGCGGACCGGTTGGAGGACCCTTTACTACCCTCCTGCCTGAACGGGCCGCAGCCGGTGGTCCTGTCGGCACCGCTCGCCGCCCGGGGTATAGTGGCCGGGTCTTGATCGAGCGGACGATTCTCGAGCAGCAGCGAGCCCGGTTCTTCCAGTGCCGGCGGCAGGAAGAGCTGGAAACGCCGAGGCGACTGCTCCACGAGACCGACGAGCTCATGTTCTGGGTCGAGGAGTGCCTGGTGCAGGAGCTCCGCATCGTCCCCGGCTGGCTGATGCCCCGTGTCCGCGACCTGCTTCGAACCGCCGACCCGGAACTGGCCCAGTCGCTGGAGCGCGAGCGCCGGCCCGAGGCCGTGCTCGATCACCTTTTCTCCGCCCAGCAGCACTTCATGGAGGCGTCACGGCTGAGCCGCGCGCCCGCCCGGATCATCCCGCTCTTCCGCTCCCGCAGGCGCTCCCGTGAGGGCGCCGCCGAGGTGTGAGCGAGGACCTGCTGGTCGCGGGCTCGATCGCCCTTGATTCCCTCCAGGGAGGCCGGTACCGCGATCAGCTGGGGGGCTCGGCGTCCTACTTCTCGCTCTCGGCCCGCCTGATCCGGCCGGTCGCGGTGGTGGCGCCGGTGGGTCGCGATGCCGAAGCCTGCGTCCGCCGCGCGCTCGACCGCGCCGGGATCAACCTGACCGACATGGTCACGGTCGATGCGCCCACTTACCGGTGGTTCGCGTCCGAGACGGACGGGCACGGCAACGTCGAGCTGGGGAGCCAGGACTCGATCTACGACGTTTGGGAGCCGCGGCCGCCGGGCGGCTTCCGGGGCTGGGCTTTCTGTGGGTCGATGCGGGCCGACCGGCAGCTGCAGGCGGTCCGTGGGCTTGCGCAGGCGGGCCTCCTCTGCGCCGACGCCATGCGTTCCTACGTCGACGCGGCGCCGGCAGCCGCCCATCAGGTGCTCCGGGCCGTCCACTGCTACTTCGGCAACGAGGAGGAGTTGGACGCGCTCGGCTGCGTTGACCCGGAGCCGTTTCGAACGCGCTGGGGCCTCCGCATCCTGGTCGTCAAGCGGGGACCGGGGGGAGCGACCGTCTACACCGACCAGGGGAGCCACCACGAGGCGGCGATCCTCGACTACGGCGTCGAGGACACGACCGGGGCCGGAGACTGCCTGGCGGGCGTCATGCTCGCGCGCTGGCTGGAGCTGGGCGGTGGTCCCGACCGGCTGCCCGAGGCTCTGCGCTGGGGCGTCGCCGCCGCCACCATCGGGATCTCACAGGTGGGCGTGGCGGCGATCAGCCGCGCCAGCCGGGCCGACGTGGAACGCCTGGCGCGCCGGTAGCGGAACTCATCCGGGCGGCGCCACCCGCTGCCAGGGCCGGGGGCCGTCCAGCGGCCGGTAGTTGACGCCGAGCGCGTCCAGCCGCGGCAGGTGGGCTTCGGCGAGGCGGGTCTCGAACTCCTCCCAGCTGCCGCCACCCGGGGACCAAGCCACCTCGGCCAAAGCACAGGCACGCGGGAAGGACATGTACTCGACCGCCCGCGGGGTCGGCATCCGCTCCGTCCAGACCTGAAACTGAGCTCCCAGGACCGCGCGTTGGAGCGTTGGAGGGACGGCCGCCAGGGGGTCGAACGCGTACACCCGGTCGAGCCCGATGGGTCCCATCCGCAGCGTGCCTCGCTCTCCGGGCTCGGCGGCCGAGGCGAAGTCGAAATAGGTGGCCTCCTGCGGTGCCATCACGACCTTTTGGCCGAGCTCGGCGGCACGGGTGCCGAAGGTGGCCCTCCGCCAGGCCATGACCACGGCACCCGGCACGGATCCGGCGTCGACGATCTCGTCCCATCCCACCAGCCGGCGGCCGCGGCCCTGCAAGTGGTCGCGGATCCGCCCGGTGAACCAGCGTTGGTAGTCCTCCACGCGGTCCACGCCACGCCCCCGCATGAGTTCCGCCAGCTCCGGGCTGGCGGCCCACTCGACGGTCGGGCATTCGTCGCCCCCGATGTGGATGCTCTCCGAGGGGAAGACCTCGACCACCTCGTCCAGGATGTCGGTGCAGAACCGCAGCGCTCCGTCGCCCAGGTTGAGCACGTTCGTCAGCACCCCCCAGTGGGTGGCGACGCCGACCGGCTCTTGGGGCCGGTTGCCAAGCTCGGGGTAGGCGGCGATGGCGGCCCGCATGTGCCCCGGCATCTCGATCTCGGGCATCACGGTCACGCAGCGGTCAGCGGCGTAGGCGACCAGTTCGCGCAAGTCGTCCTGGGTGTAAAAGCCGCCGTGCGGGCGCCCGTCGCCATCGGTCTCGGCGCGCCAGGAGGCCACTTCCTGCAGCCTCGGATACCGTCGGCTCTCGAACCGCCAGCCCTGGTCGTCCGTGAGGTGGAGCTGGAAGACGTTCAGCTTGTGAAGAGCGAGGAGGTCGACCCAGCGGAACAGGAACTCCTTGGGCATGAAGTGCCGCCCGACGTCGAGCATGCCCCCGCGCCAGCGAAAGCGGGGGGCGTCCTCGATCACCACCGCGGGCACCTCCCAGCGCACGCCCCGCGGCGCCACCCGGCGGTAAACGGCGGTGGGCAGCAACTGCCGGAGCGTCTGGATCCCGTAGAAGACCCCGGCTCGGTCGCCACCTACGATCCGAACGCCGCCGCCATCCACGCTGAGGCGGTAGGCCTCCGCGCCGAGCGAGGAGTCAAGAGCCAGCTCGATCCCCGGGCCGCCGCTCCCTGCCGGCGAGAGTCCGATCGATTCCAGCTCGCGGCGCAGAAGGCCGACCAAGTGTCCGGGGCCCTGGGCGGGGGTGTCCGGCCCGATCACGAAGGCGCCGCTGCCGCGGATGAGGGATTTGGGTCTGGGTAGAAGCATGCGTCTTCCTCCGGCGTGGGAGCCTTGCCCGTGGGGGTGATGGCGCACCGGCCGCCTGCGGTGCTGCTCATCGAAGGTACCTCCGCACCGGTAGACTCGTTCGGCTACGAATCCCACGCACACCGTTGCCGACAGCCCCGCGCTGGCCCGCCGGATGGGCTCTCTCGGATCGTCCGCGGTCCGGGACCTGCTGGCGGTCACCGCCCGGTCTGACATCGTCTCCATGGCGGGAGGGCTCCCGGATCGGTCCGCGATGCCGAGAGACTGGCTGGCTGCCTGTCTCGATGACGCGCTCGCGGAGCCCGGTGTCCTCCAGTACTCGACCACCGAGGGCGATCCCGAGCTGCGCTCCATCGTGGCCGTCTGGGAACAGGCATCGACCGGCCGCGCCGTGTCGGCGGATGACGTTCTCGTCACCACCGGGTCGCAGCAAGCACTGAGCCTGCTTTCCCACGCGCTCATCGATCCGGGCGATGCGGTGGTGGTCGAGGACCCGGCCTACGTGGGCGCTCTGGGATCGTTCCGGCTCGCCGAGGCCGACCTGGTCGCCATCCCTCAGGACGGCGAGGGGATGCGGGTGGACGACCTTGAGCAGCGTCTGGGCGCGGGTCTGCGGCCGAAACTCGCGTACGTCACCCCGACCTTCCACAACCCCGCCGGAAGCACCCTGCCGGACCCGCGCCGCCGGCGCCTGGCCGAGCTGGCCGACCGCTATGGGTTCTGGATGGTCGAGGACGACGCCTACCGCAGGCTCTGGTTCGACGCCCCACCGCCGGCGCCGATCGCCGCCTACGGCGAACGGGTGGTACGGATGGGGACCTTCTCCAAGATCCTGTCGCCCGGATTGCGAGTGGGCTGGATCACCGCGCCCCCGGAGCTCCGCCGCGCCCTGGTGCGGGTGAAGCAGTCCACCGATCTCCACACTTCCACGCTGGGGCAGGTGGCGTTGCGCAATGCGGCTCGTGACGAGACGCGCCTGGAGCGTCACTTGACCGCGGTTCGCGGCCTCTACCAGCGCCGTGCGCAGCATATGCTGCGAATCCTGCACGAGACGTTCGGGGAGCGGATCGCGGTGGTCCCTCCGGGCGGCGGGATGTTCTGCTGGGTGAGGTTCACCGATGGCACCCGGACCGGGACTCTGCTGCGCCATGCGGTGGAAGCGGGCGTTGCCTTCGTCCCCGGAGAGGCGTTCAGTGTCCTGGACACGCAGGATGACGCGGCGCGACTCTGCTTTGCCAGCGTCCCCGAAGAGCAGCTCAGCCTCGGGCTGGCGCGCTTGGCGAGCGCCCACGCCCACGCGCGCGCAGCGGCGGAGTAGTACGCTCGCTGAGATCGCCGTTTATCGTTGGTGGAGCACGGTCCCTAGAGGCCGTGGCGGGGAATTGTCGGTGGCGCCGCGCCACCCGACGCCACCAGTTCGGCCGGTCCCTCACTTGAACTCAGCGCGGAGGGTGGCTAGAATACGGCCGGTCCCCGCCTGAGCACCCTCTCTGGGGCCTGGCCCAACATAGTGAGGTACGCGACATGGAAGGCTACTGCATGAAGTGCAAGACCAAGCGTGAGATCCGGCACGCGGAGTCGATCACGATGAAGAACGGCAAGCCCGCCACCCAGGGCGTGTGCCCCGTGTGCGGGACCAAGATCTTCAAGATCGGGAAGGCGGCCTAAGTCCGCTTCCCGGCCAGACGCCGTTGGTGCACCTCCTCCGGTGAGCGGGAGGCGCTTGGTGCGCCAACGGCACGATCGGCCGCGACGTCACGAATTGGAACTGGACTCCTCCAGTTCCGGCTCGATGGCCCGTAGCAGGATCTCCGTCGCCGACACCGCTTGGTCGACCCCGAGCTGTTTGAAGATCTGCACGTTGGCCGGGTTGTTCACGCGGGCGATCGTCAGCGGCACGTTGAAAGCACGCTTGGCGAGTTGGAGCGCGACCAGGTTGTCCTCGTCGTCACCCGTGACTGCGAGCACGGCGTCCGCGCGCTCCACGCCGGTGGTCCGCAGCAGCGCCATCTCGTCGCCGTCGCCGCGCACCACGATGCTTCCCAGCTGGCTCTCCAACCACTCGGCGCGCGCCGGGTCCTTCTCGACCAGCGTCACCTCGTCGCCTCGCTCCGCCAGGTCGCGCGAGAGGAAGTAGCCGACCTTTCCGCCGCCGATCACGATCACGTACACGGCTCAGTCCTCCTCGTCGCCGAGCATGCTCTTGACGACCTGTACGCCGAGGATGGTAGGCGAGTAGACCTGGAGCCCGATCTTCTGGTACGCCTCTCCCCTAATCGGATCGGCGATGCGGCAGATCACCGTGGGCACGTTGAAGACGACTTTGGCGATCTGGGCCGACATGATGTTTCGGTTGTCGCCCTCGGTGAGCGCCGCGAACCATTGGCTGCTCTCGGCATCCGCGCGCCTCAGCACGTCGGTGTCGGTGCCGTCGCCGACCAGGAGCCGGCCCGGGAAGTCGGGTGGTATCACACCCCGGTTCTGCGCCTTCACGAAGGCACCCGGGTCGCGATCGATCAGCGTCACATCGTGCCTTTCGGCGGCCAGCTGGGCCGCCAGCCGGGACCCCACACGCCCGCTTCCCACTATCACCACTTTCACACCGCGCATTGTGGCACCCCGGCCCCGGCCGCGATCGTTCCCCGAAAGGGATGCCGGCCGGCCGCTGGTAGGATGGCGGTCGCGTGCGCTATCCGTTCTTCTTCACGGGCCTGCTGAGCCTCTTCCTGGGCGTGATGTTTCTGGTCTGGTTCGTGGTGTTCAAGCCTGACGACGCGGTCTCGGGCGGAATCGAGTTCGCGATGGCGTTTGTCATGATCGCGTTCGGGTCCTATGTGGTCTGGCGCCGGGTGACCGGGAAAGACGCCCAACCGTGAGCGAGCAGCGAAACAAGCTCCTGCGCATCCTGGTCGCCGCCGGCGGGCAGAAGGTCGATGAGGCGGCCACCGTGCTGGCCTGCCGGATGGCCTCCCGCCACCGAGGGGACGAAGAGTCCGGTCCCGCCCAGGTCTACGCGGTGCACGTGATCGAGGTCAACCGCTCGCTGCCCCTGTCCGCGCCCGTCGAGACCGAGGTCTCGCGAGGTGAGGAGGTCCTGGACAACCTGGAGCAGTTGGCGGCCGAGTTCGAGATCAAGGTGCAGGCGGAGCTGGTGCAGGCACGCGAGACCGGGCCCGCGATCCTCGGGGAGGCGGAGGAGTGGGGGGCGACCACCATCGTGATGGGACTGCCCTACAAGCGCCGCTTCGGTGAGTTCAACCTGGGCAAGACCGTTCCCTACGTGCTGAAGAACGCCTCCTGTCGCGTCATCCTCCTGCGCGAGAAACTGGAGGGCGCGTGACCGCCTCGCTGGTCCACCTGATCGAAACCGGAGGCCTGGTGGCGATCTTCCTGGCCATGATCCTCGAGAGCTGTGGGATCCCGGTCGCGATCGAGGTGGTGGCGCCGGTGGGCGGCGCGCTGGCGGCGGCAGGCAAGCTCAACCTGGCCGCGGTCATCGTGGCGGTCGTGGCCGGCAACCTGATCGGATCCTTCGTCGCGTACGGTCTCGCGCGCCGGTACGGACGCCGCCTGATCCTCGGCCCCGGGCGCTACATCGGCCTCTCGGAAGGTCATCTGGACCTGGCTGACCGGTTCTTCGACCGGTTCGGCGCCTGGGCGGTGCTGATCGGGCGGGTGCTGCCCGTCATCTGTGGCTACATCTCCTTCCCGGCCGGCCTGGCCCGCATGCGGGTGGTCTGGTTCGGCGTCACGACGCTGGTCGGCGCCACCGTCTGGGCCTCGGCGCTCGCCATCGTCGGGTACAAGCTGGGTGAGCACTGGGAGCAGTTCGCCAACGCCCTGGGGGCGCTCAAGGTGCCGTTCATCATCGTGCTGGTGGGGCTGGTCGTGGTCGCCTACATCCTGGGCCGGCGCTGGGTGCACCGACAGACGGCGACCACACCGGTCAAGGCGACCCGCGCCGACGACACCATCGATTAGGAGCTGGTCGCCGTCTGCCTGAGATGTTTCACGTGAAACATCCGTTCGGCGAGCGCCCTCAGCTCCCGAAATAGTGGTCCCGAAGAGCCCTCGTCAGGGGATGGCGGACCCAGAAGAAGATCCGCCTCCAGGGTTCCAGCAGCCGGTTCATCTCGATTCCCTGGGCGAGGAGCAGAACCGTGCCGTCGAACAGCACCTGCTGCTCACGGCGGGCGCGCGACCCCAGCAGGCGCGCCCTGCGTCGCACGCGCCGGGCTCGCGGCCAGACACGCAGCGCGCAGGCCAGCGTCATCACCAAGGAGACGACGAGCGCGGCCTGGCCGCAGAAGGCGGCCAGGCCGAGTGCCCCACCCGAGAGGGGGTCAGGCATCGCTCCCGGCGGCTGGCGTATCCGAATCCACCGGGGCCTCCAGCTCCTCCATCGAGAGGCCGACCCCGGCCACGGCCGTCACCGCGTCCCCCTCGGGCACCCGCATCACGATCACGCCCTGGGTCTGGCGTCCGATTCGCGAGATCGAGCCCACCGTGGTCCGGAGCACCATCCCCTGCTGGGTGATGAGCAGGATCTCTTCCTCGGGGTCGTCGACCACCCGCATCGCGGCCACGCCACCCACCCGGTTGGTGACCTTGAGCGTGAACACGCCCTGTCCGCCCCGGTGGTGGGCCGGATATTCGGAGAGCGGGGTGCGCTTGCCGTAGCCGCGCTCGCTCACCACCAGCAGGTCGCCGCCCTCCTTCACGACCGACATGCCCGCCAGCCCGTCACCGTTGACGAAGCGGACACCGATCACCCCCTGGGTATCACGGCCGGTGGGGCGGACTTCACGCTCGCTGAAGCGGACCGCTTTCCCCTGGCGGGTGGCCAGGATCACCTCGTCCTCGCCCGAGCTGGGCGTGACCCAGAGAAGCTCGTCCTTCGGCTGGAGGTTGATGGCGATCAAACCGTTGCGACGGACGTTGGCGTATTCCGACATGCGGGTCTTCTTGATTGCCCCCCGGCGGGTCGCCATCATCATGTAGCGCGCGCTCGGATCGTCCGCCTCCGGCCGCACGAAGATGGCCGTGATGTGCTCGTTGGGCGCGATCTCGATCAGGTTGTTGATCGGCACCCCCCGCGAGGAGCGGTCGCGTTCCGGGATCTCGTGCACGCGCAGCTGGAAGACGCGGCCCGACTGCGTGAAGAACAGCATCGACGCGTGCGTGTGGGTGGCCCGCAGGTGCTCTGCGTAGTCCTCCTCGCGCGTCCCCGACGGTGCGTCCGCGCCCGCCGTGGGGCGTGCGCCCTTGACGCCCACGCCACCGCGCTGTTGGGCCCGGAAGCTGCGCGAGACCTGGCGTTTCACGTAGCCGCGGTGGGTCAGCGTGACCACCACCTCTTCCTTGGGGATCAGATCCTCGGCGGTGAGGTCGGTCGGGTCCTGGTCCGAGATCTCCGTCCGCCGCTCGTCGCCGTAGCGCCGGGCGGTCTGGGTCATGTCCTCGGAGATCAGGTTCAGCACCATGCGGTCTGATGCGAGGACCGACTCCAGGTAGGCGATCAACTTGATCACCTCTTCGTACTCCTGGTCGATCTTGTTCCGCTCCAGCCGGGTGAGGCGGGAGAGGGTGAGGGCGAGGATGGCGCGCGATTGGCGCTCGGTGAGCCCGAAGTTGGACTGCAGCTGCGTGTTCGCGTCGTCCGGATCGCTGGCGGCACGGATGGTTGCGATCACCTCATCCAGGTGGTCGAGCGCGATCTTCAGTCCTTCCAGGACGTGCGCCCGGTCCTGGGCTCGGGCCAGGTCGAACCGCGTCCGCCGCACGATCACCTCGCGCCGGTGATCGATGAAGTGCTGCAGCAGCTCTTTCAGCGACAGGATCTGCGGCTTCCAGTCGACGATGGCGAGCGCGGTGACGCCAAACGTCTGCTGCAGCGCCGTGTGCTTGTAGAGGTTGTTGAGGACGGTGAAGGGCCGGGCCTCGCGCCGGAGCTCGATCACGATGCGCATCCCGTGGCGGTCGGACTCGTCGCGCAGGTCGGCGATGCCCTCCAGCTTGCGGTCGGCCACCAGGTCCGCGATCTTGGCCACCAGGTTCGCCTTGTTGACGGCGTACGGCAGCTCGTCGATGATGATCCGCTCGCGCCCGTTGGGCGCCTCCTCGAAGGTGTGCCGCGCGCGGACCACGATCCGGCCGTGGCCGGTCGCGTAGGCCTGGCGGATGCCGGCCCGCCCCATGATCATCCCGCCGGTCGGGAAGTCGGGCCCGGGCAAAAGCCGCATCAGCTCGTCGATCGTGGCCTCCGGGTGCTCGATCAGGTGGTGCACCGCCGCCGCCACCTCCCGCAGGTTGTGGGGAGGGATGTTGGTCGTCATCCCGACCGCGATCCCGGTGGCTCCGTTGACGAGGAGGTTGGGGATGCGCGCGGGGAGGATCACCGGCTGCTGCTCGGTGCCGTCGTAGTTCTCGACGAAGGGCACGGTGTCCTTCTCGATGTCGGCCAGCATCTCGCCCGCTACCGCCGCCAGCCGGGCCTCGGTGTACCGCATGGCCGCCGGGGGGTCGCCGTCGATGGAGCCGAAGTTGCCCTGCCCGTCGATCAGGGGGTAGCGCATGGCCCAGTCCTGCCCCATGCGGACCAGCGAGTCGTAGATCGCCGAGTCGCTGTGCGGGTGATAGAGCTTCATCACGTCGCCGACGAAGGCAGCGCACTTGCGGTGTCGGGATGCCGCCGTCGCCCCTGCCTGCTGCATGGCGTAGAGGATCCGGCGCTGCACCGGCTTCAGCCCGTCGCGGACGTCGGGCAGCGCCCGCGCCACGATGACGGACATCGCGTAGTCCATGTAGGACGTCTGCATCTCCTCCACCAGGCTCTTTCCGAGCACGGTCCCGGCGTCGCCTCCGAAGGGAGTTTGATCGTCAGTCATCGGTGTACCTCCGGAGGACCACGACCGCGTTCTGCCCGCCAAAGCCGAAGCCGTTGGAGATGGCGACCTGGATGTCGAGCTTGCGGGGCTCGTTGGGAATGTAATCCAGGTCGCAGTCGGGGTCGGGGGTGGTGTAGTTGATGGTCGGGTGGGCGATGCCGTCGCGCATGCAGAGCAGCGTCGCGACCGCCTCCACCGCGCCCGCGGCGCCGAGCAGGTGTCCGATCATCGACTTGGTGCTGGAGATGGCGACGCGGTGCGCGTGCTCTTCGCCCAGCGCCAGCTTGAGCGCCTGCGTCTCGGCCTTGTCGTTGAGCCCGGTGGAGGTCCCATGGGCGTTCACGTAGTCGATCTCGGCGGGGGTCACGCCGGCGTCCGCGAGAGCCAGTTCGATCGCTCTCGCGGGAGCCTTCCCGGTGGGGTCCGGCGCCACCTGGTGGAAGGCATCGTTGGTGTTGGCGACCCCGGCCACCTCGCCCCAGATGTGGGCCCCCCGCGCCCGGGCGTGCTCCAACTCTTCCAGCACCAGCGTCCCCGAACCCTCGCCCGCCACGAACCCGTCTCGGTCTTCGTCGAAGGGACGCGAGGCCCGTTCGGGGTCGTCGTTGCGGGTAGAAAGCGCCTTGATCGAGTTGAACGAGTGAACGCCCACCTCACAGAGTGAGGCCTCCGTGCCTGCCGCCAGCATGATGTCGGCGTCGCCGTGCTGGATCGCGCGCAGCGCGCATCCGATGGAGTGGGTGGAAGCAGCGCAGGCGATGGTGTTGGTCGAGTTCTGCCCATGCAGCCCGAACGTCATGGCCACGGTGGCGGCGGCGATGTTGGGGATCACCATGGTCGCGTAGAGAGGGTGCATGCGCCCCCCGTTGAGGTAGCTGGCGGCCTCGGTCGTCATCATGTCGAAGCCGCCGATGCCGGTTCCCATCTCGACTCCGATCCGGAACCGATCCTCCTCCTTGAGGTCGAGCCCCGCGTTCTCCAGCGCCATCCCGGCCGTGATCACCGCCAGCTGCGTGAACCGCGCCGTGCGCTGAGTGACCTTCCGGTCCAGATAGTCGGAGGCTTTGAAGTTCTTCAGCTCGCAGGCGAACTTGGTGGTCAGGCGGGCGGGGTCGAAGAGCGTGATCGGGGCGGCGCCGCTCCTGCCCTCGAGCAGACCACTCCAGAACTCATCGACGTTGTTTCCGATCGGCGACAGCACGCCGAGGCCGGTGACGACGACGCGACGACGTTCTGGCGATAGCTGGGTACTCATGCAGTGAGCGCCTCCCGAATCTTGTCCTTGAGCCCGGCCTGAGCGGCATCGCGGGCGACTTTGATGGCGCTGCGGATGGCACGCGCGTCAGACCGTCCGTGGGCTACGACGGCGGTTCCATCGATCCCGAGCAGGGGCGCGCCGCCGTACTCGCGCCAGTCTATGGTCCCCCGTATACGCCCGATCGCAGGGCGGATCAGCAGCCCGCCGAGCTTGCCGCGCCCGGTACGAAGGATCTCCTCCCGAAGGGTGGAGAGGAGCATGTCCACCGTCGCTTCGGCCGCCTTGACCATCAGGTTGCCGGCGAACCCGTCGGCCACCACCACGTCCGCGTGTCCCTGGAGCACATCCTTCGGCTCCAAATTGCCAATGAATTCATATCCGTGTGCATTCCCGCGCAGCCGCTCGTGCACCTCCCGCACCAGCTGATTTCCCTTGGAGGCCTCCTCACCGTTGGCGAGCAGACCCACCCGAGGCGGCCGGCGGCCCATCACCTCGGCGGCGAAGCTCGCGCCCATGGCCGCGAACTGCACCAGGTATTCCGGACGGCAGTCCACGTTGGCGCCCACGTCGACCAGGTACGAGGGGCCATTGGGCCCGGGCAGCACCGTGCCCAGCGCCGGTCGTTCCACCCCCGGCACCCGGCCCTGGATGAACAACGCGGCCGCCAGCACGCCGCCCGAATTGCCGGCCGACACCCAGCCCTCCACTCGGCCCTCCTTGCAGAGGCGGGCGCACACGCTCATCGAGGAGTCCGGCTTCGAGCGCACGGCGCGGGCGGGATGGGCGTCCATCTCCACCACCTCCGTCGCGGGGTGCAGATGGAGCTTCGCGTACGGCTCCAGAAGTGGTTGCACCCGGGCCGGCTGACCGACCACGGTGATGTCGACGTCGAGCTCGTCGGCCGCCAGCGCGGCGCCTTTCACGATCTCTTCGGGGGCGTGGTCGCCGCCCATCCCGTCGACCGCGATCCGCATCAGATGTCGAGGTTGGTGACGGTCTTGGCGTGCGCCTGGATGAACTTCTTGCGCGGCTCGACTTCGGAGCCCATCAACCGCTCGAACACGTCGTTCACCGCCGCGGCGTCTTCCACCTCGACCCTCAGCAGGGTCCGGGTCTGAGGGTTCATGGTGGTCTCCCAGAGCTGGTCCACGCTCATCTCACCGAGACCCTTGAACCGGTTGACCTCCACGTTCTTGCCCAGCGCCTTGACCTCTCGGTCGCGCTCCCCTTCGGAGTAAACCCACTTGGTCGTCTTGCCCTTGCTGACCTTGAAAAGGGGCGGCTGCGACATGTAGATATGGCCCTTATCGATCAGTTCCGGGAAGTAGCGATAGAAGAAAGTCAGCAGCAGCGTCCGGATGTGACTCCCGTCGACGTCGGCGTCGGTCATGGTGATGATCCGGTGATAGCGGAGCTTGGGGTACTCGAAGCGGTCGCCCACACCGGTCCCCATGGCGGTGATCAGGTTCCGGATCTCCTCCGACGTGAGCACGCGGTCGAGCCGCGCCTTCTCCACGTTAAGGATCTTTCCGCGCAGGGGGAGGATGGCCTGTGTCCGGCGGTCGCGAGCGCCCTTGGCGGTGCCGCCCGCAGAGTCCCCCTCGACGAGGAACAGCTCGCACCGCTCGGGGTCGCGTTCGGAGCAGTCGGCGAGCTTGCCCGGCAGGGTCGATGACTCGAGCAGGGACTTGCGCTGCACCAGGTCACGGGCTTTACGAGCCGCCTCCCGCGCACGCGCCGCGGTCAGCGACTTCTCGATGATGCGCCGCCCTTCCTGGGGGTTCTCGTCCAAGTACTGGAGCAGGGCTTCCGACACCACCGCCGACACCTGGCCCTGCACTTCGGCATTGCCGAGCTTGGTCTTGGTCTGACCCTCGAACTGGGGCTCCAGCAGCTTCACGCTGATCACCGCGCAGAGGCCCTCGCGGACGTCGTCGCCCGAAAGGTTGGGGTCCTGATCCTTCAGCAGCGAGGCCTTGCGGGCGTACCGGTTGAGGGCCGTGGTGAGCGCGGCGCGAAAGCCGGTGAGGTGGCTTCCGCCCTCGACCGTATGGATGTTGTTGGCAAACGCCAGCACCGTCTCGGAAAAACTGGCGTTGTACTGGATCGCGACCTCGATCGAGGTCGAGTCCATCTCCCGGTCGACATAGAACGGCACCTGGTTGACGAGCCCTTTCCCGCGATTGAGGTGCCGGACGAAAGCCAGGATGCCGCCTTCGAAGTAGAAGGTGTACGTCGTCTCCTTCGCCTCCTCGGCGAAGATCAGAGTCAGGCCCTTGTTGAGAAACGCCATCTCCCGCAGACGGTTGAGGATGAGCTCGCGGTCGAAGGTGACATCGTCGAAGATGTCGGCGTCGGGCCAGAAGCGGGTGGTGGTGCCGCGGCGCCGGCTCTTGCCGACCACCTGGACGTCGCTCAGTGGCGCGCCCCGCTGGTAGCGCTGGAAGAATTCCTTGCCCTCGCGGTAAACGGTCACGTCCAGGCGCTCGCTGAGCGCGTTGACCACCGAGACACCGACGCCGTGAAGGCCGCCGGACACCTTGTACCCGCCGCCTCCGAACTTTCCACCCGCGTGGAGCACGGTGTGGACTACCTCGAGCGCCGACCGCCCCTCCTGGGCCTGGGTGCCGGTGGGTATGCCGCGGCCGTTGTCCTCCACCGAGAGGGAGCCGTCGGCGTGGAGGGTGACCAGGACCCGATCGGCCTCCCCAGCGAGTGCCTCATCGACCGAGTTGTCGACGACCTCCCATACCAGGTGGTGCAGGCCGCGCTGATCGGTCGACCCGATGTACATGCCGGGACGACGGCGGACCGGTTGGAGGCCTTCGAGGACCTGGATCTGGTCGGCGTCGTAGGCGACGTCGGCCCCCAAGGCTCGAGCCTGGGGCCGGCCTCCGATGCGCCGACCCGCACTGGAGTCAATCATTGGAGTCACCACCTCCCAGTTGCTGGGATGAGTACAGGGACGCCTGGGACGCAGATGTTGATGACCTCAATTGTACCGGAATCGACGCAATCCCATTTGATCGCGCGCGTGCGCGCGCGCGAGAGCTGGACGCTACCTGACTGACCGGGTCACGTCCGCCGGACGCGCCGATGTTTCACGTGAAACATCGGCCCTACGGCGATCAGACGGACACCGGCTCTGGTTCCGGCGCCGGCCGCCATCGGAGCACCGGCCGCCGCGCCGCCTCCACCTCGTCCATCCGGCCCACGGGCAACGTCCGCGGTTCCTCGTGCAGCGCGGCGGGATCGGTCCTCGCCTCCTCCACGATCTCGCGGAGTGCCTCTACGAACCCGTCCAGCGTCTCTTTGCTCTCGGTCTCGGTGGGTTCGACCATCAGAGCCTCCGGCACCACCAGCGGGAAGTAGGTGGTGGGAGCGTGATAGCCACGGTCGAGCAGGCCTTTGGCCACGTCCATCGCCCGCACGCCGTGGGGATCCAGGTTGGAAGCCGAGGCGACGAACTCGTGCATGCACGGTCGCGCGTACGGCACGTCGAGAAGACCCTCAACCTGCGACTGGAGATAGTTCGCCGCCAGCACGGCGTCCTTGGAAGCCTGGGTCAGCCCCTCCGCGCCCATAGCCAGGATGTAGGTGTAGGCCCGGACCAGCATCCCGAAGTTGCCGTAGAAGCTGCGCACCCTGCCGATCGAGAGAGGCCTGTGATGATCTAGTCGGAAGCGGCCGTCCTCCTCCACCACCAGTGGGCGGGGGAGAAACGGCTCCAGGTCGGCCTTGACGCCCACGGGACCGGCGCCGGGACCGCCACCGCCGTGCGGCGTGGTGAACGTCTTGTGCAGGTTCATGTGGACCGCGTCGAAGCCCATGTCACCGGGCCGGCAGATCCCCATGCACGCGTTCAGGTTGGCGCCGTCGTAGTAGAGCTTGCCACCCACCTGGTGCACCAGCTCGGCGATACCGAGGATGTCGCGCTCGAAAAGCCCCAGCGTGTTGGGGTTGGTCAGCATCAGGGCTGCCACCCGGGGGGAGAGCTTTACTCGCAAGTCTTCGATGTCGACCCGGCCCTCGGAGTTGGATTTGACCTCCACCACCTGGAATCCGGCCAGAGCGGCGCTCGCCGGGTTGGTTCCATGCGCGGAGTCGGGGACGATGACCTGATCGCGCTGCTCACCGCGCTCGCGGTGGAAGGCCTGGATCATGCGCAGCGCCGTCCACTCGCCGTGGGCGCCGGCCGCCGGCTGCAGCGTCATGCGGTCGACCCCCGCAATCGCCTTCAAGGCCTGCTCCAGGCGCCACAGCAGCTCGAGTGCCCCCTGAGCGGTCTCCTCGGGCTGGTACGGATGCAGGGCCGCGAAGCCTGGCATCGTGACCACCTGCTCGTTGACCACCGGGTTGTACTTCATGGTGCAGCTGCCGAGCGGATAGAACTGCTCCGAGATGGAGAAGTTGAGGGCGGCGAGCCGGCTGTAGTGGCGCATGATCTCGGGCTCGGAGAGGCGCGGCAGGTTGGGCGCCCGGCGCCGCCGCAGCGCCTCCGGCAGTCCGGCGCCGGGCGGGACCCCCGCCTCGGGCAACCGGGGCGCCGGCAGCCCAGCATGGCTCTTCTCGAAGCTCAGCTTCTCAGTCATGCGGTCAGGGCCTCCAGCAGGGTCTCCATGGCGGGCGGGTCGTTGACCTCGGTGCAGCAGAACAGGAGCGCATCGTGCAGTGTTTCGTCGCCCGGATACCAATCGCGGAGTGGGAAGCCACCCAAGATGCCTCGTTCGGCGCACCGGGTGAGCACCTCGTCGGCATCGCGAACCCGGATCGCGAACTCGCTGAAGAAGGGCGTCTCCGGCTCGAGCAGCTGGTACCCGGGGAGCGCGGCGATGCGCTCGGCCAGATGATGGGCCCGCTGATACGTGACCTCAGCGACCCGGCGCAGCCCATCCGGACCCAGGTAGGTCAGGTAGACGCTCGCCGCCAGCGCGCACAGGGAGTGGTTGGTGCAGATGTTGGAGGTCGCTCGGGCGCGGCGGATGTGCTGCTCCCGGGCGGTCAAGGTCAGCACGAATCCCCGGCGCCCCGAGTGATCCCGCGCCTGGCCGACGAGGCGGCCGGGCAGGCGCCGGACCAGGTTCTGCCTCACCGCGATGAAGCCGAGGTGGGGACCGCCGTAGGACGCCTGCAACCCGAGCTGCTGGCCCTCGCCGACGGCGACGTCGGCCCCGTACTCGCCGGGGGGCGCCACCAGAGCGAGCGAGATCGGGTCCACGCACGCCACCGCCAGGGCGCCCACCCCATGCGCGCGTTCGACCAGGGCTTCCGGGTTGAGGAGCCGCCCCAGGCAGTCGGGATGCTGGAAGAGGATCGCCGCGACGTCCTCGCCCAGATCGTCGAGCCGATCATCCACCGTGACGCCCCGGCCATCCGCGTAGCAGCGCAGAACCTCCAGGTACTCGGGGTGCAGTCCGGGGGCGACGACGACACGCTGGCGGCCGGTGGTATGACCGGCCATGATCACCGCCTCCGCGGCGGCGGTGGCGCCGTCGTAGAGCGACGCGTTCGATGCATCCAGGCCGGTGAGCTCGGCGATCAGGGTCTGGTATTCGAAGATGGCCTGCAGCGTCCCCTGGCTGGCCTCGGGCTGATAGGGGGTGTAGGCGGTGTAGAACTCCGGCTTCTGCGTCACCGCCTGGACGGCGGCCGGTATGTAGCGACGGTAGACCCCGGCGCCGCGGAAGGTGAGCCGGTCCGGATAGGCGTGGTTGCGAGCGGCGAGGCGGCCGATCTCCCGCACCGTGTCCAGTTCAGAAAGACCGTCGGAGAGGTCCAGACGATCGAGCCGCAGCGACGCGGGCACGTCGACCAGCAGATCGTCTTCGTTCTCCGCCCCCACCGCGGCCAGCATCGCGGCGCGGTCCGGATCGGCGTGCACCAGGTAGGGCATCTACCGCTGCGCCTCGACCTCGGACCGGTAGCCCTGCTCGTCGAGGAGGCCCGCCCCGAGGTCGCCGTTCAGCTTTACCTTGATCAACCAGCCGCGGCCGAATGGATCCTCATTCACGGTCTCAGGCCGGTCGGCCAGCGTTTGGTTCACCTCGAGGACGCTCCCCGCCACCGGGGAGAAGAGGTCGGACGCCGACTTGACGGATTCGATGGTGCCGAATCCGTCGCCCGCCTCCAGCAGCTTGCCCTGCTGTGGGAGCTCGACGAAGACCACGTCGCCGAGCTGCTCCTGGGCGTAGTCGGTGATGCCGACGGTCGCGATCCCGTCATCGCCGACCGTGACCCACTCATGGGTCCTGGTGTAGTAGCGGGCCACGTCTGACTCCTCCTGTGCCGGTCGCTCACGCGCCGGGCTGCTTGACCGAACCTCGGTAGAACGGGAGGCCCGCGACCGCGGCCGGCGCCGGCTGGCCTCGCTGGATGACATCGATCCGGCCGTCCTGCGGAATCGCCGGCCGGTTCAGCAGCGCCATCCCGATGCCCCGGTTGAGCCAGTAGGACCAGGTCCCGCTGGTCACCTCACCCAGCGCGACGCGCTGACGGTCGACCACCGCCTCCCCGTGACGGGGGATGGTACGGCCCTCGCCCCGGACGCCGACCAGCTTGCGAGCGGGTCCTTGTTCTCTGATCTCGGCCAGAGCGCGGCGGCCGACGAATTCCCCCTTCTTCAGCTTCACCACCCAACCGAGGCCCGCTTCGTAAGGGTTCACGCCCGGGCCCATGTCGTTCCCATGCAGGCGCAGGCCGGCCTCCAGGCGGAGAACGTCCCTGGCCGCAAGGCCGGCTGGTGTCGCGCCGGCTTCGACCAGCGCGTCCCACACCTGCTCCACCCGAGCGGCGGGGATGAAGAGCTCGAAACCGTCCTCCCCGGTGTACCCACTCCGCGAAATGAGGACCTCGGGAACACCTGCCACGGTGCCCTCCGTCCAGCCGAAAAAGCCGAGGCGGTCGAGGTCGACGCTCCCGCTCGGAAGCGTCGTTGGCGCCTGCGGGCCCTGGAGCGCCACCAGCGCGAGCTCGCGGCTGCGGTCCTCGACTCGAACGCCCGGGGGGGCGTGCTCGGACAACCAGGCCCGGTCCGACTCCAGGTTGGCCGCGTTGACCACCACTCGCCACGGGTCACCGCGGTAGACGACCAGATCGTCGAGGACGCCGGCGTGCTCGTCGCAGAGCAGGTTGTACTGCGCCTCACCATCCTGGAGGCGGGAGAGGTCGTTGGTGACCATCGTCTGGAGGAATTCGCCGGCCTTCCCGCCATGCACCTCGAAGCGTCCCATGTGGGAGACGTCGAAGAGGCCCGCACGCTCCCGCACCGCGAGTTCCTCGGCACGCACGCTGGTGTACTGAAGCGGCATCTCCCACCCGGCGAAGTCGACCAGGCGTCCCCCGGCGCTCACATGGCGCGAATAAAGCGGTGTCCTCTTGAGTTCGCTCACCGATCGGATCCGGAGGCTCCAGACGATCCCACGTCGCCTCCGGTCTCGTCCCCCGCGCGCCCGGCCCGCTGGTCGAAAAGACCTTGCACCTCGCCAGGGCTGACGTCCTCGCCGTCGAGGTAGTCCAGCAAATCCTCGTCATGCTGGCGACGCGCGGTGTCGACCATCGTCGCCACCTCTTCGGTGCGTTCCTCGCTCCACTCCAGCAGACGGGCCAGTTCTTCGACCGTTGCCTGCCGTCCATGCTGCCGACGAAACAGGAACTGGGCGCGCTCGTAGGCCTCCGCGGCGACTACGGCATCGCGGTTCTGCTGCCTCGCGTCGTCCTCCGCCGCCTCCGCGGCAGCCATCTCACTTGCGATACGGGAGCGCGCGAAGCTCTCGAAGTCGCCCACACCAGCGGTGGCGTAGGCGTCGATGGCGGAGAGGAGGCCGATCGTGCCCTCCTGAAAGAGGTCGGCGCTCGACAGCGCCTGCTCGTCACCCTGCGCGCGTTCTCGGGCGACCGTCAATACGAGGTAGAGGTGCTGCTCCAACAGACGCTCGCGAGCGCCCTGGTCGCCCTGGGCCACGCGCGCCAGCAACTCCCTCCGCTCGGCCGCGTCAGGCCGCCGGCTTTCCGTCTTCGGCGCCGTCCCACCCCTCCTGTGGAAAGACGCGGATCGATCGTCGGCACGAGTCATCCGAAGGCATTCTACGTGGCAGGCCGGCCGTATACTCCCGCGCGTGCCGGAGTTCGCGACGGCGCTTGAGCCGGCTCCGGTGACGCTGATGACACTCGGGGAGCTCCTCGGATTCCTCCCGCTGCCGCTGATCGTCTTGGCGAACCTGGCGGCACTCGGCAGGGGGCCCCAGGATCGTCCAGGTTGGTACTGGGCGCTGCTCGCCGCGGTGGGGGCCGCAGTGGTGCTGGTCGGGCTCGCCACCGTTCCCGGCACCGTGGGCTATGGGGTTGGCTTCATGGCCGGTGGGCTCGGGATGGCGGCCCTTGCGCTCGCGCCGGCCCGCCGTCTGGCCGCACGCGTGCTCCCCATCGACCCCGACAGCCCACTTGATGCGACCGCCCTCGGTCTGACGCTGGTGGTGGCGGGGAGCCAGATCGGGCTCCAGATCTCCACCAACGTCCTCGCCACGGTGGCGGCAGGCGCCCCCGAGACACCTCTCGATCAAGTGGTGACCGAGCTTCCCTTTCTCCTGGGCGCGCTCCTGGGAGTAGGACTCGGGCTCCGCCGGCGCCCAGGAGCGGTGTTCGATCGCCTGGGCCTCACGGTTCCGCAGGGATGGCAAATTCTGCTCGGGATCGCCTGCGCGGGGGCCTTTTATGCCTTCGGACTCGGCGCCGAGGTGGCTCAGCGCTGGCTGACCCCCGACGTCGCAGCACGCGTGGGCTCGGCCACCAGCCAGCTCTACCGGGGGGTGGACACGCCGCTTGGGATCGTGACCATCGCGCTCGTGCCCGCGATTTGTGAGGAGATTCTCTTCCGTGGCGCGTTGCAGCCGCGGCTGGGTCTGATCTGGACCGCCGTCGTCTTCGCACTCCTGCATACGCAGTACGGCTTCTCAATCGACGAACTCGCGGTCCTGATCCTTGCCTTCGGGCTCGGCCTCTTGCGGCACTTCACCAACACCAGCACCTCCATGCTTTGCCACGCCATCTACAACGCGATCACGGCCGTGCAACTGGCCACGGTGTTCGCCGGACCCGGGCTGGCACTGGAAGGCGCTGCCGTGGCGGGCTTCGCGGTGTGGTTTGCCGCCTCGCGGCACGGCGCGCGGCCCCCCGTGTCGTGACGCCGCACGTTTCACGTTGACCGGATTCGACTCGTTCGTGAAAGATCCCGGTTAATTAACGGCCCCCCTTGCCGGCTCGCGGGCGGCCTGTCATGGTCCCTCCATGGAGGACGGCACGGATCCGCTGACTGGTAGGCTTGGGGCCGCCGGTCTCCCTCGGGTCACCCTAAATCGTGGGGGCTTTCCACAGATTGGGTACAAGATGTTGAAACCTTCAATGCCGGGACGCGGATCACGAGGCAGCCCGGGCTGCCGGAGATGGCGTGTCCGGTAGTTCCGCCCACCGCGCTCCCGTCCTGGCCGTCGTCAACCAGAAGGGCGGCGTCGGTAAGACCACGACGGTGATCAACGCCGGTGCCGCGATCGCCGACCGCGGCCACTCGGTGGTGGTCGTCGATCTAGATCCGCAGGGCAACGCGACCAGTGGTCTCGGTATCGACCCGGGCCGCGAGCGGGCCGGCGTCTACGAGGTCCTGTTCGGCGGCTCCTCGCTGGGTGAGGTGCTGACCGAGTGCTCCAATCCCGGCCTTCGCGTGGCCCCCTCGCAGCGCGGGCTGGCCGGGGCCGAGATCGAGCTGACGGCAGAGCCGAGGCGGGAGTCACGCCTGCGCGACGCGTTGGCAACGCTGCCGGAGGATGTGGAGTTGGTCCTCCTCGACTGCCCGCCGTCGCTTGGGCTGCTCACGCTCAACGCGATCACGGCGGCCGACCTGATGTTGGTGCCGCTTCAGGCCGAGTATTTCGCACTCGAGGGCTTGTCCCATCTGCTCGAAACCCAGCTGCTGGTGCGGGCGAATCTGAACCCACGACTAGAGTTGGGTGGAATCCTGCTCACGCAGTTCGACTCCCGGACCACGCTCGCCTGGGAAGTCTTGCAGGAGGTCCGCCGAGCCTACCCCGAGCGCGTCTTTCGGACTCTGATCCCGCGCAACGTGCGTCTCAGCGAGGCCCCCAGCCACGGGCTTCCGGTCACCCGCTACGACCCCTCCTGCCGCGGGGCCGTGGCCTATCGCGAGCTGGCCGAAGAGTTACTCGGACGAGTCCAGCTGCCTACGTCCATGAAGGAGTCCACGCCGTGAGCCCCTCGTCCACCCGCGCGCGCCTCGGCCGCGGCCTCCAGGCGCTGATACCGACCGGACCGGAAGGAGCGCCGGACCTGGAGTTGGGCTTCCCGCAATGGGTGTCCATCGATCAGATCCAGCCTTCGGCGGGACAGTCCCGGCGCCACTTCGCAGCGGAGCCGCTGCGCGAACTCGCTGATTCCATTCGCACTCACGGCCTGCTGCAGCCGCTCTTGGTCCGGCGCGTACAAGGAGGGTTCCAGCTGATCGCCGGCGAGCGCCGCTGGCGCGCCGCGCAGGAGGCCGGCATGACCAGCGTCCCCGCCATTGTCCGGGGGGCGGTGGAGGAAGAAGACAGCCTGGTCCTGGGCTTGATCGAGAATCTGCAGCGGGAGGACTTGGACCCGATCGAGGAGGCCCGAGGCATCGAACGGCTGGTCACCACCTACGGCCTCACCCATGAAGAGGTGGCGAACCGGCTGGGAAAGACACGGGTCTCGGTGACCAACGCACTGCGATTATTGTCGGGCACGCCCGCGGTCATTTCCGCTACCGCCTCCGCGGCTATCTCCGCCGGGCATGCTCGAGCGCTGATCGGCCTTCCCGGTGCCGACGATCAGGAGTATGGCCTCAAGATCGTGCTCGCCAAGCGCCTCTCGGTTCGGCAGACCGAGCGCTGGGTCCGGGACTTCCTGGCCGCCCAGTCAGCCCGACCGCGCCAGCAGCGTGCCGACCCGCTGCGAGCGACGCGCGACCGTCTCCGTGCGGTGTATGGGGACACCGCGCAGATCACCGGGTCCGGCGTTCAGGGCCGCGTCACCGTCCGTTACGAGACCCCGGAGCAGCTGCAAGCACTCCTGGACCGGCTGCTGGACTGAACGCGACCCCGCACCGCCTGCCTGGACGGTCGGGCCCGGACACCTCCAGCCGCCGCGGATGTTTCACGTGAAACATCGAGCGCCCGACCGGCGGCCTCCCTCTTAGCGACCCCAGCGTCTCGAGCACACGAGGCGCCCCTCCGCCACCTGCGCGGCCCGCTCACAGCCCCACGCCCGACGAGATTGGCCGGGCAAGTCACCCCGCGTACCCGTTATGGTCATCCGACGTGCGTACCCGGGCTCTCTTCGTCGAGCTGCTCGAGGTGGTGGCGCTGGCCGCGGTGCTCTTCTTGATCATTCACCTGGCGATCGAACCCGTCACCGTCTCCGGGCCGTCGATGTATCCCACTGTCGTCAACAACAACTATCTGATCGCGCTCAAGTTCCCGTACTACTTCCGGAGTCCGGGCCGCGGGGACGTCGTCATCCTGCAATCCCCTTACGACTCCAAGACGGACCTCATCAAGCGGGTGGTCGCGCTTCCCGGCGAGACGGTCTTGATCAGGGAGGGGACGGTGTACATCGACGGCAAGGTCCTCTGCGAGCCGTATCTGCGGCCAGGGGTGGACGGAGCCTGGAGTGTGAACGCGAACTGGCCCGCCGATGGTCAGCCCTACCATCTCAGCTCCACCCAGTACTTCGTGATGGGAGATAACCGCAACGTATCCGAGGATTCCCGGATCTTCGGACCGGTGCAGCGGAGCAGCATCCTGGCTGAGGCCTGGCTGCGCATCTTCCCGTTCAACAGCTTCGGTCTGGTGGATCCGCAGCGAGGACACCTGACGGACTCCACCAGCGCCGCCTCAGCGGGCTGTACAACCGCTCTCGCCGGATCCCCCTGACCCGAAGCCGGGCGACCGGCGCAGGTCAGTTGGCGATCGCGCTCCGGAACGGCGCGTCTTTCGGGAAAGGACCGATCACAGCACCCTGCAGTGGGCCGCCCAGGACCTGCCCAGCCACCCGGCGCACATCCTCGGCGGTCACGGCATCGACCTTGGCCACCACCTCGTCGACGGAAAGGATGCGGTCGGTCAACAGAACCTGCTGGCAGAGCCAGCTGGCCAGTGCGTTGGTGCCCTCGAGGCCAAGCCGGAGCCGTCCTTTCACGAACTCCTTGGCCTTGGTCAGCTCCTCTTCTGGCACCAGGTCCTGAGCCATCCGCCGTAGCTCCACCACCGTCGCCGAAACCGCTTCTTCCGCCTTTGAGGGATCCACGCCCATGTAGACGCCGAAGTACCCGGCGTCGCGGTGCTTCTGCGTGTAGGCATGCACGTCATAGGCGAGCCCGCGCTGCTCGCGGATCTCCAGGAACAGACGGGAGGACATGCCCTCTCCCAGCACCGTCGTGACGAGGTCCAGCACGTATCGATCGTCGTCCAGGTAGGAGAGCCCGCGCGCGCCCAGACACACGTGCGCCTGCTCCGTGTCCTTCCGCAGCAGGTGGACGTTGGAGGTGGCCAGCGGACCCGGCGTGATCTGATGATTCGACGCGGCGGCGGCACGCGGCAGCTTGATGTGGGTACCCATCAGGCGCAGCGCGTCCTCGGGGTCGATGCCGCCCGCGACGCCGGCGACCAGGTTGCGCGGCCGGTAGTGCGCGGCGACGTACTCCACCAAGTCATCCCGGGTGACGCCGGAGACCGACTCCACGGTGCCGATGATGTCCCGCCCCAGTGCATGACCCGGCCACATGACCGCCTCAAACAGGCTGTGCACGTAGTCCTGGGGCTGGTCCAGGTACATCTTCAGCTCTTCCAGGATCACCATCCGCTCGCGCTCTACATCGGCGGGGGCGAGACGCGAATGGGACACGATGTCACCGAGCACGTCGATGGCCAGCTCCAGCCGGTCGGACGGCACCCGAGTCCAGTAGACGGTCACCTCCTTGTCGGTGGAGGCGTTCATGACTCCGCCCACACCCTCGATCGCCTCCGCGATCGCCTTCGAGCTCGGACGCCGGCGCGTGCCCTTGAACGCCAGGTGTTCGATGAAGTGGGAGATCCCGCCGATCCGGTCCTCCTCGAACCGGGACCCGACGCCGAACATGAGCACCACGCTTGCCGACGCCCGCGCCGGAAGCGGTGCGGTGAGGAGGCGCGCCCCCCCGGGCAGTTCGTGCAGCATCCGGTCGTCGGCGAGGGTCATGACGCCCGAGTATAGGAGGGTTCCGGACGCCGCCGGACGCACACCGCTCGACTCCGGATGGGCGGCGCAGAGCTACCGAAGGAGGCGTTCGGCGCGGTCCAGGAGCACCTCTGTAACGTCCGGAGGGAGTCCGTCTTCCACGGTCTCGAGAGCCTCTTGGAGCAGCTTCGCCACCTCCGCGGTGGACGGTGTCAGCGCGCCGGTGTCGAGGGCGCGTCTGGCCTCGCGAATGGCGGCCGCGATGGCACTCGGGGTGACCGAACCCAGGTCGGCGTCACCGGCCGCGGCTTCGACGAGCCGGATCGCCGCCCGGACGCGGGCTCTCGCCACTGAGGTGGGCGAAGCCGCGCTGCGTGTCAGCGAGGACCGGAGGCGAGCCGCCATGCGGAGGTGGGGGCGAAGGCGCCGATCACTCGTCCCGAGTCGCCGGCGACACCACCACGCGCCGGTCCGGCTCTTCGCCGATCGAGCCCGTGGTCACGGCGGGATCGTCTTGGAGCGCAAGGTGGATCGCGCGGCGCTCGAAGGGCTGCATGGCGTCAAGCGTGATCGGGTCCCCGGTCACCTTGACCTGTGTCGCTGCCCGTTCGGCGATCTCCCGCACCGTGTTCTCGCGGCGCTGGCGGTATTTCTCGACGTCCACCACCACCCGGCGCTCCGCGGCCACGTGGCGGCTCGCGAGCAGGTTGGTCATCGTCTGGAGAGCCCGCAGGGTCTCGCCGCGCCACCCGATCAACATGCCCAGATCACGTCCGGAGATATCGACCTGGATCGACTCACTCGACTCGTGCGCGGTGACGTCGGCACGAACTCCCATGCGCTCCAAGAGCTGCCGGACCAGGATGCGTACCGTCTCGGCGTCACCGGTGGCGGGCGTATCCGGCGCCGGCGCGGCACCGCCGACGGACGTGGACCGCGGGGTTGCCGCGGGTCGGGCGCTGACGGGCGCCGGTCCCGCGGCGAGCGGGCGCGATCGTGGCACCCGGGCCGGCGCCGGTGTCTCCGTCGCCTGTGGCTCGAGCAGGATCACCTGTACCCGTGCCTCGTCCGGCGTCTCCTTCAGCACCTTCACGTCGACGTTGCGGCGGCTCTCCCCAAGCACCACGAGCGCGGCATCCACCGCCTCGTCGACCGTCCGTCCCTCTCCCTCTGCGGATTTCATTTCGGCTTCCTTGTGCGTTTCGATGAGGCGCGCTTATTCGCTCCCGACGACTGCGAGCGTGCGCCCCGTGCCCCGGACGGTGCGCCCACCGACGCTCGCGCTGCCCCCTTCCCGTTGCCGCTTCTGTTCGCGGACCCACCCCCACCATTGTTGTTCTGCACCGTGTTCTTGCCGTTCCCAGCGCGGCCCTGGTTGCGCCCTCCCGAGCCCGCACCCGAACCCGAGCTCGACCCGGACCCGGAAGGGGCCACGCTACCCGCGCCGGCTCCGCTCGGGGCCGGCATGGACAGCGTCCGCCCCGACGAGCTGCGCTTGGCGACGATCTTGTCCCCGCTCGCCGACGATCGGGGACCGGGTCCGTAGCCGGCCTCCTGGAGCGCCTTCTCGTAGGCCACCAGCTGCTCCTTGGGACGCAGCCCGCCCCACCCGTTGACGCGGTACTGCTGGCCGATCGCGATGCAGTTGGAGATGAACCAGTAGAGCGCCAGCCCCGCCGGCACCTGAAGCGAGAAGATGAGGATCATCACCGGCATCAGGTACTGCATCGATTTCATCATCGTTGCGGTCTGCTGCTCCTGCTCCGACGCCACCGGGTTCTTCGGCTGCTGCATCATCCGCGACTGGATGTAGGTCGTCACCGCCGCCAGGATCGGAAGGAGCAGGTAAACCGGGCTCGGAATCGGCAGGCCGTGGATCAGCGGCATCGAGCTGGGGAAGGCGTTCAGATGGGGAATGAAAAGGAAGTTGTCCTTGACGACATCCGAGTCCTTCTGAGCGTCGCGGAACACCCAGTACAGCACGGAGAGGATCGGCAGCTGGATCAGGGAGGGCAGACAGCCAGACATCGAGGAGAGCGGGTTGATGCCGCGCTCCCGGTACAGCTCCATGGTGGCCTGATTGAGCCGCTGCGGGTCGCCCTTGTGCTTCTTCCGCAGCTCTGCCAACTCGGGTGCGAGCGCGCGTTGCTGCAGCATGGTCCGGCGGCCGGCGCGGATCTGATACTCGTAAAGCGGTGAGAGGATCAGCTTGATGACCGCCGTCACCACGATGATGGCGAGGCCGTAGGCACCGATCGCGTTCAGGACCGGGATGCCGTCGAAGAACTGGTAGACGACTCGCAGTCCCCACGAGATGGGGACGCCGAGGACCGCCCACCACAACTGGTGGATGGGCAGGAAGATGTTGAACAGGCCCCCGAAGGCGCTCGCTAGTTCGATGATTTCAGTGGCTCCTCTGCACGGCACCTGGCGGGCCGCCGCCGTCAAGGTACTGGGTCATAACCGCCCCTGGCGAACGGATGGCAGCGGGCGATCCGTTTCACGCCCATCCACGATCCCTTGGCCCAGCCGTACCGTTGAACGGCTTCGTAAGTGTACCGGGAGCAAGACGGCTCATACCGGCATGAGTTCCCGAGCAAGGGGGAAAGCGTGAGCTGGTACGCGCGAATCAGGACCAGCACCACGCGTGTCATCAGTCGAGCCGCTCCCACACCCTCCGCACCTCGGCGGTGATCCGCTCCTGCGGTGCGGTCAGGGCGGCGGAACGAGCGATCACGACCACGTCGTAAGGGTTACCCATTCGGCGGCCCCCCAAACCAGCCGGCAACGATACGCGCACCGCCTCGCGCAGCCGGCGTTTGGCACGATTGCGCGCCACCGCACCGCTGATCCCGCGCGCCGCCGCCACGCCGACCCGCACCGCCACGCCCGGCGGGCGAAGCTCGGGACGGCGGTCGACGGTTGCGAAGGCAAGGATCGTCCGACCGCTGAAGACAGGCCGCCCCAGCAGCACCCGCTGGAAGTCGGCCCCGCGCAGCAGCCGGTTCCGCTTCTTCACGCCTCGCCGCGGCCGCGACGCTTACGGGGTCAGCTGGTGGCGGCCCTTGCGGCGACGGTCGCGGAGGATACGGCGGCCCCCCGGACTCCGCATCTTGACCAGGAACCCGTGTACCCGCTTGCGGTAGCGCTTTTTTGGCTGATACGTGCGCTTGATGGCTCGAACCTCTTCGGTGGGCGCGCCCACGCGCGCGAAAACAAGGGCACCTGAGCCCCCATGGACCGGCCCACTCTACCAGCCCCGCCGGGGCCGGCAAAGGACGCTCTGGCAGGCGCCGGGCGGAGTCCAACAAGAGCCTCTCAATGGGCATTTCGCCCATTGCGACGCGCCCGGCGCTTTGCTAGGCTTTGCACTCCGGAGCGGATCACGAGCACCGCCAGGCAGCGCTTCTGCCCGACACCTCCACGACCTGTTGCGACATAGCCCACGCTATCCCCGCAATCCCTCATGCGTTTTCGGTCTGGCCGTTCCGCGAGCAGTTGTTCGGCGACGTGACGAAAAGCAGCCCTGAGGGGCCGGTTTTCCACAGGATTTCACCAGGGGCGGTGCCTTCATGCGGGACCGGGTTTCGACCCAGTCCGCCAAGGTCTGTTCGGTTCGGACCGTGCAGGCCCGGCGGTCGGCGCAGGAAGGCAGGAAGTCTCGAGCAGGTTTTCCACAGGTTCTCCCCCAAACGGTCCTGTTTTCCCCAACGGACCGGCTCGAATGCTCCCGTTCCGCACAGACGACGACTGTGCACGTCCTGGGCAGGATCGCACGGCGCGAAGATATGGGTTTTCCACAGGCTCGGGATGAAAGGAGATCGCGTGCATACGGATCAGCTCTGGGCGTCGGTCCAGGAGGAATTGAGTTTCCAGCTCGCCAAGCCCACCTACAACACCTGGGTCAAACGGACCCGTCTGATCGATGAGCAGGGCGGCTGCTATCAGATCGGGGTACCCAGCAAACTGGCCAAGGCCTGGCTCGAGGACCGATTCAGTGGACTGATCCGGGAGACTCTGCAGGCGGTCCTGGGAGGTGGCGAGATCCAACTCGATTTCGTGGTCGTCCCCGGGCAGGGCGACCCGCCCCAGGCGGAGCCCGCGACCCTGCCCACAGCGGGTGATTCACCGCTCCCGGCTCCGGCCGCCGAGCACCACCACCCACTGCGGCCGGCGATCCATCCCAGCCTCGAGTCTTCAGGCCTGAACGAGCGGTTCCGGTTCTCCAACTTCGTGGTCGGCAACAATTCCCGCTTCGCCCATGCCGCCGCCAAGGCCGTTGCCGAGGGGCCGGGCGACACCTACAACCCGCTCTTTCTGTATGGCGGCGTGGGACTCGGCAAGACGCACCTGATGCAGGCCATCGGGCACGCGGTCATCGAGCACTTTCCCGACCGCCGGGTGCGCTACCTCACCACCGAGCAGTTCACCAACGACGTCATCATGGGCATCCAGAAGGCACGGATGCCTGAGATCCGCGGCCGCTTCCGCACCGTGGACGTGCTGCTGATCGACGACATCCAGTTCCTGACCGGCAAGGACCGGAGCAAGGAGGAGTTCTTTCACACCTTCAACACCCTGCAGGAGCTGAACAAGCAGATCGTGATCTCCTCCGACCGGCCTCCCCGCGAAATCGAGAGCCTGGAGGACCGGATGCGCTCGCGGTTCGAGCAAGGCCTGCTGGTGGACATCCTGCCCCCCGACTTCGAAACCCGATACGCGATCTTGAAGTCCAAGCTCGGCGCTCACCAGGATCGGCTGGCGGAACCTGTCCTCACCTTCATCGCGCACAAGGTGCAGAAGAACATCCGGGAGCTGGAGGGGGCACTCACCCGCGTCCTCGCTTTCGCCGCCATCCATCAGCGTGAGGTGGGCCTGGAGGAGGCGACGCAGCTGTTGGCCGACATCATCCCGGCGAGCACACGCCGGCCGCTCACCATCGTCCGGATCCAGCAGGTGGTCGCCGATTACTACGGGGTCTCGGTGGAGGACATGAAGTCCAAGCGGCGCGACAAGCACATCGTCTTCCCGCGCCAGGTCGCGATGTACCTGATCCGCGAGGAGACACCGTCCTCGCTCCCCGTCATCGGGCAGGCGTTCGGTAGAGACCACACGACCGCCCTGCACTCGATCGACAAGATCCAGACCGAAGCTCAGGAGTCAGGCCGGCTGTACGACGACATCCGGACCCTGCGCCAGCGCATCTACGAGGAGGCCTAGGGCGCGTGCCGCCTCTGCACAGGCCCTTGGGGAACAACGTCTCGCTTCTGGGGCAGAGCGTTCGCGCCAGGGTGGCGTTCCACACCCCGGCCGTTAACCGCACCGGAATCTCCGAGCATTCACCTATCCTTTTGCACCACCCGTCGCAGTTGGGTCCGAACGGCACTTCCACACAATCCACACCCCCGACGAAGGAGACGACGATTCCAAAGACTCGTGGAAACCGTCTTCCCCTGGGGGTTCCAAGGAGCACACGTTGAGAGTCACCTGTCAGCCGGCACATCTGACCCAGGCCCTGCAGACCGTGTCGCGCGCCATCTCCGCCCGCTCCACGCTGCCCATCCTCAGCAACGTGCTCCTGGAGACGACCGATCAGGGACTCGCGCTCACGGCCACCAACCTTGAGATCGGGATTCGCAAGGTCGTCGCCGCCGAGGTCCAGGAGGAGGGCGGAACCACGGTTCCGGCGCGGCTCTTGACCGAGTTCGTGGGCAGCCTTCCCGACGAGCCGCTGGACCTGCAGTTGGACCCCTCGACCCAGATGCTCAGCCTCCGCTGCGGGAGGTTCGACACCCACGTCAAGTGCATCGAGGCGGACGAGTTTCCGCCCAGTCCCAGCCCCGACGAGGGTGATCGTTTGGAGCTCCCGCAGCAGCAGCTGATCGTCGCCATCGAGCAGACGCAGATGGCGGCCTCAACCGACGAGGCTCGCCCGGTGCTCACCGGCGAGCTGCTTGACATCCGGGGTGCGGAGCTCACGATCGTGGCCACCGACGGTCATCGCCTGGCCGAGCGGAAGCTCGCGAGCGGAGCCGACTCGACAGGGCTCGAAGCCCGGCTCATCGTCCCCGCAAAAGCGCTGGGCGAGCTGGCCCGCGCGCTGCGCGGCGAGCCGGATCCTCTCTCGGTGGTGGTCTCGGGAGCCCGCAATCAGATCTTCTTCCGCGCCGGGGGCGCCGAGGTGACGTCGCGCCTGATCGACGGGGGCTTCCCCAACTACCAACAGGTGATCCCGAACAAATCTTCGACGCGGGTGCGGGTGCCGACGGCGGAGGTGACGCAGACGGTTCGCGCGGTCTCCCTGTTCGCGCGCGACTCGGCCAACGTGATCCGTCTCCGCGTGGCCGCCGGGACGCTGGTGCTCTCGGCGATGACCAACGAGGTCGGCGACAGCCGCGCCGAGCTGGCGGCCGACGTGGAGGGAGAAGACGTTCAGATCGCGTTCAACGCCCGCTATGTGCTGGACGCGCTGACGGTGATCCAGTCGGAGACGGTGGAATTCCGCTTCGACGGTCCACTGTCGCCGGGCCTGATCACGGAGCCCGACCAGGCGGACTACCTGTACGTGATCATGCCCGTCCGCGTGGCCATGTGAGGCGTCGGGACGTCCGAGCGAGCAGGCTGCCGGTGCTCGATGAGGGCCGACGCGCGGGCGCTGCAGATGACCCGTATCGACCGGTGGAGATCCCGCAGGAGTCTTGCCGACTCGCAGAAGCGGGCGCCAGCTCGGGCGTCAGCCCGACGCGAGCCAGCAGCACGTCACGCGAGCAGCGACCACCGCGGACCCGGCAGGGATCGGCGGCGAAGCCGCCGGGGGGGTCCAGGGGGGCCGTGCCCTCCCGGGGTAAAACAAATTCCGCACCCCGCAACAAGCGCGGACCGCTCTCGAGGTCCGGCCGCGTCTCCGTCGTTTCGAGAGCACGTCATATCGGGCGTCAGCCCGAAGTCAATCGCAGCCAGGCCCCTTGGTGTCTGAGATGCGCTTGGTCTCTCTGGCCCTCCGCAACTACCGGAACTATGCCTGGTTGGACCTGGAGCCATCAGCGCACCTGAATGTGTTCCTGGGGCGGAACGGGCAGGGAAAGACCAACCTGTTGGAGTCCATCGCCCTCCTTGCGCTCTCCAGCTCTCCGCGCGCTCGGCGCGAGGTGGAGCTGATCGGCCCGGTCGCGGACCAGGCTCGTGTGGACGGCGTCGTCGAACGAGGCGGCCGGCGGCGTCAGGTGCGGATCGAACTGGAGCGAACCGGGCAGACGCGAGCCAAGCGACGCATCGTGGTCGACGGGCAGCCGCGCCGGGCGGTCGATCTCCCGGGCACGTTCGGCGTGGCCCTGTTCTGGCCCGACGACCTGAACCTGGCGAAGGCGGGGCCGGAACACCGCCGCCGGCTGCTCAATCAAATGCTGGTTCAGATCGAACCCGGCTACGCCCGGGCGCTGAGCCGGTATACGCGGGTGGTCGAGCAGCGGAACCACCTGCTGCGGCGCGTCCAGTCCCAGGAAGCCTCGACCAGCGAGCTGGAGGTGTGGGACCTGGAGCTGTGCCACTTCGCCACCCAGCTGGTGGAGGCCCGCGCGGGCGCGGCGGTCGAGCTCGCGGCGGCGGCGGCGGTCGCGCATGAGAGCATCGCACCCGGCGAGCGTCTGGAGCTGCGCTACCTGGGACCACCGTCCGACCTGCCGACCGCAATCGCCGAGGCCCGCCGTGACGACGTGAGGCGGGGAGTGACCACGGTCGGCCCGCACCGCGACGACCTGGCGATCACGCTCGCCGGCCGCGACACCCGTGCCTACGCTTCGCAGGGACAGCAGCGCACCGCGGTGGTCGCGATCAAACTCGCCGAAGCGCAGGTGGTGGGGCGGCGTGCGGGGGAGCCGCCGGTGCTGTTGCTGGACGACGTACTCTCCGAGCTCGACGCGGATCGACGCCGCCAGCTGCTCAAGCATCTGGGAGAGGGGGCCCAGGTGGTCGTGACCTCGGTCGAGGCCGACCCGTTCCCGGAGGACGTGATCGGGCGCTCGCGTGTACTGCGGATCGCGCAGGGGCGCGTGGTGGAGGAAGCCTGAGATGCCGGCGCGCGGCGGGGCCAGGCGTGGCCACGGACTGGATCGACTTGGTGATATTCTGCCGCGCGTTCTCGCCCGCCAGCCCGATGCTGGTCGCTTGCTGGAGGTCCGGCTGCAGATCGCGTTTCGGGCGGTGCTCGGAGAGCAGCTGTCCGCGCAGTGCGAGGAAGTCACGGTCCAGGGCTCGACCGTCTGGGTGACGACCCGGAATCCCGCCCTTGCCCACCAGCTGCGCCTGGACGAGAGCGTGCTCTTGAAACGTCTGAACGAGGAGAGCACGCTGCCGCGCCGTCTGCTCCGGCTGCGCGTGCAAACCGGGCGGGGCCGCACCAGCCGGCGATGACCTCCTCCGCTACGTCTCCTGCTCTGACCACCGAGCAGCGCGCCGCCTGCGCCGAGTTGGAAGGCCCGGTCAGGGTGCTGGCGGGTGCCGGCACCGGCAAGACGACTGTGATCGTGGAGCGCTTTTGCCGCCTTCTCGAGGCTGGTGTCCCGGATGCGTCGATCCTGGTCATGACCTTTACCGAGCGGGCGGCGGCCGAGATGCAGCAGCGGATCGAAGCCCGCACCGCCCGGGTACCGCCGGCGGTCGGCACCTTCCACGCCACGGCGCTCCGCTGGCTCCAGGAGACACGGGGCGGCGGCCTCAGACCGGGATTCCGCATCCTCACGGGCGCCGACCGCTGGATCGCCCTCCGCGAGCTGATGTGGGAGGTGGGAAACCCAGCCCTGGTGGGCGCCGAGCGACCGGATGATCTCATCGCACCGCTGCTGCAACTCCAAGAGCGCCTGAAACAGGAGCTGGTCCCGCTGGAGCGCGTGCGGGCATGGGCCTCCAGGCAGGAGGACCCCGACGAGCGCGCGCTCTACCTGGCCGCGGCGCAGCTGTTCCAGCTCTCCGACCGGCGTGCCGGCCGGCGCAACCACGCCGACTTCGACGATCTGCTCCTTCGCTGCGTCCGGTTGCTGGAGCGGGCCGCCGGCGTTCGTGAGGCGTTCCGCCGGCGCTATCCCTGGATCCTGGTCGACGAGTACCAGGACACGAACACCGCCCAGGAGCGCCTGGTGGAGCTGCTCGCGGCACCGGACGGAAATGTCACGGTGGTGGGAGACGACGATCAGAGCATCTACCGCTTCCGTGGCGCCTCGCGCGCGTCCATGGAACGCTTCCTGGAGCGCTTCCCGGGTGCGCACACGCTCACCTTGGGCGCCAATCGGCGCAGCGCGGTTCCGATCGTCCGGGTCGCCCGAGCCGTCATCGAGCAGGACCAGGACCGTTTCCCAAAGCCGATCGTGCCGGGCCGCCTGGAGGATGGCGACGGCCCGGTCGAGCTTCACCACTACGCAGACGGGTCGGAGGAGACGGCGGGGGTGGTGAGGCAGCTGATTGAGGTGCACGCGGCTGGGCGTCGCTGGTCGGACCTGGCGGTGCTGGTCAGGACCCATGGCATCGCGCGGCCGCTGTTGGAAGTCCTGGCTGCCGCCGGCGTGCCCTACGAGCATCGCGGAGGGGGCGGCCTGTATCTCCGGCCCGAGGTGCGCGACATGATCGCCTACCTGCGCCTGCTGCTGGACCCGGGTGATCTGCATGCGCTGGGTCGGATCCTCGGCCGCCCTCCCCTCATGCTCGACCTGCCCTCCGTGTTCACCTACCTGCGCGCGGAGGAAGGCGGCGAACCCGACGCCCTCGGCCCGCTGCACCGGCTCCGAGCCTGGGCACCCACCAAGGCGTGGGCGACCACCCTGCTGGAGGTGGTTTCAGAAGGCGACCGGCTGGGGGTCGAGGATGTGCTCTTCCGCCTGATGGAGAGCACCGGGCACCTCGACCAGTTGGTTCGAGTCGCGAGGCCGACGGAGGTACGGCGCATCCTCGCCGCCGCCGGCCGTTTCGCGGAGCTGGTGGGTGACTTCGCCAGCAGTCACCCGGATCAGTCTCTGCGGGCCTTCCTCGAGCACCTGGACCTGGTCCTGCTGTCCGGCATCGACGAGCCCCTGCCGCCGGCCGCGGGGGAGGACGCGGTGCAGGTCATGAGCATCCACCAAGCCAAAGGGCTCGAGTTCCATACCGTGCTGGTCCCGGCGCTGGTGGAGGGGCGGTTGCCGCACACGCGTCGAGCGAACGGCATCGAGCTGCCGGCCGCGGTGGTCGAGGCGCCGGTGCGCGGTCGCGAGGACCATGTAGCGGAGGAGCGACGGTTGCTCTATGTGGGCCTCACCCGCGCCCGTGAGCGGCTGGTGCTGTCCCGGGCCGAGCGCTACGAAGGGAGCCGTAGCTGGCGTCCCTCCCGATTCCTGGAGGGCATTCCCGTCATCGAGGAGGAGATCCCGCCGTCATCTCCCGAGCCGACTGCGCAGAAGCAGCGAGAGCCCCTGCCGAAAGGCTCACCGCCGCGCCTCTCGTACAGCGCCATCACGAGCTACCGCGAGTGCCCGCGCCAGTACTGGTACCGGTACCACCTCCGCCTCGAGGCTGTACCCACGGTGGAGGCTCAGCTGGGCAGCGTGGTGCACCAGGTGCTGGAGGACGCGGGCCGTCTTCGGAGCCGGGGCGAAGGGCTGGGAGCGGAGCGCCTACGAGGGCTCTACGACGAGGCCTGGTCGGATCGGGTGCCAGCGGACCCGAGGCGCCACGCGGTGATGCGGGCTCTGGGCTGGGACCTCCTGCGCCGCGCGCACGAACGGGGCGATCTGGACCCGCCGCCGTCTCACATCGAGGCGCGGTTCGACATCGACCTCGATGGCTGGTCGCTGCACGGCTTCATCGACCGGGTCGAGCCGGCTGCCGGCGGCGGCTCCAGGATCGTCGACTTCAAGACCGGCCGCCCACTGTCGGCGACCGAGTTGCGACGCGAGCTTCAGCTCGCGCTCTACGCACTGGGTGCTCGTCTCGGCCTCGGCCTTGACGGACCCCTGACGCTCGAGATCGCGTACCTGCGGCGAGGCGAGCGAATCCAGATTCCCGTCGACGGGAGCCTTCTCCGGCGCGCGGAGGGTATCGGGAAGGAGGTGGCACGAGGAGTCCAGAGCGGCGAGTTCCGGGCCCGCCCTCAGCCCCGCCGCTGCGCCCTCTGTCCCTACCGGATGACCTGCCCCGATGGGCTGTAGATGAGTCACTCCAAACCATCAGTGGTCTCAGGTGGGAGTCGACCCCGTGCTGGCGATGATCGAAGCCCTCGCCTCCCACCGCCGAACTCCAGTTGCCGACGTCGGCAATTTTGGAATAGCTCATCTAGCCGGAGGCCGGGCGGAGCACGTGAGTCACGCTGCCGGCCGGCTCCGGCGCACGACCTGCATGGCGGCGTCGATGATGTCGGCGGCGGCGCCCGGCTTTACGATGCCGGCCGCCCGCCTTGTCATCCGCCGCAGTTCGGCGCCCTCGTCCGCGAGCAGCGCGCGGACCACCACCGGCAGCCGCTCTGCCTTGGGCACGTAAAGCCCGACGCCCCGGGAAAGCACATAGTCCACGTTGGGGGTCTCCTGACCCGGGAGATAGGTGGTGAGGATGAGGGGGACCCCGGTCGCCAGCGCCTCCGCGATGGCGCCCGGCCCGGCCTTGCCGACCACCAGGTCCGCCGCGCGCATCACGTCCGGCATGTTGTCGACGAAACCGAGGACGGTGGCGGGAGTGCGGAGCTTGAGCTCCAGGATCCGGTTGCGGACCGCTTGGCTGCGTCCGCAGACGACGATCACCTGCCAGGGGTGGTCGCGACCGCAGAGGGCGGCCGCCTGGCGGACCAGGCCGCTGCTGCCCTCACCGCCAGCCGCCAGCAGCAGCGTCGGGCGCTCGGGCTCGAGGCCTAGCGCGGCGCGGGCCCGCCGGCGCTCGCCGGGCGCGGGTGGGTGGAAGTCGAGACCGACCGGCAGTCCGACCACGCGCAGCCGGTCGGCGCGGATCCCGCGGCGGAGCATCTGCTGGCGCGCCGCCTGGGTCGGGACCACGATCAAGTCGGCGCGCCGCGAGCCCCAGCCTCGATGGAGTTCGACCAGGTCGGTGACCACGGTGACGAAGGTGGGCCGCGGCTGGGGACAGGACATGATCGCGGCTGCGGTCTCGTGGTTGACCAGCGGATGCACTGAGATGACGAGATCCGGTCCGAGCCGTCGGACTTCCTGGAGGACGATCTCGCGTACGCGGCCGCCGAAGGTGGTGCGGAGCATGGCCCAGGCGGGCCGGGTGTTGCTGGAGTAGTAGATCGGCCCCCAGGCGGGGCGCGCGCGCTGGATGATGGACGGGTAGAGGGCGGCCAGGCGTCGCACCACCGGTGGGCCGTGCCCGATCAACGGATCGAAGAACTGGACCTCGGTGCCAGGCCGGGTCTGCCGGACGGCTTCGGCCAGCGCCCTGGCGGCGGCTAGGTGTCCTCCGCCGGTGTCCGAGAAGAGGAGCAGGACCGGTGGTGCGGGCCGGCGCGGCGGGTCCTCTACGGCTGGCGCCGGGTGCGCTGGCGCCTCACCTCTGCGCGGCGCGCGATCCATCGCATGTTGTAGCGGCTGAGCAGGTACGTGATCAGGATCAGTACGAACAGGGTGGTGGTTACCCAGAAGACGTTGGAGCGGGCAAGGTCGACCGGGCTCAGGGTCACGGTGCCGCTCTGGTTCTGCTGGATGATGAAGGCGGCCAGGTCGGCGATGTCCTGCTGGGTCAGGGAGTTGTCCCCGCCCTTGGGCGGCATCGCGGCGGAGAACCCGCCCGCCCCGCTCAGTCCGTTGGTGATCGTGTCCTCCAGGTACTTCGGATCCAGCGGGTCCTTGGTGTTCCCCAGGTGGCCGATCGGATTCAGAGCCGGGCCGATACCGCCCTCCAGGTTGGCGCCGTGGCACGAGGAGCAGGTGCCGGAGGTGAACAGCTGCTGACCCTTGGTGGGGTCGCCGGGCAACGACGCCGCCTGGGCCGACTGCGTCTGCGCGCCCATCGCCACCATCGTCCAGCCGCTCAGCACCAGGGGCACGCAAAGGACGAGCAGGACCGGGAACAACGCGCGCAGTCGTCGAATCATCGGCGGCTCCAACATAACAGACGACCCTCGCGGGGCCGAGCGGGGAAGCAACGGGTGAGCAGGGCCCGGTTCAGCCGGTCGCGGGTGGTGACCAGCTGAGGCCGGAGGCGGTCCAGGGGAAGGAGGATCCCTCGAATCCCGTCAGCTCCTTGGCCCCGGTGCCGTCGGCGTTCATGAGGCCCAGGATCTGGCTCGTGCCGCGCTCGGTCAGATAGGCGATCTGCCGGCCGTCCGGGGAGACCACGAAGCTCTGAATATCGATGTCCGGGCCTGAAGGCAGCCCGGTGCCCGCCGCCGGCTGCGTCGGGCTCTGTCCGATCACGGCCCTGAAGATGCGCGAGGTGGTTTGCCCCGGCCGCTGATCGGTGAACAGGAGGGTGCGGTTGTCCGACTCCCAGGCCGGGTTCCCGACCTGGCCCACGGCGACCGTCACCGGCGCTCCTGCGGTACCCAGGGTGATCGTCTCCAGCCGGTAGCTGGGTCCGGCCGGGGCGCCTGGTGACGGCGGTTGGTCGGTCTCCTCGCGCACCCGGAACGCCAGCTGGCTGCCATCCGGCGACCAGGCAACCTCATCCGCCGTGGTCTTGGCGGTCGTCAGCTGGTAAGCGGCGCCGAGGCCGATCTGGTACCCCTCCACCTCCCAACCGCTCGGTGTCTGGACCGTGTAGGCGAGGGCGGCTCCGCCGGGCGCCACCGCCGCCGCCGCCACGCCGTTGGCGACCGTGATGGGGGCCGGCTGGCTTTTCGCGCCGGGCAGGATTCGCTGCACGCGGAGGGTGGAGTTCTCGAGGTAGGCGAAGGTCTGAGGGGGGTCCGTGCCCGGCAGCTGAACGCCCGCGAAGGAGGCCCACTGGGCCGTGAACGGCAGGTCGCGCAGCGTGCCGTCGAGGCCGGCCTCGGCCCAACTTCCGTCCGGGCGCTGGACCAGGAGTTGACGGCCGTCCTTCGACCAGCTGCCCTGTGTGTACGGGCCCTGCAGCAGAGACCGCGGCAGGTCGGGTCGGGCCTGCACCAGCCACACGCCCTGGCCTTCGCTCGAGGTCTCGCTCGGACCCACGAAAGTGATCCAGTTCTGCAGGAGCTGCGACCTACCGGTGCGGAACGTGATCGTCCGGGCCTGGCCGATGCGGTTGCCGTCGGTGTCGCGGACCGCGCGAGTGACGTGGAGCTGGTAGGTGGTCGAGGGCTGGAGCAGTCGCTGCGGAGCGACGATCACGTTGTAGGGGTCGTTCGGGTCGCGGCGCAGGGTGACCGGCGTGTCCGGGGTGAGCATGATGGCTCCGGGCTGGAGGCTCTCCGGCATCACCAGGTAGCCGAAGCTCACGTTGAGGTACTGGTCGATGCCCACCTGGGTGGCCCCGTCGGCGGGGTTGGAGCCGGTTACCTCGGGCGCCAGGTCGGTCTCGAAGATCCAGGAGTGACGGAGGGTGTTGACGCCGCCCTGCGTGTCCTCGATCCCTCCCTGAAGCACCACCTGATAGTGGGTGCCGGGCAGCAGCACGTCGTGGTTGAAGTACATGGTGTCGGGTGTGGGCCACGAGAACGTGCCCTTGACGAAGGGCCCCAGCGGCTGGTGCGAAAGCCACGGAATCGAGAGCAGTGAGGCTGACACCGGCTGTACCGAGAAGTGCTCTTCCACCGAGCGCTGGTTCATCGCGGTCGAGAACTTGACCTCGATCGCGGCGTTGGAATGGATGCCGCCACTCCCCCGGCCGGGCGTGACCGAAAGCACCTGGGGTGCGCCTCCGCAGGAGGCCACGAGCAAGGGCAGCAGCAGCAGGACCAGAAGCGCCGGCGCCGGCCGGCGCCCTGCTATTCGCCGAAGTGGTTGCGCAGACGCTGTCGCAGCTCCTCCGCGAGCTGCTCGAGACGCGGTCCGTCGACGAAGAGGATCGAGAGTTGCGGGATCTGATTGATCGTCTGCTCGATCCCTTCCCGCGACCGGTCGGAGGCCGCCAGCGCCTCTTTCACCTTGCGCGCGCGCGTGCCGAGCGACTCGTCGCTGTACTCCTGCAGGTCACTGACCACGGCGTCCCAATCCGGCTGCTGGCCGGGGGGTACCGGCGTCGGCGTGGGCAGCATGGGAGCCGGGTTTGAGCTCTGCCCGGGGAGGGCCGCGGGGGCGAAGGATCGCCCCGTATCCGCTTCCGGATCCATTCCCACCCGGCTCGGATGGGGAGCGGCGGGTGCCGCGCCCGGGCCGCGGCGCGGGCCGATGACCTCCTCCACGTCGAGCGGGCGGTGCTCGATATCGTCGGTCGCCTTGACCTCGATCATGGCGTTCTTGTCCTCACACAGCGCGAGGACCTCGTCCGGACTGTCCGCGATGTCACGCGAGCGGCTGGTATAGGCGCCCGCGAGGTCTCCGCCGGAGAGCAGGATGACGCCGATCGCCGCCTCCGACAGCACCATCACGGTGCCGGTCAGCTTGCGGGCGGACAGGAACTCGAGCAGCCCGCGGGGGTTGACCCAGGAGGCGTAGAGCTCGGTGTAAACCGGATCCGAGGTGGAAAGCTGGTAGAGGCCGTCGACCAGCTCCGGCGAGAGACTCACCACATCGAGCAGGCCCTCACCGTTGGAGACGGCGCGGTTGAAGCTCCGCAGGGCTCGCGTGGAGAGCTCGATGGTGGGCTCGTCGCCGCGATCGTAGATGCACTCGAGGACGCGACCCTCACGGAAGAAGATGAGGCCCGAAGCGTCCTCCATCAGGAGGCGGATGTAGCCGGTGAACCGATCCCGCTCCTGGGTGGTGATGAGGCGCGGAAAGTCGACGAACGAGGACTTCAGCGAGTCGTATTGGACCTGGCCGTGCGGGACCGGGATGGGCTCCCGCCCGTGGCGCGGGTTCATCCGTCTCTTCGAGTCGGGGCGCCCCGACCTTCCGACACTGGCCTCGGGAAGAGCGGCGTGTCCGCCCCCGGGGGACGCCTCGGGCGCGGGACCGGACGGTGCCGACGGCGAGGACTGCGTGGATCCCTCCTGGGATCCCGGGCCCCAGTTCGGTTGCCCCGCGAGAGAGGATCCCTGCTGACCGAAGGAGGAGACGGCGTATGCGGGCTCAGGCTCGGACGCCGAGTCCTGAGCCTGCGAGGCTCGGTCGAGCAACTCCGGGATCGATCCACGGACGGTCTCGTCGGCGGGCAGCTTGGCCCGGGCGTCGAAGTCGAAGTCGCCGCCGTGCGCACCCAGCGCCTTGACGACCGCGTCATCGCCGGTCGCCCCGTCCGAGCGGGTGGCGTGGAACAGGTGCCCGAATAGGAAATAGAGGGTGGACGCCGGGGCGCCGTCGGTACGCACGGTCAACGTTCCCGTCGCCCGCTCGGATTGCGCCGATTCGAGCAGCGAGCGGAGGCTGGTCTCAGACAGAGAGCCCTTGGCCTGCAAAGCGAATCTCCCTTGTTGAGGCGGGCACAGACCCCGGTGCCGCCAGATCAGATGGTTAGTATAGCCACCGTCAGAAGGCTCGCCCCCCGGCTCCCTGCGGAGCGCGCGGCCCGGCCGCCTCCCATCCACCCCGCCCCGATGGCGGTGCTCAAGAGGTTAGTCCTGGTGGCCGCTCACTCTCGCCTGCTCCTGGTGCGTCACGGCCAGTCGACGTACAACGCCGAGCATCGAATCCAGGGGCAGCTGGACCCACCGCTGACCGATCTCGGACAACAGGAGGCGGCGGCGGCGGCCACCCGGTTCGAGGCGAAGACGGTGGCCGGGTTCTACTGCTCGCCGTTGACTCGCGCCCGGGAGACCGCAGCGGCGATCGGGCGCGTGCTGGGGCGGGAGCCGGAGCCCATTCCGGGGTTGATGGAGATCGGCCTCGGCAGCTGGCAGGGCCGCAGCGGTGCCGAGCTGGCGCGTGAGGAGCCGGAGTTGTGGGAGAAATGGACCACCTTCTCATCCTGGGACCTGGTCCCGGGCAGCGAGGGGCGGTTGCCTTTCACCAACCGCGTCTCGACCACGCTGCACGGGCTCTGGGCGCGGCACCCGGAGGGGGACGTGGTCTGCGTGACTCATGGCGGCGTGGTCCAGGTGGCGCTGCACGAGGCAATCGGGCGGATTCCGGACGGTCAGTTCCCGTTCCGCATCGAGAACGCGTCGATCTCGGTCCTGATCACGGTGCGAGGGCGGATCGTGATCGCCGGCGCCAACGACGTGGCGCACCTGAGCAGCCTCCCGGTGGAGGTTTCGCACTGAGCCGGTCTTCGTCGACGAGCGTCGGGGTGCTGACCTCCGACTGGGACCAAGCGCTCCTGAGCACCGACCCTGCCGCCTCCTTTCTCCAGTCGGCGGGTTTTGGGGAGGTGCAGGCGGGGGAGGGCTGGCGTCCCGTGCCGGTGGTTCTGCCCGGCGGCGCCCGAGCCCTGGTGCTGCTCAGTGGCCCCCCCGGGCTGCGGCTCGCCTCGGTGAGGCGGGGGCCGGTGCCGGCGACGGCGTCCGCGGTCTCGGGCCTGGTCACCTGGGCGCGTGCGGCAGGCGTCGCGCGGCTGCGGGTGGAGCCGGAGGCGCCGGCCGCGTTCGGCGACTCCTTGCGACGGGCGGGCTGGGTTCCGGCGGCGGCCGCGGACCCCGTGGACACCTTGCTGGTCCCCCTCCGCCCGCCGGAGGAGATGCTGGCGTCGTTCCACCCCAAGCACCGCTACAACATCCGGCTTGCCTCGCGACGGGGCGTCGTGGTGGAGCGGCGCGGCGCGAGAGAGGGAGCCTTGGAGCTGCACTGTCAGCACGCGGCCACGGCTGCCCGCCAGCACATCAGCCCGCCCTCGCTGGGCGCGTACCAGCGCCGGCTCGACCACCTCGCGTGGTGCCGCGTCTACGTCGCGCGGGCAGGGGGCGAAGCGGTGGCGGCGATCATGGTGGTGCGGTTCGGCCGGCGCGCTGTGTACCTGTTCGGGGGCTCCAGCGGCGAGCACTCCAACCTGCAGCCCACCTACGCGGTCCAGTGGGCGGCGATGCAGGACGCGCGGGAGGCCGGTTGCGTCTGGTACGACCTCTGGGGGGTCCCCCCTTCGGACGACCCTTCCCACGCATGGCACGGCCTGTGGCAGTTCAAGATGGGCTTCCGCGGCGAGCGCACCACGTACTGCGGCGCCTGGGAGTATGCGATCCGGCCGCGCCGGGCCGCGCTCGCGCGGCGGCTGGAAGCGGGGCGGGCGCACCTGCGCGGGTAGGAGAACGACTTCGGGCTGGCGCCCGAGATAGCGTGCTTTCGGCAAGGGTTCACGCTGACTTTGCTCGGGAGCGGCCGTGCCTGCTGTGCGGTGCGGGATTTCTTGGCCCAGGGAGGGCACGGCCCCCCTGGACCCCCCCGGCGGCTTCGCCGCCGAGCCCTGCCGGGTCGGCGGTGGTGGCTGCTCGCGGGACGTTCTACTTGCTCGCTTCGGGCCCCCACCCCACGAAACTCCGCCAGCTCCGTTTCGCGGGGACCCCGTGGGAGCGCCCCGAGCTGGCGCCCGCTTTCGAGAGTCCGCAAGATTCCTACGCGGGCTCACGACTTGGTCTGGTACGCGGCGAGAGCGGCGCTGGTGCCGCGCGTTAACGATGTCGCCTGAGTGAGGGTGGCCGTGCTACATCTAGGGGGCATGGGTGGACAGACCGCGGACGATGGCAAGAGATGGCTTCTGGGCGTCGGGGCGCCGCCGCCGTGGAGGCCGCTGCTGGGCGAGGTGGCCCGCATCCTGGAGATGCCGCTGCTGGAGGCGGAGAACACCGAGGCGGCGCGGGAGGCGTTGCGGCGCGCCACTCCCGTCGCGGCGCTCGTCTTCGTGGACGCGCGGGTGCGTGATTACGCGGTCGCGAGCGCGCTGAAGGGGATTCGGCCCGCGATGCCGGTGCTGGTGCTCCTGCGCGGAGGTCGGGACCGGGCCCTGCTGACCGCGATGGGGATGGGGGGCGATGACGTGCTTCGCCTGCCCGTCACCGCCGCCGAGCTGGCAGCACGGCTGGGGGCCACCGTGCGCCGTCTGCGGGAGGAGGAGGCGCCCGAGGTGCTGCCCGACGACGAGCCATTCCGGATCGGCGGGCTGGTGGTGGATGTCGCCGCCCGGCGTGCGCGGCGAGGAGATCGCTCGCTGCCGCTCACCGACACCGAATTCCAGCTGCTGGCCACACTCGCCGGCAGCGCCGGGCAGCCGTTCAGTCGAGAGCGTCTCCTGAACCAGCTGTGCGGGTTCCAGTACGACATCGACTCGCGCGTGATCGACGTCCACGTCCGCAACCTGCGGAGGAAAGTCGAGATCGACCCCTCCCGGCCGTCTGTGATCCGTGCGGTACCCGGCGTCGGCTACTGTGTTCCTCTGGGCTCTGACTGACGGCGACGAGGAGGGACGGTGAGCATGAGCGAGGTGGGGCCACACCAGGAGCTGGCGACCTCAACGATCGGCGGCCTGGCGCAGAGGCTGGAACGCGGAGAGCTGAAGGCGAGGGACCTGGCGGCGCAGTTCCTGGCGCGCGTCGAGGCGCTGGACGCCAGCGGCCCCGGTCTTCATGCCGTCCTCCAGGTGGCTCCTGACTGGGAGGAACAGGCCGCCGTGCTGGATCAGGAGCGCTCCTCGGGCCACCTGCGGGGCCCCCTGCACGGGATCCCGATCCTGCTCAAAGACAACCTCGATACGCGCGGACCGATGGAGACCACCGCGGGTTCGCTGGCCCTGGCGGGGACCCCGGCCGCGGAGGACGCGCCCGTGGTCGCGCGCCTGCGCGAAGCGGGTGCTCTGCTCCTGGGCAAGACCAATCTCAGTGAGTTCGCGAATTGGCGGTCCCGCTACTCGGTGAGCGGCTGGAGCGGCGTGGGGGGCCAGACGCACAACCCGCATGTCCTGGACCGAACTCCTTCAGGGTCCAGCTCCGGATCGGGGGCGGCGGTGGCGGCAGCCCTGGGAGCGGCCGCGATCGGCACCGAGACCGACGGTTCGATCGTCTCGCCCGCGAACGCGAACGGCGTCTGCGGGTTGAAGCCCACCGTGGGAGCCGTCCCCGGGCTCGGCATCGTCCCCATCTCCGCCTCCCAGGACTCCGCCGGTCCGCTGACCCGCTGCGTCGCCGACCTGGGCTTGGTCGGTGCCGTGCTCGCCGGGCGACCGGAGTGGGCGGAAGCCGGGCGCCGGCCAGAGCTGCTCCGGGGAGCCCGGCTGGGGGTGTTCCGAAAAGGGCTTGCCGGTCGCAATCAGCACACCGATCGACTGTTCGAGGAGGCCCTCCTTGCGCTCCGGGACGCAGGCGCGGTGCTGGTCGATCCGGTCGAGTTGACCAGCGCCGACGAACTGAAGGAACTGCGCCCGGAGCCGAAAGTCTTCGCCCACGAGATGAAGGCAGGACTGGCCGCGTACCTCGCACACCGGCCGGGGCTGACGGTGCGAACGGTGGAGGACGTCATCCGCTTCAACCTTGAGCACGCGGACCAGGAGTTGTGCTGGTTTGGGCAGGACCAACTCGAGAAGACTGCCGAAGCGGGTGGGCTCGATGATCCTGAGTACCTCGAGATCCGTGACAAAGGCCGGCGGCTGGCCGGGCCGGAAGGCATCGATCGGGTTCTCCGCGAGCACGACCTGACGGCGCTGATCGCCCCCACCGGCGCGCCGGCTCATGTCATCGACCCGGCCAACAGCGAGGGTGGCTTCGGCGCCTCCACCTTTCCCGCGATCGCCGGGTACCCCATCCTCAGCCTGCCCATGGGCCTGGCGCTCGACCTGCTGCCGGTCGGCCTCTCCTTCTTCGCCGGCGCCGGCTCGGAGACCACGCTCCTGGCGCTGGCGGCGGGTTTCGAGCGACAGGCCTCTCACTTCCGCGTGCCCGCCTACCGGCCGACACTGGGGATGCCCTGACGAATCACACGCCGGACCCGCGCCGGTCTGTCCTGGCTTGGCGGCGCTTGAGGTCCCGCAGGAGTCTCGTTGACCCTCGACAGCGGGCGCCAGCTCGGGCGGTCCCCCGGTGGGGGCCCGAAGCGAACAACGAGAACGCCACGAGAGCACCGACCACCGCTGACCCGGCAGGGCTCGGCGGCGGGGCCGCCGGGGAGGTCCAGGGGGGCCGTGCCCTCCCTGGGCAAAACAAATCCCGCACCGCACAACAGCTAGGGCCGCTCTCAAGGTCGTCCAGCGTCTCCACCCTCGCGAGAGCACGCAATATCGGGCGCCAGCCCGAAGTCGTGGTGATCGCTGGCCCTACTTGCGCAACGCCTCGGCAACGCGGACCACGTCGATCATCTCGGCGACGTCGTGCACGCGGACCATCGCCGCGCCGCGCAGAACGGCCGCCGTGACCACCGCGGCGGTACCCCAGATCCGCCGCTCCAGAGGCTGTCCGAAGAGGCGTTCCAGAAAGCCCTTGCGGGAGGCCGCGAGCAGGACCGGTAGGTGCAGCGCCTGGAGCTCGTCGAGGCGACGGAGGACCTCCACGTTCTGCGTCGCCGTCTTCCCGAACCCGATGCCGGGGTCCACCCAGAGGTGCTCTCGCGGGACGCCGGCCGCCTCCGCCACGGTGACGCTCCGGCGCAGGGAGTCGATGATCTCCTCCAGCAAGTCCCGCTCGTACTCGTGGCCCTGCTGGTTGTGGACCAAGACCAGATCCGCGCGGCCCCCCGCCGCCACCCGCGCCAGCTCCGGGGACCGCTTGAGGCCCCAGATGTCGTTGACCATCCGCGCCCCGGCGCGCAGCGCCGCCTCGGCCACGGCCGGCTTGGTGGTGTCGATCGAGACCAGATGGCCGCGCCGGGCCAGGCCTTCCACCACCGGCACCACGCGCGCCAGTTCCTCCTCGACCGGGACCGGCGTGTAGCCGGGACGGGTGGATTCGCCGCCCACGTCGAGCACCTCGGCGCCGGCCGCCGCGAAGGAGTCCCCGCGCGCCAGGGCGCTCGCGATCCCCGCCCCCCGCGACCACCCCGCGCTGAAGGTCCCGTCGCCGCTGAACGAGTCGGGGGTCACATTGATGATGCCCATCACGCGGACCGGAGCCGCCACCGGCGTCAGTATGCTCAGGCCGATGCTGCTGGCCGAGGCGGCGGAAGTGGCCGGCGCGACCGTGCTGCGCGGTGGCGAGGTGACCATCGACCGCGTCGTCGACGATTCTCGCCAGGCGGGTCTGGGGGCTCTCTTCGTCGCCGTCCCCGGTCACCGGTTGGACGGCCACGACTACGCGCCGGCAGCCGCGGCGGTGGGCGCCGCACTGGCGGTCCAGCACCCGGTCCCGGTTCCGGATGCGGTGCCCGTGATCCAGGTGGAGGAGCCTCGCCGCGCCCTGGCGCTGATCGCCGCCCGTCTCGCGGGCGACCCCTCGCGGCGCCTGCTCCTGGCCGGCGTCACCGGCACCGACGGCAAGACGACGGTCACACATCTGACCGCGCACCTGCTCCGTTCGGCAGGCGTCGCCGCCGGCTTCCTGAGCACGGTGAGCGAGGACCGCGGGACCGGAGCCGGCGCCAACGCGACCGGGCTCACCACCACCGCGGCGCCTGCGCTGCAGCAGGCGCTGGCCGAGATGGCCGGCAATGGACTGCGGGCGACGGTGATCGAGGCCAGCTCCCACGCGCTCGACCAGGACCGCCTCTACGGCAGCGCAGTCGATGTCGCCGCCTATACGTACGTCGGCCACGACCACCTCGACTACCACCGCACCTGGGAGGCGTACATAGCCGCGAAGGCGAAACTGCTGGATCTCTGCGCGAGCCCGTCCAAGGGAATTCCGAAGACGGCGGTGCTGAATAGGGACGACGCCTCCTACGGGCCCCTCCGGGCCCACCGCTCGCTGGACCGCATGCTGGCGTACAGCCTGGAAGGAGGCGATCCGGCGGTTGCCCTCCGCGCTTCGGACTTGCACGCCCAACCCGGAGGGACCGCCTTCCGACTCCACGCCGGCGGCCAGGTGGTGCCGACTCGGCTTGGGATGCCAGGACGGTTCAACGTCGCCAATGCCCTCTGCGCGGCCGGGATCGCCCTCGCGCTGGGCGTCTCACCCGAGGCCGTCGCCGCCGGGATGGCCACCTTCGCGGGCGTCCCCGGGCGCCTGGAGCGGGTCGACCGCGGCCAGCCCTTCTCGATCCTGGTCGACTACGCGCACGCTTCAGAGTCGCTGGCCAGCGCGCTGCACGAGGTGCGAGCCTTCACCGGGGGCCGCGTGCTCTGCGTCTTCGGCTGCAGCGACCGCTCGGATGGCCACGATCCCGGCGGCATGGGCCGAGCGGCGGCCCTGGGCAGCGACTGGTTCTGCATCACCACCGACGACCCGGTGGACACCGACCCGGCGCTGCTGGCGGCGTCCGTGGAGGCAGGGGCGCGGGCGACCGGGCGCGGTGTCTGGGAGATCGAGCTCGATCGGGCGCGCGCGATCGAGCGTGCGATCGGCCTCGCCCGTCCCGGGGACTCCGTGCTCCTGGCGGGCAAGGGACACGAGCGGTTCATGATGCGCGAGGGACGGCGCCAGGAGCCCTGGGACGAGCGAGCGGCGGCCGAGGCGGCGCTGGAACGTCGGGGCTGGCCCGCGACCTCCTAAGAGCTGGCCTCCGGGAGGCGTTCCAGCACCCACTCCCCGAGCCGTTCGATGTGGTTTCGATGGAGCCGGCAGGCGGCCGCCACGTCACGCGCGGCCACCGCGCGCCACATCTCCTCCAGATGGTTCGCCTCACGGATGCTGGTGGAAGCAGCCAGCAGATCCTCCAGCAGCGCGCGATAGCTCCGGGACTCGTGGTGGAGCTCGGCAATCATCCGCAGCACCATCGGCGACCGGGTGACCCGCCCCAGGCTGTTGAACGCCGTGGAGACCGCGCGGTCCATGTCCCAACGACTGTCGACGATGGCGGTGCGAAGTCTGAGGATGGAAGCCCCCATGCGCTGCAGGTCGGCGTCGCTCAGCCGCGTGATGCCGATCTCGAGGATCAGCAGCTCGAGGGCGATGCGCAGAGCCAGGATCTCCCGCACTTCCGAACGAGTCGGGAGGCGCAGCAGAAGCCGGCCTCGGAGGTCCGGGACCAGCAGGCCCTGGCGGCGCAGGATCGCGATCGCACCCTGGGCGGCGGTACGGGAAGCGCCGTACGAGGCCATCAGATCCCGCATCCGAACGTGAGAAGAGGGCGCCACCCGGCCCTCCCGAACGTCGCCACAGAATCGACGCGCCACCTCGGTCACGGAGGAGCCGGCCGCGGTCGAGACGGACGTAGGGACTCCCACTCCTACGTGCTCCGCGCCGTCTCGACCTTCACCTCGTCCCGGGTTCCCTGGTCCCAGGCATCGAGCCAGTACTCACGGGTCACGTCGTAGTGGGCCCGCACGGCCGCCGCGGCGCCCTCCGGGTCGTGTGCGGCCAGCCCCTCGACGATCGCGGCGTGCAGTTCAAGGATCCCCTCGACGGCATCCAGGCGCTCCCTGGTCACCAGGATCATGCCGATCTGGGCCGCCACCCTCGCCTCGGTCACCAGTGCCCGCAGGCGCTGCATCCCCGCGGCGGCGTTCACCAGGTCGTGGAACGCCGGATCGACGACGAGGAGAAACCGGAGGAGGTTGCGCGGCCGCGTGCCCCGCATCTCCTTGAGCGCTGTCTCCAACCGGTCCAAACCGCGCCGGTCGATGCGCCGGGCGGCCTCCTCCGCGGCCAGTCCCTCGAGGGCTCTGCGGGCGAGCCAGCTCTCCTCGATCTGGGCCCGGGTGGGCCGGTACACGACCGCGCCGCCACCGGGTTCCTGGCGAACCACCCCCAGGCGGCCGAGCAGCGCCATCGCCGACCGGGCGTCGGCGGGCGAGAGGGCCCACTCGGCCATGATCTCCACCAGCCGCAGGCGCTGACCGTTCGGCAGTTGGTTGCGGCGGACGCGCTCGCGCAGCTCCCAGGCGACGGCGGCAGGCCCGCGGCGCGGCGCCGCAAGGGCCTGGAGCCACTCCTCGGAGGCGGTGGGATCGACGAGGGGTGACACCTGGCGTCTGGTGGTGGCGGGGTCGACGCCGCCGCCGACCATGCGCACGATCTCGACCACGTCACCGTCGTCGAGCACGCAGGCGGCGTACAGCTCGCGCTGGAGGATCTCGCCGTTGTGCTCCACGGCGACCGCCCGGGGATCGACACCGATGCCGCGCAGGTAGTCGGGCAGGGGCGTCGGCCGTGAAAGCTCGACCTCGCGCCCGTTGACCCGAAGCCGCTCCACGCGCCCGATGCTACTCGTGGCCAGGCGGTATGGCGAAGGCACGGATGGCGGCGTACCCGGCCCCACCCAGCGCGGCCGCGCGCTCGCGATCGACGCCACCGATGGCGATGACCGGGATCGGCACCCGGGCCGCGATCCTCTGAAACCCTTCCACGCCGAGCCCGGGCGCGCCCGGATGGCTGGGGGTCGGGAAGACCGGTCCCAGCAGTACGTAGTCCGCCCCTCCGCGCGCGGCGGCCAGAGCCCCCTCGCGGTCGTGGACCGAGGAGCCGATCAGGGCAGCGGGAAGGAGGCGCCGGGCGGCCGAGACCGGGAGGTCCGGCTCCGGAAGGTGGACCCCGAGCCCAAGCGCGAGCGCGAGGTCGACCCGGCCGCTCACGACCACGGGGACCGGGCTCTCGGCGGCCAGCCGGCGTGCCTCCGCCGCCAGTTCGGCGACTGGCGCGCCAGGCCGCCGCAGCTGGAGGATGGTGGCGCCGCGTCCCACCGCGCCCAGGCCCGCCTCGGCGGTGGGCACCACCGCCATCGCGGCCGGGAGCTCGAGCCCCCTCAGCGGGTCGCGACCGCGGGTGGGGGTGAAATGCCCTCCCTGGGAGAGCTCGGGCTCGCGTATGGACGTTCGGGGATGCGCCCGGCGAGGAAGCACTTGTGCCCGGCTTCCACGCCGAGCCGGATCGCCTCCGCCATCAGCGCCGGGTGGTCGGCGAGGGCGACCGCGCTGTTGACCAGCACCGCATCGGCACCCAGTTCCATCGCCAGCGCGGCGTCCGAGGCGCACCCGATGCCGGCGTCGACCACCACCGGGACGGTCGCCCGCTCCACGATGAGCTCGATCTGGCGCCGCGTCTGGAGTCCCTGGGCGCTCCCGATCGGAGACCCCAGGGGCATCACCGTCGCGCACCCCAACTCCTCCAGGCGCCTTGCCAGCACGGGGTCGGCGTTGAGATAGGGGAGGACGCTGAAACCCTCCTGGATCAGGACTTCGGCGGCCCGGACGGTGTCGATCGGGTCGGGGAGCAGCGACTGAGGGTCCGGGATGACCTCCAGCTTGATCCAGGTGCCGAGCCCCATGGAGCGGGCGAGGCGTGCGATCCGGATCGCCTCTTCCGCGGTGGCACACCCGGCCGTGTTGGGGAGGACCCGGTAGCGGGACCAGTCGATGGTGTCGAGGAGTGTGCGCTGCGTCGGATCCTCGAGGTTGAGGCGCCGCAGAGCCACCGTGACCAGAGAAGGCGCGGCCGCCTCCAGAGATGTCAGCATCTCCTCGTCCGTGCGGTACTTGCCCGTCCCCAGGAACAGCCGCGATGAGAGCTCGACTCCGGCGATCGTCAGGACATCCTGCGCCATAGCTGCTGTCAGTTTAAGAGCGGGTGACGATGTGGCTCGCCCGGCCTGCGCGGGAGGTCGGGCGGGGTGCGATCGACCTTGCGGACGACGACCACCACCCCCCGCTCGCGGGCTTCGGTGGGCGCGGCCTGAATCTCGGGTTCACTGCCGCCCAGACGTTCCCAGGCGCCGTCCAGAGGCTCGCCGTCGGTGCGCATGGCGAGCAGCCGGCCGCCGAGACGGACGAACGGCAGGCAGAGCTCGAGCAGTTCCGGGAAGGGCGCCAGGGCCCGCGCGGTGACGGCGTCGAAGTTCTCGCGGAAAGGCCCGTGTGCCGCGTCCTCGGCCCGCTCCGCCACCACGGCGAGATCGAGTCGGAGGACCGCCGCGGCGTGGGTGCAGAAGGCCGCCTTGCGGTGGTCGCTTTCGAGCAGGGTCACCCGCAGGTCGGGCCGCGCGATCGCGAGCGGGATGCCGGGCATGCCGCCGCCGGTCCCGACGTCGAGGAGGGTCTGGGCCCGATCCAGGTGGCGCAGCAGGGCCAGCGAGTCGTCGACCAGCTCGCGCGCGTGCTCGCGCTGCCCCTGACCCATCAGACCGGGCCAGCCTGCCACCAGGTTCGCGTATTCATCCAGGAGCGACGTAGGATCCATCTCGTGCCGATTTACGAGTATCGCTGCGACGACTGCCAGGACACGTTCGAGGTGCTGACCTCGTTCGCGAGTCGGGACCACGCCCAGACGTGCCCCACCTGCAACGGCGAGCGCTCGCACGTCCAGGTCTCGAGCTTCGCCGCGTTCGGTGCCGAACCTTCGGGTGAGGACTTCGCCATCCCCACCGCCGCCACCGGCGGAGGCTGCGCCTGCGGCGGCGCCTGCTCCTGCGGCGGGCACTGAACGAGGGCTGATTACCGATCTATTCGGACGGACACACAGCACGGCGCTCGCGTCGCACGCCGGCGCGCCTGGCACGGGCCTCGTGAGCACGCGTAGGAATCTCGCGGACTCGTACTAGCGGGCGCAGCTCGGGCGGTAGCCCGAAGCGAGCAAGCAGAAGGCCTCAGGAGCAGCGACCACTGTGGACCCGGCAGGGCTCGGCGGCGAAGCCGCCGGGAGGGTCCAGGGGGGCCGTGCCCTCCCTGGGCAAAGCAAATCCCGTACACCCCAACAAGCAGGGCCGCCCTCGATCACCAGCGGCCTCTCCCTCGGGTTGAGAGCAGCCAAATATCGGGCGTCAGCCCGAGGTCGGTCGGAGGTCCGGTCTCAGTCCAAGCCGCAGCCTGCACCACCGCTGGCCCGGTCTGCCGCCTGTTCGGAGGTGCTACGCTCCGGGCGTGAGGTACGCGATGGGGCTCCTTTTCCTGGTCGGGGTTGGCCTCATCATCGGGGGCATCGCGACCGTCATCCACGGCGCTCCGGGCGATGCGGGCAAGGAGTACACCTTCTCGGGCACGGTGGGAGCCGTGGGCGGCCTGGTCATGGTCGGGACGGTGCTGTTGCTCCCGCTGACGCGACAGAAGCCGCCCGGGTCCTGAGCGTCGCGCGGAGGATTGCGATCGCGGCCTCCACTTCCGCTTCGGTCGTCTCGTAGCCGACGCTCAGCCGGAGGCTCCCTTCCGCCTCGGGCAGGCTGCGCCCCATGGCCAGCAGCACGACCGAGGGGTCCAGCGAACCGGCCGCGCAGGCGGCCCCGCTGGAGGCGGCCAGGCCGGCCAGGTCCAGCGCCAGCAGGATGTCCTCTCCGCGCCGGTCGGCGAAGGCGGCGGCCGCGATGTTGGGCAGGCGTGGCGCGGCGCCGACCAGCGCTCCCCCCAGTTCCACCAGCGTCACCCGCAGGCGCTCGGCCAGGGGGGCTGTGCGGTCGGCCTCGACCTCGCGCCGTTTGGCCGTCTCCTCCAGCGCCGCCGCGACCGCGCTCGCCAGGCCCGCGTCGAGGTGACCGGCCCGGCGCCCGAACTCCTGCGGTCCCCCCAGCTGCAGCGGATCCAGGAGGATCTCATGGTCGGCGTAGAGCACGCCTCCCCCGCCTGCCCCCAGCTTGTGCCCGCTGAAGGACGCCAGGTCGGCCTCCTCCACCGGAGGGGGGAGCCAGCGTGCCCCTTGGCAGCAGTCGACATGAACCACCGCCATCAGTTGGTGGGCGCGCGCGCTGATCTCCCCGACCGGCTGCAGGGTGCCCACCTCGCTGTTCGCCATCGAGGTCGAGACCAAGCCGGCATCGTCGGGGATGGCCGCCGGGTCGGGCCGGCACCCCGCATCGACCGGAAGGACGTGCACCCGCACCCCTTCCAGGACCAGCCGGCGGACGGCGGCCAGGACCGACGGATGCTCGGCCTCCCAGGTCACCACCGAGCGGTCGCGCGGCAAGCGGCGGCCGGCGCCCAGGAGGGCCAGGTTGACCGCCTCCGTGCCCGAGCCGCAGAACACCAGGTCCAGGGGCGGAAGCGCGAGCGACGCCGCGGCCCGATCGCGTGCCTGATCCAGCGCGGCGCGGGCCATGCGACCCTCACGATGGATGCTCTGCGGATTTCCCGCCGGCGCCTCCATCCGGGCCTTCCGCGCGACTTCCAGGAGGGGTGCGCTCCCAAGGTCGTCGAGATAGACGCGGGGAGCGCTCACCGCCGCCGGTTCAGCGATGCTCGTCCGGTGTGGCGATGAGGTCGGTCAGCGAGCCTTCGAAATCGCGGAGCATGAGATGCACGTCAAGCACTTCGTCGAGTGCGATCGGCTCCGCCACCTCGGCTTCCGCCTCCTCCAACTCGGCCAGCTCGGCGATGGCCTCGGCCTCCTCCTCGGCGCTCATGCCCTCACCCTGGACGGCGAGGATGACCACGAACTGCACCCCGCAGGAGGCACAGGTGACCTGAACCGTGTAGCGGTCCTGCACCTGGCGGAGCATGCGCAGCTCGCAACCGCGGAGGTTGTGCCCGCAGGCCGGGCAGTTGTAGTAACGGGCTCGTTCTCGGATGAAGTCGAGGATCCCCATCGCGGCCGATGCTACGCGTCACCACCCGGTCTCCTGCGGACTCGAACACACACGTAGGATCGTTGGGCCGATGCCGATGCTCACCGTCGAGACCGACCGGCGCGAACAGTTCCGCGACGTCACCGATCAGGTGCGGGCGGCCGTGCGTGAGCAGCACCCGGGCTCAGGCATTTGCATCGTCTTCTCTCCTCACACCACCTGCGCCGTCACCGTCAACGAGGGTCATGATCCGGACGTGGCCGCCGACGCGGTGAGGCATCTGGCCGAGTTGGTGCCCCGCTTCCGGGGCTGGCGCCACGCCGAAGGGAACTCGGACGCGCACGTGAAGACCATCCTGGTCGGCGCCAGCGTCACGCTTCCGGTCGAGAAGGGCGACCTGGCCCTGGGCCAGTGGCAGCGGGTGTTCCTGTGCGAGTTCGACGGACCGCGTCGCCGTCAGCTCCGCGTGACGGTGTTGGCGAGCTGATGGAGGACTGGGTCCGCCGCGTTCGGACAGGGGAGCTGTCGGAGACGGCGGCTTTGAGGGAGCTCCGGCGCGCGCAGCTGGAGGAATTGGGCGGGGCAGCCCAACTCGATGTCGCCCGCGAGCGCCGCCGGGGGGTGCCCGAGGTGGTGCTCGCCGAGGGTAAGCGCCCCGAAGAGGCGGCCCGGCTCGCGGTCCGCCTCGCTCAGGACCGCGGTCAAGGTCTGGTCAGCCGCCTCGGGGAGCGCCACTGGGTGGTGCTGCGGGAGGCGGCGGCGCGAGCGGATCTGGTGCTCAACGAACACCGACGAGCGGCACGGGTGGTGCGTCGGGACTTCGTGGTGCCCACCAGAGGCGGCCGGGTGGCGATCTTGACTGCGGGCACCTCCGACCTCGACGCGGCGGAGGAGGTGCGGGTGCTGGTCGACGCCTGCGGGCACGCGGTCCGGCTGCGCGCGGACCTGGGCGTCGCCGGCCTGCACCGGCTCCTGGGGCCGCTCGCCGAGCTTCAGGAGTGGGACCCCGACGTGGTGGTGGTGGCGGCAGGCATGGACGGGGTGCTGCCGGGCGTCGTCGCTGGACTGATGGCGGTGCCGGTGATCGGGCTGCCGGTCTCCACCGGGTATGGGCAGGGCGGGGAGGGCCGGGGAGCGCTCACCACCATGCTCCAGTCCTGCGCGGGCGGGCTGACCGTGGTGAACATCGACAACGGTGTCGGGGCCGGGCAGGCCGCAGTCCTGGTCGCCAACCGCGCGGCCGCGATCCGGGCCGCGTCGGTCCCCCCTGCCCGCGAAGCGTCGCGCTCGGCGTCCGAGTGAAGCGGGGTGCCCGCCGCCGGGGCACGGTTCGTCGAGGTTGGGATGCCCGAGATCGCCGCCGACGAGCCGATGAGCGCCGAGGCACTGGCCCGCTACATCCGGTCCAGCCGGTGCTGGGCGCCCTCGACGACGGGGATCGCCCGGCCGACGGCAGAGCGTCGCGTCGCTAGGGGCCGGGGCGACGGCGCCGACGATCCTTTGGCTTGAGAATTCCCGCCGCGGCCAGGATGGTGAGCACGACGGCGGCGACGCAGACGGCGATCAGTGCCAGGACCGGGAGCAGGAAGAGGTAGCCGAGGACGTCGAAACCGTGTGGGACCAGCCCGAAGGCCAGCCCGAGCAGGATCAAGACCACCATCGTCCCCACCAGGAGCCCGGGAAAGCCCCGGCGTTTCTTACCCCAGAAGAAGAGCCAGAGCCGGCCCGGGCGCCTCTTTCGGGGGCGCGGAGAGGTCGGCGTCGACGCCATCAAACGTGAGAGTACGGGGCGGTTCTAGGGCTGTGTCGAGGAGGGGCGCCGAGAGATCGGGCGTCCAGGTGGTTCAGATGCAAGGCGCCGGTGCGGAGCGGAAGGAGCGCGTTCGTCACTCGTGACTGAGCACCGTAAAGCGGCAACGCAGCAGGTGGGCCGCATGGGCGTTCGAGATCCGGTGACACTCCTCGATGCAGCCCTAAAGTGTGGCCTGTGGAGCACGAACTGACGCACGTCGACGAACGAGGCGCCGCGCGCATGGTCGACGTCTCGGCCAAGGACGTGACCGCGCGGGAGGCGACCGCGGAGTGCTTCGTGCGCATGGCCGCCGGCACCGTGACCGCGATCCGGGACAACTCGCTGAAGAAGGGGGACGCGCTCCAGGTGGCTCGGATCGCCGCCATCATGGCCACCAAGCGCACTCCTGAGCTGATCCCCCTCTGCCACCCACTCCCGATCACGGGTGTCGACGTCGACCTCGACCTGCGGGAGGACGGGGTGCGAGTCGAGGTCACGGTGCGGGTGAGCGAGCGCACCGGGGTGGAGATCGAGGCGCTGACCGCGGCCGCGGTGGCGGGGGTGACCCTGATCGACATGGTGAAGTCGATGGAGCGTGGGGTGGTCATCGAACGGGTGCAGCTGCTGCACAAAGCAGGAGGACGGTCGGGCGCGTGGACGCGCTGACCGCCCGCGTGATCACGCTCAGCGACCGGGCCTCGGCGGGCGACATGCGCGACGAGTCGGGTCCGGCGCTGCGGGAACGGCTGCAGGAGGCGGGCTTCGGGGTGCAGTCGGTGGAGGTGATCGCCGACGATGCCGACCAGCTCCGCGCGGTGCTCGGCCTGGCCACGGACGAGGTGGACCTGGTGGTCACCACCGGCGGCACCGGCCTCACGCCGCGCGACGTCACCCCGCAGGCGGTGCTGCCGGCGCTCGACTACGAGGTGCCCGGTCTCGGCGAGTTGATGCGGCAGAAGGGGCTCGAGAAGACGCCGATGTCCTCGCTCTCCCGGTCCCTGGGCGGCGTGCGCGGTAGATGCCTGGTGCTGTGCGTCCCGGGCAGCGTGAGCGGCGCGGTGGAGTCGCTGGAGGCGGTGCTCCCGGTCCTCCCCCACGCGATCGGCCAACTCCACGGACGGACCGGCCACCACCAGCACCACCGCTGAGCGCCAACGCCGGTATCCCGTTGTTCAGCGGGTGGGGCCGGTGACCAGCGCGACCACCAAGCCGTCGTAGCCCTTTGTCCCGACGGTCTGGATCGCGGTCGCATCCACATGGGGGAGGCTGCCCAGCAGGGTGGTGAACCGGCGCACGCCCTGCACGTCCGGATCCCCGCTGGCGGCGTCGGCGACGGCTCCGCCCCGCACCACGTTGTCGGCGACCAGCAGCGTCCCCGGATGCGAGAGCCGCAGGGCGAGCTCGAGGTAGGTGTCGTAGGCGTCCTTGTTGGCGTCGATGAAGATGAAGTCGAAGGGCGTCGCGCCCTGGGCGTGGAGCCGCCGCAGGCTCTCCACGGCGTCTCCTTGTACCACTTGGGCGATCGCCCCCAGCCCGGCCTGGGCCAGGTTGGCGCGTGCCACCTCGGCGTGCTGGGGGTCGACCTCCAGCGTGACCAGCCGCCCCACCGTGGGCAGGGCGCGGCCCAACCAGATCGCCGAGTAACCACCGAGGGTTCCGATCTCGAGCACGGTGCGAGCCCCGATCGCGCGTGCCAGCATCCCTAGCAGCCGCCCCTGGTTGGGCGAGACCTGGATCGGCGGCAGCCCCGCACGCCGGGCACGCGCCAGTGCCTCGTCGAGCACCCGGTCGGAGATGCCGAGCGTCGAGGAGAAGTAGTCGTCGACAGCCTCCCAGCTGCGGTCGGTCACGACGTCAGGGCTGCGCGGGGCGCCGGTTCTCTTCCCACCGGCTGGCGCGGGCGAGGCAGCGGCGGCAGATCCGGAATCGGCCGCGTCACCGGTGCCTTTGGTTCCAGCCTCACCTTCTCGCCCCGCTCGACGATGGTGAGCGCGTCCCCCTCCAGCAACCGGTAGGTCGCGCTGTGATGCACGAGCTCCACCTCCAGCAGCCGGCCCTGGTAGCGCATCCGGAAGCGCAGCTTGGTGATCCGGCTGGGCAGCCGCGGCGTGAACGAGAGTCCTTCCGACGGGTGGTCACGCATGCCGCCGAAGCCGGCCACCGGCACCATCCAGGCGCCCGCCAGGGAGGCCATGTGAACACCGTCCCGGACGTTGTGCTCGAGGTCCTCCAGATCCATCAGCGCCGCCTCGCCGAAGTAATCGAAGGCCAGCTCCATGTGCCCCACCTCAGCCGCGACGATGGCCTGGGTGGCAGCCGAGAGCGAGGAGTCGCGCACCGTCAAGGCCTCGTAGTAGTCGAAGTCGCGCAGCTTCTGCTGGGTCGTGAAGTGGTCGCCGCAGAAGTGCAGCGCCAGCACCAGGTCCGGCTGCTTCACCACCTGCTTCCGGTAGAGGTCGAAGTACGGGTAGTGGAGGAGCAGGGGGTACTTCTCGATGGGCGTGTTCTGGAAGTCCCACCGCTGGTGTTCGGTGAAGCGCTCCGCCTGGGCATGGATTCCACGCGCCTCGTCGAAGGGCACCACCATGGCGCGCGCGGCGTCGCGCCAGCTGGCGATCTCCTCCGCGTCGACGTCCATCGCCGCCGCCAGGTCGGCGTGCTGCTCGGCGGCCTCGGCCGCTCCGAGTAGATTCCGGGCCGCCATCAAGTTGGTGTAGACGTTGTTGTCTGAGATCGCCGAATACTCGTCGGGCCCGGTCACGCCGTCGATGCGGAAGTCGCCGTGTTCGGTGTGGTGGCCGAGGGACCGCCAGAGCCGGGCCGTCTCGACCAGGATCGCGAGCCCGTGGTGGATGACGAAGTCGTCATCGAGGGTCGCGTTCACGTAGCGCAGCACGGCGTCCGCGATGTCGGCGTTGATGTGGAACGCCGCCGTGCCGGCCGGCCAGTAACCAGAGCACTCCTCTCCGCGGATCGTGCGCCAGGGGAAAGCCGCTCCCTGCAGGTTCAGCTGCTGCGCCCGCTCCTTCGCGCGATCGAGTGTCCGGTGGCGCCATCGCAGCACGTCGCGGACCGCGGTCGGCGCGGTGTAGGTGAGGACCGGCAGGACAAAGGACTCGGTGTCCCAGAAGGTGTGGCCGTCGTAGCCGGGGCCGGTCAGTCCCTTGGCGGGAACCGCGCGGCCCTCGTTCCGCGCCGCGGACTGCAGGACGTGGAAGAGAGCGAACCGGGCCGCGTTCTGCAGCTCCGAGTCGCCCACGATCTCGATGTCGGCGTGCTTCCAGAAGTTGTCCAGGTACTCGCGCTGCTGCTGCAAGGTGCCGTCCCAGCCGTGGTGCAGGGCCGAGAGCAGCGCGCCCTCGACCTGGGCGCGCAGGGCCGGCACCGTGCGGCGGCTGGACCAGCCGTAGGCGACGAACTTGGTCAGCGTCAGCTTCTGGCCCGGCTCGAGGTCCGTGGCCACGCTGAGCCGTGCCATATCCGCCTCGCTTTCGATGCGGCACAGCGTGCCCTCGGGGCCCTCGATCTGATGGTCCATGCCGGCAGCCACCTGCAGGCCCGACGCCTTGGCCTGGTGGACCAGGACCGCGCGGTACTCGGCATGGAAGTGGTCCAGAGACACCAACGGGGACTCGAGCGCCGCGGCGGCCCGGGGATCGTGGCTCGAGACCGCGGACGGCTCATTGGCGACCAGCTCCGACTGCAGCACGACGCTGGCCGGCTGGTCGAGAACCTCTATCTCGTAACGGATGGCGAGGATCGCCCGCTGCACGAGGGATACGAACCGGACGGACCGAATCAGGATGCGCCGCCCGGCCGGCGAGACCCACTCCGCCTCCCGGGTCACGGTTCCTTCACGCAGATCCAGCCGGCGACGGTGTGCGTTGAGCCGGCCGTACCGAACGTCGAAGGTCTCGTCGTTGACGACCAGCCGGATTACCTTCCCATCGGTGACGCTGACCACCGTCTGTCCGGCCTCCGGGTTGCCATACGCCAATTCCGCGTAGGGCAGCGGGCGCACCTCGAAGAACCCGTTGAGGTAGGTCCCATGGAGTTCGTGGGGGTCACCCTCGTCGAGGTTGGCCCGGACGCCGATGTGCCCGTTGGAGAGGGCGAACACGGACTCGACATGCGCCAGGAGATCGAGGTCGAGCTCGGTCACGGTGACGGCCCACGAGTGAAGCTCGAAGGAGGGGTGGCTGATCATGCGAAAACGCCTCCAAGGCGGGCCATCGTGTTCGTGTTCTCCTTGCGCTGCGGATCCTGTGCGACGCGGCCGGAACCGATCTCCGGTTCGCCCATCGTATCCCGGGGGATTCGGGTTGGCTACGTCGGCGGTAAATGGGAGCGGTCGTCGCCGGCCAGACCGAGCAGAATGCGGGTGCCGTGCAGCGACTGGCTCTGATCGTCGCCGTGGCACTGGTGGCTGCGGCCGCGATCGCCGCCTGCGCGCCTTTCTCTGGCCAGGTCAGCATCCAGGTCACCCCCGGCACCTCAACAGTGGATCAACCCGTCTCGATCACCGTGACGGGTCTGCAGCGAGACCAGCGGGCCCAGGTGCAGGTGACGTCGATCGACGCCGCGGCCACGCCCTGGAGGGCGCGGGCGACCTTCGAGGCGGACCGAAACGGAGACCTCCGCCTGAACCGGGCGCGCGCCCTGAGCGGCAGCTATCGCGGCGTCTTCGGGATGGGCCTGGTCGCCACCATGACCCCGAGTCAACCCGTTCCCCCGCAGGACGATGGCTACGTCTGGGGACCCCGGGAGAGCTTTCAGGTGTCGGTCTCCGCGAACGGGCGCACGCTGGCGAGCCGGACCTTCGACCGCACCGGTTTCGCGGGCGTGGGGACGGCGGATGAGGACCTTGCGCAGGTTGGCTTCGTGGGCCGTCTGGTGACGCCGAGCCACCCTTCCTCGCTGGCGGTCCTTTTCTTCGGCGGGTCCGAGGGCGGTCTCCCATCGCCTCTATCTGGCGCGTATTTCGCGCTGCACGGCTACCGCACGCTGGAGGTGGCCTACTTCAACGCGCCCGGCCTGCCGCCGTCTCTCACTGACATTCCGCTGGAGTACTTCGCCCGGGCATTGACCTGGCTGCACGAGCAGCCGGGCGTGAAAGAGGTCGTGGTTGCGGGTGCGTCACGGGGCAGTGAGGCAGCGCTGCTGCTCGGTGTTCATTACCCGACGTTGGTGCAGGGCGTGATCGCCTCCACTCCCGCCAATGTGGCCGGGTGCGGCCTCTCCTCCCCCGCGGGCGTAGGGGTTCCTGTCTGCGATGGGGCGGCCTGGACGCTGGGCGGCCGGCCACTTCCATACACGCGCCAAACCGCGACCACCAGTCCCACCGACGATCCCGCGGCGGTGATCCCGGTAGGCCAGATTCGCGCCCCCATCCTGCTCGACTGCGGCGAGTACGACGCGCTGTGGCCGTCCTGCCTCTACTCGAGGGCGATCGAGAGCGAGCTGGGTACGGCGCACGATCCTCAGCCCCACCCGCTCTACGCCTACCCCTATGGAGGTCACGGCGTGAACAGATTGATCCCCTACGAGCCCTCGGTGGCCCCCCCACTGAGCGGAGTCCCGACCACGTCCGGCGCTTCTCCGACCGCCAACGCCCAGGCCGACGCCGAGCTCTGGCCCCATGTGCTGAGCTTCCTGAGCGGAATCGCGTCCGGCTGATCAGCGAAGCCCCTCCAGGATCCGCCGCTGCTCCTGGAACGCCTCCTGCGCCACTGGCAGCGGAACCTCCCGAAAGCGCACCCGATCGCCCGGCAGCAACTGGGCCGCGAGCGGCAGGTCGGCGGTGATCACAGCCGCCACCACCGGGTACCCTCCCGCGGTCTGGTGGTCCTGGAGGAGGACGATCGGCTCTCCCGAGGGCGGCACCTGCACGCAGCCGGCGGCGAGACCGAAGGAGAGCAGGTCCGGGATCTCGATCCGGAGGTGACCTCCCTCCAGGCGGGCACCCATCCGGTCGGCGTCGCGACTGACCGTCCAGGTGGCGCCGTAGAAGCGCGCGTGGTCCTCGGAGCGCAGCCGGCCCGCGTGCGGGCCCGGGATGCAGCGCAGCTCGGTCACCACCCCGGGAGTGCCCGGCCGGAGGGTGGGCGCCAGACTGCGGCCCACGACCGCGGGGCCACCGGCCGGCGGCAGCCGGCGCAGCTCGTCCCCGGCCTCCAACTGACGCCCTCCCTGGCCGCCGCGCGACACCAGCAGGTAGGTCGACCGCGAACCGAGCCAGCGCTCTCCCTCGAGACCACCTTGCACGGCGATGTAAGCTCGCGCCCCGCGGCGCCGGGCGCCGAAGGTGAGCCGCGCGCCGGCGGCTAGAAAGCAGGAGGTCCAGGTGGGGAGCGGATGCCCGTTCCGTTGAGGTGAGAGGTCGGCGCCGGCGATGGCGACCAGGAGGCCGCGCCGGGCCACCAGCGCGGGACCTTGCATGGTCACCTCCAGCCCCGCGGCACCGGCCGGATTGCCGACCAGGAGGTTGGCCGCTGCGAGCGCGAATCGATCCATCGCGCCACCGGCGGGAACCCCGGCATTGTGGTGACCGGGGCGCCCAAGGTCCTGGATGGTGGTCAGGAGCCCCGGCTGCTCGACCCCGAGAGCGGGCTCGCTCTCCACGTTCGGGTTCACGAGCCCACTTCGCCCTTGAGAGCAGCTGCCCCCGGCCCCGTCCGATCGACTTGAAAGAAGCGGACCCGGTCGCCGGGCAGGAAAAGGCTGGGAGGGTCCTGCTCGGGCAGGAACATGGGCAGGGTGGTGCGGCCGAGCAGGTGCCAGCCACCGGGGGTGGGGAGGGGGTAGACACCCGCCTGAGCGCCGGCGATGGCAACCGTGCCCGCCGGCACCGCAGTGCGGGGGACGGCACGCCGGGAGAGGCGTATCCGTTCCGGCAGGGGGCCCAGGTAGGCCCAGCCGGGACAGAACCCGACCATGAAGCAGCGGTACGTGGGCTGCGTGTGGAGGTGGATCAGTTCCTCGACACTGAGCTCCAGGGTTCGCGCCGTCTCCTCCAGATCGGGCCCGTCGTAGATCACCGGCACCCGGTGCAACCGGCCCATCCCGGGAGGTGCCGTCTTCTGGGCCAGGAGGCGTTCGACCGCGCGGTGGATGGTCTCCGGCTCCAGGCGTTCGGGGTCGTACCGCAGCGTCACCGAGGCGTAGCCCGGGGTCGCCTCCAGGACTCCGCGCCGCTGCCGCAACGCCCGCGCCAGCGCGATGGCCCGGGTGTTGAGCGCGGTGTCGATCCGCCGGCCCAACTCGATGAGCACCGCCTGATCGCCCAGGGGATGCACCGAAGCCCGTCGTTTCACCGGCACTCCGAAAGGATGACGGATCGGTGAGGGGAGATCGGTCTATGGTCGAGAGGTTGATCGACGTATGACTCCGCCTCACTGGGCAGGGGCGGACGCCTCGCAGGGGCGAACAAGGGGGAAACGCAATGGCTTCTCACGGATTTGCGATCGTCGGCTGCGGGGTGATCTCGCGTACGCACGCCAAGGCGCTGGCGGCGTTGCCGGACGCACACCTGGTCACGGCCGTCGATGTGGTGCCCGAGAAGGCCCAGGCCCTGACTGCCCAGTTCGGCGGCGAGCCGGAGACGGACGTGCGGCGGGCGCTGGCCCGGCCGGATGTCGACGTGGTCACGGTCGCCGTCCCCAGCGGCCTGCACGCCGAGATCGGCTGCCAGGCCGCCGAAGCGGGCAAGCATGTCCTGGTCGAGAAGCCGATCGACATCACGCTGGGGGCGGCGGACCGGCTGATCGAGGCTGCCGACCGCGCCGGCGTCAAGCTGGCCGTCATCTCCCAGCATCGGTTCGACCCCTGCGTGCGCGAGATGAAGGATGTCATCACCTCAGGCCGGCTGGGACGCCTGCTGCTGGGCGACGCCTTCATCAAGTGGTACCGCACGCAGGATTACTACAACAGTGGCGACTGGCGCGGAACCTGGTCTCTGGATGGGGGCGGCTGCCTGATGAACCAGGGCGTCCACTACGTCGACCTTCTGCGCTGGATGATGGGCCCGGTCACGAGCATCGTCGCCAAGTGCCGGACCGCCGCCCACCAGATCGAGGTGGAGGACATCGCCACCGCGCTGCTGACCTTCGAGAACGGCGCCGTCGGCATCCTGGAGGCGAGCACTGCGGTCTACCCTGGGATGGGAGAGCGCCTGGAGATCAGCGGCACGGGAGGCACCCTGGTCGTCGAATCAGGCGTGATCCGGGTCCGGGAGCTGAAGGACTACCACGGAGAGACCTCCTTCTACGGGCGCAAGGTCGAGAGCCACCAGCCGGTGACCCCCGACGGGGCGTCCGACCCGGCGTCGATCTCGGGCGACTCCCACCAGACCCAGATCCAGGATCTGCTGGATGCGATCGATCAGGACCGCGACCCATTCGTGACCGGGCGCGAGGGCCGGCACGCGCTGGAGGTGGTGCTGGGCGTCTACGACTCGGCGCAGCGGGGCACCGAAGTCCGGCTTTCGACGATGACCGAGGTGGCCCGATGACTCACCCCGAGATGGGCGCGGACCGCTGGCGCCTGAGCGCGTTCGGCGACGAGATCGCCGACTCCTTGGAGGATCAGTGCAGGGTCCTGGCGCAGCATGGCGTGGGTCTGGTCGAGCTGCGATCGGCGTGGGGCACCAATGTGGGCGAGTTCGACGCCGGGCTCTGCGAGCGCGCCGCGACCGTGCTGCGCGACTTCGGGATCGGGGTCTCGGCGATCGGTTCCCCACTCGGCAAGGTGCCGGCCGCGGAGCCACCGCAGCAGGAGGCCCCGCGGCTGGAGCGATGCCTGGACGCGGCCGAGCGCCTGGGGACACGGCTGGTGCGGGTGTTCTCGTACTACGTCCATGGTGACTATGAGTCGCTGCGGGACACCGTCCTGAGACGGGTGGAGTCGTTGGCCGAGACCGCGCGTCGCCGCGACCTGGTGCTGGTGCTGGAGAACGAGAGCTGGATCTACGGCGACCTTCCCGAGCGCTGCCTGGACCTGCTGCGGTCGGTGGACTCACCGGCGCTCCGATTCGCCTTCGACCCTGCCAACTTCGTCCAGTGCGGGGCTGACCCCATGGAGGCGTGGCCGCTGCTGCGCCCGTACGTGGCCCACGTCCACATCAAGGATGCGGTGCCGGTCGACCGGGCGGGGCTCGAACCGTATCCCGCGCCCGTCCCGCACGACCGGTTGATGGGCTCGGTCCGTCCCGCGGGCGAGGGGGCGGGCCGCATCCCCGAGCTGGTCGGCGCGCTCGACGCGGAGGGCTACCAGGGGATCCTGACGCTGGAGCCACACCTCGCCGGTCGGCTCCCCGACGCGGACGGAGCCCAGCGGTTCGGGGTCGCCGTCTCGGCGCTGCGCAAGGTCCTGGCCGAGGCCGGCCTGGCGGCGCCCACGTCGGAGGTTCGCGGTGACTGAGGCCACTGGCGATGTGCGGCTGGCCTTCAGCACGCTCGGCTGTCCCGATTGGTCGCTGGAGCGGGTGGCCGAAGCGGGCCGCGAGTACGGCTACGACGGCGTGGAGCTGCGCCTGGTCGAGGGGGAGCTCCTGGCGCCGCGCCCCTCGGAGGCGGAGCGGGAACGGCTGCGCCGGGTGCTGCGGGGGCTGCCGGTGGCCGCGGTCGACACGTCGCTGCGGATGGCCGCGCCCGAGCCGGGGTGGGAGGACGATCTCCATGGCTACTGCGAGCTGGCAGTGGAGCTGGGGTGCGATGTCCTGCGCGTGTTCGGCGGGACGGCGACGCCGGGCGATGACAGCGCGATCGTCGACCATCTGCGCCGGGCGGGGGCCATCGCCGGCGGACTCGGGGTACGGGTCGTGCTCGAAACCCACGACGACTTCTCCTCCGCCCGTGCCGTCCACCGCGTGCTCGACCAGGTGCCGGAGCGGGCGGTCGGCGCCCTCTGGGACTTTCACCATCCCTACCGGATGGGTGAGGAGCCGGAGCAGGTCTGGGATCTGATCGGGGACCGCACGCTTCTCGTCCACGTCAAGGATGCGGTGCGCGACGCGAGCGAGCGAACAGGCTGGAAGCTGGTGCTGCTCGGTGAGGGAGAGGTGCCGGTGCGGCGTTCCCTGCAGGTCGTGCGCAGCCGCGGGTACCGGGGCTGGGTCACGGTGGAGTGGGAAAAGAAGTGGCATCCCGAGATCGCGGAGCCGGAGGTGGCATTCCCGCAGCACGCCGCGCTGCTCCGGCGCTGGCTGTCGGAGCCGTCGCCCACGGGCTGACGCCGCACGGCCGTTTCCCGGGAGAAGGGCCCTCAAAACGGGTGCACGGCGGGCCGCCTCCCGGCAAACGGCCCCGGTCAGGCGGGCAGGAGCTCCCCCACCAGGTAGATCGAGCCGCAGGCGAGGACAAGGCCGCGCTCGCCGACCCTCTCTCGCGCCCGGGCCACCGCCTGCGCCGCCGGAAGGACAGGTTCGGCGCCCGGACCCCAGGCCGCGGCCAGCTTGGCCGGCGAAAGCGCCCGGCCACCCGCCGACGCCGCCGCCGTCGTCACCACCGCGACCGGCTGCAGCCGCCGGAGCTGCTCCAGTATGGGCGGCAGGTCCTTGTCGACCATGACGCCGAACACCAGGCCCAGGGGGCGGTCACCAGCCAGTTCGCGAGCGGCCGGGACCACGCGTCGCAGCGCCGCCGCGTTGTGGCCACCGTCGAGCAGCAGCCAGTCCTCGACCGGCTGCATCCGGCCCGGCCAGCGAGTCGCTGCCAGGCCGTCGCGGACTGCCTCCGGGGTCGCGTCGCCGCAGGCGTGGGCCGCGGCCACCGCCAGCGCGGCGTTCTCCGGCTGCCACCCCCCGAGCAAGGGAACCCGGAGCCCCTCGTAGGCGAACCCCGGACCCTGCACCGAGAGTTCGGAGCCTGACCAACCCAGGGAACAGGACCGGTACGTGATCTCCTGGCCCAGCCGCCACAGCTTGGCCGCCCCCACCTCTCGCGCCCGCTCTTCGATGACGGCAAGGGCGGTCCCAGTGGCGCCGGTCACGACCACGTTGCCCGGCTTGATGATGCCCGCCTTCTCGGCGGCGATCTTCTCCACGGTGTCGCCCAGGTGGCGCATGTGGTCAAGGTCGACGTTGGTGATCACCGCGACGCCCAGATCGAGGACATTGGTGGAGTCAAGGCGGCCGCCCATTCCGACCTCGACCACCATCCGATCCACGCGCGGACCCAGCCACCAGACGGCGAGTCCGACCAGGAGCTCGAATTCGGTGGGATCGCCGATCCGGTCCCACACCGGCTGGAGGCGCGGCTGCAGGGCGGAGACGGCGGCGGCGAACTCGTGCTCGGTGATCGGCCGGCCATCGACCTGGACCCGCTCGGTGTAGGAGCGCAGGTGAGGGCTGGGGGTGGTGCCGACGTGAAGTCCCCGGGCGCGCAGGATCGAAGCCAGATAGGCGGCGGTGGAGCCCTTGCCGTTGGTCCCCGCGATGTGCGCACCGCAGAGGCCGTGTTCGGGATGGCCCAGCTCCGCCAGGATGGCGCGGCTTCGCTCCAGCCCCAGCTTGATGCCGAAGCGGCCGAGCTGGGTCACGTAGCTCAGCGCTTCCTCGTAGGTCAGCATGCCCGTCGGTGTCTCCTGGCTCTCGCTCACGGGTGCAGGAGCTCTTCGGCGCGCAGCGTGTTGTGCATCAACATCGCGCGCGTCATCGGTCCCACCCCTCCCGGCACCGGCGTCAACCAGCCGGCGTGTTCTCGGGCGCCCGGGTCGACGTCGCCGGTCAGCTTGCCGTCGAGCCGGTTCGTCCCCACGTCGACCACCGCCGCGCCGGGCTTCACCCAGTCCGGCTTCACCATCCGGGCCCTGCCGATGGCGACGACCAGGATGTCGGCCTCGCGGCAGACCCCGGCGAGGTCGCGGGTGCGGCTGTGGCAGACGGTGAGGGTGGCGTTGCGCTGGAGGAGGAGCAGCGCCGCCGGCTTGCCCACCAGGCTGGAGCGTCCCACCACGACCGCTCGCGCACCCTCGATGGGCACGTCGAAACGGTCGAGGAGGCGGAGGATGCCGGCCGGCGTGCAGGGTACGTGGCCCTCGGCCCCCGCCAGCAGCCGGCCGCCGTTGATGGGTCCCAGCCCATCGACGTCCTTCGCGGCCGCCACCGCCTCCACGATGGGCCGCACGGCGACCTGCGGCGGAAACGGCTGCTGGACCAGGATTCCGGACACCTCGGGATCGGCGTTGAGGCGCTGCACCAGCTCCAGCACCTCTTCCGTGGTGGCGGTCTCGGGAAGACGGTGATCGCTGGAGGAGATGCCTACCTGCTCGGCGTCGCGGTGCTTGCTGCGCACGTAAAGGAGCGAGGCGGGGTCCTCACCGACCAGCACGGTCGCGAGGCGGGGGCGGGGCTTGCCCTCGACGTCGCGGGCTTGGACGCCCAGGTTGACGTCTTGCAGAACCTCGGCCGCCAGCGCCTTCCCGTCGAGTACGACCATGGTCACGCCTCCTCTCCCTCCGCGGTCTCGGTTGCAAGGATGAGTGCCCAGGCGCGCGGCGTCGCTGCCGGGTTCAGCAGCCGCTCCCCGGTGGTCCTTTCCACCTTTCATCAGCGCCAGTCGCGGCTCCCCGTGGGTCCAGCTTACCCGGGTCCGGACCCCCGCCTCCGGCAACCGCCGTTTGCACACCATGGCACCCGTTTCTGCACATCCCGGTCCTACCGCGCGGGACGTAGCCCCGGGGTGTGCAGAAAGGGCCCCTTCAACGCGGGACGTCGACCACCACGTAGTCGGCCTCGATGGAGACCGGGTAGCGCTCGGCGGTGTAGGGGCCTGGCTCCAATCCGGGTGCGGGAGGCTCGATGTCGGCGCCACCACTCCCCAGCGCCGCGCCCGAGGCGACGGTCACCCGGTAGTCGCGCACCCGCGTGTGCTGGGGATCGAACCAGGACCGGCCGGTGCGGAGGTCGAACTCCCAGCCGTGCCACGGGCAGCGCAGGATCTCTCCCGCCCGGCTGTAGCGGTACTCGCCCGGTGCGTCGCCGATCAGGAACCCCGAAGTGCGCCCCAGGCAGAGCGGGCCCCCCTGGTGCGGGCACCGATTGCGGAGGGCGAAGAACTCTCCGCCCACGTTGAAGACCCCGATCGAGCGCCCTTCGATCTCCACGATGCGGCGCTCTCCGGGCGGCAGCTCCTCGACCCGGGCGACGACGTGAGCCGGCACCCGCCCCTCAGACGTCCAGGCCCAGGCCGTACAAGCGGTTGGCGTTGCCGGCGCGGATCGCCCGCAGCCGCTCAGGCCCCAGGTGGGAGGGGATCGCCTGGTCGGGGGCGTCGAAGTCCCAGTGGGGGTAGTCGGTGGCGAACATCAGCCGGTCGTCCATGTCCAGGTCGCGCAGCAGCGCCGTGAGCTGGTGCCGGCGACCCGGCTCCTCCATGGGTTGGGTGGTCAGCCAGAGGTGCTTCCGCAAGTACTCGGAGGGCTTGCGCTGGAGGTGGGGAACCTCCTCCCGCAGCCGCTCGTACGCATCGTCGAGACGCCACATCAGCGGGGGAAGCCACGCGAACCCACCCTCGATGAGCACGAGCCGAAGGGTCGGAAAGCGTTCGAATGCCCCCTCCACCACCAGGCTGGTCACCTGCGCCTGGAACGCGGTCGGCATCCCCGCGTGATCCTCGATGTAGAAGGATGGCCAGCCGGCACCGCTGATCGGGAAGCCTCCGTGACCGCCGAAGTGGACGGCGACCGGAAGGTCGTGCCTGGTCGCGGCGTCGTAGAGGGGCCAGTACTTGCGACGGCCCAGCGGCTCCGCGGTCCGGATGTAGAGCAGGACCTGCACGAACCGCCGGTCGTCCGCCACCCGGTCGATCTCGCGCGCGGCCAGCTCGCCGTCCTCGTACTCGACGTTGATCGATCCGCGGAGCCGCGGTTCGGGCTCCAGCCACTGCTCCCGCTGCCAGTCGTTGATGGCGGCGGCGTAGGCGCCCCCGAACTCCAGGTTGCGCAGCCCGCCGCTGCCGACCAGCGGGGTCAGGACTCCGATGTCCATGTCCCAGCGGTCCAGAAGCTGCTCGCGCAGGAAGTCGAGGTCAGAGCCCGGCGGGCCGCCACCGGGCGGCCACGAGTCGGTGCGCGCCGCGTGGTCGTTGGCGCGGGGATAGTTGGCACCGTCCGGCCGGGCGGCGCCGAACAGTTCGAGGTGTCGCCGCCAGCGCGGGGCCAGGTGCTTCGCGTAGTCGCGCTGGCTGCGGCCCGCGACGTGGATGTCGCAGTCGACCAGGGCGAGCCGGGCGCGAGAGGTCGTTGCGGGCGCTTGTTCGAGCTGCGTCATGGTGCTGCCTCCTTCAACCCCTCCAGTCGAGGGTAGAACTCACGCGCGTTGGCGTCCAGCGGCGCGGCCGGCAGCTCCGGCGGAATCGCCGCCTCGAGTGCGTCGAAGTGCCAGTGCGGATAGTCGGTCGCGAACAGCAGCAGCGGCGCGAGCTCGGTGTCGTCGATCAGCTCGGCCAGCGCTCCCTCGGTGGGCGGGGAATCCAGGGGCTGGGTGGTGAAGCGGACGCGCTCGCGGATGTACTCGGATGGCGGCCGCCGCACCCAGGGCACGTCCCGGCGCAGTCCCTTCCACTCCTTGTCCAGGCGCCAAAGCAGCGAGGGGACCCAGGTGAAGCCTCCCTCCACGCAGACGATCCGCAGTTCCGGGAAGCGGTCGAACGTCCCCTCCGCGACCAGGCTCAACAGCTGGGTCTGGAAGACCTGCGCCATCCCCACCAGGTCCTCCAGGTAGTGGGAGGGCCAGCCGGCGCCGGTGGGCGGGTTGCCGGGCGCGCCCCCGAAGTGCAGCGCCACCACCAACCCGTGGCGAGCCGCCGCCTCGAAGAGCGGATGGAAGTGCCGGTTGCCGTAGGGCATGGCGGAGCGGACCGGCACCACCACCTGGACGAAGCGTCGATCCCCCGCCACCCGGTCGATCTCCGCCGCCGCCATCTCCGGCTGCCGGCTGGGCACCACGATCGAGGCGCGCAGCCGGGGTTCCGGATCCAACCACTCGACCCGCTGCCACTCGTTCGCCGCGGCTGCGATCGCGGCCGCCGTGTCCGGGTTGTGGATGCTCTCGACGGCGTAGGTGCAGGTCAGGATGGCGAGGTCCACCGCCAGCGGATCGAGCAGCTGCTCGCGCACCGCCACCACCGAGGTGGCCGCACGTGGCTCCGCGCCTCGCCAGAGCGGGGCCACTGTGGTCGGCGCCCGAGGCGGGTACGGGGTGTCGACCGGCCCGTGGAAGGCCGACTGCCGGCAGTACTCCAGCCAGTGTGGTGAGAGGTAGGGAAAGAGCGCTTCCACGCCGGGCACCTCGTCGTGCACGTCGCAGTCGATCACCGTGCTGCTGCCTCCTTCTCGAAGGGCCACCGCCGGCGGATGGCGACGCGGGACTCATCGAACGCGATCCCGAATCCGGGTCGCGAGGGCAGCGCCAGGTGACGACGCTGCGCCGCCGACGGCCCGGCGTAGACGTCGAGGGGCTTCTTCACCTGCGGCTGGAGAGGTCCGGGCGCCGGTGCCCGCCCGGAGAGCTCCCAGATCTCCACTCCGGTGATCCTCCCCGCCTGCATCTCGCGATGCTAGTCGCCGCTCACTTCCCCGCGACGTAAAGCCCGAGTGCCGGCACTCAGGGCATCGGACGCGCCGGGAAAGCCCCGAATGCCGGCACTCAGGGCGCGCGAGAGGTCAGGACATCGCGAGCTGGGAGCGCGCTGCCGCGGCGGCCTCCATCATCGCCTGGCGCAGGTCCCCCCCGAGGGCCCGGCAATCCTCGTACTCGGGCGCCACCTCGACCGGACGCCCGTCGAGCAGCTTCACCTTGACCCGGACCTGCCGGCCCCGCACGCTGACGGTGACGAACTCCCGGTCGGCAACGATCCGGTCCGCCCGCTGCACCCGCACCCCGAGTGCGGTCGAGCGCCGCAGCACCAGGTCCACCAGCGCCGAGGTCTGATCGGGTTCGCAGATCACGCTCAACTGGTGCCCGGCCCGCCCCTTCTTCATCCACAGCGGCGCCGTCGCCACGTCGAGCGCGTCCGCCTGCAGCAGGTCCTCGCTGAGCGCCGCCAGCTGGCTGGGCGGCAGATCATCCAGGTTGGTCGTGATCACGTCGACCACCGAAGCCTCGCGTACCGGCTCGCCCAGCCAGAGCCCGACCGCGTTTCCCGGGTCCGGCCGCGAGCCGAGGCCATACCCGACGCGGTCGAGCCGCATGCGAGGCCGCTCGAACTTCGCCAGCGTGACCAGAATCACCGCTCCGGTCGGCGTCACCAACTCCGCCGAGCGCCGGTCCGGCACCAGCTCGGCGCCAGAGCCGGCCAGGATGCGCAGCGTGGCGGGTGCTGAATACGGTGCCTGCGGCGCGGGAAGGGGCCCCGCGTAGACGGCATCCACCTCCAGCGACTCCAGCAGCCAGAAGGAGCCGACCAGGTCGACCAGCGCGTCGGCGCCGCCCAGCTCGTGCAGGTGAACCTCGTCGAGCGGGCGACCGTGCACCCGGGACTCGACCTCCCCGATCCGCGAGATCGCTCCCAGCGCCCGCTCGCGGACCCGGTCCGGAACCGCAGCCTCGCGCACCACGCCCAACAGTTCGGGGACCGCGCGGGCGGGGCCGGAATGGTCGCAGGCCACGTCGACCTTGATCCCGCCCAGGTGCCCACGCTCGCCGTGGCGGTACCCGACCGTCACCTCGCCACCCAGGCCCAGCGCGGCGACGGTGCGCTCCAGCAGGGCGGCATCGGCGCCGGCGTCGAGAAGGGCCCCCAGTGTCATGTCGCCCGAGATGCCGGAAGGGCAGTCGAAGTACGCGATGCGCGTCATCCGCCGGATGCCTCCGCCTCCGCCACGACCACCACCCGGAAGGCCCCGAACGACCCGGCCAGGGGCGGGTGCTTGGCGACCGCCACCTCGGCCCGCTCCACCCGGGGCAGCTTCACCAGGCGGCGCGCGACCCGATCCGCCACCGCCTCCAGCAGGTTCATCGCCGGCCCCTCGACGATCTCCCGGACGGCCTCCCAGATGAGTCGGTAATCGAGCATGTCGTCGATCCGGTCAGACCGCCGCGCCAAGCTCCAGTCACCTTCCACGGTCACGTCGACGGTGAAGTCCTGCCCCAGCTCCCGCTCGGGCGCCAGCGCGCCGTGGTGCCCGAAGAAGATCATGCCCTGGAGCTGCAGCCGGTCGCGCTCGCTCAATGCGGGTACGTCTTCTCGTCCCAGGCGTAGGACGGGGGTGGGTCGATGAAGGGAGGTCCCAACTGGAGGACGATGACCTTGTGCGAGGTCAGGGGAATGTCGGCCGGGTTCCCGTGATACGGGGTCCCGTTCACCCAGACCTTCATCTGCACCGAGTGGCTCGTGGTCAGCGTCGTCACCTGGTGCTTGCTGATCGGCTGTCCCCAGATCGCGAAGAAGGTGGCCAGCGTGTAGGTGTGGTGCGTCTGCGACTCGGGCAGCGTGATGGCGATCACCCCGGAGTCGTCCGAGGTGTGCAGCCAGTACGTGCAGTTGCTCTTGACGCCGACGTTGGCGGGCACCGTGACCGGCGTCTCCTGATAGAAGATCTGCAGGTTGGCGTGGATCCGGACCGCGGTCGGGTTCGTCCCCTCGCAGCTCACGCCATCGATCGCGCTGTACGTGGGCGGCGGCGGCTTGTAGTTCATCTTGAAGTAGATGCCGCCGATCACCAGCGCGACCACCAGCACCGCCGCCGCGGCGATCGCGGCCAGGGTCGGAAACTCGCGGCGTGATCCGCCGCGACCGCGGGTGCGACCGCGGGGGGTCCCGCCCGCATGCCGACCGGCCCGGCGCTGAGCGGCCCGGGAGCTTTTGGATTTGGCCAACTACGAAAACACCTCGTGGCGTGCGCCGGCCACATGATCGGTCTACCCGCCCCTGGGACCGCGCACCGATAGGGGACCTCCGTAAGATACAGGCGACCTTTCCGGCCCCGCCTCGCGCACGTTCGCGTGCACGGCGCCCCTGGAAGCAGATGCTCGGGCTGCCCGGCGGCGGGGTCATACCCATGAGAGGAGACTCCCGAATGCCCGCAAGGGACTACGAAATCCTGTTCATCGTGAAGCCCGACCTGGACGAAGAAGCGGTGGGACAGGCCACCAAGGCGGTGGAGGATCTGATCGCCGGCTTCGGCGGCACGGTGCAGAAAAGTGATGGGTGGGGCCGCCGCAAGCTCGCCTACGAGGTGCAGCACCTGCGTGAGGGGTACTACGTCCTGACCGACTTCCAGTTCGAGCCCGAGCGGGTACCGGAGCTGGAGGGCCAGCTGCGCATCTCGGACACCGTCTTCCGTTACCTGGTCACCCGCAAGCCGGAGAAGGTGCGCAGCACCCGAGCTAGGCGCAAGGCGGCGCGCGCGGCGGCGGAGGCCGCCACGGCGGAGGCGCCCGAGGCGGAAGCGGCCCAGGAGGTCGACACCGAGGAGGCGGAAGTGCCCCAGGAGGTCGACACCGAGGGGCCGGAGGCCCAGACCGAGGAGCCGGAGACCGAGGCCGAGGAGCCCGAGACCGGCTCCGATGCCGAGGAGAACGAACCGGTGGGAGCGTCCGAGGTCGAGTAGATGGCGGGCACACTCAACAAGGTCATGCTGATCGGGCGCCTCACCCGCGACCCCGAGATGCGCTACACGGCGCAGGGCACGGCGGTCACCAACTTCGGGCTTGCGACCAACCGCTACCTGCCCCCGGGCGAGTCCGGCGAACGGCGCGAGCAGACCGACTTCCACGACATCGTGGTCTTCAACATGGGCCGCCGCAACCTGGCCGAGATCGTCGCCCAGTACACCAAGAAGGGGGCGCTGGTCTACATCGAGGGCCGGCTCCAGACGCGCACCTGGGAGGACCAGCAGGGCCAGCGGCGGCGCACCACCGAGGTGGTCGCCAACGACGTCCAGTTCCTGGAGACGCGTGGCGCCGGCGGCGAGGGTGGCGGCTACCAGTCGGGTGGCGGCTACGGCGGCGACGAGCGTCCGGCCCAGGGCGGCGGGTACGGCGGGGGCTCCGAGCCTCCCCAGCGGCCCGCCCAGCCGCCCGCCCAGCCGCCCCGGCAGGACCAGCCCGAGATCCAGGAAGTCGACCCCGACGACATCCCCTTCTGAACCGAGCGAGAGAGAGAAAGAAAACCTATGGCAGTCCACAGTGACCGCGGCCCGCGGCGCCGCTCCCACCGCAAGGTGTGTGCCTTTTGCGCCGAGAAGATCGACTACATCGACTACAAAGAGGTGAGCCGGCTGCGCCGCTACCTCTCCGAGCGCGCGAAGATCCTGCCCCGGCGGGTGACCGGCACCTGCGCCCGGCACCAGCGAGTGCTGACGTCGGCGCTCAAGCGGGCGCGCCACATAGCACTCCTGCCCTACACCACCGACCTGCTCCGGTAGGCGGGACAGTCAGTCCGATGATCTTCCAACCTCAACTCCGCATCCCGGGCCCCACGCCGATCCCGGATCGCGTCGTGCGGGCCGCGGCGGCCCCCATGGTCGACCACCGGGGGCCCGAGTTCAAGGTGGTGGTCCACGACGTCGTGGACGGCGTCAAGAAGGTCTTCGGGACCGAGAGCGACCTTCTCATCTACACCGCCAGCGGGTCCGGTGGCCTGGAGTCGGCGGTGGTCAACCTGATCTCGCCCGGCGACAAGGTGATCGCCGGCGTGTCCGGCAACTTCGGCGATCGCTTCGCGGCCATCGCCGAGTCTTATGGCGCCGACGTGGTCCGGCTCAACTCGGAGTGGGGGGAGCCGATCACCCCCGAAGACCTGCGAGGCACGCTGGAGGCGAACCCCACCACCAAGCTCGTCCTGCTCACGCACAACGAGACCTCGACCGGGCTCACCAACCCGCTGGCGGAACTGGCCCGGGTGGTGCACGACGCGGGGGCTCTGCTGGCGGTCGACGGGGTCTCTTCGGTGGGTTCGATGCCGATCGATGTCGACCGCAACCGGATCGACGTGGCGGTCACAGGCAGCCAGAAGGGCTTCATGTCGCCGCCCGGCATCGCCTTCGTGACCGTGAGCGAGCGGGCCTGGGAGGCGAACCGGACCGCGCGGGCGCCCCGCTCCTACTTCGATTGGGGACCGACCGCGAAGGCGGTGAAGGAGGGCGCCACCCCCTACACGCCCGCGATCGCGGTGCTCTACGCGGTGCGGGAGGGGCTCCAGCTTCTGTTCGAAGAGGGCCTCGACCATGTCTACCGGCGCCATCGGCTGCTGGCGGGCGGCACCGCAGACGCGCTGGAGGCAATGGATTTTCGCCTCTTCGCCGCCGAGGGCTACCGGTCCCCGGTGGTCACCGCCGCCATCCCGCCGCCAGGCGTAGTCCCCGACACCTACCGCAAGCTGCTCCGCGAGCGGTACGGCGTCGTGATCGGCGGTGGCCAGGCCAAGATGGCCGGGAAGATGGTCCGGGTCGGGCACCTGGCCGCGGTCGCCGAGGGAGATCTGGTGCAGGTGCTGTGGGCGATGGAGCAGGCCCTTGAGGACCTCGACATCGCTGCCAACCAAGGTCGCGGCGTCACCGCCCTCTCCGCCCACCTGCGCGATCGGGCCGCCGAGGTCGCGACCGTCTGATGGCGGACGTCCGGGGCTTCCCCGCGCTGCGCTACGCGGGAGAACTGGAGCCCGTGGTGGCTCCGCCCTATGACGTCCTCGGCGACGACGAGGTGGCGGCGTTGAAGGCCGCCTGCCCACACTCCGTCGTGTACCTGACCCGGCCGGGAAGCGACTACCAGGGTGCCGCGACCAGGCTGGAGCGCTGGCTCGACGAGGGCGTCCTGCTCAAGGAGCCCCGGCCCGTCATGTACCTCCACGAGACGAAGCTCGGGCCCGATCGCAGCCGGCTGGACCTGCTCGGGGTGTTGCGGGTGGAACCTTACGCGACCGGGTCGGTGCTCCCCCACGAACGCACCCACCGGGGGCCCAAGGAGGATCGGCTGGCGCTCCTCCGTGCGACCGCGACCAGCCTGGAGCCGCTCTGGTTCCTGACCGAGGGCCTGAGCGATCTGATCGCAACCGCCCCGGCGTCGAGCGAGGTGCGCGAGTTCGTCCACGAGGGCCGGCAGCAGGTGCTGCGAACGATCGCGGATCAGGATTGGATCGCCCGTGCCCACCGGCAGCTGGCGGAGCAGTCGGTTCTGATCGCCGACGGCCACCACCGGTACGAAACCACGCAGGCCTATGCCGAGGAACGGGATGGCGCTCCGGACGCGGCGTCGCGATTCACGCTCGCCTTGCTGAGCGACCTCCGGGACCCCGGTCTGGAGGTGCAGGCCACGCACCGGGTCTTGCGGGGAGGGGTGGCGGTCACGGGAGGTGAGCCGGCCGCGTCGCTGAGGGACGTGCTCTCTGAGATCGAAGGCCAGGTGGCCGCCGGCTACTACCGCCAGGGCCAGTTCCAGGTGCTGCCGCTGGACGGAAGGGTGGCGGCGGTGGAGCTGCACGAGCAGGTGATCGACAACCTGCTCCAGCAGCGGAGTCCGGAGGAGCACCTGCGCTATACGCGGGACGCGGAGGAAGCGGTCCGGCTGGTCGATGACGGGTGGGGCGACCACGCCTTCTTCCTCGGGACCCCGGACCTGGCCGCGATCCTGGCTGCGGCAAGGGAGGGAGTCACGATGCCGCAGAAGACCACCTACTTCACGCCCAAGCCGCCCAGCGGAATGGCCTTCCACAGGCTCACCGGCGAGCCCGTTTTATGATGCGAAGCGGGTGGTAAACCTATCTTGGGGCGCCCCCCACAACGAAACTACGAACGAGGTCCCAACCTACATGCCCATCTACGGCTATCGATGTACGAACTGCGGCCACGAGCTGGAGGTGCTGCAGTCAATGCGGGATGCTCCGCTCACCATCTGCGACGCCTGCGGCGGCCGGCTCCAGAAGAAGCTGTACCCGGTCGGAGTGCAGTTCAAGGGCACGGGGTTCTACAGCACCGATTACAAGCGTCCCAGGGAGAAGGTCGCCGACGGCAAGTCGGAGTCGAAGCCTGAGGCGAAGCCCGACGCGGCGGCTGCGTCGGCGACCAACGGCACCAAAGCCGACAGCGCGGCGTCGAGCGAGAAGACGAGCTCGAAGGCACCCGCCTAGACCCGAGTCCGGAGATGTCAGCCGCGGTCGCCGAACTCACCGACGCCGATTTCGAGGCGACGGTCCGTTTCGCCGACCGGCCGGTCCTGGTGGAGTTCTGGGCGCCGTGGTGCGCGCCCTGCCGGATGCTGTCGCCGGTGGTACGGGAGGTGGCGGAGGAATTCGCCGGCCGCGTCGAGATCCGTCAGCTCAACGTCGACGACAATCCCGAGGCCCGGTCGCGGCTCGGGGTGATGAGCATGCCAACCGTCCTCATCTTCAAGGACGGGGCCGCGGTTGAGCGCTTGGTCGGATACCGCTCGAGCATCAAGGACCTGCTCCGGCAGCGGCTCCAGGCCCTGCTGTGAACCCCTTCTTCGACCACTACGTGCGGCTGCTCGCGGACGAGGCCGAGGCGTCCGGACATCCCCTGGGCGAGGGTGGTGAGGTGGTGCTGGAGTCACAGCTCTCACGCGCGCTGCTCGACCTGACGCGCGTGGTCGCACACAGCCAGGAGCGACGGTTCGGACCGCTGGTCGCCTATCTGACCGGCGCCGCGCTGGCGGGAGCCGGCCTTGACGACGCCTCGGCGGCCAGGGTGGTGGAGGGCGTCGTGTCCCGGTTGGAAGCGGAGGCGGCCCCCGGGTAGCCGCGACGCCGGGTCCCGCTATACGCTCTCCGGTGGGATGGCAACCGGACGCCTGAAGGCGGTGATCGTGGGTGCCGGCATCGGCGGACTGGCGACGGCCCTGACCTGTCACCGGCGGGGCATCGAGTGCCAGGTCTACGAGCAGTCGGGCGCGGTACGGGAGCTGGGTGTGGGGATCAACATCCTTCCCCACGCGGTGCGCGAGCTCCGTGACCTGGGGCTGCTCGATGACCTGGACCGGGTGGGGGTGCGGACGTACGAGCTCTTCTACTTCAACCGCCTGGGGCAGGAGGTCTGGCACGAGCTGCGGGGGATGGACGCGGGTCTGGACGTTCCGCAGTTCTCGATCCACCGCGGACATCTCCAGGGAGTCCTCTACAACGCGGTCAAAGAACGCCTCGGCGAGGATGCCGTGCGCACCGACCGGCGCCTGGTGCGATTTGAGAGCCACGCGGGCCGGGTGGTGGCCGTCTTCGAGGACCGCTCGGGACACGAGGTGGAGCGCGCGGAGGGGGATCTGCTGATCGGAGCCGACGGCATCCGCTCGACCGTGCGCGCGGCGTTCAACCCAAAAGAGGGCGGTCCGATCTGGAACGGCGCCGTCCTCTGGCGCGGAACCCGCGACTGGCCGTCCTTCCTGACCGGTCGCTCAATGCTGATCGCGGGAGGTCTGCAGGCGAAGGTGGTCGTGTACCCGATCGGGCCCGGTGAGACCCCGGCGACGCGGCTCACCAACTGGGCGGTGATAGGCGTCCCGGAGTCACGGAGCGATCGCTGGTTGGGAGACTGGTCGCGCCCGGGCAGCTGGCAGGAGCTGCGTCCGTTCGTGGAGCCGTTCCGCGTCGGGCAGGTCGACGTGCGGGCGATGACCGGCGGCTCCCCGGTCTTCTACGAGTATCCGCTCTGCGACCGGGATCCCTTGCCGCGGTGGTCACACGGTCGCGTCACGCTGCTCGGCGACGCCGCCCACCCCATGTACCCGGTGGGGTCGAACGGAGCCAGCCAGGCGATCATCGACGCCCGTTGCCTGGCCGACCGGGTGGCGGAACTGGGTCCTGAAGCCGGTCTCGCCGCCTACGAGGGGGAGCGGCGGCCGGCGACGGCGGCGATCGTCGAGTCGAACCGCTCGGGTGGTCCGGAGGGGGTCATCGACGCCGTCGAGGCACTCGCTCCCGACGGCTTCGAGGACGTCGAGGCCGTGCTGCCCCGCGCCGAGCGGGAGCGGATCGTGCGAGGGTATGCGAAGGCATCGGGGTTCGCCGCCCCGGTACCCACCAACGTGAGCCAAGAGGGGGAGGAGAAGCGATGAGCAACGGCTGGAGGCCGGCGGTGATCCGGGCCACGGAAGCGGTGGACGGCATCCGCTGGAACATCCTGGGCCAGATCTACGTGCCCAAGCACGTGGATGAGACGTCGTTCACCTGGCACGCCACGTTCCCGCCCGGCACCTTCGTCCCGCCGCATTTCCATTCCACCCAGGACGAGTTCATCTACCTGCTGGGTGGTGAGCTGGAGGCGGAACTGGACGGGGCGGTGGCCCAGGCGGCACACGCCGGGGACCTGATCGAGCTTCCCCGGGGCGTACCCCACGGCCTCTTCAACCGCTCCGGGGCGGAGGTCACGTGCCTCTTCTGGGTCACGCCCACGCGGCGGCTGTTCGACCTCTTCCGCGGCATCGATGCACTCTCCCCCCAGACACCGGAGGCGGTGGTCGCCCTCTCCGCCGAGCACGAGGTCAACTTCCTGCCCCCGCCGGAATGAATAGGCCCACTTTCACGTGAAAGGGGGCCTAAACCCAATACCGTTAACTTAGACGGAGGATGCGCTCAGGCCGAGCGAGCGTCGGCTGGGGCCAGTCGCGGTGCTCGGCGCGCTTGACGTGGTACTTCGACATCTTCCGCTTGACGACGCGCGGGTTCGCGCGGAGGCGCCGAGGTGGGAGCGGCAGGTCGAGGATCTCGTCGATCGCCCGCCGACGGGCCAGCGTCAAGTGATCAGGGGGAAAAAACGCTGCCGGGCGCGTAGGTGCTGCGTCGTGCGACGCGCAGACTGCGCAGGAAGGAGAGGCGATCGGGGTCCAGTCCAGCCTGGACCGCGGCGTCATGCATGAGCGCCCGGATCGCGTAGTGGGTGAGCAGAAACCCGTAGGCCTCCTGGTAGACGCCGTCGGGCTGGCGGGAGCGCAGCACCACCTTGGATCCGCGCTGATGGGTCTTCAGCTCGTCCATCGTGTTCTCGAACTCCCAGCGCTGGGCGTAGAGAGCCGCCAGCTCGTCAGCCGGCGCCCGCTTGGGATCGAGGACGGTGGTCAGCAATCGGTAGCGCTCGACACTCGAGCGGCCGGGATCTTCGATCGTGTATTCGATCGCCCGTACGAACTGGGGTCGTTCCCGCCGCTGGTCGCCGCTCTCGTAGATCCGCGTCACCCAGGATCCGTCCTCAAACAGCTGATCCGGCTCCAGGCGGAGAGTGCCGCCGACGCGCCAGAGCAGCTCAGCGCGCTGGCCGCTGGCGATCTGCCAGAGACGGTAGCTGTAGATGCCGCGGTCGGCCAGGCAGAGCATGCCCGGGCCGAGGTTGTAGCAGAGATCCTCGGCCAGGCTCTGCTCACCGCGCGAACAGGGGCCGAGCTCGACCGCGATCACCGCGTGCGTCCCGCATTCGGCCAGCCCGACCATCCGCAGCTGGGGGAACGCTGTGTGTCCGCGGCCGCTTCCGGGACGGCCGAAGGCCTTCTCGTTGGCCTCGGTGTCGGCCACGTCCAGGCAGGTCCCATCCATCGCCACCAGGCGCCAGTCGTGATACCAGGAGCCGGGCAGCCCGGGCTCCGCCAGCGGCCGTGCCACCTCCCGGAACAGATCTCGGACCGGCTCCACCCCCAGTCGCCCGCGGCTCTTGAAGATGGCGACCTTGCTCGGCACCTGCCAGCTCTGACGCCAGTGCGTCAGCCAGGACAGACCCTCCACCAGATGGCGCATGACCTCCTCGTAGGAGGCCTCGGCGTAGAGCGCCATCGCCATCACGTAGTAGACGACCACGCGCGCGGGTAGCAGCCGGTGTCGCTCCTCGGTCCTTCCCGCCTCCGCCACCACTCGGTCCACCAGCTCGGGCGGATAGGTGCGGGTCAGCACCCCGATCGAAATGTGATCCGAGAGGCGCTGCTCGGTCTCCGGCTTTCGCCAACCTGGACGAGGCACTTCTTCTGGGGGCTCCTTGCGGAGCACCATACCACATCTTGAGGTCTTAAGTTAACGGTATTGTGGCCTAAACCACATCGGATAGGGCCGCTTTCACGTGAAAAGCGGTTGTATGGAGGTATGCCCGAGGCACGACCCAACGAGTGGCGGGACCAGGTCGGGGCACTCGCCCAGCGCGGGCGCGAGATCGTGGGTCTCGGCGTCGGCCGACGCCATCCCACCACCGAGGACCTGTGCCGGCGCCTCCTCAGCAGTCGCGGTGAAGCCTCGGCGCTCGCCATCGCGGACGAGGTGGTGGAGCGGATGCGCACCATGCCGGACTGCGAGCTGCTGGAGTTCGCGGACCTGCTCGAGGAGTCGTTCGAGCCCGACCCGGAGGCGGTGGAGGCGGCCATCGCCGGGTGGGAAGAAGGGCACGACGCGCGCTCGCTGCAGCGGCTCGCCGCGGTGGCCGAGGCGCCCCGGCAGGAGCTGTTCCGACGTCTCAACATGGCACCCGGCGGCACCGCCGAGCTGGTGCGCCTGCGCGGCCTGCTGGGCCGGGCGGAGCGTGACCGCGCGGTCGACGAAGACCTGCGGCACCTGCTCAACTCGTGGTTCAACCGCGGCTTCCTGCAGCTGCGCGAGATCACCTGGAACACACCGGCGGCGATCCTGGAGCGGCTGATCGCCTACGAGGCGGTGCACGAGATACGGGGTTGGGGCGACCTGCGCCGGCGGCTGGCCGCCGACCGGCGCTGCTTCGGGTTCTTCCACCCGGCTCTGCCCGACGTGCCGCTGGTCTTCGTCGAGGTCGCGCTCACCAGAGGTCTGGCCGAGGCCATTCTCCCCCTGATCGATCCGGACCGGGAGATCGCCGACTCCGGCGAGGCCGACACCGCGATCTTCTACTCCATCAGCAACACCCAGGACGGGCTGCGCGGGATCGCCTTTGGCAGCTTCCTGATCAAGCAGGTGATGGGTGAGCTGGCGCAGGAACTGCCGCACCTGACCCGGTTCGCCACCCTCTCGCCACTCCCCGGCCTGGCCCGCGCGCTGGCCACGCGCGAAGACCCGTCGGGGTTCACCGCCGAGCGGTTGCGAGCGCTCCTCACCGAGCCTCGCCGGCGCGCGGTCCCCCCGCGCGACCCGGAGGCGGCACTGCGACAGGTGCTGACCGGGGAGGACGAGGGTGACCTGCTCCGCCTGCTCGCGGTCGCCTACCTGACCCAGGTGCGGCGCCGCGATCGGCCCGCCGACCCGGTGGCGCGATTCCATCTTGCCAACGGTGCACGGTTGGAGGCGATTCAGGTGGGCGCCGACCCCACTCGCTCCGGCGCGGCGTCTTGTGGGGTGATGGTCAACTATCGCTACGAGCCGGACCAGGTCGAGGTCAACCACGAGCGCTACCGGGAGACCGGCGAGGTGATCGTGGCCCGATCCCTGCAGTCGCTGGTCCGGCGTGCCCATGCCGCCTGGTCGGTCCAACCGGCGGCGCCTCCGGTCCAGGTTTTGGGGACGCCCTCCACCTGATTGGCCGGGACCTCCCCGGGATGGAACAAACCCACCGTCCGGGGGATATAAGCGGAGGCAACGTCCGGTTCGTCTGAGGTCTCAAGATGTATCTCTACCAGTTGGCAAGGTTTCTGACCCGAAAGCTGCTCCGGCGTGCCTCTGAACCCGCCCCGGGGCCTCACTGGCACTTCGACCGTGAGCGCCAGGTCTGGGTGGAACCCTACATGGAGCGCCACGCAGCATGAGCGAGTCTGACGGCAGCGGCGGGGGGCGTTACGGCCCCAACACGGAGGCACTCGAGCGTCTGTTGAGTGACGCCCGGGTGCTGGGACCGAGCGGGATCGAGCGCATCGCCTGGGGCTGGAGCCGGCATGCGGCCGGCGGCCTCCAGGATTGCATCTCGGCGGAGAACGCGGCCCGCCGCCTGATCGACGAGACGGGCCGGCAGGAGGCCTGGCAGGCCGCGGAAGCCGACCTCAAGGAGCTGGTCGAGGGCCATTACGCCCAGAGCGCCTGGCGCTCGGAACCGGCGTCGGTGGACCGGACCGCTGAGCACGCCGCCATCGACGCGGCGTTGGCGCTGGTGGTCCGTGGCGAGCTGGGCGAGCACGACTACCACACGCTGGCCAAGGTGATGTCGGAGGCCCTGCCGTGGCTGCTTCCCAACGAGGCCCCCGACCGCTACCGCAACCAGGAGACGTGACGGCCGGCGTGCCGTTCGTTCCCGGCGTCCGCGAGCGACGACGTGGGAGCATGGTGCTGTACCAGCACAACACTCCGGAGGGATCGGAATGAGCGTCAGCCAGACGGCGTTTGCGGCTTCGGCCGCGGTGCAGCGAGTGAACGCGCGATCGAAACGCAATCTCATGCGCACCCCGGGCGCGATCGCACTGTCGGCCGGTGACCCCGACTTCGAGACCCCTGCGTTCGTCCGCGACGCCCTGACCCAGGCCCTGAAAGAGGGCCACACGCACTACGTCGACGGCGCCGGCGACCCCGAGCTGCGGGCGGCGATCTCCAAAGACGTCAGCGCCCGTGCCGGGAGCGAGTACACACCCCAGCAGATCCTCGTCACGCACGGGGGCACCGGTGGCCTGGCCGCGACGTTCCTGGGCGTCCTCAACGAGGGTGACCGCGTGCTGCTGCCCCAGCCCACCTACTCGCTCTACGCCGACCTCTGCGCCTGGGTCGGCGCCGAGACCGTGGACCTCGGCCTCGGGTCCGATCTCCACCTCGACCTGGAGGCGATCGGCCGGGCCGCTCCGGGTGCCAAGCTGCTGGTGATCTGCAACCCCGGCAACCCCACCGGGGTCGTGTTCCGGCGTGACGAGCTGGAGGCGGTGGGTGCGATCGCGCGCGAGCACAACCTGCTGGTGGTCTCCGACGAGGCCTACGACCACATCGTCTACGACGGCCATGAATTCGTCTCCGCGCTCGAGATCGACAGCCTGAGAGACCGGCTGGTCTACTGCCAGACCTTCTCCAAGGTGCTGTCGATGACCGGCTGGCGCATCGGTTACCTGGCCGGACCGGCCGAGGTCATCGCGGCCGCTTCGCGCGTGGTGCGGACTTTGATCGGGCCCCTCAATGCTGCCGTGCAGCGCGCGGCGCTGGTCGCGTTCACCACCCCCACCGACTGGCCGGAGCGCATGCGGCAGGAATACCAGTACCGGCGCGACCTGGTCCTGGAGAGTCTGGACGGAATTCCCGGCGTTGAGGTCAACGTTCCCGACGGCACCTTCTACGCGTACGTCAAGGTGCCCGCCGGGCGCACTTCGAGCGAGGTCGTGGAAGAGGCTCGGGCGCGCGGGGTGCTGATCCGCAACGGCGCCGAGTTCGGTGCCGGCGGCGAGGGGCACATCCGGATCGCCTTCTCCAGCTCTCGCCGGGACCTGGACGCGGCGATGCCCATCCTCCGCGAGGTGTTCGAGAGGAGCTGACGCACGTTTCCGCACACCCCGTTGTTACCGCCCCGCACGGAGGCCCGGAGTGTGCAGAATCGGACTTCAAATGGAGTCCGTGAGCCGCGCGGGGGGCCGGGAAACGTTGGTGGCGGTGATGGCACCGGCGTTGCGGCTGGTGCTCGACCACCCCTTCCTCCGCGGGCTACAGGACGGGACGCTGGGCGAGGCGCCGTTCCGCTTCTTCGTGGTGCAGGATGCGATCTACCTGCGCGACTACGCCCGGGCGCTCGCGTTGCTGGGCGTACGCGCACCCGACGAACGCTCGCTGCTGCTCTTTACGCGCCACGCGATCGAGGCCCTGGAGGTGGAGCGAGCTCTCCACACCGAACTGTTCGAGGCCTTCGAGATCGACCCCCAAACCGCGGGCGCGACCGAGCCGGCCCCAACCTGCCTCGCGTATACGAGCTATCTGCTCCGGGTCGGCTACGGAGGTTCCTTCGCGGAGGCCCTGGGCGCCATCCTGCCCTGCTACTGGCTCTACAGCGAGGTGGGCCGGGCGCTGCTGGAGCGCCCCTCACCGCACCCACTCTATCGGCGTTGGATCGAGGGCTACGCGGACCCTCACTACGAGGCCCTGGTGGAGGAAGTGCTGCAAATACTCGACCGGACGTGGCCGGGTCTGGGTTCGGAAGAGCGCGCGCGAGTTCTGGACCACGCGCGCCAGACGTCCCGCTACGAGTGGTGTTTCTGGAACATGGCCTGGTGCCAGGAGCGCTGGCCGGACTGAGGGTTTGGCGCTGCATTGAGCCGCTTCCGCGCGCCACGTGGTCACATCAGTCGGCGTCGCGGTCCCGTGTCTCGGCTCCGTCCTCCTGCGAGCGGTGGGTGAGCCAGAATACCGCCAGGGGCACCATCGCCGGCACCAGCAGAAGTGCCACCCAATCCCAGAGGGTGTTGCCCTTGAAGCCAGTCCAGGTCCACGAGAACTCGTACCCGCCGACCGCCACCACCGTGAAGGCGACGAGGAGGACGACCAACGCCCAGAGCCACCACCGCCGCCGCGTCTGAAAGGCGCTGTACCAGAGTGGGAGCGTGGCCACCACCAACGGAAGCAGGAGCAGGTGCAGCCAGTCCCACAGGGTTCCATTGGCTCGGAAGCCGGTCCACGACCACCCTCCCGCGTAGCTGCCCGCGAGCAGCACCGCCAGGGCCCCCAACAGTGCGGCGCCGACGACATAGCGCAGCTTCACCGGCGATGAGACGCGGCCGGCCACAGGCCGGCTGGAGGCGGGCATACACCGGATTCTGGGGTGCCGAGGGACTCGAAGGCATGGGACACTCGGCCGGCAGGACACAATGACGCGCCTGGCACTGAAGAGCTCGCCATCGTGACTCGCTCGACTGGACCCTCGTCTCTTCGATATCGCAGCGTCTTAAGAAGAACACCGTGTGGAATTAAGCGGAGGGTGCAACCGTTTATGGGGGTAGATGTATCAGTTTCAGAACAGCCACATGTTTATGTTCATGGTCGAGGACCGGCGCCGCGAGGCCGCCGAGCTGCGCCTTTCCCGCCAGGTGAGGAAGGGAACACACCGCCCCGCGCGGGTCCGACCGCTGCTCGGTTCAACCCGACTGCGCCGCGCCCTCACCGTCAGCGCTCGAACGCCACGCCGCTCCCGCCGCTCGTAACAGCGGGGCACGGACCCCCGCGCACGCCTAGCCCTGGCGGTTCGGGCCGGCGCTCTCCAGCGTGACCCGAACCAGACATCGCCGGTCGCGGACCATGGCGGCCCGGTAGTCGTTCCAGTCCGGGTGCTCGCCCGAGAGCAGCCGGTAGTAGGCGACCAGTCCCTCCATCGCCTCCGGCAGCGAGACGATCTCCGCCTGCCCGCCGACCTGCACCCAGGGGCCGAAGAACTGATCGCTGAACCCGCAGTAACTGGCGCGGGGGTCGCGGCGGAGATTCCGCACCTTGATCGCGGGCTCACGGGTGGAGATGATCAGCCGCCCCTCGGGGTCGACCCCGGCGCTCACCGGCGAAGTCTGGGGGCCGCCGTCACGCCGTCGTGTGACCAGGACGCCACGGTGGTTGGAACGGAGGAAGGCACGCGCCTGCTCGAGGTCCATGGCGTCAGCATGCTCTCCTTCAGAGGCGCAGCAGGGCGAGCCCGTGGAAGGTCGCGCCGAGCAGTCCCAGGAGCAAGACCGCGACCCAGGGCGGCGCCCGCAGCACGAAGACGACCGCGAACCCGACCAGCACCAGCAGGAAGTCGGTGGGTCCGTGCACGGTGTTGGTCCAGACCGGGTTGTAGAGCGCAGCGGCGAGCAAGCCGACCACGGCGGCGTTGACGCCGGTCAGGACCGAGCGAAAGCCGGTGCGCCGGCGCAGGGCATCCCAGTAGGGGAGCGTCCCGATGACCAGGAAGAACGAGGGGGCGAAGATGCCGGCCAGGCCCACCGCCGCGCCGGGCACGCCCCCGGCCGCGATCTCGCCCAGGTAGGCGCCGAACGTGAAGAGCGGACCCGGAACCGCCTGGGCGGCCCCGTACCCGGCCAGGAACTGGGTGTTGGTGACCCACCCCGGGGGCACGACCTGCGACTGCAGCAGTGGAAGCACGACGTGGCCGCCGCCGAACACGAACGACGCCACCACGAAGAAGCTCTGGAAGATCGCCAGCGGGCGGAACTCCACCAGCTGGCGCAGGACCGTGAGACCGATCAGCAGGACCCCGAAGACCACGAGCACGACCGCGCCCGTGAGACGCCGGATCGGGACCTCCACGCGCGGTCGCTCACTGGCGGCTTCTTCGGCACTCCCTCCGCCACTACGAAACAGCACCGCGCCGGCGACGGCGCCGAGCAGGATTGCCGCCACCTGGCCCCACGCCGGCGGGAGCCCGGTCGCCAGCACTCCCGCGGCGAGCGCGACCAGCAGCCGCGGGCGGTCGGGCGTGAGCGTCCGGCCCATGCTCCAGACCGCGTTGGCGACCACCACCACAGCCACCACCTGGAGCCCGTGGAGCCAGGCGAGATCGCCGGCGCCGCCCAGCGCCTGCACGACGAAGGCGAAGGCCGTGAGCAGGATCGCCGAGGGCAGCGTAAAGCCCACCCAGGCGGCAAACCCGCCCAGCAGCCGCGCCCGCAGGATTCCGACCGCGATTCCCACTTCGCTGCTGGCGGGACCCGGCAACAGCTGGCAGAGGGCGATCAGGTCGGCGTAGGTGGCTTCGTCGAGCCACCGCCGGCGGCGCACATACTCGTCGCGGAAGTAGCCCAGATGCGCGATCGGCCCTCCGAAGCTGGTTACCCCGAGGCGTGTGGTGACGAGCAGGACCTCGAGCGCAGCGCGGATCCCCGGGCGCGGGGCGTCGGCCGCCGAGCGGGGATCCATGCCCCTACAGGATGCCTGAGGGGGCCGCCCGTCATCCGACACTCAGCCCCCTGTCTAGCCCCGATTGCCGGCACCCAGGGCCCACTCAGCCCCCCGGCCGGCCCCGAGTGCCGGCACTTATTATCACTTTTACCTCGCCGTTGGGTTGTCGGGAGGGGGTTGAACACCTGGGTGTTTGTGGAGGTTGTCCCCCTCCCCCCGAGCCGGACGATGGTCTAGTCCCGTGCCGGCCAGAGCTACGGGCCCACCCTGGCGGCGCCATCAGCTGGCGAGGAGCGCGATGACTGGTGGGATGTGTGCCTTGAGCACCGATCTATTAGGGCGTGCGCAGTTCTCTCTCGGCTCGCTTGGGGTGATTGGTGAGCGAGGAGGTGACCATGGTCTTTGTCGGGATCGACTGGTCTGAGAAGGGCAGACGTCTGCCTGATGGACGAGGACGGCGCGGTCCTGGCGCGGCGGCGGATCGGGATCCCTGGCTGGGCTGACGCAGCTGCAGACTCTGATCGCCGAGCAGGCCGGGGATCCGGCCCAGGTGGTGATCTGCATCGAGAAGGCACAGAGGCTGCTGGTGCACGCCCTGCGGGCCGCCGACTACGTCATCTACGCCGTCAACCCCTTGTCGGCGAGTCGCTATCGCGATCGCCATACCCCTTCTCTCGAGAAGTCAGATGGAGCCGACGCCCTGATGCTGGCAGACCTGGTGCGTACCGATCGCCATCGGCACCGGCAACTCCCCCGAGACTCCGAACGGGCCGAGTCGATCAAGGTCCTGGCCCGCTCCCACAAGAGCCTGATCTGGACCCGCCAGCAGCTGGCAACCAGCTTCGGAGCGCCCGCTCGGGTTCTACCCGGGAGCGCTGGAGGCCTTCGCGGATGACCTCTGCAAGCTGGATGCGCTCTCTCTGCTCAAGCAGGCACCAATTCCAGAGCAGGGACGCCGCCTCTCGCTGGCCACGATCTCTTCCGCCCTCCGAAAGGCGGGGCGACGCAACGTCTAGCGACGGGCAGCCGGCATCCAGCAGGCCTTGCGTGCGCCCCGGCTGGAGCAGTCGGCTTGGTAGCGCAAGCCTACGGCGTGACCGTGGCCTCGCTGGCCGACGTGCTCGAAGGAGTGGTCGCGAACATCCAGCACCAAGAGCAGTAGCTCATCGCTCGCTGCAATGCACCCGGAGCCGAGATCTACCTCAGTCAGCCTGACAGGGCGTACGCGGCTCGGCGGCTAGCTGGCCATCTCCAGGTAGAGCTGCTTCATCCGGGCCGAGGCACGTGGCGAGTTGCGCAGCTTGTCCAGCGCCTGCCGCTCGATCGAGTGGACCCGATCCCGCGACATGCCCATCCGGCGCGCGACCTCGGTGATCGTGCGCTGGTGGCCGTCGAGGAGCCCGAACCGCAGCTGCAGCACACGGCGCTCCCTGGGGTTCAGCGTGGAGAGCGCGTCCTCCAGCTCCTGCCGCAGCATCGCCTCCGAGGCGGCTCCCTCCGGCGCCACCGCGTCGCGGTCGGCCAGGAATTCGCCCAGCTCGTTCTCCTCATCCTCGCCGATCGGCGTCGCCATCGAGACCGGCTGCTGGGCCGCCCGCACCAGGTCCTCCACCTGCTGCTCGGTCATGCCCATCTCCATCGACAGCTCGAGGAGGGAAGGCTCGCGGTCCAGCTCCGCGGTGAGCCGGCGCTGAATCTTGACCAGGCGGTTGTAGGTGTCGACCACGTGCACCGGCATCCGGATCAGGCGACCCTGGTCCGCGATCGCACGCGTGATCGCCTGCCGAATCCACCAGGTCGCGTAGGTGGAGAACTTGAACCCGCGCCGGTAATCGAACTTCTCGACCGCCCGCATCAGACCCAGGTTCCCCTCCTGGATCAGGTCCAGCAGCGGCAGCCCGCGGTTGACGTAGCGCTTGGCGACGGAGACGACCAGACGGAGGTTAGCCTCGATCATGTGACGGCGGGCCCGCTCGGACCCGGCCTCGATCTCCTTCGCCAGCTCGACCTCCTGCTTAGCCGTAAGCAGCGAGACCTCGCCGATCTTGCGCAGATACATGCGCACCGAATCGTCCAGCGAGGCGTCCTGCGCCTGCTGGGCCTGCTGGGCCGCGGTCTCGGCCAGTTCGGCGTCGGTCGGCTCCTGCTCTCCGGGCAGGTCCCCGATTTCCAAGGTTGCCCGAGGGCCTAGAATCTTGTCGAGCTGAGTCTGTTCTGCCATCCGTATCTCATTGATACCCACGTCGAAGCCGATCTACGCATCTGCGCGGACCCGTGAGCAGGCACGGGTGCGTTCCGATGGCGCACGTCGCCATCTTGACCCGTTTGTACTAGCATACCCGTGCCCTTAACGGAACGGCAAGTGTTGCGTTCTCCGGTCAGCCGCCGGTGAAGGACGCGCAAAATGCGCCCATGACCGTGACGACGACCCTCACCGGTGGCGACGTCCTGGCTGAATCGCTGCTGGCGAACGCCGTGGACACGATCTTCGCCCTCCCCGGCGTGCAGCTGGACGGCGCCTTCGATGCCCTGGCGCGCAGAAGCGAGCAGCTGCGCGTCCTCTCGACCCGCCACGAGCAGGGCGCGGCCTACATGGCCCTGGGCTACGCGCTGGCGACCGGCCGCATCGGCACCTGCCTGGTGGTGCCCGGGCCCGGCCTGCTCAACGCGATGGCGGCGCTCTCGACCGCCAACGCCTGCAGCGCACCCGTGCTCTGCCTCACCGGGCAGATCGCCTCCCAGGACATCGGCAAAGGCTATGGACGCCTCCACGAAATCCCGTTTCAGCTGGAGTCGACCCGGTCGGTGACCAAGTGGGCGGCGCGCGCCCTGACCCACGCCGAGATCGCGGACGCGGTGCACGAGGCCTTCCGGCAGCTGCGCACCGGGCGGCCCGCCCCGGTCGAGGTCGAGGTTCCGCCTGACCTGCTGCTCGGCACCACCAGCGAGCCGCTGCGCTTTGAGCACGCAAGCGTGGAAGTGCCCGCGCCGGCCGAGGGTGAGATCGCCAGTGCGGCGGCGCTTCTTCGCGAGGCCCGTCGCCCGCTCCTGGTCGCCGGGGGCGGCGTGCTGCGCTCGGGGGCCTGGGACCAGGTCCGACAGGTCGCGGAACGGCTGGGGGCGCCGGTCCTCATGACGCAGAACGGTCTCGGGTCGATGGACATCGATCATCCCCTGGCGGTGGTGCCGCTCGGGGGGCGGCGGCTTCTGGGTGAAGCCGACGTCGTCCTGGCCGTGGGCACCCGCTACGCCGACAACGAGGAGGGCCGTCGCCGGCTGCGGCCCGGGCAGAAGCTGATCCGGGTCGACGCCTGGGACCAGGAGCTGCACCGGGGCATCGAGCCCACGATCGCGATCGAAGGCGACGCCAGGGTGGTCCTGGACGCGCTGCTGAGTGAGCTCGGCTCGGGTCGCCCGGAGGCCGGCTGGGAGGGCATCGCCGCCCTGAAGCAGGAACTGGCTCAGCTGAGCCGTCGCATCGGGCCCCTGGCGGAGCTGGGGGACGCCATCCGGCGCGCCACACCCGACGACACCGTCTTCGTGTCCGGCATGACCCAGATCGGGTACTGGAGTCGTTACGGGTTCCCGGTCCACCGGCCGCGCACGTTCCTCTCCTCCGGATACCAGGGAACGCTCGGGTTCGAGTACCCGACCGGGCTGGGAGCTCAGGTCGGGCGGCCCGACACCCGCGTGGTGGTACTGGTCGGAGACGGCGGCTTCCTGTTCAACGCGGGGGAGCTGGCGACCGCGGTCCAGCACCGGATCCCGGCCATCGTGATGGTGTTCGACGACGGGGCCTACGGCAACGTCAAGCGGATGCAGCAGCAGCAGTTCGGTCGAGAGATCGCCTCCGAACTCCGGAACCCAGACTTCGTCCAGCTGGCCCAGGCCTTCGACATGAAAGCGCTGCGGGCGAAGACGCCGGAGGAGGTCGGGCGCGCGCTGCGGGAGGCGCTGGACCACGACGGGCCGGTCCTGATCCACGTCCCGGTCCCGGCCTTTCCAGACCCCTGGACGTTTACCCGGACATTCTGAGGGCAACCGGATCCTCAGCTGGTGAGTAGCACCGGTCCGTAACGCGGAGTCTCCCGGGGACGGGGACAAGCGCCGGCAGCGGCTCCAGCTGCCGGAGTCGGGCTCCCATCCGGCGCCGGTTGTCAAGGCGCCACGGATGGGGAGGTCTGGCTGCCACAATGGAGGGAACGCCCATGGGACTGGTCTTCCTCCTCCGTGTCCGTCCGCGCGGCCGCCGGCCGCAGGTCGTCGGCACGGGGTCAGCACTATCTCGCTGATCGGCGGCTCGCCGCCCAGCTCGCGTCCGCCGCGGAACTGACCGCCGACGACCTCGTGGTGGAGGTCGGAGCCGGCTTCGGGCGTCTCACCGGAGAGCTCGCCTCGCGGGCGGGCCGCGTATTGGCGATCGAGGCCGACCCGCGGACGGCGGCCCAGCTGGCGTCCCGCTTTCGCGACCACGCGCAGGTCGCGGTGGTAGTGGGAGACGCCCTGTGCGTGCCCTTGCCCCGACGTCCGTTCAAGGTGGTCGCGAACCCGCCCTTCCATCTCACGGCCGCACTGCTGCGCCGCCTGCTCGACGAGTGCCTTCCGCAGCTGCAGCGCGCCGACTTGGTGCTCGAGTGGCGGGCGGCGGTCGGCCTCTGCGCGATCAGCCCGCCCAGCCGGCGGTCGTTGCCCTGGCAGCCGTGGTTCGAGTTTCTGCTCGCCCGACGTCTGGCGGCTGACCGGTTCATCCCCGCACCCGACTGCGACGCCGCCCTGGTCTCGATCCGTCGCCGCCCCCGGCCGCTGTTGCCGGAGCGCGACGCGGCAGCCTTCCGCCGGTTCGCGCGCAGCCAGCCGGCGGCAGACATCTGGGAGCTCGTGGACCGCTACCGCCGGTACTCCTGAGGTTCTCCCGACCGGCTACTTAGATAAGTCCCGTGGGCGGGCACACGCCTAGTGAGCCCCGAATGCCGGCGATCGGGGATCTGCACACGCCTAGTGAGCCCCGAATGCCGGCGATCGGGGGTCCGCAAAGTACCTCAGCCGGCCGGGAGCGCCGACCGCGCCCGCTCCAGATCGTCGGCCCCGATCACGATCCGGGTGCCGGTGCCGAGGTAGAGAAAGCGCAGGTTGACTCCGGCCTCCGCCAGGGCGCTCGTGATCCCGGCCAGAGCCCCTGGACGGTCGGCGGGCTGCGCCAGCAGGACCTCCTGCGCCTGCCCCACGCTGAGGCCCCCGCTTTCGAGCGCCTGGCGCGCGCCCCCGGCGTCCTCGACCAGGAGGTGGGCGACGCCTTCGATCATGGCCACCCCGTCGATGTTCACGCCCGCCCGCCCCAGCGCCTCCGCGGCCGCCGAGAGCGCGCCCGGCCGGTCCTCCGCCAGTGTCACCGTCAGGTCCGTCGGCATCTCACATCCTCCTTCCGGCCGGCACGTGATCCCGCGCCGGACCCTAACCAACCCACGAAGATCCGTGCCACCATCATCGCGCAGCCGCCGCGTGTCGACACCGGTGCTTCCGCTCAAGATGGAGGCATGGCGCAGAAGGACTTCCTCTTCATCGGCGGCACCGGCAAGATCAGCTCCGCCTGCGTGCGGCGTGCGCTCCAGCTCGGACATCGGGTGACGGTGCTCAACCGGGGCCAGAACGCGCTCCGACCGGTGCCCGAGGAGGTGGAGCAACTGCACGCCGACATCCGCAGCCCGGAGTCGGTGCGGGCGACGCTCGGATCCCGGTCCTTCGATGTGGTGGTCGACTTCGTCGCGTTCGTCCCCGACCACGTGGAGGCCGACATCGATCTCTTCAGCGGCCGAACCGGCCAGTACGTCTTCATCAGCTCCGCCTCGGCCTACCAAACCCCGCCCTCGCGTCTGCCCGTCACCGAGTCGACGCCGCTGCGCAACCCGTACTGGCAGTACTCGCGCGACAAGATCGCCTGCGAGGACCGGCTCTGGCGCGCCTACCGGGAAGACGGCTTTCCGATCACCATCGTGCGACCCTCGCACACCTATGACCGCACCTCCATGGTGACGACAGGGCGCTGGACCGACATCGCCCGCATGCGAGCCGGCCGCCCGGTGGTGGTGCACGGCGACGGGACCAGCCTCTGGACCGTTACCCACCAGAGCGACTTCGCGGTCGCCTTCGTAGGGCTCCTCGGCCGCCAGGAGGCGGTGGGCGATCACTTCCACATCACCGGCGACCACGCGCCGACCTGGAACCAGATCTACGAGTGGCTGGGCCGGGCCGCGGGCGTGACGGAGCCGAAGCTGGTGCACGTGCCGTCGGAAGTGATCGGGGCCGTGCGCCCGGACCTTGGCCCCGGGCTGCTCGGAGACAAGGCGCACTCCATGGTGTTCGACAACAGCAAGGTCAAGGCCCTGGTGCCCGAGTTCCACACCACCGTCACCTTCGACGACGGGGCGCGCGAGATCCTGACCTGGCACGACGCCCACCCAGAGGCGCAGCGCGTAGACCCCGAGATGGAGGCGACCTGGGACCGGCTGGTGTCGATGATGGCGGTCCCGGCCGGGGTCGCGGGATGACGGCGCCGCCTTCAGAGGAGGGGCTGCCAAGGATCGGGGCGCCTGCCACCCGTGCCCTGCAGGCGGCGGGCTACACCACGCTCGGTTCCCTCGCCGGCGTCAGCCGGGCGGAGCTGCTCCGGCTGCACGGGATGGGGCCGAAGGCGATCCGGGTCCTGGAGGCCGAGATCGAAAAGCGGGGTCTCGCGCTGACCTGACCCCGGGAGGGGTGCCACCGCCTCAGCAGCCCTGGGGCGCCGCTCCCTGGCCGATGTTGGCGCTCATCGACCCGGCCTCCCGTGCGGGCGCACCGGCAGGCTGCGGAGCCCTCGAACCTGATACCCGGCGGCTCCGAAGCGCAGATCCTCGTCCGGGCACGCCAGCTCCAGGTCCGGAAAGCGGGTGAGCAGTTCCCCAAAGGCGATCTCCGCCACCAGCCGCGCGAGGGGTGCTCCCACGCAGAAGTGGATGCCATGCCCGAACCCGACGTGTTCAGGACGCGGTCGAGCGACGTCGAGGCGGTCCGGATCCTCGAACTGGTCGGGGTCGTGGTCGGCGGAGGCGATCACGACGCCGACCATCCGGTGCGCCGGGATGGTGATCCCACCGACCGTCATCGGCTCCAGGGAGTAACGGAACGTCGCCCGTTCCGCCGGGCCGTCGTAGCGGATCAGTTCCTCGACGGCGTTGGGCAGCAGCTCCGGATGCCGCCGCAGCACCTGGCGCTGTTCGGGGTGGCGGAGGAGGGCGAGCGTCCCGTTGCCGATCAGGTTGGCCGTGGTCTCGTGGCCCGCGTTCAGCAGCAGCACCAGCATCTCGGCGATCTCGTCGTGGGACAGCCGATCCTCGCCCTCGGCCGCGGCCAGCCAGGCGTGGAGCAGATCCGGCTGCGCGTCCGGGGGGAGGTCGAGCCGGATGCGGGAGGCGGTGGCCCGGACCATCTCGGATGCGTACTCGACGAACGTCTGCTCCCACAACTGCACGAGCTCGGGATCGGTCGATCGCATCAGGCCGGCCCAGCGACGGATCAGGGGGCGATCGGAGACCGGCACCCCCACCAGCTCATAGATCACCGTGATCGGCAGGGGGAACGCGAACGCGCTCAGCAGGTCCACCACCTCGGCTCGGGCCATCTCGTCCAGGAGGTGCTTTGTCAAGGCTTCGATGCGCGGCCGCAGACGGGTGATCCGGCGCGGCGTGAAGGCGCGGCCGGCCAGCCGGCGCAGCCGGGTGTGCTGAGGCGGGTCGCTCAGCATCAGATGCGCCGCCGTGAGCCGCAAGTAGGTGGCTCCGGCACCTGCGGCAGGGCCCACGGGGCCGCCCTCGCCGAGCGCGCGCAAGATGGGCCGGGGATCCTTCGACAGCCGGGGGTCGGCGAGGGCCGCGCGCGCGTCGCCGAAGCGCGTGATGAGCCAGACCTCGCTCCCGTCGGGCTGCAGCAGCCGGTGGACGGGGGACTCCTCACGAAGCTCGGCGTAGCGCTGATAGGCGTGCCAGGCGAACTCCTGACTGCCGGGGTCAAAGCTGACCGTGGGAGCGGTCGTAATCGTATCCACGCTGAAGGCCTCCTGGCGCGGTCGGTTTGTCTGCTCGGAGCATGACACGCTGGTCACGGAAGGGATCAGGAATTTCCCTCATTCTGGGCCACCAACGCGGCCGGCCAATCCGGGGGTTCCGATGGAAGCAGTCGGAGAGGGAGATCGTGAGCTGGGTTCGCGAGTTGACCCCGAGCAGCTGCATCCGCCCAGACGCGCCCTCCGTGGTCCATCTCGAGGCAGCGATCTATCGCGTCTGGTTCGCGATCACGCCCGCAGAGGTTGGCCGGAGGCATGGCCGATTCCACCAAGAATCCTGACCGGCGCAGGGGTCACCGCTCGACTATCGCTCCACGCCATGGGTGCGCAAATGGGCAATTCAGGACCCCTCCATAGGACAAGCGTCACGCCCGCGTGGGCCCTCCCTCACCCAGGGGCCGAGCAGGGCGGCAGCTCGCGCAGCAGGGCGGTCAGGGCCAGCCCGCCCGTCACCCGCGAGCCGCCGCCGGCACCGCCGGCTTGGAATTTCACGCGGGGTGGGGGACAATAGCGGTTCATGGGGGGCCAGACAAGGCCGCCATGGCGGGGTGGGGCCGGCCGCACCGGCTGGCTGGTGCCGGTGATCGCGGGTGCCGGCGGACTCACGGTGGCCGTCGCCCTGGGTCTTCGGCGGCGCCGGCGCGAGCCAATGGACGAGCGGACTTGGCGGCAACTGTTGCGTTCGCCGTTCTGCGTCACCACCGTTCCCGACGAGCTGCGCCGGATCGGTGTCGCCCCCGGCCTGGCCGTGCTCGAGGTGGGCTGCGGCGCCGGCACCTACCTCGAGGAGGCGGCCCGCACCGCCGGCGGCGGCGGCGAGGCGCGGGGCCTGGAACCCGACCCCGGGCAGGCGGAGGTGGCGCGGAGCCGACTACGCGGCCAGGGACTGGGTGGCGTCATGGTCGATGTGGCTCCGACCGATCGCCTGCCCTACGGCGACGCGTCCTTCGATCTCGCGTACCTGGTCGCCATGCTGGGCCGGGTGCATGATCGGGAGGGCACACTCCGAGAGGTCGCCCGCGTGCTCAAGCCGGGAGGCCGGCTGGCGGTGAGCGAGCACCTGGCCGATTCGCACTACGTGCCGGCGTCGCTGGTGAGGCGGTCCTGCCTGGCCGCGGGGTTCGAGGTGGCCGACAGCGGTGAGGGCCGCTGGGACCACACCTCGGCGTTCCGTAAGCCGGTCGCGGCGGCCGTGCCCGTCACCGTCTGAGTTCGACCCACTGAGGGCCGGGTGTTCGCAGTCGGACCCTTCCGCCCGCGCAGTGGCGTCTGAGCCCTCAACCGGGGGCCGGCGAAGGGTGGGGCGGCGCTAATGGGGTGAGAGGTGGCGCAACCGGTTGAGAAACTCCGGATCCCGCCGCACCGTCTCCTCGGTCACGCCCGCCGCCATCTCCACCAGCTCGTCCGGGACCCGCGCCGGCCGCCCGTCGGCGAGGCGGGTCCAGACCCACTCCGTAAGCACCTCGGCGCAGAGCTCACCGGGGCCGTCGCGCCGGACCTCGGTGTGCCGGATGCCGCGCGTCCCGCGAACGTAGAGGACGCGAACGCGGAGGTCGAGCTGGTCTCCGTAGTAGGCCGGCCGATGGTACTCGACGATGTTGCGGTGGACCACCCAGGCGCCGCCATGGGCCGTGGTCCACGACTGGCCGTATTCGGACCGTTCGGCGTGGAGCAGCGTCAGATGCTCGGCGTAATTCAGGTAGACCGCGTTGTTGACATGCCCGTTCCCATCCAGCTCGTAGTGCCGCACCGGCCAGGTGGTGCCGTACGCGAGCGGATCAACCCGCTCACGCACCCGAGGGCAGCCACCGGCGCAGGAACCGCTGCGCGTCCTCCCATGCCGCGGCCGCCGCGGCGGCGTTGTGAAGCTGCGGGACCAGGTCGTTGTCGAACGCGTGCCCGGCCCCCGGCTGCACCTGGACCTGGACCCCTTCCCGTTCCGCAGTCGCCTCGCGGATGCGGTCCGCGATGTCAGGCGGCATGTAGCTGTCCTCGGCGCCGAACTCGTAGAGCGTGGGGCAGTGGATGTCGTCGATCCGGTCCAGGTACCCACCCACCCCGGACGGGTAGTAGAGAACGGCCGCGTCCAGGTGGCTCTGGGAGGCGATCAGGTAGGCGATCATCCCGCCCATGCAGTAGCCGAAGACGCCGACGCCACCCGCGACTTCTTCCTGCTCGCTGAGGTAGGCGACCGCCGCCGCCCCGTCCGCGCCCGCCTTTTCACGATCGAGGCGCATGCCGAGCCCCACGGCCCGCTCCATCGCGTCCGGCTCCTGCTCCTCGACCACCTGCCGAGGGCCGAGGCGCCAGAAGAAGTCGGGGATCATGACCACATAACCGAGTCGAGCCAAGCGTTCCGCGCGCTCGATCATGTGCCGGCTCATGCCGAATATCTCGTAGCAGAGCACGACCCCGGGACCATGGCCCGAGTCGGGAATGACGAGCAGGTAGGGCAGTTCGCCGTCCTCCACCGGGACGGAGCCGTTCTTGCGGGTGAGGCTCATGGGTGGGATGCTAACTCGGCGGAGCGTGCGAACAGAGTTTGGGCGGCGCTCAATCCAGCGCCGAGCACGAGCGGGGCGCCGGCGGCGTCCAGTGCTTGCTCCAAACCGCCGATCGTGGCCAGCACCTCCAGTTCGTTCAGGGATCCCATGTGCCCGATGCGGATGGTCGAGGCGTCGAGAGGCGGGATGCCGCCTGAGATCTGCAGGTTGCGCGCCTCGGCCTCCTCGACCACCAGGTGAGGATCGACACCGTCGGGCATGACCACACCCGTCACCGAGTTGGAGGCCGCCGCGGCCACCCGGCAGATGGTGGTCAGATCGCAGGCCGCGACGCCCCGGCGGATGGCCTCGGCAAGCCGCGCGTGCCGGCGATAGACGTTGGGGAGGCCCTCCTCCTCGATCAGTCCGAGCGCCGCGCGCAGGGCCAGCAGCAACGGAGCCGGCGCGGTGACCGGAAGGATGCCGGTCTCCTCGGCGACCAGACCACCCCGCCAGTCGAAGAAGCCGCGCGGGCCGCCCCCGTGCTCGGCCACCGCGATCGCCTTGTCGCTGACCGCGATCACCGCCAGGCCGGGAGGACACATGAGTCCCTTCTGGGAGCCCGCGGCTGCCGCGTCCAGGCCCCATTCGTCCATCCGGACTTCGATCGAAGCCAGGGACGAGACGGCGTCGACCAGGAGCAGGGCCGGGTGCCCCGCCGCATCGAGCGCGCGGCGGACCGCGGCGAGGTCGGAGGTGACGCCGGTCGAGGTCTCGTTGTGCACGCACAGGACCGCGCGGATCTCGCGCGCGGCGTCGGCACCCAGCCGGGCTTCCAGAGCCGCCGGGTCGGGTGGCTCGCCGGGCGCCACCTCTTGCAGCTCCACCCGAGCCCCCAGGCGGCGCGCCAGGTCGGCGGCCAGGCGTCCGAAGAATCCGCTCACCAGAGCCACCACCAACTCCCCTGGCGCGACCGTGTTGATCAGCGCGCTCTCGATCGCGCCCAACCCGGAACCGGCGGAGACGAAGACGTGGCCGCGGGTGGTCCCGAAGAGAGGCCGGAGCCGGGCCACCAGGTCCTTCATCAGCCCCGCGAACACAGGCCCGCGCGGGTTCATGGTGCCCTCGCGCAGCGCGGCCAGAACCGGCTCCGGGATGTTGGTGGGTCCCGGGATCTGCAGGAAGGTGCGGCCACTCATGCTCATGCCTCGCACCATAGAGCCGTTTGTCGAGAGAGGGACCTCTCGCCACCCCATCGGCGGGTCCGTTTGTATACAAACGTCTCATGGATCTGGATGGACACTTGCACAAGGGGCTGCCCCCGGTAGACGAGCCGCTGCAACCGGAGGAGGCCGGCCGGTGCGGGTGGAAAGCGCTGGGCGGGGATCTGCCCTTCCCGGTCCTTGCCCTGCGGGACGCCGATCTCCTCCACAACCAGGCGACCATGTCCGCCTACTGCGCGGGCCACGGGGTGTCGCTGGCCCCGCACGGCAAGACCACCATGTCGCGCCAGCTCATCCGCCGGCAGCTCGACGCGGGCGTCTGGGGGATGACGGCGGCCAACCCGACCCAGGCGCGCGCGATGCGCGCTTTCGGTGCTACCCGTGTCCTGATCGCGAATCAGGTGATCGATCCGCTCGGCCTGCGCTGGATGGCGGCCGAGATGGCGGCCGGCGGCCGCGCCTGGATCGCCTGCCTGGTCGACTCCCTGCGCGGCGTGGAGCTGATGGAGGAGGCCCTGGCAAGTTCGCCGGCGGACACCCGGCTGCCGGTGCTGGTCGAACTGGGCGAGCGCGGACACCGCACCGGGTGCCGAACGCAGGAAGAGGCGATGCAGGTCGCGGCCGCCGTGGGGCGGGCAGGACACCTGCGACTGGTCGGGGTCGAAGGCTATGAGGGGGTGCTCGGCCACGACGCCGAACCAGGGACGCTGGCCGCGGTGGACGCGTTCCTGACCCGGGTCCGCGAGCTCGCGCTGGCCCTTGCCCGCCGGGGCGATTTCGACGGACTGGACGAGATTCTGGTGACCGCCGGGGGAAGCCTCTACTTCGACCGGGTGGTCGCGATGCTGGGCCAACCGTGGTCCCTGGCGCAGCCGGTCCGGCTCGTCCTCCGGGGCGGCTGCTATCTGACCCATGACCACGGCACCTATCAGCGGGTCGGTCCCCTCGGCCGGCGCGCGGACGGGCCCGAGCTGCGCCCGGCGATGGAGATCTGGGCCCTGGTCCAGTCAAGACCCGAGCCGGACTTGGCATTCCTCGGCTTCGGGAAGCGCGACGTCTCGTACGACGAGGGACTGCCGATCCCACTGCGGGTCCGCTCCCGCGACGGTGCGGCGCGGGAGGCGATCGGGTTCACGGTGACGCGGCTCAACGACCAGCACGGCTACCTGTCGCTTCCCGCCGGCGATCCGCTGCAGGTCGGCGACCTCGTCTGCTGCGGGCTCCGCCACCCCTGCACCGTGTTCGACAAGTGGCGGGCGATCCCGATCGTGGACGAGGACTACCGCGTGCTCGAGCTGGCCGAGACCTCCTTCTGAGCAGCGGGGCCGTTTCCTGGGAAGGGGCCCCCAAAACCCCGCCGCCAAGGGCCGTTCGCCGGGAAACGGCCCCCCCGTGGGTGGCGTCAGGGGGTGGCGGCGATCCAGTCCAGCGTCCGCCGGGCGAGGCCGTCGAGCGCCCGCACGCCCAAGGTCAGGTGCTCAGGGCGGGTGTCCTCCTCCCGGGTGTGACTGAGCCCGCGCAGGCTCTGGCAGAACAGCATCGCGGTCGGGATCCCGGCCCGTGCCATCTCGGCGGCGTCGTGGAGCGGGCCGCTGGGGAGCCGGAAGCTGCGCCCTTGAACCTCGGCGACGGCTTCGTCGGCGAACGCGCGCAGCGTGGGATCGAAGTGGATGGGCTCGATGTGCCAGACCGGCTCCACCGCCGCCGAACAGTCCTCCTCAGCGGCCAGTGCGGTGGCGGCCGACTCGGCTCCCTTCAGCATCCGGGCCAGCGCATCCGGGTCGAGATGCCGGAGGTCGAGCGTCATCTCCACCTCCCCGGACACCGCGGTCGGGATGCCGGGCGAGGTGACCAGACGGCCGGTGGTCCCGACGCCGCCTTCCTCGATGGCGAGATCCCGAACCCGCAGTGCCACCCGCGCCGCTGCCAGCAACGCGTCCCGGCGGCGGTGCATGGGGGTGGAACCCGCGTGCGCGCTCTGCCCGCGGAACCGGAGGAGGCGCCGCTCGACGCCGAAGGTGCCCTCCACCACCCCCAGCGCGAGCCCCTTCTCTTCCAGCACCGGGCCCTGCTCGATGTGCAGCTCCAGGTAGGCGGCCACCTGCGCCAGCTCGCCCCGCGCTTGGGGCATCCGCTCCAGCACCACCCCGTGCTCGGCCAGCACGCCGGCCACCGGACGCCCGCCCGCCTCCCGCCACGCGCGTGCCACCTCCACGTCCAACGTGCCGGCGGCCGCGCTCGAACCGAAGAGCGACCCGCCGAACCGTGCCCCCTCCTCGTCTGCCCAGCTCACCACCCGGACGGTGCACGGGGGCCTTCCCTGGGCCGAGATGCGGCGCAGGACCGCGAGGCCCGCCAGCACGCCGAGCGCCCCGTCCAGCCGGCCGCCGTCGGGCACCGAGTCCAGGTGGCTCCCGATCACCAGCGACCGTGGGGAGGCGCCGGCGAGCGTCACCCACTGGTTCCCGGCCGCGTCCACGTGTTCGGTCACCGGGAGCTCGGACGCCCGCGCCCGAAACCAGCCGCGGGCCTCCTCCCAGCGATCGGTCCACGCGACCCGCTGGGCACCGCGGTCGTCGCCGGTCAGCCGGGCCAGGTCGTCGAGATCGGCGAGGACCGCGTCCGCGTCGACGGTGGCCATTACGCGCGCCGCACCAAGACGTGGTGGCGATGGTGCATCGCCGGAAGGCTACCTGGACCGGATGCCGCGACCGCCCGCGGCTGGTTGCGCGGAGGGGTCGCAGAACGGGACCTGACGCTCCGGGGCGGGTGGTAGGTTGGGCCGGCGGTGAACGATGCCGGCGACTCCCCCGAAGAACCCCCGAAAGCCGACGAGTGGCTGGGGCTCGGGGAGGCGGCGCGACTCCTCGGGATCACACCCAACACGCTGCGCCGCTGGAGCGACAGTGGCCACGTCGCCAGCTTCACCACTCCTGGCGGCCATCGGAGGTTCGCGCGCGCGGCCATCGAGGCGCTGATCCCGGCGCCGCACCATCGCCGCCCGCAGCTCGCCGAGCTCGGGGCCTCCGGAGCGGCGATCGCCGCCGCCTATCACCGCCGTGCCAGCGCCGGCGCGGACACCGAGACGCCGGCCTGGTTGGACGGCATGTCGGACGCCGACCGGGAGCGCTTCCGAACGCGGGGCCGGGCGATGGTCGAGTGCCTGGTCGCATACTTGGACGCCGACCGTCCAGCGCCCGCCCTGGCCAACCTCCGCCAGGCCCGTGATCACGCCGAGGAGTATGGGGCCCACATCGCCGCCCTCGGGGCGGGGCTGACGGACGCGATGGAGACCTATGTACGTTTCCGGCATCCGTTCCTGAACGAGCTGCTCGGGTCGGCGCGGTCTCGCAACCGCGCCGCAGGCGAGGTGGTGGATCTCCTCCTGGACGCGGAGAGCGCGATGGATCAGTTGCTGGTCGCGTTCGTTGAGGGTTGGCAGCGCACCGACGGAGGCTGAGCAGCCGGCGGCCGACGCTCACGCCGCCGTTTCCCGGCGCTACCGGGCTACAACCCATCCGGTAGGCCCGGTCTGCCGGGAAGCCCCCTGAGCACTCCCTGCCTGCCGCGGCGCTACTCCACCGCGGGCTGTGAACGCCCGGATCCCTGCTCCGAGATGGGGGCCATGACCACCAGCACTCCGTGGCGCAGCACTGCGCGGGCACGCTCGGGGTCCACCCGGTGCGGCAGGTCGAGCTGAAGCTTCCACGCACCCACCTGCCAGTCCCGGCGCAGGTAGTTCTGCGCGTCCTGGGGGTATTTGCACTCAGCGTCGAGCTCGATCCGCTCTGGAGTCACGACGATCTCGACGTGATTGGGGTGGGCGCCGGGGATGGGGGCCGCGAGGCTCAGCTGTCCGGCCCACTCGTAGATGTTCACCGGAGGCGTGGCGGCGGCTACGGTTCCCATGACAGTCCAGTATGCCGCCCCACGCCTCCCACCACCTCCTCAGGTGCTGAAGGAAGCGACGCGCCGCTGACGTTCCTCCTCGGACACCTCCTCGACCCGAGTGGCCACGGTCCAGCTGAACCCGAAGGGATCGATGAGCGACCCCGTTCGATCCCCCCAGAACTGCGTCTCCACGCTGGAGGTCGCCTTGCCGCCGGCGGCGATCGCGGCTGCGTGGACCGCGTCGACGTCCGGGACGTAGAGCCAGAATCCGAAGGGATAGCCTCCGTCCCGCTTCGCGGGTTCGCCGCCACCCATCTCGGGGAACGCATCGTTGAGCATCAGCACGGTGTCGCCGATGCGAACCTCGGCGTGCCAGATCCGCTCGCCGTCGGGTGCGGGCGACCGCTGGGTCTCGACCGCGCCGAACGCGTGTCGGTAGTAGTCGACCGCGGCCGCGGCGCCGTCGACCGTGAGGTTCACGGTCACGGTGTGAAAGCCCTCGGGGACTCCCTTCACGGTGCTGCCTGCCATCAGTTCCTCCTCATATATCCAGATCGGATACAACCAAGCTGGATTGTATCCTGACCGAAAGGTGGACGCAACCCCTGAGATCTCACTCACGCCGGCGGCTTTCCAGGTGCTCCTGTCGCTGGCGCCGGGCGCGCGTCACGGGTACGCGGTCATGCAGGACATCGAGGCGTTCACCGACGGTGCGGTCCGGCTCGGCCCGGGCACGCTCTACCGGACGATCGGCCGGCTGCTCGCCGACGGGCTGATCGAGGCAACGGGTGGAACCGACCCTGACGCGCCGCATGACGCGCGCCGCCGTCGCTACCAGCTCACCGCTCTCGGCCGGTCGGTGGCCGAGCGGGAGGCGGAGTCGATGGCGCGGCTGGTGCGTCGCGCGCGCTCGGCGGGGCTGCTACGGTCGGTCGAGACATGAGCCGTCGACCACGCGCGCTCTACCCGCACCTCTTCGTGCACGGCGCCGCGGCCGCGGCCGGCTTCTACGCGGCGGCCTTCGGCGCCGTCGAGCTGTTCCGGAACGCGCTCCCGGACGGCACCTTGCTGCTGATCGAGCTGGCGGTCGGCGACGGAAGGCTTCTGCTCAGCGACGAGGTGCCGCAACTGGGCGCGCTCGCACCCCCCACGATCGGTGGGACGCCCGCGCTGCTGACGATGGACGTGGACGACGTCGATGGGCTGGTCGCGCAAGCGGTCGCCGCGGGCGCGGAGCTCGACATGCCGGTCCAGGAGATGTACTTCGGCGAGCGGTACGGCGTGGTCCGCGATCCCTTCGGACACCGATGGGCGATCGTCACCCGCCGGGAAGGGCTGAGCCCGGACGAGATCCAGGAGCGCACGCCACCCAGCGTGTGAGGCGGCCTCAAAACGCGTTCAACCGGAACCCGCCGTCGCTGTAGAGGACCTGGCGGCCCCACCCGGTCGAGGGCCGTTTGGTCGTGCCGCAGGCGAGGTTGTCGGGCGTGAAGTGGTCGGTGGTGAGGGCGACGATGCGGCCGTCGGGCAGTGGCGAGGCGCGTGGCGGCGCGCGATGGCGGTGGCGACTTTGCCGGCATGCCCGGCTACCGCGATCAGCGCAGCCGGCATCGGTCCCGCACCTCCAGGGACGATGCCCCCGGTTCAGAAGGGGTTGAGCCGGAACCCGCCGTTGCTGTACAGGACTTGCCCGGTGATCCAGCCGCCCTTGGGTGAGAGGAGGAACTCGATCAGATCGGCGGTGTCCTCGGGCCGGCTGGTGCGGCCGAGTGGCGTCTGGTGGCTCGCGGCGTCGCGGATCTCCTCCGTCATCCAGCCGGTGTCGTTCGGCCCCGGGTTGATGCAGTTGGCGCGGATCCCGCGCGGGCCAAGCTCGTTGGCGGCGGCCAGGACGACCCGGTCGAGCGCCGCCTTGGTGGCGCCGTAGGCCAGGTTCTCGGGAGTGTAGTGGTCGCTGGTCAGGGCGACGATGCGGCGATCGGGCGCGGCGAGGCGCGTGGCGAAGGCCTGGATCAGGATCAGGGCCGCGCGCACGTTGACGGCGTAGTGGCGGTCCAGGTGCTCGGGTCGCGTCGCGAGCAGGCCACGGGTCTCGTCGTGCGTGTGGACGAGGAGCAGCGCGGTCACCTCGCCGAGCGCGCCCCGGATGGCGTCGAACGTGGCCGCCGCCTCGCTTGCGACGCCCAGGTCGGCCTGGTGGGTGTGGACGCGGACGCCCGTCTCCGCCAGGTCCCGGAGCAGCGGCGACAGGTCCTCGTCGTAGTGCTGCAGCCCCAGGTCCCAGCCGGCTCCGGCCAGGCGTCGCGCGGTCGCGGCGGCGATGGCACCCGGCCGCCCGGCTCCCGTGATCAGAGCTGTCGGCATCGATCCCTCACCTCCAAAGGTGCCAAACTCAACGTTCTATGGCCAAGCAGTATCAGGCACCACCTGCCCAGACCATCGACCCTACCAAGCACTATGAGGCGACCCTGCACACCACCGCGGGACCGCTGCGGTTGGAACTGTTCCCGGAGGAGGCGCCCGCCACCGTCAACAACTTCGTCTTCCTGGCGCGCGATGGCTTCTACGACGGTGTGATCTTCCACCGCGTGATCGAGGGGTTCATGATCCAGGGCGGCGATCCCACCGGCACCGGCCGCGGGGGCCCGGGCTACCAGTTCGAAGACGAGCCGGTGAAGCGGCGCTATGAGCGCGGGATCGTGGCCATGGCCAACGCCGGCCCGAACACGAACGGCAGCCAGTTCTTTGTCATGCACGCGGACGGCTCGCTGCCGCCCAACTACACGATCTTTGGCCAGCTGGTGGAGGGGGAGCCGGCGCTGGATGCGATCGCGACCGCGCGCACCGACGTCCAGGACCGGCCACAGCAGCCGACCACGATCGAGCGGGTCGAGATCAATGAGGGCTGATCCGTCACCTGCGATGGCGGAGGGTGAGGGGCCGCGCTGGGCCACGTCGGACGAGCTGCCGGTGCGGGAACCGCTCCCGGGCTGGCGGGGCCGGTTCTTTTCGTCGCCCCACGTCACCTTCGGCATCTGGGAGGTCGCGGAGGGTGCGGTCCCGGTCCCTGAGCACTCGCATCCCGAGGAGGAGGTGTGGATCGTCACCTCCGGCCGCCTGGTCGTGACCATCGCCGGCGAAGAGCGGGTGGTGGAGACGGGCGACGTCGCCTTCGTACCCGGCGGAGCGCCCCACCGAGTCCAGGCCTTGGGGCCCGCGCGAGCCGTCGCGGCCGATCACCCGGTGCGATCGAACCTGCCCGGCTCGCACGGGCTCCCCTGAGCCCTCTCGACCTCAGGCGGCCACCTCAGTCGCGGCCGCCTCGTCCGACGGCCGCCGGCGATCGCGGATCGCCACGATGGCCAGGATCAAGGTCGCGATCACGAAGCAGCCCGCGACCAGGAACACCCGGTCGGCGCCGGAGGCGAAGTCGAGACGGGACTGCATCGCCGGGCCGGCCACCGGATGCGCGGCGGCCGCGGCGCTGGCGGCGCTGAAGATGGTGACCAGGAGCGCGAGACCCAGGGACCCACCCACCTGCTGCGTCACGTTGAGCAGGCCGGACGCGGCGCCCGCGTCCTGAGGCGCCACACCCTCGAGGCCGAACCCTGTCAGCGGCACGAACGCGAGGCCGTTGCCGAGCCCGCACAGGACCAGCGGGCCCAGGACCGAGAGGTAGTCGCTGCGGGCGCCCAGGAACGTCAGCCACATCGTGCCCAGGGACGAGAGCAGGACGCCGGTGACCAGGACCGGGCGGCCGCCGATGCGGTTGACCAGCCAGCGGGACGAGAACTGTGAAGCGGCGAAGAGGAAGACCGTGAGCGGGAGGAAGGCGAGGCCGGTCACCAGGGGCGTGTAGCCGAGCACGCCCTGCAGGAACTGGGTGAGGAAAAAGAACATCCCCTGCATGCCGGTCGTGAGCAGAGCCCGCCCACCCAACGCGGCACTGCGGGTGCGGTTCGCGAACAGGTGCAGCGGCGTGATCGCCGAGGGGGCGCGCCGCTCGGCGAAGAAGAAGAGGACGAGCAGGACCACGCCGGCCGCGAACGCCGCCAAGGTGAAGGGATCGGACCAGCCGTCGGAGGCGGCGCGGGTGAACCCGAAGACCAGGCCCCCGACCCCGAGCGTCGAGCTGATGGCGCCCAGGAGATCGAAGTGGCCCCTGGTGCGCTGGTCGTGGGGCATGAGAACGGCGCAGAGGAGGATCAGCACGATCCCGATCGGGACGTTGACCAGCAGCACCCAGCGCCAGGACAGCGTCTGCGTCAAGACGCCCCCCGCGATCAGCCCGAGGGCGGCGGCTCCCACCGAGACCGCGGTGTAGTAGCCGAGCGCGCGGGTGCGAGCGCGGCCGGCCGGATAGAGGGTGGTGAGGGTCGTCAGCGCGGCCGGAGCGGCGATCGCACCCCCGATGCCCTGGATGGCTCGGGCCGCCACCAGCACGCCTGCGGACGGGGCGAGACCGCCCGCGAAGGAGGCCGCCGTGAACAGGCTGACGCCCGACACCAGGGTCAGGCGGCGTCCCAACCGGTCACCCGCACGTGCGCCCAGCAGGAGCAGGCCACCGAAGGTCAGCGTGTACGCGGTCAGCACCCACGAGAGGGTGGTGGTGCTGAAACCGAGGGCGGCCCGGATGCCGGGCAGCGCCACGTTGACGACGGTCGCATCGAGCATGACCATCAGCTGGACGCCGAGCACCAGGGCGAGGATCACCCCGGGCGCGACCCGGGTTCGAGTCCGGTCCCGGCGGAACAAGGTGGAAACCAAGGACAAGGTGACACTCCTTGCGAAACAAAAACGGACGGACGCCGTCGCCCGGAATGTTCCGGAGGCCAGCTCCGTTTCTATTCGAGTGGCCGGGGTCCGGTTGCTCGGGGCGACACTCCCTCAAACGGAGTATGCCTCCGGTTAATTCCCCTCAATTTCAAAAAGAGGTTGAGGAATGGGTTGGAACCCCCCGCGAGCGGCCCCGAGTGAATGAGCCGGAGTGCGTCTCCGGTTAAAGGGTTGTAGGCTTCAGATGGAAACTATGCAAACGGCTGAGCAAGGCGCCGCGATCGGCGGCGCGGCGGCCAAGCACCTGCGCGCCGACGCGCAGCGAAACCGGGAACGGCTCCTGGTCGTAGCCCGCGAGGTCTTCGCGGAGAAGGGCGTGGAGGCGCCGCTGGAAGAGATCGCGCGCCGAGCCAGCGTCGGTATCGGCACCCTCTACCGGCACTTCCCGACCCGGCTCGACCTGGTCGGGACGATCTACCTGGACGAGGTGAACGCGCTGATCCGCTCCGCCGCCGACTTGGAGGAGAACGGGGACCCACTGGAGGCGCTGCGCGGTTGGCTGGAGCGGTTCGTCGACTACGTGGTCACCAAGCGCGGTCTCGCCGGCGCCCTCGAAGAGTTGCGTGCGTCCGGTGCCTTCGCCCAGAGCCAACCCCGGATCAACGCGGCGCTCGGCTCCCTGCTCGAGGCGGGTCAGAAGGCGGGGGAGATCCGGCCCGATGTGCAGGCTGCCGACGTGCTGCGCGCGATCGGGGGCATCTGCATGCTGAGCGAGCGCACGGTGCCCGAGCGCCAGCAGATCCGGCGCATCATCGAGCTGCTCGTGGATGGACTTCGCTTCGGCGCCGTGGCCGCGCACTGAGCCGTCGTCTGCACCGCTGTGGCCCCGGCGAGGAATCCGACCGAGCTCCTGCGGACGCTGCTCCGTTTCGACACCACCAATCCCCCCGGGAACGAGACCGCGTGCGTCCGCTGGGTCGATCAGCTGCTTCGCGGCGCCGGGTTGGAGACGGTGCTGGTTGGTGACAACCCCGAGCGGCTGAACCTGGTCACCCGGCTCAAGGGTCGGGGTGAGGGCCCCGCGCTGCTCGTTCATGGGCACGTCGACGTGGTGCCGACCGACGGCCAGCCCTGGTCGGTCCCACCCTTCGACGGCGTCCTGCGCGACGGGATCCTCTGGGGCCGCGGCGCTCTCGACATGAAGGGAAGCGTGGCCACCATCCTCGCCGCCGTGCTCCGCATGCAGCAAGAAGGTGTCAAGCCGCCCGGTGACGTGGTGGTCGCGATCGTCGCCGACGAGGAGGCCGGGAGCGAGCACGGAGCCGGGTTCCTGGTCCGCGAGCATCCGCATCTGTTCCGGGACGTGCGCTACGCCGTCGGTGAGGGTGGCGGGCACTCGGTGGAGATGGAGGGCCGGCGGCTGTACCCGATCGCGGTCGCCGAGAAGCGTGTGTGCTGGATGCGTGTCCGGCTCCAGGGTCGCGGTGGGCACGGGTCATCGCCGGTCTTCGGCGGCGCCATGGCTCGGCTCCGGGCCTTGCTCGAGGCGCTGGACAGCCGCTGGTTGCCGGTCCACGTCACCGAGGCGGCACGGCAGCAGGTGACCGCGATGGCGAAGGCGGCTGACGCACCGCTCTCGACGCAGCTGCTGTCGTTGCTGGAGCCTGCCCGCACCGACGCCACCCTGGCCGAGCTGGGCCCCTTGGCGCGGCGGCTGGGGCCGCTCCTGCATCACACGGTCAGCGTGACTCGGATCCACGCCAGCGACAAGGTGAACGTGATCCCGAGCGAGATCACGGTCGAGCTCGACGGCCGGCTGCTCCCGGGGTATGCCGCAGCCGACCTGGTGGGCGAGATCGAGGAGCGGTTGGAGGGCATACCGCACGACCTCGAGATCATCCGGACCGAGCCACCTGGGAAGGGGGCGTCACACGACCTGGTCGGGTACGAGGTGCTGGCCGCGCTGATGCGGGAACTGGACCCGGATGGAATCCCGATCCCGAGCGTGACCGCGGGATTCACCGACGGGTGCCAGTTCTCCAAGCTGGGTATTCAGAACTATGGGTGCTTGCCAGGTCGCTTCCCGGCCGACTTCCAGGGCGAGGGCCTGGTCCATGCGGCCGACGAACGCATCCCCGTCTCGGCGCTGGACTTCGGCGCCGAGGGCGTGTATCAGATCCTGACCCAGTTCGCTTCCGCGATTCCACTCTGACCGGTCGCGGAGGTGTCCCCGGCGCCTCGAAGGGCCCGTTGGTGCACCAGCGGGGGTTATCCCGCGCCTGGAAGGGCCCGTTGGTGCACCAGCGGGGGTTATCAGCGGCTGGAAGGGCCCGTTGGTGCACCAGCGGGGGCGTTGATGCACCAACGGCGGGGCGTCCGCCCCTCAGGGAGAGCCCTTGGGAGGGGTGAGGAGTCCTTCCTCCTGCTGCACGGTGAGCTGAACCGGAGCCGCGACCAGATTCGTGGTCTGATCAAGCGCGGGCTGCCAGCTGGTGTCCTCGAATCCCCAAGAGGTGGTTTGCCAAGTGTCGATCGCCACCGACCACTCCTCGGTGGCGGTGACGGCGACGGACTGGCCGGGGTTCGTGATCGTTTTGTAGGTGTGGGGGTCGGAGCAGAACTGCTGCTGCTGGTAGACCCACGGGACTCCCGCATCCCCGACACTCGGCTGGGATCCATCACCGTAGCTCCAGTCGACTTGCTTGAGGGAAGCGGTGAACCGGAACTTCACGCTGAACGCGAAACCCTGGAAGGTGGAGGTCGCGGTCTGGGTGGTCTGGGTGTTGGTTGAGAGGCCGTCCAACCAGAAACAGCCGGGAAGCCCGACCAGCATCGGCGCCTTGTCAGGGACGTAGCCGATGGTGCCCTTGTTGAGTTGCTGCTCCCACTGGACCAGCAGGGTGGTCGCGGTCTGCTGCAATGTCGCCGGGGGTGCGGGCTGGGTCGCCAGCGGGGTCTGCGGATTGGCGCACTGCTCGGTGCCAGGGTTCGCCGGCGTGCCGGGTTGGTAGTACGTGGTAGGTGTTTCGTCAGCGTTGCGTATCTGTTGAGGGATCGTGGCGTACGTTCCCGGAACGGCCGGGGTGGCGCCGACCATCGAGCACCCCGGGGGGAGGCCGCTGCTAGTTGAGGTGGCTGGGGTCTCCGCTGACATGGCCGGTGTCCCTGTCGAGCCCGCCGGCGTTCCACTTCCCCGATGTGGAATCGCGGGCTGAGTATCTGGTCCCGGGGTCGTGGGCGTCGTCACTTCATCTGCGCATGAGTATTGATTGGAGGCAGCAGCGCAGGCGCCAGCACCTCTTGCAGGGAGTGCGGACGCTTCCCTGACAAAGGAGGCCGTGGCAAGTGCCGTCATCGCGACAAGGGTCACGACCTTGACTAACTTGGACATGCCGTCACCTGTACTGCGGTCGTGCCGTCGGCGTAAGAGACCGCCTGAAGGGCTCCGCTTGGTGGCGTCGCCATTCCCTCCGTGTACGTGTAGGTCAGGTCGACTTCGAGGTAGTTTCCATTAGGCACCAGCGGATCCCACTTCGCGCCGTTCGACGCCGGCTGAGGGAAGCAGTCGCCATACGCATCCCTCGTCTTGAGCTGCTCAGTGACCCAAGCAAAGCTGAGGCTGCTTCCGTTCGTGAGCTTCACTGCTTCAGGTAGCGAACCACCAGCCGCAAAGCCTGCCGCTTGAGCCCACCCACCACTCTTTGCCGCCGCGATCTTCGAGGCGATTTGCGACGCAATATCGGACGTCATGCTTCCAGGAGCGACCCCACTTCCAGCAGTGCTTGCCCCGCTGGTGGCTGCATTCCAATAATCGGAGAGCGTGCGTGATGGGTCGGCGCTCAAGTCAGCCGGTACGGCCCAGCCACCTCGCCGCGTCTCCCACTGAACGGGCCCGCTAAAAAGGCCGGTCTGAACCGCCAACTGCCAGTGCTGAGCTGACCCCCAGCGTATGAACAAGTCGAGCGCCGGTTTCCCGGTTCCCGGCTGACCGATGGCCATGAACCAGGCGGGATACGCGGTCTGCTTGGGAACGAGAGGCGCAACAGAGACGTAGGGGCTCGCTGCCAGTGAGGCGCCCTGGTCCTTAACTTGCTGGATCCCCTCCTGGTCGAAGCTGAGCACCGGGTTGACCTCGATCGAAGCTAGAGCCGCGCCATCTTCTTTGGTCATGGCGGCCACCCTTTGTGCTTGCAAGTGCATCACCACCGACACGGCCTGTTTCGGGGTGATCACCGGCGTCGCAACCTTCCGACCACCGCCACCTCCTCCACCGCCACCTCCGCCACCGCCACCGCACGAAGAGGCGATCGTCATCACCACCAGCGCCACCGCGAAAGCGACGAGTCGAGCCCTACCCCTGGCCAACCTCTTCACCAGGCTCGGCATCCTAGCAGACGGCCCCGGACCGTGCCCGGACATCCTTCAGGTGGCCTTTGGTGCACTGTGCACCAACACCCCACTTCGAACCCTCGAAGACGGCGATGGGTGCATGTGCACCAATGGCCTTCAGCCCAGCAGATCCTCGAGGCGCGTCACCACGCCGTCCAGCGCCTCGAACGCCAGATCGACCGGCTCCCGCGACCCCAGATCGACACCGGCCAGCCGGAGCGCGTCGAGTGGGTACAGCGAGCCGCCGGCGGAGAGGAACGACCGGTATCGATCCACCGCCGCCGCCCCCTCCTCGCCACCCGCCAGCACCGTGCGGGCGAGCGCCTGCGCCCCTCCGATGCCGGTCGTGTACTGGTAGACGTAGAAGTTCGAGTAGAGGTGGGTGTGGAACTGCGCCCAGAGCATCGACGCGCGCGGCCGGTCCATCACCAACTCGCCGCCATAGGCCTCGCTCAGCCAGTCCCCGATCAACTCGGACAGGCCATCCGCCGTCAGCGGCTCGCCGCGCTCGATCCGAGCGTGCATCTCCAGCTCCAGCCGGCAGAGGGTGGGCATGACCAACAGGTAGCGATGGAAGTTGGACATCGCCTCCTCCAAAAGTGCGATCTGGAGGTTGCGGTCCTTCTGCGTCTCGAGCAGGTGAGCGCGGACCAGCGCCTGGTGCATGTTCGACGCCACCTCGGCGACGAAGATCCCGTAGTCGGAGTACACAAACGGCTGCGTGTGGGTCGCGAAGTAGGTGTGCATCGAGTGGCCGAGCTCGTGCGCCAGCGTGCTGAGGCCGAAGACGTTGCCACCGAAGCTCATCATGATGAACGGGTGGGTGCCCTGTGAGCCCGTCGAGAACGCGCCCAGCCGCTTTCCGCGATTGGGGTAGACGTCGACCCACCGCTCTTCCAGCGCCCCTCGCCGCAGGATCTCGACGTAGTCCTCCCCGAGGGGGCGCACCCCCTCCGAGATCCAGTCCACCGCCTGCTCGTAGCTGACCTTTACGTCGGGGGCCAGCACCGCCCGGATGTCGTAATCGCGCAATTCGCTGACGCCGAGCGCGGAGCGCCGCACGCGCCAGTAGCGGTGCCAGATACCGAGATGCGCGCGGAACGAGTCCACGACGTTGCCCACCACGTGACCCGGGATGTCGTTGGAGTCCAGCGCCGCCTCGACGGAGCTTTCGTAGCCTCGGGACCGCGCGTAGAACCAGTCGCGCTTGATCCCGCCCGAGAGCAACGCCGCGACCGTGCTCCGCACCCCCAGGTAGGCGTCGGCGTAACTCTCGAACGCGTGCTGACGGAGGACACGGTCCGAGCGCGTCAACAGCTCGGCGTACGAGCTCTGCGCCACCGGGTGCAGGTTGCCGCCCTCGTCCGCGGCAGGGGCGAACGCGAGCTCCGCGTCCGCCAGCACCCCGTGCGCCCTTCGCGGCGCGCCCAAGGGATCCGCCACCAGGCCCAGGAGCTCCTCGACCTCCGCGGAACGGACGTGCCGCGCTCGCCGCTCCAGCCGGTCGAGCCAGTGCCCGTAGCGCTCCAGCCGCGGGTCGCCCTGGATCCAGCCCCTCACGGTGTTGAGCCCAATGTCGATCAATTCCGGCTCCGCGAACGACAGCGCCGCCCCCATCTGCGCTGCCAGGCCGCGCGCCCGGTCGCTCATCGCCGCCGCCTCCTGGTCGCCGGCGTCCACCGACGTGAGCAGCGTGGTGTAGATGTAGACCTTGTCCAGCAGCGACTGGAGGCGCTCGCTCTCCTCCAGGAACCCGGACAGCGCGTCAGGCCCGCCGTGCAAGGTCCCCTGCCGCCGGCGCGCCGCTTCCGCTCCCCGCACCAGGTCGGTGCACGCCGCCTCCCAATCGGCGCGCGTGGCGAAGATGCTCGTCTCATCCCAGGTGCGGTTCTGTGGCAGTTCGGCGCGAGCGGGCAGGGTGGTCGGCATACGAGCTTCTCCTGGGGGTGCGATGGCGGGCTATACGGACGGACTCAGTCGCTGAGGCTAGCGCGATCACCCAGGCGCGGGCCGTGTTCGGTTCGCCGGCGAGCCTCGCGTGTCCGATGGGAGGTCGGCAGCACCGCGACCACGATGTGGTTCGGCCATCCGAGGCGGGCAGCCTGTGCGATGTGGTGGAGCCCGCCCCGTGAGCGCTATGCCCTGCACGTAGACCAGCTGAGAGCCGAGGCCGAAACCGACGCCTGCGACGAGGCCCCCCACGATGGCGTTGCGACGAGACGCCCTGACGCTCTCGCCCTGACCGTCGGACCGCTGGTCCCCAACTTCGTGCTTGGAGGCGGCACGGCCACGGTGGGCGGGTTCAACTGCGTCCAGACAGTGGCTCTTGTGCTAGCCGCTGAGGCGGGCGCGGTCAGCCGCGTCGCGGACGGCCGGGAACAACCCCAGCCCGAGGACGGCGGCGGTGGCGGCGAACGCCAGCGGGAACCCGATCGCCTGGCTCACGTATCCGAACGCGACCGCCCCGGCCCCCAAGCCCGAGTCATAGGCCGTGTTCCAGGCCGCGCTCACACCCCCGAACCGCCGCGCCGGCACGCCTTCGTACATGAGCGCCAGCGTCAGGTTCTGGAGCGCGCCGAACCCGACCCCGAACAACAGCATCCCGGCCACCACGAACAACGGTTCACCGATCTCGATCGCCAGCAGCCCGCCCGCAATCCCGACCAGCACCGCCGGCACCAGCAGGCGGCGGGGGCCGACCCGGTCTCCCGCCCGTCCCGCCGCCCATCGCACGACCGCGGCAGCCGCGGTCTGGGCGAGGAGGGCCGCCGCCACCAGCTCCGCCGGGCTGCCGGACATGGCGATGGCCAGGAAGCTGGCATAGATGCCGGCGGCGACGGTGGTGGTCAGGAAGACCAGCGCGGGGCGGCGGGCACGGGCGTTCCGCAGCACGCCGAAGGTGGCGGGCGGATGGGCCACCGCCGACCGCCGGTGCGGAATCAAGAAGGCCAGCCCGACAGATGCCAGCCCGAACCCGAGCGCGAACAGGAACACCGCATCGAAGCCGAGCCGGTGCGCCACCCAGATGCCGGCCGGCAAGCCCGCCGCTCCGGGAAGCGTGGCCGCGATCCCGTAGAGCCCGAGCGACTCGCCTCGGCGGCCGGGCGGCGCGACGTCGGCGGCGATGCCGGTGCCGGCTACGACCAGGATCGCCAGGCCGACCCCACGAACCAGCGACGCCCCGAGCAAGAGCGGCAGACCGCGGTCGGTGACAAGGAACGGAAGTGCCTCTCTGCCGAGCGGGAGGATGCCGGGCAGGGCGAGAAGCGGCTCGGGCGCCGCCCGGAGGGCGGCCGGCATGACCAGGAGGCCGGCTCCCAGCGCCAGGAAGGCCGCGCCCAAGGCCATCGCCGGCACGTGGCCGAGCCGTGCCACCCGTGCCGCGACCAGTATCTCGGCGGCGACACAGCCCAGCATCGAGATCCCGGTCACCAGTCCGGCGGCGGCGGTGCCGGCTGAACTGGCGTCGAGCGGCAGCACCGACAACAGGAGGTAGAAGTTCGCCATCGCGCAGAAGGCGCAGATCAGAAACCATGCCCCTCGCACCGTCAGCAGGCCCGCCGGCTGCGACGCGGTCGCGCCCCCCGCCCCGGCCGCTCTCGTCTCCTGCGTCATCTCGACGCGCGGGCGGCCCGCAGCGCGGCGGCGAGGCTCACATCCGCGACCTGCGCCGCCTGCTCCCAGGTGAACCAGCGGACGTCAGGACTTTCGTCCGATGCCGGGCGCGGTTCCTCATCCCCGGCCACCAGCAGGTAGCGGAGGTCGAGGTGAAGGTGGTCGAGCGCGGGATGCGCGTCGACGTGAAGCAGCACCGGCCCGGCGGCGGGATGACGGGCCGCCACACCCGTCTCTTCCCGGGTCTCGCGCAGCGCGGCCGCCGCCGGGTCCTCGCCGGGGTCGATGTGGCCGCCCGGCTGCAACCAGCGGCCGAGACGCCGGTGCACGTGGAGCAAGGTCCCCCGGCATCCGACCACGATCGTCGAGGCGGTGACATGGGTGAGCTGCGCGTCGCGGTCGAAGGGGCGCTCGATCTGCTCCAGCACCGCGATCATGAGCCGTCGCGAACGCTCCTCGCGCTCGTCCGCCGCGTGCCGCCGGCGTAGGTGCGCGAGCAGCGGTCGGCGCCGCGGTTCGGGATCGATCACCCCGGCGTGAGGATGAGAATGGTCCCGGCCGGGTCGTAGAACGCCCCCTCCTGTGCCGACGCGACCTGCAGCGTGGACCAGGAGTAGACGTAGGAGCGGCCCTGGTAGAAGCCGGGGTCATTGGTCACGACCGTCTGGTCGGCCGCGTTGTAGCCGGTGACCACGATCACGTGGTGCGTGTTGCCGGCCCCGTAGTAGGGGGCGATCGCCTGGCCGCCGGGCAGGCCGTGCGTCATCACGGCCAGCACCACCGGGTGTCCGGCCGCGACCGCCTGTTCCATGGCGGCGAAGTTCATCGGCTCGATCGTTCCCACCATCCCGAAGACCGCGCCTGCCGTGTGCTCGACGTCGGGGAGCGGCAGCTCGATCACGCCCGGATAGGTGGCGCGGTCCTGCGCGATCACCTGTGCCATCTGTGCGTTGGCGGTGCCGGCCGGGATCACCGCCTCGCGGTCGCCGGTGTAGTAGTGCTCGAGCATCACGGTGGCGGCGGCCGTGCACCAGTGCTCGTTGTCCGCGTTCCAGACGCCGTTCACCGCCTGCTCGGTGTACGGGACGGAGAGCTGGTCGGAGGTGGGAGGCGGGGGCGCCGGCGTGGGAGCCGCGGTCGGCGCAGGAGTGGGCGCCGGCTTCGCCGAGGGGGTCGCCGGCGGCGCCGGCCGCAGCCGGCCGGCGACCGCGTGCGGCCGGGCCGAAGGGGCAGCGCCGGCGGCCAGGCGCCAGCCGGCGAACACACCGGTGGCCAGCAGCAGGGCCGTCACCACCACCGCCAGCGTCGCCCGGAAACGCATGACCCAGAAAGCTACAACAGGTGACGCCGGCCAGGAGCCGGGGTTCGTTCCCCATCGGCGTCATCGATCGTCTGGGGTCCACCTACCGGGGTGGTACAACATCGGAATGACGGACACCGCCGAGTCGACGATCCAGCTCCACGACGGCCGCCGGGTTCGAGTCCGTCCAATCCACCAGGGCGACGAAAATCTGCTCTATGACGCGTTTTCGCGGATGTCCGAGCGCAGCGTCTACCTGCGGTTTCTCTCCCCTCTGAAGCAGCTGCCCGAAGACACCGCGCACCACCTGGCCGACGTGGATCACCACAACCGCTATGCGCTGCTCGCGCTGGAAGGACCTCCGGGCCGGGAGCGCATGTTGGGGGTCGCCCGCTACGACCGGATCGGTGACAGCGACCGCGCCGAGATGGCGGTGGCGGTCCCCGACGACGTGCAGCGACAGGGAATCGGCGCCCAGCTGCTGAGCCGGATCGCCGAGGAGGCCCGCGCGCAAGGGATCAAGCAATTCATGGTGCTGGTGCTGGCCGAGAATCGCAGCATGCTGCACCTGCTGCAGAAGATGGGCTGGATCCACCAGGCCCGCGCCAAGGGCGGCGCCTACGAGATCACCTTCGACGTCTGACTGACGCTTCGGCCGCGCTCCTACGGATTGTCCCGCTCCTGGGGGACGATCCGGGCCACGACGTCGGCCAGCCCCGGCACCTCGCGCCGGACCTGCGCCTCGATCTCGGTCTGGACCGCGTGCGCCCGTTCCAGCGGCACCTCGGCGGGCATCTGCACGACCACGTAGGCGGTGATGCGTCCGGCGCGATCGGACAGCTCGACGTCGCGCCAGGATCCCAGCTCGGGATGGTGCGCGACCGCCAGCCGCACCGCGTCCGCCAGGTCGGCACGGCTGCCGGTCACGTTCGACCCCCGCACCAGGTCGGGTTCCAGCGGCTCCAGATGCACGTCGACTCGACCCACGTCGGGGAATTCCTTCCGCAGGCTCTCCTCGAGGCCCGCGCTCGCCTCGGTGGCGGCGGCCAGCGAGAGCTCGCCCGGGAGCTTCGCGTGCATCGAGAGGTGAAGCGATCCGTCCCCTTCCTGCTCCACGGTGACGTTGTGAAGGTCTTTGACCAGAGGCTCTCCCTCGGCGACCGCGTGCACCCGCTCCACCATCGCCTCCGGGCGGGGCTGGGCTTCGACGACGACCGTCAGGTCCAGCTGCGGCAGCTCCAGTGCGACCGCCTCCTGGATGTCCCGCACCAGCGCCTCCGCCCGCTCCACCGAGAGCAGGCGCCGGGTGGACACGCGTGCGTCCCCCAAGAGCCGCGCGCCCGACCGGCGCACGCGCACCGGCCCCACCTCGCGTACTCCTTCGACGGCCGCGACCCGATCCCTCACCTGCTCCTCCGCGCCGCGCGGCGCCCGGTCCATCAGGATGTCGCCCGAGCGCCAGGCCAGCAGCACCGCGGTGCGCAGGATGATGAGGGAGACGACCAGGGCCGCCACCGCGTCCGCACGGTGGAGGCCGAACTGGGTGAGGATGAGCCCGACCAGGACGGCGAGCGCCGAGAGAATGTCCGCGAAGCGGTTCTGCGCCGAGGCCGCAAGCGCCGGGCTGCCGCTCGCGCGGGCCACGCGACGCAGCACCGTCGTGCGGGTCGCCTCGACCGCGATCGTGATCCCGAGGACGGTGTAGGCGAACCAGCTCGGCTGCACGGTGAAGCCACCGCTGACCACGCGACGCACTCCCTCATAGCCGATCACCACCGCCGCGACCCCAAGCAGCAGGCCCTCGCCGAAGGCGGCCAGGTTTTCGGCGCGTGCGTGTCCGTAGGGGTGTTCGTAGTCGGCCGGTTTGGAGGCGGCCCGCACGGCGACGAACGCGAAGGAGGAGGCGATCAGGTCGAGCCCCGACTGGACCGCGTCGCTGAGGAGTCCCAGGCTGCCGGTGAGCAGGGCGGCCGTGATCTTGCCCGCCACCAGCAGGCAGTCGACGACGAGCGAGCCCAGCGCCACCAGCTCCGGCACGCTCCGGCGATGGTCGCCCCGAGGCAGCACGGCTGTCAGCCTACCGGTCCATCCTCGGGCCAGGTTTGAAGCCGTCAAGGGTCGGGTATCGAAGCAATGGGCGGCTCGTGGAAGGGCCGCGGAACCTCGCAAAAATTGTCATAGCGGTTCTTCCCCCAACGAACGCGGGGCGCGGCGACAGCCCCCCGCTTTCCCCTTCCCTCTTCCCCGCGGGAGGGCGGCGCTCGATGGCGACCCCCTCCCGCGTCACCCCTCCTCAAGGACTCCCCGACTGCCGGCACTCAGACCCTCGCGGGTGCATGAGACTCCCCGACTGCCGGCACTCAGGCCCTCCCGGGTGCATGAGGACTCCCCGACTGCCGGCACTCAGGCCCTCGCGGGTGAACAGCGCCGGCGGGTCGCGTCCGAGAGGTAGGCTGCCAGCATGCTGCGCAGCGCGGTGGCCGCCGATGTCCCGGTCATCCTGGAACTGATCAAAGAGCTGGCTCGGTACGAGCGGGAGCCAGAGGCGGTGCAGGTAACCGAGCCGGCGCTGCGGGAGGCCATCTTCGGGTCCGAGCCGGTGGCCGGCGTCGAGCTCGCGATCCACGATGAATCGGACCACCCCGAGACCGCGGGCATGGCGCTCTGGTACCGCAGCTACTCGACCTGGACCGGGCCCGGTCTCTACCTCGAGGATCTGATCGTGCGCGAGCGGTACCGAAAGCTCGGTTACGGCAAGGCCTTGTTGCGACGCCTGGCCCAGATCGCCGTCGAGCGCGGGTACGCGCGCTTTGAGTGGTCGGTGCTCGACTGGAACCAGCCTTCGATCGACTTCTATGTTGCGATGGGTGCGCGCGCGATGGACGACTGGACCCGCTACCGCCTGGAGGGTGACGCGCTGCTCGAATTGAGCGGGCGCGCTTGATCGGGGCGATCGGGGCCCGGGATCGGCTTCAATAACCGTGTGACCTGGCCCTGGGACGGAACCTGGGCGCCGCTCCAGAGCGGCGTCATCGACGTGCTGGGGCGACCCTGCGGGCTGCGGGTGGCTGATGTGGGCTCGCTCTATCTGCCCAGCGGACGGCTGTGCTGCTTCGACCCGCTGGCCGAGTTCCCGGACGAGATGCCGTTTGTCGCGCTGCGCCCCGGCCGTTATCCGGTGCGGGTCACGTTCGCCGACCTCTCGGGCCGGTTCGACGGCTCCAACGTGCGGGCCGCGTACCTCTCGTTGGTCGTGCAGCGGGCTCGGGAGGACCAGCGCCGGCCTCTCAAGCCGGTCTACCGGTCCGGACGCCGGGCCCGGTTCCTGGAGGACGACGCGTTCTGGGGCGTCGCGGTCGAGACGGGTGTCGCCGCCATGGTCGACCAGGAGGCGTTCGAGCGCCTGACCGGCGACGCCTGGTTCGACGATCTCCCGGATCAGTGGACGCGGGCGCTCGACGACCCGCGCCGGCTCGAGGAGGGGATCGCGAACGTGCCCTTGCCGGACGCCCAGGCCGGGGAGAGCCTGGTGCTGTGTCAGACCGGGGAGGAAGATGCGTACTACCCGATCATGGGCAGCTTCGATCGCCGCGGCCACCTGCTCGCGGTGCACCTGGACTTCGCCGTGGTTGGGACCTTCGCGTAGCGACCGGCGGCATGCGCTTCTTCCGCTCCCTCCACCGGGTCGAGCCCGCGGGCCAGGCCGACACGGCCGCGCTCGCCCGCCTCTATGACCGAGCCTGGCACGCCCAGGAGGACTCGATCTCGCTGCTTCTGCTCCAGGACCAGGCGGTGCCGGAGGAAGAGGTCTCCGCCTGGATGCGCGGCGGCTTCGAGCTTTACCGGACGGTGCACGATGGGGAGCTGGTGGGGGCGATGCGCCTCAGCTTTCCCAACGGCGTCTGCCACGTCGACCGGCTCGCCGTCGACCCCGAGCTGTGGCGCCGGGGCCACGGGAGGGCGCTGCTCGACACCGCCGTCGTGCGGTCGCGCCGGATGGGGGTGCTGCGCATCTGGGCCCAGGCGAGCGCCAACCTGGACGCGGCGTGCGGGCTCTACCATCAGCTCGGCTTCCACGAACAGGGGCGGCTGCGGCCGCGTTACTGGAAGGAGCCGATCATTCTCTTCGAACGCAGTGTCTGACCCCACAGTGTCCACACGTTGGGGCTAGCCCCGCATCACTCATTAATTTGGCCAAGCGTCGTGGTGTCAGCCTGCCCCTGCCGCGGCGGATCGCGGCGTAGTCCCCCGCGCAAGAGCGTCCGCACTGCGACGCTGAACAGACGGTTTAGCGTCGCAGTGTGGACTCCCCGTCGTTATCCTCCGGCCGCGGCCCCGCCCTCGAGGCCGGGTTCAGTCATCCGGGCGGGGTCGATGATGCGGTCCAGGTCCTCCTCGGAGAACCCGCGGGCGCGGGCCAGCTCCCGGATCGTCTGACCTGAGCCGAACGCCTCCTTCGCCATCTTCGCCGCCTCCTCGTAGCCGATCACGGGGGCGAAGGCGGTCGCCAGCATGAGCCCCTTCTCGACCAGCTCGGGTCCGCGCTCGGTGGCGGTAATCCCCTCCACGCAGCGCTCAGCGAAGTTGCGGGCCGAGCGGCCGAGCAGGGTCACCGACTCCAGCAACGCCACCCCTGTCACCGGGAGCATCACGTTGAGCTCGAAGAGGGAACCGTTCTGCCCGAAGCTGATGGTCGCGTCGTTGCCGACCACCCGGGCCACCACCATGGTCAGCGACTCGACGATGACCGGGTTGACCTTGCCGGGCATGATGCTGCTGCCGGGCTGGGTCTCGGGCAGCGCGATCTCGGCCAGCCCGGCCCGCGGCCCCATCGCCATCAAGCGGATGTCGGAGGCCACCTTCCACAGCCCGAGCGCCACCGCGCGGATGCCGCCGTGCGCCGCGATCACGGCGTCCAGGGTCGACTGCGCCAGGAAGTGGTTCGGTGCCTCGCGAATCGCGACTCCGGTGAGCCGGGTCAAGCGCTCGCAGACCCGCGGCGCGAACTCGGGATGGCTGTTGACGCCGGTCCCGACCGCGGTTCCGCCCAGCGGCACCACACACAGCTCCCGCTGGGCTTCCCGGGCACGGCGGATCGCCTCCTCCACCTGTCCGTGGTAGCCGCGGAACTCCTGGCCGAGGCGGATCGGGGTCGCATCCTGCAGGTGGGTGCGACCGGTCTTGACGATGGACCAGAACTCATCCGCCTTGGCGGTCAGCGCCTGGCGCAGACGCTCCAGCCCGGGCACCAGCTCCTCTTCGATGGCGAGCGCCGCCCCCAGTTGGATCGCGGTCGGGAAGACATCGTTCGACGACTGACACAGGTTGACGTCGTCGTTGGGGTGGACCCGGGTGCCGTCGTTGAGCCGCTGCGTCGCCAGGTGCGCGATCACCTCGTTGAAGTTCATGTTGGAGCTGGTTCCGGAGCCGGTCTGGTAGACGTCGATCGGAAAGTGGTCGTCGAAGGTCCCGTCTGCGACCCGCGCGGCGGCCGCCGAGATGGCGCTCGCCCGGTCTTTGTCCAGCAAGCCCAGCTCCGCGTTGACCTCGGCCGCCGCCTGCTTGATCGCCGCACCGGCCCAGATCAGACGCCGCGGCAGGCGCTGGCCCGAGATCGGAAAGTTGAGGACCGCCCGCTGCGTGGACGCGCCCCAGAGCGCGTCCGCCGGGACCTCCATGTCCCCCATCGAGTCGTGTTCGATCCGTGTCTCAGGCATGAATGCAACTTTGACAAGTTTGGTCCCGTGGGCCGGAAGAACGCCAACGCCAGGCCCAGCAGGAAGGCTGCGGTGACGTTCACCACCAGCGTTCCCCACGGGAAGGCGCCGCCGGTGCGCTCCGATGGCACGCCGAGCCAGGCTCGCGGAGCGCCCGCTGTTAGCGTTAGCCTCAAAGGCCATGCGCCCGCGCCGCCTGGCCGCCGTCGACATCGGCAGCAATACCGTGCACGCGCTGGTGGCCGACGTCGATGACGAGGGGCGCCTTCACGAGGCCGGCCACTATCTCGAGATGCCGGAATTGGGTGCGCGGGTGGACCGCACCGGTCGCATCGGGCCCGAGGGGATCGCCGAGGCGTTGGGAGCACTCGACTCGGTGATCTCGCAGGCCCGCGGCCCCGGGTACGAATACCTGGTGGCGGGTGCGACCGCCGCCGTCCGGAAAGCACCCGACGGGTCCGATCTGCTCACCGCGGCGTCGACCCTCCTGGGCACCCCGGTTCACCTGATTTCGGCCGAGCGGGAGGCCCAGCTTTCCTTTCTCGGAGTCGCCAGTGCCCATCGCGCGCCCGGCGAGTGGGTGATGGCGGACCTCGGCGGTGCGTCCACCGAGGTGGTGGCGGCCCGCGACGACCGCATCGTGCACTGGGCCTCGCTGCCGGTGGGATCGGGGGCGCTCGCCGCTCGACACCTCTCCGACCCGCCGCTTCCGGGCGAGCGCCAGGTGCTGCGGGAGGACGCCCGGCCCGCCCTCAGGGACGCTCCCCCGAGCGAGGCAACCCGGCTGGTGGTGACGGGGGGCACGGCGGCCAACCTGCCGTTGGTGCTCTCAGAGGACGATCCACCCGCTCGTATCGGGCCGGATGAGCTGGCCCGTGCCCAGGCGATCCTCGACTCCGCTCCGGTGGTCGAGCTGGCAGAGGACCACGACATCTCGCCGAGCCGGCTGCGGGCCCTGCGCGGCGGCGTGGAGGTGCTGCGGCTGCTGCTGCAGCAGTACGAGGTGCCCGCTTTCGACGTCTCCTACGAGGGGTTGCGGCACGGCATGATCCTGGCCTACGACGCGCACGGCGACGCCTGGCCCGAACTCGAACGCCTCAGCGCCCCACACCCGTAGACGCGCGTGTGGCGGCCGGTCGCGCCCGAAAGGGGGACGGCGACTCGTGGGACCGCGGCCAAGTGCGTGTCGACGTCCTGGGACGCCAGCAGGGGGAACTGCTGGTACCGGGCCAGTGGACCCCACCCGCGGTAGGCGCTGATCGGGGAGGAATCGCCGAAAGCCGCCTCGAGCCCGTCCCACTCGCGGTCCAGGTCGGCAAGCTGATCCCTCGATCACCGCGCGGCTCGACTCCTCCCTGCGCTCCTGCCCAACAGGTTCCAGGCGTGGTTCGAGCGGCCCCGGACCAGGCCGTCGCGGACTGAAACAGACCGCAATACGCTGCCAGAATTCATCCTATGCTCTCGACCTCCGCGCGCCTGCTCCGGCTGCTCTCCCTGCTCCAGGTGCGGCGCGAGTGGCCGGGGACCGAGCTGGCCGAGCGGCTGGGGGTGGGGGAGCGCACAGTCCGGCGCGATGTCGATCGTCTGCGCCAGCTGGGCTATCCGGTGCGCTCGCGGCCCGGCGTGGCCGGCGGCTACCAGCTGGAGGCAGGCACCGCGATGCCGCCGCTCCTGCTCGACGAAGAAGAGGCGGTGGCGGTCGCGGTGTCCCTCAGAACGGCGGCCGGGGGATCGCTGACCGGTATCGAAGAGACGTCGCTGCGCGCCCTGGCCAAGATCGAGCAGGTCCTGCCGCGCCGCCTGCGCCACCGCGTCAGTTCCCTGGAGCGATACACGGTGCCGATTCCCCACCAGCGCCGCGTCGTGGCCCCGGTCGATGCCGATGTGCTGGCCGAACTGGCGGCCGCCTGCCGGGACCACGACCGGCTGCGACTCGAGTACCGGAGCGAACGCGGGGATACGTCGACGCGCCACGTGGAGCCCGATCGCCTGATCTCCTGGGGCGCGGCCCGCTGGTATCTGCTGGCGTGGGACTTCGATCGCCGCGACTGGCGCACGTTCCGAGTCGATCGGATCCGGCCGGTGGGGTCGCCCGGCCCCAAGTTCGTCCCCCGAGAGCCGCCCGCTCCGGATGTCGCCGCCTGGGTCGCCGAGCGGCTGGGAACCAGGGTCTGGCCGGTCCAGGTCCAGGTCCAGGTCGACGCGCCGGCAGCGCGGGTGAGCGAACGCATTGGTGGCCTGGTGGAGGCGCTGGACGACCGGACCAGCCTGCTCACGCTGGGCGGCACCACGCTGGCCGGCGTCGCGCTCTGGCTGGGGGCGCTCGACGCCGACTTCACCGTGATCGCACCCCCCGAGCTGCGCGGCGAGCTCTGCCGCCTGGCCACCCGCTACGCGAGGGCAGCCGCGGCTCCGTAGGGGCCACGTGTCCGCACGAAGACCCTTCCGGGCGCCGGGCAACGTCCGAGCGCGGACACTCGGCCCTCAGCGCGGCGCGCGCGCCCTCACGCCGGTACCGCCGGAGTCGGCTCTGTCTCGGCCAGCACCCCCTCCTGCTGGAGCACCCGCCGCATCACCGCCACCGCGCTCGCGTAGGTGGCGTCCATCCCACGGTAGCTGAGCCCCCGGGCACCCAGCGTTCGGGCCTGCGTGTAGGGGGTGTCGGAGGCGTAGTGGATGATCCCCAGGTCGAGCGTCAGCTGGGTCATGCTCACATTCTCGTTGAGCGGATAGCGGCCGGGTTCGACGATCTCGTAGCAGGCGTCCAGATAGGGACCCACCTCCATCTCCACCACCGTGTAGCGGCCCTGGTAGTAGAAGTCGAGGTAGTCGCGGTTCTGGAGGAAGGTTCCTCGCACCGTCACCGCACGCTGATGATCGAGCGCCGATCCGAACTCCAGGTAGGGCTGGACGCTGGCGGCATCGAAGCAGTTGTCGAGCCAGTAGGTGTTGCCGGAGTGCTCGTTGTAGACCACGTTGGGCAGCATCACGTCGCCGACCTGGGCGTTGAGCGTCGCCGCCTTGCCCATCAGATAGACCCCGTCGACCCAGTGCACGGACTCCGCGACCTGGCGGAGGAGGTGGTAAGCCCCCAGGCCAAGCGGGTAGTCGACGTTGAGCACGTAGGCGGAGGACGCAGCGAGAGCGTCCTGGTCGACGGCGCCGATGCGGGGGTCGAGCCGGGTCGGATCAAGCCGGTTGAGCCGCATGATCTGGGCGGCCGAGTCGACGCCGCCTTCCGGTGCCGCCAGGTGGTGGATGCCGATCGTCTGCTCCAGCTCGCTCCGCTCGGCCCTCAGGCGGGCAGCCTCGGGATGCCCATCGAAGAGGGTTCGCGCCGCGTAGTAGAGCCAGTTCTCGCGTGACGCCGACGAGCCACCCTGGTCCAGCTTCTGAAGCTCCTCCACCAGGTGCTGGTCGGTCCGCCGGGCAAAGTCGACGATCTGGCTCTCCAGCTGCCGCGCCACGCCGTTGACCACGTTGACCAGGCTGTGCACGTTGGAGGACACGAAGTAGATCGGTGCCTCTTCCAGCCCCAACCGGTCGAGGACGCCCTGGATCGGGTGCCACCAGCGCCGGGCGTTGCGGGCGAATCCCACCTGCGATCCTCCGACCAGCCGGATCCAGAGCTGGCAGGACCGCGCGCGAACTTCGGCCAGCATGCCCTCGAAGTCGGGGCCCCAGGCGTGGCGGAGCCGCTCCCAGTCGTCCTCGCTGGCGCCGGCCGCGTGACGGGCCCCATCGAGCCCGCTCGGATCCTCGCGCAGCGCGTGGTGCAGCTTGTTCCACTCGATCTCGTACGCCACCAGCGTCGGCACCAGGTCGTCGATGTCCGAGGGGGAGGCCAGGAACACCGCCAGGGTCTCCTCGCCGTCGAAGTACCAGGGCCGGCGCCGCGCCGGCGCCTTGACGCGCCGCCAGCTGTCGACGGCGAGACCGAGCGCGGCCTGGAAACGGTGCGGGCTTTGCCCCAGGATGACCCGCCGCACATCAGCGATCTCGCGCGGGAGACGCCGGATCGAGTACAGGAACGCCCCCATGTCCACCTGATGCTCGGCGGCCAGCCCGTGGAGGGAGGACCCCATCCGGATGTGGACGGCGGCCAGCGAGTCGAGCCGGATCCAGCCCGAGCTCTGCAGCATGGTCGAGTAGGTGCGCACGTAGAGCTCGACCGCGTGGCGTCCCTGCCACCCGGCCTTCGGCTCGAGCTGTCCAGGCGTTGCCATCGACGAGAGTCTACGAAGCACGCGGGAGAGCCCTCGCTAAGGGCCGACCGTCCGCGGTGAGACCGTTCCGGGCGCGCGGTAGCGTCCCAGTGTGGACGCTCGGCCCTCAACGCGGGCCCCCCGGGTGGGGGTGCTCAGTCGGGGAAGTTGGGACCTTCGCCCTCGGGGCCGCCGAGGCGCCGCATCAACTCTTCCATCAGCCGGCGCGCTTCGGGATCCGACATCACCCGGCGCTGCATGTCCTCGGCCGCCTGGCGCATCTCGGGATCCTCCATCAGCCGGCTGGCCATGTCCTCGAAGCGGCCCGCCATGTCCTTCATCGCCGCTTCCTGGGCGACCTGGAAGAGAACCGGTTGGCTGGCCGCCGAAACCACGGCCTGCACCTGCTGTCGCACCATCTCGATGCCACGACACCCGAGGCACTCGCCCTTGAGGCCGCAGTGGCAGACCTGACGGCGGAGCCGGTCCAGCGCGAGATGGGTCTCTGAGAGGTCGACCGAGTTTGCCGCCATGACCCTCCATCGTACGAACGTGGTGGGGCCGACACTGCGTCTATTCGCACTCCAAGACGGGACACCGCGAGGTAACACCCGTTGGTGCACCTCCGGGTCCTATCTCGCAGCTTTGAGACCCGTTGGTGCACCTGCGGGCCCTACCCGGTGGCCGGGGTTCGCTCGCGGGAACGTGCGTACATCTCGTCGATCTGCGCCTGATGGTGCTCGAGCACGACCCGGCGCCGCACCTTCAACGTCGGCGTGAGCTCGCCGGTCGTCTCGCTGAACTCATGGGGCAGCACCGCGAAGCGCTTGATCGTCTCCCAGCTGGCGAGGTCCTGATTGGCGCGATCCACGATCTCCTGCAGGGCGGCGTTGAGCCTGGGGTCGGCGACCAGCGCCTCCGGATCCCCGGAGAGCCCCAGCGTCTTTTCGACCAGCAACCAGTTAGGGACCAGGAGCGCGGTCACGTAGGGCCTGAGGTCCCCCACCACCATGGCGTTGCTGAGCAGCGGGTCCTGCAGCAGCTGCGCCTCCAGCTGCAGCGGCGCCACGAACTTCCCGCCCGACGTCTTGAGCAGGTCCTTCTTGCGGTCGGTGATGTGGAGGAACCCGTCCTGGTCGATCTCCCCGATGTCGCCGGTGTGGAACCACCCCTCGCTCAGCACCTCGGCGGTGGCGGCCGGGTTTTGGTGGTAGGCGATCAGGTTGCCGGGACTCTTGACCAGGATCTCACCGTCCTCGGCGATCCGGAGCTCGACTCCCGGCAGCGGCTTCCCGACCGTCTCGAAGCGGTGATCGTCGACGCGGTTGGCGGTGGTGCCGGAGCTGGTCTCGGTGAGGCCCCAGCCCTGCAGGATCTTGACCCCGATGGCCCAGAAGAAGGCCTCCACCTCGCGCAGCAGGGGCGCACCTCCGCAGATGAAGTAGCGCAGGCGGCCACCGGTGAGCCGCCGGCGGAGTCCGGCCAGCACCAGACGGTCCGCGAGCCGGTAGGAGAGCCCGGCGGCACCGGTCTCTGCGTGACGTCGCCCCTTGGCCAGTGCCCAGCGGAAGAGCTGCTGCTGGATCGGCGAGCGCTGGGCGACCTGCGCCATCACGCCCTGATAGACCTTCTCGAAGATCCGAGGGACACAGATCATCACGGTGGGACGGCAGGCGGCGATATCCTCGAGCAGCTGGTCGCTGCCGCGGCTGAGCCAGGCCGAGGACCCGGCGCCGATCATCTGGTAGAAGCCACTGACCCGCTCCAGGATGTGTGAGAGCGGGAGGAGCGAGAGGCCGACGTCCCCCTCGTCCATGGGGAAGGCGCGGATCGCTTGCCGCACCTCGTCCACCAGGTTGCCGTGCGCGTGCTCGACGCCCTTGGGCTCGCCGGTGGTGCCCGAGGTGTAGACGATGGTGGCCAGGTCATCGGGCCTGATGCCGGCCGCTCGGCGCTGGATCTCCGCCATCTGCTCGGGGGTCGCGGGCTCCCCGTACCAGCGCATGAACTCCGATTCCAGGCGCACCGTACGCACGCCGTGCAGCCGGTCTTCCCGCTCATGGCCCTCCACCAGGGCCACGCGGGCGTCGCAGTTGCGCAGGATGGCCTGCACCTGCGACTCGATGGACGAGGGGTAAATGGGAGCGGTGACCCCGCCGATCAGCTGGATGGCGAGATCGGCCACCGCCCACTCCAGACGGTTGGGGGCCATCAAGACCACCGCCTCGCGCGGGCCGACGCCGAGTGCGAGCAGGTGGGCGGCGACGCGCTCCACCCGGTCCTGCATCTCGGCGTAGGTCAGCATCCGCCAGGCAGGCCCCTCGTAGTAGGTGAGAAAGGGTCGATCCGGGCCGGCCGCGACCTGGCGCACAAAGAGTCCGGGGATGGTGCGCTCGGAAACCTGCTCCAGGGCCATCTCAGCCGGAATATAGCCCGCGGCCGGCCCGGCGTGAAGCCGGTTAATGAACGGCCTTGACGGTCAGCTCGATCTGGCCGTTGGGCGTCTCGACGGTCACCTTGTCGCCCTTCTTGGCGCCCAGCAGCGCCCTTCCGACGGGGGACTCGACGGAGATCCGGCCCTCGGCAGGATCCGCCTCGATGCCGCCCACCAGGTGGTAGGTGACGGTCTCGCCGTCCTCCTCCACGATGTCCAGAGTGGAACCCGGTGCGGCCACCGAGCGCGAGGTCTGGCTGATGAGCTGCGCGCGGCCGATCATCTCCTCCAGTTCGTAGATCCGATCGTCGATGCGGTTCAGATCCTCTTTCGCCTGCTCCGCCTCAGGGTTGTCCTCGATGTCACCCGGCTGGAACGCCTCTCTCAGCCGGTCTGTGGCCGCGGACCGTCCAGCTCGAGTCTGTTCGAGTTCGCGCTTCAGCTTCTCGAGACCCTCCTGGGTCACGAGCACAGGTTGAGTGAGGTCCATGACCGGCCAATAATACCGCTCGTGTTCCCGACCACCCAATCCAACTGGGCGTTCCTGATCGTCGATCCCCAGGTCGATTTTTGCCCCGGGGGAGCGCTCGCGGTGCCGGGTGGAGACGGCATCTTTCCGGCCGTCAACGAGGTCGCCGAGAGGGCCCCCTTGGTGGTCGCCAGCCGCGATTGGCACCCGCTTCATCACGTGTCCTTCACCGAGCGCGGGGGCCCCTGGCCGCCCCACTGCATGGAGGGCACCGAGGGCGCCGAATTCCACCCCACGCTGGATCGCAAGCCGATCGCACACGTCTTCAGCAAGGGCCGGGATCCGGACCGCGACGCTTACTCGGCGTTCGACGGGACCGGACTCGCCGCATGGCTCCATGAGCATGGGGTCGAGTCGCTCGTGGTCGGCGGCTTGGCCACCGACTACTGCGTCCGGGCGTCGGTGCTGGACGCTCTCGGGGCCGGCTTTTTGGTCTCGGTGCTGAAGGACGGCGTGGGCGCCGTGGACGTGCAGCCCGGCGACGGCGAGCGGGCGCTGGAGGAGATGCGAGAGCGGGGGGCGCAGGTCCTCACCGCCCGGGACGTCGTGACTCGGTAGCGTTCGGAGATGCGGATCGAGCCCACGATTCTGCACCTCGACATGGACGCCTTCTACGCGTCGGTCGAGCAGCTGCAGAAGCCGAGCCTGCGTGGGCGGCCGGTGATCGTGGGCGGCGTAGGGCCTCGCGGGGTGGTGGCCACCGCCAGCTACGAGGCGCGGGTGTTCGGAGTCCACTCCGCGATGCCTACCGCCGAGGCGCGCCGCCTGTGCCCGGAGGGGGTGTTCCTGGCCCCCCGCTTCCACGTCTACCACGAGTTCTCGGCGCGCGTGATGGCGATGCTTCGCGGCCTCACGCCGGTGATCGAGCCGCTGTCACTCGACGAGGCGTTCTGCGATCTGGAGGCGGGGTTCCAGGCCGGGCTCGATACCGACTCGGTGACGGCGCTGGCCGGCAACCTCCGCTCGCGCATCTTCTCGGAGCTGGGCCTGACCGCGTCGGTGGGAGCGGGCACCTCCAAGCTGATCGCCAAGATCGCCTCCGATCTCGACAAACCCGACGGGCTGGTGGTGGTGCGTCCAGGTGACGAACAGGCGCTGCTCGATCCGCTCCCGGTGCGCTCCCTGTGGGGCGTCGGTCCGCAGACGGCGGCGCTGCTCCACCGGCACGGCATGACCACGGTGCGGGACGTCGCGGCACGGTCGCGGGAGGAGCTGGTCCGGCTCTTCGGCGTCTCGCGCGGGCGTGGCTTGTATGAGCTGGCGCGGGGTCTCGACCACCGGCTGGTGGTGGCGGAGCGCGCCGTCAAGTCGGTGAGCGTCGAGGACACGTTCGCCGAGGACCTGGACGACCGGGGACGGCTGCGCGCCGAGGTGGAAGGGCTGGTGGACCGGGTCTCGCGGCGCCTGCGTGCGGGGGGCCGTGCGGGGCGGACGATCACGCTCAAGGTGCGCCGTGCCGACTTCACGCTGCTCGCCCGCTCCGAGACGCTGCTGGCGGCGACCGACGACTACGGGGTCATCCTCGACGTCGCCACGCGGCTCTTGCAGGCGATCGACGTGCGGGGCGGGATCAGGCTCCTCGGCGTCGGCGTGTCGAGCCTGGCGGACGCGATACAGGCGGAGTTGTTCGAGCCGGCCTCAGGCGAAACCCAGGCCGCCCAGCGGGCGGTGGGGAAGGCGGTGGCGGTGCGGCCGGCGGACTGGCCGCCCGGCTGCGACGTGGCGCACACCAGGTGGGGTCGGGGTTGGGTCGAGGCGGATGAGGGCGACGAGCTGCGCGTGCGCTTCGAGACCGAGGCGACGGAGCCGGGCCCGCTGCGGCGCCTCAGAGCCGACGATCCCGATCTCCGCCGGCTGGTGCCTGACTGAGGGGGGCGTTTCTCCACCTTCCCGCGCTACCCCAGGCGCGGGAAGGCCGGAATGTGGAGAAAGGCCCTCTTTGGGTCGGGCGGTCCGGGTCAGTCCGCCCGCGCCTTGAACCAGTCGGCGGTCCGGGGGATGCCTTCTTCGAGGGCCACCTCGGCTCGCCAGCCCAGGGTGCGCTCGATCAGGCCGGAGTCGAGCGCGGAGGTGTGCTGGTCGCCCGGCCGGACCGGGCCGTGCGTCTCTTCGGTGTCGAGCCCGAGGTGGTCGACCAGCAGGTGGAAGATCCGGTTGACGGTGGTCTGGCGCCCGGTCCCGACGTTGAAGTGGCCGATCTCGCGACTGTCGAGCGCGGCCAGGTTGGCGCGGACCACGTCATCGACGTAGATGTAGTCGCGGGTGAAGGTGCCGTCGCCGTTGATGACGGCGGGCTCCCCAGCCAGCAGACGGAGGCAGAAGATCGCGACCACCCCGGCCTCTCCGTGCGGGTTCTGGCGCGGGCCGTACACGTTGGCGTAGCGCAGCGCCGCGTAGCTCAGCCCGTGGGCCACCCGGTAACAGTGCAGGTAGTGTTCGAAGGAGAGCTTGGCCACGCCGTAGGGGGAGACCGGCCAGGCCGGCTCCGTCTCCAGCGTCGGAAGCCGCTCGGCGTCGCCGTAGAGCGCACCGCCGGTCGACGAGAAGAGGAGCCGGGCCTGCGCCTGGCGCGCGGCCTCCAGCACGCGAAGAGCCCCGATCAGGTTGACACCGGCGTCGTAGAGCGGCTCCCGGACCGACCGCGAGACGCTCATCTGCGCCGCCAGGTGGCAGATCGCGTCCGGTCCCCACTCGACCAACCGCTCGGTGGCATCGCCATCCCGGAGGTCAAGCTCGAGGAACGTCGCCGCGGGGTTCACCTGCTCGCGGACACCGGTGGAGAGATCATCGACGACCAGCACCTCGTCGCCGCGCCCGATGAGTGCGTCGACCAGGTGGGACCCGATGAAACCGGCGCCGCCGGTGACCACGATGCGCATCGCCGGAATTCTAGTGAGCCGCCTCGTCGTCCTGCCTGTCCCCCGCGTGGGCCGTTTCTCCGCACTCCGGGCCTACCGCCCACGACGTAGGACCGGAATGTGAAGAAACGTGCGTCATCGGAACGCCGTCCAGGAAGCGACCCGGCCGTGAACCGGCCTTCGTGATCCGGGAAGCGGCCATCATCGCCGACTATGTGGCGAGCCTCGCCGACCCCTTCGAGACCGAGACCGGCGCCGATTGGCCCGTCGTCGTGGAGCGGGTACGGGCGGCGGTCGAAGTTGCGATCGAGCGCGAGGGCGGTTTCCTGGTAGAGGGTGACCCTGGCGCCTTCGTCTGCCGCTGAACAGAGGTCGCCTCGCCACTTGGGGCCGCCTGGTGGTTCTCTGTGATGGGAGGTCAGGACGGCAGCACCAGCCAACTCATCCGATCGGACCGTGGCGGGAGGGCCGCCCTCGGTGCGGCGGCGGCATCGGCCGGCGCGCGTGCTGGGAGTGCTGGCGATCGCGGTGGCGGCCTGCGTGGTCGCGGCGGCCGTCCTGGTCACCGTGACGTGGGTCACGACTCCATCCGTGGATGGGGCGCTGGCGCGCGCACAGCACGTGGCGCGCGCGCACGGGGGGACGCCGCTCGAACCGGGCCAGGTTCCGGCCACGCTCGCGACGGCGCTGATCGACACCGAGGACGCGGGCTTCCTGAGTGAGCCGGGGATCAGCCCCCGAGGAGTCGGCCGCGCCCTGGTGGTCGACGCGCAAAACCGCTGCCTCTGCCAGGGTGGTTCGACCATCGACCAACAGCTGGTCGAAAACCTCTACCTGGCCGGCCCAGGCAAGGCGTTCTGGCAGTACTGGCGTGGCACGGTGATGGCGCTGAAGGTCGACCGTGCCCTTACGAAGCAGGAGATCCTGGCCGCTTATTTCTCCGAGGTCTACCTCGGGCACTTCACCTACGGCGCCGTGATGGCCGCGCGCGTCTACTTCGACCGGCCGCTCGACCAGCTCACCCTGACGCAGTACGCGATGCTGGCCGGACTGCCGCAGGCCCCCTCCGCCTATGACCCGATCGAGCATCCGGTGCTGGCCCGCGAGCGTCTGCGCCAGGTGCTGGATGCGATGGTTGCCAACGGGGACCTCACCCCGCAGCGGGCCGACGCCGCCGCCGGAGCGCCCCTCCAGCTCGCCTGGAGCTAGCTGAGCCGCAGCTCCGGCCATCTGTCGACAGATGGCCCGGGTTCCGGGCCGAGGGCCGTACATCTGTCGACAGATGGCCCGTGCCGGCGTGCCAGGCGGAGCTCCAGACGCGCCAGGCGATGCGCGAGGTCGGCGTGAAGTGGGTCGTGGGGTGGCAGCTGCGCGAGCGTGGCGGACACGATCCTCGCCGCCTCGGGCAGATCATGGAGCCGCCACTCCAGCAGCCGCGCCCGGGCGGTGGTCAGCTGCGGGTCGTGCGGGCGCAGCGCGTGGACCCGCCGGAGGAGCGCGTCCGCGGCCGCGAAGGACCGCCGGCGTGTGAGCTCCCGGGCCAGCAACAGCGAGGCGGTGGCCGCCGCCTCGCCGCCGCCACCCGGCTCCGCCGCTTGTCGGAGCGCGCGCCAGGCGTCGGCGTGCCGGCCCTGGCGCCAGAGCAGACGCCCCAATGCCAGCCAGTCGGGAGCGGTCATCGACGGCGACCGACCTCCGACCTGCTCCAGCAACCGGGCATGCAGATGGAACAAGCTCACCACGTCCTGCCGGTTGTGGCGCAGCGCGGCCTCCAGCCAGGGGCTGCGTCCGTGGCGCAGGTACCCGAAGTACGCCTCGGGCACCAGGGCGCCGGGCAGGTCGTCGTCCCGCTCGAACCCGAGCAGGCGCGCTTCCACGGTCTGGAGCGTGCAGCTGTCCAGCCGTTGCTTGAACAGGGCACGCGTCAGGTGCAGCAGGTCGAGGTGCTGCGGATGGTCGAACTCTCCCTCCAGCCGGGCCAGGACCCACCGGGTGCGCACCAGGGGCAGGTCGAAGGCCGCGCCGTTGTAGGTGGCCAGCCGCGGCGCCCGCCCCACCTCCCGCTGCAGCAGCCAGAGGAAAGCAGGCTCCCCGGCGGGCTCGACCAGGAAGAGCTGACGCACCTCCAGGCCCGCCTCCTGCGGGATGCAGAGGGCGGCGGCGAAGACCTGGGTGCCGGTGCCGCCGGCGAGCCCGGTGGTCTCGGTGTCGAGGTAGCAGTGCGCCAGAGGCGGTGGCGACCCGGGAACGCGCCCGAAGGGGATGACGTCGGCGAAGCACCAGGCCACTCCGTGGGGTGTCGGCACCGCTTCGAAGCCGTCCGGCGCGCGACGCGGCGGACGCGGCCGGGGTGGCGCCGCCGGACGCGCGCCGCTCAAGCCCATCTTTGCTGCACGGTCCCCGGCTGCCCTCGACGGCAGCAAAGACCGGTTCAGGCTGGCGAGACGTTCGCGGAGAGCAGTCGGAGGCACGCGGACTTGGCTCCTTCGACGGGGGTGGGCCCGATACAGGAAGGGCAGCCGCCTGAGCAGGGACACTCGGCGACCAGCGCGCGGGCGTCCGCCAGCAGACGGTGGTGGAGCTCGAACAGGCGCGGGGCATACCCGACCCCGCCCGGGTAGACCTCGTACACGGTGACGGTGGGCCGCAGCGTGGCGGGGGATCGCACTTCGCCCAGCGCCCCCAGGTCGTGCGGGTCGCACATCAGGTGCAGGCTCCCCACCGCGCGCAGGGCGTGGGCCATCCCCTGCAGGCCCGCCTCCAGTTCCTCACGGCCGAGCGCGGTCCACACGTCCGGTTCGAGTGAGGTCCAGTAGGCCGTCGTGTGCAGGGTCTGTTCGGGAATGCTGATCGGCCCCGACCCGACGTTCTCGTGGGTGTGGAACCGGACCTTTTTGAAGACGCTGGCCCGGGTGGTGATCTTGACCTCGCCATGCGCGCGGTCAAGCCGAGCGAGTGGCTCTTGGTCGAACGTCTCCAGCACCTGTACGTTGACGGCCAGCTCGGCGTCGGTGTAGTAGTCGACGTCCACCGGCCGCACGTAGGCCTTTTTCTGATCCCAGTCCAGCCGGTCGACGTGGTACTGCGCCCCGTCCTGGAGGTAGATCGCCTCCTCGTGGAGGTAGACGGGGGCCGAGAACTGATCGGTCTCACCGATGATCTCTGGCCGGGGCCCGGAGGTATCGACGATGACCACGTTGTCCGCGTTGAGCCGGCGCAGCGCGATGGCGTCGGCGGGGAAGGCGTCGCTGGCCCAGAACCAGCGGCCCGCGGAGCGGCTGGAGACGCCGTCCTCCTCGAACATCGCCAGCAGGTCGGACACCTCCGCCGCCCCGAACCGCTCGTCGGGCTCGAAGGGCAGTTCGAAGAGGCCGGCCTGGAGGTGCCCCGCCAGCACCAGCAGGTTGTCCGGGTCGACCAGGCCGGATTCCGGGCTGGCGCCGAGGAAGTAGCCCGGGTGGCGGACGATGAACTGGTCGAGCGGCGAGTTGGAGGCCACGAACACCGCGACCGACCCCGAGCGGCGGCCCGCCCGTCCCAGCTGCTGCCAGGTGGAGGCGATGCTGCCCGGATAGCCGACCATGATCGCGGTCTGCAGCGATCCGACATCGATGCCGAGCTCGAGGGCGTTGGTGGAGACGACGCCCCACACCTCACCCGAGCGCAGACCGGCCTCGATCTCCCGCCGCCTCAGGGGCAGGTAGCCGGACCGATACCCGCGGACCCGCCGGCGTGCGTCGAGGCGGGGCTGGAGGTCCTCCTGCAGGTAGCTGAGCATGACCTCCACCTGGAGCCGGCTCCGGCAGAAGACGATGGACTGAATCCCCTGCCGGATCCAGGGCGTGGCGATGCGCCGGGCCTCCAGCAACGACGATCGGCGAACGCCCAGGTCGCGATCGATCAGCGGTGGGTTGTAGAAGATGAGCCGCCGCTCCCCCCGCGGCGCGCCGGAGCGATCGACGAGCGCGACGTGCTCCCGTTCCAGCAGCTGCTCGGCGAGCTCGGAGGGGTTGGCGATGGTGGCCGAGGTACAGATGAAGGTGGGGTCGGAGCCATAGAAGGCGCAGATCCGGCGCAGACGGCGGACGACGTTCGCGACCTGGCTGCCGAACAGGCCGCGGTACGTGTGCAGCTCGTCGATGACCACGTACTGGAGGCTTGAGAACAGGCGGCGCCACTTGGTGTGGTGGGGAAGGACGCCGGTGTGGAGCATGTCCGGGTTGGTGAGCACGATGTGGCCGCCGTCGCGGATCAAGGTGCGGCGCCCGGGCGGCGTGTCTCCGTCGTAGACGTCGACCTTGACCTCGATGGGGAGCGGGCCGGTGAGCGCACCCAACTCCTTCAGCTGATCCTGTGCCAGCGCCTTGGTGGGGAAGAGGTAGAGCGCGCGGCTGGTCGGCTCCTCGAGCAGCTGCTGGAGGACCGGGAGGTTGTAGCAGAGCGTCTTCCCGCTGGCGGTGGGGGTCACCACGACCATGTCCTCCCGGCGCCGGGCCCGCCGGTAGGCCTCCGCCTGGTGGGTGTAGAGCCGTTCGATGCCGCGGCCGGCGAGGGCGGCGACCAGCGGGGGCGCCAGGTCGTCGGGAAGCGGCCGGGTCAGCGCCGCGCGGGCCGGGATGTGGTGGTCGAGGGTGATGTCACCGCGCAGCGCGGACACGTCCAGCGGCGGTATCCCGGCGGGGCCATCGGTGCGGTCGTAGGAGGGCAGCTCGAGCATGGCGTTGAGAGGGACAGTACCCGAACGAGTGTTCGTGCGCAAGGCCCAGTGTAAACAGGTGTTCGGGGGCGCGCAACGCCTCTGTGCGCGGGCGGTACGATCCGGCCGTGCTCGCGCCCGCTTCCCCTGACTTCCGCACGGTGCTGCGCCTCCTGGAGCAGGATCAAGGTCCCCTCGGGCCCAAGTCCCCCGCGCCCATCCTCGACGGGCTGATCGCGACCGTGCTCTCCCAGCACACCTCAGACCACAACTCCGCGCGTGCCTTCGCCACCCTCCGCGAGCGGTTCGGGACCTGGGAGGCGGTGGCGGCGGCGACGGACGACGAGGTGGCCGACGCCATCCGCACGGGTGGGATGGCGGACCAGAAGGCGCCCCGCATCCGCCGCATCCTGGCCATGGTGAAGGACCGGGAAGGGGCGGTCGACCTGTCCCGGCTGCAAACCCTGGACGACGCGATGGTCCGGGAGTACCTCACCTCGCTGCCCGGCGTCGGACCCAAGACCGCCGCCTGCGTGCTCCTGTTCTCGATGGACCGTGCCGCCTTTCCCGTCGATACGCACGTGCACCGGGTCGCGGGCCGGCTCGGGTGGATTCCGGCTCGCGCCACCGCCGTGGGTGCGCAAGACTATCTGGAGTGTGCGGTGCCGGAGGCTATTCGCTACCCACTGCACCTGGCGTTGGTGGCGCACGGCAGGCAGGTCTGCCGATCACGTGCTCCGAGGTGCGAGGGGTGCGTCCTCCGCCGCGAGTGCCCGCGACGGGGCGTCACCGCCACCGGGCGCCTGAACTAGAGGCCCGTCGGGACCCTCCACCGGCGCCGCGCCTACCCTGAATGCCGGCACTCAGGGCCTCCACCGGCGCCGCGCACCCCCGAATGCCGGCATTCAGGCGGCATTCAGGGCGACCACCGCTGCCACGCAACCCGCCCGCGGACTCGCCAAGCCGAATGGCGCCGGGCCGTTCGTATACAAACGACCCATCCGAGCACCGGCCTAACCCCGGAGCTCCTGGATCACCTTCCCGAAGGCGTCGACGCCACGAACGCCTCCCATCGTGAGGGCGACCTCCACCTCGGAGATGCCGAGGCGCCCGTGGCCGGCCAGCGTCTCCGCCATCTCGCCGGGTGGACCGCTGAGAGGCCGCTCATCCGCCCGGGGCACGTAACCCGAGCCGGGCATGGCACCGCGGACGGCGGTGGTGGCCACCAGGGTGGCGGGGTCGCGTCCGTGCTCCTGGCAGGCCCGGTCGATGATCGCGAGCTGTGCGGCCGCGGACTCAGGGCTCGCGTCGGTGTAGGCGAGCCAGCCGTTCCAGATGTCCGCGTACTGCGCCACCAAGCGCTGCATGCGCGGCCTGGGATTGACGGTCCCAATCAGAAGTGGCGGCCCCTGGGGGCGCGGGCCGCTCGGCAGGAGCCGGGCGCCGCGGGTGTGGTAGTACGCACCGTGGTAGTCGAGCGTCTCGCCGCGGAACAGCCGCCTCAAGATCTCGAGGGACTCCTCGAAGTGCCCGACCGGCTGTTCGTAGGGCCAACCGAAGGTCTCGTGCTCGCCGCCCGAGTCACCGGCCCCGACCCCCAGCACGAGCCGGCCGCCGCTGACTTCGTCGAGCGTAACCGCGATCTTGGCCAGGAGACCGGGGTTGCGGTAGCCGGTGCAGGCGACGAAGGAGCCGAGCCGGAGGCCGGGGACATCGACCGCCAGGGCCGTCAGGGTGGTGAAGCACTCGAGGTAGCCCTCGGAGGCCACTGTCGGGTCGCCTGAGTAGTCGACCCCGGCGCGGCGCTTCAGCTCCGCGTTGTCGCTGGGAAGGAGCAGGTGATCGGTGGCGTAGAGCGCGTCGAAACCCACCTCGGCGGCGGCGCGGGCCACGTCGCGCACCTCGCCATACGTGAGGCCGGCGGTCGTCCAGGTGGGCAGGACCAGCCCGAGCCGCAGGCGTTCGGGAGCAACCGGCGGGCGCTCGGGCACGGCGAGATAGTATGCGGCGCGCGGGGCTCAATGCTTCTGCGACGCCACCATCCATTCGCCCGTGCTGCCGGACGGGCGGCGTGGGTCAAGCACGGAGATGTCGATCGTGGGGTCGGGCCGGCCGGCCATCGTTCTGGCCAGGAGCTGCGCGACCGGCGGGCCGTGCATCGCCCCGTGACCACCGAAACCGGCCGCCATCCAGAGCCCGGGCTCCACCTCGCCCACGTAGGGATGTCCATCCCCACCGTGGTCGACGTTGGCGACCAGGTGCCGCGCGACCCCCGCGCCCTCGAGGACGGGCGCGCGCACCCGGGCCAGACGCGCGAACTCCTCCAGCATCTGGAGGTGGCCATAGCCGGGCGGGTTCTCCTCATACGGGATGCCGATCACCAGACCCTCCCCCTCGCGCTCAACGACGAAGCCGGGTGTCCAGGTCGATCGTCAGCGGGACCCGCTGACCCGGCAGAGCGGCCCCGGTGATCGCGCTGTACTTGACACCCGTTGGTGCACCACCGGGGCCCTCGCAGCCCGCATGCCACCCGTTGGTGCACCATCGGGCCCTGTCGGCACCTCAGGCTTCCTCTAGAACCTCGCGGCTGACGCGGTAGGCGGACTTGATCGCGCCCTCCATCCCACCCGGGCCAACCCGATCGTCGGTGTGCTCGCCGGCGAAGAAGAGCCGGCCCCCCAGCGGCGCCGCGACCTCAGGCAGGACGGTCTCCCGCTGATCGCCGATCGGCGCCCGCACGACCGCCCGGCTCCAGGGGTCACGCGTCCAGGACTTGACGGAGCCGAAGGCCCGCCGGATGGGCTGCCCGACCACCGAGGACAGAGTGGCGTCGAACTCGTCCAGGACCTCGCCGTCGGTCAGACCCGCCGGCTCCACGTCTCCGGCCGCGAGCCCGCTGACCACGATTCCGGCGCCCGGCTGGTGTACCGAGTGCTCCATCACGAAGCCCGGCATGCGGTCGGTGAAGCAGCCGTTCCCGATCGCGGAGTGGATCACGTCGCGCTGGGCGTACTGGACGACCAGCCGGGTCGCGTTGCCGTAGCGCAGCTGCAGGAGCGCCCGTACCTTCGCGGCCGGCAACACGGGCTCGAACGCCAGCTCCGGCACCAGCGGCCCGGGCACGGTGACGACCACGCGGTCGGCGTGGAAGGTCTCGCGCTCGGTCTCGGCGGTGACGCCGCCCGCGCTCCAGCCGATGACCCGGACCGGTTGCTCCAGCCGGACGTCGACCTCCCTCGCCAGCGCCTTCGGCAGCAGATCGTTGCCCCCCACGATCTTGCGGTAGCGCTCGCCCCAGGAGAGGTCGACGTTGAGTTCCTGGGCATCCGCCAGCCTCAGGGGCGCGGCCGGCGTGGATTGCGCGATGGCCGTCAGCAGGCGTTCGCCCGGCTCCGAGACATGCGCGCGCCGGAGCCACTGGGCGACCGTCTCGTAGCGGCCGGCCGGGGTCCTGCGCACGGCGTCCTGCAGCTCCCGGGCCAGTTCACCGGCCGCCTCGTCGGTCAGGCGCCGCCCCCCGAAGATGAGCACAGGCACCCCCCCGCCCAGGGTGAACTCCTGGCTCAGCTCGAGCTCGCAGCGCCGGCACAGCTCGGCGATGTGCTCCTGGCCGTGATAGATGATCTCGGCCCCCAGGTCGGCGAACTGGCCGTCGGCGAAGCCCTCGCGCAGCGTGAACACGCGGCCGCCCACACGCGAGCGCGCTTCCAGGACCACGACCTCGTGGCCCGCGCTCTGGAGCTCGACGGCGGTGACCAGGCCGGACAGACCCGCGCCGACGATCAGGACCCGCATCGTCACCCCTTCACGAAGAGCTGCTTCGGGAAGTCGGCCAGCAGCTCGTGCCCGCGCTCCGTCACCAGGAACGTCTCGCTGAGCTCGAAGCCCCAGCCCTCCATCCACATCCCCAGCATCAGATGGAAGGTCATGCCAGCTTCGAGCACCGTGGTGTCTCCCTCACGCAGGCTGGCCGTGTGGTCGGCCCAGTTGGGCGGGTAGTTGAGGCCGATCGAATAGCCGATTCGCGAGGGCTTGGAGAAACCGTTACGGGCGATCGTGTCCCGCCACGAGCGCTCCACATCCTGGCACAGCGCGCCTGGCTTGACCACCTCGAGCGCGGACTCCATCCCCTCGACGGTGGCGGCGGCCAGCCGGCGCACGGCGTCGGGCGGGCTGCCCAGCCAGACCGTGCGCGACATCGCGCAGTGGTAGCGGTGGCGGCATCCGCTGAGCTCGAGGCACGTGGCCGTGTTCTCACGAAAGCGCCGATCCGACCACGCGGCATGGGGCGTGGCCGCGTTGTCGCCGCTCAGGATCGAGGGCGGGTTGGCCGGGGCGTCACCGCCCAACTCAGGCGTGCCGCGGATCTGTGCCGCCGAGATCGCGGCCGCCGCGTCGCATTCGCGCGTCCCCACGGCGACCGCTTCGATGCCCACCCGCATGGCGTTCTCCACGATCCGCGCCGCCTGGCGCATCGCCTCCACCTCCAGTGGCGACTTGACCGTGCGGATCCAGTTGACCAGGAGGTAGGCGTCTTGGAACGTGGCATCGGGCAGGTTCTCGCGCAGCACCTGGAGGTGGCGGGCGGCGAAGAAGTAGGCGTCGCCCTCGTAGCCGATCCGGCCCCCAGCGCAGCCCAGGTCGGCAAGGACCGCGGCCACCGGTGCCATGGCGTGTTTGGCGGGATTCTCCACGTAGTCGTCCGCATAGCTCAGGATCCGGTCGCGCGGGAGGATGGTGGTCAACCGTGCGCTCTCCGCGTCCATGCCGCGCCCAACCCAGATCGGCGGCTCGGCGGCGGCCGTCACGATCACCGCCTGCGGCACGTAGAAGGACCACGCATCGTAGCCGGTGAGGTAGTTCATGTTCGCCGGGTCCGTCACCAGCAGCGCGTCGAGCCCGGCCTCCGCCATCCGCGCGCGGGTGCCGGCCAGGCGCCGGCGGTACTCGTCCTCAGGAAACGCGGCCATCGTCAACCGTCCTCCATGCCTTCCGGCCGGGTGAAGCGAGCATTACACGGTGGCTCTGACCTGAGCCGCCGCGCGCTCGCCACTGAGGGCGGCGCCCTCCATGTTGGAGGCCCAGGTGTAGTCGCCGCAGAAATGGATCCCGCCCACCGCCTCCCCGAGGAGGTCGTACGTCTTCATCCGCCCGGTGTTGTAGAGCGGCATTCCGAGCGGCCATCGCTGCACCTCCACGCGCACCACCCGTTCGCGGTACTCAGGGTGGAGGCGAAACAGATCCCGCAGGGTGCCCGTCTTGATCGTGTCGTCGGGGTCGTCCCAGATCACGCGCGCGCTCGGGTCGCCCACGAAGTTGTGGAAGCACCCGCCCACCTCGTCGACGTCGCCCGGGGTACGGAACACGAAGTCTCCCAGGCTGTAGGGGACGTCGGCCCGCGCACAGGTCAGGGGATAGCGGCTGGGCGGCGCCCCGGCCGGGGCCACCACGATGTTGGTGGCGAGAAAGCGGCCATATCGGATGGCGCGCAATGCGTCCCGCTTCCAGCCCGGCAGCTCCCGGAGCACGGTGCCGGCGACCGGAGCCGGCACCGCTGAGATCACTTTCCGGGCCCAGACTTCGAAGGGGCCGCCGGGACCCTCGACCCGGAGGCGGTAGCCACCGTTCTCCGCCCGCACGTCGAGGGCGCGCGACCCCAGGGAGACCCGCCCCGAGACGGCCCGCGCGAGCGCCTTGGTGAACTCGTTGGTGCCGCCCACGAAGATGCTGTCGCCACGGTCGTGACGTGGCACCGGTCGGTCGCTCCAGGGGGTGCTGCGCTGGTCGCCCCAGAGCCAGAGCGCGCCGTAGAGCGAGATCTCGACCGCGGACCCGGAGTTCATGATCTGGCACCAGCGGTCGAAGAAGCGATGCGTCTGGGGAGCGACGTCCCCCAGCCACTGGTCGAATGGTTGGTCGTCCAGCTCCGGCCGGGTGGGCGGGCGGGGACACAGCTGCTCGGTGGTGATGCGCTCGATGCAGGCGTCGATCTCATCGCGAACGGGGCCGTGCTCCGGGTAGAGGCCGCTCCAATACTCCCCCAGGCTGTCGGCGCGCAGAAGCTCGGCTCCCACGGCGTCCGCCAGCTCGACGAGCTTGACGCGGTCGGTGGAGACGTACTGGGCGCCCGTGTTCAGCCAGATCCCGTCGGGCTGCCGGAGCGAGCGCGTCCGTCCCCCCACGTGGGTCGCGGCGTCGAAGACTTCGAGGTCCAGGTCCCGCAGGAGATAGGCGGCGGTGAGGCCGGCGACCCCCCCGCCAAGCACTGCCAGGTCGAGCCTTCGCATGCCCGTCATTGTGGGCACGACGGATCCGGCATGGGACCCCTGAAACTGGGTGCTACGATACCCCCGCGCTGGTGGCCCCAGGGTCGATGCAGAAGTCGAGGGACGAGGAACCAACCCGGCTCACGGGAGCGAGATGCAGGCGTTTCTCCAATACACGGTCATCGGGCTGACGGTCGGATCCTTCTATGCCCTGGTCGCACTCGGCTACACGATGGTGTACGGCATCATCCGGCTGATCAACTTCGCGCAGGGCGACCTGTCGATGGTCGGCGCCTACCTGGGGTGGACGCTGCTGGTGTCGCTCGGAGTCGAGCACCTGCCCCTCGTGGTGGCCCTGGTCATCGTGTTCGTGGTGCCCATGCTGGGGACGGCGGTGCTCAACGTCGGGATCCTCCAGCTGGCGTACAAGCCGCTGTTCCGGAGGTCGCTGCTCGCGATCCTCATCACCGCCCTCGGCATGTCGCTCTTGCTGGAGAACGGGGTGGAGGCGATCTGGGGTGCGCAGATCAACGCCTACCCGCCGAGCATGCTCCCTTCCTCCGGCTTCGCGGTGGGCGGCGTCCACGTCAGCTTCGTGCAGCTGATTCTCTTCCTGGTCAGTCTGGCCCTGATGGGCAGCCTGCTCGCGTTCGTCCAAGGCACCACCCTCGGCACCGCCATGCGAGCGCTGGCGCAGGACCATGACGCGGCCCGGCTGATGGGCATCAACGTGGACCAGGTGATCCGGGTCGCCTTCGTGATCGGCGCCATGCTGGCCGCCGCTGCGGGCGTCATGCTGGGCCTCTACTACGTACAGATCACCTTCTCGATGGGCTTCCTGCTCGGACTCCGTGCCTTCACCGCCGCGGTGTTGGGAGGGATCGGGAACATTCCGGGCGCGATGGTGGGAGGCATGCTCATCGGCCTGCTCCAGGCCTACACGACGGGCTACGTCTCCGGCAAGTGGGAGGACGTCATCGTGTTCGGGGTGCTGATCGCGGTCCTCGTCGTCAAACCGACTGGCATCTTCGGCGAGCGAGTCGCCGACCGGGTGTGATACCCGCCGTACGGGAGCGGCGACGGCTCCCGTCTCAACTTGAGCGCTGGCGCGGCTGGTTCGACCGGGTGCCGCCCTGGGCCCGGGTCGTCATCTTCCTCGCCGCCGTGGCCGGAGGCGTCGCCCTGTTCGGTGATCCCTACACCGTCTCGGTGGCCGTGACCATGGCGACCTACGCGATGCTCGGGTTGGGTCTGAACATCGTGGTCGGCTATGCCGGGCTGCTGGACCTCGGCTACGCCGCCTTCTTCGCCATCGGCGCCTACACCGCCGCGCTGCTGATGACGATGCACAACTGGAACTTCTTCGCCACCCTGCCCCTCGCGATCGTGTTGACGGGGGCGGCGGGGGCCATCATCGGCTATCCGACGCTGCGGCTCCGCAGCGACTACCTCGCCATCGTGACCTTGGGATTCGGCGAGATCACCCGCATCAGCTTCAACAACTGGAGCTACGCCGGCGGGCCGAACGGTGTGCTGGGCATCCCGTTTCCCTCCATCGGTCCCCTCCAGCTGGAAAACCAGTTCGGCTTCTTCGTGGTCGCACTCTTCCTCCTCGCGCTGGCCATGATCTTCGCCCAGCACCTTGATCATTCGAGGCTCGGTCGTGGCTGGGTCGCCGTGCGGGAGGACGAGTTCGCCGCCGAAGCGGTCGGCGTGCCCTCGATCCGTCTCAAGCTGACCGCCTACGTGATGGGCGGGATGTGGGGTGGCCTCGCCGGGGCCTTCTTCGCGACCCGCATCAGCGCCATCGATCCGACCAGCTTCACGTTCCAGCTCTCGGTCCTGATCCTGCTGCTGGTGGTGCTCGGCGGGCTCGGCAGCATCCCCGGCGTCGTGGTGGGCGCTGTCATCGTGGTGGGCCTTCCCGAGGTCCTGCGCCAGTTCGCGGACCTGCGCTATCTGGTCTTCGCGATCTTCCTGATCCTCATGATGCTGCTCCGGCCGCAAGGAATCTGGCCGCGCATCCGGCGCAAGCCCCAGCCCTTCTACGGCCTGGCCCGAGAAGAAGACGAGGACGTCGCGGATCGCCTCCTGGCGGAGCACCAGGCGGCGATGGAGCGGCGGGACCGTAAGCCGGCGGCCCAGGGGGCCGACGGCGCCTCGCGAGACGTGGTTCTCGACGTCCAGGATCTAAGCCAGCAGTTCGGCGGTCTGCGTGCCGTGGACCGGGTCTCGTTCCAGGTTCGGCGTGGCGAGATCTTCAGCGTCATCGGGCCCAACGGCGCGGGCAAGACCACCGTCTTCAACTGCATCACGGGGGTGCAGAAGCCGAAGCAGGGCAGGATTCTGTTCGACGGTCGCTCCGTGGCCAGGCTGCGGCCTCACGTGGTCGTCTCCCGCGGCATGGGGCGCACCTTCCAGGGGATCCGGCTGTTCAAGAACATGGCGGTCTTCGAGAACGTCATGGTCGGTCTCTATCCGCGCCACCGCACCATGACCTGGCAGGCCCTGCTGCATACTCGGGGCGAGCGCCGGGACGAGGTCCGGACATTGCAGGAGGCCCGTCGCTGGTTGGTCTTCATGGGCTTGGAGGACCAGGCCGGCAAGCTCGCGACCGAGCTCTCCTACGCGGACCAGCGGCGCGTCGAGATCGCGCGCGCCCTCGCTTCGCACCCGCATCTGGTCCTCCTCGACGAGCCGGGTGCCGGCATGAACCCGACCGAGAAGGTCGAGCTGATCGGCGTGATCCGGAAGATTCGAGATCTTGGCATCACAGTGGTCCTCATCGATCACGACATGGGTGTGGTGATGCGCGTCTCCGACCGCATCGCGGTGCTCGACCACGGGCGGCTGATCGCGCTCGGCCGCCCGGCCGAGATCCAGCAGAACCCCGAGGTGATCGAGGCATACCTGGGCCGCGAGGAAGAGGAAGAGCCGGAGACGGCCGGCTGATGGCGCTGCTTGAGGTTCGGGACCTCCACGTCTTCTACGGGAGCATCGAGGCGCTCCAGGGGATTTCGATCGACGCCGATCCCGGCGAGGTGGTGGCCATTCTGGGCAGCAACGGCGCCGGCAAGACCACCACGCTGCGCACGATCTCGGGCCTGCTCCGACCGCGGTCCGGCTCGATCGCCTTCGAGGGGCGAAGCCTGGTCGGCCTCCCCGCCCACCGCATCGTCGCGGCCGGCCTGAGCCAGGTCCCGGAAGGCCGGCGCATCTTCAACATCCTCAGCGTGGACGAGAATCTGACGCTGGGCGGCTACCTGATCCGCTCTCAACGGCGCCTGGTCCAGCAGCGTAAGGACGGCGTCTACCAGCAGTTCCCGCAGCTCCACCAGAGACGGGCGCAGCTCGCGGGGACCCTCTCCGGCGGAGAGCAGCAGATGCTCGCGATCGGCCGGGCCCTGATGTCCGGCCCCAGGGTGCTGATGCTCGACGAGCCCTCCCTCGGGCTGTCACCCTTACTGGCGCGGAGCGTGCTCAAGACCGTGAAGACGGTTGCTGAGAGCGGAACCTGCGTGCTGCTCGTCGAACAGAACGCGCGGCAGGCGCTCCGGATCGCCGACCGCGCGTACGTGATCGAGACCGGACGCGTCCTGATGGAGGGACCGGCCTCCACCCTCGCGAGCGACGAACGGGTCCAGCACGCCTACCTTGGCGGCTTCGAGGAGGTGGAGGTCCCGGCCCGGCGACCTGGGTCGTAGTCGATCGGCACTTTCGCCGGCGGATGGGGTCTCAGGTCTGGGCGTTGACCCCCATCCGCTAGCAAAACGCAGGGGCGCGGTTCTCCTAGGTGGACTTCTTCCAGACCCCGGACTCGCGCAGCGCGAAAGGCGCGAACTGCGGCGGGTTGCCGCTGGCCTTGACCGCCAGGAACTCCGGGGCTGGGCGATCGCCCGCCTTGTCGAAGTGGACGGTGCCCGTGATCCCCTGGATCGTGACCTTGTGCAGGGCCGCGTTCAGGTCCTTGGGATCGGTCTTGCCGCCATCGTTCTTGAGCGCCTGGGCGAGCGCCATCATGCCGTCGAACTCATACGACGAGTAGTCGCCGGGAACGCCTCCGAAGGCCTTTTTGTACTTGCTTGTGAACGTGTCGTTCTTGGCGTTGTGGATGAACTCGGTGGTCGGCAGCGTCGTCCAGGTGATGTCCGGATTGTCGAGGGCCGACCCCGCCACCTTGAGCACGCTCGGATCGACACAGGCGGAGTCGCCGTCAAGTTTGTAGGAGGGCGCCAGCGACGCGTATTCCTTGGCCAGCACCCCGAACTCCGGGTAGTAGCCGGTGTAGTAGAGGAGATCCGGATGGGTGGTGGCGACCTTGGTCAGGAAGGCGCTGTAGTCCTGCTGACCCGGGACCAGGGCATCGAAGTAGGTGACCGTCATCCCGAGAGAGGCGGCCGTCTGCTTGGCCGAGTTCGCCAGGCCCAGGGCGTAGGTGGTGTTGTCGTCCAGGATCGCAACCTTGTCCGCGTGCAGATAGCTGTGGAAGAAGTTCATCGTGGCTGGGGCTTCCTCGTCGTCCCGGGCCACCATGCGATAGACGTCGTTGTAGCCCTGCTCCGTGAATTTCGGGTTGCTGGACGCCGCCGTGATGAACGGGATGTCCTTGCTCCGGTGGATGATGTCGCTTTCGGGGATCGACGAACCGGAGCAATAGCCGCCCACGAACGCGACCACGCCCTGCGTCATGAGCTGCTCGACGGCTTGCACCCCTTGTTGGGCGTCGCACGCGTCGTCGGTCGGCATGACCTGGATCTTGCGGCCGTTGATCCCCCCGTTCGAGTTGATCTGTTGCGCGGCCAGCGTGGCCGCGTTCTTGATGGCGATGCCCGGGTCGGCGCTCGAGCCCGTGAAGGGGCCCTGCACGCCAACCTTGATCGGGCCCGAGTTCGACGAATTGCCGGTAACCGCGGTGCCGCACCCAGCCGCCAGAAGTGCGGCCAGCGCGATCAGGCTGCCCAACACGAGATGCCGTCTCACCATCCTCTCCCAGGGACACCGATTTGAGGCCACCGTCCGCTGCGGCAACACGAATTGCTGCCGGCCGCCATGGTGACCGTCCTCGCCAGCGAGCGGAACGAGGGCGTGGCGGCGGCAGACGACCTACCAGAGCGAATCGCGAAACCCGAGTATCAGGGGTGACCCGAGAGGTGTCAAGTCGAAGACCGGCCCCGGCAGAACCGGCCCTGCGGGGCGTCCGAACACGCAGACGGCATCCAGCATGAGGGCCGCATGGCCGGGCCTGGTCTGTCATCGGCCGCCTCGCGTTCCGTCAGGCGCCTGCACGGTGTTCATTCATGCGGCGCCTCGCTCCCCAGAGGGCCAGAATGGCGGACATGGAGGCGCCCGCGCGCGATTTGCTCCAGCAGGCGATCGTCGGGCAGTTGGGATTCCACGCCCTGGACGGCTATCCACGTGTGCTTCCCGTCTGGTTCGAGTACCGGGAGGGGGACATCCTGATCGCGAGTCCGGAGGGGTCCTACAAGGGCCGCTCCCTGGCCGCGGACGGGCGGGCGTCTCTCGCCGTCTCCACGTCGGAAGGGCAGCCCTACTATCTGGTGACCGTGGTGGGCGACGCCACCGTCGCGCGCCTGCCCGAGGCAGAGCGGCTGCAGTTCGTGACCGCGCAGGCGGAGCGCTACCTGGGCCCGGACCGGGCTCGCCGGTACCTCGAGCGCTGGAGTCAGGGCGGCCATCCCGGAGATGGCGAGTTGATCCGAATCCAGCCCCGCAGGATTCGCTTCTCCGTGGTCTGAGCTGGGGAGCGGTGCGCCGTGCCCGGCCCGGAGAGGCGCCGCGTAACCCCAGTGTCCGCACTCCGGGCCCACCCGCGCGGGTTTTAGCGCCGAAGTGCGGACACTACGGGGTTCTCGACACCGGAGGCGCCCCGACCGGCCGTACCTGGACCGGTTCCGGGGGACGCCACCCCTCCAGCATCGCAGCCGGCAGGCTGTCGACCTCGATCCCGATCGGCTTGCAGGTCTCGAGTGGATCTCGGCCGCCTTCGCCATCCCAGCCCCACACCGAGAGATCGCCGCTCGGGCACACGGAGATCGCGCACAGGAGGTCGATCTCGGCAAAGAACTCCAGGAAGTCCCCCGCCCGAGCCGGGCTCGGCTCCATGAAGTAGATCTCGTGCGCCGGCTCCAGGCCGGTCACCTGGAACACGTTGAGCACGTCGTGGACGTCCAGCTCGGTCAGGTGGTAGGGCGCGATCGCGCGGGTGAGATTGTTGTGGCAGGTGATGTCGAACTCTCGGCCGTCGAGGAGTTTGTAGAGGTATGGGTCACAGCGAGATCCGAGCAGGTCGTGACAGCGCCCTCCGTTCGCGGTCGGCTCGGTCGGGAGCGTGTCGCGGACGAACGTGAGCATCGGGCGCAGATAAGGCAGACAGGACCACAACCGGTCGTGCACCGACACATGCGCGCCGTGGATCTGGCGCGAGCGAGCAGCCCAGAACCGCTCCCGGGGGTTGTGCAGGTTCCACACATTCAGGTCGACGACCTGCGCGCCTTCGACGGCCACGATCCGGCAGACCTGCCCTCGGCAGACGGTCCATGCCCACCCGGTGCAAGGGGGGACCACGCGTTCCAGGAGCCGGGTCCGGGTCTCCGTCTCGCCGGCGATCCGGTCGTAGAAGCCGGTGTCAAGGGCAAGCTTCCCTGGCCGTTCCGGATCGACGTAAAGCCGCATGTCACTCCGCCTCGCCTGCATGTCGGGAGCCTAGGCAGTCGGGCCCGCGGAAGTCAACGTCAGCATCCGGCGGCGGGAACCAACACGGTCGCCGCCGCATGAGGGCGCGCCGCCGGCACAAAAAGAGGGCCGCCGGCGCCCGACGGCCCTGTTACCGAGGGGAGGTCAGCGCCGGCTTCCGCTCGTCATGCCGAGCAGGGAGAGGATGAACAGGAACAGGTTCAGGATGTCCAGGTACACGGACACCGCAAGCATGATCACCGTGCCCTGCGAGGGAGCCTCGGTGCGGGCGACCCGATTCAGGTCGACGATCAGGAAGAGGGTGAAGATCACCGCGCCGGCGGCTGAGATCAGCAGCTGGAGCAGTGCCAGGTGGACGAAGAAGCCGATCACGATCGCCACCAGCAGCGCGATCAGGGCGATGAAGAGGGCGGGACCGAGCCGGGTCAAGTTTCGTTTCGTCGTATAGCCGATGAAACCGGCCGCGGTGCTGACCGCGCCCGTCGCCGCGGCCGCGCTCAGGACCAGGTTGCCGAGGCCCGCGGCGATGTACGCCTCCAGGATGGCGCCGAGCATGAACCCGACCAGCGTCGCGAAGGCGAACGTCAGGATCAGGTTGATGGGCGAGCGCTCACGCAGGAACTGGAGTGCGATCAGGGTCACGAACATTCCGATCAGCCCGATCCAGTAGACGCCACCGCCGACGAGGATGGAAACCAGTGCCCCACCGGCGGTGAAGAGGGCGCTCAAACCGAGCAGACCGAAGACCGCGCTCAGCGTGGACCCGCCGATCGCCGGCCTCGCGTAGGGCTGCTGGCCGCCGAACGGGGGATATTGCCGCTGCGGCCCTCCGAACTGATAGCTCATGTCACCCCACATTTTCCCACGCGGACGATGAACCTAACCTGAACCGCGTAAAGCGCGGCCCGCGTTGTCCGAAGATGGGTGGGTGGCGAACCCGCAGCAGCTAACGATGTACGAGGCGGTCGGAGGCGAGCCGGCCTTCACCCGCATCGTCCACCGTTTCTATCAGGGCGTCGCCGCCGACCCCGTGCTGCGTGCCCTCTACCCGCAGAAGGACTTGAGCTCGCCGGAAAAGCGGCTGCGCCTGTTTCTGATCCAGTACTGGGGCGGTCCTGCCACCTACTCGCAGCTGCGAGGCCACCCGCGGCTGCGGATGCGCCACCTGCCGTTCCGGGTCACGCCGACCGCGAAAGAGCACTGGCTGGCGGCGATGCGACAGGCACTCGACGCGGAGGCGCTGCCGGGCCGCGCCGACCAAACCCTGTGGAATTACTTCCTGACCGCCGCCGACGCGATGGTCAACTCGCGCGACGACTGAGCGGGGCCGGCGGGAATGTTCATACGAGTCGTGGAGCGTCCCGATCAGGCTCCGGACGGCGCCAGCGTGTGGCTGCTCGAGACGCCGGATTCCCCCGCTCCTGCGCTGGCCTTCCCGAGCCGGGCGCAGGCGCTGGAGGCGGCCCGCTCGCGCGCCCCGGAATGGCTCGAGGTGGGTGACGTCGTCGCGGCCGGCGGGTCGGCGCCGCGCCATCATCGCTGGACCACGCTGCGGCGGAACCTGGGCGGTGAGTACCGGCCCTCCCCTCTGGGCTGGGCCGGCCGGCCACCCGCCGGCTGAGCCCGGCGCGGTTCAGTGCCGAGCTCCGCCGGTTGGTGGGATACGATGGCAGCGAGCCGACGCCGCGGACTCAGGCGGCGCCGCCGACGCTCGAATCCAACTGAGGGAGTCCCATGAAGCGACGTGGTCTGGGAGCGGCGTTCTGGATTGAGGCGGTGCTTGCCACCTGCGGAGGCTTGCTCGCGATCCTGACGATAGTGCGGAATGACTGGATCGAGACCGTGTTCAGGGTCGATCCCGACCAGGGCAACGGGTCTGTCGAGTGGATCGTGGTGGTGGCACTGCTGGCGATCGCGGCCGGCCTCGGCACGCTCGCCGGGCGTGAGTGGCGCCGCGCCCATGCGGTGACTGCCTGACCAGCATCGGCCTGCGCGTCCGCAGACCGTCGATCACTGAGTTCGGCGCCCGCCGTGCCGGACCGGCTCGGGGACGGGGCCGGTTAAGGCCCCGGCGTCCCCCCGGCGCGTTCGTAGAGTTGAACCTGGGATGAAGCTCGCGATCGTGTCCGACATCCACGGCAACCTGGCCGCGCTGGACGCGGTGCTCGCGGACCTGGACCAGGTCCGTCCGGATCGGATCGTGCAGGGTGGCGACCTGGTGGTCAACGGGCCGCGCCCGGCGGAGTGCCTGGCCTCGGTACGCGAGCGAGGATGGGCCGGGATCCGGGGCAACACGGACCAGGCGCTCTGGGACCGCCAGAGCCACCCCGTGCCGCCCGCCATGGCGCCGCTCGCCGACTGGGCCAGAGACCACCTGAGTGACAACGATCTGAACTGGCTTAAGTCCCAGCCCCTGGAATGGCGCGATGCGGGAGAGGTGGCCCTGGTCCACGCGGTGCCCGGCGACGTCTGGAGTGTGGTGCCGGCCGGCGCTCCGGATCAGCAGCTGCGGTCCACGTACGGGCCACTGGGGGCGCGGCTCGCTGTGTACTGCCACATCCACGTCCCCTTCGTGCGCCGCGTCGCCGACGATCTGACGGTGGCCAACACCGGGAGCGTGGGGCTCTCATTCGACGGCGACCCGCGCGCGGCCTACCTGCTGGTCGAGGACGGCACCGCCACGACGCGCCGCGTGGCCTACGACCTGGAGCGCGCGATCCACGACCTGGGGGCCAGCGGTCACCCGGCGGCTGCACACTTGGAGCAGTCCTACCGCGAGGCGCGGATGTGAGGGAGGCGACAGAGACCATGACCGACCACGCCTACGGGGTCCGCGAGTTCGTCGCCGACGCCCGGGCCCTCCGCGAGGGGCCGGACGCCGTCGAAGACCGGGAGCAGGTGGTGACCCGCCTCCGGCCCCTGCTCGAGCGCGCCCTGCGCGGCCCCGGCTGGACCGACGAGGAGTTCTCGACCACCGTGGACGGCCGGCCCGGCTACCGCTACTACCAGAACCCGGACGGCTCGCTGCAGATCTACGGAGTGCTGTTCCGGAAGGGCCACCCGACGCCGGTCCACGACCACGTCACCTGGGGGCTGATCGGCGTCCACTCAGGCGAACAGCGCACCACCCGCTACTGGCGCCGCGACGACGGCTCGGTCCCCGGCGCCTGCGAGGTCGAGCTGCGCAGCGACCAGGTGCTGACCAACGGGGCGGTCTACGAGCTGCTGCCGCCGCACGACATCCACCGCATCGAGGTGCTGAACCCCGACCAGGGCCTGTCGATCCACGTTCTGGGCGCCGATCTCAAGCGCCAGCGGCGCCGCATCTTCACGCCCGAGGACGGCACCTGCGAAGAGGTCGAGGGCGTCTCCATGGCCCGCTGACCGGTGCGTGTCCATCGTCTCCGGGGCGGCGAGATCACTCGCCAGACCACGGTCGGGCGCGTGCTCACCCACGACGTCGGACACCGGCTCCGCAAGGGGCTGGTGATCTCGCCCGAGCAGGCCGACTCGATAAAGCGTCTGGGGCTCTCGGAGCTGCACGTTCTGGAGCTCGAACCGGGCGACGTTCACGAGGACGACGCGGCGCGGCGGCTGGGCGACGCGATCGCCGGTCCCGGCACCCGGCGGGGGGAACCCCACGAGAGCCAGGTCCGCCTGCTCGCCACCCGCCGCGGCCTCACCCGCATCAGCCGCGACGCCGTGGACCGCCTCAACCTGTTGCCGGCGGTCGGCATCTTCACCCTTTTCGACGGGCAGGCGGTGGACGAGGGCGAGGAGGTGGCGGGCGCCAAAGTGACGCCGGTGGCGGTCCAGGAGCCGCTGGTGGAGCACGCCGAGCGCATCGCCCACGAGCTGTCCCCGGTGGTCCGGGTCGACCCCTTCCGACCGCTCCGCACCAAGGTCGTGGTGACCGAGAGGCTGAAGCCGCGCGCGCGGGAGATCTTCGAGCGCAAGGTGTCCGAAAAGCTGGGCTGGTACGGAGCCGATATGCTCCCCGTCTCCCAGATCGAGCGCAGCAATGACTCCGTCCGGGCGGCCTACGAGGAGGCGCTGAGAGAGCGCGCGCAGCTGGTTTTGTTCGCAGGCGCCTCGTCCATCGATCCGCTCGACGCGGCCTACTCCGAGCTGGAGGCGGTGGGCGGTACGGTGCTGCGTCAGGGGATGCCCGCCCATCCCGGCAGCATGACCTGGCTCGGCCACGTCAGGGATGCCACCGTGCTCGGCGTCGCGTCGTGCGCCGGATTCGGCCGCAGCACCTCTCTGGACCTGCTCCTTCCCTACGTCTTCGCGTACGGCGAGGCTCGTGAAGAGGACTTTCACCGGATGGGCTACGGGGGCCTGGTGGAGGGTGGCGCCGGCCGCCGCTTTCCGCCCTACCCGGAGCCTGAGCCCGCGCCGAGACCGGCCACGGCGGCGGCTGCCCAGTCGGTGTCCGGCGACTCAGCCGGCTGACCCCGGCTGCTGCCAGAATCGGGACCATGCCGGACGGGGCGGCCGAATACCGTCGGGTCAACCTCTCCGCCGACCCGCTTTACCGCTATGTCCGTGCCACCAAGGCGGGCGGTGTCCCCGGAGGCGTGGCCGAGCAGGACATCGTTGACGGTCGCTGGCCTCAGCGGCTCCGGCGCATCCACCAGCTGCAGAGCGCGTGGTGGGTCTTCGCCACCGCCGAGCATTCGCGTTTCCAGCACTCGCTGGGGGCGATGCACCTGGCCGGCGAGTGGGGCCGGCACCTCTACCCGAGTCTGGCCGAGCACCACCGGGTTCCCTCCCTGGCCCTGGTCACCGAGACCTTGCGCATGGCCGGGCTCCTGCACGACATCGGTCACGGACCCTTCGGACACTTTTTCGACGAGCACTACCTGGACCGCTTCTCGCTCGATCACGAGGCGATCGGGCGGTCGCTGATCCTGACCGAGATCGGCGACGCGCTGCGCGAGCTCCGTGCCGCGCCCGATACCGACTTCGAGCCGGGCGAGGAGCTCGACCCCCGCTGGGTCGCCTATCTGATCTCGGCGTCGGACCTGGAGGGGTTCAGGCCGCCGGGCTGGCTGGCCGCTCTCAAGCCGCTCCTGATCGGGCCTTTCAGCGTCGACAACATGGACTACGTGCCCCGCGACGCCTTCATCTGCGGGGTCCAGGCGGGGGCGGTGGACGTGGAGCGGATCATCCACTACTCCTTCATCTCGGAGCACGGGCTGACCCTGCACCTCCACGGGGCGGAGGCGCTGTTCATGTTCCTGACCGCGCGCCTCTATCTCTACAACCAGGTCTACTACCACCGCACGGTGCGGCGGATCGACCTCCAGCTGCGCGAGGTCTTCGCGCCCACGGTGGACCGGCTCCTGGGTGGCAACCCTCTGGAGCGACTCCCCCAGTTCCACCGCCTCAACGAGTGGTACCTGATGTCGGTGGTCGATGGGTGGGCCCGGGGCGAGGGCGACCTGGAGCAGCGCCGCCTCGGTGAGGCGTGGGGCCGGTTGGTGGCGCGGCAGCTGAAGTGGAAGCTCATCTACTCCGGCTACTTCGAGTCGGGAGGGGTTCCCCGCGGGGCGCTCACCCTGAGCCGGGAAGACTTCGCCGGCGGCATCCGCCGGTACCTGCCCGCGCAGCTGCGCGATCTCTCCTTTGAGGTCGACGTCGCCTCGCAGGAGTCGCGCGCCTTCAACCCGGTGATGGAGGACCAAGACATCCTCTTCTACAACCCGCTCGAGGACGCTTATGAGCACTCCGGGGTGCTCGAGCTCTTCCGGCGCCTTCCGGTGCGGATGGCGCTGTTCCGGATCTTCGCCCTCGACGAGCGTGGCGGCCCGCAGCTGATCGACGCCGCTCGCCGCGTCTTCCGCGAGCAGGCGCTGGGGGGCTGAACCGTGCGCAGTCGACGTTCCGCTACGGCGACATCGACCAAATGCAGCACCACCTCGTCCGGATCGCGCTCAACCCGACCCCCGGCGGCGACCAGGACGGACGCGTGTGGGCACTCAACGAGGCTCGTCACTGGACCGTCACCGACCCCGTGCCGGAGCGCGGATCGTGAGCCGGATCAGGCGCCGGCGCCCCAGCCCACACGGGCGGGCTCGCCCCACTCGATCGGCGCGGGTCGGTCACGAGCGGGCCGTTGCGCGCGGACGGTGAGCCGTGCCATCTGGTGGTTGAACTGGTCCCACCAGAGCGCGTTCACCTCAGGCGTGAGCAGGATCGCCGTTCGCATCCGCTCGCGCTCCCGCTCGTCGAGACGGCGCGAGGCGCCCCAACCCGAAAGGGCCCGAGCCAGCCGGTCCTCCGTCATGGCTCCTCCTTCTCCAGCGCCGCCCGCAGCTGCCGGCGTACCTGGTTGAGCCGGTAGCGCACCGTCCCCGCCGGCTCCCCCAGCAGCTCGCCGATCTCGGCGCTGGTCAGGCCGCCCATGACCTGCAGGGAGAGAAGGACACGTTGATCCTCGGCGAGCGATGCGATCGCGCGGTCGACGGCCGCCACGTCCCGTGCCACTTCCGCCTCAGCGGCGGGGTCGGCGACGGCGGCCGGCTCGGCCAATCGCCCCACTCGCTCCACCGCCGCCCGCTCACTGCGGGCACGCCGGCTGCGGTCGATGACGAGGTTGCGCGCCACCGCGACCAGCCAGGCTCGCTGCCGGCCGCTCTCGAGCGGTCCCACCTCGGCGAGGTTCCGCCACGCGCGGAGGAAGGTCTCCTGGACCAGGTCCTGAGCGAGCTGGGGATCCCGGGTGCGAGCCAGCAGGTACGCGTGCACCGGCTGCAGGTGCTCGTCGTACAGCGCGTCGAACGTGGCTCGCGGCGCCGGCACACCTCACGTTTCCCAGGGCATGGTGGTGCCCGAGAGGCGGCCCTCCCGAACCTGGAACAGACTCAGGACGTCCTTCGGCGCCCGCAGCGTCCCGTGGGAGTACACCGCCGCGACCGCGGGCTTTACGTCATCGAGCGTCACGTCGGGGTCGATGGTGGTGGTGCCGTGCAGGATCAAGGTCACCGGCTCGTCCAGGAGCTGGAAGAAGGCCTTGCTCAGCGTCGTGGTCCCCGAGAAGGACTTGGGAGGGGCCGTGTACCAGACCGTCGAGTTCGCGGTGACGCGCGGCTCCAGCAGGTCCTGGTTTTGTCGGGGCGCGACCAGCGACCCGGCCACGACGATGCGTTCATAGCCGATGTCGGAGATCTCGCCTCTCACCGTGAGGACGCCGCTGACCAGCAAGACGTCGTGCGGCGTGCCCCCGCGGTTGGCCAGCCCGGAAGCACCGATCTCGATGTTGCCGGAGCGGTGCTCGATGCGCTGGCCCTCGCGGTAGGGGAAGGTGTCGAAGGTCCCGGTGAGCCGTGTGAGAGCCGCCGCGAGCGCCTCGCTCCCCTCCGGCGCCAGGACGGTGCCGGTGACGATGACGCCGGCGAGGGCGACCCGGCGCACGGGCTCGGTCGCGATCAGCGTGCCGGTGACGACCAGCACGTCGTCCTTGTTCTTCTCGTCGGCGAACGCCTCTCCGGTCAGCACCAGCGTTCCGGTGTGGACGCGGGGGATCCCGTGCTCGGGCACCTGCACCACGCTGGCGACGTCAGACATGTCGATCCGGGTCAGGGCGGAGGCGGCGGACTCCCGCACCAGGATCACGGCAACATCCTCGATGCGCCTGATGTGCGCCAGCTCCTCGGGCCGGGTGCTGGCGGTCAGGTCCAGCACCGCCACGTCCTGGATGACGCCCCGCGCGTCGGGCTCGGGGACGGTGGTCGCTTCACTCATCGTGCGGCGCCTCCCCGGTGGGCCGGCACCAACCAGGGTGCCCGCACCAGCGTCGGGCCACCCACCAACAGGCCGAGACGGACGAGCGCGCCGCCGAACCGCCGGCGCACCGGGTGGGAGGTGGGGAGGGAGGCCGCCAGCCGCCCCATCTCCGCCGCCCGCAGCCGCTCTTTCTGCTCCTGATGGAACACGTCCACCCAGTAGTCGCTGTGCATCGGGCTCATACCCAGAAGACGGATCAGGGCTCCCACTGTTGGATCCTCTGTCTACCCGCGCCCTACGAAGGGCATCGCGTTCGCCATCACGGTCATCGTGAGCACGTTGGAACCCAGTGGCAACGATGCCATGTAGCGCACGGCACGCCCCACCTCCTCGACCGCCATGGTCGGCTCGGGGCGGGTGGATCCATCGGGCTGGGGCATGCCCTGCTCCATGCGCACGGTCATCTCGGTCTTGGCGTTGCCGACGTCGACCTGCCCGCAAGCGATGTTGAACGCGCGACCGTCGAGCGACGTCGATTTGGTGAGGCCGGTGATGGCGTGCTTGGTGGCCGTGTAGAGGGTCGAGCAGGGACGCGGCGTGGTGGCGGAGATGGACCCGTTGTTGATGATCCGGCCGCCTTGCGGGTCCTGCCGCCTCATCACCCGCATGGCGGCCGCGGTGCAGAACAGGCTGCCGATCAGGTTGGTGTCGACGACGCGGCGCATGTCCTCGGGCGAGATCTCGTCGAGCGTCACCGGCGGCCCGCCGGTACCGGCGTTGTTGAAGAGCAGGTCGACACGCCCGAACCGCTCCACCGCCGCGTCGAACAGGCGGTCCACCTGCCCCGGATCGGAGACGTCGGTGGGGACCACGAGCGCCATGCCGCCGGCACCCTCGAGCGCCTCGGCGGTGGTCCGGAGCGGACCCTCGCGCCGTCCCGCGAGCACCACGCTCCACCCGTCCTCGTGGAGGGCCAGCGCGACCGCCCTCCCGATGCCCGTTCCGCCGCCGGTGATGACTGCGATCATGCGGCAACGTTAAACCCGACCTCGACGGGCACGTTGGCGCGTCGGGAGCGCCGTCAACGTTCGGTTTAGGCTCCGTACGTGATCACGACCACACCGCTGACGCTGGAGCGGGTCCGGGCGGCCGCCGAGCGAGCACGTCCCTTCGTGCACCGAACCCCGTTAATACCCCTGGCGGGTGGACGCAACCACCGGCTCAAGCTGGACCTGCTGCAGCCGACCGGCAGCTTCAAGGTGCGGGGGTACGCGGCGGCCGCGCTGGCCCTCCCCGAGGAGCGGCGCCGCGCCGGACTCCTCACGGTCTCGGCCGGCAACGCGGCGGCCGCTTGCGCGTACGTCGCGCACCTGCTGGGCGTCCCGTGCACGGTGGTGATGTTCGACACCGCACCGCCGCCCAAGGTGGCGGCGGTGGAGCGTTGGGGCGCGCGCCGGGAGCCGATGGACCGTGCCTCCCTCTTCCGGTGGATGGCTGAAGCGGGCTGGGAGCGATCACCCCAGGCGATGCTCCACCCCCACCTGGACACCGAGCTGGCGGCCGGTCACGGTGGCCTCGGACTGGAGGTCCTGGAGCAGGTTCCCGACGTGGAGCGGGTGCTGGTGCCGGTGGGCGGCGGAGGGTTGGTCACCGGCGTCGCCACCGCGCTCCATGACACCCGGCCGGGCATCGAGGTGGTGGGTGTCATCACGTCCGGCTATCCGATGTGGGAGGAGGCGCTGCGCCGGGGCGAGCCGGTTTCGTTGACGCCCAGCACGATCGCCGACGGGGTGGCGGCGCCCTCCAACCAGATCATGCTCGATCGCCTCCGCGCCGCCGTCGACCGCTGGCTGGTGGTTCCCGAGGAGCGGCTGCGAGCGTCGATCCCCGAGCTCGCGCAGCGCGGAAAGGTGGTGGCTGAGGGCGCGGGGGCGCTCGCCTACGCCGCCCTCGACCAGCTGGAAGACGACCGCCCCACGGTGGCGCTGATCACCGGCGGCAATCTCGACCCGGCACTGCTGGGCGAGCTGCTCAACGGCGCCGCCTGAACGCGGACGCTTTGGGATCGGGCGGGTGGTGGCCGGCGTCAGGCGCCGTTCAGCGCGTCCGCGCAGACCCGCAGCGTGTGCTGGACGTCCGCCGGCTCGATCCCGTAGTGGGTGACGAAGCGGACGCGGTGGCCGCCGCCGCCGCCCAGCACGCCCTCTTTGGCGCACGCTTCCAGGAACGCGGCCGCCGGTTGTCGGGTGAGCTGCAGGAACACCAGGTTTGTCTGCACCCGCTCCAGATCGACCTCGATCCCGGGCAGCTCGGCCAGGCCCTCGGCCAGCGTGCGCGCGTTCCGATGATCGTCGGCCAGCCGTTCGATGTTGTGTTCCAGGGCGAACGAACCGGCGGCGGCCAGCGCCCCCGCCTCGCGCCAGCCGCCGCCCACCATCTTTCGCCAGCGGCGTGCGGTGTCGATCGCCGCGGCGGATCCGCAGAGCACGCTGCCGACCGGGGCGGCCAGTCCCTTGGAGACGCAGAAGGTGACGGTGTCACCGTAGGCGGTGATATCCGTCGCGGGCACACTGAGGGCGACCGCGGCGTTGAAGAGCCGCGCCCCGTCCAGATGGATGGCGAGGTGATGCCGGTCGGCGACGTCGCGGAGCGCCTGGAGATCCTCCAGCGGCCAGCAGACGCCCCCGGCGTGGTTGTGCGTGTCCTCGACGCAGACGGCGCGGGTCAGCGGTTGGTGGTAGTCGTTGGTGGGCCGGATCGCGGCCTCCACGTCGCTCGCCGCCATCACCCCCGCCTGGCTGGTGAGAGGGCGGATCTGGATCCCGCCCAGGGCCGCCGCGCCGCCTCCCTCCGCCAGGAAGATGTGCGAGTCGGCGTCCGCGATGATCTCCTGCCCCGAGCGCGCGAGGGCGAGGATGCCGAGCAGGTTGCCCATGGTCCCAGAGGCGACGAAGACGGCCGCCTCCTTACCGGTCAGCTCGCCGGCCCGCTCCTCCAGGGCCCGGATCGACGGATCCTCCCCGTAGACGTCGTCGCCCACCGGCGCCCTGGCCATCACGTCCCGCATCTCGCGGCTGGGCATGGTGAGCGTGTCAGAGCGGAGATCGACGACCATCCCGCTCATCCTAGGGGCGCCGCACCGCCGCCCGCCGCCCGCACATCTCCGCTTTCACGTGAAGGGGGTGCTAAGGGACGCCCCATGAGCCCACTTTCACGCGAAAGCGGGAATTGGGGGGAGGGGGCCTACTCAGACGGCGGGTGGCTCGGGGGGTCTAGGGGGCCGGGTTCGCGGTGAGCGGCGGGGCGTGCCGTTCTCCCCTACCTCGCCCTCGGGCGTGTGGCGCGTCGAGCGGCGGGCCGGCCGGTCGGCGGACGCGCTGGCGCTGTACCGCGTCGGACCCCCCGACGACGCCGGCCTCGAGCCTGGCGACGCGGGCCCCGGCCGGTCCGCCCGGGGCGGGCGGGCGGTGGGGCCGCCGGCGCGCGCCAGCTCCTCCAGACGAGCCGCCAGCTCGTCAATCCGGCGCGCCAGCCGATCGACCTCGGCTCTGGTCGCACTCCGCCCCAGCTGGGTCTGCAGGTGCGAGAGCCGCTGATCAATGCGGCGCTGGCCCGCTCGCAGCTGGTTCAGGAGCTCGGGCGGTAGCCGGTGCTGGACTTCGCTGACCAGCGCGTCCGCCGCTTGCCGCGCCTGGTCGATGAGGGTGACCGGTCGCTTGGGCCTGTCGCCGGGGGGTCGGTCGTTCATGACTTGCCAGCATAACGCGTCGCGTTAGAATCGGCGTCATGCCCGCCACCTCTCCCCACCTCATCCGCAAGTACGCGAATCGAAAGCTGTACGACACCACCACCAGCCGCTACGTCAGCCTGGCCGGCATCTGGGAGCTGGTCTGCACGGGTCATGACGTGCGGGTGGTGGAGCACGACACCGGGAACGACATCACGGCGGTGGTCCTCTCCCAGATCGTCGCCAGCAACGAGAAGACGACCGCGATCGAACGGACCCCGGAGGCGGCCGAGGCGGCCGAGGTGCGCCGTGAGACCCTGCTCGACTACCTGCTCCGCACCCTGGAGCGCTCGACGGCGGCGGTCGGGGACGAGGTGGGTCGGCGGAGCACCGAGTTCGCGGCCGCGCTCCAGGACCGGCTCAGCCGGAGCGGGGAGCTGGCGGCGGAGTTGAGCCGCCGCCGCAACGAGGTGGAGGACGCGGTGGAGGCCGCGGTGGGGCGCGCCATCGAGAGCTTCAACTTCACCAGCCGCCGTGACCTCTCGCAGCTGCGCCGCCGCGTGGAAGAGCTGGAGCGGCAGGTCGCAAGGGTCCAGGCGGAGCTGCAGGCGGACCTGCAAGCGCGGCGCGCCGGCAACTCGGAGGGGAGCGCCACGAACGGCCGCCGCGCGGATTAGGGTCCTAAGCTTCGGGCTGACCGGGAAAGCGCGATCGGGTTGAGATCGGGCCGTCCGGAGTTGTCGCCGGACGGAAGTACGAGGTGGTGAGGTGTCGACGCCGGTGGAGAGCGCATCGCTGCTGGAAGCCGCCCGCCGGCGCGTCGACGAGGCGGCGGAACGTCTCGAGCTGCCGGAACGCTCGCGGCTGACGCTCCGGGAGACCAAGCGGGAGCTGACCGTCCACTTCCCGGTGCGGCGCGAGGGCGACGAGGACCACGTCGAGGTGTTCACCGGCTACCGTGTCCACCACAACATCGCGCTGGGTCCGGCCAAGGGCGGGATCCGCTACTCACCCGAGATCACCCTCGACACCATGCGGGCGCTCTCGATGCTGATGACCTGGAAGTCGGCGGTGGTGAACATTCCGTTCGGCGGCGCCAAAGGAGGGGTGGCGGTCGACCCTAAGTCGTTGACGAGCGTCGAGCTGGAGCGGCTGACCCGCCGCTACGCGACCGAGATCGGCATCCTGCTCGGGCCGGAACGGGATATCGCCGCTCCCGACATCGGGACCGGGGATCGCGTGATGGCCTGGATCATGGACACCAAGTCGATGCACGAAGGGCACTCCGTGACCGCGACCGTGACCGGCAAGCCGACCGCGGTCGGAGGCTCGGAAGGACGCACCGACGCGGCCGGCCGCGGAGTCACCTATCTCACCCTGGAGGCCCTGCGCCACCTGTCCGACCCACCCGCGACCCCGACGGTGGCGATTCAGGGGTTCGGCCAGGTGGGCGCGTCGGCGGCTCGCCTGCTGGCCGGGGAGGGTCTGCGTGTGGTGGCGGTCAGCGACCACACCGGGGGCGTCTTCACCGAGGGCGGGCTGGATCTCGAGGCCCTGCACCGGCACCATCAGGAGTCGGGCACGGTGGGCGGCTTTTTGAAGGCGGAGCCGATCACGAACGAGGAACTCCTCGCCCTGCCCGTCACGGTACTGGTGCCGGCCGCCCGCGAGCACCAGATCCATGCCGGCAACGCCGACCGCGTCCAGGCTCGGCTGGTCACCGAGGCCGCGAACGCGGGACTCACCGAAGAAGCCGACCGCGTCCTTGAGGAACGGGGAGTCGACGTGGTTCCCGATGTCCTGGCCGGCTCCGGCGGCGTCGTCGTCTCCTACTTCGAGTGGGTCCAGGACCTGCAGGCGTTCTTCTGGGACCGGGCGGAGGTCGATCAGCGTCTCCGCGCCGTCCTGGCGGCCGCCTACCAGCGGACCCGGGCACTGGCAGCCGACCGCGGACTCGATCTGCGCCGCGCCGCCTACATGCTCGCGGTGGGCCGGGTGGCGGCGGCCTCCGCCGCCCGCGGCACCTATCCTTGAGCGCCATGGCTGATTCGGACGCGAAGGCGGTGCTCAAGCAGTACCTGCAGCGGGGTCGCGAGGCCCTGGTCTGGAAGCTCGAGGGCCTCTCCGAGTACGACCTCCGGCGGCCGCTGACGCCGACCGGCACCAACCTGCTGGGGTTGGTCAAGCATGTGGCGAGCGTGGAGGCCGGCTACCTCGGCGAGACCTTCGGGCGGCGGTTCCCGGAGCCGCTTCCCTGGTTCGACGAAGGCGCCGAGATCAACGACGATATGTGGGCGACGCCGCAAGAGTCGCGAGACTCGATCGTCGGCCTCTACCGCCGGGTCTGGGCCCACTCGGACGAGACCATCGATGGCCGCGACCTGGATGCGATCGGGAAGGTCCCGTGGTGGCCGGAGGAACGGCGCCAGGCCGCCCTTCACCGCATCCTCGTGCACGTGATCGCCGAGACCGAGCGACACGCAGGTCACGCCGACATCGTGCGCGAGCTGATCGACGGCGCGGCCGGGCTGCGACCCGGGGTCAGCAACCTGCCCTCTGAGGATCCCGCCTGGTGGGAGGCCTACCGCGCGAAGGTCGAGCAGGCGGCGCGGGAGGCCGGCTCCGTCTGAGGGCGTGTCGATTTCCGGCGCGCTGAGGCGACGGATTGGATGAGGGGCTCCGCCCGGGAGCGCCGGCTTGATGAGGAGGATCCGTCATGGGCAAGGCGATCGCGAGCATCACCACCTCCGTCGACGGCTACATAGCCGGGCCCGACGACCGGCCCGGTCAGGGCCTGGGCATCGGCGGCGAGCGGCTCCACCATTGGGTCTTCGGCGGCCCCTGGACCTACGCCTCCCAGCGCGAGATGGGCGCCATGTCGGGAGAGGACAAGGTCTTCTACGACGCCCTGGTCGCGAACCTCGGGGCCGGCATCTGCGGGCGGAGCATGTACGACGCCGCCGGCGCCTGGGGAGGCACCAACCCGTTCGGTTCGACTCTCCTGGTGCTCACGCACCGGGTCCACGAGGCCCCCGGCCCCGAGAGCGGGTTCCGCTTCGTGGGCGACTTCGAGACCGCTGTGGGGCTGGCTCGCGAGGCGGCCGGGGACCGCGACCTCGGGTTCGTGGGGGGCGCCGACACAATCCGGCAGGCGCTGGCGCGGGGCCTCGTGGACGAACTCTCGATCTCAACCGCGCCGGTGATCCTGGGCCGTGGGAAGAGGCTCTTCGACGGCTTCGAGCGGGACCTGGACCTCGAGATCGCCGGCGTCCACTCCTCACGCTTCGCGACCCACGTCACCTACCGCGTCGCCCGGCCTTCCAGAGAGTCCGGTCGAGGCCCGGTTCAGTTGTAGGGGGGATCCTGGATCGAGACGTGCCGGTAGACGCTGGCGGACCCGGTCAGTGAGGCATAGAAGGACTGGTACTGCTGGCTGTTGATGCGGCAGCTGACGGTCGTGGTCTGACCCGTCCCCACCTGCGGGACCGGGGCGCTGCAGGAGCCCAGGAGCTGGGTGTCCCGCGCGTCTTGGTAGAGCGCCAGCGTCGCCGTCACCTGACCCTGCTCGGCGCCGGTGGTGTTGACGAGGGTGGCGGTGAAGCCGCACGAGCTCTTGTCACAGGACTGCAGATCGGAGGTGGTCTGGACCATGTAGTAGGCGGGGAAGGTGGACGCGTCCCGGGGGTTGACGTACTGCCCCGGCGCCGGCACCGCGATCTTCGCCTTGCCGCCGTAGTGGACCTGCAGGTTGAGATCCCGCAGTCCGGCGGCGGATCGGGGGTCGCCGCTGCGACGCAGCGCGAGCAGCCGGTAGGGAGGCGAGGTGGTCACGTCATAGACGGTGTGCCCATCACGGAGCGATGCGATCTGCTGACCTTCGAACTCGCTGGTCCCCTCTGACACCAGTGCCGAGGAGTGCTGGTCGAGCTGACTCAACAACCCGCCCAGGTCGGCGGCGCCGGCGATCGCCTCGGCGGCGGGATCGTTGCTCGGCGCCAGCACCCAGCCGGATCCGTACTGCGGCCAGGTGTGGAGGCCCTGGGCGCCCTCCGCTTGCCAGTACTTGACACCTTTGGTGAACAGGCTTCCGTCACGCCCCACCACGTCCAGCGGTGCGCCGTCGTAGGTGGCCTGTCCGGTGATGGCGTCACCGTTCGAAGGCTGGACGGCCACCCGCACGGTGACCGGGACCGACGATGCCGTGCGATAGGAGCCTTGCACCCGGACCGCCCGCGCCGACTGGTAGGCGTTGACGGCGTCGTGTGCGATCTCGGAGACTGGCGGTCCCAGCAGGGTGCCACCGAAGGGGTTGGACCCGGAACAAGCGCTGACCAGAAGGGCCGCCAGTCCGATCAGCAGCGCTCCTTGGACCGTCCGCCAGGCCCGTCTGGTGGGGGTCATAGGCCGCCTATTGTGCCATCCCGCGCCGTCGGGGCGCCGGTCGAACTGTCTGACCCGGTGTGTCGACCGGTTCGCCGCCTCCCTACCCTTGGCACTGTGCGCTCCGGTTCGCAGTTGCTCTGGGGTCGCCTGGTCGACGGCGCCGGTCTCGACGGAGAAGGCTGGGTGCGCATCGACGCGGGGCGCATCGTCGCGCTCGGCGGGGGGGAGCCCGGACCCGCAGCCAGACGCGGCGTGGGTGAGGTGCTGGGAGGTCCGGGGATGGTGGTGGCCCCTGGGTTCTGCGATCTCCAGGTCAACGGTCTCGGTGGCCTGGACGTCGCCGACGGGGCCGACGCGATCGCGGGGATCGCGGACCGGCTGCCGGCGCACGGCGTGACCGCTTTCTGCCCGACCGTGGTCACGGGCCCGTTGGACAAGCTGGTCACGGCCCCTGCCGAGGCGGCCCGTGCCGCCCGGGCTGCCGGCCCGCGTGCTCGGGTGCTGGGCATTCATCAGGAGGGCCCGTTCCTGAGCCCGGCGAAGCGAGGCGCGCACGATCCCGATCACCTGCGCCCGCCGGACCCGGTCGGCGTGGATCGCGTGATCGCCGCCCGACCTCGCATCATCACCCTGGCTCCCGAACTGCCGGGGGCACTGGAGGCGATCACGCGCCTGGTGAGCGCGGGCATCGTGGTCTCGGTCGGGCACTCGGACGCGTCGGCCGAGGTGGCGAGGGCGGGCTTCTGGGCGGGTGCCCGCATGGCCACTCATCTCTTCAACGCGATGTCGCCGCTCGGACACCGAGCGCCCGGGGTACCGGGGGCGGTTCTCACCACGGGCTGGGTGACGGCGGGGTTGATCGCGGACGGCCTGCACGTCGCGCCCGCGCTGCTCGAGATCGCGGCCCGCCTGAAAGGCCCCTCCGGCATCCTGCTCACCTCGGACGCGGTCGCCGCCGCCGACTCGCCGCCTGGTCGCTACCGTCTGGGAACCCGGGTGGTGGTGAGCGACGGACACCGGATCGTCCTGGAGGACGGCGTCACGCTGGCCGGTAGCATGGCCACCACCGACGTGCTGGTGCGGACGATGGCGCAGCTTCCCGGGGTCGGCCTGCAGCCGGCGATCGCGATGGCGACCTCGACCCCGGCACGCCTGCTCGGTGAGACCGGCTGGGGAACGCTCCGCGCGGGCGCGGCCGCCGACCTGGTGCTGCTCGACGCCGAGCTGCGGGTCGAGACCACCCTGGTGGCGGGCGAGATCGCGTACCGCAGGAGGACGCTGTGACCGGGGGGGCGGTGTTCGAGGGGGAGATCCTGGAACAAGCCGAGGTCACGCGCTCGCAGGCCGCCGACCGGGTCGACCAGGTCCGTGGGGCGGCAGCCGCCATCACCGAACGCGGGCCGGCCGGGTTCGTGATCGCGGCCCGCGGTACCTCCGACCATGCCGCCACCTACGCCAAGTACCTGCTCGAGCTGCGCAACCACGCGGTGGTGTCGCTGGCGGCGCCCTCCGCCTTCAGCCTCTACCACCAGGCGCCGCGAGTGGACCGGTTCTGCGTGATCGGGATCTCGCAGTCGGGGGCTTCGGTCGACATCTGTTCGGTGGTCGAGGAGGCGCGCGGGCAGGGGGCGCTCACGATCGCGCTCACCAACGACGTGGCCTCGCGGCTGGCCCAGGCGGCGGACCATGTCCTGCCGCTGGGGGCGGGCCAGGAACGGAGCGTGCCGGCGTCCAAGACGTACACGGCGACGCTCTTTCTGCTCGCCATGCTGTCGGATGCGCTGACGCCCGACCCCGGCTTCGCGGCCGGGCTGCAGCGTGTTCCGGAGGCGATTCAGCAGGTGCTCGACGCCCGGCGCGACGGCGTGGTGTCACGGCTGGCGGAAGCCCTCGACGCACCCCGGCTGGCGGTGCTGGGACGAGGCTTCCACCTCGCCACCGCGCAGGAGATCGCGCTCAAGATCATGGAGACGTCCTACGCGGTCGCCGAGGCGCGCTCGGTGGCCGACTTTCAGCACGGTCCCCTGGCGATCATCGAGCCCGGCTTCCCGGTGCTGCTGCTGGAGGCGGAGGGGCCGGCGCTGGCCGAGATGCGGGCGCTCTCCGCTCAGCTCCAGGGCCTGGGGGCACGGGTGGCCCGGTTCACCGACCAGGCCGTCCCTGAGAGGGGAGCCCACGCTCTGAGCTGGTCGCTGGCGCTGGGACTGCCGGAACCGCTGACGGTCATCCCGTTCGCGGTCGCGGGCCAGCTGCTCGCCCTGGAGATCGCACGCCGGCGCGGCTACGACCCGGACCGGCCCCGCAGCCTGCGCAAGGTCACCATTACCCGCTGACCCCCGTGCCTGGCTCGCCCCGAGTGCCGGCAGTCGGTGCCCTTGGGGTGCCTGGCTCGCCCCGAGTGGCGGCAGTCGGGGATCTGCGTCGCGGACTCCGTCCCAGCCGGCGGCACCGTAGATTCTGCGTATGTCCGAACGGCGTCCCTGGGAGCGTCTGCGTGCGGCGCTCCACCGCGAAGCGCCGCCCGCACCGGGGCCGCCGCCGCTGGCCGGCGTCACCGCCGAGAGCTTCCGAGCCTGGGCGTTTGGTGAGGGCCTGACGGAGGAGGAGCCCGAGGAGGGCCTGCTGAGTGTGGAGGGAGGGCACCGGCTGGGGGCAGTCCGGGCCTACTGTGTGCTCGCCGCCGGCGCCGGCTCGGTGCTCGGCCTTGAGCTCGCGGTGATCGCCGGCAACCCCGGGGCGCCTCCCGATCTGGCCGCCTTCCTGCTGCAACCGCTGGCACCCGCGCTCGGAGAGCCACAGCGATCGGCCCTCGACACCTGGCTCCGGGGCCAGCTCGGCCACCGCGGGCCCTACCAGGCCGCGACCACGCTGCCCGGGCTCCAGCTCGCGATCGCGATCGACGACGCCAATCCGCGCGGACGCACCTGGACCCTGACCGCTCGCGCCTCCTGACCGGCGCCCGTCAGCCGACGGCGCGGGAGAGGGCCTTCTGCTCGGCGACCGTGATCTCCCCGGTGTCCTCCTCGATGGTGTCGATGAGGCGGGCCTGCGAGATCCAGTACCCGACCATGGAGAGCGTGGGCGCGCCGTTGTAGCCGACGGCGTCCACCACCCGCCGGTGCAGGTCCTCGGGGTTGGCCCGCTTGAGCGCCTTCAGGTCCCCGACGCCGAGGCGCCGCACGACCGGGATGTACTGGTCCATGCCCGAGATCTCGAGCAGTGCGCACTGATGAGCGAAGTGCAGCAGGCGGTCGGGCGAGATGCCGGTACGCTTCCCCAGCCGTTCCCGGTCGATGGCCAGTGTGGTCACATGGAGCAGCTGATTGCTGTGCCGGATCCCGACTTCCCGCAGACGCCGCGCGTCGGCGGGGGACATGCCTTGCAGATACTCCAGCGTCTTGACGGCCACCGCGCAGTCAAGAATAGGTGATCGATGGAGATGCCCTCACAGAAGCCGCTGCGCCGATGACGTCCCACCCGCGCGCTCCCGCGCAGGAGCTGGTCCTGGTCCTCGACTTCGGTTCGCAGTACTCGCAGCTGATCGCGCGCAGGGTCCGGGAGGCGAACGTCTACTGCGAGCTGGTGCCGGGCACCACGCCCTGGCACCAGCTGACCGCGCGCCGTCCGAGCGCACTCATCCTGAGTGGTGGGCCGGCCAGCGTCTACGACCAGGGATCGCCGCAGGTCGACGCCGCTGCCCTGGAGGCGGGCCTGCCGGTGCTGGGCATCTGCTACGGGTGCAATCTGATCGCGCGCGACCTGGGCGGCGAGGTGGTTCCCACCGATCTCCGGGAGTACGGGTCGGCGGAGCTGGTGATCGAGAACGGGGGCGCCCTCCTGCGCGGCCTGTCGGGAAAGCTGCCGATCTGGATGAGCCACGGAGACCACGTCCGGCGCCTGCCGCCCGGGTTCGTCAACCACGGCCGGACGGCCAGCGCGCCCTTCGCCGCGTTCGCCGACGCCGGTCAGCGGATCTGGGGCATCCAGTTCCATCCCGAGGTGGTCCACACGCGTGACGGAATGGCGATCCTCGAGAACTTTCTCTTCGGCGTCGCCGGCCTGCACGGTACCTGGACCGCGAGGTCGGTGGTGGAGGAGGCGACCGAACGCATCCGCGCCCAGGTCGGCGCCGGCCGGGTGATCTGCGCGCTCTCCGGGGGGGTCGATTCGGCGGTGGCGGCCACGCTCGTCCATCGCGCCATCGGGGATCAGCTGACCTGCGTCTTCGTGGACAACGGCCTGCTCCGGCGGGGAGAGGCCGAGCTGGTGCTGGACGTCCTCCACGACAACCTGGACATCTCGATTCGCCACGCGCAGGCCGCGGACCGGTTTCTGGGCGCGCTGGCGGGGGTCACCGATCCCGAGGACAAGCGCAAGGTGATCGGGGCCGAGTTCATCGAGGTCTTCGAGGAGGAGGCGCGCGCGCTGGGCGACATCGAGTTTCTGGCCCAGGGCACCCTCTACCCCGACGTGATCGAGTCGACGGCCATGGACACGGTGGAGAGCGCGGTCGTCATCAAGTCACACCACAACGTGGGCGGCCTGCCTCCCAACCTCCGCTTCAAGCTGGTGGAACCCCTGCGCTTTTTGTTCAAGGACGAGGTGCGGCGGGTGGGGTTGGAGCTGGGCCTCCCCGACGAGATGGTCTATCGGCAGCCCTTCCCCGGGCCCGGGCTCGCCATCCGCTGCCTCGGGGACGTGACCTGGGAGCGGCTGGAGACGCTGCGCGCCGCCGACTGGATCGTCCAGGAGGAGGTGCGCGCGGCCGGGCTGGTGCGCGAACTCTGGCAAGCCTTCACGGTGCTGACCCCGCTGCAAACGGTGGGAGTGATGGGTGACTATCGGACCTACGCCAACGTGGTCGCGGTCCGGATGGTGACCTCTGAGGACGGGATGACGGCGGACTGGGCGCGCGTCCCGCACGACCTCCTGGCCCGCGTCTCGGGGCGTATCACGAACGAGGTGCGCGGCGTCAACCGCGTGGTCTACGACATCACGTCGAAGCCCCCCGGCACCATCGAGTGGGAGTGAGTGGCGCTACGCTCGTCCAGCGAGGCCGGGGTACGCGACATCCGAACAGTGAGGGGGCCATGACCGAACGCGAAACCGATCGGGTGGGCGGGCCGCTAGCACGCGCTGGCGGGCCCGCGCCCGGAGTCAACCGGAGGCGGTTCCTCAAGCTGGCCACCGGCACCGCGCTCGCGGCCGGCGCCGCCCCGGGGCTGGTCGCAGGCGCGAGCGCGGCCGCCCTGCCCGGGCCGGCCGGCCGCCCGCGTTCCCGCACTCGCAAGACGGGGACCATCAACGTCTTCGTCGCCGCTCAGACGCAGGCGCCGCAGGCGCAGCAGCAGCTGATGAACCGGGCCAAGCAGATCTACGAGAACCAGCACCCCGGGTGGACCATGAGCTGGGACACGTACGCGTCGGCCGGCGAGGAGTTGACCAAGATCGCCACCTCGGCGGCCGCCCACGAGGGCCCGGACATCTTCGAGGTCGGATTGGTCCCATCCGCGTACGGGACCGGGGCGTTCGAGATCATCACCAAGGACATGTGGAACGAGCTGGGCGGGAAGGACTCCTTCCTGCAGGGCCAGTTCGGCTACGCCGGTCCCGATCCCGAGCATCTGATCGGCGTCCCCGAGAACGCCAACCCGCTGGGCGGCATGCTCTACAACAAGACCTACTTCCACCAAGCCGGCATCAAGAAGCCCCCGACGACCTGGAACGAGTTCGTTCACATGGCCAAGGAGATGACCCACCCGAACTCGAATCGGTGGGGAGCGACGCTCGACCCCGCGGACGGGTTCGACCCCTGGCACCACGTCTGGCTGTTCGCGTCCCAGATGGGAGGCAATCTCATCAGCACCGACGGCAAGACGGCTCAACTCGACTCCTCGATCGCGGTCGAGGCGACCGCCTTCTGGCTGGACTGGATGGGTAAGTACGGGATCGCCTCGCATCAGAACGCGACCTTCGCAGCGGCCGACATGTACAAGTACTTCGGGAACGGGGGCGCCGCGATGGCGGCGATGGTGGGCGCGGGCGCGATCTCCAGCCTCAAGACCTCGACGGTGGCACATGAGTACGACTGGGCGGTGGACCCGCTGGTGCCCTACGGCGACTCCAAGCTGCCGTCCGGGGGCAAGGCGGTCGCCGGCTTCTCGGGTGGCCAGTTCCTGTGCCTGTTCAAGTACAGCCCCAATCAGCAGCAGGCGCTGGACGTGATCAAGGTCCTGACCGGTGCCGAGATCCAGCACGACTTCTTCACGCTCTACGCGCAGATGCCTGTCAAGCTGGACGTGTTCAAGAGGTACCCCGACACCAAAAAGCACCCCTGGGACGTGCTCTACAACATCCAGGAAAAGGCTATCTCCCTACCCTTCATCACCTCCTGGGGTGAGCTGGAGACGCTGGTGGGCCAGGTCGTCAACCAGATGGCGACCCAGATCGCGACCGGGAACGGCTACAAGATGAGTGACCTGCGCTCGGCGCTCCACGCGGCCAACATCAAGCTCCAGGCGCAGCTGAACGGCGGGTAGATGCCCGTGAGGTGCCGGTGGTCAGAGCGGAAGGGCTGGCGCGGGACAGCGGCCAAGACAGGCAGGAGGTGTGAGCGGATGACGGACGTCAAGCCGGCGGTCACCTTCGGGCGGCGTAGAGGGCGGCTGATGCGGCCGCCCTACTGGCTCCTCGCCCCGGGCCTCGTGCTGCTGACCCTGATCATCTTCATCCCGATGCTGTTCGCGTTCTGGATCAGCGTCACCGGGCTCAACCAATACACGATCGGGGACTGGATCCACGCGCCCTTCGTCGGACTCACCCAGTACATCCAGACGCTGAGTCCGAGCGGGCCCTTCTTCGGGTCGATGATGGGCTCGATCAAGGCGAGCGTGATCTTCGCGCTGGTCACCACGGCCATCATCACGCCGTTCGGTCTCGGTGCGGCGGTGCTCTACAACGAGAAGTTCGGGGGCCGGGCGCTGTTCCGTTCCCTGGCGCTGCTGCCCTACACCATCCCCACGTTTGTGAACGCGATCCTGTGGCGGATGGTGTTCACGTCCCAGACCGGCCCCGCGGACGTGATCCTCTCCGACCTGCATCTGGCCAGCCGGCAGACCTTCTGGCTGATCGGTCCCAACGCGCTGTGGGCGATGGTGATCGCCGACGCCTGGGCGGCCTGGCCCTTCATCTATCTGATGTCGCTGGCCTCACTGCAGACGATCCCGGGCGACCTCTACGACGCCGCCACCATCGACGGCGCCCACGTGCTGTCACGGTTCCGATACGTGACACTGCCCGGCATCCGGGGCACGCTGGGCCTGGCGGTCGTCCTCTCGACCATCAATCACTTCAACAACTTCACGCTGCCGTTCGTGATGTTCGGCGCTTCGCCCCCGGCCCAGGTCAACGTGCTGCCCCTCAACATCTATGTGAACTCGTTCGTCACCTTCAACTTCGGGCTCGGCGCCGCCATGTCGGTGGTGGCGCTCGTGATCATGCTGGTGCCCGCCGTCATCTACCTGAGAGCGGCGCGGGTGGGGGAGATGACATGATCGCGCGGGAACGCGGGGTACCGGCGACGAGAGCACGCCAGCGCACCATGCGCGGAGTCGTGGTCTACGGGCTGGCGGCTGCTTACACGCTGATCGTGCTGCTGCCGGTCGTCTACATGATCCTGGTCTCGTTCCAGTCGACGGTGGTCGCCGGCACCGAGTTCATCCCCAGGGTGTGGTACTGGCAGACCTACACCCAGATCTGGCAGACCATCGACCTGCTCGCCTACATCCGCAACAGCCTCATCATCTGCATCGCGGCCGGCATCTGCTCGTCCCTGCTGGCGCTGGGATCGGGCTACGTGGTGGCGCGGTTCCGGTTCCGGTTCCGCAACGTGTTCCGGATCGGCCTGCTCGCCACCGAGACGGTGCCCGGGATCCTGCTCCTGCTGCCGCTTTACGTGATCTTCGTGATCATCGACCACACGATCGGGCTCCAGATGGTCGGGACCTACTACGGCGTCGTGATCACGTACATGACGTTCGGCCTCCCGTTCGCGGTCTGGCTGATGAACGTCTACATCGTGGGCCTGCCGGTGGACCTCGAGGAACAGGCGATGGTGGACGGTGCGCGGCGGCTCGGCGTCCTCCGGCACGTGACGTTCCCGCTCGCCCTGCCCGGCCTGGTGGTGACGTTCATCTTCACCTTCCTGCTGGCCTGGAACGACGTGCTGTTCGCGAGCGTGCTCACCAGTCCCTCCACCCGGACGCTGGGGGTCGGGCTGCAGTACTACCTCTCGGAGAACTACTCGCTTCCGGAGTGGAACCAGCTGATGGCGGCCAGCGTGATCAGCGCCCTTCCGGCGGTGGTGCTGTTCCTGTTCGTCCAGCGGTACGTCGTGACTGGGCTCGCCGCCGGCTCCGTCAAAGGCTGACGCTTCAGCGGCGAGACCCTACCCGGGCGCGGGTGAAGTCTCATTGCCGGCGATGCATCGCCACTCCGGCACCGATAAGGTCACATTGCCGGCGATGCAACGCTACTCCGGCACCTCTCCCCGCCAGGTAGGGTGAGTCCCTCCCATGAAGGTGCTGATCACCGGTTCCGGCGCCCGCGAGCATGCTCTCGCCTGGGCGTGCGACCGCTCCCCCTTGGTGGAGGAGGTGTTGCTCGCGCCGGGCAACGGTGGAACCGCGCGGCCCTATCGCAACCTCCCGGTCGCGGCCGACGACCCGCACACGGTGGTCGAAGCGGCCCTCGCAGAGGAGGTGGGCCTGGTGGTGCTGGGTCCCGAGGCGTCGGTCGCCGCCGCAGTCGGTGACGCCCTGCGCCGGCACGGAATCCCCGTCTTCGGCCCCGACCAAGAGCCAGGCCGGATCGAGACCAGCAAAGCCAACGCGAAGCAGCTGATGAGCGAGGCCCGGATCCCGACCGCCGCCTACGGCGTCTTCGACGACGCTGGGGCCGCCGCCGACTTCTCGGAGCGCTTCGACGGCAGGGTCGCGGTCAAGGCCGACGGTCTCGCCCAGGGCAAAGGCGTGGTGCTCGCCGACAGCGTCCGGGAGGTGGAGGACATCGCGCGCGAGATGATCGAGGGCCGGGCCTTCGGAGACGCCGGCGCACGCATTGTGGTCGAGGAGCAGCTGAGCGGGCGGGAGGTCTCGGTCTTCGGCGTCACCGACGGCGAGCGGGTCGTCATTTGGCCTCCGGCCCGCGATTTCAAGCGCGCACAGGACGGCGACCAGGGGCCCAACACCGGCGGCATGGGCGCCTATTCGCCCCCCGGCGACGCCGGTCAGGACCTGCTCGACTGGGCCCAGGAGCAGGTGCTGGAGCCGGCCGTGCGCGTGCTCCGGGAACGCGGCAAGCCATACCGCGGCGTGATCTACGCCGGCCTCATGCTCACGGCCGGCGGTCCCAGAGTGCTGGAGTTCAACTGCCGGTTCGGCGACCCGGAGACGCAGGTGCTGCTGCCGCGGATCGACGGCGATGTGGTTCCGCTGCTCATGGGCGCCGCGCAGGGCGATCTGACCGGGACCCGCCCGCGCTGGTCGCGCGACTATGCCGTCGGGGTGGTGGTGGCCTCCGGCGGCTACCCGGGCCGCTATCGGACCGGCTATCCGATCGCGGGGCTGGACCTGCCGGATCCGGGCATGCTCCTCTTTCACGCCGGCACCCGGCTCGACCCCGAGTCGGGCTCGGTGGTCACCGCGGGCGGCCGGGTGCTCACCGTGGTGGCTTGCGCCCCCAGTCTGGAGGAGGCGCGGCAAAGGGCGCGGTCGGGGGCCGCCCGAGTAGCATTTCCCGGGGCATTTCACCGTCGCGACATCGCAGAGGAGTCAACCAGTGGCTGACGTCGGCGTCATTCTCGGGTCCAAGTCGGATCTCCCCCTGATGGAGGACTGCCAGAAGCAGTTGGATCAGCTCGGGCTCTCACACGAGCTGACCGTCTGCTCGGCGCACCGCGATCCACAGGGTGTCGCCGACTGGGCGAGGTCGGCCCAGGAGCGCGGCCTGAAGGTGGTCATCGCCGCCGCCGGCGGGGCGGCACACCTGCCGGGGGTGGTCGCCGCCTGGACCGACCTGCCAGTGATCGGCGTTCCGGTGCCGACGCCGCACCTGGGCGGTGAGGACTCCCTCTTTTCGATCGTGCAGATGCCGGCCGGGATCCCGGTGGCGACGGTTGCCATCGGCTCCGCCGGGGCGCGCAACGCGGCCTGGCTGGCGGCGCGCATCCTCGGCCTTCAGGACCCGCAGGTCGCCGCCACGCACCACGAGCAGCGGCAGGCGCTGGCCGCCCGCTGATGCCGACCAGGCAGGCGCCGGCGCACCTGCGCATCACCGACACCACGCTGCGCGACGGTAATCAGTCGCTGTTCGGCGGGGCACTGAGCAACGACGAACTGGCAGCGCTGGCGGGACGGTTCGACGGACTCGGCTTCGCGGCCCTGGAAGCCTTTGGCGGCGGCACCTACGAGGCCGCACTGGTCCGCGGCGAAGATCCCTGGGACGGCCTGGCCCGGATGGCGGCGGCCACACCGAAGACGCCCCTGCAGGCGCTGATCCGGGGGCAGAACCTGGTCGCCGGGCGGGGTCTGCCCGACGATGTGGTCAAGCTCTGGGTCCAGACCGCGGCCGATCTCGGCATCGACATCTTCCGGATCTTCGACGCCCTCAACGACCTCCGCAATCTGGAGGTGCCGGTGGCGGCGGCGAAGGCGGCGCACAAGCGCGTGCAGGGGGCCCTCGCCTACACGGTGAGCCCGGTCCACGACCTCCAGCTGTGGCAGGACCTGGCGCGAGGGATGAAGGACCTCGGCGTGGACGACATCGTGGTCAAGGACACCGGGGGCCTGCTCACGCCCCAGGTGGCGACCGACCTGGTGCCCGCACTGGCCGAGGCGACCGGCCTGCCCGTGATCGTGCACTCGCACTGTTCGGGCGGCCTGGCCCCGTTCGCCTATCTCGCCGCCATCCAGGCCGGAGCCGCCGGCGTGGACACCGCGTTCTCCGCCTTCGGTGGCGGTGCCGGCCAGCCCGGGGTGGAGTCGCTGGTCACGATCCTGCCGGGTGTCGACCGTGACACCGGACTCGACCTCAAGCAGCTGATCGGGCTCCGCGACGAGCTGGAGGAGATCCGCTCGCGTCACCTCGATGACCTGATCCCGTTCGCCGACCGGGCCGACCCCCTTCTCCTCGAGTACCCCTTGCCGCGCGCCATGCTGCAGGACATCGTCGACCTGCTCGAAGAGCACGGGGCACGCGGGCACTTCGAGGAAGTGCTGGCCGAGGTGGCCTTTGTGCGTGAGGACCTGGGGTGGGCGCCGCTGCTCGCTCCGGTGCGCCAGCTGGTCGCGGCCCAGGCCGTCTACAACGTGCTCGGGAGCACCCGCTACGAGACGGTGACACAGGAGTTGAAGGACTACCTCCAGGGGCTCTATGGCGTGCCCCCGAAGCCGGTCAACCCGGCGGTCCGGACCCAGGTGCTGGGGCAGACGGATCCCATCACCGTGCGGCCAGCCGATCTGCTGGACCCGCTGGTCGAGGCGACCAGGAACGTGCTCCTGAAAGAGGCCCAGGCGGCTGACGACACCGAGGCGACCGGCAGCGCCGCCTGGACCCCGACCGACGGGGACGTGCTCCACGCGATCCTGTTCCCCGAGCCCGCGGCGCAGCTGCGGGGGAGTCGCCGGGCGCTGGCCGACCTGGTAGCGCGCCAGGAGGATGAGGCCCGGGAAGAGGAGATGGCGGGCGGCGAGGCGGGTGCCGGCGAGGCGGCTGCCGGCGCTCCGGCCGCGGCAGCGTCGCCCGCTCCGGCGGCCCCTCAGACGGCTGAGCTCCAGGTCGAGGTGGAGGGGGAGGTGTTCACGGTCCGGGTCACGGGCGCCGGCTTCGCGGTCACGCCCGGGGGCGCCGCGCCGGCACCGGCTGGGGACGCCGAGGGGAGTACCCCATCGGCGCCCGCCGCCGCGCCCCAGAACGCCGTGCTGGCTCCCATGCAGGGTCTGATCGTGAAGATTCCGGTCGAGGTCGGGACCGAGGTCCAGATGGGGGAAGTGGTGGCGGTGCTGGAGGCGATGAAGATGCAGAACGACATTGTGGCCAACCGGGCCGGGACCGTGACCCACATCCTGGTCAAGGAGCAGGACGTGGTGACTCCTGACCAGCCCTTGATCGCGATCGGGTAGGACCGGGGAGGCAGCTGTGCGGGTGGCCCTGCTCGGGACCGGCAAGATGGGGACCGCGATCGCCCGGCGCGTGGCCGGCGCCGGTCACGAGCTCGTGCTCTGGAACCGGACCCGGAGCCGGGCAGAGGCGGTGGGCGTGGGCACGGTCGCCGCCACGCCTGAAGCGGCGGCGCGGGGACGGGAGGTCGTCCTCAGCATTCTGTTCGGGCCCGAGTCGGTGCGCGAGACGTACGTCCGGCTCACCCCCGAGCCGGGACAGGTCTACTGCGAGCTGAGCACTGCCGGCCCCGAGCTGCCGGGCGAGATCGCGCACCTGATCGAGGAGCGTGGGGCGGCCTTGCTCATCTGTCCGATCCTGGGCAGCATCCCCGCGATCGAAAACGGGTCCGCCATTCTGTTGGTGGGGGGCGACGAGCGGGCGGCCGAGAAGGCGCTGCCCGTGCTTCAGACCTTCTCCGCACCCCAACCCGGTGGTTCCCGCGAGGAGGCGGCGGCACTCAAGCTGATCAACAACGCGATGCTGGGCGTGACGTCGGCGGCCGCGGCCGAGCTGCTCAACGCCGCCCAGCGCCAGGGCCTGAACCCGGACCTTGTGTTCGAGCGCCTCAGTGGCTTCGTGCCCTACCTGAACGCGCGCAAGCGCGGGTTCCGGGGCCGCGACCACTCCAACCCCAGCTTCCTGGTGAGCGGGATCCGCAAGGACCTGGACCTGGCCCTGCGTGCCGCCCACGCGGCCGGCGCCGCGCTGCCGGTGACGGCCGCCGCCGGCGAGCTCTTCGCGCTCGCGGAGCGGGAGCACGGGGAAGACGAGATGACGGCCGTGATCGAGGTCTTCGGAGCGTGACGAGCAAGCCCCGCAAGCTGAAGAAGGTGCTGGTCGCCAACCGCGGTGAGATCGCGGTCCGGGTCTTCCGCGCCTGTCAGGAGCTGGGGATCGCGACCGCCGCCATCTATTCCGACGCCGATCAGCACGCGATCCACGCTCGCTACGCCGACGAGTCCCATCGCATCGGCCCCGCCGCACCCACCGAGTCTTATCTCGCGCTCGACCGCATCGTCAAGCTGGCGAGCGACATCGGCGCCGACGCTATCCACCCCGGCTACGGGTTCCTGAGCGAGCGCGAGGAGTTCCCGGAAGCGTGCGCGAAGGCCGGGATCGCGTTCGTCGGGCCCCCGGCGGCGGCGATGCGTGCCCTCGGGTCCAAGCTGGGAGCGCGGGCGCTGGTCAGCTCCCACGGCGTTCCGGTCACCCCAGGGAGCGAGGCGCTCGAGGATCCGGAGGAGGCCGCGAGGGTGGCCAGGGAGATCGGCTTCCCGGTCATCGTCAAGCCCTCCGGCGGTGGCGGTGGGATCGGGATGAAGGTGGTGGAGCGCGACGAGGAGTTGGGGCCCGCGATCGCCGGCTGCCGGGCGGCGGCGGCGGCGGCGTTCGGCGATCCCACCGTCTACGTCGAGAAGTACGTGCGCAACCCGCGCCACATCGAGATTCAGGTGATCGCCGACCAGCACGGCAACGCGGTCCACCTGGGCGAGCGCGAGTGCTCGATCCAGCGCCGCCACCAGAAGATCATGGAGGAGACCCCCTCCCCGGTGGTGACGCCCGAGATCCGGGCCCGGATGGGGGACGCGGCGGTGATGGCGGCCACAGTCGCCGGCTATCAGAACGCGGGCACCGTCGAGTTCATCTTCAGCGAGGGCGAGTTCTACTTCCTGGAGGTGAACGCCCGCCTTCAGGTCGAGCACCCGATCACGGAGGCGCTGACGGGCATCGACCTGGTCAAGGAGCAGCTGCGCGTGGCGGCGGGACACAAGCTCTCCTTCACGCAGGACGAGGTCCGCTTCTCGGGCCATCACATCGAGATGCGCATCAACGCCGAGGACCCGGCGCAGAACTTCGTCCCCAATCCGCGGCGGATCCGGCGCTGGGTGGCGCCGGCGGGTCCCGGGGTACGGGTCGACTCCGGGTTCGGCCCCGGCTCCGACGTACCGCCCAACTACGACTCGCTGGTGGCGAAGCTGATCGTTTCCGGCAGGGACCGCGCGGAGGCGATCGCGCGCAGCCGGCGGGCGTTGCGCGAGTTCGTACTCGTCGGCCCGGCGACCACCATCCCCTACCACCGGGCGATCCTCGAGAGTGAGGACTTCCTGGCGGGAAAGCTTTCCACCCACTTCATCGACAGCCATCCCGAGCTGCTCGAAAACATGCGCCGGTTCCTCGACCAGCCGTCCCCCCTGGACTACGGTCCCGACCCCCGGCACCTCGCTGCGGCGGCGGCCGCGGCCGCGGTGGTGACGGGCGCCCGGTGAGCGACCCGCGGCAGTCGCGACGGCTGCCGATCGACCCGCAGCCGCCGATGCGGACCGTCTCGCGAACCCTGATCGGACGCACCGGACGCACCGGACGCTTTGCGCTGCGCTCGGACCGCGCACGCTGGCCCAACGGGGATGAGGGCGACTACGCGGTGGTGGAGGGGCCCAGCTCGGTGATGATCGTCCCCCGCTTCCCGGACCGGACGACGATCCTGGTCCGGCAGTGGCGCTACCCGTGGGGGGAGTGTTCGTGGGAGGTGCCGGCGGGGACGCTGGAGGCGGGTGAGGACCCGGCGGTCTGCGCGCATCGCGAGCTGATCGAGGAGGCCGGGCTCCGCGCCGGCCGGCTCCACACGCTCGGCCACGTACGTCCACTGGCGGCGGCGACCATCGTTCAGCACCTGTTCCTGGCGGAGGACCTGACCGCGGTGCCGCAGCAGCTGGAAACCTACGAGCGCGACATGATCACGCTGCGGCTGCCGCTCGACGACGCGCTGGAGGCGGCGCTCGCGGGAGAGATCCATCACTCCGGCTCGATCGTGGCCCTGACGCGCGCGGCCCGCGCCTGACTGCCCAGTCCCCCACCGCTGTGCCGAAGTCCCAAAGTGTCCACACATTGGGCCTGAGAGGCAGCGCGTAGGCCCCGACTGTGGACAGTCTTGCCGTGCCGGCGGGGACGTGGGAGGGGTTCCTTCGGTTTCTCGCCCCCCGGGCCATCCCCGGCGTGGAGGAGGTCGTGGAACGCAGGTACCGCCGCACGATCCGGTTCAGGGAGGCGGCGGGTGTGCTGTCGGTGGTGCCGGCGCGGGACGGCGAGGGGCTGGAGCTCTCGGTCCCGGATCTGGATGGAGCCGCGCTGGAGGCTGCGGAGCGCGCGGTGCGCCGGATGCTGGACCTGGACGCCGACACCGCCGCCATCGACCTTGCGCTGAGCGCGGATCCGGCGCTGGCGCTTCTGGTGGCCGCGCGACCGGGACTCCGCGCGCCGGGCGCCTACGACGGGTGGGAGCTGGCGGTCCGCGCCATCATGGGGCAGCAGGTGAGCGTGGCCGCGGCCACCACCCTCGCCGGACGGGTCGTCCGCGCCCTGGGGACGCCGCTGGAGCACCCCGTCGGGTCCCTCACCCACGCCTTTCCGCTGCCCACCGAGCTGGCCGCGGCGCCGCTGCCGGGGATCGGCATGCCCGGGAGTCGGGTGGAGACTCTGCGCGCGCTGGGCGGGGCGCTCGCCGCCGGGGCCATCGCGCTCGACGGGTCGGTCGACGCCGAGACCACACGGGCCGCGCTGCTGGCCCTGCCCGGGATCGGGCCCTGGACCGCGAACTACATCTCGATGCGGGCGCTGGGCGATCCCGACGCGTTCCCGAGCGGCGATGTCGGCCTGCGCCGGGCGGCGGTGCGCCTGGGCATGCCGGGGGAGAGCCGAGCGCTGGCACGGGTCGCAGAGCGCTGGCGTCCCTACCGCACCTACGCGGTGCACCACCTCTGGGCCTCGCTGGGAGCCGTCTCCGGCGGCTGACCGCTGCCGTCCCAGGCCACACCCGGCGCTGGTGCACGAATGGCCCGTCGCACTCCAGGCGCGGCGCCCCCCGCTGGTGCACCAACGGGCCCCTCCAGGCGCGGGATACCCCCGCTGGTGCACCAACGGGCCCCTCCAGGCGCGGGATACCCCCGTTGGTGCACGTGCACCAGTGGCCCTATCGGCGCCGGGTGTCCATGTAAAGCCGGCGAGCGTTGGCCAGGAACAGTGCGTCGAGGTCTTCGGTGCCGGCACCGGCTTCCTCGCAGGCCGCGGTCACGATCTCGACCCACTCGGGATAGGTGGTCACGGCTGTCGAAACCGGCCAGTTGCTGCCGAACACCACCCGGTTCCAGCCCAGGGTCGTCGCCGCGTGCTGGATGAACGGGCGCTGGGTCTCGAGCGTGAACCTTGGGTCGTGCCCGGTGTGCACGACCGGCGACACCTTCAGGTGGACGTTGGCACAGCGCTCCAGTTGCTCGATGGCTCGCAGCCATCCCGGGTTCGGCTCCGTGGAGACGTCGGGCTTGCCCAGATGCTGGACCACGATCACCGTCTCCGGGCACTCACGGGCGAGGCGGGGGACCGCGTCGATCTGCTGGTGGCGAACGCAGAGCTCCAGCACCAGGCCGCTGGTGCCGGCCAGGCGGGCGCCGGCCACGAACTCGGGACGGAGGATGAACTCGGGATCGGCCTCGTTCTGGGTGCTGCGCCGGATGCCGCGGACGATCGGGTGCCGGGACAGAACTTCGAGGGCCTCTCCGAGTCCGGGCTCCTCGAGCGCCGCGAAGGCCACCATGGCGCCGAGGCGAGCGTCGTGCCGTGAGGCCTCCTCGGCGAGAGCCACCTCCTCCGGTTCGCCGGTGGCCTCCACCAGGCAGGTTCCCGTCACTTCCACCTCACCCCAAGCGCCGGCGAAGTCGTCCCAGGTGAAGTCCCGGTCCATGTAAGGCTCGCCCAGGATCCCGGCCCGCGGGGTCGGCGCCTTCCGCCACAGGTGGTGATGGGAGTCGAAGAGCTCCCGGCTCACCGACCGGCATCCCAGACGTGCCGGATGAGTTGGTTCACGACCCCCGTCACCGGCAGCGACAGCCGCTGCTGATCCGCCTCTCGCAGCGTCGCGCGCAGGTCCTTGAGGATGATCTCCAGCGTGCCGCCGGGCTCGGCGGAGCGCCAGAACCCGCTCACGTCGGTCCAGTTCTGGACCGCCCAGCTGCCCCCCGTGCTCACCGAGAGCAGCTCCATCAGCTGCGCTTCCTCGACGCCGTGGCGCGTGGCGATGCGGAGGCCCTCGCTGATGCCCAGCATGTTCACCGCCAGCATCAGCTGGTTCGCGAGCTTCGCCGCCTGTGCCATTCCCGGCCGCTCGCCGACCGTGAAGAGGTTGCGGCCCATCGACTCGAGCACGGCCCGCACCTCCGCCAGCGTGGCGGCGCGGCCGGCCAGCATGATGGTCAGCGTTCCCTGCTGCGCTCCCGCGACGCCTCCGCTCACGGGAGCATCGACGACCTCGATCCCGGCCTCACCGAGTTCGGCGCTCAGCGCCTGCAGCGAGCTCGGGTCGAGGGTGCTCATGCAGACCATCACCATGCCTTCCCGGCCGGCGCTGAGGAGACCTTCCGGGCCGCGGACCACCTCGCGGGTCTGGTCGGCGTCGCGGACGATGCTGATCAGGACCCGGGTCGCCGCCCGGGCCGCCTCCGCCACCGATCCGGCCGGCCGGACGCCCGTCTTCACGGCTTCCGCGCGGCGGCTCTCGGAGGGCTCCACCCCGACCACGTCGTAGCCGGCGCGGATCAGGTTAGCCGCCATCCGCCCGCCCATCGCTCCCAATCCGACGAAGCCCACCGTCTCAGCCCGCTCACCCACGCTCTCTCCTCCTTTCACGCGTACCTGCCTCAATCCCCGTTTCGCAGGGAACGGGTTTCACCGAGGCCATCTTGAGCCCCCTTTCAGCCGGAACGGGCGCCCAGGGGGTCGAGCTCGTCCTCCCCGTGCCAGATGGCCCGGAACTCGGCGGAGTCTCGCAGCAGTGCGGACAGCGGACCTTCCGCCTCGACCCGGCCCGCCCGCAGCACGACGATGCGATCGGCGGCCGCCAGCACCCCGCGCCGGTGGGAGACGGCCAGGCACGCCCCCTCGCCCCGATCTCGCAGGTGCTCCAGGATCGCCGCCTCGGTGGCGGGGTCGATCGCGCTCGATAGATCGTCGAGGAGCGCCACCTGAGGCCGCAGCGCCAGCAGGCGAGCGAGCCCCAGACGCTGGGCCTGGCCCCCGCTGAGCCGCAGGCCTCGGCGCCCGATCCGCGTCTCCAGGCCCTGAGGGAAAACCGCCAGGTCGGCGTCCAGTTCGGCCGCTTCGATCGCCGCCCGCAGCTGGTCCTCGGGTAGGGTCCGCTCCAACGTCAGGTTCTCCCGCAGCGTGCCCGAGAAGAGGATCGGCGCCTGCGACAGGTACCCGCAGCGAGGCGGGACCAGGAAGGAGGCGGGCTCGGGGACCGGCACCCCGTTCCAGCGGATGTCGCCCTCGGACGGCAGCATGCCGAGCAGCGCCCGCAGCAACGTCGACTTGCCGGCACCCACCCGCCCGGTGACCACCACCAGCTCCCCCGGCCTGACCCTGAGATCGACGCCGGAGATGCCGTGGGACGCGCCCCGGCAGCACGTGAGCCCCAGCACCTCGAGCGATCGGAACGGCGCTCCGGGTGTCGACGCCGCGGGTGGTGGACCGAGGGACCCCCGGAGCACCGGGCGGGGCTCGGCGAGCGCGAGCGCTGGTGTCCCGGGCAGCAGCTCGACCAGCCTCCGGAGTGACACCGCGCACTGTCGCCAGCCGGCCAGATCGCCGCCCATCCAGCTGCCGGCGGTCGCCACCGTCCCGGCGTAGGTGACGACCAGGGCCAGGTCGCCGACCGACATCTCCCCGCCCCGGACGCGGGCCGCCAGCAAGACGAGGACCACGCCGACCGCGATCCCGTAGGTCTGCGACGAGAGGCTGCGCAGGACCTGGGTGAAAACCGCGTCCCGCAACGTGGCTCGAAGGCGAACCTCGGTGAGGAGGCGGAAGCGTGCGCCGGCGTCGCGCTCGGCGCCGGCGGTGCGAACGACGGGCAGCGCGCCAAAGACGCCGGCGAGAAACGTGGTCACCTCCGCGATCGACTCCTGCAGGGTCTGCCGGAAGGCGGTCACACGGCTGCTCGACCAGCTGGCCACGACCCCGATCACCACCAGCGGCGCGACGACGAGCGCGGCCACCCAGCCCGTCAGCACATAGAGGAGGACCATCGCGACCAGGATCACCACCCCCTCCGAGACGGTCTCGAGGATGGCCACCTCGCCGCTCACCTGGCTGACATCGCTGTCGAAGCGGGCGAGCGCCTCGGACGGTGCGCAGGGGAGGGCGATGGCAGCCGGGCGGCCGAGCAACCGGGCCATAAGGTTCGCTCGGGCCAGCGTCGCGTAGGTCTGCTGCGCGCGCTGGTGGCTGTACCACCCACCGAGGCCGCCCGCCATGAAGGCCGAGATCTGCGCCGCCCCCAGGATCGCGAGCAGGGACCAGAGCCCGGTCCCGGCGCGAGCGTGGCCGGAAACCGCGTCGAGCACCGCCCGGAGCACGAGCCCCGGGATCAGGAACATGGCGTAGTTCCACACCACGTCGGTGGCGATGTAGGCCATGACCAGACTGGGGCGGAACGCGAAGAAGCGGACCAGGACGCGCACGGTGTCTGAGAGGTGGAGGCGGCGATGGCTCACACCAGCACCTCCGTGGGGTGGGCCGCCAGCAGCCGGGCGAACCGGGTGCTGGAATCGCCGGCGAGCTCGTGCCGCCGCCCGAACTCGACCACGGTCCCTCCCTCCAGCACCAGGATGTGGGTGGCGCGCTCCAGTGTCTCCGGACGGTGGGCCACCACCACCGCCGTGGTGCCGGCGAACAGCCGGTCGAGGGCTTGCTGCAGCCGGCGCTGGGTGACCAGGTCGAGGCGCGCCGAGGGCTCGTCGAGAACGACGAGCCCGGCCGGGCGAAGAAAGACGCGGGCCAGTGCGAGCAGCTGGGCCTCTCCGGCTGAGAGTGCCCGCTCGGAGGAGAGTGGCGTCTGGAGGCCCTGGGCCAGGTTGTCCAACCATTCACCCAGCCCCACCGCCTCCAGCGCGGCCCGAACGCGGGCCGGGTCGGCGGACTGGTAGAGAGTCAGGTTGTCCAGCAGCGTCGCGTCCAGCAGGTGCACCTCCTGGGGGACGTAGGCGACCCGCCGCCGGAGATCGTCGACCGCGACTCGCGCGAGGTCGACCCCTCCCAGGCGCACCGCGCCCGCGGGTACCTCGTGGAGCCGGACCAGGAGCCGGGCCAGGGTCGACTTGCCGCTGCCGGTCCGGCCCACCACTCCCACCACGCTGCCCGCAGGCACCTGGAAGCTGACGCCGGTGAGCGCCTCCTCACCCTCTTCGTAGCCGAAGGTGAGACCCCGGACTTCGACTGAGAGCGCGCCGTCGGGGAGGGGAAGGGGACGCGTCGGCGGGCGCACATCGGGCTCCATCGCCAGCAGTTCGCGTGCCCGCCCCGCAGCGGCGGCAGATGGCTGGAGGTCCTCGAGTTGCTTGCTCAGCGCCTCCAGCGGAGCCAGGCTGAGGCCACCATAGGCGGCGACCAGGAACACCTGCCCGAGGGAAAGCACCCCACTCTGGTGGAGCACCACGGCGACCGCGAGCGCGCCAGTGGTGCCGAGGGCGAAGATCGTTTCCGCCACGCCCGCTGCGCTGTCCACCAGGACCGCCCGCAGGTGCCGGCTCACGTGGCGGCGTGCCGACCGTTCGAGCCGGCGCTCGGCATAGCGTCCCGCGCCCAGCCCGGCGATGTCCTCGAGGCCGCCCAGCAGTTCCTCCACGTTCCCGAAGAGTTCGGCGACCGCCTGGCGTGCCCGGATCCAGGCTCGGGTTACGATGCCGGCCAGTCGCAGCCGCAGCGCTGCCGCGATGGCGGCCGCTCCCACCATCACCAGGCCGATCCGCCAGTCGAGCCGCCAGAGCAGCGCCAGGACTCCGAGGACGATGAGCGCGTTGCCGGCCAGTGCCACCGCCATCCGGGAGAGCAGGTTGCCGAGCAGCGCCGGGTCCTGGTCGACGCGCTGGATCAGCGCCCCCGGCGGGACCCGCTGATGGAAGGCGCGGCTCAGCGTGAGCGAGTGGTCGAAGAGGTCCTGACGCAGACGGTTGGTGGCGCGAACCGCCAGATCAGTGGCCGCGTACTCCTCGGCCACCGCGGCCGCCTGCTGCAGCGACGCACAGATGCAATAGGTGACGGCGAGCGCGGCCAGCACGGCACCTGTCGAAGCGCCCGAGACCTGATCGACGAACCGCTGCAAGAGCTGCGGCCCGACCAGGGCGAGCCCGCTGCCGAACAGGACCAGACCGCCGAGCAGGGCCACCCGTCCCAGGTACGGCCGCAGATGGACACGGGCGATGGACCAGAGCGAAAACAAGAAGGGGAGCCTCCAGCTGAGTGGACAGCCGGCCGGCCCCGGCCCCGGGCGCTCGATCAGGCGAGGGTCGCTCTCAGGCGATTACGAGCGCAGGCGCGACGGGGTACCGACCGGTAACACGCGAACCAGAAGCTTTGCCACGACCGGTACCTCCTCTTGAGAATTGAGCGGCTGCCAGCGTACCACGCCACACCCCCCTCCTCCCTCTTTAGGGCGACATTGCCGGCGTTGCAACCCCACTCGGCCCCCGATAACGTTGCATCGCTAGCACTCGAACCATATCGCCGGCAACACCCGTCCCCACCGGCGGCCCCCACTTGAGCTCGCGTAGGAACCCTGTGGATACGCACAAGCGGGCGCAGCTCGGGCGCCCCCGGGTTTCCCCGCGAAACGGAGCTTGCGGAGTTTCGTGGGGTGGGGGCCCGAAGCGAGCCAGCACGACCTCACAAGAGTGGCAACCACTGCGGACCCGGCAGGGCACGGCGGCAAGCGCCGCCGCGGGGGTTTGGGGGCGGAGCCACCCAAGAAAAACAATCGTAACCGCCCAACCGGCACAACCCGGTGCTCCCCTTCGTGCGCGACGCGCTCGGGCGCAGCCCGAAGTCGCGCCCACAACCGCAACCGTCGTGCGCGCAGCGCTCGGGCGCCAGCCCGAAATCGCCCCCACGGAACAGCCCCTCACAGCTGGTCCGCGATCTCGCAGAGCAGCCCCGCCGTCTCCTCCCAACCCAGGCAGGGGTCGGTCACGCTCTGTCCGTAGCGGAGCCCGTCGGTGTGACCGAGGACGAGGTCCTGCTTTCCCTCCTCCAGAAAGCTCTCCAGCATCAGGCCGACGATCCCCCGCTGTCCGTTCGCCCGCTGGGCCACCACGTCGCGCACGATGCCGGGCTGCCGCCGGAAATTTCTGCCGCTGTTGCCGTGGCTGGCGTCGACCAGCAGGCGGGCCGGTTGACCCGCGTCGACCATCCGTCGCAGCGCGTCATCCACCGAGGCGGCATTGTAGTTGGGGCCTCGGGTGCCGCCGCGCAGGATGACGTGGCAGTCCGCGTTGCCACGGGTCCAGAAGATCGAAGCCAGCCCATCCTGGTTGATGCCGGTGAAGACGTGCGGGGTGGACGCCGCGGCGCAGGCATCGATCGCGACCTGGACCTGGCCGTCGGTGCCGTTCTTGATGCCGACCGGCATCGAGAGCCCGCTCGAGAGCTGGCGATGAATCTGGCTCTCGGCGGTTCGTGCCCCGATCGAGCCCCAGCTCACGAGATCGGCGAAGTACTGGGCTGAGATCGGGTCCAGGAACTCCCCCCCGAGCGGCAGCCCCAATTCGAGGATGTCCAGCATCAGCCGCCGCCCGATCTGCAGTCCCTCGTTGACCATGTAGGAGCCGTCCAGGTGCGGATCGTTGAGCAGGCCCTTCCAGCCAATGGTGGTGCGCGGCTTCTCGAAGTACACCCGCATCACGATCAGGAGCCGGTCATCGAGCCGATCGCGCAGCTCCGCCAGCCGGCGGGCGTACTCGTGGGCCGCGCCCGGGTCGTGCACCGAGCACGGTCCGACCACGACCAGCAGGTGTTCGTCCTCCCCGCGCAGGATCGCCGAGGCACGCCGGCGACCCAGCAGCACTACCTCCTGCGCCGCGCGCGACATGGGCAGAGCGTCTGCGAGCAGCGCCGGCGACACCAGCGGCCGGGTGCCCTCGATCCGGACATCGTGAAGGGCGCTCTCCGGCACCACCTCGAAGAGAGGCTCCGGTCGCTCAAACGTCACCGGCTCAGTGTAGAGACGCCACTCCCCCAGGCTCCCGCGTAGCACTTGCCCGGGAGCCCGAAGCGAGCTAGCACGACCTCACGCGAGCACCCCGCACTGCGAGCCCGGCAGGGATTCGCCGGCAAGTGCCGGCGGGGGGCTTGGGGGCGCAGCCGCCCAAGAAAAACCACACAACCGGCACCACCCGTCCCGATACTCTCGTGCGCGCAGCGCTCGGACGCCAGTCCGAACCACCCCTGCACGAGCGCCAGCTCGAAGTCGCTCCCAGACGTCCCCTACCCGGTCGGCGTCGGCGACGGTGTCGGGTTCGCAGACGGCGTCGGCGCGGCGCTGGGGCTGCTGCTCGGGCTCGGCGTGGCGGTGGGGGTCGGGCTGGAGGCGGTCGCCGGCGGTGTCGTGGGGGAGGTGAACGCAACCTGGACATGGGTCGCGCCCTGCCCGTTCACGTCCTTCAGCCCGGTCGAGATCTGCAGCTGGTACTGGTTCCCCACCGAGAGCGTGGGCAACGAGATGGCGACGCTCCTGGTGGCCGCGTTGTAGGTCGCCGTCTGCGGTATCACCGCGCCCGAGGAGTCCTGCACCACGACGCCCGCGGAAACGGTCGACGGATTCAGGTCGGAGTCGAACTTGACCGAGATCGAGTTCGCTCCCACCTGGATGCTCTGGATCTCCGGCCCCCCGCCGGCCCCGGTCTGGACGGGCGTCCCGGTGGCCTGGTTGATGAGGTACTGCTGCCCGGAGCGGGCGACCCTGAACTGCTCGTCGAACACCGACTGCTGGGTGCCCTGGGTGAAGACCGTCCGCACCACCGCGATTCCCGACGACTGCGCCAGGATCACTGACCACCGGTTGAGGGTCTGCGTCCCGTACGTGGTCAGGTAGAGACCGCCACCGCCACCGGCACTGAAGGCAGCCTGCGCCGAGGAGGTCAACAGCGCCCGCGCTCCGCTCGCGTTGCCGGCCTGCCGCTCCGCCATGAACTGACTGATGACGTTGCTGATCGCCGTCAGCGACGAGTTGGTGTCCACCGTCGCAACCCAGGCGTCGCCGGACTGGACGTAGCTGATCTGCGCGCTCGCGGGCGACCAGCTGCCGGCGGCGGCGGAGGCGCCGGTGAGCGGAGAGGCGGTAGCCGTCGGCGACATCAGCTCCTGGATCCCGCTACTGGTCGAAACCAGGAGCCCGTCGTTGGCCCAGCTGAGCGCGCTCACCCCGGCGAACCCGGGCACCCCGGTCGTCGACCCCGCGGGGACCTTCAGGATCGAGAGGCTGCCCTGGTTGATGTAGGCGTACTGAGCGCCCCCGGGGGCCCAGGCGCCGAGGCCGGTGGCGGCACCGACGACCTGGTCGTTGCCCGTAGCGAGGTTGACCAGGTGCAGGCCGTCCGCGCCCAGGTACACCAGCTGGGGCCCGTTGGGAGAAAAGGCTCCGGCGGCGGTGGGGGTGGACTTGAGGGTGACGCTCGGACCCCCGCCGCCCACTCGCGACACGGTGGTGCCGGCGATGGCGACCAGCTGCGGTCCGCGAGCCGTCACCTCGAATCCGATCGAGGTCGCGCCCGGCACCGTTGTGCTGGTGCCGCCGTAGGAGACCGTGGTACCGGCCAGGAAGGCGGGCCCGCTGGGACCGGCCACCACCTGGGAGACGCCGCTGGACGCGAGCGGTGTGCCGGCGCCGCCGCGGGCGGGGTAGCCGGTCAGCGAACCGCCCGGGCCGATGACGTAGACCTGGGCGCCGTCGAGCGACCACACGGGCTGCGACCCGTTGCTGGAGCCGAGCGCACGAATGCCGGCCAGTGGGCTCGGCGCCGGAGTTGGGGCGGGCGAGCTCGGGCTCGTCACCGGGGTCGGCGCGGGGGTGGGCTGCGGCGGCTGCTGCGTCACGAACGTGATCGGCGGCGGCGACGCCGTGGAGCTGGTGAGCGGCTGATTGCTCTCGGTCCGCGCACCGGTGGTGAACGTGACCTGGTAGCGCACGCCGGGGGCCAGGCCGTCGTTCTTGGGGACGATGGTCAGGGTCTGGTTGTTGTCAGACCAGTGGTAGGTGGCCTCGGTGGCGGGGGTGATCTTGGCCGCCTGCTGAGTGGCGACCGGGTTCATGGGCTGCTGGAAGTTGACCACGATGGCCGACGAAGTAGCCACCTCGGTGTGTCCGTTGATGGGGCTGGTGAAGACCTTCTGCACCGAGCCTGTGTTCTGTGACAGCGTGACGACAGCGAAGACGATGAGGAGGACACCGGCCATGGCGCCCGCCCAGGCCAGGCCGGGCGGCCCCAGCAGCCGGCGGTACCAGGGCCGGCGGGGCTCCTTCTGCTTCCAGGCCTCTTGCATGAGGCGTCGTCGCAGCGCCTCCCGGAACGCCGGGTCGGCCTCGACCGCGGGGTGGCGCACCTGGTGGAGCCGCTGCGCGAAGGACACGTCCGAGGGACGCTTGAAGATATCCTCGAGCTCGTCGTCCACGGGCGGGCGCTCGCTCATCCCGGGGCCCCCGCGAAACGGAGCTTGCGGAGTTTCGTGGGGTTGGATCCCGGGGCCCCCGCGAAACGGAGCTTGCGGAGTTTCGTGGGGTTGGATCCCGGGACCCCCGCGATACGGAGCTGGCGGAGCTTCGTGGGGTGGGTCACGCGCCCTCCTCCCGGAGGTCACCGAGGTCCTGGGCCGCGTGCTGCCGGAGGCGGGTCACCCCGCGGTGGACGAGGAGCTTCACGGCGCCCGGGCTCTTGCCCATCACCACCGCGATGTCCTCGATCTTGAGGTCTTCCTGGAATTTGAGGACCAGAGCCGTGCGCTGCTGGTCGGGAAGGTCCTCGATCAGGCGCCAGATGCGGCGGAGCTCATCTCGATGGGCGGCGGTCTCCTCCAACGAGGAGCCATCGCTCAGCTGGTACTGCTCGTCGATGTCCTCGGTCGGACGCTGGCCCCGGTACCGGTCGGCGACCGCGTTGACGGCGATCTGGTAGAGCCAGGCCGTGAACGGTCGACCGGTGTCCTGGTAACGGCCGATGCTCCGAAGCGCCTTCATGAACACCTCGGAAGTCACATCCTCAGCTACCGCCCGATCCTGAACCCTGGAATACACGAACCGATACATCCTCTGGAAATGCAACTCATAAAGTTCCCCGAACGCGATGGGGTCCTCTTTCGCCCGAGCGACCAGTTGCGCTTCTTCCGAAGGGGACAGCGAGCCGCTCGCCCGTCCCTCCCCTGCGAGGTCAAACGACATCGGTCCAGCCCCGGTTACGGTTCTGCTGCGTCGCGTCGAAAGTCGATGCGCAAACTTCAGGCACGAATCGCTCATGCCACCCGCAGCTCACCGCCTCCATGACCGTGTCAAGCTTATCGGCTAGCACCTGGGATCCCGCAAGCGACCCCGCCTGTGCACGCGCGCACGTGGTCTGACCCAGGTCGCCCACCAGGCCGGCTCAAAGGTCGGTCGCGAGCACCATCGTCAACGGCACATAGCCCTGGCGCCGGTAGAACCGCAACGCGGCCTCGTTGGCCGTGTACGCCGCGACGTGGGCGCGGGTGGCACCGCGCTCGCGGGCCCAGGCCGTGAATCGCTCCACCAACCCCGAACCGACCCCTCGCCCGCGCAGGTGGGGCGCCACGTACATGCTCATCAGTTCGGCCTGGGCGCCGCGCCACATCGCCGAGGCGGGCTGGAAGAGAGCAACGAGGTGACCGACCACAGCGCCCTCGGTGACCGCCACCAACAGCAGCGCGTTGGGGTTGTTGCTCAACTCGAAGACCCAGGCAGCCCCGTGCCGTCCCGGCCACTCCGGGTCCCGGAGAGGGTCACGGGCTGCGCCGTCCTCGGCGAACAGCCCGGCAGTCGTCCCCACCACACCGTTCAGGTCCCCTTCCGTCGCCCGACGGATCTCAATCCCTGCCATGGGTGACGAAGGTAACTTCCGTTTCCCACGGGCAGGGACGCTGAGGCACCTCGCATGGCATCCCTTTAGCGCCCAACGGGGCCATCAGGGGGGCCGGGGATAGCCGGGAGGCACCCCCGCACGTCCGTATAGTGAGGACGTTGAATTTGCATCGCCGCCCCCACATTCGGCGCGTCCGCCGGCAGGCGCGGCGAAGCCGTTCACCGGGTAGGGAGCCGGGATGATCGATCGCTACGCACCGCCCAGGATGGTCCATCTCTGGTCGGATCAGCACCGGTTCGAACTCTGGCTTCGGGTCGAGATCCTGGCCGCGGAGGCGTGGGCCGAGTTGGGGCGGGTCCCTATCGAGGCACTCCCCAGGATCCGTCAGGCGACCTTCGATGCGGCGCGCATCGCGGAGGTGGAGGCGGAGGTCCACCACGACGTGATCGCCTTCCTGACCGTCGTCAACGAGTCGATCGGCCAGCCCGAGGCACGGCACGTCCATCTGGGATTGACAAGCTCCGACGTCATCGACACCGCCTTCGCGGTGCAGTGCAAGGAGTCGGCGCAGCTCATCCTCGACGACCTGACCAAGCTCCGCGCCACCACCGCCGAGCTCGCGCTGCGACACCGCGAAACCGTCGAGGTGGGCCGGACGCACGGCATCCACGCGGAGCCGATCACGTTCGGGTTCAAGGTCGCCGGGTGGGTGGCCGAGCTGGATCGGGCCATCGACCGGCTCCGCGCCGCGCAGGACGAGGTGGCGACGGGGGCGCTCTCCGGCCCGGTCGGCACCCACGCCAGTGTCGACCCCTTCGTGGAGCGCTACGTGTGCGAGCACCTGGGCCTGCACGTGGACCCGGTCTCGACCCAGATCGTCTCCCGCGACCGCCACGCGTCCTTCATGTCCGTGCTGGCGGTGACGGCGGCCACGATGGAACGGATCGCACTCGAGATCAGGCACCTGCAGCGGAGCGAGGTGGCCGAGGTGATGGAGCCGTTCGGCGCCCACCAGAAAGGTTCGTCGGCGATGCCTCACAAGCGGAACCCGATCCTCACCGAGCGGATCTGCGGTCTCGCGCGCACGGTCCGGGGCTACGCCGCCACCGAGCTGGAGAACGTGGCGCTGTGGCACGAGCGCGACATCAGCCACTCCTCGGCGGAGCGGATCGTGTTCCCCGATGCGACCTGCCTGGTCGACTACATGACCCAGACGCTGGACCGCGTGCTGCGAGGGTTGGTGGTGCGTCGGGGGCAGATGGCGCGGAACCTGGACCTCTGGGGCGGAGTCGTCTTCTCGCAGCGCGCGATGCTGGCGCTGGTGGAGGCCGGGATGTCACGTGAGGAGGCCTACCGCATCGTCCAGTCCGCGGCCCTGCGTGCGCTCGACGGCGAGGGCGGCTTCCGCGCCAATCTGGAGGCCCAGCCGGCGGTGATGGCACGCATCGGCGCCGGCATGGACCAGATCTTCGACCCGCAGGCGTTTTTGCGGCACACCGACCTCGCCTTTGAGCGCCTGGGGCTGCTCAGCCGTCCACAACCCGCACCACCGCAGGAGGTTGCTCCTTGAGCCCGACCGTCACGTCCACCGAGTTGAACCTGCCCCTCTTCGCCAAGGGCAAGGTGCGCGACACCTATGAGTTGCCGGACGATCGGCTGCTGATGGTCGCCACCGATCGCATCTCGGCCTTCGACTGGGTGCTCCCGACGGGGATCCGCTCCCGCGGCGCCGTGCTCACCCAGCTGTCCATCTTCTGGTTCGAGAAGACCCGGGACGTGCTCCCGAATCACCTGATCACCGGCGACCTGTCGGATCTGCCCGACTCGGTGCATGGCGATCTGGAGTGGCTCCGGCTGCGCAGCATGATCGTGAAGAAGGCCCAGCGCATCGATTTCGAGTGCGTGGTCCGGGGCTATCTCGCGGGCAGTGCCTGGGCGGAGTACAAGCAGCAGGGCACCATGGCCGGGGAACCGCTGCCGGCGGGTCTGCAGCAGTCGCAGAAGCTCCCGGAGCCGCTGTTCACCCCCGCCACCAAGGCCGAGTCCGGTCACGACGAGAACGTGACCTACGAGTACGTGGCGAACGTTGTCGGGGAGGACCTCGCCTCGCAGCTGCGCGAGGCGTCACTGCGGCTGTATACGTTCGGGGCCGACTACGCCGAGCAGCGGGGCCTGCTGCTGGCCGACACGAAGTTCGAGTTCGGACTGCTCGACGGCAAGCTGATCCTCATCGACGAGGCGCTGACCCCGGACAGCTCGCGGTACTGGGATGCCGCCACCTATCGGCCCGGCACCGCGCCCGATTCGTACGACAAGCAGCCGGTCCGGGATTGGTTGTCCGGCAGCGGCTGGGACAAGAACTCCACCCCGCCGACCCTGCCCGAGGAGGTGGTGGAGGAATCGCGCCGGCGCTACCTGAAGGCGTACGAGCTGCTGACCGGGCAGCCGCTGCCGGAGTAGATGCCTTGCTGCTGGCCCGGATCATCGTGACCCCCCGGGCCGAGCTCAATGACCCCCAGGGCCGAGCCGTCCACCGCGCCCTGGAGACGCTCGGTTTCGACGAGGTGGCGGACGTCCGCGTGGGGAAGTACATGGAGGTCTCGCTCGACCTGCAGTCGAGGGCGCGGGCCGAGACCCGGGTCCACGAGATGTGTGAGCGGCTGCTGTCCAACCAGGTGATCGAGGACTACCGCTTCGAGATCGCCGAAACCGAGCCGCCTCCCGCCGCCGCGAAGGGGCTGACGGCGCCGGTGCAGGCTGCCGAGGCCAAAGAAGCCGCCCACGCCACCAATGACGAAGACGCAGAGGAGTGATGCGCCGCACAACCACCCGTTGGTGCACCAGCGGGCCCCTCGGCACCCCGGTTAGCACCCGTTGGTGCACCACCGGGCCCCTCGGGGGATGCCTGGGGTGAGGGCGTGAAGTTCGGGGTCGTCATCTTCCCCGGCACCTGGTCCGACCGCGACTGCGGCGGGGTCGTCGAGTCGCTGCGTGAGGAGGGGGCCGAGCTCGCCTACCTCTGGCACCGCGACCGGGACCTCAAGGGCTGCGACTGCCTGATCCTGCCCGGTGGGTTCAGCTACGGCGACCACCTGCGGGCGGGGGCGATCGCCGCCACCTCTCCGATCATGAGCTCGGTCAAGGAGTTCGCCGCTGCCGGCGGCCTGGTGTGGGGCATCTGCAACGGCTTCCAGACACTGTGCGAGGCCCGGCTGCTGCCTGGTGCTTTGGTCCGCAACCACGTGCTCGAGTTCCGCTGCATGTGGACGCACCTGGTCTGCGAACGCGCCGACACCCCGTTCACCCGGACGCTGGGGCCGGGCCAGGTGATCCGGATCCCGGTCTCCCACCAGGAGGGCTGCTATCTCGCCGACGCGGTCACGCTCTCGCGGCTGGAGCAGAACGGCCAGGTGGTCTTTCGCTACGCCGACGCCGAGGGCCACGTCCGTCCGGGAGCCAATCCCAACGGCTCCGCGCACGGCATCGCCGGGATCGTCAACGAGGCCGGTAACGTGCTGGGCATGATGCCCCACCCGGAGCGCGCGTCCAACCTGCTGCTCGGGGGCACCGACGGGCGGCTCATGTTCCACTCGGTTCTCCGGCAGAAACCCCTGCCACTGCCCGCCCGCTGAGGCCGTGAGCACCATATCTCCCGACCGCCTCCGTCAGGCGGGGCTGACTCCTGGGGAGTACGAGGTCCTCCGCGAGCAGCTCCACCGCGAGCCCAACGACCTCGAGCTGGGGATGTTCGGGGTCCTGTGGTCGGAGCACTGCTCCTACAAGACCTCCAAGCCGCTGCTGCGCCGCCTGCCCAGCACCGGTCCCGCCGTGATCCAGGGACCGGGCGAGAACGCGGGCGCCGTCGACATCGGGGACGGCTGGGCCTGCGTGTTCAAGGTCGAGTCGCACAACCACCCCTCCGCGATCGAGCCCTTCCAGGGTGCCGCCACCGGCGTCGGCGGCATCCTGCGCGACATCATCGCGATGGGCGCCCGCCCGGTGGCGATCCTCGACTCGCTGCGCTTCGGTCCCCTGCCCCGGAGCCGCCGTCATCTGGACGGGGTGGTGCAGGGAATCGGCGCCTATGGCAACTGCATGGGCATCCCGACCGTGGGTGGCGAGATCTACTTCGACCCTTCCTACGAAGACAACCCGCTGGTCAACGCGATGTGCGTGGGACTGGTCCGGATCGACTCGCTCCAGCACGCGGCGGCCTCCGGCGCGGGCAACTCCCTGCTGCTGGTCGGCTCGACCACCGGCCGGGACGGCATCCAGGGTGCCTCCTTCGCGTCCTTCGAGCTCACCGAGTCCTCGCACGAGCGGCGCCCGGCGGTGCAGGTGGCCGATCCGTTCCTGGAGAAGTGCCTCCTCGAGGCGTGCATGGAGCTGGACCGGGTCCCGGGCGTGGTCGGGGTACAGGACCTGGGCGCCGCCGGCCTCACCTCGGCGGTCGCCGAGGCGGCTTCGCGGGCCGGCGCGGGCGCCCGTCTCGACCTGGACCAGGTCCCCCGACGAGAGACCGGGATGACCCCCTACGAGGTCATGCTGTCGGAGTCACAGGAGCGGATGCTGATCGTGGTCCGGCGCGGCGAGGACGCCCCGGTCCAGGCGGTGTTCGATCGCTGGGAGCTGCACGCGGTCAAGATCGGCGAGGTGACCGATGACGGCGACCTGACCATCATCGACCACGGCGAGGAGGTGGCGCGGGTGCCGGTGGAGGTCCTCACCGACGGGGTACCGCTCCGCCATCCGCAGTCGCGTCAGCGCAGCGACGAGACGCCGATCCTGCACCTGGAGCAGCGGCTTGGCGAGCCACCCGACCTGGTCGCCTCACTGCTGAAACTTCTGCGGAGCCCGAACTTGTGCAGCCGCTGGCCGGTGGTCCGGCAGTACGACCACATGGTCGGCAACGCCACGCTGCTCGCGCCCGGCGGGGACGCGGCGATGATCCGGGTTCCGGGCACCGACCGCGCGCTCGCGGTGACCATCGATGGCAACGGTCGCTACTGCGATCTCGACCCCTACCTGGGGGCGCAGATCGCGGTCTGCGAGGCGGCGCGCAACATCCTCGCCACCGGGGCCCGTCCGCTCGCCGTCACCGACTGCCTGAACTTCGCCAACCCCGAGCGCCCGGAGATCTTCTGGCAGCTGGAGGAGGCGGTGGCCGGGATCGCCGCCGCCTGCCGTGCCTTCGAGCTGCCGGTGGTGAGCGGCAACGTCAGCCTCTACAACGAGGCTCACTCGGGAGGAGAGATCCGGCCCATCCTGCCCACCCCGGTGATCGGGATGGTGGGGGTGATCGACGACGTGGAGGACCGCCTACCCCCCGGGATTCAGGAAGACGGTGACTTCGTGATCTTGGTCGGCGAGACGGGCGACGACCTCGGCGGCTCGGAGTATCAGCGGGTGGTCCTGGGCCATGAGGGTGGGCGGCCTCCGTCCCTCGACCTGACGCGCGAGCGTGCGGTCCACGACTTCATGCAGGACGCGGCGCGCGCGGGCCTCCTCCGGTCGGCGCATGACGTCGCCGAAGGCGGCCTGTTGGTGGCACTCGCGGAGGCCTGCCTGCTGGGTGGAGTCGGCGTCCGCGCCTCCACCTACCAGGCGGACGGGGAGCTTCGGCTGGACACCCAGTTCTTCGGCGAATCCCAGGGCCGGTTCATCGTCACCTCGACCTCGCGGGCGATGCCCGAGCTGCAGAGCCTGGCCCGCCGGCTCAAGGTGGACCTCCAGCTGCTGGGCCTTGCCGGCGGCGATCGCATACTGTTCGAGAACCAGCTGGACGTGCCTCTGGCGGAGGTCCGGGAGGCGTGGGCCAGAGGCCTCGAGCGAGAGCCCGCTGAGAGGGGGATCGGTTAGAGATGTGCGGCATCTTCGGCATCCACTCCAGGCAGGTGGATGTGGCGAACCTGACCTACTTCGGGCTCTTCTCCCTGCAGCACCGGGGCCAGGAGTCGGCCGGGATCGCGGTCGGCGACGGCCGCAACCTGCGCATCCACCGCGGGATGGGCCTGGTCACGCAGGTCTTCGACCCGGAATCGCTGCGCGAGCTCCCTGGCTTCGTGGCGATCGGCCACACGCGCTACTCGACGACCGGCGCCTCCTCCGCGGACAACGCGCACCCGCTCACCTTCGAGCACCCGACGCTGGGGCCGGGGGCGATCGCGCACAACGGCAACCTGATCAACGCCAGAGCGCTCCGCCGCGAGCTCGAAGAGGAGATGGTGGCGTTCGACTCGGGGACCGACACCGAGGTGCTCGCCCGTCTCATCGAGCGCACCCACGGCGCGACCTGGGAAGAGGTGCTGCAGCGGGCATTCGTCCGGCTCGTCGGTGCCTACTCGACCGTGGTCAGCACCAGTGACTCGGTCATCGCGATGCGCGACCCCTATGGCTTCCGGCCCCTCTGCCTGGGGTTCATACCGCTGGCGAGCGGCCAGCCGGTCCACGTGGTCGCCTCCGAGACCTGCGCGCTGGACACCGTCAACGCCACCTTCGTGCGCGAGGTGCAGCCGGGCGAGATGGTGCGGCTCGACGACCACGGGGTCACCAGCCACCAGTTCCAGGCCGCGGGCAGGCACGCGATGTGCATCTTCGAGTTCATCTACTTCGCCCGGCCCGACTCGCTCATGAAGTCCTGCGAGCTGGAAGAGGCGCGGCTGCGGATGGGCCAGGAGCTGGCACGGGAGCTGCCGGTGGAGGCGGAGATGGTGTTCGGGGTGCCCGACTCGGGGACGCCGGCCGCGATCGGCTACTCGGAGGAGTCCGGGATCGCGTTCCGCGAGGGCCTGGTCAAGTCGCGCTACATCAACCGCACCTTCATCCAGCCCGACCAGTCGCTGCGGGATGCGGGCGTGCTGTTGAAGCTGAACCCGCTGCGGCGATCGCTCCGTGGCAAGCGGGTGGTAGTGGTCGACGACTCGCTGGTCCGGGGCACCACGACCAAGCGCACGATCGAGATGCTGCGGAAGGCGGGGGCGGCAGAGGTCCACATGCGGATCTCCTCTCCGCCCATGCGGTATCCCTGCTTCATGGGCGTCGACATCGCGTCCACCAAGGAGCTGGTGGCGTCGGGGCGCAGCGTGGAGGAGGTGCGGCGGGTGATCGGCGCCGACACGCTGGCGTACCTTTCCATCCCGGGCCTGCTGCGGGCTGTGGGTCGAGGCAACGCGGACGAGTTCTGCCGCGCCTGCTTCGACGGCGCCTACCCGGTTCCGGTCCCGCAGCAGCTGGAGATGGACAAGCTGGCGCTGGAGCCGGCGTGACCCCGCCCCCCGGTAGTGGCCATCTGTCGACAGATGGTCCAACAAGGGGCAGTCCGCGGGGCCAAGTGTCGACAGATGGCCCCCGTGGAGTGGGCCCGTACGCGGACGCCGGGGTCGACCAGGAGGGGAAGAACCGGCTGCTGGAGCGGCTGGGACCGGTGATCGCGAGCACCAGGACCGCCGACGTGGTGGCGGGGATGGGACCGTTCGCCGGGCTGCACCGGGTGCCGGCGGGCGGGGGGCTGCTGGCGGCCTCGGCGGACGGGGTGGGCACCAAGATCAAGCTCGCGGTCGCCGCCGGCCGGCACCGCGGCGTCGGCTGGGACCTCGTCAACCACTGCGTCAACGACATCGCCACCGCCGGCGCCGACCCGCTCTTCTTCCTCGACTACCTGGGCTCGTCGCAGCTCGACCCCGACGTCATGGAGCAGGTGATCACCGGTGTGGCCGAGGCCTGCGCCGCCGCCGGCTGCGTCCTGCTGGGAGGGGAGACCGCCGAGCTGCCGGACGTCTACGCCCCCGGTGACTACGACCTGGTTGGATTCATCGTCGGCCACGTCGCGGCCGGCTCGGAGCGGGAGGCGGTACGTGCGGGCGACGTCCTGTGCGCACTGCCTGCCTCCGGACTCCACACCAACGGCTACACACTGGTCCGCAAAGTCTTCCACGGCTGGGATCTGGAAGCCCGCGTCCCCGAGCTCGGCCGCCCCCTGGTCGACGAGCTGCTGGAGCCCCACCGCTCGTACCTGGAACCACTGCGCCGCCTGCCCTGGAAGGCGGCCGCCCACATCACCGGCGGCGGCCTGCCCGGGAACCTCCCCCGCGCGCTGCCCGAGAGCCTGGCCGCGGAGGTTGACCGTGGGAGCTGGCGGTTCCCGCCCATCTTCGAACTCGTGCAGCAACGCGGAGGCCTCTCCGACCAGGAGATGGTCGCCATCTTCAACTGCGGGTTAGGCATGATCCTGGTGTGCGAAGAGCCGCTGCCGGGGTTGCCGACCGTGGGGCGGGTGGTGGAGGCGAGGGGGCGCGAGCGGTTCCGGCTGGTGTCATGACCGCCGCCACCACCGAAGCCCGGCTGGCGGTGCTGGTGTCGGGCCGGGGCACGAACCTGGAGCACCTGGCCACGCTCGGGTACCGGATCGTGGGGGTCGCCACCAACCGGCCCTCCTGCGGGGCGGCGGCGATCGCGAGAGCTCAGCGCCTGCCGCTGGGCGAATTCCCGCAGAGCCGGTTCGGCTCGCGCGCAGCCCGGGACGCGGCGATGCTGGCCTGGTTGCAGGCCCGCGACCCCCAGGTCGTCGTGCTGGCCGGCTACGACCGGATCCTCGCTCCCGCCTTGGTGCGCGCCTTCCGGGGCCGGATCCTGAACCTGCACCCCTCGCTCCTGCCCGCATTTGCGGGGGGGATGAACGCGGTGGAGCAGGCGCTCCAGGCGGGGGTCAAGGTCACCGGCTGCACCGTCCACCTGGTGACGGAGGACGTGGACGGGGGCCCGATCCTGCGGCAGGCGGCGGTCGAGGTGCTGCCCGGCGACACCGAGCAGACGCTCCACGAACGGATCCAGGTCGCCGAGCGCCGCATCCTCCCGCAGGCGATCGGCGATGTCCTCTTTCCCCACGAAACTCCGCAAGCTCCGTTTCGTGGGGGCCCCGATACAGGCACCCTCGGGGTGAGCTGATGCCGGACGCGACCGTCAAGCGCGCGATCCTCTCTGTGGACGACAAGGGCGGCCTGCCTGCCTTCGCCCGGGGGCTCGCCCGCCTCGGCTACGAGCTCTACTCGACCGGCGGGACCCGCCGCGCGCTGGACGACGCGTCGGTCGACTCCCGTCCGGTGAGTGACCTGACCGGATTCCCGGAGATGCTGGGGGGGCGCGTCAAGACCCTTCACCCGGCCGTGCATGGAGGGCTGGTGGCGCGGCGCGACAACGGCGTCGAGATGGCGGCGCTGGACCAGTACCGGCTGCCCACCATCGACCTCGTCTGCGTCAACCTGGCGCCCATCGCGGAGCTCACCGCCCGCCCCTCGATGGACGTCGACGAGGCCCTGGACATGGTCGACATCGGGGGCCCGGCGCTGATCCGGTCGGCGGCGTCCAACTACCGCTCCGTGATCGTCATCGTGCGGCCCGAGCGCTATACCGAGGTGCTGACCTACCTCAATCGCGAGGGCGACCTGGAAGAGGATTTCCGGCGCCGCCTGGCTGCGGAAGCATTCGCGCACGCGGCCGCCTACGACGCCCGACTCGCGAGCTGGCTCCGCCGCGACGAGGCGTTTCCGATCGACCTGGTCATCGCGGGGAGCCTGGCGCAGCATCTGCGCTACGGAGAGAATCCGCACCAGCAGGCGGCGTTCTACCGCCTGGGGTCGGAGCCCGGCGGGCTCGGCTCGGCGCGGCAGCTGCAGGGGGCCGAGCTGAGCTTCAACAACCTCCAGGACGCCGCCAGCGCCGCCTCGGTGGTCCGGGAGTTCGACCGCCCGGCGGCCGCCATCATCAAGCACACCAATCCGTGCGGGGTCGCGACCGGGGGGACTCTGGCCGAGGCCTACCGCAAGGCGCTCGACTGCGACCGGGCGGCAGCGGCCGGCGGGGTGGTGGCGCTCAATCGCCCGCTGGACGCCGCCACCGCGGAGCAGGTGGTGAACATCCTGATCGAGGTGGTGATCGCCCCTTCGGTCGATGACAGCGCCCTGCAGGTGCTCTCGCACCAGCCCAAGGTGCGGCTGCTGGCGGCGGGCCCGGTGCGCCAGCCGGGCCTCGACGTACGCGCGATGGGGGGTGGCTTCCTGGTCCAGACCTGGGATGGGGCCGGCTTCGATCGGGAAGCCTGCCGTGTGATCTCCACCCGGTCACCCACGGACCAGGAGTGGGAACAGCTGGCGTTCGCCTGGCTGGTCTGTAAGCACGCCAAATCGAGCGCCATCGTCTACGCCCGGGACTCGGCGGCGGTCGGCGTGGGGGCGGGTCAGCTGACCCGGGTGGAGGCGGCGGAAGTGGCGGCCGCGCGGGCCGGCGTCCGCGCGCGGGGCGGAGTGATGGCGTCGGACGCGTTCTTTCCCACTCCGGAGGCACTCGAGATCGGGCTCCGGGCCGGGGTGACAGCGATCATCCAGCCGGGCGGCTCGATGCGGGACGCCGAGGCGCTGGCGGTGGTGGACGCCGCGGACGCCGCCATGGTGGTCACGGGGGAGCGCCACTACCGCCACTGACGGCTCCCGGAGTCGGCCGTTGGTGCACCACCGGGCCCTTGGAGGGCGGTGATAGCCCCCGTTGGTGCACCACCGGGCCCTTGGGGGCGATGACAACCCCCGTTGGTGCACAGTGCACCAACGCGCAGTTCAACGGCGGGTGGTACAGACAGGCGCCCCTCTCGACAATCGGGAAGGGCGCCGGGGGGTAGGGAGGGGAATCCGGGCTCAGGCAGGCGCCGCGATCGGCGTGCGCGTCCGCGACTTCATGCGACGAGGGTAATCGGCGCGCCTCCAGAGCGGGACAAAGATTCCACACCGAAATCGGTAAGGGAGTCCAGCTGGGCCCGGGCGCGGGCGGAAGGCTACGGGCCCGGCCTGGCTTGCTCAATCCCGCGGTCGACCCCTCGCCGGCCCAGGAGCGTGCCGAGCAGCCTGCCCACAGCGGGGACGACGCCCTCCGGCAGCAGCAGCAGGATCAGGATCAGGGTCAGGGCATACACGGCGTAGGAGAACACGACCGGGGCATGCAGAGGCATCCCCGGCAACGTGCCCAGCGCCTGCAGGGCCTGGAGCAGCAGGTAGATGAGCACGGTGCCGACGAGGGCGCCGAAGATCGACCCCATGCCGCCGACGGCCGCCATCAGCAGGAACTCGACGGAGAGCAGGATCGGGAACGTCTCCGGGGCGATGTAGCCCACGAAGAACGCGAAGACCCCTCCAGCGAGACCGGCTAGGGCGGCCGAGAACGCGAACACCCGCAATTTGTAGCCGCCGACCGCGATGCCCGAGGCAAGGGCGCCCGCCTCGCTGGTGGCGAGGGCTCTGAGCGCGCGTCCCGGGCGGGAGTGGATCAGGTTCCAGCTCAGCGCCAGGGCGACGGCGACCAGGACCCAGACGACGTAGGAGAACGTGAAGACCCGGTAGCGGCCGGTGAGCGCGATCGGGCCCAGCGACAGCGTCGGGATGCCGATCAGGCCGGTGTCGCCGCCGGTCAGTCCGGGGACCTGCCCGATCGCCGAGAGCACGATGAGCTGGACGGCCAGCGTCGCGAACGCGAGGTAGTGCCCACGCAGCCGCAGCAGCGGCAGCCCGACGAGGGCCGCCAGCGTCGCGGTCCCGGCGCAGGCGACCGCCAATGAGAGCAGCGGTGGAAAGTTCCACCGCATGGAGAGCAGCGCCGCACCGTAGGCGCCGATCGCGAAGAAGGATCCCTGCCCCAAGGAGACCTGGCCCGCGAACCCCATCAGCAGCGAGAGCCCGATCACGACCAGCGCGTAGAGGCCGATGTAGATGTAGACGGTCAGCTGGGCGTCGGTCATCGCGATCGGTATCAGGAGCGTGATCAGCGCCGCCGCGAGCACGGCGATCAAGCCGGTCAGCGCGCGCCGGCTCATTGGGTGACCTCGACAGCGCTCTGCCTGCTCGCCCGCCAGATCATGAGGCCCAGCATCAGGATCAGCGCGACGCCGCTTTCGAACGACGCCTGCGAGTAGCCGGCCACCAGCGCCTCGGCCACGCCCAGGATGAGGGCACCGACGAGCGCGGTGACGGGCCGGATCAGGCCGCCGAAGATGGCGGCCGCGAAACCGTTGATCGCGATCTGGACGTCGGAATCGAACGACACCGGCTGCAGCGGTGTCAGCAGCACGCCGGCCAGGCCGCCGAGCGCGCCGCCCAGCGCGAACGCGACGATCCCCATCAGGCGGGTGTCGATGCCGACCAGCCGCGCCGCGAGGGGATTGCTGGCACAGGCGGTCAGAGCCTTGCCCAGGTAGGTCCCGTTGAAGAAGAGCGCCAGCGCGCCGAAGGCGAGGGCGGTGGCCAGGATGATGGGCACGAACTGGAGTGGCATCACCACGCCCGTGAGCCGGACCGAGCCGGTGAGCCCCGCGAAGGAGACCGGCTGATCTCCCCAGATCAAGATGATGGCGGCGTAGGACCCGACTCCGAGACCCAGCGTCACGATCAAGGAGACGAGCGGGGGCGTGCCCCGCCTGCCGATGGCGACGATACCGACGACGAGGCCGACCGCGGCGGCGACCGCGATCGCGAGCACTTCGGCCAGCCCGTGCGGCAGCCCACGTTGGAGGAGGGAGGCCGCGGTCATACCAGCGATCACCGCGAACACGCCCTGTGCGAAGTTGACGACCCGGGTCACGCGGTAGATGGCCACGAAGCCGGTGGCGACGAGCGCGAACGTGCACCCGGTCGCGATCCCGCTGACTACGTACTGAAGGAACAGTGCCACGCTCGTTGCTCTCCCGCTCAGGCCTCCTCGGTGGCGACGGCGCCACCCAGGTAGGCGGCCTGCACCGCCGGGCTCTGCCGCAGCTCCGCCGCTCCGCCGGCAAGGGTGATGCGCCCGGCCTCGAGCACGTAGGCGCGAGGGCAGAGCTCGAGCGCCATGCGGGCGTTCTGCTCCACCAGCAGCACGGCCATCCCTCGATCGCGGTTCAGGCTGCGCAGATGCTCGCCCAGGCTCTGCACGACCAGAGGGGCCAGGCCGAGCGAGAGCTCGTCGACGGCAAGCAGTTCGGGCTGCGCCATCAGCGCGCGTCCCACCGCGACCATCTGCTGCTCGCCGCCCGAGAGTGTGCCCGCCTGCCGCCGCCGCAGCGGGACCAGGGCCGGGAAGATCTCCAGCACCGGACCCGGGTCCTTGCTCGGACGCCCCCAGGCCCCCAGACGCAGGTTGTCCTCGACCGTCATGTCCCCGAACAGCTGGCGGCCCTCAGGCACCTGGGCAACCCGGCCGTCCAGGTGGTAGAAGCCGGCCGCGGGGGCGAGGAGCCCCGAGATCGTGTTGAGCAGGGTCGTCTTCCCCGCCCCGTTGGGCCCGATCAAGGCCACCATCTCGGCTTTGTCGACCTCCAGCGTGACGCCGTCGAGGGCGGTCGCCCGGCCGTAGCGAACCACCAGGTCCCGCACTTCAAGGAGCACCGCCGGCCTCCTCCACCGTGCGGCCCAGGTAGGCGGCGATGACCGCGGGTTCGCTCCGGATCCGCGAGGGTGGCCCCTCCGCGATCACCCGCCCCTGGTCCATGACCGTGATGCGCTCGGCGAGCGCGGTCACGAACGCGACATCGTGCTCCACCAGGAGCATGGCCAGCCCCTCACGCCTCAGTGCGCGCAGCAGGTCGGCGAGGCGTGCGCGCTCGGCCGCGCGCAGGCCGGACGCGGGCTCGTCCAGGAGCAGCAGGCGAGGGCGCCCGCAGAGCGCCCGAGCGATCTGCACCGCCCGCTGGAGCCCGATCGGCAGCGACTCGGCGCGCTCGCCGGCCCGCGCGGTCAGCCCCACCCGCTCCAGCGACAGGTAGGCCTGGCTCCGGATCGAACGCTCCTCGCGCCAGCGGACGGGCAGCATGAGAAACGCATCCAGGAATGCATAGCGGGTCCAGGTGTGAGCCCCGACCATCACGTTTTCCAGGACCGTCAGGCCTCCGAAGAGCCGCACCGTCTGGAACGCGAGACCAATCCCGAGGCGAGCCCGCCGGTCGGGCGCCATCCCGGTCAGGTCGCGGTCCCCGAAGAGCACCTGTCCGCTGTTCGGACGCAGGTAGCCGGCGATGAGGTGGAACAGCGTCGACTTGCCGGCCCCATTGGGTCCGATCACGCCGACCAGCTGCCCCTCGCTCACGCTGATCGTGACCCCATCCACCGCGACCACGCCACCGAAACGGCGGGTCAGCTCGCGGGCCTCGAGCACCGAAGGGCACTCCCTCAGGCGGATTGCGTCGCCGGCCCTTCTCCGGCCTTGCAGAACTCCTGTTGAGACATCCCTACCGGCACCATCTGACTGTTCTGGACCTGGGTCATCAGATTCGAGCTGTTGGGGAGGCCATAGTGACGGGTCTTCGTGAACACGTAGTGGCCCTGTGGTGTGGTGAGGTTGATGCTGTCAAGGCCCGCCTTGATGTCGGCGGAGGTCGCGCCCTTGCGCCGGATGGCGTCGAAGAGGAGCGACATCGCGACCGACGAATCCCAGGCGAACTGAGGCGGATAGATCTTGTTCGCCTTTAGGTAAGGACCGGCGAACGCGTCGATCTTCTTCTTGAACTGATTGCAGGCGGGCACGTACTGCCCGACGACCCCGAGCGTGGCTTGGATGTAGACACCTTCGGCGGCAGCCCCCGAGGGCTGGATGTAGAGCGGGGAAGCCTCGGCAGCGCTCATCATCAGCGGAATCCCGGTGTTGCCGGCGGCCCACTGCTTCGTGATCACGACCGGGGGCGCGCCGGTGGACCAGACGACGAAGAAATCGGGGTGTCCGGCGACGATCCTGGCGAACTGCGGCGAGAAGTCGGTCTGACCCAGCTCGAACGTCTCCGCGTCGACGACCTGGAGCCCGTTCTGCTGCGCCAGCTTGCTGAACGCCGCCTCACCCGCGACCGCGTACGCGTTCTTGGTGTCGGTCAGGGTCGCGACCTTGGTTTTGTGCTCGGCCTTCAGGTAGCGGATCATGGTGTCGGCGACCTGCGAGGAGAGCGGCGTCGTCTGCCACATGTAGGGGTGCACGGGAATCGTCTGCTGATCGGCGGCGCCGACCGAGACGTCCGGCAGCTGGCGCTGGTCGACGAGGCTCTGGATCGCGAGCTCCGCCGTCGACTGTGGCGGCCCCTCCATGGCGACCGCGCCGTCGTCGACCAGCTGGTTGAACGCGACCACGGTCTGGTTGGGGTCTGAGTTGTCGTTTTTGATGTCGAGCGTGATCTTGCGGCCGTTGATGCCACCACTCTTGTTCAGCTGGTTCACCATCTGGGTCGCCGCCAGCTCGTCCTGGGAGCCCAGCGGGGCGTAGTTGCCGGTGAGCGACGTGAGCAGCCCGATTTTGATCGGGGTCTTGGTCGAGGACGAGCTCGACGCCGCGCCGCCGCCCGCACAGGCTGTGCAGAGGAGCAGTACCACCGCCACCAGGATCAGCGCCCTCATGCCCCCTCCCTCCTGACCGCTCCACCGGTGCACGCGCGCAAGTATTCCATGGATCGGAGCGGGATGCGCTCCTCCCACCGACTGGATCCACCCGGCCGGCCGTTGTAAGGCTTCGATGAGGAATCGCGCAACCCGAAGCCGCCTGACCGCCGCTGGTCGGTTCCTGCTGATCGCCGGCATTGCCATGATCCTGCTGCTCGGGTTCAACGCCGCCCGGCTGTCGATCCAGGGACCGACGTACGCCCACGCGCAGAGCCAGGCCCTCAACACCACCCAGGTCCAGTGGGATCTGGCCGGGCTTGCCTATCTGCCCTGGTCGGGGATCGACGGCGTCTACGGACCGGCGACCACGGCCGCGGTGAAGACCTTTCAATCCAACGCGTGCCTCACCGTCGACGGAGTCGCCGGCGGCCAGACGGATGCCTCGCTGAGCACCGTGGTGGCGGAGGTTCAGGCGAAGGCCGGCGCCGCCCAGGATGGCCTCTACGGCCCGCAGACGCAGGCGGCCGTGGAGGCCTACCAGCGGGCGCAGGGGCTGGCGGTGGACGGCCAGGCGGGACCCATCACGATGGGCGCCATGGGCATCGCGCGCGTGCACGTGTGCGCGCCCCCGCCGACGCCCACGCCGCGGCCACCCACGCCGCGGCCACCCACGCCAACGCCCGTGCCTCCCACGCCGACTCCGGTTCCTCCCACCCCGACTCCGGTGCACCCGACGCCGACCCCGGTGGCCCCCACGCCCACTCCGGTGCACCCGACGCCCACGCCAACTCCGGCCCCGGTGCACCCGACGCCGAAGCCGACTCCGACCCCGCCGGGTGCGACCAGCCCGAAGCCGACTCCGACCCCTTCGCCGGTCTCTCCGACTCCGACTGCGACGCCGGCCCCAACGCCGCCACCGGCAGCCCAGCCCACGCCGCCCCCCGATAACGGCGGCACGCCCCCGAGCCATGGCGGCACGCCTCCCGGCAACGGCGGCACGCCTCCCGGTGGCGGTGGGCGGGGCGGCGATCCCGGCACCGGCGGGGATGGCGGGGGGAGCGCCCCCGTGAGTCCGCCGGAAGCGCCGGCCCCCACGCCCACGCCGACGCCGGCCCCGACCCAGACCTGCATGCCCATGCTGCAGCCGGCCCTGGCCCCCGGTCTCCAACCCTGTCTGCCCGTATCCGGCTCTCAGCCGGGCGGATCGGCGGGTGCCTCGCCCACGAGCGGCGGCGGCGAGAGCGGCACCGGGAGCGGCGGCGGGGAGAGCGGCACCGGGAATGGCGGCGGTCAGAACGGCGATGGCCATGGGACCTCCGGCTCCGGCTCCGGCTCCGGCTCCAACCCGGGCGGATCGGGGTCAGGCTCCAACTCGGGTTCCGGAAATGGCGGGGTCACCGGCTCCGGTGGGCCTGCGGGCACACCGGCCGGCGGCGTGGCGCCGACTCCGACGCCTCAGGCCTCGCCCCACAGCCCGCAGGCGGCGGCGGTGAAGGAGGTCACCCTGGTCGCGTCGACGGGAGACGGACTGGCCTGGCCTGCCGTTCTGGGCGGTGTGGCACTCTTCCTCGGGCTGGCGCTGCTGCTCCTGGCTCGACGAACCCCGAGCGGAGCCCGGCAGCCGCGCCGTTAGTTGCGCGCCCGACCAGCCTCGTGAGCCGGCTCAAGCGAGCGGAAGCCACACCCGCATCGGAGGCGCGCCCCGGTTGGCCCACGCGTAGTAGGGGATGGCGGTGGCGGTGACCGGCACCGAGGAGCCGGCCTGGCGCGCCGGGAACCGGATGACGGTCACGCCGCCGAGCAGGTCAGGCCGGTGCTCCGCTCGGAACCCCGCGCGTCCGTCGACGCGCAGGTCGTCGACGACGACGCCGCGCTGCTGGTCCGGCTCCTCCAGCGCGTAGACCAGGGGCCCTCGCTCCAGCGCCGTGCAGCCGCGCACGGCGTCCACGCGCTCGCCGGCCCGAGTGGCCCGGACCCGCAGCGGCAACTCGACCCGCACCTCGTCGCCGGCGGTGAACGTGCGTCGCATGGTGGCGTAGCCGGCGGCCGGCACCGGCCTCCCGTCAACGGTCGCGCCGTCCGCCCAGGCCGGGATGCGCAGCGCGAGAGCCACCTCGCCGCCAGGCGCCTCCTCCACGACCACGCGTGCCGACCCATCCCAGGGGTAGCGCGTCTCCACCCGTACCGCGAGGGGACCGGCCTTCGTCTGCGCGGTGATGGCGGCGGGCGCGTACTGGTGGATCTGCACGCCATCCTCGGTCACGGTCGCCAGATAGCCGGCCAGCTGCGCGAACGTGCGCATCAGGTTGGGAGGACAGCAGGCGCAGTCGAACCAGTGCTGCCGTCCGCCGGCCGGGCTGCGCTGGTGGTCGGCGCAGGCGTCCTGGCGCAGGTGAAGCGTGTTGACGTAGAAGTACTTGTCCCCGCTCAGCGAGACCCCGGGCAGGATCGCGTTGTAGAGGAGCCGCTCGATCTGATCGGCGTACCCCGCGTCGGCCGTCGCGAGGAGCATCCGCCAAGCCCACTGAACCGCGCCGATGCCGGCGCAGGTCTCGGCGTAGGCGCGATCCGCGGGGAGCTCGTAGGGATCACCGAACGCTTCCCGGTCCCAGCGGGAACCGAGCCCGCCGGTGAGGTACTGCTTGGTCTGGAGCATGTGCGCGTACTGCTTTCCGAGGGCGGCCAGCAGCTGACCGTCTCCGCTCTCGATGGCCACGTCGGTCGCGCCCGCCGCCAGGTACAGGGCGCGCACCGCGTGGCCTTCCACGCTGACCGCCTCGCGGACCGGCACCCGGTCGGACAGGTACACGGGGTCTCCGCCAGAGCGGGAGGTGAGGCCGTGGCCGCGTGCATCGACGAAGTAACGAGCCATGTCGAGGTAGCGCCGGCAGCCGGTCTGCCGGTAGAGCTCGACCAGCCCCATCTCGACCACCGGGTGCCCGTCCACGTCCTCCCGCTTGCCGGGGCCGAAGGTGCGGGTCAGATGATCGGCGAACGCGCGCGCCACCTTCAGCAACCGGTCACTCCCGGTGCAGCGGGACTGAGCCACCGCGGCCTGGAACAGGTGGCCCGCGCAGTAGAGCTCGTGATCCCGCGCCAGGTCGCGGTAGCGGTCACCGCGCGCCTGGACCATGCTGTTGACATAGCCGTCGTCCTCCCGGGCGGCGTCGATCAGGGAGGTGACGTCGAGCTGGTCCTGAAGCAGCTGCTGGTCCGGGGCGCGGCCGTACTCCCAGGCCGCGGCCTCCAGCCATTTGTAGACGTCGGAATCGCTGAACACGGGCCCGCGAACCCGCCCCGGCTCGATGCCGGCGGTGATGCGGAAGTTGTCGATGTTCCCGGCCTCCTCCAGCCGGCGGAAGCCGTCGGGGATGGAGATCGACCCGTTCGTGCGCTGACGGTCGAGCCAGAAGCCGCCGGTGATGCGGACGGCGTCCAGGCCCAGCGGCTGCAGGGCGACCCGGGCCCGTGCCGCGACGCGGACCGGGGACATCGACACGCCGGCTGGAACGGTGGACATCGGCTCTCCCCCCTCCCGCGCATGGTAGAAGAAGACGATGGGAGGTCTTGGTAGCGAGCGCACCCTCTGGTCGCTGCTGCAGGCAGGCGACGACGCGGCGACGGCCCTGGTCGTGCCGGAGGGGCGGCGCTGGACGTACGCGGCACTGCGCGAGACGGTCTCCGCGGGCACCGAGCGGCTGCGGGAGCTGGGGCTGGGGCGCGGCGATCGGATCGCGACCTCGTACCCCAACGGGGCGGAGGCGGTGCTTCTGTTCCTGACCGCGGCGCTCACCGGTACCGCCGCGCCGCTGAACCCGGCCTACACCGAAGAGGAGGTCCGGTTCTATCTGGAGGACACCAACGCCGCCGCGCTGGTGGTGCCTCCCGGCGGCGCGCGGGCGGCGCGGAGCGCCCGGCGCCCGGAGACCCGGCTGCTGGAGGCGTCGGTGGACGAGAAGGGCGGCCTCCGCATCGAGGGGCAGGCAAGCGCCCGCCGCGACGAGGCCGCACCCGGCGCCGACGACGTCTGCCTCATCCTCCACACCAGCGGCACCACCTCGCGGCCGAAGCGGGTCCCCCTGCGCCAGCGAAACCTGGCCGCCTCGGTCGCCAACGTCATGGCCGGGTACCGGTTGAGCCCGGAGGACGTCTCCCTGTGCGTGATGCCGCTTTTCCACGTGCACGGGATCGTCGCCTCGCTGCTCTCCACGCTTGCCTCCGGCGGCACCGTGGTGGCCCCCTCGGGCGGGTTCAACGCGCTGCGCTTCTGGCCGCTGGTGGAGGAGGAGCGCGTGACCTGGTTCACGGCCGTCCCGACCATGCACCAGATGCTCCTGCGGCGCGCCGAGGGCCAGGGACAGCCGGCGGCCGCTCGCAGCCTGCGCTTCGCCCGCTCCTGCAGCTCTGCCCTCGCCCCCGCCGTCGAGTCGCAGCTGACTGAGCTCTACGGCGTCCCCGTCCTGCAGGCCTACGGGATGACCGAGGCGTCCCACCAGATGGCCTCCAACCCGCTGCCGCCGGGCGAACGCCGCCCCGGCACCGTGGGTCGGGGCACGGGTGTGGAGGTGGCGGTGGTGGACCCCGAGTGGACCCAACTGCCGGCGGGGGAGCAGGGAGAGGTCGTGGTGCGGGGGCCCAACGTGGTGGACGGGTACGAATCGAACCCGGAGGCCAACGCGACCGGCTTTCGCGACGGCTGGTTCCGGACCGGGGACGCCGGCGTGCTCGACGCCGCCGGTTATCTCACCCTGGTCGGCCGCCTCAAGGAGATGATCCTGCGCGGCGGGGAGAACATCGCCCCCACCGAGATCGACGAGATCCTCCTGCGGCATCCCGCGGTGGCGGAGGCGGTGTCGTTCGGGGAACCGGACATGATGCTGGGGGAGGTGCCGGTGGCGGCGCTCGTGCTCCGCGACGAGGTCTCGGACCGCGACCTGCTCCGGCACTGCCGCGAGTACCTGGCGCCCACCAAGGTCCCGGTCCGCTTCTACCGCACCGACCAGATCCCGCGCACAGCCACAGGGAAGATCCAGCGCCGGGCGGTGGCGGCCGCGTTCCCACCCCGCGAAACTACGCAAGCTCCAGTTCGCGGGCGCCCCGCGGGCGCTTCGTGAGGTTCTGCATCGTCGGCGCCGGGGCCACCGGCGGCTACCTGGGGGCGCTGCTGACCCGGGGCGGCGCCGACGCGGTGCTGGTCGCGCGCGGGCCCCACCTGGCGGCGATGCAGGAGCGGGGGCTGACGGTTCGAGAGCGCGAGGAGACCTGGACCGTGCGGCCGGAGTGCGACGGCGACCTCCCGCATGCCGTCGCCGGGTCGGACTGTGTCGTGGTCACGCTCAAGGCTCCGTCCGTGCCCCCCGCGGCGCCGGCCATCGGCGCTGCCCTTCGGCCCGACGCCACCGTGGTGTTCGCCCAGAACGGGCTGCCCTGGTGGTACTTCCATGGCACCGGCGGCCCCTACGAGGGGCGGCGGCTGGAGTCGGTGGACCCGGGCGGCGTGATCGAGCGGAGCATTCCGGTGCGCCAGGCGCTGGGCTGCGTGGTCTATCCCGCGACCAGCATCGTGGAGCCCGGCGTGGTGGAGCACGTGGAGGAGAACCGGTTCACGCTCGGGGAACCCTCCGCCGAGCGGACCGAGCGCGTGGTCGAGATCTCCCGCGCGCTGGCCGCGGCCGGGGTGCGCGCACCGGTCTCGACCCGGCTGCGAGGGGAGATCTGGGCAAAGCTGATCGGCAACGCGGCCGCCAACCCCGTCGCCGCCCTCACCCGTTCCACCCTGGGCGAGCTGGTGGGCGATCCCGGGACCCGTGCCGTGCTGGTCCAGCTGATGGAGGAGGTGGAGCGGGTGGCAGGCGCGGTTGGCATCCGGCTCCCGGTCTCGGTGGAGCAGCGGCTGGCCGGGGCGGGCAAGGTTGGTGCCCACCGCCCTTCGACGCTGCAGGACCTGGACGCCGGGCGTCACCTGGAGGTGGGGGCTCTGCTCGGCTCGGTGGTGGAGGTGGCGGCCCTCACTGGCGTGCCGGTGCCGGGTCTGGCGCTGGTCCTGGCGCTTCTCCAACGCCTCGACGCCACCATCGGCGCCTGACCCGTCTTGGTGCCCGGCAGAGGAGCTCAGCTCAGGTTCGCCTCCAGGTAGGTGATCGAGTGCGGCTCCAGGTCCAGTTGCAGCGGCCCGGTGCCGGGGGCGGGCAGCCGTGACGTGCGCACGTCCACCCGATCCGGGGCGGCGAAGTCGTTGCGTGCGTTCACGTCGTGGTGTGCCACCTGGTGCGTCACCACCTCGCCGCGGAGCTCGCCACCGAGGTCGACCGACACCCGGAGCCCGTCCAGCGCCCGATTGACGATGGCCACCGTCACGCCAGGTCCGGCGGCCTCCCGGGAAGCGGCCACGTCCAGCACCCCGAACGGCCCCAGATCCCCCACCCGGTGTGGTCGGGGTCCGCTCTCGGGGTCGGCGTGCTCGACGGCATCGCAGGTGACATGCGGGTCCAGCGCCACCTCACGGGTCAGTTCCGACGCCAGCCGCAGCGGGTGGTAGATGGTTTGCAGGAAGAGACCGTCGGAGCCGGTGACGATGGGCGCGATCACGTTGACCAGCTGGGCCAGGTTCGCCATCGAGAGCACCCGGCACCGACGCACGAACACGTTGAGGTAGGTCTGGACCGCCAGCGCGTCGGAAAGGGTGTAGCGCTCCTCCAGCCCTGAGCGCTCGCCCCGCTCCCGGAACCAGACGTTCCACTCGTCGTAGGCGATTCGCACCGGCCGTTCCACCTGCTGGAGGTACCGGGCCCGCTCGATGAGAGCACCGCAGACCCGCAGCGCCCGCTCCGCCCAGAGGGGCGCCAGCACGTTCGACCAGTAGTCGTCGGACCCGGTGTAGAGGTGGATCGAGTGGTGATCGACGTGCCCGATCAGCCCGTCGATGACCTCCCGGTCCCAGTCGCTGAGCCCGTCCCGGCCGCAGCTGAGCAGCTCGATCGAGGGATCGGTCCGGCGCAGCGCGCTCGCCCACCGGCGGGCCTCCCGCACGTACTCGCCGGCCGAGAGCGCGCCCAGCTGCCACTCCCCGTACATCTCGTTGCCCAGGCCCCAGTACCTGACCCGGTACGGCTCCGCGCGGCCGTTGCCGCGGCGGGCGGCGGCCCAGGAGGTGTCCCCGACGCCGTTGCAGTACTCGACCCAGGCGCAGGCCTCCTCGATCGTCCCCGTCCCCATGTTGAGGCAGATGTACGGTTCGGCCCCCAGCGCCTCGCAGTAGGCCATGAACTCGTCGGTGCCGAAGGTGTTCGGTTCCTCCGAGTGCCAGGCCCGGTCCCACCGCCGCGGACGCTGGACCTGTGGCCCCACCCCGTCGACCCAGTGGTAGCCGCTCACGAAGTTGCCGCCCGGCCACCGCAGCACCGGGGGCGCCAGCCGGCGCGCCGCCTCCAGCACGTCGGTGCGGAACCCGCGGTCGTCGGAGAGGGAGGACGTGGGGTCGAAGACGCCGCCGTAGATGCAGCGCCCCAGGTGCTCGATGAAGCCCCCGAAGATGCGGTGGTCGATGGTGCCCAGGGTTCGTTCGCGGTCGATCCGCACAACAGCAGCGCCCATGGCCCCGATGGTGCACCACCGGGTCCTTCGCGCGCGATTGAGACCCCCGATGGTGCACCAACGGGCCTCTCACGCGCCGCAGCCCCCGGCGGAGCCCTGCCACTATGGGCTGGGAGGAAGACGGTGAACGACAAGGCGATCGTGATCGGCAGCAAGAACGCCGACGTGGGGCTGGAACCGGCGATGGCGGTCCTGCGCGAGGGCGGACCCCCGCTCGACGCGGTGGTGGCGGGGATCCGGGAGGTAGAGCGGAACCCCGACGACCACTCCGTGGGGTTTTCGGGCCTTCCCAACCTGATGGGCGAGGTGGAGCTCGACGCCAGCGTGATGGAGGGCCGGCGGCTGGGCGCGGGAGCGGTGGGGGCGCTGCACGGGTACCAGGACGCGGTCGAGCTGGCGCGGCGGGTGATGGAGCGCCTGCCCCACGTGCTGGTGGTGGGTGACGGCGCCGACCGTCTCGCCGGCGAGGAGGGGCTGCCTGCGGTCGATCTGCTGACACCCGAGGCGCGGCGGATCTGGAAGGAGCGCCTGGAGGGGGAGAGCGGCAACCTCGATGACTCCTATCTCCGTCAGGTGCGGGCCCTGGCGGAGGCGATGGCGCCCGGACCCGACCGGCCCGACCAGCGGCAGGGCACGGTGAACCTGATCGCGCGGGACCGCGCCGGCCACGTCGTGTGCGGGGTCAGCACCTCCGGATTTCCGCTCAAGTACCCGGGCCGGCTGGGGGACTCGCCGGTGATCGGGGCGGGCAACTACGCCGACGACCGGTGGGGCGCGGCCGCCTGCACCGGCTTCGGGGAGCTCGCGCTGAGGTGCTGCACGGCGCACAGCGTGGTCATGTTCATGCGCTTTGGGATGTCCCTGCCGGAGGCGCTGGAGCAGGCGATGGTCGACCTCCGTCACCTGAGGACGCCGGGAGACATGAACATCGTGGCCGTGGACGCGGAGGGCCGGCCCGGCGCCGTCTCCAGCGTGCGCGGCAAGACCTACATCTACCTGACCGAGGACATGGACCGGTACGTCGAGGCCGAGCGCCTCTTCGTTCCGCTCGACGGCTCCTGACTCACCTTCCGGCAGAGCGGCTGAGATTCGTGTAACGTCTGTTACATCGGAACAACCGTTACGACAGGTGGAGAGGGATCGGCGAGATGAACATTGGTGCGTTGGTGGCGACCTTCCTCGCCGCCGGAGTGGAGTGGGTGGAGGCGCTGACCATCGTGCTGGCGGTCGGTCTCACCCGGGGCTGGCGGTCTGCGCTGGCGGGCGCGGGCACGGCACTGCTCCTGCTGCTGGCTCTGGTGGGCGCGATCGTGCTCGCCGCGGGTGGCCTCTCGCGATACATCCCGCTCGACGTGGCGCGCGCGTTCGTGGGTCTGTTCCTGCTTCTGTTCGGAATCCGCTGGCTGCACAAGGCGGTGCTGCGCTGGGCGGGCCTGCGCGCGACGCATGACGAGCAGGCCGCGTTCGCCAAGACACGAGCTCAACTTCGTGAGGGCCTGGCCGAGGGAGGCCTGGACCGGGTCGGATTCGCGACCGCCCTCACCGGCACCTTCCTGGAGGGGCTGGAGGTGATCTTCATCGTCGCCGCCCTGGCCGGGCTGGGAGGACCGCTTCCCGCGGCCGCCGGCGCGGTGCTGGCGCTGTTGGTGGTGGCGGGCGCCGGCGTGGCGGTCCGCGGGCCCCTGAGCCGGGTTCCCGAAAACGCCATGAAAACAGTGGTCGGGATCATGCTCACGGCCTTCGGCACCTTCTTCGTCGGCGAGGGACTGGGCGTGCGCTGGCTGGGCGGCGACTGGAGCCTCTTGCTGCTGGTGGCGGGCTATGCCGTCTGCACCGTGGTGCTGGTTTTGCTCCTCCGCAACCCTCTGCCCGCGGTGCCCGAGAGTGGCGTCACGCGCTGGGTGCGCTCGGCGGTGGAGGAGATCTGGGGCCTCTTCGTGGGCGAGGGACCGCTGGCCCTGATCACCCTGGCCGTGGTGCTGGCGGTCGGGTTCCTCCTGGCGCGCAAGACCGGCCTCGGGGGCTGGTCCGGGCTGCTGCTCGGCGCGGGGATCGTGTTCGCGCTCGTGGTCGGCCTGGGACAGGCCTTTGGGGAGGCGCGGCACCGGGATCGCGCCCGGGTGGCAGAGGGGGCCGTCGCCGCCGGCGGGCCGGATGGAGAGCAGTCCTAAAGAGCGCGACGCCGTGGCCACGCCGACCCGCTTTCTCCTTCTTGTCTACCGACTGCCGGCCCGGCCGACCAGCCACCGCGTGACCGTCTGGCGCCAACTCAAGAAGACCGGCGCCGTCTACCTGCAGCAGTCGGTCTGTGTCTTCCCCGACCAGGGCGGCGTGAGGAAGGACCTGGCCCCGGTCCTGCGCCGCATCGAGGAGGCGTCCGGCGAGTACCACCTGCTGCCGGTGCGCAACCTCGACCCCGACGAGGAGGGCAAGCTGCGGGAGCACTTCCTGGCGCAGGCCGCGAAGCACTACGAAGAGATCATCGAGAACTGTGAGGTCAACTTCGTCAAGGAGATCGAGTTCGAGACCTTCCGCCAGAACCTGACCTACGAGGAGGCGGAGGAGATCCGCGCCGAGTTCGAGAAGATCGTGGCCTGGTTCCAGCGGGTGAAGGCCCGGGACTGGTTCGACGCGCCCAACAAGGGGGCCGCTCGCGATTGGGTAAAGCGCTGCGAGACGCTGCTGGAGGAGTTCGAGGAGCGCGTCTACCGGGCCCAGGAGCGGCAGGCAGGTGAGGGCGTCGACACGGTGACCGCCTCCGGCCCGCGGTCACGCAACGGGGCCGGCAGAGTCCGCAAGCAGCTCTCCTGAGCGGGCAGCGGACTCCCTATCCGCCGCCGGCGACCTGGTGCTTCGGCCGGGCCGCGCTCCGGCCCAGCCGGCGCATCAGCCAGAAGGGCGAGTTGAGGATGAAAAGGACCACCAACCCGAGCCCGATCATGCCCAGGACGTACCAGGGCCAGGGACCGAGCAGGTTGAGCACGCTGACGGTGGGCGGCGGCTGGCGCAGATAGAGATAGTCACCGCCGGTCAGGCGGTCGATACCGGCCACCACCACCAGGTATCCGAACGTGATCGCGATCACCCGGAGCACCGCGCCCGACCTCGGCACCAGGTTGAGGCCGACCACCAGGAACACGGCCGCCAGGACCAGGCCCCCGTGGTTGATGTAGTACTGGAAGAAGAAGTAGGTGGGGAACAGGCTCGAGCGGTCCAGCTCCGGCGTCAGCAGCGCCTGGATCGTCCCGCCCAGGCCCCAGAAGTAGGTGAACTCCACCAGCAGGGGCGTCCGCCACCAGAGCGCTGCCCCGGCGACGAAGGTGCCGATCTCGCAGAGTCCGAGCGGGAGGGACCACTGGACCGAGAGCGAGCCCCGCTCCACGATGTACCAGCTGAGCTGGTTCGCGACCAGAAACACGGCCAGGGCACGCGCGAAGACGATGGCCCAGCGCCCCGGCCACAGACGCGCTGCCACCGTCACCGCGGCGATCGCACCCGCCACGCCGGCCAGCGTCAGCCAGTACTCGGTCGAGAAGATCCGCATCGCCCGGCGTCCATTCTCCCCCCTCGGCCCACAGAACCCCCCTTTCACGTGAAAGCGGCCCCATCGCGCGCCGGATAAGCCCCCCTTCACGTGAAAGCGGGAATTGGGTGGTGGGCTAGCGGCGGAGGAGGGCGGGGTCTCCCAGGGCGCGATGGCAGAGCTCCTGCACCGCGGCCGTGATCGGCGCCGGGTCCACGATCTTGTGGTGCGCGCCGACGTCGTCGAGCACGCCCTCCGCCGCGAGGTACACGAGCCGGGCGGCCACCTCGACGTCGGCGGCCTGGAACGCCCCGGCGGCGGCTCCCCGGCGGACGTAGGTGCCGAGGATGTCGATGATGCGCTGGCTGCTCTGCTTGCAGAGGTCCCGCGCCTTGGCGTCGGCACCGCTGTAGACGATGCGGTGGAGTTCGGCGTGGGCCGCCGCGTGCTCGATCAGGACCGCCCACAGCCGGTCCAGGGTCGGCCACCACCCGTCCGCCTCACCGAGGATCTCGGAGCCTTTGCGGATGAGCTCGTCGACGTACGCCTCCCAGAGGACACCGAGCAGGTCGTCCTTGGAGTCGAAGTAGAGGTAGAAGGTGCCCTTCGCGATGCCGGCCTCGGCCGCGATGTCGGCGATCGTGGTGTCGGCGAACCCCGTGGTCCGAAAGAGCTTCATTCCGGCGGCCAGGATGTCCTGACGGCGGTCGTCAGGGGCCTTGGTGACGCGACGATGGCGGGCGGGAGCCGGAGCAGACGAGGTTCGCATCTCGCGCACGGTTCGCCAAGGGTAGCAAGTGCCGTCCGGCCGTGCTTCCCGCGTTGAGTCACCTTGTGCGGTGGGCGCCGGGGAGGGGTCGCTGAAACAGGGCGGCCACGGCGCCGGCGGCGAGCAGCGCGACGGAGAGCTCGAGTCCGGTGCGAAAGCCGCGCGGACCCTCGGAGAGGACCCCCGCCAGCACGGGTCCCACGCTCTGCCCGGCGCCGAAGAAGACGGTCATCACCGCGATCGCGGGCGCCACCTGCACCGCGGTCAGCCACCGTCGGGCCAGGTTCGTGGTCGCGGTGACCACGGTCAGGAAGGCACCGCCGAAGAGGACCGCCGACAAAAAGTCGCCGGCCGGGGTGCGGAAGAGCAGGGGAATCGCGGCGCCCACGGTGGTCGTCGCGAGCACGGCCGCTGGTCCGGTGCCGGCGCGGAGGCGGGCGAGAACGGATCCCCAGACCAGCGGAGCCGCCACCGCGGACGCGCCCAGGACGGCCCAGAACGCCATCACCGCGATCTGCCCCAGCCCCTCCGACTCCAGGAACGCCACGATGAAGGTGAGATAGGCGATGTAGCCGGCGCCGAACAGCAGGTAGCCGATCATGATCGGCACCAGCCCTCGCACCGGCCAGGTGGCGCCCGCACTCCTCTCTTCCGACACCGGTGCTTCCGCCGACCGCAGACCGGCGGGCACGCTCACCAGCAGCGTGATCAGCAGCGACGTGACGCCCAGCACCACCCAGCCCCAGCGCCACGAAGCGCTACCCCCGAGGCCGATGACGGGGGGGACCACCAGCGCCGAGACCACGATACCGGCGCCCGGCCCCGCGAAGTAGCTGCCCAGGATCGCGGTCGAGCGCGCCGAGTGGAGTCCGGCGACCAGAGCCGCCACCAGGGCGCCGCCCGCGATGAACACCAGCGCGCCCGCCAAGCCCGCCACCAGGCGCAGAGCCAGGAGCAGCGCGAAGTTGCCGGTGGCGGCCGACGCCAGCACCGCCAGTGAAGTGACGATGACGCCGTACAGATAGGGCCGGCGGCTGCCGGCTCGCGTCAGCAGCGGTCCCGCCACCAGTGCCCCCGCCAGGTATCCGAGCGCGTTCGCCGTGTTCATGGCACCGGCCTGGGCCAGGGTCCAGTGAAGGTCGCTGCGCATGACCGGCAGCAGCAGCGAATAGGCGAACCGCGCCAGGCCCACCGCCACCAGAGGGCCGGTGGAGAGGGCGAGCGCGACCACGATCGGATGCCTCGTCCGCAGCGCCTCAGGCACCGGCGCTTCCACGCCCGCAGGCTACAGGTGCTATGGAAGAGGTGTCATGAGCAAGGGGACCGTCTGCCTGACGTTCGACTTCGATGCGATGTCGCTCTGGATCGTGCGCGGGATGCACTCGCCGGGCCCGATCTCGCGGGGGGAATTCGGAGCCCACGTGATCCCGCGGCTCCTCCACCTCCTGGAGCGCGAACACATCCCCTCCACCTTCTTCATTCCCGGCCACACGGTCGAAACGTATCCCGACCAGTGCCAGGCGATCGTCTCCGCCGGCCACGAGGTGGGGATGCACGGCTACGCGCACGAGGTGGTCTCTACCCTCAGCCTGGAGGAGGAACGAGCGGTCTTCCGCCGGGCGTACGACGTGCTGACCTCGCTGGTGGGGGCTCCTCCGCGTGGCAACCGCACTCCGAGCTGGGATCTGGGGCCTGCCACCATTGCCATCCTGCTCGAGCTGGGGCTGCTCTACGACTCGAGCCTGATGTCGACCGACTACACGCCCTTCTACGCCCGGAGCGGCGATGAGATCGTGCCCGACGGCCCCGCTCGTTTCGGCGCGCCGACCAACCTGGTCCAGCTGCCGGTGACCTGGTCCCTGGACGACTATCCGGCCTTCGAGTACTTCAGCACGGAGGGGCGGGTGCTGCCCGGCCTGCGGTCCCCAGAGGATGTGTTCGGCAACTGGCTGGACGACATCCGCTACATGGTGCGCGACTACCAGGACGGCGTCTGCGTGCTCACCTTCCACCCTCAGGTGATCGGCCGCGGGCACCGGATCCTGGGCCTGGAGCGTCTCATCGCGCACCTGCGGGAGCTGGACGTCGAGTTCTCCCGTCTGGACCAGGTCGCCGAGCGATTCCGGGACGGGCGTGCCTACGGGCTCTACCGCCCCCCGGCCTAGCCCTGGCGCCGGTACGGTTTCAGCCCATGGCACGTGTCGATCTGAACGCGGACCTGGGTGAGAGCTATGGCGTGTGGAAGCTGGGGGCCGACCGGGAGCTGATGCCGGCGCTGACCTCCGCCAACATCGCCTGCGGGTGGCATGGAGGGGACCCCCGGGTGATGGAGGCCACGGTCGCCCTGGCCAAGCAGGCGGGGGTCGCGGTCGGCGCCCACCCCAGCTTTCCCGACCGCGACGGCTTCGGGCGGCGGGTGATGGACCTCTCCGCGCACGAGGCCGCGACCGATACGCTCTACCAGCTCGGCGCGCTGGCCGGCTTTTGCCGCCGTCACGCAGTGCCGCTGCAGCACGTGAAGGCGCACGGCGCGCTCTACAACCAGGCCAACCGGGCGCCTGAGGTGGCTCGCGGCATCGCGGAGGGTGTCGCCGCTTTCGACCCCGGGCTGCTGCTGGTCGCACTTCCGGGATCCGGCCTCGAGCGGGCCGGCCACGAGGCAGGGCTGCGCGTGGCCCGCGAAGGCTTCTGCGACCGCGCCTACGAACCCGACGGGTCGCTGGTCGATCGCCGCCATCCGGGGGCCATGATCGAAGATCCGGCGGCTGCGGCTGAGCAGGCGCAGCGGATGGTCGAGGAGGGGCGGGTCCGCTGTCTCGACGGGACCGTGATCGAGGTCCAGGTCGACACACTGTGCTGCCACGGCGACAACCCCAAGGCGGTCGCCTTCGCCACCGAGGTGCGCCGGCGCCTGCAGGCGGCCGGCGTCGAGGTGGCGGCGATGGGCAGCTGGCTCTGACCGTGGGGCGGCAGCGGAGGTGCACCAGCGGGGCTTATCTGGGCGCGGTAGGGCCCCGGAGGTGCACCAGCGGGGCTTATCTGGGCGCGGCTAGGCCCCGGAGGTGCACCAGCGGGGGTCATCTGGGCGCGCGGACCGGCTCAGATGACGTCGCGGACCGCCACCACGATGCCGCTGACGACGACGGCGACGAGGCACCAGCCGGCCAGAATCAGTGCCGCCTGACCCGCGGTGTTGGCTCCCGACGCCACCGCCGTGGAGACCGCATGCCCCACCACGTGGACCGGAAAGGCGTCCTGCACCCAGCCCGCGTTGGGCCCCGGGAACGCGCGCTTGAGGTTGACGAAGAAGCTGATGTGGAACGACGCCCCGATGTTCAGCAGCAGCCCCTCCAGCACCACCTGGTAGGCGAGCCCGATCCCGATCGCGAGCGCCATGTTCTGGAACAGGATCGAAAGCGCGGCGCCGAACAGGGCCCACCAGCCCCAGATCAGCCACGCCCCCAGCATCGCGCGCACCACCTCCCAGGCCGAGGGCCAGTTGGAGAGGGAGGCTCCCTGGATGGCCGCGAAGACCACGCTCGCCGCGGCGGTGACCGCGAACACCACCACCACGCCGACCGCGACCGCGATCGCGATGGCGGTGAACTTCGCCGTCAGCGCCTCCAGCCGCGCCGGCCGCAGGGTGAACAGCGTCTTCAGCGTGCCGGACCCGAAGTCGGTGCCGGTCAACAGCGCGCCCAGCAGCAGCGCCAGGATCGGGGTCAGGCCGGAGCCGCCGATCCCCTGGTGCGCGAACCCACCGGGGTAGATGCCCGCGAGGAGCGATTTCCTGGCCGCCTCGGGAACGTTCCCGAGGTTGTGCGCGCCGATCACCCAGACCACGAAGTAGCTCAGCCCGACGATGATGACCAACTCCAGGATGAGCAGGACCCAGGGCGACCAGCGCTTGCACGTCTTCAGGAGTTCCGCGCGCAGAGCCCCCAGGAAGCCCGCGCCCGTCACCGACAGCACCGTGGCGCGGGTGCTCATGGCCCCACCTCCGTTCCCGTGAGCTCCAGGAACACGTCCTCGAGCGATCGCTGCGCCACCGCGAGGTGGCTGACCTCGACGCCGTCCTCCACCAAGGACCGGTTGAGCCTTGCGGCCTGCTCCGGCTCGGCGTGGAGCCGGAACATCCCGTCGTTCTCCTGGACGGCGTCCGCTCCCACCATGCGCTGGAGCAACTCCCGCGCCCGATCCTGTGGTTCGGCGCGCACCTCCAGCGTGCTCGGGCCCGACCGCAGCTCCGCCATCGTGCCCTCGGCGATCAGCCGGCCGGTCTTGATGACGCCGATCCGGGTGCACATCTGCTCCACCTCGTCGAGGAGGTGGCTGGAGACGAGCACGGTGTGTCCCTCATGCCCGAGATCCACGATCAGCTTCCGCATCGCGACGATCCCCTGCGGGTCGAGGCCGTTGGTGGGCTCGTCCAGGATCAGCAGCTCCGGATTCTTGAGCAGCGCGGCCGCCATCGCGATCCGCTGCTTCATCCCCATCGAATAGGTCTTGTACTTGTCGCGCGCACGTGGGAGCATCTCCACGATCCCCAGCGCGTCGTCGATGTGCGACGCCTTCAGCCCCGCGTACTGCGACGACCACCTTCAGGTTGTCGTACCCGGAGAGGTACCCGTAGAAGGCGGGTCCCTCGATGAGCGACCCGATCTTGCCCAGGCCGGCGGGGGCGCCGGGTGGATGGCCGGCCACAGTGGCACTGCCCGAGGTGGCGCGGATGAGACCGGTCAGCATGCGGAGCGTGGTGGTCTTGCCGGCCCCGTTGGCTCCCAGGAAGCCATAGACCTCGCCCCGGCGGATCTGCATGTTGAGGTTGTCGACGGCGACGATGTGGCCGAAGCGCTTGGTGAGGCCGCGGGTCTCGACGACGAGCGGCTGGGCGGTAGCGGCCGGCTGTGGCGCCGGCGTTGCGACATCGGTGGTGGTCATGGGGGTCCTCCCTTCACACCGCCTCTCCGCCAGAAAAGCGATATCATATTTATATCGTAATTCGACCGGACGGGAAACGCAAGCGGCCACCTTGGGACGGTTCTGACTGAATACCTGCTGGAGTCTACCGTCCGTGCGTCCCACCCCAAACGGCGCCGCGGCCCTGGGCTGCGTAGAATCGCCGTTCAACGCCGGAGAGGGACCCGGCGGCCGCCCTTTAATCCGGTCCGGAGAGGCCGGGAAGGAGTGATGAATGGCTCTCACAACGCCTGCCGCGCGGCAGCGACGCCTGCACCATGTGGTAGCTGCGCAGCAATTCTCCCGCCCTCTCCTGGAGGCCATCTTCGAACGCACCGACGAGATGCGCGCCGACCCCGCTCGGGCCGCCGGCCGGCTGCAGGGGCAGGTGCTGGCGGCGCTCTTCTACGAACCCTCCACCCGCACCCGGCTCTCGTTCGAGGCGGCGATGTTGCGGCTCGGGGGCCGGGTGATGGGCACCGACAACGCCCGCGAGTTCTCGAGTGCCGCCAAGGGCGAGACGCTGGAGGACACGATCCGCATCGTCGCCGGGTACGCGGACGTGATCGTCCTCCGCCACGACGCCGAGGGCGCCGCCGAGCGGGCCGCGCGGGTCTCCGACGTCCCCGTCATCAACGGCGGCGACGGGCGCGGCCAACACCCGACCCAGGCCCTGCTCGACCTCTACACCATCCAGGACGAGCTGGGCCGCGTCGACGGCACGCGGGTGGCCATGGTCGGTGACCTCGCCAACGGACGCACGGTCCGCTCGCTCAGCTATCTGCTGGCCAAGTTCGACGGCGTCGAGATCACGTTCGTGGCGCCGCCCCAGGTACGGATGGGAGACGACCTCAAGAGCTACCTCACCGAGCGGGGCGTGCACTGGCGCGAGACCGCCGACCTGGATGCGGTGCTGCCCGAGGTGGACGTCGTCTACCAGACCCGCATCCAGAAGGAGCGTTTCCGCAGCCCCGAGGACTACCTGCAGGTGAAGGGCATCTACAAGATCGACCCCGACGCGATGCGGCGGCTCCCCGAGCACTCGATCGTGATGCACCCGCTGCCCCGCGTCGACGAGATCGATCCCGAGGTCGACCAGGACCCGCGCGCCGCCTACTTCCGTCAGGCGCGCAACGGGATGCGGGTCCGGATGGCGCTGCTGGATCTGGTGCTCTCATGAGCGGCCCCGGCATGACCGCCGAGCCCGCCACCCAGCCGTCGAGGAGCGGCCGCGTCAAGGCCACCGTGCTGGACGCCGCCGGGCTGCGCCGGTCGTTGAGCCGCATCGCGCACGAGATCGTGGAGCGCAACCGGGGCACCGAGGGCCTGGTCCTGGTCGGCGTCATCTCCAAGGGCGATGTGCTCGCCCACCGGCTGGCTGGTCTGTTGGAGGCCCTGGAAGGCAACCCGGTGCCGGTCGGCGAAGTGGACATTTCGGGCCATCGCGACGACCGGGTGCCGACCCGGCCCCCGGTCTCCCGCGTCCCCGACCTCGGCGGCCGCACGGTCGTGATCGTCGACGACGTCCTGCACCACGGACGCACGGCACGGGCGGCGCTGGAGACGCTGCTCGAGTTCGGGCGTCCGCGGGCGGTGCAGCTGGCGGTGCTGGTCGACCGGGGGCACCGTGAGCTGCCGATCCGGGCCGACTACGTGGGCAAGAACATCCCCACCGCCGAGGGTGAACACGTGGAGGTCCTTCTGAGTGAGATCGACGGAACCGATCGGGTGGTGATCCTCGGTGGCTAGTCCCCACGAGAGCAAGCGGAAGCGGCACGCCGCGCTGGTGCTGGAGGACGGACGCGCTTTTGTCGGCCGCGCCCTCGGTGCCGATCGCCTGGGCCAGGGCGAGGTCGTCTTCAACACCGCCATGACGGGCTACCAGGAGGTGCTGACCGATCCCTCCTACGCGGGCCAGATGCTCTGCATGACGTATCCGCTGCAAGGCAACTACGGCCTGCGGCCGGCGGACGCCGAGTCGCCACGTGCCTGGGCCCGCGCCTTCATCGTGCGCTGGGCCTGCGAGCGCCCATCCAGCCACTCCTCCGAGTGGTCCCTCGATGACTATCTGCTCGACCAGGGGATTCCGGGCATCGCCGGGATCGACACCCGGGCGTTGACCGGCCACCTGCGCCGGCACGGAACCCTGCGGGCCGTGGTCTCGCACGAATCGGCGCCGCCGGACGCGGTCCGATTGGAAGAGCTCCACCAGGCGGCGCTGCGGGTGCGGCCGCTGGCGGATCAGGACCTGGTCGGCGAGACCTCGGCCCGGGACGTCCAGGAGTGGCTCGAGCCGCTGCCCCCCGAGCTGCACCGGCGGGGCCCCGCCGACGGCTCCGGGTTCACCGTCGCGGTGGTCGACTACGGCGTCAAGCGCGGGATCCTGCGCTCGCTCCGCTCCCGGGGCTGCCGGGTGGTGGTGCTTCCGCACACGGCCACCTGGGACGACGTGGCGGCGACCGGGGCCCACGGGCTGGTCCTCACCAACGGCCCCGGAGACCCCGAGGTGCTGGCGGAGCCGGTGGAGCTGTGCCGGCGGGCGCTGGAGGCGGGCATCCCGCTGCTCGGCATCTGCCTCGGCCACCAGATCCTGGGCCGAGCGATCGGCGGGCGCACCTCCCGGCTCGGGTTCGGCCACCACGGCGCCAACCACCCGGTGCGGGACACGGTCACCGGTGCCATCCACATCACCAGCCAGAACCACGAGTTCCAGGTCGACGCCGGCTCGATCCCGGCCGAGTCCGGGTTCTTCGTGAGCCGGGTCAACGTCCACGACGGATCGGTGGAGGGGCTGGCCCACCCCCAGAGGCCAGTGTTCAGCGTTCAGTACCACCCCGAGGGATGCCCGGGACCGACCGACAACCAGGAGGTGTTCGACCACCTGGTGGCGCTGATGCGCGGCGAGCGGGCCCCCGAGCCGGCGCCCTTCGAGCCGGCCGCGAAGCCCCGTCGGGTGCTGATCATTGGGTCCGGGCCGATCGTGATCGGCCAGGCTGCGGAGTTCGACTACGCCGGCACCCAGGCCTGCACGTCGCTGCGCGAGGAGGGCATCGAGACCATCCTCGTCAACTCCAATCCGGCGACCATCATGACCGACGAGAACGTCGCCGACCGCGTCTACATCGAGCCGCTGACGGTGGAGTCGCTGGAGCGGATCATCGAGCGCGAGCACCCGGACGCGGTGCTCCCCACCCTGGGCGGGCAGACCGGGCTCAACCTCGCCATGGAGCTGCACCAGCGGGGGATCCTCGCCCACCATCACGTGCGCTTTCTGGGCGCCGACGCGGACGTCATCCGCAACGCCGAGGACCGCGAGGCGTTCAAGCAGCTGCTGCTGCGGATCGGGGAGCCGGTGCCTCCCTCGCGCGTCTGCAACACGCTCGACGACGCCCGCGGCTTCGCGGCCGAGATCGGGCTCCCGCTGGTGGTGCGGCCCGCCTACACGTTGGGCGGCACCGGCGGCGGCTTCGTCACCGAGCAGCACGAGTTCGAGCGGATCGTGCAGGGCGGCCTCGAGGCTTCTCCCATCCACCAGGTGCTGGTCGAGCGCTCTCTGTGGGGCTGGAAGGAGCTCGAGTACGAGGTGATGCGGGACGCCGCCGACACCTGCATCACGATCTGCAACATGGAGAACCTGGACCCGATGGGGGTTCACACCGGGGACTCCATCGTGGTGGCGCCGGCGCAGACGCTGACCGACCGGGAGCACCAGATGTTGCGCACGGCCGCGCTGCGCATCATCCGCGAGCTCGGCATCGAGGGCGGCTGCAACATCCAGTTCGCGCTCGACCCCCAGAGCTCCACCTACCACGTGATCGAGGTCAACCCGCGGGTGTCGCGCTCATCGGCGCTCGCCTCCAAGGCCACCGGCTACCCGATCGCCCGGGTGGCGGCCAAGCTCGCGGTGGGCAGACGCCTGGACGAGGTCATGAACCCGATCACCGGCCGCACGCGGGCGGCGTTCGAGCCCGCGCTCGACTACTGCGTGGTCAAGATCCCGCGGTTCCCGTTCGACAAGTTCCCGGCCGCCGACCGCCGGCTGGGCACACAGATGGCGTCGACCGGCGAGACGATGGCGATCGAGCGCACCTTCGAGGCGGCGATGGCGAAGGCGCTGCGGTCGCTCGAGCAGCGGCGGCCGGCGCCCGGCGAGCTGGAGGATCCGCACCTGATTGAGGAACCCAATGACCGCCGGCTGTTCGCGCTCCTCGATCTGCTCGCGCGCGGGGTCCCGCCCGAGGACCTGGCTCGCCGCTCGCGCATCGACCGCTGGTTTTTGGAGCGGCTGCAGGGCGTCGCCGACGAGCTCGACCCGGAAGCGCTCGCGCGGCCGGTCACCTTCAAGGTCGTCGACACCTGCGCCGCCGAGTTCGAGGCGCAGACGCCCTACTACTACTCGTGCCACGAGGAGGAGGACGAGGCGGCGCCGGAGGAGGGGCGGTCGGCGCTGGTGATCGGCTCCGGACCCATCCGCATCGGGCAGGGGATCGAGTTCGACTACTGCTCGGTCCACGCCGCCTGGGCGCTGCGGGACGCCGGGGTGCGGGCGATCATGGCCAACTCCAACCCGGAGACGGTCTCGACCGACTTCGACACCTCGGACCGGCTCTACTTCGAGCCCCTGGACCTGCCCAGCGTGCGGGCGATCGCGGCCCAGGAGCGGGTCGAAGGGTCGGTGGTCCAGTTCGGCGGGCAGACCTCGGTCAACCTGGCCTCCCCGCTGGGAGGAGCCGGGATCCCCGTGCTCGGCTCCTCGGTGGAGGCGATCGACCTGGCCGAGGACCGGCGCCGTTTTGCCCGCGAGCTGGAGGCCTTGGAGATCCCGCAGCCGGTGGGGGACACCACCACCCAGGTCCACGAGGCGCTGGCGATCGCCCAACGAGTGGGGTACCCGGTGCTGGTGCGGCCCTCGTACGTGCTCGGCGGGCGGGCGATGGAGATCGTGCGGGATCCCTCCGAGCTGCGCCGCTACATGCGCTGGGCGCAGGCCGCCCTGCCCTCCGAAGGTGACGCTGTATCTACCCCACGAGACTCCGCAAGCTCCGTCTCGCGGGGACCCCAAAACGTGCGGGGCACGGTGCTGGTCGACAAGTACCTGCTCGGCACCGAGGTGGAGGTGGACGCGATCTCGGACGGGGAGACCGTCTGCATCCCGGGCATCATGCAGCACGTGGAGCGGGCCGGGGTCCACTCGGGCGATTCCTACGCCGTCTACCCGGCCCCGGATCTCACCGACCAGCAGCGAGAGAGGGTGATCCGGTACACGGTCCGGATCGCGCAGCGGCTGCGCCTGGTGGGGCTGGTCAACGTCCAGTACGTCGTCCACCGGGGCAACGTTTACGTGCTCGAGGTGAACCCACGCGCCTCGCGGACGGTGCCGATGCTGTCCAAGGTCACCGGCGTCCCGATGGTCCGGCTGGCGACCGAGGTCATGCTCGGGAAGAAGCTCGATGAGCTCGGGTACTCCACCGGGCTGGTGCCGCCCCGGCCGCTGGTCGCGGTCAAGGCGCCGGTGTTCTCGATGAACAAGCTGCCCTCGGTCGACTCCTACCTGGGCCCGGAGATGAAGTCGACCGGCGAGGTGATGGGCGTGGACGCCACCCTGCCGGCGGCGCTGCGCAAGGCGTTCGCCGCCGCCGGCGTGACGGTGCGGCCAAAAGCGGGCGCGCTGCTCACCATCGCCGACCAGGACAAGCCGGAGATGTTCGCCGTCGCCGCCTGGCTGACCGAGCTGCGCTGCCCTCTGTTCGCCACCGAGGGGACGGCGGCGGCGCTGAGGCAGGCGGGCTTCACCCCGACGGTGGTGAACAAGATCGGGGAGGGATCGCCCAACGTGGTGGACGTGATCGCCGATGGCCGGGTGGGGCTGGTGGTGAACACGATGTCCAACACGCGGACGGGCAGCGGCGAGGTCGACGGCAACCTGCCGCCACTGCGCGATGGGTTCGAGATCCGGCGAGCGGCGGTGGTGCGGCGGATCCCCTGCTTCACCTCGCTGGACACGGTGTCGGCGCTGCTGGCCGCCGAAACCGCGTCCGACGGCAAGCTCCAGGTGCGCACGATCACCGAGTGGCGGGCGGGCCGGGGCGAGCCGGCGGCGGTCGAGAAGACGGGTGCGTGATCTGACGGCACCGCTGGTGGCACGGCGCCGCGTCTCGAGCCGGATGTGGGTGCTGCGTTTCGAGGCGCCGGCGATCGCGGCCCAGGTGCGGGGCGGCCAGTTCGTGAACCTTCTCCTGCGGCCAGGCCCGCTGCTCCGGCGCCCCTTCAGCGTCTGGCAGGCGAGTCGGGAGGAGGGCTGGGTGGAGGTCCTGCTGGAGGCGGTGGGCGTGGGCACGCGGCAGCTGGTCGGGCTCCGCTGTGGTGAGACGGTGTCGATGCTGGGGCCGCTCGGGAACGGCTACACCCTCGATGCCGGCGCCGGCTCGGTGGCGCTGGTGAGCGGCGGGCTGGGGGTGGCCCCGATGGCGCTCACCGCGCGCGACGCCACCGGCCTCGGCCTGCGCGTCCACTGGGTGCACGGGGCGCGGACCGCCGACGAACTCTGCTCGGAGTGGGTCGGTGACGAGGTGCATTGGGCAACCGACGACGGGTCGCACGGTCATCGGGGGACGGCTGTCGACGCGGCGCCGGAGGGGGTGGGGCAGGTCCTGGCCTGCGGTCCCAACCCGATGCTGGCCGCGATCGCCCACCGCCGGCCGGCAGCAGAGGTCGCCGTCGAGACCTATATGGGCTGTGGGACCGGCGTCTGCCTGGGCTGCGCGGTACCCCGCACCACCGGTGTCTACGACCGCGCCTGCACGGAAGGGCCCGTCTACGAGGCGTCGACCGTGCGCTGGGCCGAGCTCCCCGGCCGCCTCCAGTACGAGTCCGCGTCATGACCCCCTTCGCCGGTGGGTCCCGTTGGTGCACCAGCGGGTGGCAAGCCCGCCCAGTTAGGCCCCGTTGGTGCACCAGCGGGTGGCAAGCCCGCCCCACCCGCGGAGCCGGGCGAGGGATGAGGTGACGGCGTTTCGCTGGCCCAATGTGGGCGGGGTGCAGCTGGCGGGGCCGGTGCTGGCGGCGAGCGGCACCTTCGGCTATGGCATGGACGTCCCGCTGCTCGACCGCGGTCGCATCGGCGGGATCGTCTCCAAGGGCATCTTCCTGGGGCCGCGACTGGGCACCCCGCCGAACCGGATCGTCGAGACCCCCTCGGGCATGCTCAACGCGATCGGCTTGCAAGGGCCGGGCGTGGACGCGCTGATCCGCGACTACGCCCCCCACTGGGCGACCTGGCCGATGCCGGTGCTGGTCAACGTCAACGGCGAGACGTTGGAGGAGTACGGCGAAGTGGCCGCGCGCCTGGACGGCGTTCCCGGGGTGGCCGGCCTCGAGGTCAACATCTCCTGCCCCAACGTGCGCGAGGGCGGGATGCTGTTCGGCAAGGACCCGGTGCTGGCGGCGCGGGTGACCGAGGCCGTACGCACGCACACCCGCCTCCCGGTCTGGGTCAAGCTGACGCCCGCCGTCACCGACATCGCGGAGATCGCGCGCGCGGTGGAGGCGGCCGGCGCCGATGCGATCTCGGCCATCAACACCTTGGTCGGGATGTCGATCGACCTCACCACCGGCCGGCAACGGCTGGCGTTCGGCACCGGCGGCCTGTCGGGTCCCGCCATCCGACCGCTCGCCGTGCACCTGGCCTCCACCGCAGCCGCCGCGGTCTCAATCCCGGTGGTGGGCATCGGCGGTATCGCCAACGCCGATGACGCCCTGGAGTTCCTCTACGCCGGTTGCCGCGCGGTGCAGGTGGGGACGGCCACCTTCAGCGAGCCGACGGCCATCGCCTGCGCCACGGCCGGGATCGAGCGCCACTTACAAGCGCGTGGCCTGCGGGCACTCGACGACCTGCCCCGGCTCGCCGCGTTGCGCGCGTAGGGCCCAGCCCCCCTCAGAGGCTGAATGGCGGGCCCTCGAAGCCATCGACGGTGGCGAACTCCTCGACCGGGCGGCGCGAGAGTCGCTGGGGGAACGGTCCCTCGGGCCAACCCACCGCCAGATGGGCGGCGATGCGGTACCCATCCGGGATGGCGAGGAGCCGGCGCACATCCTCTTCGACCGGAACCAGCACCGTGGTCAACGTGGTCCCCAGCCCCTCGTCCCGGAGCCCCAGGATCAGGTTCTGCACGAAGGGATAGACGCTGGCGCCTCCGACCACCCGGCTGTGGTCCAGCGTCTCGATGGTGGTGGTGATCCCGGCCAGGGAGACCAGGACGACCAGGTGGAGGGGGACCAGGTGCTGGCGATCCGCGAACGGATCTGGCTCCGGCTCCGCGCCCGGACGTGCGAACAGCGGCGCGTGGAACTCGTACCAGCTGCGGCGGTAGAGCTCGGCGAGCCGGCGGCGGACTTCGGCGTCCCGGACCACGATCACCCGCCACGGCTGCCGGTTGCCGCCGCTGGAGGCGAAGCGGGCGGCGTCCAGCACCCGGTAGATGGCGTCATCCGGGACCGGGTCGGGGCGATGGCGCCGGATGCTGCCGGCGGTGCGCATGACCTCCGCGAGGTGCTGATCCATGAGGACGTTTGTATACAGACCGCCGTCAGCGCGAGGCCGGAGAGAAGCCTCTATATACAAACGGCCGGTGTGCTGAGATCACGGCCGGCTCGGGTCCGCACCCGCCGCCACCGGCGCCGGCCGCTCGCAACCACTCCGCACCTCCACCGCCGCGTGCGTCCGCGCCGCCGCGAGCAGGGACTCCATGATGTCCAGGACGTGGCGTGCGAGTTCGGCGCTCGCCCGGTGGGGGACGTTCATCCGCAGCGCCGCTGCCAGGTCGGAGACCCCGATGCCGCGCCCCCCGTTCACGTACCCGGCCGACGGCGGGATCGTTTGCCACCCCGGCTCCTCACGCCGCCAGACCTCGACGGTGCCCTCGAACCGGTTGGGATCGGGCACCGAGAGCGATCCCTCGGTCCCGTACACCTCGATGGTGGGCATCCGCGCCGCCTGGACGTCGAAGCTCATGACCAGGGTGCTGAGTGCCCCCGACTCGTGCTCCAGCACACCGGTGACGTGCGTGTCGACGAGCACCTGGAAGACGGTGCCCGCGCGGGGCCCGGAACCGATCGTCCGGGCGGAGCGCCCGCGGGTCCCCGCGCCCGCCACCCACTTCACTGGGCCCAGCAGCTGCACGAGCGTGGACAGGTAATAGGGGCCCATGTCGAGCAGCGGACCGCCGCCGGGCTGGAAGAGGAACTCGGGATCCGGATGCCAGGGCTCGGGGCCGGGGCCCATCATCACCGCCGTGGCCGCGATCGGGGTGCCGATCAGCCCCGAGTCGACCGCGTGCCGCGCGGTCTGGATTCCGGTGCCGAGGACGGTGTCAGGCGCGCAGCCGACCCGCAGCCCGGCGGCGGCGGCCAGCTCGAGCACCGCGTCGGCAGCGGCCAGCGTGGCGGCCAGAGGCTTCTCGCCATAGACGTGCTTTCCGGATCGCAAGGCGTTTGCCGCCACCTCGGCGTGCGCGGCGGGGACGGTCAGGTTGAGCACCAGATCGAGGTTCGGGTCGGAGAGCAGTTCGTCGACCGCGAGAGCGGAGATCTCGGGGTACGTCGCCTGGACCCGAGCCGCCCGCGCCGGGTCGAGGTCGGCAGCCGCCGCCACGCGGACGTTTTCCAGCCGCCGCAGCGTCTCCAGGTAGGCGCCCGAGATCTTGCCGCATCCGATGATTCCGATGGTCAACGACCCGCCCAACGCGATCCCTCCTAGGTCTGATGGGTCTTCAGGACGTTTGTATACGAAGCGACCTCAAACCGTCGCGGGAGCGGTGCCTCTGTATACAAACGTCCCGTCGGGCGCAGCGCGTTACCAGTGGAACCGGTTGGGCCCGAACTCGGCTTCGTAGAACGGGGCCACCATGCGCCCGGGAGGCACCAGCGCGTCGATCTCGGCCCGGTCCTGGTCGGTGATCTCGACCTCGACCGCTCCCAGGTTGTCCTCCAGCTGGTCGAAGGTGCGGGGTCCGATGATGGGGCTGGTGACGCCCGGCTGGTGGAGCACCCAGGCCAGCGCCAGCTGCCCGAGCGTGCAGTCCTTGCGGGCGGCGAGGGGGCGCAGACCGTCGACCACGTCGAACACGCCCTCGGTCATCCGCCGCTGCTGCAGCGGGTTGTCGGCCTGGACCTGGAAGCGGCTGCCCTCGGGGCGCTCCCCGTCACGTGAGTACTTGCCGGTCAGGAGGCCGCCCGCGATGGGGGACCAGGGGATGGTGCCGATGCCGTAGGTCCGCGCCATCGGCAGCAGCTCGCGCTCGACCCGGCGGTCGAGGATGTTGTACGGCGGCTGCTCGCAGACGAAGCGGTTGAGGCCCAGCTCTTTCGACGCCCACAGCGCCTCCACCACCTGCCAGGCGCCGAAGGTGCTGGTCCCGATGTAGCGCACCTTGCCGGCGCGGATCAGATCGTCGAGCGCCCGCAGCGTCTCGTCGATCGCGATCTCGGGCCGCGGCCGGTGCAGCTGATAGAGATCGATGTAGTCGGTCTTGAGCCGGCGCAGGCTCTGCTCGCACTGCTCGACGATGTGGCGCCGGCTGGTCCCACGTGCGTTGGGGTCGTCGTCGTCCATGGCGCCGTGGACCTTGGTCGCCAGCACCACCCGGTCGCGCTTCCCGTTGCGCCGCAGCGCCTCCCCCGTCACCTCCTCGGAGCGGCCCCGGCTGTAGACGTTGGCGGTGTCCAGGAAGTTGACACCGGCGTCCAGGGCGGCGTCGATGATGCGGTACGAGTCCTCGGGCTGGGTCCGGCCCCCGAACATCATGCAACCCAGGCAGAGCTCGGAAACCTGCACCCCGGTCCGCCCCAAAAGTCGTGTCTGCATTCAGCACCCTCCTGCCTGTAGCCGTGGCCCTCACCTGCTGGGACGCTCTCTCGAAGCTACGCGCTGGACGGCTCCCGAAGCCGCGCGATGACAGGCGCGAAGGCGGATAGGTCGCGAACGGTGAAGTACGAGATGCCCCAGCGCTCGCGGCAGCGGCGCAGGTGGTCGGCCACTTCGTCATGGGTGCCGATGGCAACGAACGGCGTCTCCAACACATCCTCCAGGTCCAGGGCGGGGAAGCGGGTAAGGATCTCCTCTGCGGCCGCTCGCCGGTCCTCGGTGATGCGCACCACCTGGACCAGGGCGTTGAGCTCGGGGACCTCGCGCCCGGCTGCCGCCCGCTGAATCCACGCGACGCGTTGGTCCAGGCGCGCCGACTGCCAGCGCGGTTCGTGCGAGACACCGTCACGCAGGGTGCGCCCGAGCATGGAGAGCCCGATGGCGTCGGCGTGGGGTACGGTCGACTCCAGGGCCCGGTGCCCGTCGACGGCGACCAGGATGGGCAGGTGCGCCTGGGCCGGCGGGAGGATGCGGGCCTCTTGCAGCCGGTAGTGCTCGCCTGCGTGCGTCACCGCCTCACCGTCGAGCAGGCGCCGGAGCAGCGCGACCGCCTCTGCGAGGCGCGCTTTGCGCAGCGCCGGTGGGTCCATGACTCGGCCGATTGACGCGTACTCGAGAAAGGCGTGACCGGCGCCGAAGCCGGCTTCGACCCGGCCACCACTGAGCAGGTCCATCGCGGCCAGCTCACGCGCCACCAGCACTGGGTGGTGGAGGTCGTTGCACAGGACCAGCGGGCAGACGCGCAGACGCTCGGTCCAGAGCGCCGCGGCCAGCAGGGGTGCCAGCGGTGGCCAGTGTGCTCCCAGGTGATCGAAGCTGCTGAGCACGTCGAAGCCGGCCGACTCCGCGGCGGTCGCGGTACGGCGCAGGTCGTCCGCGGAACCCCCGGGCACCTGGAGTCCGAACCGGAAGGGGAGCACGTCCGCACCTACCCGGTGAGGCCGGCCTACAGCTCAGCGGGCGGCCGAGGTGGTCTCGGTGCCGGCGGTGGAGGAGCCGGCGTTGCGGAGCCCGAGGGCCACCGCGAGCGCGACCGCGATCAGCAGCCCGGCATCGATCGACAGCGCCCACTGCACGCCGAAGGCGAGGGCAAGCACGCCGGCCTGGAGCGGCCCGACCCAGTTGGTGGCGACCGCGAACCAGGCGTACAGGCCCATCACCGGGCCACGCTCCGGGTCCGGCAGGACGTCGACCAGTCGCTGGCCCACGATGCTGAGCAGCCACGTCTGCATGGCGCCGGTGGCGGCCAGCGCCACCAGGGTCAGCGGCCACAATGTGCTCCATCCCACCACCACCATGGCCAGCGCCCAGAGCACCCCCGGCCAGAGCAGCGACCGTCGCAACGGGGCACGCGCGTTCCAGAGCACCAGCGCGCCGCCTATGGTCGCGCCCACGCCGACCGCCGCCACCCCGATGCCGAAACCAAGTGCGTCGCTGTCGAGCTGGTTCGCGAACAGGGCGGGAAGAAGCGTCAGCCGGTTCATGCCCAACGCGGAGAAGGCGCACCCGAGCACGACCAGAGCCGCCACCCGGGGAGGGCGGCCTTCGCGCAGGAGGCTGCGCCAGGCGCCTCGCTGCCAGAGCCGGTCGCCGGTCACGATCGTGGGCACCTCGGCGACCACCAACAGGCCGGCCACGCCGGCCAGCATCGCGACCAGGATGGCGACGAAACAGATTCCGGGGCTCACCCAGAACAAGAGCACGCCGGCCAGCGCGGCGCCGGTGAAAGACGCCACATTCCAGGCCGACGCCACCAGTGAGAGCCCATAGGTCAGATCCCGGCGTCCCACCAGGTCGACCAGGAAGGCGTGGCGCACGGGCGCGTCGGTGGCCCGCACCGCGCCCCAGAGGACCGAGAACAGCAGCAGCGCCCAGACGCCAGTGGTTGGGGGCTCCAAGAAGGTGATGACGATCAGGGCGGCCGCGATGCAGCAGAAGAGCGTCTGGGTGCCGAGCAGCACCCGGCGCTGCGAGACGCTGGTCAGCAGCAGGCGCGCGAAAGGCCGGCCGGCCGTCAGCGGGAGGTACTGCAGCGCGAGCGCGAGGCCGACCAGGAAGACGGACGCGCTGCGTGCGTAGACCAGCCAGGCGATCGCCACGCCGAGCATCGACATGCCGACCATGGAGAGCGCCTGCCCGGGTAGATAGGCGCGAAAGTTGCGGTGGCGCAGCGCGGCCAGTGCGCGACCTTGCGGTGCCCCCCCGATCGCGCGATAGAGCGATGCTGACATCGTTGTAGCCCCCGCATCATGGCACGCCGGTCCGCGGCATGAGGATGTCGCCGTTGGAATTTCGCTCCCACCACGGATACTTGCTCCATGCCGTCACTCCACGGAAACGTCTCCATCTCGGCCCCTGCCGAGCGCGTCTGGCACGCGGTGCTCGAGGACCTGGCGGGCATGCCCTCGTGGGCGCGCTACCTGAAGTCGGCGGCGACGGTGGGCGGCGCCGCTCCCGGGGCGGGAACCAAGATCCGCCTCGCGATCGACGCTCCCGGGGACATGTCGCTGGTGATGCTCCCCGACGTGTGGGACCGGCCGCGGCGGGCGGCGGGGCGGTTCGTGGACGGGCCGGTGTCGGGCACCTGGTCCTACGACTTCGTCACCGCCGGGAGTGCCACCGAGCTGACCTACGACATGGACGTCAAGCTCGGCGGCGTGCTCCGATTCGCTTCAGGGATGATCCAGGGGCGCCTCGACTCCGGCATCCAGGACGCCATGCGACGGCTGAAGGAGGAGCTCGAGCACCCCGGGGATGGGCCGGACGCGGCGGTCCCGTGAGCGTCCCGACGGCACCCGCGGTCTGCCGCTCGTGCCTCTCGGTTCCGGCCGACCAGCCCCGGTTCCGCGCCCGGGCGGCCTCGGTGCAGGCGGACATGCTGATCCTCGACCTGGAGGACTCGGTGGCGCCGGCGGAGAAGGATGGCGGCCGGTCGGGAGCTGTGGAGGCGCTGCGCACGCACGCCTATGAAGGTCGTTACCGGGCCGTGCGCGTCAACGCGGTCGACTCGCCCTGGGCGCTGGACGACCTGCTCGCGGTGGTGGGCGAGGCCGGCGATCGTCTGCACGGGATCGTGCTCCCCAAGGTGGAGTCGGTGGCCGCCCTCCACTGGACCGACGTGCTTCTGAGCCAGCTGGAGCGCCGGCACCGGCTGCCGCGTCTGCGGCTCGACATCCAGATCGAGACCGCGACCGGCCTGGAGCGGGTGGGCGAGCTTGCACGTGCCTCGGAGCGGCTGCGGGCGGTCCACCTGGGGGCCGGCGACCTGACCGCGACACTCGGACTCCCGGGGCTCGTCATCGGTGAGGAGGAGGGGACGGCCTCTGGGCTCTGGACCTGGGTCCGGACGCGACTCCTGGTCGCCGCCCGCAGCGCCGGGCTGCTCGTGGTCGACGGGCCCTACGCTCGGTTTCGGGATCCCGACGGTTTGCGGCGGACGGCTCGGCTGGCGGCGGCGCTGGGCTTCGACGGCAAGTGGGCGATCCACCCCGACCAGGTGCCGGTCCTGCATGAGGTGTTCAGCCCCACGCAGGCGGAGGTGGATCGGGCGGGAGCGATCCTGGAGGCCTTTGGACGCGCGACCGAGCAGGACCGAACGGCGGCGGCGGACTTCGAGGGGGAGATGATCGACGAGGCGACGCGAAAGATGGCCGAGCGCACTCTGGCACGCGGGGAGCGCGCAGGTTTGACGCCGCGGTGAGGCCGCAGGGCGCACCGCGGTTCGCGACCTGACCGCGAGCGACCGTTTCAGGGACGCCGGGCTTCCGCCGCCAGCGCCCCGGCGAAGGACTCCAGGATGCGCGCCCAACCCGCCGCGAACGCGCCCCCTTGGTAGCCGCCCGGCAGGGCACAGGCGGCTTTCAACTGCTCCTCGGTGAGCCGCTCCCAGCCGCGGTGCTCGACCTCCACCCGGGTCAGCGCCGGGCCCAGGGCCACGAAGGAGAGTTCGACCTCGGTCGGCGGCGAGGTCAGGTTCCAGGTCATGACGAACCTGGCCGGCGGCTCCCAGGCGAGCAATGTCCCCCACTCCACCGAGGTACCGTCGTCCCAGGTCTCGAACACACGGCCGCCCGCGCGCTCCTGCACGGTGACCTCGCGGACACGATCCTCGCCGACCGAGTACGGGCGGAGGGGCCACCAGGTGCCGATTCGCCGGACGAAGGTGTGGAAGGTGTGGTCCAGGCCGCTTCGAACCGTGGTCTGCTGGCGGACCGGTGGCCGACGCAGTTGGAGGACACGCGCTGCGCTGCTGCTCGGGTCCGCGGCCATCGCTCTCCTTGTCATCACCGGTCGGCCCGGGCGGTTCACCCGGCAGACCGGCGGATCTGGTCACTGGAGGTGCCGGCTTCATCTTCCACGAGCGTGCGCGCGGTGTCCAGTGCTTCTGACCATGCGCCGTCGAGAAAGCGCCGCACCTCTTCGAGGCTCTCGAGCCGTACCGAGTAGAGGCGGCGGGTGCCGTCGCGGCGCTCGTTCAGGAGGCCGGCCTCCTTCAACACCGTCAAGTGCTGACTGATCGCGGGCCGCGTCACCTCGAACGTTGCGGCGATCTCCCCCGCCGAGCGCTCGCCACCCGCTACCAGCTGCAGGATTCGCCGCCTCCGGGGCTCGGCGAGGGCGCGGAGCACCCCGGTGGTCCGCTCCTCAGCATGACTTTTGTCGTCTCGCACTTACGTTAGTATTATGTTACGTTAGCGGGAGGTTCCGAAGCAAATTCCAGCCGGAGAGGAGCGTTATGACGACGGGCAACCCCAACGCCCTGGAGGCGGTCAAGGAACGTACGGTGGTGCCGCTCGACCTGCGTCGAGCGTTCGACCTCTTCACCAGCGGCATCGGCACCTGGTGGCCCTTCCAGGAGTTCAACTACTCCGGCGGACGCACGCGCTCGGTCCACCTGGAACCGAGAGCGGGCGGGCGATTCTTCGAAGGCCTCGACGACGGTTCCGAACTGATCGATGGGGCGGTGCTCGCGGTGGATGCCCCACATCGCATCGTGTTCACGTATCGCGCCCCCACGTACACGGCCGACACCGAAGTGGAGGCGACCTTCGCCGGGCGGGGCACCGAGACCGAGGTCGAAGTCCAGCATCGAGGCTGGGAGCGCCTGGGCACGGCGGCGCGGGAGCAGCGGGATGGTCACGCGCAGGGTTGGGCACACCTGCTCGGCCTCTATCGCCAGGCGGCTGGAGGATGACCACGTACGCGGCGCTGATCGAGGTGGACGTCCGCGGCGTCGATCGGGAGCAGGGGCTCAGCGCTCTCCGGGGACAGGTGGTGCCCGCGGTCAAGAGCATGCCCGGGTTCCGGGCCGGCGTCTGGTTCCCCGGGGACCAGGACGGCAGGGGCCTCTCCGTCACGGTATGGGACACCGAGGCACACGCTCAGGCGATGGCGGATCGCTTCGGTCTCGGCAGCAACCCCGCCGCAGCGGCCACCGTCTCGCGCTGCGAGGTGCGCGAGGTGGCGGCGGTGGAAGGCTTCTAGCGGGCGTCTGCCTGCAAAGGGGTACCCAAGTACGTACCGCGGGCTCGGAGAGTGCTCAACCAACGTCCCGCGAGTAGCCTGGGGTCGGGTGGTGGGAGACGCACACCGGGAGAGGGAGGCGGGGCAGCCCCTCGCCGGTGAGGGGCGGGCGGCTCCGGCCGGGATTGGGGAGTGGCCACATCGGCGGCGGGTGAAGTCGGCCGGCGTCCCGGCGCTCATCTTCGGCGATCGCGAGCTGACGTATGACGCGCTCGCCGGTCGTGTCGACCGGCTGGCGAACGCGCTGCGCAGCCGGGGGGTATGCGAGGGGGAGCGGGTCGCTTACCTGGGGAACAATCACCCGGCGTTCGTGGAGGCGCTGTTCGGCGTCACCCTGCTGGGCGCGACCTTCGTCCCTCTCAATACCAGGCTGAGCGTCCCCGAGCTGGCGTACATGCTGCGCGACAGCGGAGCCCGGACGCTGTTCTTCGCCGCCGATCTGGAGGAGCGGGCCCGGCGCGCCGCCCGCGAGGCAGTGCAGGTCCGGCTGGTGGGTGTGGACGAAGCCGGCCGGGACGGGATGGCGGCGCTGATCGCCGCCGGCTCCGACCGCCATCCGCCGTCCCCAGCGTCCCTCGACGACCCCGCCCTCATCATCTACACCTCGGGCACCACCGGGCGGCCCAAGGGCGCGGTCCTCACCCACGGCAATCTGACCTGGAACTCCTTCAACGTCCTGGTGGACTACGACGTCACCAGCCAGACGCGGGCGTTGATGATCGCGCCGCTCTTCCATGTCGCCTCGCTCGGGATGGGGTTGCTCCCGACGCTGCTCAAGGGTGGGACGGTGGTGCTGGCCGAGCGGTTCGTCCCCGACCAGGCGCTGCGGCTCATCGAACGTCACCGCATCACATCTCTGAGCGGCGTGCCCACCACCTACCAGATGTTGATGGAGGATCCGGCGTGGGCGGAGACGGACCTCACCTCGCTGCGCTCCCTCACCTGCGGAGGCTCGGCGGTGCCCGCGCGCGTCCGCCAGGCTTACGAGGCGCGAGGCCTTTCCTTCTCGAGCGGTTACGGCCTGACCGAGACCTCTCCCGGCGCCACCTCACTCTCGCCGCGGTACTCCGTGACCAAGGGGGAGACGAGCGGACTTCCGCACTTCTTCACCGATGTGCGGCTGGAGGCGGAGACCGCTGAGATCCAGGTGCGCGGGCCCAACGTGTTCGCCGGCTACTGGGAGAACCCGGAGGCGACGCAGGCCGCCTTCACTGCCGACGGTTGGCTGCGGACCGGTGATGTGGGGGACCTCGACCCCGACGGGTTCCTCACCATCATTGACCGGGCCAAGGACATGATCATCTCGGGCGGCGAGAACGTCTACCCGGCCGAGGTGGAGCTGGCGCTCATGACCGTCCCCGACGTCACCGGCGCCGCCGTGATCGGGGTGCCGGACGAGCGGTGGGGCGAGGTCCCGCACGCCGTCCTCACGCTGCGGCCGGGGTCGACGTTCGATCAGGCGTCGATCGTCGACCACCTGTCGCAGCGGCTGGCGCGCTACAAGGTGCCACGCTCGTTCGAGGTCACCGACGAGCTCCCCCGCACGGCCAGCGGCAAAGTCCAGAAGCACCTCCTCCGCCGCCGGCACCACCCGTAGACCCGGCCCCGTCCCGCCGCCCCGCCCCCAACGCGCTCAGCGGTTCGTTGTCCAGTACTTTTCCGGCGGTTGCAGGACGCAGAGTTCGTTGCCGTCGGGGTCGGTTAGGATGTGCCAGACCCAGTCCGACTCGCGGATCGGCTGTTCGCTGAGGCGGCGCGCGCCCAGGGTGCGGAGCCGCTCGACCTCTGCGTCCAGGTCGCGGACCCGCAGGTCGAGGTGCATGCGGTTCTTCGCCGTCTTCCGATCTGGCACGCGCTGGAGCAGGAGCTCGATGCCATCCCCGCTTTCGGGGAGCAGCGCTAGGTACCGGTCGTCAGGGCCCTCCGGAGGCTTCCACCAATAGCCGAGCGCGGGTCCCCAGAACTGGGCGGCTCGCTCCAGATCGGCGCAATCGAGAACCAGGGCCAGCTCGCCGCCGGCACCTCCGGTGTAGATCGCGGGTCGGCGATTCTTCATCCGCCGACCGTACCTCCCTCGGCGCGGCCTGGCGGCAGACCCCGAGCGTTGGATCATGGACGCCATGAGCACGCCGTCGGAGCGCTGGCGGGCGGTCGATCGCAGCGAGGATCCGGACGCGTCGGTGCGCTTCCTCGAACGGACGTCGACCCGCCCGGGTGAACGCCACCCAGGTCTACGACTCCTGCGCTTGCAGCCAGGACAGCGCTGCCTCGAGGTCGGATGCGGTCTCGGCGAAGATGCGCGCTCGATCGTGGCCGCTACCGGTGCGTCGGTGCTCGGGATCGACCTCAGCACTCACATGGCGAAGGAGGCACGGTCCCGGTCCGAGTGCCAACCTGATCTCACCTTCGCGGCGGCCGACGGAGCACACCTCCCGCTCGCCTACGCCTCCTTCGACGCGGCCTGGATCAAGCGGGTGCTCATGCACCTCCCGGACGCGGGGCCGGTGGTGCGAGAGATGCGCAGGGTGGTCCGCCCCGGGGGCTGGGTGGTCGCGGTCGAACCGGACTCCGAGGTGCTCCTTCTGGATTCGGGCCTCCCCGAGGTGACGAGGCGGATCCTGGCCTTTCGCGCGGCCGGGTACGCCAATCCCTGGTCCGGGCGGCAGCTGCGACGTCATCTGCTGGAAGCGGGTCTGGTGGACATCTTCCTGGAGGTGCTGGCGGGTGGCGCACAGGCGCTGGCGGCGGCCGAGCGGGGATTTCACCTGCTGGGCGTGGCCCGCGCCGCGGCGCGCGAGGGTGTCATCACCGAACCGGAGAGACGCGACTGGGAAGCCGACCTGATCGAGCGCGATCGGAACGGGGTCTTCAGCTGCTTCCTGCTGATGGTGATCGCGGCGGGGCGGGTCCCACCGGACCCCGCACAGTGCTAGCGACACAACCTCAACGCGCCCGGTTTAGCGTTGCAACGCCGGCGATGTAACCCTAAGGACGGCGTCAGCGGCGGGGGTAGATCTCGAGCTGCTCCATCCGGTCGTGCAGCGCCCGCTCCACCGTCGCGATCAGCCCCTGCAGGATCTCCTGGTCGGCTCGGTCATCCACCTTCACCCGCTGCAGATGGCTCAGCGCCTCCTGCATCGCGTAGATGCCGTTGACCTCTTCGTGGCGGAGCCTGCCCGCCGCCAGGCGCACCGCGGTGGCGTGACGCTGCGCGCCGTGGTCGGCGAGGAGGTCGACCAGCTTCGCCGCCGAGGAGAGCGCCCGCTGCGTGGTCGGGTTGATGGCCGCGGAGTCGGGGACGGGAACCCGTTCCGCGCTGCGCACCGGGCGCACCGGCCGCAGCGTCAGCGGGCGCAGCCCCCGTTCGGCCTGGCGCCGGCGCAGGTTTCGCCACGGTCCCGGTCCAACCATGATCGCGATGCCGGTGAGGATGAGGAGGAGGGCGATCAGTCCCGCGACAGCTTCCAGCATGGCCTGGCTACCGCAGTCCCCCCTCTACAGCGACGCCGGCCTGCGGAACGCGCCCCACCATGTCATTAAGCGTAGCCCAGCGGGGAGACAATCGCCGCGTCTCGAACTCGCTTACTCGTAGAGCCGTCCGCCGTACTCGACGAAGCCGGGGACCGGGCAGCCGCTGGAGGTGGACTGGTGCGTGCAGTGGACTCCCACGCGGCCGGGGTCGAGATACAGCTGACCGCGCACGATGACCTGCGCCCTCGGGTGGACCGGGGCCGAGGTCGCGTAGTCGATGTCATGGTCGACCTCGAGTTGATCCCCCAGCGGCGTGCGGATCCAGAACTCCTGCTCGCGCCCGTAGACGGTGGGCCCCGAGACGACCACGCCGCCGAAGGTGACCTCGGCGCCGGTGCGACCCTGATCGATGTCCTGGTGCAGCGCCGCGTCGTCGGTTCGGATGTTCCCGGCCGCCGGGGGCTGACCGCAGGCGGCCGCCACCGCCCCCAGGAGCGCGATCAGACCGACGACCGCGCCTCGGCGTAGGTGAAGCGCCCTTCGAGCAGCGATTTTCCGAGAATAGCGGCGTCGGCCCCCGCCTCCGCCACCGTGGGAAGGTCCCGCAAAGCTCCGATCCCGCCCGAGTAAGTCAGCCGGTGCCGGGTCGAACCGCGAGCCAGCCGGAGGACGTCCAGGTCCGGCCCCAGCAGCGTTCCGTCGCGGTCGATGCTGGTCAGAATGACGCCGGCCAGCGGGGCCGCGTCCCAGAGGCCGAGCAGCTCCGGAATGGTGAGCCCGGCCTCCGACTCCAGCCAGCCCGCGACGGCGGGAGCGCCTCCGCGCCGCACGTCGAGGGCCGCCTGCACCCGTCCCGGGTGGGCGCGCGCGACCTCCGCCAGCAGGGCCGGGTGCCGTACGGCAGTGGTTCCCATCACCACGCTCGCCGCGCCCGCGTCCAGCCAGCGCCCGGCGGTGGCTTCGTCGCGCACGCCGCCCGCCACCTGGACCGCCAGGTGCGTCCCCTCCACCACCTGTCGCACCAGCGCGTCCTGGGCGGGCGCCCCCCGCGCGGCGTCAAGGTCCACCAGGTGGAGGACTCCGGCGCCGGCCGCCTCGTAGGCGCGCGCCAGGGCCAGCGGATCGTGGCTGTAGGTCGTCTCTTGCTTAAAGTCGCCGGTCCGCAGCCGCACCACCCGGCCACCCCGGAGGTCCAGCGCCGGGATCACCTTCATCGTCTCTACGCCGCTTTCACGCGAGGGCCGCGGCACCCATACCCGATTGCCGGCACTCGAGGCTCACGTGGGCGCGGAAGTACCCCGATTGCCGGCACTCGGGGATTACGGGCGTCGTCAGCGGTAATTCGTGAACTCCAGAGGGACCGGGATCGAGTCGTCGTCCCGAAGTGCTGTGATCACGGTCTGAAGGTCGTCCTTCGACTTTGACGAGACGCGCAGCTGGTCCCCCTGGATGCGCACCTGCACCTTGGGCGCCACCGCGCGCGCCCGCCGCTGAAGCTGCTTCGCCAGGTCATCCGAGATCCCCGCCATCAGCTCCACCTCCACCTGTCCCCGCCCTTTGCCGATGGTCCGCGGCTCACCAGCGTGGAGGAGCTTGGCCGAGAGCTTGCGACGGGCCGCCTTTTCCCGCAGCACCTGGACCGCCGCGCGGGCCCGGTCCTCGGTGGCGGACTCGACCACGATCACATCACCTCGCCGCTCCAAGGTGGTCCCGGTGTCCTTGAAGTCGAAGCGGGTGGCCGTCTCGCGGCGGGCCTGGTCGAGCGCGTTGGTGAGCTCCGCGCTGTCGTACTGGGAGACGACGTCGAAGGAGAACTCCTGAGGCATCGCCGGCCTCCTTAATGAACGGCGCTGATGCCGTGAATCACGCGTGGACCGAGCTGATGCCGTAGATGATGGCCAGCACGATGAGGATGATGGACAGCACCGCGAGGCCGCCCATGACGAGGGCGATGCCGGCCTGGGACGAGTCCACCACCTCCGTCGCGGCCGCCAGCTCGGTCTGCGAGTAGCCCGTGGTCAGGTTGTCCACGTGGTCGGCCTCGGCGCGGGCCAGCAGCTCCTCCAGCACCGGCTGACCCCCGAACGGGATCCCCGTGGACGGAATCCGGCTCAGCGCCTGCCGCAGATTGTCCTGGGTCTCGCCGAGGCGCTCGGTGACCAGGTCCAGGGTGCGGGTGGCAGCCGGGGTCTGGTTCTCGTGCCGGAGCTCGGCGATGATCTCGTAGAGGCCAGCCATCGTCCAGCCTGTTTCTAGCAGGTTGAGGCCGGCCGCTGCGGTCGGACGGAGGCGGGAGCACAATCGCTCATCGTGCCCCGGGTCGTGGTCGCGCCCAATCCGTTCAAAGGTTCGCTGAGCGCGCCCGAGGCAGCGCGCGCGATGGCGGCCGGGGTGCGGGACGCGCTGCCAGGCGCGGAGATGCGGGAGGTGCCGGTCGCCGACGGCGGGGAGGGGACCGTGGAGGCGCTGGTCGCCGCCCTCGACGGGGAGTTCCGCGAGGTCGAGGTCGAGGGTCCACTCGGCGCACCGGTGATCGCCATCTACGGCGTCGCTGAGCGTGGGCGGCTGGCGGTGGTGGAGCTGGCGGCGAGCAGCGGCCTCCCGCTGCTGCCGGAGCAGGACCTGGACGCACGCCGGGCGTCCACCTATGGGTTCGGGCAGGTCCTGGAGGCGGCGCGCCGGGGTGGCGCCCGGCGCATCGTGGCCGGCATCGGCGGGTCGGCGACCAACGACGCCGGGGCCGGCATGGCGCAGGCCCTCGGGTACCGCCTGCTCGATGCCGAAGGCCACGACCTGCCGCGCGGTGGGAGCGGCACTGGCTCGGCTGGAGCGCATCGACGCCTCGCAGGTCGACCCCGGCTGGCGGTCGGTGATGGTGGAGGTAGCGGTGGACGTCGCCAATCCGCTCACCGGTCCGGAGGGCGCGACCGCCGTCTACGGACCGCAGAAGGGCGCCACCGAGCCGGTCATGATGGAGCTGGAGGAGGCGCTCCGCCACTTCGCGAGCTTCCTGCCGCAGGGGCTGGCCGGGACGCCCGGCGCGGGCGCCGCGGGCGGTACCGGCGCCGGTCTGCTGCACTTCCTGGGCGCGCGTCTGAGGCGGGGCGCGCCGCTGGTGGTGGAAGCGGCAGGTCTACCCGCGATGCTGCCGGGTGCGGCTCTGGTCCTGACCGGCGAGGGCCGCGTGGACGGGCAGACGGTCTTCGGCAAGGGCCCGATCGAGGTCGCCCACCGGGCGGCCGCCGCGGGCGTTCCTGTGGCGCTGCTGGCGGGCCGGCTGGGTTCGGGCTGGGAACGGGTTTTGCGGGAGGGGGTGACGCTGGTGGAGGAGATCTCGGCCGGCCTTCCGCTGGAGCAGGCGATGCGCGAGGCTCCCGCCCTGCTGCGCGCCGCGGCCGCGCGCGCCGTGGCCGCCCTGCTCGTGTGAAGCGCACGAAGCTGACCGTCACATCGCCCTGCTACGCTGGGGCGGTCTTGGCAGGACTGCTTGAGGTCAAGGGCCTCCGCACGTGGTTTCACATGCGCGCCGGCGAGATGCGTGCGGTCGACGGCGTCGATCTGTCGCTGGAACAGGGCAAGACGCTGGCTCTGGTCGGGGAGTCCGGGTGCGGCAAGAGCGTGACGGCGCTCTCGATCATGCGACTGGTCGACCGTCCGGGCGAGATCATGCCTGGCTCCTCGATCCGCTTCGAGGACCGGGACCTGGTGACCGCCCCTGAGGATCAACTCCGGGAGCTGCGCGGCAACGAGGTGTCGATGATCTTCCAGGAGCCCATGACCTCGCTCAACCCGGTGTACACGGTCGGCAACCAGATCACGGAAACGGTCCGGCTGCACCGCAACGTGAGTGCCAAGGAGGCGAGGGACCGGGCGCTGGAGATGATGCGGCTGGTCGGAATTCCGTCCCCTGAGCGGCGCTTCGGCGACCACCCACACCAGATGTCGGGCGGGATGCGGCAGCGCGTGATGATCGCGATGGCGCTCGCCTGCGACCCCAAGCTGCTGATCGCGGACGAGCCCACGACCGCCCTCGACGTGACCATCCAAGCGCAGATCCTGCAGTTGATGACGGACCTCCAGGACCGGCTCGGAATGGCGATCCTGATGATCACCCACGACCTGGGCGTGGTCGCCGAGGTGGCGGACGACGTCGCCGTCATGTACGCCGGGCGGGTGGTGGAGCGGGGTCTTGCGCGGGACGTCTTCCGCAGCCCCCAGCATCCCTACACCGAGGCTCTGATGCACTCCATCCCGCGGCTGGGCATGACGCAGGCCGAGCCGCTGCAGGTCATCCGCGGCATGGTGCCGAGCCCGCTCAACTGGCCCAAGGGGTGCCGGTTCGCCCAGCGCTGCCAGCACGTGTTCGACCGCTGCTGGGAGCACGACCCGCCGCTCTTCGAGGCAGGCCCGCAGGAATCGGCCTGCTGGCTGTGTGAGCACGGCGCGCGAGTCTCCGAGGGCGTGGAGGCGGTCCCCGGATGACGGCTGAAGTAACGGCGACGCCGGACGCGTCCACCGCCGAACCGCAGCCGTTGCTCCGGGCGCGCGGCGTCAAAAAGTACTTCCCGATCCGGCGCGGCATCCTGCAGCGGACGGTGGGTCAGGTGCTGGCCGTGGACGGCGTCGACCTCGACATCATGCCCGGCGAGACGCTGGGTCTGGTCGGTGAGTCAGGGTGTGGCAAGTCGACGCTGGGGCGCACCCTGCTGCGGCTGATCGAGCCCACCGCGGGCACGATCGAGTTCGAAGGGCGCGACCTGACCAAGCTCGCCGGCGGCGCCATGACGCGCATGCGTCGCGACGGCCAGTTCATCTTCCAGGACCCGGTGGGCTCGCTGAACCCACGGATGACGGTGCGGGACATCATCGGCGAGGGGCTGGGCGTCCACCACATCGGCAACCGCGACCAGCGGATCAAGGAGATCCTGGACAAGGTGGGCCTGCGCCCCGAGGCCGCCGGGCGCTATCCCCACGAGTTCAGTGGCGGTCAGCGGCAGCGCATCGGCATCGCGCGGGCGCTGGTGCTGCAGCCGAAGCTGGTCATCGCAGACGAGCCGGTGTCTGCACTCGACGTCTCCATCCAGGCGCAGGTGCTGAACCTGCTGGTGGACCTCAAACGCGAGTTCAAGCTGACCTACCTGTTCGTGGCGCACAACCTGGCGGTCGTGAACTACATCTCCGACCGGATCGCGGTGATGTATTTGGGGAAGGTGGTGGAGGTCGCGCAGGCGCGGGAACTCTACGCCCGGCCTCAGCACCCCTACACACAGGCGCTGCTGTCGGCGATTCCGGAGCCGGTCCCGGGGATGAAGCGGCAGCGGATCGTGCTCCAGGGCGACGTGCCGAGCCCGATCAACCCGCCGTCGGGCTGCCGGTTCCGCACCCGCTGCCCGCTGGCTCAGGAGATCTGCGCCCGAGAGGAGCCGCCGCTCAAGCCGTCCCTGAAGGGGCACCTGGCCGCCTGCCATTTCGCCGGCACCCCGATCACGTCGGCGGCAGGGTCGGCACCGAGCGCGACCGGCACCCCCTCCTGACACCGCGGTAGTTCCGCTCGCTGGGATCTGTGCGGGGGCGCCCATAACGGCGGTTCCTACCGCGACCGGGGCCCAACGGCCTACTTCAGAACCAGCGGCGGGTCACGACTCGCCGCTGTCGAGGTGCCGGGCAACCTGCCGCAGATCGTTCACGAATGCTTCCATCGCCGCCTCCCGTGACAGCTCGGGCGGAGTCCGGAGGATGGAGCTGGGATGGACGGTGACCAGCGCCGGGACTCCCAGCCGCGTCTGCACGAGCTCCCCTCGGTGCTGCGTGACCCGGAAGTCGGAGCCCAGGAGTGCCTGGGCGACGGTGGCGCCGAGGCAGATCAGGAGCTCGGGATGAAGGGCCGCCACCTCCGCCTCCAGCCACGGGAAGCAGGCTTCGACGTCGGCGTGGCTTGGTTTCTGGTGGATGCGGCGCCGGCCCTGAGGACGCCAGTTGAAGTGCTTGACCACGTTGGTGACGTAGGCCAGCCCGGGATCCACGCCGGCTGCCTCCAGCCCTTGGTGGAGCACCGCGCCGGCGGGCCCTACGAAGGGGTGCCCCTCCCGATCCTCACGGTCCCCGGGTTGCTCCCCGACCAGCACCACGCGAGCCCGCGCCGACCCTTCGCCGAACACGGTCTGCGTTCCGCGCTCGAACAGCCGGCAGGCGCGGCAGGTGGCGGCCGCCTGCCGCAGATTCGACAGCGTCGGCTTTTGCGGCAGGAGCTCAGCGACCGGAGGACCCGTGCCGGCCATCGGCAGAGACGCTACACCGTCGCCGGGGGCCGATCCGGCGGCTCTGACAGAATGCGAACCCAGCAGGAAAGACGGCCCGCGGCTCACCGGGAGCGAGGAGAACGGCATTGGCGACCTTGAAGATCGGTTACAACACCCCCGCCGGTGAGCGCGGCATCGAAGCCATCACTCCCGCGACCTTCCCCCAGGACCTGGCCCAAGTCTGCGACGTCGCGGCCACCTTCGCGGACGCCTTCTGGGTGCCCGACCATCTGATGCGCGGCGACAGCTACCGGCTGGAGTGCTGGACCCAGCTCACCTGGCTTGCCGCCCGGTATCCCCGGCAGCAGCTCGGCGGCATCGTGATGTGCAACTCGTACCGCCACCCGCCGCTGGTGGCGAAGATGGCGGCCACCCTGCAGGAGCTGAGCGGCGGCCGCTTCGTGCTCGGCTACGGCGCCGGGTGGCTCGAGGATGAGTACACGGCGTACGGCTACCCGTTTCCCTCCACCAGGCGCCGCATCGAGCAGATGGTGGAGGGCATCCAGGCGATCCGCGCGCTGTGGACCGAGGACCAGCCTTCCTTCGCCGGCCGGGACTACCAGCTGACGGACGTCCACTTCAACCCGCGGCCGCGGCCCGTGCCCCCGATCATGGTGGGGGGAGATGGTGAGCGCTTCCTGCTGCGGGCGGTGGCCGAGCACGCGGATTGGTGGCTCGCCTTCTCCCATGGTGAGGACGTGCTGCGTCACAAGCTGAAGGTCCTGGCCGCCCACTGCGCCGAGGTCGGCCGGGACGTCGCGTCGATCGAGAAGGTGTATCCCCTGACCGTCTTTCTGGGCCCCATGCGGGAGGCGGCCCGGCAGGCGGCCGGATCGCGCCTGGAGTCCTCGGAGCCGCACTTCGCCGGGAGCCCGGATGACCTGGTCGAGCATCTGGAGCTGGTGCGATCGCTGGGCTTCGGCGCGGTGGCCATGGCTTTCGGCGGCTTTCCCGGGACCTCGGACCTGGAGCTGTTCCGGGACCGGGTCCTGCCCCAGCTTGGGTGAGGACGCACTCATGACCGATCGCCACGCGCTTCTGCTCGAGCGAGCCGATGAGTTCGCCCGCGTGACGCTGACCAACGTCCGCCGCGAGTATCCGCGTGACTTCCGGATGGATCTGCGAGGGCCGGCGCCGCTGCCGGGGCGGCCGCGAGAGCTCAACCCTGCCTTCTACGGCTGTTACGACTGGCACTCCGCAGTCGAGATGCACTGGCTCTTGGTCCGGCTCCTGCGGGTGGTGCCGGAGGCGGTGCCGGCCGGTCAGATCCGTGCGGTTCTCGATGAACACCTGACGGCCGGGGCGATCGCGACTGAGGCCGCGCACATCGCGGAGTACGGGGGCGGCTCTCGCCCCTATGGGTGGAGTTGGGCACTGGCACTCACCCATGAGCTGGCCCGCTGGGACGACCCGGACGCACAGCGGTGGGCGGCGCACCTGCGACCGCTGGCAGGCCTGTTCACGACCCGGTTGGTGGAGTGGCTGCCGAAGCCGACTTATCCGATCCGGCAGGGCGCGCACTTCAACGGCGCGTTCGGCCTGCTCCGCGCGCTCGACTACGCGAGGTCGCTCGCGGACACCACGCTCCTGGACACGATCACGGCGAGCGCCCGCCGGTGGTTCGGCTCGGACGCGGATTATCCGGGCGACTGGGAGCCGGACGGCGCCGACTTCCTCTCTCCCGCCCTGTGCGAGGCAGTGTTGATGGCGGAACTGCTGCCGACCGGGGAGTTCGTGCCCTGGCTGGATCGGTTCCTGCCCGCACTGGCCGCCGGGCGACCTGAGGCATTGTTCACCCCGGCGGTCGTTTCCGACGACAGTGACGGCCAGATCGCGCACCTGCACGGCTTGAACCTGTCCCGGGCCTGGTGCTGGCGCCGGCTGGCCGAGGCGCTGCCGGCTGGGGATCCGCGCGTGCCGCCGATGTCTGCGGCGGCTGAGGGGCACGCGGAGCCGGAACTGAGCAAGGCCAGCGGGACCGACTACATGGTGGAGCACTGGCTCGCCTGTTACGCGGTGCTCTACCTGACGTGAAGGAGCCGGTTCGGCGTCTCGCTTCCAGGTCGACTGCATAAGTAATCAGCCGATCTGTATCTTTATGCAATGTCTTCGGCCCCGCCCAGGTCGGCAGCGCAGCACGTCATCTCCCTCCGCGAGTTCAGCGGGGACCAACTCCGCGAGCTGGTCGCACTGGCCGAGGACTGCCGTCAGCACCCTGAGCGTTACGAGGGCGCGCTCCATCGCAAGGGCCTTGTCCTGCTGATGGAGAAGACGTCGACCCGGACCGTCCTCTCGTTCGAAGCGGCGATCAACGAGCTGGGGGGGTACGCCGTCCGCCTCAATTGGGCCGAGAGCAACTTCTCGATCTCGCCCATCCACCACGAGGCCGCGTACGTCTCACGCAACACCTCCGCGATCCTGGCCCGGCTCAAGCACCACGCCGACCTCCTGGAGCTGGCGCGGGGCAGTCTGGTCCCGGTGATCAACGGTTGTGACGATCGCCATCACCCCACCCAGGCGCTGGCCGACCTGATCACCGTCAAACAGGTGGAGGGAGCCTTCGATGGGGTCACGGTGACGTTCGTGGGAATCCACAACAACGTCACCAACTCGCTGCTGGTCGCCTGTACCCGGGTCGGGATGCGGGTGGGCCTGGTCACCCCCGAGCGCAATTCGGATTCCTGGGACCGGGACCTGGTCTCGGAGGCGCGGGCGACCGGACTCGTCAGTGACTATTCGAGCGTCCAGGAGGCGGCTGCTGAGTCGACCTTCCTCTACACCGACACCTGGATCGACATGGAGCACTACCACGAGCTCTCCTACGCGACCGAGGCGGAGCGCCGCATCGAGCTGATGACGCCCTACCAGCTCAACCGCCGGAATCTGGGCGGAGCGACTCCCTGGATCATGCACGACATGCCGATCCACCCCGGCTTCGAGATCGACGAGGAGCTGGTGCAGTCCCCCCGGTCAGTGATCTATCAGCAGGCGCAGAACCGTCTGCTGAGCGCAAAGGCACTGCTCCTCACTGTGATGCGTTAGTCCCCCGATTGCCGGCACTCAGGGACCCCTGGGTATCCGGAAGGCCCCGATTGCCGGCACTCAGGGACCCTTGGGTACGGGTCCCGGGTTTAGCCTGACCTGGCATGCGGATCGGTGCCACCTTCTCCGCCACCCACGCGCGCTGGCTGGGCCTGGACCCCGCGCAGGCGCTGGCCCAGGTCATCGAGCTCGGCCTCGAGCCGCTGCGCCTCTGCGGCTACTGGAACCAGCCCCCGGCCGACCTCGACTGGCAGCTCGACCAGGCCGCCCAGGCGGGCCGGCGCGTGGTGCTGACGGTCGGCATGAAGGCCCCCCGCTGGCCCGAGTTCCACCTCCCGTCCAGCCAGCGGCTCGAGCTTCGAAGTGGCGGTGAGGTGCACGCGGAGCTTCCGGTCGCCCGGGCCGCCCGGGCCCAGGTGGAGGCGATGGTGGAGCGGTTTCGAGAGCGGTCCGTCATCGAGTGGTGGCAGGTGGAGAACGAGCCGTCGAACAAGTCGGGACCCAACCGCTGGTGGATCTCGCCCGCCGTACTCGAGCGGGAGGTCGCCGCCGTGCGCGCCCGTGACCACCGGCCGGTGATCCTCACCGCCTTCGGGCACTTCAGCCGTCTGGTGGACGAATTCTCGGGTCACAGCTGCGTCAACCAGGAGGCGCTGCGCGGCCTCGGCTCAGGGGCGGAGCCGGAGTTGTTGGAATTGCTGCAGGCCGGCGATGTGCTGGGCCTGGATGTCTACCGTTCAATCGGACGGGGCGGCTGGGTCGCGCACGCCGGCTCGCACGTCCCCTATCTGGAGCACTGGCAGGCGGAGGCAGAAGCGAGAGGGATCGGGTGCTGGGTCACGGAGCTGCAGGCGGAGCCGTGGGAGGCGAGCGCCGACACCCAGTGGGAGCCGCGCAGCGTGGACCCGACCGACATCGTCGATCGACTGGCCGAGGTGCGGGCGGCCGATCTGGGCATGGTCCTGCTGTGGGGGGTGGAGTACTGGCTGGCGCAGGCCGGCCGCGGCAACCTGGCCTGGCTGGACGCGGGCCGGGCCGCGCTCGAGGCCTGAGGGAAGACGCGCCGGCCGGGCTACCGCCTGGTCATCGCCTCCGTCCGAACCGACCTCGCCGCTGCGGCGCCTCCGGGGCGACCGCCGCCGGTCCCTTGCCGAGGCGGGCGTCCACCTCGGAGGTCACGTGGTCGAGCGCACGCCGCAGGGCCGCCAGCTCGCCGGGGCTGAGCCGGTTCAACAGCTCCTCGATGCTCGCCGCCTGCTCCTCGGGCTGGGCCACCACCTCGGCGTCGATCTCCAGCGTGACCGGCAGCGCGACCACCCGCACGCTGCCCGCCATCTGGTTCCAGTTGAGCCCGAAGGCGGTGCGGTCGACCTGCCCCGTCGCGTGGACGCCGATCCGGGTGCCGGCGCCGAACGGGTTGGCGGTCTCACCCAGGTAGGTGGCTTCGAGCGTCACCGGCCGGGTCACGCCCCGGATGGTGAGGTCGCCGGTGACCTGATAGCCGGCGTCTCCGCGTGAGCTGACCCCGGTGAGCCGGAACGTCAGGGTGGGGAAGCGTTCGACGTAGAAGAAGTCCTCGGAGCGCAGGTGCGCGTCCCGCTGGTCCTCGCCGGTGGTCAGACTGTCGGCCTCGATCAAGACCTCGCCGGTGGCGCCGCCGAGCCGCGCGCGATCCGCCTCGAAGATGCCGGTGAAGCGTGTGAACCAGCCGCGCACCGCAGTCACTCCGAGGTGCGTGACCGAGAAGGCGATCCGGGTGTGGGCGGGATCGAGCTCGAACTTTTCGGTCACCTGACCGCCGGCTCCAGGGGGTTCTCCATCGTCCTCGCAAGCATGCCATTTGCGCGGAACGCAGCGAGGATGATGACGTTTGACTTTCTCTAAAATTGGAGTAACAATGGAAATCGAGACAGTCCATCAATGGGGAACATCCACTGAGCTAAGGAGGTGACAGCGATGGCCAACGCGATCGGAGTACGGGAGACCCAGGCCAACCCCAGGCGCTGGGTGGCGCTCATCGCCCTGGTGGCGGCGGTGCTGGTGCTGGGGCTCGACATCACCATCCTGGTGACCGCACTTCCCACCATCTCCGCCCAACTGGGCGCGACCGAGAGCGACCTGCAGTGGATCAGCGGTGCCTACACGCTCGCCATGTCGGTCCTGCTCATCCCGGCCGGCGTGGTCGGTGACCACCTGGGTCGGAAGAAGACGCTGCTCTTCGGCATCGTCCTCTTCGGCGTGGGATCGGTGATCGCGAGCCGGGTGGTGACTCCCGTCGAACTGATCTGGATGCGCGCGGTGATGGGGATCGGCGCGGCGGTGATCATGCCGCTCTCGATGTCGATCCTGCCCTCGATGTTCTCGGACGAGGAGCGGCCCCGCGCGGTGATGATCGTCACCGCCAGCGTGATGCTCGGGCTCCCGCTCGGCCCGCTCGTCTCGGGGTGGCTCCTGACGCACTTCGCCTGGGGATCGATCTTCCTCGTCAACGCGCCCTTCGCCGTGATCGCCCTGGTCGCGGTCGCCTTCTTGGTGCCAGAGACGCGCGACCCCGCGGCGCCGCGCCTGGACTGGCTGGGGGCGGTGATGCTGATCGCGGGGATGTTCGGACTCGTCTACGCGATCATTGAGCAGCCGGTGCAGGGCTGGGGCGACTGGCACGTCTGGGGAGCCGGGGCGGGCGGGCTGATCCTGCTGACTGCTTTCGTGCTCTGGGAACTGGCGGCGCGAACGCCCCTGATCGACCTGCACCTGTTCACGAGGCCCCGTTTTTTGTGGGGCACGATCTCCTTCACCATCGTCGGCTTCGCGATGATGGGCGTCCTGTTCGTGATCACGCCCTACTTCCAGAGCGTGCAGGGCGCGAACGCCCAGGAGACCGGGCTGCGGCTCTTGCCCATGATCGGTGGGCTGCTGGTCGGTGGACTCGCCTCCGAGCGGGTGGCCAAAGCCGCCGGCACCAAGATCGCCGTCGCGCTGGGGCTGGCGATGATGGCGGGCGGCCTGGCCGTCTGCTCGCGGATCGGCCCCGGCACCGGGTTCGGCTTGATCGCGGCCGCCCTGGCGGTGATCGGCGTCGGTCTGGGGTTCGGCATGCCGACCGCGATGGACGCCGTCCTGGGTGCCCTGCCGCCCGAGCAGGTGGGCGCGGGAAGCGGCATCTCACGCGCAATCCAGAACGTCGCGACTACCATGGGGCCCACCATCCTGGGCAGCATCCTCGCCAACTCCTACGGCGCCCGCTTGGCCGCCCACCTGGGGGGACTTCCGGCGCCGGCGCGGACGGCCGCCCATGGCAGCATCGCGGGCGCGGTCGCGGTCGCCACCCACCTGCCGCCCTCGGTAGGCAGACCACTCGCGGCTGCGGCCAAGCTCGCCTACACGGACGCGATGGCGGAGGTGCTCCTGATCTCGGCCGCGGTGGCAGTGGTAGGCGCGGTGCTGGTGCTGGTTTTCCTGCCCGCCCGCGCGCCCCAGCAGGACCGGATTCTCGCATGAGCGAACCCGGATCGTTACGTGAGGCGGGGCGAGGCACCGAACGTCGGGCCCAGCCCCGCCTCACGGTGCCGGACCGACCCAAGGAGGGCCTGCGCGAGCGCAAGAAACGCCGTACCCGCCGGGCGATTCAGGAGGTAGCCCTCGACCTCTTCGAGAGGCAGGGTTTTGACGCCACCACCATCGAGCAGATCGCGGACGCGGCGGAGATCTCGCCCAGCACCTTCTTCAACTACTTCCCGTCCAAGGAGGACGTGGTCGCCTTCGACGAGTACGACCCCATCCTGTTCGAGATGCTGAGCTCACGGCCCGCCGGCGAGCCACCGCTGGAGAAGGTCCGCCACATGATGCTGGAGGCCGCCGTCCCGCTCATGGAACAGGACCGAGAGCTGGTCCTGCAGCGGGTCCGGATCGCGTTCGAGGTGCCCAGCCTGCGAGCGCGCCTGTGGCAGGAGACCGACCAGGGTTTGGAGATGCTGGCCCAGGTGCTCGCCGGCCCCGATGGCGACGCCGACGACTTCGAGCTCCGGGTCGCGGTGCGCGTGATCGAGAGCGTGGCCTTCGAGGCGATGCTGGAGTGGGCCCGGCGCGACGGCAAGCCAAACCTGCGCCGGCTGGTGGAGCGGGCGTTCGACCTCGCGGCGGCCGGCCTCCGGGACGTGCGGCCCGACTGAGGAGGAGCCGAGGCGGTGTCCCAGAGTTTCCACACCGCGGGCCTACCCCGGCGGCGGTAGCAGCTGACTGCGGACGCGGTGGGATTCTGCGGCGGGGCCCCAGGTTGGTCACGGTGGGCGACCGCAATGTCCCGGGCCGGATTTCGTAGAGTGCCCGCGGTGGCCTACCCGGCGATTCTTGCTGAAGGCCTGGTGAAGACGTTCGGCAAGCGCGTTCGGGCGGTGGACGGCGTCTCGCTGGAGGTCGAGCCGGGCACGGTGTTCGGCTTACTCGGACCGAACGGAGCGGGCAAGACCACGGTCGTGAACATGCTGACCACCCTCCTCCGTCCCGACTCCGGCCGGGCCGAGGTGGTCGGTATCGACGTGCTGCACCATCCGGCCGCGGTGCGCCGCTCGATCGGACTGGCGGGCCAGTTCGCCGCCGTGGACGACAACCTGACGGGGGCGGAGAACCTCCGGCTGGTGGGCCGGCTCAACCACCTCCCCGGTGCGGTGGGCCGGCGCCGGGCCACCGACCTGCTGGAGCGGTTCGGCCTCGCCGACGCCGGCAACCGGACCGTCAAAACCTACTCCGGCGGCATGCGGCGGCGCCTCGACCTGGCGGCCGCCCTGGTCGCGGACCCGCCGGTGCTCTTCCTCGACGAGCCGACGACCGGACTCGACCCGCGCAGCCGCATCGACCTCTGGAAAGAGATCGAGCGCCTGGTGCGTGAGGGCACGACCGTCCTGCTGACCACGCAGTACCTGGAGGAGGCCGACCGGCTGGCGGGCCGGATCGCGGTGGTCGACCACGGCCGGGTGATCGCGGAAGGCACGTCGGAGGAACTGAAGGCGCGCCTGGGCGGCGCGGTCGTGGAGGTGCGGCTGGCCGATGCCGAGCAGGCGAAGCAGGCGGCCGCCGTGCTGTCCGGAGCCGGAGGTGGCGAGACCTCCCTCGACGAGGATCTGGTGCGGGTTCCGAGCCGGGACGGGACCTCCACCCTCACCGAGGTCGTCCGCCGGCTGGACGCCGCCGCCCTGCCGGCGCGTTCGGTGCAGCTGCGGGAGCCGAGCCTCGACGACGTGTTCCTGGCGCTGACGGGGCATGCCGCGGAGGGAGCGGAGCGCGAGCCCCCGTCCGGAGGGGCGGACGGCGGGGACCGAGCGACCAGCGACGGTGCTCGCCGCGAGAAAGTCAGGAGCGAGCGATGACGGAGATGGTGAAGGGGGCGCCCCGGGGCTCGGTCCGACCCGGGGCGCCAGGACCTCTGGCGGCGTTCGGGTGGGGGGTGAGTGACACGTTGGCGATGGCCGGCCGCAACCTACGCCGGCTGTTCCGCCAGCCCGAGCAGCTGATGTTCAACCTGGTCTCGCCGATCATGTTCGTGCTGCTGTTCCGGTACGTGTTCGGTGGCGCCATCGCCGGCCTCCAGGGGCTCAACTACGTCGACTACCTGATTCCCGGCATCGCGGTCCAGACGGTGCTGTTCAGCGCCGGTGTGACCGGGTTCGCGCTGGCGGACGACATGCAGAAGGGCTTCGTCAACCGGCTTCGCTCCCTGCCGATGGCCCGCAGCGCGGTCTTCGGTGGCCGGGTCGTGTCCGACACCGTGAACTCCGCCGTGGGGCTGGTGGTACTCCTGGCGACCGGTTTCATAGTCGGGTTTCGGCCCGACAACATCCCCGGGCTGGTGCTGGCCTCGCTGCTGCTGCTCCTGTTCGCGCTCGCGGTCAGCCTGGGCTACGCGCTGATCGGGCTCACGGTCCGAAGTCCGGAAGCGGTGAACGCCGCCACCTTCCCGATCATCTTCCCGCTCACCTTCGCCTCGTCGGCGTTCGTGCCGGTGATGACGATGCCGACCTGGCTGCAGGGGTTCGCCACCCACCAGCCGGTCAGCATCGTCATCAACGCCGCCCGGTCGCTGATCCTGGGCAACACGGCCACGCCGCAGCAGCGGGCTCTCCTGCTCGGCAACGCAGGCACCGGCTCTCTGGTGCTCCAGGCGCTGGCCTGGACCCTCGGCATCGGCATCCTGTTCGGGGTCCTCTGCACCATCAAGTACCGCGGCCTGAACCGCTGAGCTAGGAGCGCGGCCGGAGCCGGCGGCTCCCGCCTGGCGAACCGTCAGGCGCGGGACAGCTGATCGAGGGCCTGCCGCACCAGCTGCCGCGTCTCGGTGAAGCGGCGGTGGACGGCCTCGTCCTCCGCGTCGTCGAGCAGGGCGACGAGGGGCGTATACCGATCGCCCCCCTGCTCGCGCAATCCGGTCTTGACCTGGCCGATGGCCTGGATGGCGGCGCCCAGACCGCCACCCGGGTTGTCCACGATGTCGTACGCGACGTGCAGCTGGTTCCGGGCCCAGGTCAGCATGTCGGCGCCGCCGAAGCGGTTGACCGGCCCCTTCGGGCCCAGAACTTCCACGGCGCTATGGTAGCTGCCGCCCCGAGTCGTCCTCCGAGTTGCGCAGGCCGGAGTAGACGAGCCAGCCGAGCAGCCACCCGCTGTAGAGGCCGGCTCCCACCGAGACCACCCCGATCACGATCAGCAGCGGCAGGGACTCTCCCGACAGCCGCTCGTAGAGGACCCAGCCGAGGCCGAGCAGGACTACGAACACCCCGGCTCCCGCCAGGATGCCCAGGAAGGCCGAGCCCGCTCGAGTCACAGCTCGACCACCTCCAGGTCGTGGGCGGCGCCGGGTGGGTCGCCGCTGAAGACGTGATTGAGGAAAAAGCGGGTGCTGGGATGCCGCGCGATGAGCTCCGCGGCCTCCTCGAAGGAGGTATGGCTGTGCACCTCGCCGGGCTCGGTGGCTTCGGTGATGGCGACGTCCGCGCCCTCGACCAGCCGGTCCAGGGCCGGCGTGGCTCGGGTGTCTCCCGCATAGGCCAGGACGCGCTCGGGGAGGTGAAGCCGGTAGCCCATACCGGGAACCTTGCCATGCTCGAGCGGGACCGTCTCGTACGCGACCCCGCACGCCTCGCCACCGGTGCCGGCCTCCTGGAAGCTGAGCGGGAAGGCCTCCCGTATCTCCTGCCAGTCCTCCTTCCCCCAGGCCGCTTCGAGGAGCCGGCCCACGCGGTCCTCGACCGCGTCCGGGCCGACAATCGTGAGCGGCCGCCGCCGGGGTGCGAAGGCGCGGAAGCAGAGGTAGGGGATGAGACCCGCCAGGTGGTCGCCGTGGAAGTGGGTCAGGAAGATCACGTCGATGCCGGCCGGATCGATGCCCAGGCGGCCCAGGTGGGGGAGGAGCGGCGCCCCGGCGTCGAGCAGATAGCGCCGGTCGACGCAGACGGAGCCGTTGTAGCGCTCGAGCGAGAAGGCCGCGCCAGTGCCCAGGAACGCCAGCTCCATGGGGGGCAGCGTACCGTTCGGCCAGCAAATAAGGGCCCAGTGTCCGCAGTAGGACCCTTCCGGGCGCCTTTTGGCGTCCCACTGCGGACAGTCGGCCCTCAACACGCCGCATTCGTTAGCCTCCGGGAGAGTGGTTGAGCGCGTCCGGACCCGACTTCCCCCCAGCATCTGGATCGCGTTCGCGACTTTTCTAGTCCTCGGCGCGACCTCGGGGTTGCTCGGCGTCTCGTGGCCCGGGATCCGCCGCACCTTCCACCAGCCGCTGGGCGCCCTCGGCCTGGTGCTGGTGGCGGACACGTTCGGCTACGCCGTCGCGAGCGCGGTCTCGGGCCCCGTCTCGCACCGGATCGGCCGGGGCTGGCTGCTGTTCGGCGGTGCCGTCTGCGCGGTCACCGGGCTGCTGGTGGTGGTGGTGGCGCCCGACTGGCCGCTCCTGCTGGTCGGATACCTGCTGGTCGGGGTCGCGGGAGGCGTCTACGACGGCTCCTTGAACGGTCACGTGTCCTTGGTGGGAAGCGTGCGCTCGATGAACGTGCTGCATGGTGTCTGGGGGCTGGGCGCGGCGGCCGGTCCCCAGGTCGCTTACTTCATGAGCGGCACGTCGATCGGCTTTCGGGGCGGGTACCTGCTGATGGCCGGACTGGAGGTGGGCCTCGCGGTCACGTTCCTGGTCACCCGCCCGCACTGGCGCGTGCCGGATCCGCCGGCGCACAGCGAGCCGGCGGAGGTGGGGCCGCGGCCACTGCTGCTCGCGCTCAGCCTGCTTGCGTTCTTCATCTACACCGGCGTCGAGATGGCGGGCGCCCAGTGGTCCTACAGCGTCCTGGTCGCCAGGGGCACCCCGGGCGCGCTGGCCGCTCTGGCGGTGACCGGATTCTGGGCGATGCTGAGCGCGGGGCGGTTGCTGACCGGCGTGCTGCCCTGGCATCCCGGTCCCCGCCGCCTGCTGGCGGGGGCGTTCGCGGTCGCGCTGGCCGGCGCGGTGTTGTTCCTGGTCACGCCGGTCGGGTTGCCGCTGATGGCGCTGGGACTGGCGCCGATGTTCCCGACCTTGATCGCGCTCAACCCGGAGCGCTTCGGCCGGCGCGGCGCCGCGTCGGTCGCCGGATATCAGGTCGGCGTCGCGGCGGCCGGCGGCGGCGTCTTCCCGGCGCTCCTGGGTGGCCTCTTCACCATCGCCGGCGTTGGCCTGCTGGCCCCGCTCGAGCTAGCCGCCCTGGTCGTGCTGGGGGTGCTGGTGGGGGCCACGGAAACCGGGCTCTGGTTCTCACGGAGGGCCGCCGTCCCGGCCTGACGGTTCCACGTCGAGCGCCCAACTGCTTTCCCTATAGTCAAAGAAGGTGGGAGGGCAAACGCAGGACGCGGCGGAGCTGCCGGCGCCCGCTCCTTCGAGGGTCGACTGGAAGCGGAACCTGGCCGCGCTGTGGGTGGCGGAGTTCCTCGCCTTGTTCGGGTTCAGCTTCGTGATGCCTTTCCTGGCGCTCTACCTGCACCAGGACCTGGGCGTTCGGAATCCACACCAGCTCGGGCTCTGGACCGGGGTCGCGAGCGGGGTCAGCGGCTTCACGATGGCGATCGCGGGCCCTATCTGGGGCATCTTCGCGGACCGCTACGGCCGGCGCCCGATGCTGATTCGGGCCATGGTCGGCGGCGCCGTCTGCGTGGGTCTGCTCGCGTTGGTGCGGTCGCCATGGGAGCTGGTCGGGCTGCGGTTCGTGCAGGGCGCGACCGCGGGGACGGTCGCGGCGGCCACCGCGCTGGTCGCCTCCGAGACGCCTCGCCGGAAGGTGGGATACGCGCTCGGCGTCCTCGCGTCGGCGTTCGCGCTCGGCGAGGCGGCGGGGCCGATCGCGGGCGGGCTGGCCACGGCTCTGTTCGGCTTCCGGCCCATCTTCCTGGTCACCACCGCACTCCTCTTGCTCGGGATCCTGCCGGTGGTGCTGGTGGTACGCGAGTCCCCGCCCACCTCCCGGGTGCAGCCACCATCCGATCGGATGACGACGCCCGCCCGCCGCGCCGGCCTGCGCGCCATCTCTCGTCCGGTGCTGCTCACGCTCCTCGCTCTGGTGGTGGCGCAGACCCTGGTGCAGTTCGCCTACGCGGGCTCGCAGCAGATGGTGGCGCTGCGCCTGCTCGCGATCGTTCCCCAGCACCCGAACCTGGCGACCGGGATCGCGTTCGGATGTGCTGGCATCGCGACCGCCATCGCCGCGTCCCTCTACGGCCGGCTCAGCGGGCGCTTCAGTTACCAGCGGTTCGCGGCTACCGCGGCGCTCATCTTCGCCGGCGCCATCCTGCTCGCCGCGCTGGCGCCCGCGCTCGGAATGCTGGTGGTCGGAGTCGCCGCCTACGGTTTCTGCTTCGGATGCGTCAGCCCGAGCCTGTCGACCCTGATCGGCCTGCACACCCCGCGCGCGGTGCAGGCACGCGTCTACGGAGTATCCGGCTCGGCGAATGCGGTCGGCTTCTCCAGCGGGCCCTTCCTGTCCGGCATGGTCGCCGCCGCCTTCAATCCGCAGGCGGCGATGCTCCTGACCGCCGCCGCGGCGGTCCTCCTCACGGTGGTGCTGTGGTTCACAGTGCAGGATCCCGGCGACGCGCAGCGAGGGCCGGAAGCGGCGCCGGGGCGGGATGCGGCCCCCGATGGTTCGGCGGAGAGCGCCTGACACCGGCGCTTGTACACAAAGGGAGCCCTTCGGCCGCGGAATCAGATGCGGCTGTATTACAAACGTCCTGTTTCGCCCGACACCTGGCCCGGCACGGAGGCTCAGGGGGCCAGCCGCAGGATGGGTTGCCGCGTCCGGAGGCGCCGGCGCCGCCCGCGAATGCCGAGCGCGTGGCTCTTCGCGCGGCCCTGCCTCGTCAGGCTCGTCCCCGGTCTGATCGTCCGGCTCCGCGGCCGGCTCCAGCCGGAGTTCCGGCTGTGCGGCCGCCTCGTCAGCCGGCTCCGCGCCCGCGCCCGCTCTCAGCTCGAACCCCTCGAAGAGCTCGTTGCGCTCCAGCAGCCGCAGTGCCTGGCCCAGGAGCCGGCGCACCTGCTCGGCGGCGCGCACCGCGCTCACCGGAGGCGGTGGCTGCTGCTCCTGCCCCAGACGCTTCACGAGCGGCGCCAGCAGGCGGTGCAGGCGGTCCTCCACCGCCGCCCAGGCCGGGTCGTCGCGGTCGAAGTCGGTCTTGTTCATGGTCAACCGCAGCCGCGGGATCTCGACCTCCCCGACCAGGCGCGCCAAGCTCGGCGATTGGGCGGGTCCGGGGTGGCCGAACCACTCGCCGCCCGCGACCAGACGGCCGAGCCGGTAGCACCGCACGCCCGGCTCGATGCCCGACCCCTCCGGCAGCACTCCGACCCAACCGGTCAGAGTGACACCGCCGGCCCGAACCCGAAAGTCCTGGCGCTGCACCGCCGGCAGCGGGGCGGGGAGCAGGCGCTGACCATTGAGCGTTATGACGCAGCGTGCCTCTTCGAGGAGCGGGCGGTAGGACTCGCTGACACGCTCGGTAACGCGCTTGGCGTCCACCCGCCGGTCCACGCCCTCGATCCGGATCCGTCCGTACCCGAGCGCTTCGTCGACGCGCTTTGCCACCTCTCGCAGCTCATACGTCTTGAGCCGGCTTCGATCTCGGTACTCGCGATCCTCCAGCCGCCAGGACACGTCGTCGCCGGGCTGGCTGACCTCGACGGTGAGCCGCGAGCCGAGATAGCCGATGGCCGCCTTGCCGCCCTGACCGTACTGGCCGAGGAGATCGCGTCCACGTTTCCCCGAGCGGCCCCAGCGCAGGTAGTTGCGCTCGACCTCCCGCGGCCCCATGCCCTCACCGCCGGTGGTCACGATCTGGACCCGGCCCGCCCTGAGGGTGAGGTCGATCGCCAGCCCCACCTCGGGGAGGCGCGAGTCGACCACGTTGTCGATCAGCTCGAGGATGGCATCGACCGCGTTCCGGTAGTTCGAGAACAGCGAGGCCGTGATCTCCGGCGCGAGCCGTTCGCGGACGGTGAGGCGAGGCATCCCGGGACGCAGTTTGCCAGCAGTGTGACCTCATCCGCAGCCGGACGAGGTCACAACGGCCGGCGAGGGCCACGTCGGGTCAGACGGTGGCGCGCTCCCGGGAGAGGAGCCCGATCAGCTCCCGCGTGAAGTCGGGGAGGTCGGGCGGCCGGCGGGAGGTGACCAGATTGCCGTCGACCACCACCGAGCGGTCCTCGTACAGGGCGCCCGCGTTGACCATGTCGTCCTTGATCGAGATGAACCCGGTCGCGTGCTTGCCCTTGAGCACTCCGGCCGACGCCAGCATCCACCCGGCGTGGCAGATGGCCGCGACCGGCTTGTGCTGGTCGTTCAGGGCCCGTATGAACTCGGCCATCGCCGGCGTGCGCCGCATGTAATCGGGGGAGTACCCGCCGGGGATGACGACGGCGTCGAACTCCTCGGCCCGGGCGTCCTGGATCGAGAGGTCGGCCTTGACCGGGTAGCCGTGCTTGCTCTCGAACGTGTCTTTGCGCCCGCTGCCCACGATCTGAACCTGGGCGCCCGCCTCCTGCAGGCGGTAGTAGGGGTACCAAAGCTCGGGGTCCTCGTACAGGTCCTCGGCCAGAATCGCGACACGACGTCCTTCGAGTTCCATGTCGTCGATGCTACGAGAGACCCCGTTTCGCACGGACGGATGTCCATCTGATTGCCCCGTCCCCAAAGGCTGCCACCCGATCGCCACCCGATCGCCGGCACTCGGGGCTCCCAGGGCGTGCGCCGGGCCCCGATCGCCGGCATTCGGGGCCCCAGGGCGTGCGCAGGGCACGCCGGGCCACCCATACCTGAGCCAGTGCCGCATCTTGGACCCTCTCAGACCCAGGGGCAGTGAAATGGATACCCCCTTTCGCACGGAACGGATGCCATCCGGCGCGGTTTAGCGTCCCTTCTGTGCGAGACGGGGGTTTTGCCGGGGATGGGGCCCGGGGGGGTGCCGGAAGGTGGGGCCGGCGGTCAGTCGGTCTCGGAGGTGCGGGCGTCGCCGAAACGGTAACCGCGACTCCCGACGGTGACAAGGATCCGCGGGTTGGAGGGCTCGATCTCCAGCTTGCGCCGCAGCCGCTGCACGAACGTCCGCAGATAGTTGCGCTCGTCGGCATAGCCGGGGCCCCAGACGTGCTGAAGCAGGCTACGGTGACCCATCACCTCGCCGGCATGCTGGGCCAGCTCCGCCAGCAGGCCATACTCGGTGGGGGACAGCCGGACCTCCGCACCATCGCGAAACACGGTGTGGGCTCCGAGGTCGACGGTCACCCCGTTCGAGGTCACGACTTTGGGCGGCGCGGTGGGAGGGCGCACGCGGCGCAGGACCGCCCGCACCCGGGCCAGCAGCTCCTCGGTACCGAACGGCTTGGCCAGATAGTCGTCCGCGCCGGCGTCGAGGGCTCGCACCTTGTCGCGCTCGCTCCCCCGCGCTGAGATGACCACCACCGCCGGGGCCGGCTGGGGGACCGTCTGCAGTACGTACCAGCCGTCCACGAAGGGCAGACCGATGTCCAGCAGCACGACGTCGAAGCGGTCTCCGCGCAGCATCTCCACCGCCCGCGAGCCATCGCCGGCAGCCGCGACCCGGAACTCGTGCGCGCGCAGCGATTCCACCAGCGAATCTCGCAGCGCGCGGTCATCCTCGACCACGAGCACCGCGGCTCCCGCGGCGTCGCTCACGAAGTCAAACGTACCCTCCCACGCCTCAAGGCGTGAGGACGACGCGATCTCGCTCAACCGTGAACCGCTCGCGGGCGACGAAGCGGAGCGGGCCTGGCACCGGACCGGGCGCCTCGATCCCGATGCGGTGAAGCTCTCCATGCCGCGTGCCGACGGCGGCGACACGGCCCAGCCCGTGGCCCTGCACGTCGAACACCGGATGTTCGAGCAGCTCGCAAGGCGCGGCGCCGTCCAGAGTTCTCATCCTTCGATCCTCCGCGCGCGGGCCTCAACAAGCCGTCAACGTCCTGCGCCGCATTGATGGGTCGTTGACGGACCCGCTCCTAGCGTCCACGGCATGCCACTCGACGTCTGGATGCTCGGCCTGCTCGCAGCGCTGACGGTGGTCGGCCTGCTGTACATCGCAGGACTCAGGAGGTTGCCGTGACCGCGCTCTACGCGATCTCAGGAGTGATCGCGCTCGTGGTCACGCTGTACCTCCTCGTCGCGCTGCTCGCGCCGGAGCGGTTCTGATCCATGGCAGTCGACATCCTCGCGGCCGCCGTCACCCTGGCCGCGGTCTTCGTGGCGGCCTGGTTCCTGGGCGGCTACATGGCCAACGTGTTTCAGGGCCGGCGCGTCTTTCTGTCGCCGGTCGTGCGCCCGGTCGAGCGGCTCTTCTACTGGCTCAGCGGCATCAAGGAGGAGGCCGAGCAGAACTGGCTCCGCTACCTGATCGCCATGCTGGCGGTGCAGGTGGTGAGCCTGCTGCTCACGTACGTGATCCTCCGCTTCCAGGGCTACCTGCCGCTCAACCCCGGGCATTTCCCGGGCGTCCCCGCCGACCTCGCCCTCAACACCGCCATCAGCTTCACCACCAACACCAACTGGCAGAACTACTCGGGCGAGAACACGCTTTCCTACCTCTCCCAGATGCTGGGGCTGGTCATCCACAACTTCCTCAGCGCCGCCACCGGCATCGCGCTCGCGGTCGCCCTGGTGCGCGCCATCAGCAAACGGCAGCTGAAGACGGTCGGCAACTTCTACGTCGACATGACCCGCGCGGTCCTCTATGTCCTGCTTCCGATCTCGATCATCGGGGCCTTCATCCTGGTCTCCCAGGGCGTGGTGCAGACGCTGGGCTCCTACCCCGTCGCCCACACGCTGGAGGGAGCGAAGCAGGTCCTGGCCCAGGGGCCGTTCGCCTCGCAGGAGGCGATCAAGGACCTCGGGAACAACGGTGGCGGACCCTTCAACGCCAACTCCGCCCATCCCTTCGAGAATCCCAACGGTTTCACCAACCAGTTCGAGATCTGGCTCGAGCTGGTCACTCCCTTCGGCCTCGCCGTGATGTTCGGGAAGATGGTGGGCCGCGTCAAGCAGGGACTCGCCATCGGCTCCGCCATGGCCATCGTGCTGATCGCGGCGATCGTGATCCTCGCCGTCTCCGAGCAGATGGGGAATCCCGCTCTGAGGGGGGCCGGCGCCGGCCAGACCTACTCCGCCACGCAGGCAGGCGGCAACATGGAGGGCAAGGAGGTCCGCTTCGGACCCATCCTGAGCGCCGAGTTCGCGGCTGCGACCACCAACACCAGTACCGGCGCGGTGGACGCCGGACACGACAGCCTGACCCCGATCGGCGGCCTGGTCACGCTGGTCGACATGCAGCTCGGCGAGATCACGCCGGGCGGCGTCGGATCGGGCCTCTACGGGATGCTCGTGTTCGCCATCCTGGCCGTCTTCATCGCCGGCCTGATGGTCGGACGCACGCCCGAATACCTGGGCAAGAAGATCGAATCCAAGGAGGTGCGGCTGGCGACGCTGGCGGTGCTGGTCGGCGTCTTCAACATCCTCGTGTTCACCGCCATCTCCGTCCTGGTGCCGGCCGGGAAGGCGGGACCGCTCAACCCCGGCGCGCACGGGTTCAGCGAGATCCTGTACGCCTTCAGCTCGACCAACGGCAACAACGGGAGCGCCTTCGCCGGCCTCAGCGGGAACACCATCTACTACAACACGACGCTGGGCGTGGCGATGTGGTTCGGCCGCTACATTTTCGTGATCCCGATCATGGCGCTGGCCGGCGCGCTCGCGGGCAAGAAGGTGGTGCCCGAGGGCCGCGGAACGCTGGCGACCGACAACGGGCTCTTTGTGGCGCTCGTGATCGGTGTGATCCTGATCGTTGGCGCCCTCACCTTCTTCCCCGCACTTTCGCTGGGCCCGATCCTGGAGCAGCTCCAGCTGTCCGCCGGCCACCTGGCCCACTGAGGACGCACGAGATGCAAGAACTCACGACCCCCACCCGCCGCCGGAGCAGCACCCTGCTCGATCGCCACCTCCTGATCCCGGCGATCGGCCAGAGCTTCGTCAAGCTGGATCCGCGGTGGATGGCGCGCAACCCGGTGATGTTCGTGGTCGAGGTGGGCTCGGTCCTCACCTCCATCCTTTTCATCGGCGGCTTCTTCACCCACGGCACGATGCTCGGGGGACAGAGTGAGTCGTTCGTCGGCCAGACCACGCTGTGGCTCTGGTTCACAGTGCTCTTCGCGAACTTCGCGGAGGCGGTGGCAGAGGGCCGCGGCAAGGCCCAGGCGGCGACGCTGCGCCGGACCCGCTCCGAGACCACCGCGCGCCGCCTGACCGCCGGGGGCGGCGAGGACCACGTCCCCGCCGCCGCTCTCCATCGTGGTGACCGCGTGGTGTGCGAGGCGAACGACGTGATACCCGGTGACGGCACCGTGATCGAGGGCATCGCCTCAGTGGACGAGTCGGCGATCACCGGCGAGTCGGCGCCCGTGATCCGCGAAGCCGGGGGCGACCGATCGGCCGTCACCGGTGGCACCCGGGTGCTCTCGGACCGCATCGTGATCGAGATCACCGCCAACCCCGGCGAGACCTTCCTGGACCGCATGATCGGGCTGGTCGAGTCCGCCTCCCGGCGCAAGACGCCCAACGAGATCGCGCTCAACATTCTGCTCGCCGGCTTGACGATCATCTTCATGATCGCGGTCGTGACCCTCCAGCCGTTCGCGATCTACGCCGGCGCCTCGGTCACGATCACGGTGCTGGTGGCGCTGCTGGTGTGCCTGATCCCGACCACCATCGGGGCCCTGCTGAGCGCGATCGGCATCGCCGGCATCGACCGCCTGCTGCAGCGCAACGTGGTGGCGCTCTCCGGTCGCGCCGTGGAGGCGGCGGGTGACGTGGACACGCTGCTGCTCGACAAGACCGGCACCATCACATTCGGGAACCGCCAGGCGGCGGAGTTCCTCCCCGCGCCCGGCGTCGCCATGGACCGGCTGGTGGACGCGGCGACGCTCGCCAGCCTGGCCGACGAGACGCCCGAGGGCCGGTCGGTGGTGACGCTGGCCAAGCGGCTGGGCACCAAAGCCGACGAAAGCAGCACGGAGATGGAGTTTGTCCCCTTCAGCGCCACCACGCGCATGAGCGGGGTCGACTTCGACGGGCGCACAATCCGCAAAGGTGCGGCCGACAGCGTCGCCTCCTGGGTCGGGAGTCCACTCCCCGACGCCGTGCGCGAACGCGTGGAGATGATCGCCCGGTCCGGCGGGACCCCGCTGGTCGTCGCCGAGGGTTCGCGCAACGGGACGCCAGGCCGGCTGCTGGGGACCATCCACCTGAAGGACATCGTCAAACCCGCGATCCGGGAGCGCTTCGCCCAGCTGCGCAAGATGGGACTGCGCACGGTGATGATCACCGGCGACAACCCGCTGACCGCGAAGGCGATCGCCGAGGAGGCGGGGGTCGACGACTTCCTCGCCGAGGCGACTCCGGAGGACAAGCTGAAGCTGATCCGGCGCGAGCAGGAGGACGGCCGGATGGTCGCGATGACCGGGGACGGCACCAACGACGCGCCGGCCCTGGCTCAGGCCGACGTCGCGGTGGCCATGAACTCGGGCACGCAGGCCGCCAAGGAGGCCGGCAACCTGATCGACCTGGACAGCGACCCGACCAAGCTGATCGAGATCGTGGAGGCGGGAAAGCAGATGCTGATCACGCGCGGCGCGCTGACCACCTTCAGCATCGCCAACGACGTCGCCAAGTACTTCGCGATCATCCCCGCGATCTTTGTCGCCGCCCTGCCCGCCCTGGGGGCGCTCAACATCATGCGGCTGCAGAGCCCGGATTCAGCGGTGCTCTCGGCGGTCATCTTCAACGCCCTGATCATCATCGCGCTGATCCCGCTTTCACTCCGGGGGGTCAAGTACCGCCCGCTCGGGGCGGGGCCACTGCTCCGCCGCAACCTGCTCATCTACGGCTTGGGCGGCATCATCCTGCCCTTCATCGGCATCAAGGTGATCGACCTTGTCATCAACTTCCTGCATCTCATCTGAGGAGAGATGGACACCATGCTCAAATCCCTGCCCAAGGACGCGTTGATCGCGCTCCGCCTGACGCTGGTCTTCGCGGTGCTGGTGGGCCTCATGTACCCGCTCTTCGTGACCGGCGTGGCGCAGGTCGTGTTCCCCTACCAGGCCAACGGCAGCCTGGTCCGGGAGAACGGCCAGGTCATCGGATCCACGCTGATCGGCCAGGAGTTCACCAGCGACCGCTACTTCTGGGGGCGGGTCTCCTCGACCACGCCACAGCCGTACAACGGGGAGTCCTCGGGCGGCAGCAACTACGCGCCCTCCAACGCCGCCTTGATCAGGCGTGTGCAGCAGGACGTGGCCAAGATCCGCAAGGCCAACCACCTCGCGCCCAACCAGCCGATTCCGGTCGACCTGGTCACGAGCAGCTTCAGCGGGCTCGACCCGGACATCTCCCAGGCCTCGGCGCTGCTTCAGGTGGACCGCGTCGCCCAGGCCCGCGGGCTGGAGCCGGCCGAGGTCAGAGCGCTCGTCGACCAGGACACGACGGGCCGGACACTTTTCATCTTCGGGCAGCCCCACGTCAACGTCCTGCAGTTGAACCAGGACCTGGACGCCGGTATGGCGCGGTGAGATGCGCCGTGCCGTGCACTGGGGTATAGGTAGAGGGGATGGAGACCCGCTCCGAGCGCACGGCGGCGGTGGAACCGGAGCCGCCGGTCCCGCGGCGGGGTCGCTTCAAGGTCTACCTCGGCGGCGCGCCCGGGACGGGCAAGACGTTCGCGATGCTGACCGACGCCAACCGACTGCGCGAGCAAGGGGTCGATGTGGTGGCCGGCTTCATCGAGACGTACAAGCGGCCCCGGACCATCCAGGCGATCGGCCAGCTCGAGGTCCTGCCCCGGCTCCAGGTGCCCTACCGCGGCACGGTCCAGGAGGAGATGGACCTGGACGCATTGCTGGCCCGGCACCCCAAGGTGGCGCTGGTCGACGAGCTCGCCCACACCAACGTCCCCGGGCTGCGCAACCCCAAACGCTGGCAGGACGTCGAGATCCTGCTCGACGCCGGCATCGATGTGCTGGCGACGGTCAACATCCAGCACCTCGAGGGTGTGAAGGACCTGGTCGAGCGGATCACGGGGACCACAGTGCGGGAGACGATCCCCGATCGCCTGCTCGACGAGGCGGACGACCTGCAGTTCATCGACATCACCCCCGAGGCGCTCCGCAAGCGGATGCGGCACGGCAACATCTATCCCGCCGAGCGCATCGAACCGGCGCTCGACAACTTCTTCAACGAGACCAACCTCACCGCGCTGCGTGAGATCGGCCTGCGCCTGGTGGCCGACTCCATGGCCGAGCGCAGTGGGGTCCTGCAGACCGGCGAGGACGTGCTGGTGCTGCTGCTGGGAGAAGACCAGGATGGCCGTCTGATCCGCCGGGGCTCCCGGCTGGCGAGGCGCCTGCGCGGGCTGTGCATGGTCGCCGCCATCGTCGACTGTGAGGAGGGCGAGGAAGGGTGGACGGAGGCGGCGGTGCGAGTGAGCGAGCAGGTCGGGAGCGCGTGTACCGTGCTCCGCACCGCCGACGTGGTCCGCGAGGCCATCAACACGGTGACGCGGGTGGGCGCGCGCGTCGTGATCGTGGATTCGCGTGCCCGGGAGATGGCGAGCACCAAGATCGGCCGGACGCTGGCGATGCGACTGGTCGACGCCCTCCCGGACGTCGACCTCCTGCTCGCCGCCTCGCGGGTGGGGGCGGAGCGCGCCGAGATCGCGACCAACCCGGCCGAGCGACCCCACGCGGACGAGGTCTTGCGCAAGCTGGACGGCTCGCGCCGTCGGGCCGGCTTCCGCATCCACCTCGAATACGCAGCGGGCGCGGGCGCCACCACGCACATGCTTGACGAGGCAAGACGCCGCCGGTCGCGAGGAACGGACGTGGTGGTCGGGGCCGTCCGCACCCGAAAGGGGCCGCCGCTGGCGTGCGAGGGGTTGGAGCTGGTGGGAGGCCCGCAAGGGGCCGCGGCCCACGACCGCCTGGATGTGGAGGCGGTGCTCGCGCGCAACCCGGACGTGGTCTGCATCGACGACCTGGTCGGGCCCGACACCGACGGCAAACCACGGGTCGACGCGGTGAAGCGCCTCCTGCGGGCGGGGATCACGGTGCTCGCGACTCTCCACATTCTCGACGTGCGCAGTGTCCGCGACGCCTACCAGGCCCTGGTCGGCCCGCGGATTCGTCCCGTCGTCGAAGACGTGACGCTGGTCCGGGCGGACGAGATCGAGCTGGTCGACCTGCCACCTGAGGACCTGGTCGCCCGGCTTCGGGAGGGTCAGGTGCTGCCGCCCTCGATGGTGGCCCGCGCCCTGCAGGGGGAGTTCCGGCTCGATGTGCTGGGCCAGCTGCGCGAAAGCGCGCTGCGTCTGCTGGCCGACCACACGGATGCCCGCCTCGTTCACTTCGCGCGCCACCACGTTCCGGGCTCGGTGGAGGCACGTTCGCGCATCGTCCTCTGCGTGCAGCCGGAGCCCAACCTGGAGGCCCGCATCCGCCGGGTCGCCGAGCTGGCGGAGCGGCAGGACGCCAAACTGACCGTGCTGTCGGTACGGCCCCCGGGCCTGGACGACACGGGCCGGGCGCTGCTTGGCGACTACGCCGCGCTCACCCACCGGCTGGGCGGCGAGTTCGTCACCCGCCACGGCGGCCGGCCCGCCGACGTGATCGTCGAGTACGTGGAGTCGACGACCACCAACGAGGTTGTGGTGGGCCGTCCCAGTCGCCGCCGCCTTCCACCCTGGGACGTGGTGGCGCAGCTCTCCCGGCGCCTGCCCGACGTCACGCTGAACGTCCGCCGGCGCGAGGTCGCGTCCACGTCGGACCAGACTGTCCGCACGGCGACGCTATCCCGCGCCGGGTAGGGTCGCAGTGCGGACACTTGTGCCTTTGGTCGCCGTGTCCTACCAGCGCGACATCGGCGACTTCGACCAGCGTGCCAGGGGGTACGAGCGGGGGCCGCGGGGCGAGCTGCACGAGGCGATCGTCCAGCGCACGCTGGGGTTGACGCTGTCGTTCGCACCGTCGCCGGAGCGGGTGCTCGACGTGGGCTGTGGGACCGGGCGCCTGCTCCGTGAGGTGACACGCCTGGTTCCCTGGGCACTGGAGCTCGTCGGCGTCGATCCCGCGCCCAGCATGGTGGCCGTGGCCGCGGAAGCCGCAGCCGATGATCCTCGAATCCGGATCCGGCAGGGCTTCGCCGAGCAGCTGCCGTTCCAGGAGGAGAGGTTCGACCTGCTGGTCTCGTCGACCTCGTTCGACCACTGGCGCGACCAGCTGGGTGGCCTGCGGGAGTGCGCGCGGGTCCTGGAACCGGGGGGCCGGCTGGTTCTCTGCGACCTCCTGAGCCCGCTCCTCGTGGTAACGCTGCCGTTCGGACATCGGGGTCGCGCTCGGACCCCCGCGCGCGCTCGCCGGCTACTGGTCGAGGCGGGCTTCTCCGATATCGACTTCCACCCCGTCTACGCCTCGATCATCCGTGCTGCCACCGCCCGTCGCTGAGGCCGGCGGGCGTCGCGATCTGAAGTCAGGGAACAGTATTGGGCCCTAGGTTTTGCGCGGGTACCTGGCGAGGTTGGAGTGGACCCACAGCCTGGGAGGGACCATCACCTGCGGGTAGTCGTCGCCGACGACTCGCTGTTCCGGGTGGGCCTCTCACGCATGCTCGCTAAGCACGGCATCGAGGTCGTTGCCCAGACCGGCTCGACGCCGAAGCTGGTGCATTTGGTGGCGATGCACCGGCCGGACGTGGTCCTCCTCGGCATCCGGATGGCACCACACACCGACGAGGGCCGGGTGGCCGCGGCCGAGATCCGCCGCACCCAGCCCGGGAGTGGGCCTCCTGCTGCTCGCGCCACACGTGGAGACGCGGCTGGTCCCGACGCTGCTCGAACAAGGAGGCGGTGTCGGCTATCTGCTCAAGGACCGGCTCGCCGACCTGGATGCGTTCTCCTCCGCGCTCACCACCGTGGCCCGAGGCGGCTCGGTGGTCGATCCCGAGGTGGTCTCGGCACTGGTCGCCTCGCGCCGCCAGGACCCGTGACTGCGGTTGCGGGCTGCCGCAAGGCGCCTACTTGCCGTCAGCGGGACCCGGCTTCTCTACCCAGGAGGCAAGGGCGGCCAGCATTTCATCGCCGGTGGGCTTGCGCTTACGCGCCCAAACCAACCGGAACAACGGTCGTCCCATTCCGGGCACCGAGACTGGGCGTTTGGTGCACTGTGCACCAATAGCCCGCTCAGTCCCCAGCGTCCTCCGTGACCGTGAGTGGAAGGGTGAACCGGAAGCTCGCCCCCTCACCGGGACGCGGGGGATCCAGGGAGACCCGCCCCGCCTGGGCTTCCACCAGGCCCCGCACGATGGCGAGCCCGAGACCGGTGCCTCCGGGGTTGACTCGTTCGGTGTCCCCGCGGACGAAGCGGTCGAAGAGCCGGTCCCGGAGTTCCGGCGCGACCCCGGGTCCGTGGTCGACGACGCGGACTCCGGCGTACTCGGGGTCGTCGCGGTCGACCCGGACCTCGATGGACGTGTCCGCGGGGCTGTACCGGTCGGCGTTCCAGAGCAGGTTGTCGAGGATCTGGCCGAGGCGGGCCCAGTCGGCCAGCACCTCGACGTTGGTGGCGCCGGTGTCGTCGGGGACCACCACCTGGCGGTGCGGGGAGCGGCGCGTGAGGCGTTCGCCGGCCGCCTCGATCGCCTCCACCAGACGGATCGGCTCCAACTCCAGCTCCAGCGCGCCCGACTCGATGCGGGTCATGTCGAGCAGGTCGCGGACCAGGTCATCCAGGCGTCGTGCTTCGTCGGCGATGATCCGCAGCGATGCTTCAGGCGACTCCCCGCTCTCGGCCTGTGCGGTGCTGCGAGTCAGGATGGTGGCGATCGGCGTCCGCAGATCGTGGGAGACGTTGGCCAGCAACCCGCGCCGGTAGCGGTCGCTCTCGCGCAGCGTGGTCACCTGCTGCTCGGTGCGCGCCAGCCGGATCGCCGCCTGCGCCGCCATCGCCTCCTCGCGGTTGAGCCGGATCAAATCCGCGTTGGCGCGCTGCAGCTGCCGGCTCAGCGTCTCCGCCGCCAGCCGCGCCTTGCTCCGCCGCCACTCCAGCAGACCGATCATGGTCGCGGTCCCGAAGAAGAGGACCAGGTTCAGTACATCGTCCGGATCGGCCATGGTCAGCGCGTACCGGGGGGCCACAAAGAAGTAGTCCATGAGCAGGAAGCTCAGGGCCGCCGCGAGCAGGCCCGCCCAGAAGGGGCCGAGCAACGCGACCAGCGCCACCACGATCAGGAAGAGGAAGGCGAAGTTTCGCGAGAGGCCGCCTCCCGCCAGGAGAAGGAGGATCGTGAGCAGAATCGGCGCCGCGATCGCGGCCACCCCGGCGAGCAGATTGCCCGCGATGCGGCGATTCCGCTCGTTCACGACCAAGGGGTGCGGGCTCCCTGTTCCACCGCGCCGGGGCGCCGGCGGGTCGGTCTCACTCCGGGGCGGCGCCCACGCCGACCAGACTCAGCAGCAAGGCGCGCCAGCTCCGTTGGGGGACGTGGTCGGGGATCACGAGCACCGGGCGCCGGTGCTGGCGCATCAGCTGGTGTGCCACGGTCGAGCCCGGAAAGAGGCCGAACCACGAGCCACGCCGCACGAGCACGATCACCAGGTCGGCGTCGAGGCGATCGGCGACGTCGGAAGCTGCCTGCGCCTGATCGCCATACCGCGCCAGCCTGACCTCCCCGGCCGCCGGGATCCCTTGTTCTGAAAGGTCCGCGGTCACCCGCTGCACACCTTCCTGCGCGGTCCGCAGGTTGACCTGGTCGAGCTCATCCAGCTCGCGGCCGTGCGTCACGACGGCGGCCACCAGCAACTCCGCCCCCAGCCGGCGTGCGAACCAGGCCACCCGGCGCAGGGACCAGGACGCTCGGGGCGGGTCGTTCGAGCAGAACCACGACGTGGGGACGGCTTCGGTGCGGATCATCTCCGTCTGTCACCGGAGCCCCGACCGGTGGGCGTTCCGCGAGCCGGCTCTTCATCGCTGGTACCCACCCCCGATCCTAGTCACCTGCGGGGTAAACGGCACATCGACGAAGTGCTCTGACCACCCCCCGTTTCGCACGGAACGGACCTCATGGCGGGGCGAATAACGTCCCTTCCGCGCGAAACGGGAGTTTCTGGGACGGCTGGGGGGGTGCCGGGTGGGGGTGTTGGGTGTGCGCGCCCGGGGGGTGGCCCCACCGGGGGTTAGCTCAGAGCGTGGCTCCGCGGATCCAGGGGTTGAACTCCTCGTCGCCGATGCCCTCCGCCTCACTCTTGCTAGGCCGGCCGGAGGCGACCGCCAGCATCAGCTCGAAGATCTCCTCCGCCACCTCCTCCAGCGGCGTCCCCTCGATGGCCCGGCCGGCGTTGACGTCCATGTCGGGTTCCTGCTTGCGATAGAGCTCGGAGGTGCTCGCGACCTTGATCGACGGTGCGGGCTTGAACCCGAACGCCGACCCGCGGCCGGTGGTGAAGACGACCAGGTTGCAGCCCCCGGCGACCTGTCCCGTCACCGACACCGGGTCGTACCCCGGCGTGTCCATATGGACGAACCCCCGCTCGGTGATGCGTTCGCCGTATCCGACCACCTGGTTCAGCGGCGTGGACCCCGACTTGGCGATCGCCCCCAGCGATTTCTCGTAGATGGTGGTGAGACCGCCCGCCTTGTTGCCGGGTGACGGGTTGTTGTCGATCTCGGCGCCATTCAGAGCGGTGTAGTGCTCCCACCAGCGGATCCGATCCACCAGGTGCTGCCCGACCTCGGGCCTCGACGCGCGAGCGGTGAGGAGATGCTCCCCGCCGTAGATCTCGGTCGTCTCGCCCAGGACGATGGTCCCGCCCTGCGCCACCAGCAGGTCGCCGGCCCGCCCCAGCGCGGGGTTGGCGGTGACCCCGGACCAGGCGTCGGAGCCTCCGCACTGCAGCGCCACCACCAGCTCCGACGCCGGCACCGGCTCGCGCTGGGCTCGGTTGGCGAGCGGCAGCAGTTCCCCCACCGCCCGGATCCCGGCCTCCACCGTCTGGCGGTAGCCGCCGTCCTCCTGGATCGTGATCACCCGCGGCCGTTCCGCCCCGCCCAGCCCCGTCTCCTCGATCATCTCGTCCGGCTGATTGACCTCGCAGCCGAGACTCATGATCACGTAGGCGCCCACGTTGGGATGGTCGACGCACCCGGCGAGCGTTCGCTGCAGCAGCGCGACGTCCTCCGAGCCGTGATGCGCGCCGCAGCCACCCTTGGTGGCGAGGCCGATGACGCCGTCCACGTTGGGGTAGGGGGCGAGCAGTTCGGGATGCTGCCGGAAGTGGTCGGCGATGGTCCGGGTCGCCGAGCTGGAACAGTTGACCGAGGCCAGCACGGCGACATAGTTGCGCGTGCCCACCCGTCCGTCCGCGCGCCGGAACCCCTGAAACGTGCGCCGCTCCGCTGCTGTCACCGGCACCGACGGCCGGATGTTGGTGCCGAAGGCGTAGTCACGCTGGAAGTCGCGGACCGCCAGGTTCTGGACGTGCACGTGCTCCCCGGCTCGGATGGAACGGGTGGCGAACCCGATCACCTGCCCGTAGCGGCGGACCGGCTCCCCCTCCGCCACCGCTCGGAGGGCGAACTTGTGGGCCGAGGGGATGGTCTGCTGGAGCTCGACGACGTGGCCATCGGCGTGCTGGGGAGCTTCCGCGCCGTCGAGCCGGATCCGCGTGTGGGCGGCGAGATGTCCCTTGGCGATCGCCACGTCGTCGTCCGCCTGCAATCGCACCGCGACCTCGAACAGCGGCCGGACTTCGCGCGGCGCGCGTCCGATCAGGGTCAGAGGGGAGCCGGCAGGCGTCCTGGTATCGCTCGTGATTCCCCTACGTTAGTCGGTGCGCCGGCTCATCCGGCGGCTGTCCTCCTCGAGCTTGCGATGCCGCGCGAGCAGATCGTTGTCGGCCGGCGCCGCGGCCGGCGGTCTCGCCTTGGGACGCTGGCGGAGCTCGAGCTGCTCTCCCGCCGACCCCTCCCGGCGCAGCCGGAGCTCGGCGTCGACCGTGAGCCGCCGGTTGGTCTCCAGCAGATCGCTGAGTAGATGCCGGTCGGCCGCCTGTGGTTCCTCGATCGAGATCGGACGCTCGGCCCTGGGTGCCGGCCGGTACTCGTACTTGTCGATCGGCACCGGGTCCGGCGCGGGGATGTCCCGCCGCACAGAGACCGGTGGGGTGGATTCACTCACGTCCGCGCCGGCAGTCTCCGGGCGCCGAACTTCGTCCATCTTGGTCAGGAGCGGGTTCGGGTGGTGCAGAGCCGTGACCGGGCGGGGGCGGGGGGTGGGACGGTGCTGCGGTGGCGTGGACGGCTCGTGGCTTCGCGGGTAACGGGCCGGGCGCCGCTGGGAGCGCTCGTTCCGTTCCTCCTCCAAGCCCCTAGGGTGCCAGAAGTACCAGCCGGCCCCGAGGCCGAGGGCAAAGCCGACGATCAGGCCCACGACGAGGAGCGTGACCTGCATGGGGTAAAGGATAGGGGCGCGCGCGGCCCAGCACCACCCAGCGACGTGGTTTCAGAGCTGAGTGGAGAGGCAGTCAGGGGTCGGGGGGGACTTCGGCGAACTGCCAGGAGACGTTGATCGACACGTTCTCGGTGGCCGCTCCCATCTTCCGCATGATCCGGATCGCGCCCACATTCTCGGGCCCGATCGTTCCGCGCACGCGCGCGCACCCGCGCTCACGCGCGCGCGCCAACATGGAGCGGACCAGGGCGCTCCCCACGCCGAGGCGCTGGGCCATGGGCTGGACCGAGATGAAGGAGATGAACATCTCGGTCGAGAGGTCGAACCCGGTCAGCTCCGACCCGAGCACGACCCCGAGAGCCGTTCCCGGATCGCCCAGTTCGTCCTCCTCCTCACTGAAGGCGACCAGGAGATGGCTGGTCGGGTCGGCGAGCAGCCGCGGGATCCCGGCCCTGTTGAGGCGCGCACCAAAGAGACGCCAGACAGCCTCCGATGCGGTGCTCTCGTCCACCCGCAGTATCCGCATGTGTCCGCAATCGTAGCTCGGACGCGGGCGCCCCGCTCGCGGTCGAAGCCAGGTCAGTCCGGCGACTCGTCGGTCACGCCAGCGAGCGCAGCCAGTCCTCGTGCAAGGCCTGGTAGTGCCCGCCCGCCCGGATCAGCTCCGCCGGTGGACCATCCTCGATGATCCGCCCGCCGTCGACGACCAGCACCCGGTCCGCGATCTCGACCGTGGTCAAGCGGTGAGCGATGATGATGGCCGTCCGCCCGGCGAGCAGCGAGTGCAGCGCGTGCTGCACCAGGCGCTCGGTCGGGATGTCGAGTGAGCTCGTCGCCTCGTCCAGGATCAGCACCTTCGGATCGGCCAGGAACGCGCGCGCGAAGGAGACCAGCTGGCGCTGGCCGCTGGAGAGCCGCACTCCACGCCTGCGGACGGGCGTGTCGTACCCCTCGGGCAGGCGCTGGACGAACCGGTCCGCGCCCACCGCGCGGGCGGCCGCCTCGACCATCTCGCGGGAGGCGTCGGGACGCCCGAAGAGGATGTTGTCGGCGATCGAACCGGAGAAGAGGAAGCTCTCCTGCGTCACCATCGCGATCGCGCGGCGCAGGTCCTCGTCGGTGATCCGGCGCACGTCGACGCCGTCCAAGCTGACGGTGCCCGCGGTGGGATCGTAGAAACGCGCGATCAACCGGGCCAGCGTGGTCTTGCCGGCACCGGTCGCGCCCACCACGGCGACCGTCTGTCCGGCGGGAATGTCGAGGCCGACGTCGTGGAGCACGGGACGCTCCCGGTACGAGAAGGTGACGTGGGCGAGGGTGACCCGGCCCCGTGGATCGACGGTCGGCAGCGGGTTCAGGGGCGGGGCCACGGCCGGCTGTTCGTCGAGGACCCCCGAGAGCTTCTCCAGTGCCGCCGCGGCGCCCTGGAACAGGGCATAGAACTGGCTCAGGTCCTGCATCGGCTCGAAGAACTGTCGCACGTAGAGGACGAAGGCGGCCAGCACCCCGATGGTCAGGCCGTGCGCGATGTAGAGGTAGCCGCCGACCACCAGGACCGCGAGCGTCGTGAAGCGGCCCAGCACCTGGATCGAGGGCCCGTACGCCGAACCCAGCTGTTGTGACCGCATGTAGGCGTCGCGGTACCGTCCGTTGACGTCCTCGAAGATCTCCTGGTTGCGCGGCTCACGGTTGTAGGCGTGCACGGCCCGGATGCCGCCCAGGGACTCGGTGTAGTGGACGATGACCAGCGCGATCGCCTGGCGCACCGCGCGGTAGGCCCGGCTCGCATAGACGCGGAACCAGAGCGTGACCCCCATGATGAGTGGGAACGCGACCAGCGTCACCGCTGCCAGACGGAGATCCATGCTGAGCAGGATCACGGCGATCACCGCGATCGAGAGCACCGAGCTCAGCAGCGAGGTGAGCCCGGTCGCCAGGAGGTCGCTGAGCGCGTCGATGTCGTTGGTGAGCCGTGACACGACACGGCCCGAGGTGTAGCGGTCGAAGAACGAGATCGAAAGCTCCTGCACGTGCGTGTAGACCAGAAGCCGGAGCTCGTACAGCACGCTCTGGCCGATCCGGCCCGAGACGGCCAGGAAGCCCCAGGTCCCCGCCGCCCCCGTGCAGGCCATCAGCGCGATCAGGACCACGTAGACGGCGAGGGTCCGCTCGTCGCCCCGGGCCAGCCCGCGATCGATCGCCTGCCCGACCAGGTAGGGGATCGCGAGCGTGCTCCCCGTCTTGAGCGCGATCATGAGACCGGCCAGCGCCAGATCCCGCGCGTGCGGACGCAGGAGACGCCCCAGCAGCGACCGCGCGTGGCGGCGCAGCAGAGTCGCGGCGTCCGGGCTCACGTCGTCGACGTTGTCGTCGATCAGGCGCCCGCGCCAGGCATCGCGTCCAGCCGGCGTGGCCGAGGGTTTGCGCGTTTGGGATGTCGAGGTCGGGATCGCCTGGCTCATCGTCTGCCCGCCTTTTCCTCCTCTGCTGCATCCACTTCCTTCTCCTCCGCTTCCTTGGCCAGCAGCTCGCGGTAGCGAGGGGACGTCCGGAGCAGCTCCGAGTGCGAGCCGGTGGCTGAGATCCGGCCGTCCTCCAACAGCGCGACCCGATCGGCCAGGGCCAGGGTCGAGGGCCGGTGCGCGACCAGCAGCGCGGTCGAGTCGCGCAGCACCCGGGCGAGAGCGCTTTCGATGTGGTGCTCGGTGTGCACATCGACCGCGGACAGCGGGTCATCGAGCACCAGCAGCCGGGGCCGGCTGAGCACGGCACGGGCCAGGGCCAGCCGCTGCCGCTGCCCACCCGACAGCGAGTGGCCCTGCTCTCCGATGCGGGTGTCGAGCCCGAACGGCAGCTCCCAGACGAACCCGGCCTGAGCCACCTCGATCGCCCGTTCGACCTCGTCCTCGGAGACCCCGGTTCGGCCCATGACCAGGTTCTCCCAGACCGACGCCGAGAAGAGGATCGGGTCCTCGAAGGCGACGCCGGTGAGCGACCGCAGCGAAGTGAGCTTGAGGTCGCGGATGTCGATCTCGTCGAGCGTGATCCGGCCCTCGGTGACGTCGAGCAGGCGCGGCACCAGCCCCATCAGGGTCGTCTTCCCACTCCCCGTCGACCCCACCACCGCCACCGTCTCACCCGGCTCCAGTGCCAGGTCCAGGCCCCGCAGCGCCCAGGCGCCACCGGGGTACTGGAACCCGACTCGCTCGAAGCGAAGCCGTCCCTGGATCTCCCACGACCGCACCCGGCGGGCTCCGGGGCGGTCGCGAATGGCCGGCTCGGCGTCGATCACCTCCAGCAGCCGCGCCGACGCGGTCGCCGACTCCTCGCCCATGGCCATGATCCAGCCCAGGTCGTCGAGCGGCCAGATGAGCATGAAGAGATAGGTCATGAAGGCGACCAGACCTCCGATCGTCAGCTGACCGGAGCTGACCGCGAGCCCGCCGAGCAGGAGCACGATCGCGATGCTCAGCATCGGGAGGAGCGTGAACATGCTCCAGGTCCGCGCGCGCAGCGCGACCCCTTCCAGGTTGGTGCCGCGCAGTCGCGTCGCCTGGCGGTCGAAGCGCTCCAGCAACAGGCGGTTGCGCCCGAACGCCTTGATGAGGCGGACGCCGGTCGCCATCTCCTCGATCACCGTGGTCATGTCGCCCTCCTGGTCCTGCATCCGCCGGGCGATACGGGCGTAGCGGCGGAAGAAGTAGCGGCTGACCAGCATCAGCGGGAAGACGAGGACGGCGATCACCAGGGCCAGGATCAGATCCAACCGGAGCAGCATCACCATCACGACGAACCACTGCAGGACGGTGACTCCGAAGAAGATCAACCCCATGCTCAAGAAGCGCCGGATGGTCTGAATGTCCGTGATGGCGCGAGAGAGGAGCTGGCCCGACTGCCAGTTGTCGTGGAACGACACGTGCAGCCTCTGAAGGTGCGCATAGAAGTCGTTCCGCAGGTCCCGCTCCATGTTCACCGCGGCCTGGGACGAGAGGTTGCGCCGGGCGAAGTTCGCCGCCAGCTCCACCAGCGCCAGGCCGAGCATCACCGCACCCCACACGATCAGGTCCTGCGGGCGGTGATGTGTGATGGGACCGTCGACCATGCGCTCGATCACGAGTGGAATCGCCGCCGCCGCGAGCAGGCCCATGACGCCCGCGCCGACCGTGATCGCGACCAGCCGGGTGTACGGCCGCAGGTAGGGGAGGAAACGCCGAAGGGCAGGCGACAGCACGGGGCGAGACTCCTCTGCGCCAGCAGGCGCGACGACACAGCGGCTGGGATGAGGGACCGACGAGTCTACCTGAACCGAGTGCTCCGTCGACGGGACCGTGGCTTAGGTCAGGGAGCCGCCACGGGGGGACGCGCGGATCCCTCCTCAGAGCGACGAGTGTCGCGTCACCGCCTCGGGAATCGGCAGGTCATGCTCAGGCCCCGGGTCGACGCCGATGCGATAGGTCTCGCCCGCAGCGCCGAACGGGCGCCAGTCGCTGAACGCTGGGGTGCGGGGCGATCCGGTCCGTGCGAACGCGGCCCATGCCTCAGTACCTCCCGTGCAGGGGCGGCGCCGGGCTCGCGCCTTCGCGTGCCTCAGCGCCGCCGGCCGGTTGGGTCAACTCGTGTGCTGACTGGGGTCGTCCCAGAACCAGGCGTAGGGGCTGTACATGCCGTTGGGGACGATGGTCCAGGGTCCCTCGAACCCCCCGGTCCAGGTCTGGTTGCGCCGAGGGATGTTCTTGAGGTCGGTCTTGTACATGTGCGGGGCCGGGTAGCTGCCCGTGCTGCCGACGAAGAACGGCCCCTCGTTGATGTGGATCTTGACGATCTCCCATACCATCTGATTGCGCTTCATGAAATCGGTCTCGACGACGGCCTGCTTCAGCATCGTTTGCAGCTTGGCGATGGGCCCGTTCGGATCCGGCTCCAGGTACGGCGGGTTGCGGTCCCAGGGGCTCAGGTTAGCCTGGGCATTGGCTCCCGGAGTCCCCTGCAGCAGGTTCCACTCGCCTTCCATCGGCGCCCAGCGCTGGTTGTCCTCGGGGATCAGCCAGTTCGCGTAGGTGAGGCAGTTGGGTCCGTCGCCCACACCCCAGTCGGCGTACGTCTGCAACTTGCCGGCCGCCCACAGGGTGAGCCGGCTGGTCGCCTCCACCGGGGAGTCCTGCGCGTTGATCCCGATCGCCTGCCAGTCCTGCGCCAGCAGCTGGTTCTTGCTGATGTGATCCTGCGAGGCGTTGGATGCGTACTGGATCAGGATGTTGAGCGGGGTCCCATCGGGCATGGTCCGCCACTGTCCGTTCTTCTTGACTCCGATCGAGTCAAGCATCTGCTCGGCCTTGGTCGGGTTGTGCTCAGACCACGCCGTCCGCCACTGTTGGTAGAGCTGGGGACCGGTGCCGACGTGAAACTCCACCGACTTCGAGGCCATGGTGCCCGAGGTCGGCTGCGCCTGCTCCAGGTACACGACCTTGTTGACCTGGCTGCGGTTGAACGCGATCGAGAGAGCGATCTGGAAGGTCCGGTTGCGGAACAGGGCCCGGTACTTGTCGTCGTAGTAGTCGTAGTTGAAGAAGTACATGGAGCCGGTTCCGTCGGCCGTGTCCCAGTAGTCCAGCTTCATCCCCGGCGTTCCCTGCAGCGTCGACACGTCCGAGAGGCCGATGCCGATCTGGCTGCCGGTCACGAAGTCGGCCTTGCCCTGCTGGATGGCCAGACGCATGGAGTTGGGATCCTGGTAGTTCTGGTTCGTGATCTGGTCGATGTAGGGGAGCTGGTTGCCCTGCTTGTCGATGGCCCAGAAGTAGGGGTTCCGCTCCATCGTGATGTACTGGCCCGACTTGTAGTCCTTCGCCTTCCAGGCCGCCATCGTCGGGTTGTCCGGGTTGCGCGTCCAGTCCACCTTGTTCATGTAGGTGGTGGCCCAGTCGGACCCCACCGACGGGTTGTACTTGGCATGGAACTGGGACAGGTAGTGCTTGGGGTCCATCATCTGCGGGCCGATGCCGCCCGTGTTGATGGCGCTGGTGCCCCGCTTCGCCCACATGGCGACGAAGTCGACCGCCAGCGGGGTCGGCGCGTCGTACTGCAGCTGCAGCGTGTTGTCGTCGACCTTGTTCATCTTCAGGGGGTTGCCTTTGCTGGAGCGGAACTCCTGCGAGGCCACCCAGCCGGGGAGGGTGCCGATCTCGTCCTCCCACCAGTAGAGGATGTCGTCCACCGACCAAGGCTGGCCGTCCGACCACTTCATACCCTGGCGGAAGTGGAGCGTCAGCTGCGTGAAGTCGCTGTTGAACTCCCAGCTGTGCGCCATGTAGGGCCCGATCGAGGCGCCGTCGTCGAGCCAGCGCATCGGCGAGTGGCCCCACATGGCGTTGATCAGGTTGTTCGAGGTCTGCTGGTCGGTGGGGTCGGAGCAGACCCAGGTCCAGTTACCGCCGTACTTGCCCTCGGTCATCCAGTCATGGGGGACGACGTAGGGCGGGTTGGGGACCCGCTGTTCGACCGGCGGGAGCTTTCCCGCCTGCACCTGGGACGCCAGGGTCGGCGACTCCTTGAGCTTGCCGTTGAAGGGGATGTCGGTCTTGTACTCGATGTCGGTCTTGGTGATGTGGTAGGTCCCACGGACGACCGAGCCCGAGCTCGAAGAGCCGCTGCCACTCGAAGAGGAACCGCCCGCGCTGCCGCACGCGGCGACCACCGTCCCCGCGGCGGCCAGGCCGGCCAGACGAAGGAATTGCCGGCGGTCCAGCCCTCCGGATGCCCACGCACTCATGGCCAAGTAACCCTCCCATGCAATCCGACTACCGGGCTCTTGGAACGTAGCTCATGACCCAGCGGCCGTGCAAGCTCACATCGCGGCCGCCCGTTCAGAGTGTCGAGGCTGGGGCCTCCTCGCCGGTCAACTCGAGCCCTAGCAGGCGCGCGGCGTTGCCACCGAAGATGGCCTGCAGGTCCCGGTGGTGGAGGCCGAGCAGCCGGCACACCCGCACCTGGTCCTGGAGGTAGCGGATGACATAGCCGCGCGGAAACCAGCTGGAGTCAGAGCCGTACACGATCCGCTCCGGCCCCACCGTCTCCAGGAACTTTCGGAACAGATCGTCAAGGGTCAGCGGATAAGGCATCCAGCGAACCCACTGATTGCTGCCCGAGGTGTCCACATGCACGTTGGGGCACGCCCAGCAGAGGAAAAGCAGCTCTTTGACGTACTGGATCCCGAAGTGCGGGACCACGAAGTCGACGGTGGGGAAGTCCTTGGCCACCGGCTCCAGATGGGCGGGATTGATCTTGTCGTTGTGGGCGATGCCGCCGCCGGCGCCGAGCATGCCGAAGTGGATCAAGACCGGGATCCGGTGCGCCGCCGCCACCTCCCACACCGGGTATCCGCTGGGATCGTCGATGCGCCGGCTGAGGGTGGGCGCGATCAGCTTCAGCCCGCGCAGGCCCAACGTCTCGACGGCGCGCCGCAGCTCGTCGGCCGCCCCCGGGAGAAAGGGGTCGTGGTGCGCGAAGCCGACGAATCGGTCCGGGTGGCGCCGGACCACCTGCGCCAGGTTGTCGTTGCCCCCACCGGTGACGAAGACGATGCGCTGGATCCCGTGCCGGTCCATCTCACCGGCCCAGAGGTCGGCTTCCTGCTCCCACGTCCGGTCTCCGCCTCCGTCCGGCTCCGGGAAGTCCCAGGCCAGGCGCCACTGGTCACGGTAGCCCCGGCCCCGCGCCTCGGACCGGGCCCGCTGGTCGGAATTCGAGGTCCGCTCGGACTCCCTTCTGAAGTGGATGTGAAAGTCGAGCACGGTCAGGTCCTGGAACCGACGGGCTCCCATGCGCTCCCTTCCTCCCTTGGTTGGCCGCGGTCAGCCGGGGCGCCGGCCCCAGACGGAGACGAAGACGGCCGAGCTGTGCAGCTCTTCGCACTCGAGCAGGGAGCTGCGGATCAACTCCAGGCGACCGCACCTGCGGGATGGAGAATCGGCTTTCGAAAACCGGGCTCAGCCGGGTGAACATCGCGCGCATGTCAGACGCCAGGAAGGACCCCGGGCGCCCGCCCCACTCCCCGAGGGGAAGCTCGACGCGGCGGGCCGTCACCTTCTCAAGCCCGGCCTCAGCCAGCAGGGTCTCCAGACGGGACACGATGCGGCCGTCCGGGTCCAATCCCCGAGCCGCGGCGAGCCGGTTCAGGCAGCTGACGAGTTCCGAGGTGGCGGGCCCCTGGCGCGTCACGTCCTCACCGATCTCGACCAGCTCGACCCAACCTCGGGGCCGGGTGACGCGGACGAGGTCAGCGATCGCAGCCGGCCAGGCAGCGACGGGAATCCCGGCGCGAAGCAGACGCTGATGGACGAAATCGAAGCTCTCATCCCGAAACGGAAGCCCGGCCGTCAGGTCGGCCCGGACGAAGCCATACCGGTCGTCTTGCAGGGGCTTGCCGAGAACAAGGTCCAGGCCGACCGCGAAGGCCTGGGGGAACTGGGCGATCATGTCCACGCACCACTGCCCGGTGCCGGTGCCGGCGTCGAGGATCCGCTCCGGACACTCGATGGGAGCGAAGTAGTCCGCGCCCATCGCCTCACGAAGGGCGTAGTGCTGAAGGTCCAGCCGGTTGATCTCTCGCGGGTGCCGTGGGAACAGGTAGCTCCGAGACTCCCCATCCAGGTCCTGGTCGGTTTCGCCTCCACCCGGTTCCCGCATCACCGCTGAAGGCTACTTCACCGGGCGGGAGAGGATGGGGGCCGAGTGTCCGCAGTGCGACGCTAAAACTCGGGCGGTAGGGTCCCACCGCGGACACTCGGCCCCTACTGTCGCGTGGGACTCCCGGGGCCAGGAACGCCTTCTCGCCGCGGAGTACGGGGTGGAAGAGCCACGGGCTGAGGAGGGAGAGGACCTCGAATGCGACGACGTCGCCGATGTCGAGCACTGGGTCCAGGTCTACAGCGAACTGGCGGACCTCACGCGTGGCCTGCTGGAGTCGGGGTCGGCCCGGTCAGACGGCCAACTGAGGCTCCTGATGCTCCAGGCTCAGGTCCGGGAACTCCACCTCACGTACTGGGTCAACCGGCTCAACCGACTCCGGAGCGAGTGCGGCTGAACGGCCCCAAGGGACATTTGTATACAACGCGATCTGCGGCTGGGCGCGTGACTCTAATCGATCAACCGGCGGGCCGCGATGACATGAAACCCAGGCCGGGGACTGGCGCCGGTGGCATCGTCGATCCTGCGCAAGGTGAAGTCAGTGATCGGTCGCGGAAGACTACCCAAGGACCAGAACGCGCACTCGGAGATCTCTCGCTGATCGGGGTGGGGGTTCGCTCCTTCGGGGACGCGGCACAGGAAAGTGAAGTGATGCCAGTCGTTGGCAGGCTCGTAATACACGCCGGCCAGCTCTGAACGGGTCACCGTTAGTCGGGTCTCCTCGCGGACTTCGCGCACGACGGCATCGAGCGCGGATTCGCCCGGCTCGCGGCCACCACCGGGCAACTCCCAGTTTCGGGGGCCGTAGGTGTGGTGCACGAGGAGCACCTCTCCGAGCGCGTTCCTGATGATGGCTGCGGCGCCGAATCGAGTGGTAGCTTCCTCCATCCCCACCCATGTTGCCGGAGAGGGCCGCGTGAGCGAGCCACGGGCAGGAACACCGCTGTCAGTACTTCGGCCCGACGATCTGGTCAAGGCGGGCGACGCTTGCTCGCCGCGCCACGGAGATGCAAGTTGGTTTGTTATAGCGCCAGTCGATTGCCAGGCGATCGAGTGCGGCGCCTGCCAACCCCATGATGTCGGGCGAGTAGTTGGTAAAGAAGTATCGCGGATACCCTTTGCCATTGACGACGTTGATTGCGCGGCACCCATCAGAGTGGAACAGACCCCGCAGGAACGATCCAGGCTCCGAGGCAACGATGACTTCCTGCCAGGGCTCCAGCGCGATTCGGCGAAGGCGTTTGGCACCCGGCCCATGTTGCGGGAAAGAAGCAAATCCAGTGCTTCGAGTACGACCCCACTTCGGCGACCTTGCTCGTTGGATGCGGGTGGACACTGAGACGATATGGTTAGGCCGGATGGTCCGCATGGCATGACACACTCTGCCATGACGCCCGGCCACGCGGTGGCGCAGGCAAGACGAAGTCGGTAGAAGCCATTCGTGGACCCGATGACAGCGTCCCGTCCCCGAGGTACTGTCCGAGCAGGTACGCGTATGGCTTCGCTGGGATGTCAGTGGAGTGGCACTGCAGAGCAGGACACGGGTCCGGTTCCCGCCGTCGGGTCTTGCCGTCATCGGCGACCACGCACGGATCGTCGCCCGGTCCACTCCGAGAGCTCGGGAGACGTGAGAAACGTTCATGCCAGCGCGGACGAGGGCGAGGGCGTTGGCGACAGTGGCTTAGCGGGTACACGGCTCCGAGAAGGCAACGACTTCCTAGAATGGGCGGACGCGCCCGAGTGGTGGAACTGGGATACACGATCGATTCAAAATCGATTGCCTGAAAGGGCTTGCGGGTTCGACTCCCGCCTCGGGCACCAACCGGGACTGGTTGTTGTATCTCGGGAACTCGGGCCGCATCATGTCTGCAGGATAGCGACCCTACGAACGGAAGTTCGCCAGGTTTACAACTGCCCGATCGCCCTGTGGTGTCGGCGAGAGGACTCGAACCTCCACGGGTTGCCCCACCAGATCCTAAATCTGGCGCGTCTACCGGTTCCGCCACGCCGACCTGCCGTCGCCCGAACCCTGAGTCTGCCATGTTGAACGCCATGGCTCAGATCACGCTGGCACAGGCGCGGGATCTGCTCGATCAAACGCCCTTCGCGCGCTGGTGGGGCCTGTCCGCGCTCGCCCTGGGCGAGGGCTGGGCGACCGTCGGTCTGAGCTCACGTCCCGAGTTCCTGCGGCCGGGACCGATCCTGCACGGCGCCTGCTACGAGGTGATCGCCGATACGGCGATGTGGCTCGCCATCATGACCCGGGTGGGCGTGGAGGCGATGGCGGTGACGGTGGAGATGAAGACCAGCTTCCTGCGCGGGGCCGCCACCGATCTCACCTCGCGGGCTGAGGTGCTGCGTCTGGGCCGGCGGATCGTGTTCGGCGAGGCCCGGACCGCGGCCGAGGGCGGGACGCTGGTCGCGCACTCCACGCTCAGCTACGTGCGGCCGGCGGGGGACTGATGGAGGGACCTCTCTCCGGCGTTCGCGTCCTCGACCTGACTCGCATCGTGGCCGGCCCCTACGCGACGCAGTACCTGTCCGACCTGGGCGCCGCGGTGATCAAGGTCGAGCGCCCGGGCGGGGAGGAGGGGCGCGCCATGCAGCCCGCCGAACGCGGCGTCAGCCACTACTTCCTGGCCGTCAACCACGGAAAGCAGGGCGTGGTGATAGATCTGCGCCAGCCGGAGGGGCGCCAGGTCCTGCTCGATCTCGCGGCCGGCTGCGACGTGGTGGTCGAGAACTTCCGGCCCGGCGTGACCGCGCGACTGGGGATCGACTACGAGTCGCTGCGGGCGGTGCGCCCCGACATCGTCTATTGCTCGATCTCGGCCTTCGGCCAAACCGGGCCAGAGGCCCAGCGATCGGGCTTCGACGTCGCCGTGCAGGCGATGAGCGGTCTGATGAGCCTGACCGGTGAGCCCGGCGGGGAGCCGGTGCGGATGGGTCTGCCGGTCTCCGACCTGGTGGCGGGACTGAACGCGGTGATCGGCGTCGTCGCCGCTCTCTTCGAGAGGGAGCGCACCGGGCGCGGGCAGCACCTCGACGTGGCACTGTTGGACACGTCGGTCAACCTGCTCACCCAGTTCGCAGAGTGGCGCTGGATGACCGGCGAGGATCCGGCCGCCGTCGGCAGTGGACACCCGTCCCTTGCTCCCTACCGCGCCTACCCCACCCGCGACGGCCACATTGTGATCGCGACCTTCGGGGAATCGTTCTGGCCCAAGGTGTGCGCCGCCCTCGGCCTCCGGGACCTGGAGCGCGACCCCCGCTTCCGGACCAATGCCGGCCGCGTCGAGCACAAAGAGGAACTGGATGGGCTGATCGCCCGCACCACCAGGCAGCGCTCGACCTCTGAGTGGGACCACATCCTGCGGCGCCATGACGTGCCGCACGCGCCGGTGAACGGCGTCGGAGAGGCGCTGCGCAACCGCGCGCTGCTGGCGCGCTGCGCCGTGACCGAGACCATCCACCCGGTGCTGGGCCGGCGGCCGGCTCTGGGCCGCGCGATCACGTTCTCCGAGCACCCCAACGGGCCCGTCGACCCGGCTCCACTGCTCGACGCCGACACCGACCGCGTGCTGCGCGAGATATGCGGCTACGACCTGGCCCGGATCCGGGACTTGCGAGCACGGGGAGCGGTGGGCGCGGGTAGCATGGCGACCGATGGAGGAGGGACTTCCGGAGCCGCCGATCAGGCCGGTGGAGGCGACGCGGATGGCGCCGGTTGAGGCCGGCGAGATCCCGCCCTTCGAGCCCCTGGTGGAGCAGCCGGAGGCGATCGCACCGGTACCGGAGACGCCGGTCCGCGCGGACATCAGTGGCTTGGAGCGGGAGCAGTGGTGCCAGCGGGCCGCGAAAGCCTGCACCGAAGGGCGGCTGACACTGCGCGCCTACTCAGACCTGGTCGGGGCCCTGCAGGAGAGCGGCGACCGGGAATCGTTCGACCTGGCTGCCGACGAGGTGCGCCAGGCCGGGTCCTCGGCCGCCATCGTCCCCGTCGTCTCCGGCCCTCCGATGGTCGCGGTCCTGAGCGGCCACAACCGCAAGGGGTCGGTGCACTTGGCTCAGACGACGCCGGCGCTGGCGGTGATGGGGGGCATTGACCTGGACCTGCGGGAAGCGACGATCAGCGGGCCGGTCACGGTGATCCGGGGCCTCGCTGTCATGGGCGGCGTCGAGATCCGAGTCCCGCCGGGCATCCGCATCGAGACCGCGTGCCTCCCCATCCTCGGTGGTTGCGACGTGAAACTGAGAGGACGTCCCCCGCGCCAGGACGCGCCCACGATCCGGCTTGAGTTGGCGCTCGTGATGGCCGGCGTCACGGTGAAGGACGGTGGCATGAAAGACCTGATCCGCCAGGGCGCGACGCTCGCAGCCGCCGGGTTGACCGAGACCCAGCTTCGGCTGCAGCAGTCGCGCATCGAGGCACGCGCGGCGGCCAGGGCGGCTCGCCGCGCCAGTCGCGACGCCCACCGAGCGGCCCATCACGCCCGTCGCGACCGAGATCTCTAGCCGGCGTCTTCAGCGGGCGACGAAGAGTCGCCAGGCCACCAGAGTTGCTTTCCCGACCGAAAGTATGCTTAGCTACCCGCCAGCCACGCATGCACGGTGTGGCATCCGCGGCCGGGGGCGCGACAGAGAGCGCCGGACAGATGGGGTTGGAGCGTGCACAGCAGTTCATCGGCACGGCGTCGCTCACAGTGACCGCCGTGATGGGCGGCGCGACGGCGCGCCGGACGTTGATAGGTGCCGCGACGGCGGCGTTCGCGATCGGCGCGCTGGTGATGGCGCGACCGACCGGCGTCGAGGCGCGGACGCAGTGCGACCCCGGACTCAGCGCCTGTATTCAGCTTCAGCAGACGCAACAGCAGCAGAGCGCCGCCCAACAGCAGCTGAACCAGATCCTGGCCAGCCAGGCCAGTGCCGAGCAGCAGGCGCAGCAGATCGCCGGCGTGGTGGCGCAGGCACAGGCGGCCGTCCAGGCGCAGGAGAACGCGATCGCGCAGACGCAGGCCCAGATCGCCGACACCGAGCGCAAAGAGCGGTACACGCAAGCCACCATCGACCGGGACCAGGCCAGCCTGCAGATCAATCAGCAACTGGTCGACGAGCAGGTGCGAAGCGACGCCGAGACCAATCAGACCAGCTATCTGCAGGTCCTGCTCACGGCCCAGGACTTCAGCCAATTCGTGAACCGGGCCATGCTGGTCAACAAGCTGATCCAGGCCAATCAGAACCTGGTCAACCAGGTACAGGCAGCCAAGACCGCAGTCCAGACGCAGCAGGGAAAGCTGCAGAAGCAGCACCAGGAGGAGACGACGCTCCTCAATCAGCAGCTGCAAGAGGAGGTGGTGCTGCAGGCGCAACTGGCCACCCAGCAACAGGCTCTTGCCAAGCAACAGCAGCTGGTGAATCAGATCGCGGCCCAGAGCGCCCAGCAGCAGCAGGTCGTAAACAACCTGCAGCAGCAGATCAACCAGGATCAGGCGGCCTACCAGCAGCAGGTCTATCAGCAGCAGGTCCAGCAGGCGCTGGCGGCGGAGCGCGCTCGCCGAGCCACGCTGGCGGCTGCGGTTGCTCCGGTGCCATCCGGCGGTGGTGGAGGCGGGGGCGGCGGAGACGGAGGGCGCCTCACACAGAACACATCAGGCGCCAACGCCTACCCGGCCGGGCAATGCACCTACTACGTGGCCAGCATCTACAACATCCCCGGGGACTGGGGAAACGCCGACACCTGGTTCCCGAGTGCGCAGGCGTCGGGGTACGCCACCTCGGGCGTGCCGACGGCGGGCGCGGTCGTCGTCTGGGGTTCGGGCGGCGGCTACAGCGAGTTCGGTCACGTCGCCGTCGTGCAGTCGGTGCAGAGCGGGAACAGCTTCGTCGTCACCGAGATGAACTTCTATGGAGTCGGGATCACGGACTCCCGCCCTGTGACCTCTCTCTCCGACGTCGAGGGCTTCATCCTGTAGGTGCCCTTGGGCGCGAAAACGGGATAAGGTCGAGGGCGTGAACTCTCTCCGCCGCACCCGTCGCCGCCGCGTCCTCACCGAGCTGCTGTCCCCCTCCCCGCAAGCCGTCGCCGCTGCCTTGGGCCTGGGGGCTGCGGCCGGGCTGCGCGCCGGCACCCCGCTCGCCGTCCTGCAGTTGCGCCGGGGGCTGCTCCGGTGGCCGCGGGGCTGGTTCTTGATCGCCGGCGGGGCCGGTGAGCTGATCGGCGACAAGCTGCCGGCGGCGGGCAAGCGGACCTCGCCGGTGGGGCTGCTGGGGAGGATCGCGGCCGCGGGCTGGGCAGGGACGACAGTGGCGGGTCCGGTCGGTGCCGGAGTGGCGGCGGTGGCCGCGGTCGGTGCGGCGTTCGTCGGCATGCATGCGCGAGCCTTCCTGGTCCGGCGGACCGGCCTCCCGGACGGGGCCTTCGCGACCGCGGAAGACCTGGTCGCAGTGTCGCTGGCCGCGGCTTCGGCGGCGGCCGGCCCCCGATAGGCCGCGGCACATGCCCACGCACGTGGCGTTGCTGCGCGGGGTCAACGTGGGTGGCAGGAAGCTCGCCATGGCCGACCTGCGCGCGATCGTGGAGGCGGTCGGCCACGCGGAGGTGAAGACGTACATCCAGAGCGGGAACGTCGTCTTCACGCCCGCCGCGGGCCGCGCGGCATCCGACGACGAGCTGGCGGCCGCGATCGAGGCCGGCATCGAAGACCGGCTGGCGATGCGCGTCGGGGTGGTCGTGCTCTCCAGAGGGGAGCTCGAGCAGGCGCTGGAAGCAGATCCGTACCTGGCGGAGGAGGATCCCCGGTTCGTTCACTACATTTTCTTCGCGCGGCGCCTGGAAGTGGCTGATCGCGAGCGGGTGGCAGCGGCCCAAGCGGTGGCCGCAGCCAAGGGCAGCCGCGATGAGGCGACCGCGATCGGGCGCGTGCTCTACCTGCACACGCCGGACGGATTCGGCCGGAGCGAGCTGGGGGCGGTGCTGAGCAAAGCGAGCAAGAAGGTGCCGCTGGGCACGGCGCGCAACCGTTCCACGGTGCAGAAGCTGCTCGATCTCCTCAGGTAGGTCCTTCGGGCGCGGAGCCCCTGGAGTCGCGGGGAGTCGTGTAAACGACAGCCTTGCCTTAACCCCGATGTTTCACGTGGGGTGCAAGAGGGAGGGGCGTAGAGGAACGAAAGGTGCCGGCCGGAACTGGGAGAATGCGGTTGCTCACTTCCGATTCGTCCAGCCGAGGAGGCACCTTTCAGGTGAAGCGTAGCAGCACACGTCGCCCTTCTTTCGCAGTCAGCGCCGACGGCCACGGTGTCGTCAATCACGCGGGGGCGGCCGCACTCCGCGAGCTCGCCGATCGACTCGGCTACACGCAGGCTCTTTGCGAATGCAACACGATGGGTCTATTCGCTGGCACCGAGCTGGTACCCGTCCAGGATCCGATCGACATAAGCCCACTCATCCTGTGCCGCGCCGCCCAACGCATCCTGCAGCGCAAAGGTGGCTCTGAGCGCTTGCGCCTCGTCGAAGCAGTCGGAGATCAGGGGATAAGTCCGGGCCGCAGCCGCCATGAACCTGGGTCCTAGGACAGAGAGACTCGCGACATCGAGGATTGGGCTGCTCACCATGGCCTCGCCGAAGTCGACTACCCCTAGTTGGGACCGCGCCTGGTCGTAGATCAGGTTCCCGCCGATGTCGCAGTGACAGAGGACGTGCTTGCGGTCGGCGATGAGGTCTAGTCCCGCGAGCTCAGCCTCCGCACGCCGCCTGCCGCGAGCGTTCATCCTCTGCCACAGCATGTCGACGGTCCCGGCTCGCAACTCGCGGGCAAAGGCGTGTAAGTCGCGGTGGGGAACGGATTGCGGGATCACCGCGGGGTCGATTCCGTGCAGCGCAGCGAGGAACGTCCCAGTTGCTGAGCCCGCGTGCTGAACGACCTCGGGCTCGAGGCCGTCGAGCATCCCTCGGCTCACACGCTTGCCGGCGATGAGAAGGTGAGCGACGAATGCATTTGGAGGGTCTGGATCCAGCTCAATTCGGACCGGTACCGATACGGGGACCGGTAGATCTCGAGCGATCGCGGTCAATAGGTCCGCCTCCCGACGCAGCTTGGCCACACCGAATGGGTGCCGGGGGAACCTGAGCACTAGTCTCTCGTTGAGTAACACAGCAAGCGAGAACTGACCGTTCCCAAGCAGGCGGAGCGGCGCGCCGGACATGTCCGGATACGCTCTTGTAATCGCTCGACGTATCTCCGGCGGGACCTCTGAGTTCATCGGCGAGCCCAGTGTGAGCGATCAATAGCTTCACCGGATGAACCCCATACAAACGAGCCGGACCTTCTAGGGCCTCGAGTGGATGCCCCTGGCAATGTCGGCGGACGCGCCACCATCCTGAGGCGACACCACCGTCTCCGCCATCGGGGTGGCTTTATCACCAAGGTGCTGCCACCCACGGATCAGCGGATCTCCTCACTGAGGACCTCGTTGCCTGCTACGTCGCAATAGGAGATCGTCATCCGCTTGGTGTCGAAGATCCACTTCGCTATGCCGCTGGCGGCAAGCCCCCTCGACATCTCGACGTAGCTGCTCTTGCCTTGGCTGTGCCGTTCCAGGTGCTCGCGTAGCTGAGCTCGGCTTGCGGTCCTCGCTATCACCAACGCCTCGTGCGTGCCGGCCCCGACCACCTTGTGGCCCTCCTCGCTGAGGTATTCCGAGTGGCCGTCCGAGAGGAAGGAATCGCTCCTTGCGACGCCCAAGGCGCTGAGGCCGCGCAGGTATGCGGGCAGGGTAGCCGCCGCGCCCAGGCGATCGTGTACGTCCTCGATGTCAGCGATCGTGAACACGGCGATGATCGTATCGGCTTCGCCTGGCGCGGGTCTCAATAGCCGACGGTCACCCGATTCCCTGAAAGGCCGCATCGCCGGGTCGAGGGCCCTTGATGGCCAAGCTCTGGACGCCCCTTTTCGGCGTAGCCCGCGCAGGATGGAGAGATGCAGAAGGCTCCGATCTCCGGTCACGGCCCGCAGGTGATTGCCCCACCACCCCTGCTCTACTTGGGTCCCTTCCTGGCGGGCCTGGTCCTCGACCGGCTGCTTCCCCCGCCCCACCTCCCTCGGGCGTTTCGCGCTCTGGGCATTCCTTTGCTGGGCGCGGGGCTTGGGCTCGGCGCCTGGTTCACCGCCACCATGCGACAAGCGCACACGCCGCTCAATCCACGCCGGTCCCCGACCGCACTCGTCCAGGAAGGTCCGTTCGCCCTGACCCGCAATCCGGGCTATCTGGCGACGGGCCTCATCTACGCCGGTGTCAGCTTGGTGACCGCAGGCCGCTGGCCGCTTCTGCTCCTCCCCGGTGTATTGCTTGCGGTCGATCGGGGCGTCGTCGAGCGCGAAGAGGCTTACCTGCGCGAGCACTTCGGCGATGACTACGCCGGGTACTGCCGGCGCGTGAACCGCTGGATCTGATAGGACTGCGCCTTCGGATCTGCCACGCTCGCCTTTGACCTGGACATACCACCGGGTACGGGCGTCGACGCGATTCGGTGGTTCTCGACAGCGAAAGACCTCCGGCCCGAACCCTATCCGCGATACGCGACGATGGTGCGCTCGGTCAGCTGGTCGCAACCAATGGGGCGACCGTGCATTGGCGCCCTGCCCAACGGCAAAACGAGTCCCAATGTGCAGGCACTCACCGTGCCGCGCTCGCATCCGTCATCCGTCTCGGAAGGCGATCCCATGCGAGGCCCCCCGGGCGAATCGCGCGGACCTGTTCACGGAACGGTAACGCGTGCGTCGACAGTCGTCCAGCGTCTATCGAATGTCCAGATGGAATCCGCGTCAATCAGCCTGGCGACGACGAGCGAAATGGCGTCCGGCAAGCTCAGCCCCTGATGCCGTGCCTTCAGCGCCGCCGCGGCGTCCGCGGTCGGGGCAGTCACCGGGACGGTTTCGCATCCGTCGAGAAAGGCCCGCGCATAGGCCAGCGCCGCACCTCCGGTCCGAGAAGGCCCGACGAGGACCTCGGCGCGTGTGGTGGCCGCGACGATCAGCTCATCGTCGTGGGCTAGCGCAAGTGCAGCCGCCGCTGATTCGTGGTGAATGTCATCGGCGACGAGCGCGGCGATCACCACGCTTGCGTCGAGAACGATCAGCCGGTCCACCCGGCGCGAAGTTCGTCTAAGTAGCCAGGGGGATAGACCGAGCTGTCCAGGGTCCCCATCGCGGCGAGCAGCCGAGCGCGTCGCCGTGCACGCTGAGCCTGCCCGGGGGGAGTCCCGAGAAGCTCATGCCGAAGTGCTGTGCGAATCAGCTCCACCTCGCTGGATCCGCGCTCCTTCGCTGCCTGCTGGAGCTCTTGGTGCAGGTCCTCCGGCAGGTAAATCGTGGTCTTAACCACGGTCGCTAGGTACCATACGTGACGTATGGTACCTAGCGTCGCTGGGGATACGAGCAGTCTTTCGCAGTTGGGCTCGTTGGACGCGGAGCGGGAACTCCTCTCGGCCCGTTCCCTTACGGCTCGTTTCGACAGGCCGAGAGGAGCGACCCCGGGGCCGGCAGCCCTCTTGGCGAGCCGTTCTGCAATGCTCCCCCCATGGAGCAACGCATCAGCCTCGTCACCCTCGGCGTGACCGACTTGGCACGCGCCCGGTCCTTCTACGAGGCCTTGGGCTGGGGGGGCGCCAAACAGCCCGACGATGAGGTGTGCTTCTTCCAGGCGGGCGGGATGGTTTTCGCCCCTTTGGACTGCGCTCGGTGGTCACGGCGCTCCCGGGATCGAGTTGGCTCACAACGTCCACTCTCCCGATGAGGTCGCCGCCGTGCTGGCTGAGGCTGACGGTGGCGGTGGCACCATCGTGCGACCCCCGGTAGAGGCCGAGTGGGGAGGTACCACCGGGGCGTTTGCCGACCCCGATGGCTATGTGTGGGAGGTTGCCCACAATCCCGGCTGGACCCTTACCGACGACGGGACGGTGAGGATGTGATATCCGGGTGCCATGTCATAGATCCATCCGCCTGCGAATGCTTCGCGGATGGCTCGCTGCTCGTTCGGCTTGCCTGCGAGCGCGCGTTCGCGGGCAGACGGCGCCCGGTACGCGTCAGGTCAGCGCATCCTTGCCTTTGTGGCACAACCGGATCAAACCCGGATGGGAACCCGGTCCGCTCCGTCGGTGCGGGAGTTGCTCCGGAGGGGTGAGCTGTAGTACGCGCCCGATGGTCCGGCGCCCCGGACATCTGATGCCCTGGCTCCGTGGGGTCTGCGGAGTGCTGCGATGCTGGGCGCATGAGCTCAGCGCGCGACGACATCGTCGGCCTATCCGACTACGCCTGGCGGCGGCTTCGGCACCGAATGGAAGGGTTGGTCGACGCCGAGTATCTATGGGAGCCGGTGCCGAACTGCCTGACAGTACGGCCGAACGGCGAAAGTGGATTCCGGTGGGACGGCCCCGCGCAGGACGGCGACGCCCGTGTGTTCACGACGCTGGCGTGGCGGCTCACGCACATTGCCGACGCGCTGGCGGGGCTGGATCGCGCCGATGCGACGGGGAGTGCCGTCTTGGCAGGCACCACCGAGGAGTCTCTGAGCCGGCCGATGGGAGAGATCGACGGCCCGTTCGGCAGCGACACCCGGCGCTCGTTCGTGCTGCACACTGTGGACGAGCTCATGCACCATGGCGCCGAGTGCGGGCTTCTACGCGACCTCTACGCCGCGGCGCCGCTGATCTGACGCTTCGAGCGGTAGGGAAGCTCAGCACCAACGTGGCGACGATTGCTTGACGCGCAGGGATTATTGGGGCGAGATCGACCATGGCTGACATTCACGTGGCACCCACCGGCTCAGACTCCGCTGACGGGTCGGCGACGCGGCCGTTCCGCACCATTGGCCGCGCGGCGAACGCCGCCCAGCCCGGCGACACCGTCCTCGTCCACGCGGGCGAATACCGGGAATGGGTCAAGCCACCGCGCGGCGGCCGCAGCGAGCGCTGGCGTATCACGTACATGGCCGCCCCCGGCGAGCATGTCGTCATCAAGGGATCGGAACCGGTGAGCGCTTGGGAACGTGTGCGGGGGTCGGTGTGGAAGGCCGTGGTCCCGCACGCACTGTTCGGCGACTTCAATCCCTTCGCCGAGGAGATCACCGGTGACTGGATGGTCCGGCCGGGGCCCGACGAGGGGAAGAAGCACCTGGGTGACGTCTACCTCGACGGACGCAGTTTCTACGAAGTCTCCAACCTCGAAGATCGTCGACACCCCAGCTCGACGCACTGAGCAGATCGACGACCGGACCGGGGCCACGGAGGCGATTCGCGACCCCGAGCAGACACGGCTGGTCTGGTACGCCGAGGTCGGTGAGAACGAAACCACCGTCTGGGCGAACTTCCAGGACGCAGATCCACATCAGCACCTGGTCGAGATCAATGTCCGGCGCTCGGTCTTCTACCCGATCCGGCACCACCTCGACTACATCACGGTCCGGGGCTTTGAACTGGCCCAGGCCGCGTGCCCGTGGACGCCGCCGACCGCCGACCAGCCCGGCCTCGTCGGCCCCAACTGGGCGCGCGGCTGGATCATCGAAGGCAACCGCATCCACGACGCCAAGTGTTCAGGGATCTCGCTCGGAAAGGAGGCGTCCACGGGGCACAACTTCGCGACGCAGCGCGGCGACAAGCCCGGGTACCAGTACCAGCTGGAGGCCGTCTTCGCGGCCCGCCGCATCGGGTGGGACCGCGAGCACGTGGGATCCCACGTCGTGCGCGGCAACACGATCTTTGACTGCGGTCAGAACGGCATCGTCGGGCACCTCGGATGCGTGTTCTCCACCATCGAGGACAATCACATCTACAACATCGCCGTGAAGCGGGAGTTCTACGGCCACGAGATCGCCGGTATCAAACTGCACGCGGCCCTCGATGTGCGGATCGAGCACAATCGCATTCACGACTGCACCCTCGGGATCTGGCTGGACTGGCAGACCCAGGGCACTCGCGTCACCCGCAACCTGCTTTACGGCAACGCCCGCGACCTGTACGTCGAGGTCAGCCACGGGCCCTACCTGGTCGACCACAACGTGCTCGCCTCACGGGCCTCGCTGGAGATATGGAGCCAGGGGGGTGCCTTCGTGAACAACCTGGTCGGCGGCAGTGTCTCCGTCCAACCCGTCATCGAACGGCCGACCCCGTACCACCTCCCGCACAGCACCCAGGTTGCCGGCTACGCGGCCATCCTGGGCGGTGACGACCGCTACATCGGGAACCTGTTCCTGGGCGGCGAGATCACCCGGGCGTACGGGCCGGCCGCCAGCCCTGTCCAGGCCGCTGGCTACGGCACCGCCGCCTACGACGGCCATCCCGCCTCGATGGACGAGTACCTGAGGCTGGTGAGCGACCCCACCAAGAGCGATCATGAGCGGTATCAGGGCGTCAAGCAGCCCGTGTACTTGCGCGACAACGCGTACGGACCCGGTGCGGCCGCCTATGGCAACGAATCCGGCGCGATCAGACTGACCGAGCGCACGGAAGCCGCCGTCTTGGAGGAGGGCGATGCGGTCTACCTGGAGGTCGATTTGCCAAGCAGCTTCGACCGTAGCCACCGCCCGCCGGTCACTGGTGAGGAGCTGCCGCCGGTCCGGTTCGTCGGTGCCGAGTTCGAGGAGCGGGACGGCACGCCGGCACGAACCGACACCGATCTCGTTGGCGCGCACAAGTCGGCTGGCGAGGCATATCCGGCGGGGCCGCTGGCGGCTCTCCCGGCGGGCCCAGGGCGAGTGCGTGTCTGGTAGCGGCGAAGACCGGGCGGTACCACCCATACCGTTCGTCAGGTGGCGGTGTTGGAGCCTGGCGATGCCTCCGCGGGCTTGAAACCGGGCTCCCGCATCAGCCGGCTGAGCGCAGCCGTCGGGGAGGGGTGGGACTGTTCCGCGGGCTCGATCACCGTCCCGGGCGGAGCCCACGGCCGAGCTGATCCAGATGCGCATCCGCATGCCGAAGCGGCGAGAGCAGTAGGGCCCGCACAGTGACCTGGCCCGAAGAGTCGGGCAGCGACAGGGAGCGGCTCCGATCCTGGTCCGAGAGTCCGGCCACCCTCCGCAGCGTCTCGGCTCGCGCCTCGGACCAGAGTCGGATCAAATTCGCCAGACTCTCTCCGCGGTGCGCTTCGACGTCGCGCTCGTTCTCCTCATTGACGAAGGCGTCGCGCTCCGCCTGCGTGGCGCCACGGCCGCGGAGCGGTTCCCGGTCGCCGTCCACGACGCGGTCAAGGAGGTCGTGAAAGCCCTGCTCCCGGAAAACCAGGTGAGCGAGATGGTCCCTCGCGTTCCAGGGACGGTGCCGGGGCAGCTGATTCTCGGTGCAGGGTCGCTCGAGCTCCTCCGGGGTCAGCGTTCCGAAGAACCGCTCGACCGCGGCGGACTGCCTGACCATCTGAACCGCCAGCTCAGCGTGTTCGAGGATGCGGGCCGCGGCATGGTCAGGCGGCAAGGAGGTCACCTCGAGGCGCAGGGATTGCGGCAGACCTGGATCGACCAGCTCGCGCATCGCCAGCTCCTGGCTCACACGCGTCACGCTGGTGTCCTTCAGGCGTGCCCTGCGATCAGGCTGAGCGACCCGGCGCAACACTTCATCGCGGTCGCAGCGCAAGACCACCGGAATCAGGACCGCATCCCGGCGCTCGGCGAGGCGGCCGAGCCTCTGGAGGTATGGCTCGTCCGCGCCCTGCACCAGGTAGTTCGTGAATACGAACCACCAGGTGCGCGGCGACAGGTCCTCGATGGTTCGAAGCATGGCCTCTCGCACTTCGTCCACGCGGTCCCACACGACTCCCGGAAGTGGTCCCTGGGAGGAAAGCGCGACCAACTCGAAGATCGGGTTGTTAACCAGATGGTTGTCCACCACGCGTCCGTCGTGGCCCGCCGCCAGGAGCCGCTCACGCATCGCCTTCGCGATGGTGTACTTGCCCGCTCCCGGAAACCCGATCAGCAGGTAGACCGTGGACTCCATCGGACCGCGAACCTACCACGGCCCTGCCAGGTCAAGGCCTGTCGCCGTGAGCGGCCTGCAGCTGCAGGACCACCTACTGGACGACACTGCCCGGCGTGCTGAGTATCCGGGCCTTGCCAGCATGACGAGCGATGCCCAGCCATGATGGCGTGGTGACCGAGAAGGACACTCAGGTCATCGCCGATTACCGCAAATGGCCCGATGCTCAGCACTATCGCTTCATGGCCCAGCGTCTTGGTGAGGACGACCACGGTGTCTGGCTCGGGATGCGCACCGGTACCTGCTATGGCGGTCCGCGAGTGGGCGCCTTCACCACGCACAACGTCCTGCTGGTGCCCAGGAATGCCTGGTGGACAGCCAAGTTCCGGCCGGCGACGGACGAGGTGCCGATCTATGTCGACGTCTGCACGCCCGCCCGTTGGCACGGCAATCGCATGACCGCCATCGATCTCGACCTGGACGTGCTGCGGCTGGGCGATGGGGAGGTCCGGGTCGACGACGAGGACGAGTTCGCACTGCACCGAGTCGAGCTTCGCTATCCGGGTTGGCTGATCCAAGCAGCGGTCCGTTCGGCCCGGGAGGTGCGTTCGATGGTCGAGCGTGGAGTGGAACCCTTTGGCCGGGCCTACGAGCCGTGGCTCGACGTGGTCGGATCGGCGTAGATCGGCTCGCGGTGTCCGCAGTGGGATCCACTGCGCACACCGCGCGACTGCTTCGACCGCCCGGGTTCAGCGAGTCAGTACAGCAGTGACCCAGCTCATCGCGTCGGTGACCGCTGAGCGCGAGCGGTCGTTGTGGTCGAGCACGTCGAAGCCGTGCTGACCGTCCCGGATCTCGATCGCGTCGACGGCGACCCGGTGACGGTGTGCGGCGGCCATGAACGCGTTGACCGTGGCTGTGATCTCGGCCCGTTCGCGACCGACGCGGGTGAGCAACAGCGGAAGCGAGCCGGCGCCACCAATCGCCTCCACGGGGTGGAAGCGAGCATCGAGGTTCGTGCCGGGGGGCGGCGCCAGCAGCGGGTAGCTCAGGGCCACGCAGCGCAGCCAGACCGGAGGTTCGGCGAGCCAGCTCGCGCTGAGCGGGCCACCCGCCGAAAAGAACCACAGCCCCACCCGATCCCCATCCACAAAGTCGAGGTCGCGCACTCTGGCCACGGCTGAGGTGACGTCTTCCGCTGCGCCCGCGAGGTCAGCGGAGCGAGCCAGGCGATGCTCCACGACGACGCCGACGAGTCCGCGACTGGCGGCAAGTGAGCCGTATCCCCGATACACCGGCCAATCGCGGGGTGCCACCGGCGCCTCCGCTGGGACCGGCCCGCCGTGGACGAACAAGACGGCTGGTCGGGGCACGGAGCTGCCACCGTCAGGCCGGTAGATATCGATATTCCCCTCCCGACTGCGCGGCCAATCGACCACGGGAACCACGAATGGCTTGAGGTAGGCCGGGTCCGGCATGCGGCCATCAAAACACCTTCCGCGAAGGCGGCGCGCGCGGGGCCAAGAAACGGGTCGTGAATTGGTGCCGAGACGACTTACACGGCGGACAGGTCCAGCGCGGTGGTGAGCTGCGCCCTTGAGGTGATGTCCAGCTTGCTGTAGGCGCTGCCGAGATGGTCTGCCACCGTGTTCATAGTGATGAACAGGGCCTGCGCGATCTCTCGGTTGGAGCGGCCCTCGGCGGCGAGCCGGGCGACGCGGAGCTCGCTCGGGGTGAGCGCGTCCACGCCGCGAAGCCGAGGGCGCCGGGGGCGTGCGCCAGCCGCCAGAGCTTCTCCCTGCGCCCGCTCCATCAGGGGCACTGCGCCGCAGCGGGCGGCGATATCGAGCGCCTCCCGGAGCGGCTCCCGCGCCTCAACTCGATGCCCCTGGCGCCTCAGTAGAGCACCGAGGTCCAGAAGGGTCCGGGCCAGGTCGAGTGGTGCGGGCGATTCATGCAACTCGATGATCGCCGCGTGAAGGAGATCTATCGCACTCTTGCGGTCGAGCCGCGCCAGCGTACGCAGGGCGACGCCGATCGCTCTTGGGATACCGGAACGGCGGGCGTCCGCGAGGTCCTCCTCGGCCAGGCGCCGGGCCTCCTTGCCATCGTCCTGAACGAGGACCGAAGCCAGGGATGCCCGCCAGGGATAGAAGAAAGGATTCTGGAGTTGCAACGCCTCGCACACCTTCCCCGACGCTCGCAGGTCGTCCACGCCGCGCTGGCGCCACCCCCTCAGGTAGCGGAGGCGCCCGCGGACGTCGAGAACCGTGGCCTCCATGGCCATGCTCGAGACGTGGCGGCCAGCACCCTCGATCGTCTCGTGCGCCGCCTCCTGGCGACCCCGTTCGAGAAGGATCTCGGCGAGGAATGCCCTGATCAGAGGCAGAAAGTAAGGCAAGGGGCCCTGACTCAACTCCAGGGCCGCGGTCGCGTCGGCCTCGGCCTCAGCCAGCAATCCCAGCCGGCACTCGGCGTACGCCTTGAAGACCATGCCGATGACCACGGTGCCGAGGTAGCCCGTGGCTGTCGCCTCCCGGATCACGGTCTCGGTCCACTGAACGGCGCGAACAAGCTCGTCGATCCCGACCAGCGCCAGGATCGACCAGGTCATCGCGAAGGGGTGCATCGGGCTCCCGTCGAAGACGGCGTTCCAGTCGAAGCCACGCCCGATCCAGGACAGAGCCTGCTTTCGATCTCCGTCGCGCATCGACAGCAGCATCGCCAGTGTGACGCGGGCGAGTTCGGCGTTGGGCGTACGACCCCCTGCCAGCTCGCGCAGTCTCGGGTAGTGGTTCCCGACCGTGGGTGCGGCTCGCAAGTCTGAAGCGGACAGCCCGGTCACGATGCACTCAAGCCTCGTGGATCCGTCCGGGTCGCAGTCGCGAAGCTCGCCCAGAGCTTCGGCGAGGAGCTTGCGGGCTCCGCTCTCGTCGTTCTGCATGAGGAGGGCCAGAGCAAGGTCGCCCAGCAGGGCGCCTCGGGCCCGCCGCTCGACGGTGCCCACGAGGGCCTCCCTCAGGTGCGCGGCGCTCGCCTGATCGCCTGCCGCCAGCTCGGCCAGACCCAGCTCCGCCAGCACGGCTGCTCGCATCCCGGCGCCCGAGGTCTCAGCGAGCGCCCGTCTGAGGTAGGAGACGGCCGCCTCGGGGGCCCCCCGCCAGAGCGCCAGCGGTGATGCCGCCCTGAGGCACTCGATCATGTCGGAGCCGGTGCCGGCCTCGCACCGCAGCAGGTGGGCAGCCACCGCCTCGGGGTCAGCACCCTCCGAGCGGAGGATCTCGGCCGCTTCGCGGTGCAACTTCTGGCGCACTCCGGCCGGCAGACGATCGTAAACAGCGGAGCGTAGCAGTGGGTGCGCGAAGTGGGGCGGCCGCTCGGGTGCGATCAGATCGACCGACAGCAGGTCGTCCGTCGCCTCCGACGCGCGATCCAGCTCCACATCCGCCAGCCGGGCGATCAGGCGCAGCTCAGTCCCATCGCCAATCACCGCAAGCGCCCTTGCCAGCCGCTCCGCCTCATCTCCCAGCAAGCTGAGGTCTCTCATGACCCGCCGGGCGATGGCATCCGGAGCCCTGCCCTCGAGGCCCGCCGCCGCTGCGCTGGTGGGCGCGACGCCACCCGCCCGCAACTCACGGAGGAGCTCGCTGACCCCGAGGGGGTTACCTGCCGTGGCCCTCAGGCAGGCCGCGGTGAAGCCGGGATCCGGGTCGGCGCCAAGCGTGGTCCGGGTAAGCGCAGCGACCGAATCCTCTTGAAGCGGTCCGGCTGTGAGAATCCGGACAGCGGGGTGCGCCAGGATGACTGCCAGCTCTTCGTCTTGGGATCCGGGTGGCGCCGGTCTGGTGGCAATCGCCACCAGCATGGGCAGTCCTTCGAGCCGGTTGAGGAGGTAGGACAGCCAGCGCAGCGAGGCCGCGTCGGCCCAATGGACGTCGTCCGCCGCCAGCAGCAGCGGAGCGCGGGCAGCCAGGTTGGCGGCAAGCCAGTAGAGACCGTGCAAGGCCGCGAACTGGCCGCCGGCAGCCGCCTCGCCCCGAATGTCCAGTACCGGCTCCGCCAGCGCGCCGGCACCCTCGAATACTTGGGCCCGCTCCTCCGCGCTGAGTGCGGCAATGGCAGGCTCGAAGAGTTGCCGCACGACACCGAAGGCGAACTCGTTTTCGAGCTCGCTGCCCCGCGCAGAGCAGGTCGCCAGCCCAGCGGCGCCGGCCCGCCTTCTCACTTCGGCCAAGAGAGAGCTCTTGCCCATGCCGGCGCGACCTTCGAGCACTAAGAAGGAGCCTTCTTCGGCGACTGCCGCAGCGATGCCCGCATCAATCTCCGCAAGTTCGGGATCTCGCTCCAACAGCTGCGGGGGTCCGCGCGGGACCCGCTCCCTGGTCATATCGAGTGGGTCGAGCCTACACGCTCGGAGTCCCAAATCTCCCACCCCCGTTCGCAAAAGATCCCACCCCCCTGCTGATGACTTACCCGGCCACCGCTGAGACGATCCAATACGAGGAGGTGCGACTGCAATGGTGGCCCACGTCAGCACGCATAGCTTGCTCAAGGGTAGTGATCAGCGAGGGGGGTCGACGGCTCGCTCCCAAGTGGCACCGCTGAGAAGGCTCGTACTCAGTCTTGCGACTGGAGAGCCATCATGACTCCGCCCTCTCGGCGGGCGTTTTCTGGGATCGCCGCCGTCGCAATACTGCTCGCCGCGATCCTCGCATCTTGTTCGGTGTCGGCCCAGCCAACGTCGCGCCGCGACTCAACACCGCAAACAACGCCGAGCGTGCCGATATCCGTTGCGTCGGGTCGCGGAGCGCGGGACGTCACCCCGGTTGTCACCGGCCAAGTCTTGACTTCAAACGGTCTGCCGGTTGCTGGCGCGGAGATCACCTTCTGGATGACAACCGGTGGGAAGGTGATGTGCCCCCGTTGCGTGCCCCACCAGTGGGTGAAAACTGGTTCAGACGGGAACTACTCGATCACTCTCCGGGACGGTGACTACACCGCGGAATGCGAGGAAATCGGGCCGTTCGGAGCGGACGGTATCAGCGGGGGTGGCGTGACTCTTACCGTTCCGCCCGATCGCACTCTGAACTTCACTGTCTATGCTGACTATGCGGGATATCCTCGATGTCTGCACCCATGACGAAGGTCCGGGGAGATGTCACTGGCCCATACGTTAGGAGTCTGGCATGACCACACCGGCAAACCACGCCTATACCAATACGAGTACGCAGTGGCTGTGGTTTCTGAACACCCTTGGTACCGTGCGCATCAGCCACTTCGAGGGACGGGATGGGATCTCGATAGTCGAGTTTCGGGCTCCGCACGGGGACTCGCCGCCCCTGCACGTCCACCGCAACGAGGATGAGGCCTTCTACGTGCTCAACGGCGTGTTGCGTATGCGGGTGGGTGATGCGGATGTCCGGATTGGCGCCGGCGAGACGGCACTCGCCCCGACTGGAGTGGCGCACACCTATGTAGTCGAGTCACCCGAAGGCGCGCGCTTCCTCAACGTCCTCACGTACGGCGACTTCGAGCGCTTCGTACGGGCGATCAGCCGCCCAGCCGTGCGACCGGAGCTGCCCCCGCCCCAGGGACCGCCAACTCCCGAGCAGGCCGAGGCGCTCGCCCACGCCGCTCGCGAGCACGGGATCGAATTTGTGGGCCCGTCGCTGGAGCCCTAGACGCGCTTAACCCAGATATTTCATGTGGGGCGTTGAGAAGGGCGGCGTAGGGGAACGAAAGGTGCCAGCCCGAACTGGGAGAATGCGGTTGTCCAAGACCCATTCGTCCAGCCGAGGAGGCACCTTCCAGGTGAAGCGTAGCAGCACTCGTCGCCCTTCCTTCGCAGTCAGCACCGACGGCCGCGGCCTCGTCAATCACGCCGGCGCCGCCGCACTCCGCGAGCTTGCCGATCGACTCGGCTACACCCAGGCTCTCTGCGACGGCCTCGACCCACGACATGCGCCTCGCGCCGTCCACCATCCCGGCGCCGTGCTCACTGATCTCGTCGTCAGCATCGCCGACGGCGGTGACTGCCTGAGCGACCTCTCCGCACTTCGCGATCAGCCCGATCTCTTCGGCCACGTCGCCTCCACTCCGACCGCCTGGCGCGTCATCGAGCGCCTGCAAGCGGCCGACCTGGACCGGTTGCGCGAGGCGCGACGGCATCTCCGCCAGCGGGCCTGGCAAAGCGCCGGCACACCCGAGCTGCTGGTCCTCGACATCGACGCTACCCTGGTCACCGCGCATTCCGAAAAGGAGCAGGCCTCGGGCAACTACAAGCACGGCTTCGGCTACCATCCTTTGACTGGCTTCCTGGAGGCCACCGGCGAGGCGATGGCCGCCGTCCTGCGCCCGGGCAGCGCCGGCTCCAACACCGTCACCGATCACCTCGAGGTCTTCGAGCTGGCCTGCCGGCAGCTCCCGGAGTGGGTGCGCGACGCCCCCCTGCTGGTGCGCTGCGACAGCGCCGGCGCCACCCACAAATTCCTGGAAGGCGTGCGCGCTCGCGAGCACACCAAGTTCTCGGTCGGCTTCGATCTCCGCGAGGAGGTCAGGGAGGCCATCCTCTGTGTTCCCGAGGAGAGCTGGACCCCGGCCATCCGCCAGGACGCCGAGGAGCGCGAGGGGGCGGACGTCTGCGAGCTCGTCGACCTCGATCTCTCCGCCTGGCCCTCAGGCACCCGCGCCATCTGCCGCCGTGAGCGTCCCCACCCCGGTGCCCAGCTCTCCTTCACCGACCACGAGGGCTGGCGCTTCCAGGTCTTCATCACCGACCAGGAGGACGCTGACCTCGCCCTTCTGGAGGCGCGCCATCGTGCCCGCGCCCGCTGCGAGGACCAGATCCGCTGTGCCAAGGAGACCGGACTCCGCGCCTTTCCCTTCCGTGATTTCCTACCCAACCAGATCTGGCTGGAACTGGTTCTCGCCGCTCATGACCTGCTCTGCCACTTCCGCCGCATCGCTCTCAGCGGCCTGGCGCGGCTCTGGGAGCCGGGCACGCTGCGCTACCGTCTCCTGCACACCGCAGGGCGCCTGGTCCATGGCGGCCGCCGCCTCCTCCTGCGCCTGCAGTCCAACTGGCGCTGGAGCGAGTTGCTGGCCACCGCCTTCACCCGCATCCGACAGATCCCGGAGACCTGATCCCGGCCCACCACCACCCGGCCGCCTCGACCGATCACCGCAGGGGGCGAGGTCGGCACGCCTCTCGAGCTCGCGCGCGCCCATGTCCGGGCCCCCGCCGGCATCCGCTCCGGACTCTCGACCCTGGCGAAAGCCACGAACCCAACGCGACGAACCCATCAGTCGGGCGCGAATGTCAACCTCAGCCCTCTCCGTCCTTGACTGCGCACCCTCCGGAAACCTTCATGAAAAATCTGGGTTAACGAGGACGTTGCTCCACTGATGAGCTAGTTCCTGCGTCCGGCCCTCGGACGCAGGACAGACTGGTTAAACGCCTCTTTCAAGGCCTCATCCAGGCACGGCTGCGCTGTCATCCGACCACCTGGGTACCGAGCGTCCCGATGCCACCGGGTCCACGTGTTCGTTCGCGACCGCCGGGTGTCGTCCGTCGTGCGCCTACCGCTCCCGGACGGCGTAGGTCAGATGCGTCACCCTCGGGGACGGCTCCGAGCGGACCGGCTCCAGGGCCACGCGGCTCGCGTCCACGCCCTCGAACAGGCGGATTCCGGAGCCGAACAGGACGGGCGAGATCGTGATCGTGAACTCGTCGATCAGGCCGGCGTTCAGGTACTCCAGGATCGTCGCGCCCCCGCCGGCGATGCGGACGTCGCGGTCCCCGGCGGCCTCGCGGGCCCGGTCGAGGGCATGCTCGATGCCGTCGTTGACGAAGTGGAAGGTGGTCCCGCCCGGCCGCTCCCAGGGGTCACGCTTCTCGTGCGTCACTACGAAGACCGGCGTGTGGAACGGCGCCTCCTCCGGCCATGACAGCTCGCCGGCGTCGAACATGCGCTTGCCCATCACGCTCGCTCCGGTGCGTTCGTGGGTCTGCCGCGAGAGGTCGTTGTCGCGGCCCTCCTCGCCGCCCTTGCCGAGCTTCAGGTTCTCCCGGAAGAACCGCTGCTGGAAGACCGCCTGCTGCAGTTCCATCCATTGCGCCATCCAGCGCTTGACCCTCGGGTCGTCGTCCTTCTTCTCCGGCCCGAAGAGGTCCTCAACGGGTACGGCCTCGGGCGCGATGAACCCGTCCAGCGACATCGTCACGCCGAACAACACCTTTCCGGCCATCAGTCTTCAACTCCCCTTCCGAACCATCTCGTTGACGTAGGCAATCTGGGTGACGTAGGCAGCCAGGTTGGCTAGGACCTGCTGGCCGCCTGGGGCCAGGTCGCTCATCGACCGCTGGTCGTGAACCCGGCCCCGCGGACGGGCTCAGCCGGCGGCGGCGAGCAGCTTCCCGAGCGCGTCCAGCAGGCCGGCGGTGCCGGACTCACGACCGGCCGCGGCATCCGGCCCGGAACCGTGCACACCGTCGAGGTGGACCCCCTGCTCGGTGAACGTGAGCTGGGTCCCGAGGCTTTCGGCGTCGTCGGTGGGCTCGAAGACGATCGTGGTGATCGAGGTCGAGGCGTGCACCCCGTCGAGCCACATGTCGTACGTGTAGACGATCCGCTCGTTGGGGCTGATGTCGGTATACGTGGCGTGGAACTGCGACAGCGGGCCGCCCTCGCCGTGATGCCCGTCGTCGATCGCCGCACCGCCGACCCGGAAGTCGTCGTTGCGCTCGACGTAGACGAAGTCGTCGCTGCCGAACCACTTGCGCTTGATCTCGGGGTCGGCGAAGGCGCTCCACACGCGGTCGACCGGAACCGGGTACTCGCGTTCGAGCACGAACGTGGCGTGGGTCTGGGTGCGGCGGGTCATGCTAGTCCTCCTGTGTCGGGTGATGGTTGGTGAGGTAGTCGCCCAGGCGGTCGAGCCGGCGTTCCTGCGGCCGGCGGTGGGCCACGATCCAGGCGTTGGCCGGAACCAGCGCGTCGGGCACGAGTTGGTACGTGCGCACCCGACCGATCTTCTCGGACGACATGATTCGCGCCTCCTCGAGCACCCGGAGGTGCTGGACGACGGTGGGCAGCGCCACGCCGAACGGTTCGGCCAGCTGGCTCACCGAGGCCGGCCCGTGGACCAGCCGGGCGATCATCGCCCGGCGAGTGCCGTCCGCCAGTGCGCGGAAGATCCGGTCGAGCTCGGCATCGTCGTCGATCCCGGGCGGATACTTAGGCACATGCCTAAGTATCGCGTACCGGGTTGAAGACGTCAAGAACGCTCGTCAGCAAGTCAGCGCCGCGCCGGGGACGGCGAACCCCGACGTCGCGGTCTGGAAGCGACCACCGCCTCCCCCGGGCTCGAGTTCAGATCCGCGGCGTTCCATTTCTTTGCTGACGGAACGAGTTGGAATGAGGAGCGGACACCGATGCATGACGGGAGTCGCCAGCTCACCGACGTGATGGCCCGGACCGCATCGACGTATGGCAAGGCGGGCCCCGACTTCTTCACGGTGGCGGCGGAGGGTCTCGTCTCACACTGCGGGTCACCGTTTGGCGGTCGTCCCCTGGACGCCCAGCCGGGCACCTCCGATACCTCCATATCCATCGACGCCTGCCGCCCGGCCGTCATGACCCTTCACGCGTCGCCTCGTCGGGATCGAGCCAGGGGAAGCCGTCCGGATTGGCGCGGGCTCGGGCGATCGTCACCACGTCGTCGTGGCCACGAACCTTCTCCAAGAATGGGAAATCCGTCGGGCCCACGACCAACTTCGCAAGCGGCACCACGGTGCGGTGCGAGGCGACCTGGCCGGTGGAGATGCGCACATCTCCGAGGCTCATGGGCGGTTGGCGCTCGAAGCCGGCCGCGGGCAGCAGGTAGACAGTGCCTTGGCGCCACGGCCGCTGGTCGAGAGCGGCCCGGCTGATAGAGAAGAAATAGAAGGGATCGGGCTCACCAGCAACGTACGTACAGCCGTTGACGAGTAGACCGGTCGGGAATCGCTCGCGGTCGAGGATCGCGAAGAACATGGGCCAGATCCCCTCCGAGGCGCCATAGACGGCGGCTTGGTTCCCGAACCGGTCGACGTCGTCCGACTGCCGCGGCTCCAGCCGCTCGATGTGTGGGTTGCCGGACCCGTGTAAGACGAGGCCGCGCCGCTCGGCGACGTGCGTGAGGAACTGCCACTTCGGCGCGACCAGGGTGTAGCCGATCGGCTGTCCGGAACCCTCTGCAATTGCACGAGCGAGGAGGCTGTCGAACGCGGCCCTCGTCGCCAGATCGGTCGGCATGGGCGGCCGCCTGAGGAGCCAGAAGGGGAGATCCACGCGGCCATCATCGCGCCTTGACCGCCGCACAACCGGCTCCCAGCTCCGCGGGCGAGAGGTATCAGCCACTGGAGCAGCCTCTTCTATAACGGAGTGACTCGTTCGACCAGCCAGCTGCCGTTCGGCTGCTGCGCCATGAACACCTCGTTCTCCGGGCCGGGCTTGCCGTTGATCATGGGCTGAAGGGTGAAGGCAAGGGAGCCATCTGCTGCCGTGCCGTCAAAGGCGGGTGGGGGGCAGATATGGTGGCGCCCGGGTCGGGAAGTGGCGGATTCCAGGTCGCCGCGGCGGCCGGCGTCAGGTAGTACCGAACCGACTTGTTGCCGGCGTAGTACGCCTGGCAGAACTCGAGAGCGATCCGCTGAGCCGCCACCCCGCCGGCGACCGACACGATCGGGGTCGGCGTTGGCGAAGCATTTGGGGCGGCCGTGGCAGTGGGGCTGGACGGAGCGGTGACGGCGACGCCCCCTGTGGGTGCCGGGGAGGGGGGTTTCGACGAGGGATGACCCGCTGCGACAGGTCCGCCGCAGGCCGCAAGCGTGCCCACCACCACCAGTGCGACCAGGAACACCTGTACTGGCGCGTGGCTCCTCCGAAACTTCCGGTCGGCACCAGCTCCCAACATGTCGTCGCTGTCCCGCACCTTACGGGAGGAGGCAATCCGGACCATGGCAGCCGGTTTCCGGGTGCTGCCTCTGACGACGCGGGTATTAAGCGGAAGAAAGATCACCCCGCACAGCGAGCATCGGACCCCCCTGCACTTTGAAGGCGGCGGCGTAGCCTTGGTCAACCTGTCCACCCAGGCGACACCCGTCACGAGGTGATAGCGGTACTTTCCAGCCCTTTGGAGGGGGCGCAATTGGATCCTGAAGAACTGCTCCGACAAAGCGAGGACCTGGTCCGGCGCCAAGCGGAGGCGGAAGGCCCAAACCACAGGATTGGCCAGCTGCAGCCCGGAGAGGACCCGACCAGCGACGACCCGGCGGATGCCCACCATTGGATGTCCGTGTACCGGGAGTTGGTCGAGTTCAAGAGCCAGCTTGTCGATGAAATCGAGGAGAGGATCCAACGATCGGCCCATTCGCCGGTGGCCAAGGAACTCGCGCACGACAGGAACCTGCTCAGCATGGAACTGCAGCGCCTCAAGGTCCACTTCACGTTTTGGAACGAGAGGGCCTCCCCCAGTTCGTGAGAGGCGCGTGCATCGGCCTCCATTCACCGACGCGCCGGCAGGGTCGATCTTCACCGCGAGGAACGCGGCGCAGGTAGACGGGAGCGGCGCTCGTGGATGACCCGTACGCCGTCTGGTCGTCCCTTCCCCGGCCTTGGCAGGAGGCGTTCGAAGCCGCCTGGGCGTCGTGGCGATCCGGATCGCTCGGCGTCGGTGCGGCGATCACCAACGCTGAAGGCGCTATCGTCGCCGTAGGTCAAAACCGGTTGATGGGCCCACCCGACGGCCCAGGTCCTCTCGCCGGGATCCCCATGGCGCACGCGGAGATGAACGCCCTCGCAAGCCTGCCGGCGGGCGACTCCAGCCGGTACACGCTTTACACCACTCTCGAACCGTGCTTCATGTGCTCGGCGACGATCACCGGGACCTACCACATCCCGAGAGTGGTCTTTGCCGCCCACGATCCCTGGTGGCACGGGTTGCATGAGGCGCTTCGCGAGCACCCGGTGACCGCGCGCTCGCTCCCGCAACGGGAACACCTGGGGGGACCCTACGGCGTCCTCGGGTACCTACTCCCGGTGGCCGCGATCCTGGAGCAGGGGCCAGGTCCGCTCGACGCCCACGAGCGCTTCGCTCCCGCCCGACTGGCTCTCGCGCAGCGCGTGGTGGAACGCGGAGACCTGAGACGACTGACGCATGACCACGTTGGGCCGCCGGATGTGGCCCGGGCCTTCTGGCCGGACCTTTGTCGGGTGGCCGCGATCGACTCCTGATTCACTGCACCGGCGCCCGCGGGGAACCCTGCCGCGCGCGGCAACCTGCGTTGCCTTGTCGCTTCGGTGGTTCAGCCGTGCACGGTGGAGTCCGCTGAACGTGAGCGCACGCGGCGCGCGGCGGCCGGGTCTCCCTCGTAGCGGAGACCTCGTTCCACCGCCTGCTCGAGCGGAACCCGCCCACTGAGGACGCCGACGATCTCGCCGGCGCCGCCACTCAGCACCACGTCGGGATGGGCGGCGTTTCCGCGCTGGGCGCGGACGGCGCCATCGACGGTGATGGTCATCGTTTCATCCGGGAACCGCGCCTCGATCGTCACCGGCGGACGGTCAGGGGTCTGGTCGTAGTAGTACAGCTCGAGCGGCAGCGCGATCCAGTAGCCGCGGAAGGCGTCCTTGCCATCCTCGCTCCCCGTCAAGAGCGGAGCCCCCCAGCGGCCGAGCTCGCGGATCACCCCTCGCAGCGCCTCGCCGCGAGGTGTCAGGTGGACGAGGGAGGTCGCGATCGGAGGGCCTGCCGCCTCACGCCGCACCACCCCGGCCGCCTCCAGATCGCGCAAGCGATCAGCGAGCAGGTTGGTGGCGATGCCCGGCAACCCGCGCAGCAGGTCCGTGTACCGGCATGGGCCGAGCAGGAGCAGCTCGCGGACGATGAGCAAGGACCAGCGATCGCCGACCGCGTCCAACGCTTTTGCCAGGGCGCAGAACTGCCCGTAGGACCGCATGCACACAGCCTACCAGGGGCGGCTTGCGGATTTCACGCTAATACTTGACTTTTTCAAGTCAGTGCTCTACCCTGCCGTCGTCGGCAACGGGCTCTAGAGGAGAACAAGAGATGGGCAATCCGGTCACGCACTTCGAGATCGTCGGCGCCGACCCGCAGGCGCTTCAGGCGTTCTACCGCGACGCGTTCGGCTGGGAGGTCGTCCCCGCGGGGCCGAGCTACGCGATGGTCCACCCCCACCCGGAGGCGGGAATCAGCGGCGGGGTCGGCAGCGCGCCGGAAGGCAGCGACAGCCGGGTGACCGTCTACATCGAGGTCGAGGACCTGGACCAGACCCTGGCCAGGATCGAACGGCTGGGCGGCGGCAGGGTGGTAGAACCGTTCGAGGTTCCGAACGGCCCCAGCATCGCTCTGTTCCGCGATCCCGAGGGGCACGTCGTGGGGCTGACCAAGGCGGCCACGATTCAAGGACGGTAGCTCCGATGGATCTCACTGAGGCCATGCGGACAGCGGCCACCGTCCGCCGTTTCAATGCCGACCCGGTCTCTGACCAAGTGCTGTACCGCGCGCTGGAGAGCGCTCGTTTCGCGCCCAGCGGCGGCAACCGCCAGGGGTGGAATGTGGTCGTCGTGCGCGATGCCGAGCGCCGCGCACGGCTGCAGGAACTCTACCTGCGGACATGGCGCCCTCTGTTCGAGCGTGCTCAGTTCGACGCCCGCGACGAGGGCGTCGACGCTGCCGGGCGCCGGCGGCCCGGGACGACGGAAGGGAACTACTACGCGGAGCACCTGCACCAGGTGCCGGTGCATGTGGTGGTCGTGGTCGAGCGCGACGCGCTCGTCACGCCCTTCCGAGCCATCAACGAGTCGTACGGCGCCGGCTCCGCCATCTATCCCTTCGTCCAGAACCTGGTGCTCGCGCTTCGGGGCGGAGGGCTGGGCGTGGCGCTCACGATGCTGCTCTTCAACGAGCGACCCGACCTTGCCCGGCTGCTCGATATCCCGGAGGGTTTCGAGTTCGCCGCGCACCTCGGGGTGGGCTGGCCGGAGCGGCCCCACCCGACCCGTCTGCGGCGCCGTCCGGTCGAAGAGTTCGCCTGGCACGAACGGTTCGGCGGCGCCCCGCTGACGAGTGGATGTCAATAGGCAGGGCGGGCGTAGGGTGACTCGAATGAGGGCGCGCCGCCAAGGGAGCATGTACCCATTCGAGCGTTTTTCGGAGCAGGCCAAGAGGACTCTGACGCTGGCGCAAGAGGAGGCGGAGCGCAGCCACCACTCCTACATCGGAACCGAGCACCTGCTCCTGGCCATGCTGCGAGCCGGCGACGCGATCGCGCATCGCATCCTGACCGGCCGCGGTGTCGAGCTTGGGGACGTGCGGGAGCGGATTGCGAGCGTGCTCGGTCGCAACGAGCGGATCATCGTCCAGCAGATCATCCCGACGTCGAGGGTGAAGCACGTCATCGAGATCGCTTTCGAGGAGGCGCGCGGACGCGACCAGCCGTGGGTGGGCACCGATCACCTGCTCCTGGCCCTCCTGATTGAGGGAGAGGGCATCGCGGCCAAGGTCCTGAACGACATGGGAGTAACCGAGGCGCAGGTCGATTCGGAGATGAGACGGTTGCACGAGGCGGGTGTCTCGGAGGGAGAACCGGGCGCAGGGCCGCCTCCCTGGAGGCCGTCCTTCACCCGCACGCCGGGAGGATGGGCCCTCTCTCAAGAGACCCAGGACCTCATGCGCCTGGCGATGACGCTGGCTGGAGCCGAAGGTGTACCGAGCGTTGGAATCGACCATGTGGAGCGAGTGCTGGGCGATCCCGACGCTCGTCAGCTGCTCCAGATGGGAGCGCGTTTGCGGCGGATCTTCGCCTCGGCTGAGGAGGCCGCGGCGGCGGGAGACGCCGATGCCGCGGCCGCACGCCGGCGAGAGGGAACGCAGCTGCGGGACGAACTTCGCGATGCCGAGATGCGGTGGTTTGGCCGGTACCAGTCGCCGCCCACCGCTGATGAGGGCTGATCGCGACGGGCCGAGCGGACTCGCGAGTCCGGCTTACATCGGCCGACTGCCCTCTGACGAGCAGGTCCAGACGGTGGGGGCGATCCTGATCCACGAGGGGCACCTGGTGTTTTCGCTGGGCCCGCATCGGCGAGCGGGCGGGAACGGGGTGGTGCGCGTGGGAGGCCGACGGGAAGAGGGTGAGCGCGCGGCCGATTGCATCCGGCGCGAGATCGCGGAGGAGGCGAGCGCTGACGCCGAGTTCATGACTCCGCCCGCGACGTTGCCGGTGACGTCGAGCCAAGGAGCTTACTTGCTGGGAGCGCCGCAGCCACCGTTGGGCAGTCCATCCCCGCTGTTCGTCGATCAGGGAGAGAAAGCGGATGGGCCCTTCCACCTCACGTATCTGCTCCACGCGGCTTCGACCCCGGCACCTGCTGCTGAATGCCGTGGACTCTTGTATATGACCGTCGGCGACCTCCGGGCGCTGTGCGAACGTTCTTGGATAACCTCGGCTTTTCTGCGGTCACATGGCCGGCTGCAGCTGGCCGCGGACATCGAGGTCGATCAGCCTCTCGCCGCGTACGGGCCACCGCTATGGTTCGCCGCAGCAGTAACGCGCGACCCAGCCTGGGAGCGAGAGCTCGGTCTGGATCGCTGACGCCCACGCCAGCCTCCCATGTTCGCCGGAGTGCGGGAGTTGCCGATCGAACGGACGTTTGGTATCCTGAAGGCATGGTGGGGTGCCTTCTGGTGTCGCCGTTCCCGCTGGCGTGTGAGCTGGCGGAGCATCCCGAACTGCGCGGACAGCCGGCCGTGGTGGGGGGTGACGACGCGCGCGTGAGGTGCGTCTCCCCGCACGCGCACGCGCACGGGATCCGGCCCGACCAGACCTTGAGCGAGGCGATCGGCCGCTGCCCGACGGTCGCCGTTCTCGAGGAGCGGACCGCGCGCTACGAATCCACCTGGCAAGACATCGCCGGTGCCCTGGAGCTGGTGGCCTTCACCGTCGAACTCGCCGAGCCTGGGGTCGCCTATGTCGACGTCGAGGAGCTCCTCACCTGCTACCACACGGTGGAGGCGGTGATCGGTGCCCTCTTGCAGACGGCACCGGCGGCCCTGGAACCCAGAGTGGGCATCGGCGGGAGCCGGTTCGTCGCCCTCCTCGCCGCACGCCGGGCGGCGCCTGGACGGGGGCTGGTGGTGGGAGAGCGCGGGCTCAACGCCTTCCTCGACGACCAGCCGGTGGGGGCGCTGCCCGTCTCGCCGGAGATGCTGCGGCGTCTCGACGTGCTCGGCTTCCGCACCCTGGGAGAGCTGAGCACGCTGCGCCGGTCTGCCGTCGCCGCTCAGTTCGGTCCCGAGGGAGTCCGAGCGTGGGAGCTTGCCCATGGGGAAGACGCACGGCCGCTGCGTCCCCGTCCCCACGAGGAGCGCATGGAGGAGCGCCTTCACCTGGAGGTGCCGCTCACCAGCCGGCACGCCCTCGCCGCCGCCTGGCAGCAGACATTGAGCCGCCTCGTCCGCCGCCGCTCCTTCCGCAACCGGGTGGCCCGCCAGCTGGTGCTCGGCGCACAGACGGAGCGAGGGCAGCAGTGGACGCACGCGATCACCTGCAAGGAACCGCTGGGCGAGCTGCGCGCCCTCTGGTCGGCGGCTCAGCCCGTGATCGAGAACGCGACCATGCCGGGGCCTCTCTGCGAGCTCTCGGTCGAGCTGCGCGACCTGGCGCCCGCCACCGGGCAGCAGCTGGCGCTGGACGGAGCCAAAGCGGCGCTGCGCGGGCGCCTTGAGACGCAGCTCCGCCAGCTCAAGGTCCGCTACGGCTACTGCCCGGTGGGCCGGATCGTCGAGATGGAGCCATGGAGCCGGATTCCCGAACGCCGCCTGGCGCTCATCGACTACGACTGCTGAACGAACCGGCTCCGGTCGAGCTGCGCCTCCAGGAAGGCCGGCCGGCGGCGCTGCGCGACCAGCGGCGGGGACGCTGGCGGCCCGTCGAACGTGTCGAAGAAGTGTGGCGGGTGGAGGACGGCTGGTGGCGTGAGCGAGGTCTCCTACGCACCTACTTCCGCCTCTTGCTCACCGACGGCCATGTCGTGACCGTCTATCAGGAGGGGACCGGGCCTCACTGGTGGTTGCAGCGCTACTCGTAGGGAGCGAGCCTTCGTAGCAGGTCCACGAGCGGAAGATATTGCGCTCGTCAGGAGCCTCTGACGCCGTGACACGGGACGTGCCGGTGATCTGGCAGCCGAACTACCCATACGCGCTGACCGAGGTAGGGCACGGGCTTCACGGGGTGACCCCGAACAGCCCGCTGGCTTTCATCTTCCCCGAGAGTGGCACTACTAGAGTCCCTCTGGAGTGAGCCGCCTCATGATCCCGGACATCGTCCGCGCGAAGGCCCTGGCGGCGGGGGCCGGACGCTGGCTGGAAGAGCTGCCCCGGCTGCTCGCCGACCTGGAGCGCGACTGGTCGATAACCCTGGGCGCGCCCTACCTGGGAGGAACCGAGGCGTATGTGGCGCACGCCGTCGGCGGTGACGGGTCACCGGCGGTGGTCAAGGTGATGGTGCCGCGTGGCTCTCAAGATGCGGCGCGGGAGATCGCGGTGCTGCGCCTGGCCGGTGGCGAGGGATGCGTCCGGCTGCTGCGGAGCGACGCCGCCCGGGGCGCCCTGCTGCTGGAGCGGCTTGGGCCCTCGCTCTCTGAGCTGGGGATTCCCCTGTATCGCCGGCACCGGATCCTGCTGGAGGCGGCGCGCCGCGTGTGGCGACCGGCTCCCGATGCCGGGCTGCCGACCGGCGCCGACCATGCCCGCGGGCTGGCCACGTTCGCCCTCCAGACCTGGGAGGAGCTGGGTCATCCCTGTGCCGAGCGGACGATCGATCATGCCCTCCGGTGCGCGCGGCGACGGGAGGCGGCGCACGACGACGGCCTCGCGGTGCTCGTCCACGGCGACGTCCACCAGTGGAACGCGCTCCGGGCCGCGGACGGTGGATGGAAACTGATCGACCCCGACGGGATGCTGGCGGAGCCGGAGCTGGACCTGGGGATCATGATGCGCGAGGACCCGGAGCCGCTGCTGGCGGGGGAGAGCGCCCGCGGCCGCGCCGCCTGGCTGGCTCGTGCCACCGCCCTGGATGAGGAGGCGATCTGGGAGTGGGGGGTGGTGGAGCGGGTCACCACCGGGCTGCTGGGCACCCGGATCGGGATGCAGCCAGTGGCCCGCCGGATGCTTCAGGTCGCCGACCAGCTGGCCACCCACTGATTGCCCGATTGCCGGCACTCGTTGCGACGCGAACCTCGGAGGTTGATCTGATGTAGGAGGACGACCCGAGAGGGTGCTGCGTTGGCGATGGGGGTAGGCCCCCCGGAGCCGCCCATGCAGGGGGAGGCTCCAAACCACCGCAAGCTGCGCCGGCACAACGGCCGGGGTGGTGAGCGTTGCGGAAAAGGCGCCCGGAAGAGGGTGTCAGGTGTGAACCGGGAAGGCGAACGAAAGTGAACCGTCCGATGACGCGTCGAGAGGCATTACCGATGTCGAAACCGAGGATGCGAGTGGCCTCGGGACGAGCCTGGGGGAGACCTGTCGTGCTGCCCAGGCGGCATCCGGCGTACAGGGGGCGCGAGCCCGGTTCAGGCGCCAACGTGGAACGCGTGAAGCTGCGCACCGATAGGGCGGGAGTGGTCGTCGCGGTCGAAGTCGATGGCTAACCCGCGAGAGGGAGAACCCACAAGCGGCCAATCCGTGAGGGGGAGAGTACCGAGGCGGCGCGCAGTGTCGGACCGTCCCATAGGAGCTGAGAAGCCTGGTAACTCGGGTGGAGCAAAGGGGGCGGGTCACCCGGGCTTGGTGGACGGGCAACTGCCGGAGCAGGAGGAGCCGACGGTCAAGCCGAAACCGTTTGCGATCTCGAAAAGGATCGTGATGGATGCATACCGGCACGTACGTGCCAACAAAGGGGCCCCAGGCGTCGACGGGGAATCGCTGGCCGAGTTCGAAAGGGACCTCAAGGGGAACCTCTACAAGCTCTGGAACCGGATGTCCTCGGGGAGCTACTTTCCGCCGCCGGTGCGGGCGGTAGAGATACCGAAAGCGAACGGTGGCATGCGGGTGCTGGGAGTGCCCACGGTGGCCGACCGGATAGCCCAAACCGTGGCCTGCATGTACCTGGAGCCGGAGGTGGAGCCAATCTTCCACCCCGACTCCTACGGGTACCGGCCAGGGCGATCTGCGAAGCAGGCCGTGGGGCGCTGCCGGGAGCGGTGCTGGAAGACGGACTGGGTCATCGACCTGGACATCAAAGTGTTCTTCGACACCATCCCCCACCACCTGATCTTGAAGGCGGTGGACAAGCACACCCACCTGAAATGGCTTCTCCTCTACGTGGAGCGGTGGCTGAAAGCGCCGTTGCAACGTGGGGACGGCAGCCTGGCAGCGCGAGATCGGGGAAGCCCGCAGGGGTCAGCCATCTCGCCGCTGCTGGCCAACCTGTTCATGCACTACTGCTTCGATGCCTGGATGGCGCGGACGTTCCCGGCCATCGGGTTCGAGAGGTACGCGGATGACGTCGTGGTGCACTGCGTCAGCCAAACGCAAGCGGAATACGTCAAGGAGCGGATTGACCGACGGCTGGAGGAGTGCGGCCTGGAGCTGAACCGGGAGAAGACGCGGATCGTGTACTGCAAGGATGGAAATCGGACCGAGGAGCACCCGTGCACGAAGTTCGAGTTCCTGTCCTACGAGTTCCGAGTGCGTCGAGTCCGGACCAGGAAGGGCACGTTCTTCGACGGGTTCAACCCCGCCGTCAGCCCGAAGGTGATGAAGCGACTCCGAGGCGAAGTCCGTAGTTGGCGGCTCTCGCGGTGGACCAGCACGAGCCTGTCCCATCTGGCCCGGTGGGTGAACCCCCGGGTACGAGGCTGGCTCAACTATTACGGCGCGTACACCAGGTCGGCTATGCATACCCTGCTCTGGACCCTCAACCAGCACCTCGCGGGTTGGGCGAGACGCAAGTACAAGCGGCTGCGTGAAGGGTGGGCAGCGGCCTACCGCTTCCTGCGCCGGGTGGCCCGGGGTTCGCCCGGGCTGTTCCTCCATTGGCGTTTGGGATCGCAGCCGTGAGGTTGGGTGGCACGAGCCGGATGAGTCGAGAGGCTCACGTCCGGTTCTGTGAGGGCCGGGGGGTGAAACTCCCCTCGGCTACTCGGCGGGCTCGCGCAGGCTCCAAGGCGCCCCGATTGCCGGCAATCAGGGTCCGACGGGGGACCAGCCTCCAATCCCAAGGCCCAACCGCATGGGCGAACGCACGTTTGGTAGCATTGGTGGGGTGAGAGGCCGCTTGGATGGTGGCGCCGGCGCTCCGTGAGGACTACGTCGAGCTGCACCTGCACACCAACTACTCACTGCTCGACGGAGCCTCGCATCCCAAGGAGCTGATCGGATGCGCACGCGAGTTCGGGTACCGGGCCCTGGCCTGCACCGACCATGACAACCTGTTCGGCGCGCTGGAGTTCGCCCGTCTCTGTCGCGAGGCGGGGATCAAGCCGATCACCGGCGCCGAGCTCACCGTCTCACCGGACGGCGGCACCACCCGCCACCACCTGACCCTCCTCTGCCGCACGCGGGAGGGCTACGGCAACCTGTGCCGGCTGCTCTCGCTCGTCAACGGGCTCGACCTGCCCACCCAGGAAGAGCGCGAACGCTGCCGACTCGATCCCTGGCTGCCCCTGTCCGAGGTCGGCCGCCACGCCGATGGACTGCTCTGCCTCACCGGGTGCCGCCAGGCCGAGATCCCCCAACTGGTCGCCGCCGGCCGGGAGCGCGAGGCGGAGGCGGCGCTGCGCCGGCTCATCTCGTGGTTCGGGTGGCACTCCGTGTTCGTGGAGGTCCAGGACAACCTGGTCTTCGGGGACCGGCGGCGCAACCATGCGCTGCGCGTGCTGGCGGAGCGGGTCGGCGTCCCCCTGGTGGCGACGGGCGACATCCACTACCACCAGAAGGACCGCCACCGCTTGCAGGACGTCCTGGTCGCGATCCGCCACCGGCAGTCGCTGGATGAGAGTCACCGGGTGCTGCGTCCCAACGCCGAGTTCTATCTGCGCCGCCCGGAGGAGCAGGCGAGACGCTTCCGCGAGTTCCCGGAGGCGGTCGCGCAGACCCGCCGCATCGCCGATCTCTGCGAGTTCGACCTCAACCAGGACCTCGGCTACCGGCTCCCCGAGCCTCCGGTGCCGGAGGGCCGCACCCCGCTCTCCTGGCTCGACGAGTGCTGCCGCACCGAGCTCCGGCGCCGCTACTCACCCGGGGAGCAGGAGGCGGCGGAGAGCCGGCTCGACGAGGAACTGCAGCTGATCGGTCACCACGGGCTGGCAGGCTTCTTCCTCGTCTACAAGGAGGTCTTGGACCTGGCTCGGGAGGTTGCCGCCGAGGTCCGGGAAGGGGGCTCGACGAGTCGCGGGCTGCTGCCGCCGGGCCGCGGCCGGGGCTCCTCGGTGGGCAGCATCGTCTGCTATCTGATCGGGCTCTCGCACATCGACCCGGTCCGCAACAAGCTCTTCTTGGGCCGCTTCCTCAACGAGGAGATGGCGAGCCTGCCCGACATCGACCTCGACTTCCCCCGCGCCACCCGCGAGCGGCTGATCGAGCGCGTGCACGAGCGCTGGGGGCCCGACCACGCGGCGCTGGTGGCGACCATCCCGCGCTACCGCATCCGCTCCGCGATCCGCGACATCGGCCTCGCGCTGGGCCTGCCCCAGGTCGAGCTCGACCGCCTGGCCAAGCTCACCTCCGGCTACACCTCGAGCCGGCACCTGGGGGAGGAGATGGCGCGCGTCCCCCAGTTCGCGCCCCGGGTGACCACGCCCGCCTGGGGACGGCTGATCGACCTCGCGAATCAGATCGACGACTTCCCCCGGCACCTCTCTCAGCACGTCGGCGGCATCGTCATCGCCTCCGACCCGCTGGTGGAGTGCGTCCCCGTGCAGCCCGCCGCCTGGCCGGACCGCTACGTCTGCCACTGGGACAAGGACTCGATCGACGACGCGCGGATGGTCAAGATCGACTTCCTCGGCCTCGCCATGCTCTCGGTGGTCGAGGAGTGCCTGGACCTGGTCGCCGAGGGGGGCACTCCGGACATCGATCTCTCCCGCATCCCCTTCGACGACGGCCGTGTCTTCGGTCGCATTCAGGACGGGGACACGGTGGGTGTCTTCCAGATCGAGTCGCGCGCCCAGGCGCAGATGCTGCCGCGGACCCGGCCCAAGAATCTCGACGACCTCACCGTGCAGGTGGCGATCGTGCGCCCGGGCCCGATCGTGGGCGGCGCCGTCAACCCCTACGTCAAGGCGCGAGAGATGGAGCGCGAGCGAGGGGCCTGGGATCGCTCCGCGGTCGATCACACGGTCGCCGACGTGCTCGAGGAGACGATGGGCGTGGTCCTCTTCCAGGAGCAGGTGGTGCAGGTGGCGATGGCGATGGGCGGGATGTCGGCGGGGCGGGCGGAGAGCTTCCGGCGCGCGATGAGCCGGCACGACTGGGAACGCGAGCGCGACGAGTACCGCAGCGAGTTCCTGGCCGGCGCGGCGCAGAAGGGGGTCCTGGAGGGAACGGCGTCGACGATGTTCGAGAACCTGGCCGGGTTCGCCTCCTTCGGGTTCCCCAAGAGCCACGCCGCCGCCTTCGGGCTCCTTGCCTACCAGTCGGCGTGGCTCAAGGAGTACCACCCGGTCGAGTTCTACACCGCGCTCTACAACAACTGGCCGATGGGGTTCTACCCGCCCCACGTGTTCACCAACGACGCGCGCCGGCACGACGTCGAGGTGCTGCCACCGGACGTCAACATCTCGCAGGCGAAGTGCACGGTGGAGGGCGGGGCGGTGCGCATCGGCCTCGGCTACGTGCAGGGGCTGGGCGAGGTGGGAGGGCGCGTCATCGTCGAGGCACGGGACGAGATGGGCGACTTCGCCTCGCTGTTCGACTTCGTGCAGCGGACCGGGCTCACCGGGCGGGCGGTGGAGAACCTGATCAAGATCGGCGGGTTCGACCGCTTCCGGATCGGCCGCCGCGACCTGCTCTGGCAGCAGGGCCTGCTGGCGGGAGGCGGGCGCAGCGTGCAAGCGGCGGCGAGCAGTCGCCCGCGCCAGCTGCACCTGGGCCTGCCCACCGCGCAGGACGAGGTGTTCCTGCGCGACTTCTCGGACTTCGAGCGCGTGGCCGCCGACTACGAGATCCTGCGCCTCTCGCCCAACGACCATCCGATGTCATTCCAGCGCGCTCGCCTGCGCCTGGAGGGGGTGCGCAGCGCGGAAGAGCTTCACGAGCTGGCCCCGGGCGGCCGCGTCACCACCGCTGGTCTGGTCGTGTGCCGCCAGCAGCCGATGACCGCCAACGGGATCATCTTCCTTCTGCTCGAGGACGAGACCGGCCTCTCCAACCTGCTGGTCCCCCGACAGCTCTGCGAGCGCGACCGGGAACGGGTGCTGATCCGCTCCATGCCTTTCTTGCGGGTGAGCGGGCGGCTGGAGGGGCACGCCGGCGCGGTGCCGATGCTGGTCTGCGACCGCATCGACGAGCTGGAGATCCACGGCCGCGAGGACCCGCTCCTGATGCCGGCCGGCAAAAGCTGGGGCTAACCGCTGGCTAACCACCTGGCAAGCTAACCGCAACTGGCCATCTGTCGACAGATGTACCGTCCCCGGCCCAGAATCCCGGCCATCTCTCGACAGATGGCCACGAGCGTGGGGAGCGGGTGGTTCACGGCACCTGCAGGCCGGCCAGCATCGCGGTCAGCGCCCGCCGGATCCGCTCCCACCGGAAGGCCGAGCTGTCGATCGCGGCGTGGAGCAGCAGGCCGTCCTCCAGCGCCAGCAGCACCGAGGCGAGTGCCTTGGCGGGGATGTCGACCAGCTCGCCGGCGGCCACCCCGGCTTCGATCCAGCCCTGGAGCCGGTCCCGCCGCCGCTGGATCACATCCGAGAACCGCCGGCGCACAGTCTCGTCGGTGAGCGCCGCCGCCCAGAGGTCGGCCCGGACCTGTGCGCGCCCCGCATCCGAGCCCAGCTCCAGCATCCAGCGGGCGAACCGGCGGACGCGCTCGCCCTGGGTTACGTCCAGCCTCTCCATCTCCTGCATGCGGCGGTCCACCTGCCGCGCGTCGTCGTCGAGGAGGGCCAGCAGCAGGTCCTGCTTGGTCTCGAAGTAGAGGTAGAACGCGCCCTTGCTCGCCTCCGCCTCGGCACAGACGTCGTCCACCGTCATGTCGCGATAACCCTTGCGGCCGGCGCAGCGCCAGGCCGCCTCGAGCAGGCGCTGCCGGCGCTCCTGGCGGTCCGACTCTTTCAGCCGGGGCATGCCTCAGATGATAAGTAAAACCGACCAGTCAGTCTTGGAGAGGACGCAGTAGGATGACTGTATGGCGAGGTACCTGATCGTGGCCAATCTCACGGCCGAGAGCCCGACCCTCCGCGACGAGGCGGCGCGGATCGTGGAACAGGACCCTGACGCCGTGTTCGACGTGGTGGTGCCGAGGAGCGGCGTGAGGCCCGGGCTCGCCCTGCTCGGCGGTCTCGACAGTCGCAAGCTGCGACTGACGCGTGCTCGGCGCGTGCGCGAGCGGCTGGCCGCGGTGGGAGCGAAGGCGGTCGTGATCCACCTGGCCAAGATGGAGCCGCTGGATGAGATCGAAGATGTGCTCCGGGAGGGAGAGTTCAAGGCGGTCATCGTCTCGACGCTGCCCCACCATCTCTCGCACTGGCTCCGGACCGACCTGCCGGGGCGGATCTCCCGCCGCCACCCCGATCTGCAGGTCCGGGTGGTGACCGCGCCCTACGATCTCTACGTCGAAAGCCCGGTCGGCTGATCAGGGGGCCCCGGCGTCATCGAGGAGTTCCACCAGGCGGGCCGGCCGTTATGGGCCTATCAGCCGCTGCCGGGGGCGGCGCCGCTCGACCAACCTTCCCTGGCTCTTCCACTCCCGAACGGCAGGTCCTCGCCAACGACGACTTCAACCACCGCGTCATCGTGATCGATCCCGCCACCGATCAGGTGGTGTGGCAGTACGGTCACACCGGAGTCGCCGGGAGCACGCCCGGCTACCTGAACGATCCCGACGGGGTGGATCTCCCGCCGCCCTACGCGCTGACTGCGGCCCACCTGTCGACCGTGGGGGTGCTGGACGGAGGAGGTGCCGTGCCCGGCGGCCTCTGGGGGCCAGGCGCCGCCGGCTCCCGCTGTGCAGCACGCGGGCGCCTAGCGCCGCAGGAGCCGGTGCCGGCCGGGACGCGAGTCCCAAGCGGCGTGGGACAAGAGTCCCTGGAGATCGCCAGTCACCGGGCGCATAGTGGCCGAAAGGTCGTGAGTGGATCCCCCCTCCGCTCACGCTCCCCTCACGCTGACGGGGCCACCTGCTCACGGGTGGCCCCGATTTTGCGAGCACCACCCCACCCGCAGGGCGGGATAGGCTGACGGCCGTGACGACCGACGTCATCGTCCTCAACGGGGGGTCGAGCTCCGGCAAGTCCTCGATCGGCCGCCGCCTGCGGGAGCTTCTCGATCAACCCTGGGCCTTGCTGGGAGTGGACGATCTCATCGACGCCCTGGCACCGTCCCTGGTCGGCGCCGCCCCACCGCCTCCGGGCCGCGCTCCACTGGTCCGCTACAGCCCCGAGGGGGAGGTCCTCCTCGACCCCGCGTGGGAGCCGCTGGAGGCAGCCTGGTACCGCGGTGTCGCGGCCATGGCCCGCGCGGGGCTGCGCACGATCGTCGACGAGGTCCTGCTGGGCGGTGGGGCGGGCCAGCGCAGGCTGGCGATGCTCCTCGATGGGCTCGAGGTGCTGTGGGTGGGCGTCAAGTGCGATGCCGCGGTGGCGGCGGCGCGCGAGGCCTCCCGGGTGGACCGTCTGGGCGGTATGGCCGCCTGGCAGGCGGTGCGGGTGCACGAGGGCGTCCGGTACGACCTGGTCGTCGACACCACCGCCCGGTCGGTCGAGGACTGCGCGCTCGAGGTGCTGAGCCGGGTCGGGCAGAGCTGAGGCGGCCGGCATCCCTCGGAAGCGTAGAAGGGGGGAGATGGGACCGCCGGCCGACAGCGTGTTCACGAGCCTGCTCTTCGAGGACGGACGGGCGGCCGGCGGCGCCGCCCCCGCCTACCTGCCCGACCTGCGCCTGGACACCCTGATCGCCCGACTCTGCGCCCGGCGGGAGGAGTACGACCTGGCCCCGTGGTTCGGCGAACGGCTGGGCCGGACGGAGGAGATCGAGTGGCGCCAGCGGGTCTTCCAGGACCTGGAGCGCGCCGAGGTCCGAGCCCCGGTCGACCAGTTCGCGGCCGCCATGCGAACCGTCCGCGAGGAGCGCGCTCTCGCCTCGAGGCGATCGCATCCACTGCAGCAGCAAGCCTGGCTGCTCGAGTCGCTGCGCACCTATGGCGGCGCGGCGGAGGCTCTGGCCAAAGGCCTCCGGCAGGCGGGGCTCGATTCGGACGGGATGCGCGGCCTGAGCGCGTTCCTCCAGGGGTACGTCGCAACTCCGGGCTTCCGCCGCCTCCGCGAGGAGGCAGAACGCCTCAGCCAGGCCCTGGCCGGCGTGCGGTTCCAGGTCCAGCTGCGCGGGAGTCGCGTGCGCGTGACCCGCCACTCGGGCGAGGGAGACTACACGCGGGAGGTGACCGGCACCTTCGCGCGGTTCCTGGATGGGGTGCCGCCGGGCCGGCGCGAGCCGTCCGACGAGGGAGCGGAGGCGAGCGCGGTGGAGGCCCGGATCCTGGAAGGCGTGGCCGGCCTCCATCCGCAGCTGTTCGGCGAGCTGGCCGCCTTCTGTGCCGAGCAGCGCGACGCGGTCGACGCGACCCTCCGTCGCTTCGACCGCGAGGTGCAGTTCTTCACCGCCTATCTCGACCAGGTGCACGCCCTGCGCCGGGTGGGCCTGGAGTTCTCCTATCCGCGCGTGTCCGGGACCTCGCGCGAGCTAGCCGTGGAGCGGACCTTCGACCTCGCGCTGGCGGTCAAGCTGGCACGTGAGCATCAGGCCGTGGTGACCAACGACGTGCGTCTGTCGGGGCCGGAGCGCGTCCTCGTGCTGACGGGACCGAACCAGGGCGGGAAGACGACCTTCGCACGCGCCGTCGGCCAGCTCCACCACCTCGCCGCGTTGGGCTGCCCGGTCCCCGGCGTCGGGGCCCGGGTGCCGCTCTGCGACCACATCCTGACCCTGTTCCCGCGCGAGGAGGACGCCTCGCTCACCCGCGGCAAGCTGGAGGACGACCTGGTCCGGACACGTCAGGTGCTGGACAGCGCGACCCCGACGAGCCTGGTGATCCTCAACGAGCTCTTCAGCTCCACCGCCCTGCGCGACGCCCTGGTCCTCAGCCGCCGGTTGGTGGAGCGGATGATCGCCCTGGATGTGCTCTGCGTCTGCGTCACGTTCCTGGACGAGCTCTCGCGGCTGGGCCCCTCGACGGTGAGCATGGTCGCCCTGGTGGGCCCCTCCGATCCCGCGCTCCGCACCTTCCGGATCGTCCGCCGGCCCGCCGATGGACACGCTTACGCGCAGGCCCTGGCCGAGAAGCACCGGCTCACCGAGAGTCAGGTCCGCGAGCGGATCGGCGGGTGAAGACCCGGCTCCTGTACGCCGACCGCGACCTCGACGTCAATCCGCCGGCACCGCCCCACGCCGGCGACCTGGTGCGCGACCTCCAGCTGCGGCCGGTGCTGGCGGTGATGGCCGGGCCCGACTCCACGGTCGGCGACGTCTGTCGCGCCGTCCTGGTCAGCGGACTCTCCGACCCGGACCAGATCCGCTACCGGCAGGAAGTCCTCCGCGACTGCCTGGCCAACCCGGCCACCATCCGCCGCCTCCACCAGCTGGCGGCCCACACCGTGGCCGGCGAACGGCACGTGTTCCACAGCTTGTTCCGGCGGCATCCGGTAGCGGTGCTCCAGCAGGTGGTGGAGACGCTGGCCCTGTTCAGCGGCACCCTGCGGCAGGTGCGGCGGCTGGCGGACGGAGAAGCGGCCGGCTTCCGATCGCGGGGCCTGACCCGCTTCTTCGAGGACGTCCGGCAGGAGTTCGACGACGCCTTCCTGGCCGGCCTCGACCGCCATCTGGAGACGCTGCGCTTTCGGCGCGGGGTGGTGCTGGGCGCGTCACTGGGAGCGGGCAACGCGGTGCGCGCGGAGACGCTCCTGCGACCGCCGGTGCCCGCGAGCCCCGTGCTCCGCCGCCTGCGGGGAGTGGCGGACGAGGGTTACTCGTTCGAGGTCGACCCCCGCGACGAGGTGGCGACGGCGGCGCTGGGCCGCCTGCGTGAGCGCGGCCTGACACCGGTGGCCGCCGTGCTGGCGCCGGTCATCGATCGCATGCTCGCCTTCTTCACCACGCTCCGCCGCGAGCTGGCCTTCTACGTGGGCTGCCTCAACCTGGCCGACTCGCTGGCCGAGCGCGGTGCGCCCTCGTGTTTTCCGGAACCGGCGGAGGAGCCCGCCGCCCTTTCGTGCAACGACCTGCGCGACCTCCCGCTGCTGGTCGCCGGCCACCAGGTGGTCGGCAACGACCTGCGCGCCGACCGCCGCCTCTTGATCGTGGTCACCGGCGCCAACCAGGGCGGGAAGTCGACCTTCCTGCGCAGCCTGGGGGTCGCCCAGCTTCTGCTCCAGGCGGGGATGTTCGTACCCGCCCGCCGGTTCCGCTCCTCGCCGGCGGCCGGAATCTTCACCCATTACCCGCGTGAGGAGGACGCGGCGATGGAGCGGGGGCATCTCGACGAGGAGCTCCGCCGGATGAGCGAGATCGCGGACCGGGCGGCTCCCGGCTCGCTGGTCCTGTCCAACGAGTCGTTCGCCGCCACCAACGAACGCGAAGGTTCGGAGCTCGCCTGGCAGGTGGTGGCCGGGATGGTCGGCGCCGGGGTGCGGGTGGCGATGGTGACCCATCTCTTCGAGCTCACCTCGCGCCTGGAGCGGGAACGTCCAGAGGTGACCCGGTTCTTGCGTGCTCCGCGACAGGTGGACGGCACCACCCCCTACCGGCTCGAGGAGGGGTCGCCCCTGCCCACCGGGTACGCGGAGGACCGCTACCGGGTCGTCTTTGGCGAGCCCGGCCGGGGTTGAGCCTGCGCGACGCTCGCGGTACGATCCGCGACAACGGGCGCCTGGCCCGCGTAACGCCGACCCTTAGTCCTTTCCAATGACCGTGGTTGCACAGCGCGCCGCAGCAAGCATCAACGGAGGTTGGGCCTGATGCGACTTGGCAGGCGACTCAAGATGGGCATCGCCATCGTTCTGACAGCGGCCTCGCTCATCGCCGCCGGGTGTGGATCCGCGGCGGGCAGCGGCGGCGGCGGCTCGAACGGGGGCTCAGGCACCAGCCATTCGAGCACCCCGACACCGCACGCGTCGAGCGGCTCCTCGGGGAGCGGCTGGAGCTAGCATCGGCCCCAAGATGGCGACGTCTCCGGCGCCGGGCGGCGCCGGCACCCGGGAGGCGGTGGGGGCGGGCGCGGCGCCCGGTCTCCCCTCCTGGCTGTTCGCGGGCATCGTGGTCGCCTCGATCGGGGGACCGCTGGCCCTGGTCGCGCTCCAGATCCCGGCTTCGTCGGACGTCGCCAGCCGCGTCCCCTGGGTGACGCTGGCCGGCACCGTGCTCTTCCTGGCGCCGCTGGCGGTCTGGTACGGCTACGCGGGGCGGATAGCGAGTGCGGGCGGCCTGACGGCCTTCGTGGAGGCGGCGGCCGGGCGCCGGGTGGCGACCGTGCAGGGCGTGCTCTGGATCGTGAGCTACGCCCTCTACATGGTCTACACGATCCCCCAGGTGGTCTATGAGATGCTGCCGGCCGCCCTGCCGCTCCCGGCCGCGGCGCAGCCCGTCCTGGCGCTCGCGATGGCGGTCGCGGTCGGTGGTGTGGCGCTCCTGCCCCTGCGCTGGGCGGTCTCCCTGGCCGCGGTGCTGGCCCTGGGGCAGATCGTGCTGGTCCTGCTGCTGGCGGGTGCCGTGCTGCCCCACCCAGCTCCCGCGGCGCGCTCGTTCCCCGGGTTTGGCGCGGCTTCGCTGGCGACCGCCCAGGCCTCCCTCTTCTACGTCTGCGCCAGCCTTCCGCTCTTCCTCAGCGCGGAGGTGCGGGGCGGCGCCCGGGCCGCCGCGCGCGGGCTGGTGGCGGGGTTCGCGATCGCGGCGGTGGTGGTGCTGATCGGGGTCGCAGCCGTCGCGCGAGCCGGCATCGACGGTGGCGCCGCCATGCCCGGCCGGCAGCTGGCGGGCGGGACCGGCGCGGGCGGGCTGGGGGTGGCGGTGGGCGTCGGCGTGGCGATCAGCACGGCGGTGATCGTCCTCGCCGAGTTCCTGGCCATGACGCGGCTGGTCCACCACCTCTTCGTGTGGCCGGTGCGGCGCGTGACCGCGGTGATGGCGGCGGCTCTGGTGGCCGCCACCGCGGTGACGCTGGTCGATCCGATCGGCATCTATGAGGCCCTCCTCAAGCCCTCGCTGATCGCGCTCTGGCTCTCGCAGGTGATCGTCTTCGCGGTCTATCCGCTCTATCGCGCGCGGATGGAGCCCGGCCGGCGAGGCGCGACCCTGGTCGGGCCTGCGCGGTCGCGACGGTGGCGTCGGCGCTGGCGGTGTTGGGGCTGGCAACGGTGACGATCCTGCCCGCGACCTCCTGACCTTGGGCGCAGTCCGCGGTGAGCGGCGCCGCCCTTGACGACGGGCGTGCTTGAATTGCCGGCGATCCGGCCGAAGCTGTGGTCGTGTTTCCGCGCTGGGCGCGGACGGCGCCATCGACGGTGATGGTCATCGTTTCATCCGGGAACCGCGCCTCGATCGTCACCGGCGGACGGTCAGGGGTCTGGTCGTAGTAGTACAGCTCGAGCGGCAGCGCGATCCAGTAGCCGCGGAAGGCGTCCTTGCCATCCTCGCTCCCCGTCAAGAGCGGAGCCCCCCAGCGGCCGAGCTCGCGGATCACCCCTCGCAGCGCCTCGCCGCGAGGTGTCAGGTGGACGAGGGAGGTCGCGATCGGAGGGCCTGCCGCCTCACGCCGCACCACCCCGGCCGCCTCCAGATCGCGCAAGCGATCAGCGAGCAGGTTGGTGGCGATGCCCGGCAACCCGCGCAGCAGGTCCGTGTACCGGCATGGGCCGAGCAGGAGCAGCTCGCGGACGATGAGCAAGGACCAGCGATCGCCGACCGCGTCCAACGCTTTTGCCAGGGCGCAGAACTGCCCGTAGGACCGCATGCACACAGCCTACCAGGGGCGGCTTGCGGATTTCACGCTAATACTTGACTTTTTCAAGTCAGTGCTCTACCCTGCCGTCGTCGGCAACGGGCTCTAGAGGAGAACAAGAGATGGGCAATCCGGTCACGCACTTCGAGATCGTCGGCGCCGACCCGCAGGCGCTTCAGGCGTTCTACCGCGACGCGTTCGGCTGGGAGGTCGTCCCCGCGGGGCCGAGCTACGCGATGGTCCACCCCCACCCGGAGGCGGGAATCAGCGGCGGGGTCGGCAGCGCGCCGGAAGGCAGCGACAGCCGGGTGACCGTCTACATCGAGGTCGAGGACCTGGACCAGACCCTGGCCAGGATCGAACGGCTGGGCGGCGGCAGGGTGGTAGAACCGTTCGAGGTTCCGAACGGCCCCAGCATCGCTCTGTTCCGCGATCCCGAGGGGCACGTCGTGGGGCTGACCAAGGCGGCCACGATTCAAGGACGGTAGCTCCGATGGATCTCACTGAGGCCATGCGGACAGCGGCCACCGTCCGCCGTTTCAATGCCGACCCGGTCTCTGACCAAGTGCTGTACCGCGCGCTGGAGAGCGCTCGTTTCGCGCCCAGCGGCGGCAACCGCCAGGGGTGGAATGTGGTCGTCGTGCGCGATGCCGAGCGCCGCGCACGGCTGCAGGAACTCTACCTGCGGACATGGCGCCCTCTGTTCGAGCGTGCTCAGTTCGACGCCCGCGACGAGGGCGTCGACGCTGCCGGGCGCCGGCGGCCCGGGACGACGGAAGGGAACTACTACGCGGAGCACCTGCACCAGGTGCCGGTGCATGTGGTGGTCGTGGTCGAGCGCGACGCGCTCGTCACGCCCTTCCGAGCCATCAACGAGTCGTACGGCGCCGGCTCCGCCATCTATCCCTTCGTCCAGAACCTGGTGCTCGCGCTTCGGGGCGGAGGGCTGGGCGTGGCGCTCACGATGCTGCTCTTCAACGAGCGACCCGACCTTGCCCGGCTGCTCGATATCCCGGAGGGTTTCGAGTTCGCCGCGCACCTCGGGGTGGGCTGGCCGGAGCGGCCCCACCCGACCCGTCTGCGGCGCCGTCCGGTCGAAGAGTTCGCCTGGCACGAACGGTTCGGCGGCGCCCCGCTGACGAGTGGATGTCAATAGGCAGGGCGGGCGTAGGGTGACTCGAATGAGGGCGCGCCGCCAAGGGAGCATGTACCCATTCGAGCGTTTTTCGGAGCAGGCCAAGAGGACTCTGACGCTGGCGCAAGAGGAGGCGGAGCGCAGCCACCACTCCTACATCGGAACCGAGCACCTGCTCCTGGCCATGCTGCGAGCCGGCGACGCGATCGCGCATCGCATCCTGACCGGCCGCGGTGTCGAGCTTGGGGACGTGCGGGAGCGGATTGCGAGCGTGCTCGGTCGCAACGAGCGGATCATCGTCCAGCAGATCATCCCGACGTCGAGGGTGAAGCACGTCATCGAGATCGCTTTCGAGGAGGCGCGCGGACGCGACCAGCCGTGGGTGGGCACCGATCACCTGCTCCTGGCCCTCCTGATTGAGGGAGAGGGCATCGCGGCCAAGGTCCTGAACGACATGGGAGTAACCGAGGCGCAGGTCGATTCGGAGATGAGACGGTTGCACGAGGCGGGTGTCTCGGAGGGAGAACCGGGCGCAGGGCCGCCTCCCTGGAGGCCGTCCTTCACCCGCACGCCGGGAGGATGGGCCCTCTCTCAAGAGACCCAGGACCTCATGCGCCTGGCGATGACGCTGGCTGGAGCCGAAGGTGTACCGAGCGTTGGAATCGACCATGTGGAGCGAGTGCTGGGCGATCCCGACGCTCGTCAGCTGCTCCAGATGGGAGCGCGTTTGCGGCGGATCTTCGCCTCGGCTGAGGAGGCCGCGGCGGCGGGAGACGCCGATGCCGCGGCCGCACGCCGGCGAGAGGGAACGCAGCTGCGGGACGAACTTCGCGATGCCGAGATGCGGTGGTTTGGCCGGTACCAGTCGCCGCCCACCGCTGATGAGGGCTGATCGCGACGGGCCGAGCGGACTCGCGAGTCCGGCTTACATCGGCCGACTGCCCTCTGACGAGCAGGTCCAGACGGTGGGGGCGATCCTGATCCACGAGGGGCACCTGGTGTTTTCGCTGGGCCCGCATCGGCGAGCGGGCGGGAACGGGGTGGTGCGCGTGGGAGGCCGACGGGAAGAGGGTGAGCGCGCGGCCGATTGCATCCGGCGCGAGATCGCGGAGGAGGCGAGCGCTGACGCCGAGTTCATGACTCCGCCCGCGACGTTGCCGGTGACGTCGAGCCAAGGAGCTTACTTGCTGGGAGCGCCGCAGCCACCGTTGGGCAGTCCATCCCCGCTGTTCGTCGATCAGGGAGAGAAAGCGGATGGGCCCTTCCACCTCACGTATCTGCTCCACGCGGCTTCGACCCCGGCACCTGCTGCTGAATGCCGTGGACTCTTGTATATGACCGTCGGCGACCTCCGGGCGCTGTGCGAACGTTCTTGGATAACCTCGGCTTTTCTGCGGTCACATGGCCGGCTGCAGCTGGCCGCGGACATCGAGGTCGATCAGCCTCTCGCCGCGTACGGGCCACCGCTATGGTTCGCCGCAGCAGTAACGCGCGACCCAGCCTGGGAGCGAGAGCTCGGTCTGGATCGCTGACGCCCACGCCAGCCTCCCATGTTCGCCGGAGTGCGGGAGTTGCCGATCGAACGGACGTTTGGTATCCTGAAGGCATGGTGGGGTGCCTTCTGGTGTCGCCGTTCCCGCTGGCGTGTGAGCTGGCGGAGCATCCCGAACTGCGCGGACAGCCGGCCGTGGTGGGGGGTGACGACGCGCGCGTGAGGTGCGTCTCCCCGCACGCGCACGCGCACGGGATCCGGCCCGACCAGACCTTGAGCGAGGCGATCGGCCGCTGCCCGACGGTCGCCGTTCTCGAGGAGCGGACCGCGCGCTACGAATCCACCTGGCAAGACATCGCCGGTGCCCTGGAGCTGGTGGCCTTCACCGTCGAACTCGCCGAGCCTGGGGTCGCCTATGTCGACGTCGAGGAGCTCCTCACCTGCTACCACACGGTGGAGGCGGTGATCGGTGCCCTCTTGCAGACGGCACCGGCGGCCCTGGAACCCAGAGTGGGCATCGGCGGGAGCCGGTTCGTCGCCCTCCTCGCCGCACGCCGGGCGGCGCCTGGACGGGGGCTGGTGGTGGGAGAGCGCGGGCTCAACGCCTTCCTCGACGACCAGCCGGTGGGGGCGCTGCCCGTCTCGCCGGAGATGCTGCGGCGTCTCGACGTGCTCGGCTTCCGCACCCTGGGAGAGCTGAGCACGCTGCGCCGGTCTGCCGTCGCCGCTCAGTTCGGTCCCGAGGGAGTCCGAGCATGGGAGCTTGCCCATGGGGAAGACGCACGGCCGCTGCGTCCCCGTCCCCACGAGGAGCGCATGGAGGAGCGCCTTCACCTGGAGGTGCCGCTCACCAGCCGGCACGCCCTCGCCGCCGCCTGGCAGCAGACATTGAGCCGCCTCGTCCGCCGCCACTCCTTCCGCAACCGGGTGGCCCGCCAGCTGGTGCTCGGCGCACAGACGGAGCGAGGGCAGCAGTGGACGCACGCGATCACCTGCAAGGAACCGCTGGGCGAGCTGCGCGCCCTCTGGTCGGCGGCTCAGCCCGTGATCGAGAACGCGACCATGCCGGGGCCTCTCTGCGAGCTCTCGGTCGAGCTGCGCGACCTGGCGCCCGCCACCGGGCAGCAGCTGGCACTGGACGGAGCCAAAGCGGCGCTGCGCGGGCGCCTTGAGACGCAGCTCCGCCAGCTCAAGGTCCGCTACGGCTACTGCCCGGTGGGCCGGATCGTCGAGATGGAGCCATGGAGCCGGATTCCCGAACGCCGCCTGGCGCTCATCGACTACGACTGCTGAACGAACCGGCTCCGGTCGAGCTGCGCCTCCAGGAAGGCCGGCCGGCGGCGCTGCGCGACCAGCGGCGGGGACGCTGGCGGCCCGTCGAACGTGTCGAAGAAGTGTGGCGGGTGGAGGACGGCTGGTGGCGTGAGCGAGGTCTCCTACGCACCTACTTCCGCCTCTTGCTCACCGACGGCCATGTCGTGACCGTCTACCAGGAGGGGACCGGGCCTCACTGGTGGTTGCAGCGCTACTCGTAGGGAGCGAGCCTTCGTAGCAGGTCCACGAGCGGAAGATATTGCGCTCGTCAGGAGCCTCTGACGCCGTGACACGGGACGTGCCGGTGATCTGGCAGCCGAACTACCCATACGCGCTGACCGAGGTAGGGCACGGGCTTCACGGGGTGACCCCGAACAGCCCGCTGGCTTTCATCTTCCCCGAGAGTGGCACTACTAGAGTCCCTCTGGAATGAGCCGCCTCATGATCCCGGACATCGTCCGCGCGAAGGCCCTGGCGGCGGGGGCCGGACGCTGGCTGGAAGAGCTGCCCCGGCTGCTCGCCGACCTGGAGCGCGACTGGTCGATAACCCTGGGCGCGCCCTACCTGGGAGGAACCGAGGCGTATGTGGCGCACGCCGTCGGCGGTGACGGGTCACCGGCGGTGGTCAAGGTGATGGTGCCGCGTGGCTCTCAAGATGCGGCGCGGGAGATCGCGGTGCTGCGCCTGGCCGGTGGCGAGGGATGCGTCCGGCTGCTGCGGAGCGACGCCCCCGGGGCGCCCTGCTGCTGGAGCGGCTTGGGCCCTCGCTCTCTGAGCTGGGGATTCCCCTGTATCGCCGGCACCGGATCCTGCTGGAGGCGGCGCGCCGCGTGTGGCGACCGGCTCCCGATGCCGGGCTGCCGACCGGCGCCGACCATGCCCGCGGGCTGGCCACGTTCGCCCTCCAGACCTGGGAGGAGCTGGGTCATCCCTGTGCCGAGCGGACGATCGATCATGCCCTCCGGTGCGCGCGGCGACGGGAGGCGGCGCACGACGACGGCCTCGCGGTGCTCGTCCACGGCGACGTCCACCAGTGGAACGCGCTCTGGCCGCGGACGGTGGATGGAAACTGATCGACCCCGACGGGATGCTGGCGGAGCCGGAGCTGGACCTGGGGATCATGATGCGCGAGGACCCGGAGCCGCTGCTGGCGGGGGAGAGCGCCCGCGGCCGCGCCGCCTGGCTGGCTCGTGCCACCGCCCTGGAGGCGGACGCGATCTGGGAGTGGGGGGTGGTGGAGCGGGTCACCACCGGGCTGCTGGGCACCCGGATCGGGATGCAGCCCGAGGCTCGCCGGATGCTTCAGGTCGCCGACCAGCTGGCCAGCAGCCGCCCGATCTCCGCTTTCACGTGAGAGTGGTGCTATGGGCGGCCCCATGAGCCCCCTTTCACGTGAAAGTGGGAATCAGCCCGAGGGTGTGGGGGTCGGTGTCACCGGTCGGCCACCCATCCACTGCAGTGGTGACGCCGCGTGGCTGGGGTGGTGTTTGACCGCCGACGCCGGGTGCCTCCCGTCGGCCGCCGCCGGCGCCACCACGGGTTGCACCAGCATCAGCAGCGCCAGCGCCAGCGCCACGTTGACGGCGACCAGACGCGACCATTGCCGGCGTTTGCGGCGCGGAAAGGGCCGCGTCGATTTCACGGAGTATCGCCTGGGCTCGCATCCTGCCCCACTCGTTCAGGTCGCTCCCCAACTGAGGGGCCCATCCTATTGGTTTCCCTGCCACGAGGGCTACCCCTCGCCGGCTCTGAGCAGCCTCCGATCCCAAGGCCCAACCGCATGACCGAACGCACGTTTGGTAGCATTGGTGGGATGAGAGGCCGCTTGGATGGTGGCGCCGGCGCTCCGTGAGGACTACGTCGAGCTGCACCTGCACACCAACTACTCACTGCTCGACGGAGCCTCGCATCCCAAGGAGCTGATCGGATGCGCACGCGAGTTCGGGTACCGGGCCCTGGCCTGCACCGACCATGACAACCTGTTCGGCGCGCTGGAGTTCGCCCGTCTCTGTCGCGAGGCGGGGATCAAGCCGATCACCGGCGCCGAGCTCACCGTCTCACCGGACGGCGGCACCACCCGCCACCACCTGACCCTCCTCTGCCGCACGCGGGGGGGCTACGGCAACCTGTGCCGGCTGCTCTCGCTCGTCAACGGGCTCGACCTGCCCACCCAGGAAGAGCGCGAACGCTGCCGACTCGATCCCTGGCTGCCCCTGTCCGAGGTCGGCCGCCACGCCGATGGACTGCTCTGCCTCACCGGGTGCCGCCAGGCCGAGATCCCCCAACTGGTCGCCGCCGGCCGGGAGCGCGAGGCGGAGGCGGCGTTGCGCCGGCTCATCTCGTGGTTCGGGTGGCACTCCGTGTTCGTGGAGGTCCAGGACAACCTGGTCTTCGGGGACCGGCGGCGCAACCATGCGCTGCGCGTGCTGGCGGAGCGGGTCGGCGTCCCCCTGGTGGCGACGGGCGACATCCACTACCACCAGAAGGACCGCCACCGCTTGCAGGACGTCCTGGTCGCGATCCGCCACCGGCAGTCGCTGGATGAGAGTCACCGGGTGCTGCGTCCCAACGCCGAGTTCTATCTGCGCCGCCCGGAGGAGCAGGCGAGACGCTTCCGCGAGTTCCCGGAGGCGGTCGCGCAGACCCGCCGCATCGCCGATCTCTGCGAGTTCGACCTCAACCAGGACCTCGGCTACCGGCTCCCCGAGCCTCCGGTGCCGGAGGGCCGCACCCCGCTCTCCTGGCTCGACGAGTGCTGCCGCACCGAGCTCCGGCGCCGCTACTCACCCGGGGAGCAGGAGGCGGCGGAGAGCCGGCTCGACGAGGAACTGCAGCTGATCGGTCACCACGGGCTGGCAGGCTTCTTCCTCGTCTACAAGGAGGTCTTGGACCTGGCTCGGGAGGTTGCCGCCGAGGTCCGGGAAGGGGGCTCGACGAGTCGCGGGCTGCTGCCGCCGGGCCGCGGCCGGGGCTCCTCGGTGGGCAGCATCGTCTGCTATCTGATCGGGCTCTCGCACATCGACCCGGTCCGCAACAAGCTCTTCTTGGGCCGCTTCCTCAACGAGGAGATGGCGAGCCTGCCCGACATCGACCTCGACTTCCCCCGCGCCACCCGCGAGCGGCTGATCGAGCGCGTGCACGAGCGCTGGGGGCCCGACCACGCGGCGCTGGTGGCGACCATCCCGCGCTACCGCATCCGCTCCGCGATCCGCGACATCGGCCTCGCGCTGGGCCTGCCCCAGGTCGAGCTCGACCGCCTGGCCAAGCTCACCTCCGGCTACACCTCGAGCCGGCACCTGGGGGAGGAGATGGCGCGCGTCCCCCAGTTCGCGCCCCGGGTGACCACGCCCGCCTGGGGACGGCTGATCGACCTCGCGAATCAGATCGACGACTTCCCCCGGCACCTCTCTCAGCACGTCGGCGGCATCGTCATCGCCTCCGACCCGCTGGTGGAGTGCGTCCCCGTGCAGCCCGCCGCCTGGCCGGACCGCTACGTCTGCCACTGGGACAAGGACTCGATCGACGACGCGCGGATGGTCAAGATCGACTTCCTCGGCCTTGCCATGCTCTCGGTGGTCGAGGAGTGCCTGGACCTGGTCGCCGAGGGGGGCACTCCGGACATCGATCTCTCCCGCATCCCCTTCGACGACGGCCGTGTCTTCGGTCGCATTCAGGACGGGGACACGGTGGGTGTCTTCCAGATCGAGTCGCGCGCCCAGGCGCAGATGCTGCCGCGGACCCGGCCCAAGAATCTCGACGACCTCACCGTGCAGGTGGCGATCGTGCGCCCGGGCCCGATCGTGGGCGGCGCCGTCAACCCCTACGTCAAGGCGCGAGAGATGGAGCGCGAGCGAGGGGCCTGGGATCGCTCCGCGGTCGATCACACGGTCGCCGACGTGCTCGAGGAGACGATGGGCGTGGTCCTCTTCCAGGAGCAGGTGGTGCAGGTGGCGATGGCGATGGGCGGGATGTCGGCGGGGCGGGCGGAGAGCTTCCGGCGCGCGATGAGCCGGCACGACTGGGAACGCGAGCGCGACGAGTACCGCAGCGAGTTCCTGGCCGGCGCGGCGCAGAAGGGGGTCCTGGAGGGAACGGCGTCGACGATGTTCGAGAACCTGGCCGGGTTCGCCTCCTTTGGGTTCCCCAAGAGCCACGCCGCCGCCTTCGGGCTCCTTGCCTACCAGTCGGCGTGGCTCAAGGAGTACCACCCGGTCGAGTTCTACACCGCGCTCTACAACAACTGGCCGATGGGGTTCTACCCGCCTCACGTGTTCACCAACGACGCGCGCCGGCACGACGTCGAGGTGCTGCCACCGGACGTCAACATCTCGCAAGCGAAGTGCACGGTGGAGGGCGGGGCGGTGCGCATCGGCCTCGGCTACGTGCAGGGGCTGGGCGAGGTGGGAGGGCGCGTCATCGTCGAGGCACGGGACGAGGTGGGCGACTTCGCCTCGCTGTTCGACTTCGTGCAGCGGACCGGGCTCACCGGGCGGGCGGTGGAGAACCTGATCAAGATCGGCGGGTTCGACCGCTTCCGGATCGGCCGCCGCGACCTGCTCTGGCAGCAGGGCCTGCTGGCGGGAGGCGGGCGCAGCGTGCAAGCGGCGGCGAGCAGTCGCCCGCGCCAGCTGCACCTGGGCCTGCCCACCGCGCAGGACGAGGTGTTCCTGCGCGACTTCTCGGACTTCGAGCGCGTGGCCGCCGACTACGAGATCCTGCGCCTCTCGCCCAACGACCATCCGATGTCATTCCAGCGCGCTCGCCTGCGCCTGGAGGGGGTGCGCAGCGCGGAAGAGCTTCACGAGCTGGCCCCGGGCGGCCGCGTCACCACCGCTGGTCTGGTCGTGTGCCGCCAGCAGCCGATGACCGCCAACGGGATCATCTTCCTTCTGCTCGAGGACGAGACCGGCCTCTCCAACCTGCTGGTCCCCCGACAGCTCTGCGAGCGCGACCGGGAACGGGTGCTGATCCGCTCCATGCCTTTCTTGCGGGTGAGCGGGCGGCTGGAGGGGCACGCCGGCGCGGTGCCGATGCTGGTCTGCGACCGCATCGACGAGCTGGAGATCCACGGCCGCGAGGACCCGCTCCTGATGCCGGCCGGCAAAAGCTGGGGCTAACCGCTGGCTAACCACCTGGCAAGCTAACCGCAACTGGCCATCTGTCGACAGATGTACCGTCCCCGACCCAGAATCCCGGCCATCTCTCGACAGATGGCCACGAGCGTGGGGAGGGGGTGGTTCACGGCACCTGCAGGCCGGCCACCATCGCGGTCAGCGCCCGCCGGATCCGCTCCCACCGGAAGGCCGAGCTGTCGATCGCGGCGTGGAGCAGCAGGCCGTCCTCCAGCGCCAGCAGCACCGAGGCGAGTGCCTTGGCGGGGATGTCGACCAGCTCGCCGGCGGCCACCCCGGCTTCGATCCAGCCCTGGAGCCGGTCCCGCCGCCGCTGGATCACATCCGAGAACCGCCGGCGCACAGTCTCGTCGGTGAGCGCCGCCGCCCAGAGGTCGGCCCGGACCTGTGCGCGCCCCGCATCCGAGCCCAGCTCCAGCATCCAGCGGGCGAACCGGCGGACGCGCTCGCCCTGGGTTACGTCCAGCCTCTCCATCTCCTGCATGCGGCGGTCCACCTGCCGCGCGTCGTCGTCGAGGAGGGCCAGCAGCAGGTCCTGCTTGGTCTCGAAGTAGAGGTAGAACGCGCCCTTGCTCGCCTCCGCCTCGGCACAGACGTCGTCCACCGTCATGTCGCGATAACCCTTGCGGCCGGCGCAGCGCCAGGCCGCCTCGAGCAGGCGCTGCCGGCGCTCCTGGCGGTCCGACTCTTTCAGCCGGGGCATGCCTCAGATGATAAGTAAAACCGACCAGTCAGTCTTGGAGAGGACGCAGTAGGATGACTGTATGGCGAGGTACCTGATCGTGGCCAATCTCACGGCCGAGAGCCCGACCCTCCGCGACGAGGCGGCGCGGATCGTGGAGCAGGACCCTGACGCCGTGTTCGACGTGGTGGTGCCGAGGAGCGGCGTGAGGCCCGGGCTCGCCCTGCTCGGCGGTCTCGACAGTCGCAAGCTGCGACTGACGCGTGCTCGGCGCGTGCGCGAGCGGCTGGCCGCGGTGGGAGCGAAGGCGGTCGTGATCCACCTGGCCAAGATGGAGCCGCTGGATGAGATCGAAGATGTGCTCCGGGAGGGAGAGTTCAAGGCGGTCATCGTCTCGACGCTGCCCCACCATCTCTCGCACTGGCTCCGGACCGACCTGCCGGGGCGGATCTCCCGCCGCCACCCCGATCTGCAGGTCCGGGTGGTGACCGCGCCCTACGATCTCTACGTCGAAAGCCCGGTCGGCTGATCAGCCAGCCCCGGCGTCATCGAGGAGTTCCACCAGGCGGGCCGGCCGTTACGGGCCTATCAGCCGCTGCCGGGGGCGGCGCCGCTCGACCAACCTTCCCTGGCTCTTCCACTCCCGAACGGCAGGTCCTCGCCAACGACGACTTCAACCACCGCGTCATCGTGATCGATCCCGCCGCCGATCAGGTGGTGTGGCAGTACGGTCACACCGGAGTCGCCGGGAGCACGCCCGGCTACCTGAACGATCCCGACGGGGTGGATCTCCCGCCGCCCTACGCGCTGACTGCGGCCCACCTGTCGACCGTGGGGGTGCTGGACGGAGGAGGTGCCGTGCCCGGCGGCCTCTGGGGGCCAGGCGCCGCCGGCTCCCGCTGTGCAGCACGCGGGCGCCTAGGTGCGCCGCAGGAGCCGGTGCCGGCCGGGACGCGAGTCCCAAGCGGCGTGGGACAAGAGTCCCTGGAGATCGCCAGTCACCGGGCGCACAGTGGCCGAAAGGTCGTGAGTGGATCCCCCCTCCGCGCACGCTCCCCTCACGCTGACGGGGCCACCTGCTCACGGGTGGCCCCGATTTTGCGAGCACCACCCCACCCGCAGGGCGGGATAGGCTGACGGCCGTGACGACCGACGTCATCGTCCTCAACGGGGGGTCGAGCTCCGGCAAGTCCTCGATCGGCCGCCGCCTGCGGGAGCTTCTCGATCAACCCTGGGCCTTGCTGGGAGTGGACGATCTCATCGATGCCCTGGCACCGTCCCTGGTCGGCGCCGCCCCACCGCCTCCGGGCCGCGCTCCACTGGTCCGCTACAGCCCCGAGGGGGAGGTCCTCCTCGACCCCGCGTGGGAGCCGCTGGAGGCAGCCTGGTACCGCGGTGTCGCGGCCATGGCCCGCGCGGGGCTGCGCACGATCGTCGACGAGGTCCTGCTGGGCGGTGGGGCGGGCCAGCGCAGGCTGGCGATGCTCCTCGATGGGCTCGAGGTGCTGTGGGTGGGCGTCAAGTGCGATGCCGCGGTGGCGGCGGCGCGCGAGGCCTCCCGGGTGGACCGTCTGGGCGGTATGGCCGCCTGGCAGGCGGTGCGGGTGCACGAGGGCGTCCGGTACGACCTGGTCGTCGACACCACCGCCCGGTCGGTCGAGGACTGCGCGCTCGAGGTGCTGAGCCGGGTCGGGCAGAGCTGAGGCGGCCGGCATCCCTCGGAAGCGTAGAAGGGGGGAGATGGGACCGCCGGCCGACAGCGTGTTCACGAGCCTGCTCTTCGAGGACGGACGGGCGGCCGGCGGCGCCGCCCCCGCCTACCTGCCCGACCTGCGCCTGGACACCCTGATCGCCCGACTCTGCGCCCGGCGGGAGGAGTACGACCTGGCCCCGTGGTTCGGCGAACGGCTGGGCCGGACGGAGGAGATCGAGTGGCGCCAGCGGGTCTTCCAGGACCTGGAGCGCGCCGAGGTCCGAGCCCCGGTCGACCAGTTCGCGGCCGCCATGCGAACCGTCCGCGAGGAGCGCGCTCTCGCCTCGAGGCGATCGCATCCACTGCAGCAGCAAGCCTGGCTGCTCGAGTCGCTGCGCACCTATGGCGGCGCGGCGGAGGCTCTGGCCAAAGGCCTCCGGCAGGCGGGGCTCGATTCGGACGGGATGCGCGGCCTGAGCGCGTTCCTCCAGGGGTACGTCGCAACTCCGGGCTTCCGCCGCCTCCGCGAGGAGGCAGAACGCCTCAGCCAGGCCCTGGCCGGCGTGCGGTTCCAGGTCCAGCTGCGCGGGAGTCGCGTGCGCGTGACCCGCCACTCGGGCGAGGGAGACTACACGCGGGAGGTGACCGGCACCTTCGCGCGGTTCCTGGATGGGGTGCCGCCGGGCCGGCGCGAGCCGTCCGACGAGGGAGCGGAGGCGAGCGCGGTGGAGGCCCGGATCCTGGAAGGCGTGGCCGGCCTCCATCCGCAGCTGTTCGGCGAGCTGGCCGCCTTCTGTGCCGAGCAGCGCGACGCGGTCGACGCGACCCTCCGTCGCTTCGACCGCGAGGTGCAGTTCTTCACCGCCTATCTCGACCAGGTGCACGCCCTGCGCCGGGTGGGCCTGGAGTTCTCCTATCCGCGCGTGTCCGGGACCTCGCGCGAGCTAGCCGTGGAGCGGACCTTCGACCTCGCGCTGGCGGTCAAGCTGGCACGTGAGCATCAGGCCGTGGTGACCAACGACGTGCGTCTGTCGGGGCCGGAGCGCGTCCTCGTGCTGACGGGACCGAACCAGGGCGGGAAGACGACCTTCGCACGCGCCGTCGGCCAGCTCCACCACCTCGCCGCGTTGGGCTGCCCGGTCCCCGGCGTCGGGGCCCGGGTGCCGCTCTGCGACCACATCCTGACCCTGTTCCCGCGCGAGGAGGACGCCTCGCTCACCCGCGGCAAGCTGGAGGACGACCTGGTCCGGACACGTCAGGTGCTGGACAGCGCGACCCCGACGAGCCTGGTGATCCTCAACGAGCTCTTCAGCTCCACCGCCCTGCGCGACGCCCTGGTCCTCAGCCGCCGGTTGGTGGAGCGGATGATCGCCCTGGATGTGCTCTGCGTCTGTGTCACGTTCCTGGACGAGCTCTCGCGGCTGGGCCCCTCGACGGTGAGCATGGTCGCCCTGGTGGGCCCCTCCGATCCCGCGCTCCGCACCTTCCGGATCGTCCGCCGGCCCGCCGATGGACATGCTTACGCGCAGGCCCTGGCCGAGAAGCACCGGCTCACCGAGAGTCAGGTCCGCGAGCGGATCGGCGGGTGAAGACCCGGCTCCTTTACGCCGACCGCGACCTCGACGTCAATCCGCCGGCACCGCCCCAGGCCGGCGACCTGGTGCGCGACCTGCAGCTGCAGCCGGTGCTGGCGGTGATGGCCGGGCCCGACTCCACGGTCGGCGACGTCTGTCGCGCCGTCCTGGTCAGCGGACTCTCCGACCCGGACCAGATCCGCTACCGGCAGGAAGTCCTCCGCGACTGCCTGGCCAACCCGGCCACCATCCGCCGCCTCCACCAGCTGGCGGCCCACACCGTGGCCGGCGAACGGCACGTGTTCCACAGCTTGTTCCGGCGGCATCCGGTAGCGGTGCTCCAGCAGGTGGTGGAGACGCTGGCCCTGTTCAGCGGCACCCTGCGGCAGGTGCGGCGGCTGGCGGACGGAGAAGCGGCCGGCTTCCGATCGCGGGGCCTGACCCGCTTCTTCGAGGACGTCCGGCAGGAGTTCGACGACGCCTTCCTGGCCGGCCTCGACCGCCATCTGGAGACGCTGCGCTTTCGACGCGGTGTGGTGCTGGGCGCGTCACTGGGAGCGGGCAACGCGGTGCGCGCGGAGACGCTCCTGCGACCGCCGGTGCCCGCGAGCCCCGTGCTCCGCCGCCTGCGGGGAGTGGCGGACGAGGGTTACTCGTTCGAGGTCGACCCCCGCGACCAGGTGGCGACGGCGGCGCTGGCCCGCCTGCGTGAGCGCGGCCTGACACCGGTGGCCGCCGTGCTGGCGCCGGTCATCGATCGCATGCTCGCCTTCTTCACCACGCTCCGCCGCGAGCTGGCCTTCTACGTGGGCTGCCTCAACCTGGCCGACTCGCTGGCCGAGCGCGGTGCGCCCTCGTGTTTTCCCGAACCGGCGGAGGAGCCCACCGCCCTTTCGTGCAACGACCTGCGCGACCTCCCGCTGCTGGTCGCCGGCCACCAGGTGGTCGGAAACGACCTGCGCGCCGACCGCCGCCTCTTGATCGTGGTCACCGGCGCCAACCAGGGCGGGAAGTCGACCTTCCTGCGCAGCCTGGGGGTCGCCCAGCTTCTGCTCCAGGCGGGGATGTTCGTACCCGCCCGCCGGTTCCGCTCCTCGCCGGCGGCCGGAATCTTCACCCATTACCCGCGCGAGGAGGACGCGGCGATGGAGCGGGGGCACCTCGACGAGGAGCTCCGCCGGATGAGCGAGATCGCGGACCGGGCGGTTCCCGGCTCGCTGGTCCTGTCCAACGAGTCGTTCGCCGCCACCAACGAACGCGAAGGGTCGGAGCTCGCCTGGCAGGTGGTGGCCGGGATGGTCGGCGCCGGGGTGCGGGTGGCGATGGTGACCCATCTCTTCGAGCTCACCTCGCGCCTGGAGCGGGAACGTCCAGAGGTGACCCGGTTCTTGCGTGCTCCGCGACAGGTGGACGGCACCACCCCCTACCGGCTCGAGGAGGGGTCGCCCCTGCCCACCGGGTACGCGGAGGACCGCTACCGGGTCGTCTTTGGCGAGCCCGGCCGGGGTTGAGCCTGCGCGACGCCCGCGGTACGATCCGCGACAACGGGCGCCTGGCCCGCGTAACGCCGACCCTTAGTCCTTTCCAATGACCGTGGTTGCACAGCGCGCCGCAGCAAGCATCAACGGAGGTTGGGCCTGATGCGACTTGGCAGGCGACTCAAGATGGGCATCGCCATCGTTCTGACAGCGGCCTCGCTCATCGCCGCCGGGTGTGGATCCGCGGCGGGCAGCGGCGGCGGCGGCTCGAACGGGGGCTCAGGCACCAGCCATTCGAGCACCCCGACACCGCACGCGTCGAGCGGCTCCTCGGGGAGCGGCTGGAGCTAGCATCGGCCCCAAGATGGCGACGTCTCCGGCGCCGGGCGGCGCCGGCACCCGGGAGGCGGTGGGGGCGGGCGCGGCGCCCGGTCTCCCCTCCTGGCTGTTCGCGGGCATCGTGGTCGCCTCGATCGGGGGACCGCTGGCCCTGGTCGCGCTCCAGATCCCGGCTTCGTCGGACGTCGCCAGCCGCGTCCCCTGGGTGACGCTGGCCGGCACCGTGCTCTTCCTGGCGCCGCTGGCGGTCTGGTACGGCTACGCGGGGCGGATAGCGAGTGCGGGCGGCCTGACGGCCTTCGTGGAGGCGGCGGCCGGGCGCCGGGTGGCGACCGTGCAGGGCGTGCTCTGGATCGTGAGCTACGCCCTCTACATGGTCTACACGATCCCCCAGGTGGTCTATGAGATGCTGCCGGCCGCCCTGCCGCTCCCGGCCCCGGCGCAGCCCGTCCTGGCGCTCGCGATGGCGGTCGCGGTCGGTGGTGTGGCGCTCCTGCCCCTGCGCTGGGCGGTCTCCCTGGCCGCGGTGCTGGCCCTGGGGCAGATCGTGCTGGTCCTGCTGCTGGCGGGTGCCGTGCTGCCCCACCCAGCTCCCGCGGCGCGCTCGGTCCCCGGGTTTGGCGCGGCTTCGCTGGCGACCGCCCAGGCCTCCCTCTTCTACGTCTGCGCCAGCCTTCCGCTCTTCCTCAGCGCGGAGGTGCGGGGCGGCGCCCGGGCCGCCGCGCGCGGGCTGGTGGCGGGGTTCGCGATCGCGGCGGTGGTGGTGCTGATCGGGGTCGCAGCCGTCGCGCGAGCCGGCATCGAAGGGGGCGCCGCCATGCCCGGCCGGCAGCTGGCGGGCGGGACCGGCGCGGGCGGGCTGGGGGTGGCGGTGGGCGTCGGCGTGGCGATCAGCACGGCGGTGATCGTCCTCGCCGAGTTCCTGGCCATGACGCGGCTGGTCCACCACCTCTTCGTGTGGCCGGTGCGGCGCGTGACCGCGGTGATGGCGGCGGCTCTGGTGGCCGCCACCGCGGTGACGCTGGTCGATCCGATCGGCATCTATGAGGCCCTCCTCAAGCCCTCGCTGATCGCGCTCTGGCTCTCGCAGGTGATCGTCTTCGCGGTCTATCCGCTCTATCGCGCGCGGATGGAGCCCGGCCGGCGAGGCGGGAGCCTGGCCGTCCCCGTGGGCGTCGCGACGGTGGCGTCGGCGCTGGCGGTGTTCGGGCTGGTCTCGGTGACGATTCTGCCCGCGAGCTCCTGACCTTGGGCGCAGTCCGCGGTGAGCGGCGCCGCCCTTGACGACGGGCGTGCTTGAATTGCCGGCGATCCGGCCGAAGCTGTGGTCGTAGCGCGGAGCCGCAGCGTCAGACCGCCCACCTGAAGCGGCTACGGGGCCGCGCGGCGGCGTGCCACCTGCGCGCCGTATTCGCGGATCGCGTCTCGCAGATCCCCCAGGAAGCGATCCAGCACCCGGAGCTCCTCCTCGCTGTAGCCGTCCGTCATCTCGCGGAAGCGGGCTCGGAGCGGGCGAAACGCGCTCTCGCTCTCCTGCTTGGCGCTGTCCGTGATCTCGAGCGCGACCCGCCGCCGGTCCCCGGGAGGCCGCACCCGTCGGAGATGGCCCATCGCCTCCAGGTTGTCGATCAGGGCCGTGGTCGCACCCGTGCTGAGACCCAGCGTCCGGGAGAGGTCGCCGGGTGACACCTCCTCGTGCCGCAGAAGCTGTTCGAGTGCACGCAGTTGCGTGTGGTGCAGCCCCATCGAGCGGGACACCGCCCGGCTCATCGCCCCCATCTCCCGACCCAAGAAGCGCAGATGTGACAGCACCTCATCTTGGGCCTGGCCGCGATTGTCGGCGCCGGACGCCACCGGAGAGGCGTCACTTGGTTCCACGCCGGAGCGCACGGTCATGTCTCCGCTCCGAGTATCGCGCGAACCGGCCCTCCGAGCCGCCAACGCAGCGCCGCACCTCCGAGCTTGGTCGCGTCAGGCCGGCGCCCGCCGCTGACAACGATCATCGCCAGCGCCCCCGCCGCGACACCCACGGCAAGCCGGCGCGGGAGCCGGTTGCCGGCGGCCGGCAACGCGGTCAGGCCAGGCTCGGCGAGCTGGCTGGAAGTCACGACCCCGCGCAGGGTGGCCTGAAGGCGACGACCCCCTCCGTCGACGCTCACAGCACGTTCGCTAGGCAGAGGTCTATAAGCCGACGAGACGCAGCGCCCAGCCCAGATCCGGCGTGGAGCAGCGTCGTGGGGCGTTCGGTCGAGACCAGGGCGTCCCAGCGCCGGTCCCTCGGTGGGGTCGACGAGCTCGGTCGTGGCACCGGTCTCCATCCCGAGCTTCCGGGCCAGTTCGCGGGCCGTGACCGCGCCGCGCCGCAGCAGCGGTGCAACACTCCCCCGCGAGGTGGTCGCTTTGCCCAGCCTCACCGCCCAGTCGGGGCCCCGCTCCGGCGAGACACGCCGACACCGGCAGGCATTTATCTCTAACATAGAGAATCTTGATGATAGAGCTTGCATTCGACGAGCAAGAGTCGGACCTCACGCTGCCGATCGTGGAGGCCAGGCGGGTGCTGAACCGGGTGGGGAGGACGTTCTCCAGCGCGACGCGGCTGCTGCCGCCGGACGTGCGGCCCGACGTGAGGTTGCTCTACCTCGTCGCCCGCGGTCTTGATGACCTGGTCGACGAGCGCCGCCCTAACGCGACCAGGCGACTGGACCAGGTGCAACGCTGGGCCGAGACCGGGGCCGTCACCTGCCGCGAGACCGCGATGCTCGAGCACCTGGCGTCACGCCACGCGGGCCTGCCTCTGGACGCCGTCGTCGACTTCTGCGAAGGCCAACGCGAGGACCTGCGCGAGCTGGGCTTCTCCACCGAGGCCGATCTGGATCGGTATTGCTATCGCGTCGCCGGCACCGTCGGCCGGCTCATGGCGGCCATCCTCGGTGCCCAGGGCCAGGGTGCGGACCACGCGGCGCGCGCGCTCGGCATCGCCATGCAGCGGACGAACATCCTGCGCGACGTCGACGAAGACCTTGCCCTGGGACGGGTATATCTCCCCCAAGAGACGCTGGAACTGGCCCGGGTTCGGGATCTGGCCCGCGGAGATCGCTCGCTGCTGCTGCGGGTCGAGTCGGCCATCGCGGAGTGGTGGTACGCGCAGGGAATGCGCGGGCTCCCGCTCCTCCCACGGGGCCGGTTCGCGATCCAGGCGGCGACGGTGATGTACCGGGAGATCCTGCGCCAGCTCGCTCGCGACGGCTGGGGCGTGCGGCGCCCATGGCGTGCGCGCGTGTCGCGATCTCGCCAGTTGTGGCTGATCCTGTGCGCGCTGCGGCCACAGGGCGAGGCCTCGACGCTGAGGAACCACATCTGAGCGATGGAGCGCCACGCCTATCTCTTCATCCTGGTGCTCGCCTGGCCGGGCGTGATGGTTCTGTCCTGCCGCCTGCGGCTGCGCGTGTTGGGATGGCGGTTGGCTCGGACCCTCGCGATCACCGTGCCCCTTTTCTTGATCTTCGACGTCGCGGGGGCCGCCGCGCGGGTGGTTCGCCAGCAGCCCGCGGTTCAACTCCCTCATCGTCCCGCCCGGGATCCCGATCGAAGAACCGATCCTCCTCGGGTTCCTCTGCCTGCTCTCGGTGGTCCTCTGGCGGCTCTTCAGCCGGCGCCGAGGAGCGGCGTAGCGAGGTGGAGTACACGTACGCCTCGGCTGCCGTGCTGTTGCTCGCCTTGACGCTCACCGTTCTGCGCGGTGCCGCCGGTGACGTGGCGCTGTGGCTCGGGCTGCTCTCCTTTGCCGCGCTCACCGTGGTCGCCGACTCGGTGCTCATCAAAGTCGGGGTCTACGGCTACGCGGCCCGTACCCGGAGCGGCATCGACGTCCTGGCGATCCCACTCGAGGACTTGTTGTACGGGTGCGCGCTGTACCTGATCGCGATCGCCGTCTGGTCCTGGCATCCGGGTGGAGAACCGAGGTGAAGGCGCTGCTCATCGCCAGCCGGCCGTTCTCCTGGATCAACACCTGTCTGCCGTTCTTGGCCGCCGCCATCGCCACCGGCCACCCCAGCTCGTGGCCGGTGCTGCTGGGCGGCCTCTACTTCCTGATCCCTTTCAACCTGCTGATGTACGGGGTCAACGACCTCTTCGACTATGAATCGGATCGCCGCAACCCTCGCAAGGGCGGCGTCGAAGGAGCGCTGCTGCCTCCCGCCGGCGGTGCCCGACTCTGGGTCGCGGTGGGGGCCACCAACCTTCCCTTCCTGGCCGCCGTCTGGTGGCTCGATGGACCGCGGGCCGGTGCCGCCCTCACCTTCACCGCGTTCACCGCCGTCGCCTATTCGGCACCACCGCTCCGGACCAAGGTGCTCCCCGGGCTCGATTCGATCACCAGCTCGCTGCACTTCACGTTGCCCGCGGTGTGCGGGGCTCTGTCCGCGGGCGCAGCGCTGCCGGAGCTGCCCTGGAGGTTTCTCGCCGCCTTTTTCCTGTGGGGGATCGCCTCGCAATCCCTGGGAGCGATCCAGGACGTCGCCTATGACCGGGAGGCGGGCCTACGCTCCATCGCCACCTGGCTCGGCGGCAGGCGAACGGCAGCTCTGTCGACGCTGCTCTACCTGGCCGCGGCCGCCATCGTCGCGTCGGCCGGCGGCGGAGCGCTGCCGGCCGCGTTGGTCATCCTCCCCTACGCGCTGCTCTCCGCCTCCTGTCTCGGCGGCGACCTGGTCCATGCTCGCCAGGCGTGGCGAGGGTTCATGGGGATGAACCTGCTCTGTGGGTTCGCACTCACCCAGATCCTGCTCCGCGCCTGGGGCGTAGGCCCCCACGACACGCTCGATGGTCGTCGCCTGGGCTTCGGGCGCGGTTGCTTGGCTCGGGTCTGTTCTGGGCGCTGGCGCGCGAGCGACAGCTGCGACCGCGGCCGGGCACGGTGCATGAGCTGCCTTCAGTGACGGTGGTGATCGTGGTGCGGGAGGTGGATGGGCTGGTCGCCGAGACGTTGCGCGAGGTGGCGACGCAGCGCTATCCGAACCGCCTGGAGATCGTGCTCGTCGCCCCCGCCGCTCACGGCTGGGAACGGCAGGTCGGGATCGGTCGCGTGGTGACGGCGCCCCTACCGGCGCCTGGCTGGTCCTGGGCCAGTTGGGCGCGGTGGAGGGGTGCGAGCGCGGCGTCAGGGCAGGTGCTGCTCTTCCTCGATCCGGGTACGCGGCTCGCACCCGGATCGCTGGCCTCGCTGGCAATGGAGCATCGGCGACGTGGTTCGGGGCTCCTCTCCGTCGTCGCGCGCCCCATCCTGATGACACCGACGCAGCGCTGCCTGGGTCCGGCCGGTCTCCTGTTCCAGCTGTGCGGCTCCCCGCTTGCGCTGCCTCGGTTTGGGGGCTTGCCGTGGGCGGCCGCCGGGTTCGGACCCCTTCAGCTCGTCGGGACGGAGGACTACCGGGGCGCCGGAGACCGCCCGGCCCTCCGAGGCAGCGACTCACCGGAGCAGGACCTGGCCCGCGTGGTGGCTCGGGCCGGGGTCTCGGTGGGGAGTGTGAGCGGCACCGCGCTCGGAGTCGCGCATGACGTCGGCACCTGGGCGGTCGTGGCCTCTCGCTGGCGGCGTGCCTACTACTCGGCTTGCGGGCGCTCGCTGCCCGTCGCGCTGCTCGGCATCCTGGGACCGCCGGCGCTGCTGCTGCTACCCCTGGTTCTCGTCCCAAGTGCTCTGGCGGCTGGTGATCTGCCGGCGCTCACGGGCGCCCTCTGGGGGGCTGCCGCGGTCCTGCTCATCCGGGCGCTGCTGATCTGCCGGGAGGGCGACACCTGGCGGGCGCTCATCTGGCATCCGCTCACCTTCGCGGTCATCCCGGTGCTTCAGGCGGTGTCGGTGGCGGACGGGCTCTTCAGAGAAGAGCGTGGCTTCCGGAGCACTGCTCCGCGGGTGGAGGCGGTTTCATGAGGCGCCACGTCGCCGTCATCGGTGCCGGGTTCGGGGGCCTGGCGGTCGCCATCCGCCTCCTGGCGGCCGGATTCGACGTGACGGTCCTGGAACGCGAGGCGACGCCTGGCGGGCGGGCCGCGCAGATCACCGAGGGAGGCTACACGTTCGACGTTGGGCCGTCGCTGATCACGATGCCCGACCTTATCCGGGATCTCTTCTCGGTGGCCGGCAGCCGGCTGGAGGACGAGGTGAAGCTCCGCCCGCTCGACCCCTTCTACCGGATCCACTGGTCAGAGGACCGGCGATCCTTCGCGTTCAACGGCGACATCGAGGCAATGCGTGAGGAGATCGGGCGCTTCAGCGTCGATGACCGCAGCCGGTTCCTCGACTTCTACCACCAGAGCCGCCTGGTCTACGAGCGGGGGATCCTGGATGCCGGGACTCGCCCCTTCCTGCGCCTGACCGACTTTATCGGCCTGGTGCCAGAGATGGCGAGACTTGGCGCCTTGCGCTCGGTCGACCACTTCGTCGGACGCTACTTCAAGGAGCCGCACGTTCGACAGGCCTTCAGCTTCCATCCGCTCTTCATCGGGGGCGACCCCTACCGGGTGCCCGCCGTTTACGCCGCCCTCGCCTACCTCCAGATGACGGGCGGCGTCTGGTACTCGGAGGGGGGCGTCCACGCGCTGGTGCGGGCGATGACACGGCTCGTCGAGCGAGGCGGCAAGGTGCGCACGGGCGCCGAGGTGACTGAGGTGCTGCGGCGCCGCGGCCAGGTCTACGCGGTGCGGCTCGGCGGCGGCGAGGTGATCGGCTGCGACGCCGTCGTGAGCAATGCCGACACGGTCGTCACCCGCCGTCTGGCGGGCCTGCACGGGACCTCGCCGCGCATGACCATGAGCTGCTTCCTGCTCTACCTGGGGACCACCCGGCCATATCGGAAGCTGGCCCACCACACCCTGATCGTGGGGCCCGGCTATCGCCGCTTCATCGATTCGACGACCCGACGGCGACGCCTCGCGCCCTCGGTAAGCCTCTATGTGCATGCCCCCGCCCGCACCGATCCCTCCATGGCCCCGCCGGGGTGCGAGGCCCTGAGCGTGCTGCTGCCGGTGCCGAACCTCGACTCGTCAGTCCGCTGGCCGGCGGCCGGGGACGCGCTGCGCGAGCGCATCCTCGACACCCTGGAGACGGCACCCGGACTCGATCTCCACGGGCTCCGCGAGTCGATCGCCCTGGAACGGCGCTGGTCGCCGCTCGACTTCGCCGGCCGCTTCGGCGCCCATCTCGGCAACGCGTTCGGTCCTGAGCCGCTGCTTCGCCAGTCGGCGTACTTCCGACAGCCAAACCGGTATCGGCACCTGCGCGGCCTCTATCAGGCGGGGTCGGGCACGCACCCCGGTGCCGGCATCCCGGGCGTCATGCTGACCGCTGAGATCACCGCCGGGCTGGTCTGTGCGGACCTCCGAGCATGAGCTGCTGCGAGACCGCATCTCCCGACGAAGGTGCCTGTTCGACGGCGAGGGATGACCGCAGATTAGGGTAAAGACGTAACTGCGACCATTCGTTGAGGGAGAGGGCAATTGAGCTCGCAGCGCAACCTACCGAACCACGGCGACGTGGGGTCCTGGAGCAGCTTCGCCGGCAGTTCGGATTCCATGGGTGCGCGATGAAACCAGAGGACATCGCCCGCCTGGTCACGGTCGGTACGCCTGCGCTGGCCCCCGACGGGTCGACCGTCGCGTACGTGGTGACCCGGGTCGACCTCGACGGCAACGCCTATCGCTCGGCGATCTGGCTCGTGCCCTCGGACGGATCGGCGCCTCCACGGCAGCTCACGTCGGGGGAGAACGGCGACGGTCAGCCGGCGTGGTCGCCCGACGGCTCGCGCATCGCGTTCACCCGGCGCGGGGCCGGCGGGGACGCCACCAAGCGATCCCGGCATACGCTTCACGTCCTCCCCGTCGACGGGATCGGCGAGGTGCTCACGATCGCCGAGCGCAACGAGGCGATCAAGGATCCGGTCTGGTCTCCGGACGGCTCCGCGATCGCGTTCACTTCCCGCGTGCGGGCACCGCGGTACGAGCCCGACGACGAGCTGGCCCAGCCGCCGCGCCGCATCGACCGGCTGTTCTCGCGGCTCAACGGTGAGGGCTGGACCATCGACCGTCCAACGCAGGTCTTCCTCGTGCCCGCGGACGGCGGTGCGGCGCCCCGTCAGCTCACGGATGGGCCTGAGGCGTTGGGCCCGCCCGCCTGGTCCCCGGACGGTGCCCGGCTGGTTTTTCACTCCGCGCGCCATCCGCGCGCCGACCTGGACCGGAAGGACGACCTGTGGTCGATCGACCTGCACCCCGCGGGGGAGGGGTTCCCGGAACCAGTGCGCCTTACCCGAACCGAGGGCGCGCACTCGCATCCCGCGTTCCACCCCGACGGGAGTCGGCTCGCCTTCTAATTTCAAGCCGGTCGACGTCGGATACCACCACGAGCAACTCCGCGTGCTCGACCTCGAGCAGGAGACCTGCACCAGGATGACGGCGGACCTCGACCGCAGCTTGCCCTCTGACGCCGCGCCGGTGTGGGACGGCGACCACCTTCTGACCGCGGTCGAGGATCGAGGCACGGTGCAGCTGCTGCGCATCGCGCCGGAAGGCTCCCTGACGCGGCCCGTGGCCGGCAAGCGCTGGGTCACGGGGTGGTGCTTCCGGGAAGGGGTTCTCGCGTTCACCGCCACCGACGGGGGTCACCCCACGGAGCTGTTCTGCCTGCGCGAGGGCAGCGAGCGGCAGCTGACCCATCATCAGCGTGCGTTTCGCAGGGCGTGTCCCCCGCTCGAGCCGGAGCGGTTCACCGTGAAGAGAGATGACGGTACCGAGCTCGACGGCTGGATCCTGCGGCCCGCCGACTTCGACCGCGACCGGCGCTATCCGGCGCTGCTGACGATCCATGGTGGCCCCGCGAGCCAGTACGGGGACCGCTGGTTCGACGAAGTGCAGCTGGGTGCCTCGGCGGGTTTCGTGATGCTCTGGACCAATCCGCGCGGCTCCTCCGGTGTGACCGAGGCGTTCGGGCGTGCGATCATCTCGCCCCTTTCCGCCGTCGACCCTGGCTCCGGGTGGGGCGGTGTCGACTACGAGGACCTGATGGCGTTTCTCGACGCCGCCCTGGACCGGGAGTCTGCCATCGACCCCGATCGTTTGGGGGTTCTCGGGGGCTCCTACGGCGGCTTTATGACCTCCTGGATCGTGGGTCACACGGACCGGTTCGCCGCCGCCTGCTCCGAGCGGGCGGTCAACAACCTCCTCTCGGAGAACTGGGGTTCCGACATCGCGAGCTTCCTCCAGCGGAACCTGGGCGTGGACCCGGTGGAGCACCCCGACGACTACCTGCGGATGTCGCCGATCAGCTATGTCAAACAGATCCAGACGCCGCTTTTGATCCTGCATTCGGAGCAGGACCTTCGCTGCCCGGTCGAGCAGGCCGACTGCCTCTGGACGGCGCTGCACCAGCGCGGTCAGGAGGTCGAGTACTACCGCTTCCCAGCCGAGAGCCACGAGCTCTCGCGCAGCGGTGCGCCGAAACATCGGGTCCAGCGTGCGGAGCTGATCCTGGATTGGTTTGAGCGCAAGCTCGGAGAGGAACGCGAGCCCGAGCCCGAGCGTGAGGCGGCAGTGGCGGTCGGCACTGACGGTGGCGGCGAGTGACGCGGCTGACCTCGTAGCCCACCCCCTTCGCTATCCCAGCCTCGATATAGAGGGCGGAGGTCCAGCGCACCCCTATCGCCAGGTGAAGGGCGGCTGATAGAAGTCGTTCACCCGCACGGGGCGCCCAGCCACGGCAACCTCATGGAACTGGTAGAGGATGGCCGCGGTAGGCGCGTACACGGTGCCCCAGGCGAAGGGCAGGCTGAACCCGGTCGACGTGCCGGGCTCAGCCGCGGCGACAGCCCGGCACAGCTCGGAAAGTGTGATGACGAAGAGTCGCGCGACCTCGCCACCCGGAACGTGGCGAAGGTCGCCGGCAGCGGCGTCGGTCCAGACCACCACCGGGGTGATGACCCATCCCGAGCGCGTCTCGAAGTCATCCAGCCGGCCCAGGATCGACTCCTGGCCGGCACTCACGCCGAGCTCCTCCTCCAGCTCGCGCAAGGCGGCCGCGGATGCGTTCTCGCCCTCCTCGCAGCGGCCTCCCGGGAGGCCCATCTGTCCGGCGTGGCGGGCCAGGTCTCGGTGGCGCAGGAAGAGAGGCAGCGACACTTCACCTCCGGCTCCGCGGAGGAGAGCGATAGCGACCGCGGCGCGGCGCGCGGTACTGTCCGAGCCCCACTGCGCGAACCCCGTCAGGTTGGCCCGGATCAGCGCCCGGGAGGCTGGACTCCAGTCCAACCTCAAAGCCCGAGAGGCCCGGGGCGGTCGGAGCTGCGATCCAGTCGGGAGTGGGTGCTGGCGCTGCGCACCGTGTGCATGTTCTGCCTTCTTGAGCCTCGTGCGGCGGAATAGGATGGGTGGACAGCTCCGGCCGGGCGCGGAAGGTTTATTCGGGAGGGGTGATCGTGTGGTGTGGTCTGCGACCCGGCTGCCCAGGTTCTTGGCGCTAAGCGCATGTTCGGCTTCCAGCAGCAGTTGCGGCCCCTCGAGAAGTTGATATCCGTCGAGGATTACCGGCGCCGGGCAAAGCGGCAGGTGCCGAAGATGATCTGGGCCTATGTGGACGGCGGCGCGGACGATGAGATCACCCTTCGTGAGAACCAAGCAGCGCTTCGCCGCCTGAGGCTGCGCGCAAGGGTCCTCACCGGGCACCGGCGTCGCGACCTGTCCACCACGGTTGCGGGGGTGCCCATCGACATTCCGATCCTCTTCGCGCCGACCGGACTCACCGGCCTGTCCCACTGGCGGGGTGATCTCGCGGCAGCCCGTGCCGCCGAGAGCCGGGGAACGCGCTACGTGGTGTCGACGGCGTCCAGCTGGACGATCGAGGAAATCGTTCGACACACACACGAGCCCCCCTTCTTCCAGCTTTATCCCCACGAGGGCGACACGGCGGCCCGGCTCATGGATCGCGCGTGGGCGTCGGGCTGCCGGGTGCTGGTGCTGACCGTCGACGTCCCGGTGCTCGGCAACCGGCAAGGGGAGCGGCGACTGGGCATGGACCGGCCCCCGGTACTGACCCCCTGGCACCTTGCCGACCTGGCCCGTCACCCCGCCTGGACCTACGAGGTCATGCGCCACGGCCGGATCAGTGCGCGCCACCTGGTGGACTCAGGTGGGGTGCGGGCGGCGGTGGCCTCAGTCGACATCCAGGAACGGACGCTCATGCAATCCAGCCTTGGGTGGGACGATCTGAGCTGGGTTCGTGGTCGCTGGCGCGGAAAGTTGCTGGTCAAAGGGATCGTCGAGCCCGACGACGCATCTCGGGCGATCGACCTGGGCGTGGACGGGATCGTGGTGTCAAACCACGGGGGGCGCCAGCTCGATAGCGTTCCGGCCACCGTGGACGCCCTGCCGGGCGTGGTGGCTGGGGCGCGGGGCAGGGTGGAGGTCCTCGTAGATGGAGGCGTTCGCCGCGGCACGGACGTGATCAAGGCACTGGCGCTGGGCGCCCGCGCGGTGCTGATCGGCCGGCCGTATGTCTACGGGCTCATCGTCGCCGGCGAGCGCGGTGCCGGCGCCATCCTCGACCTGTTCAGGGAGGAGATGGACCGGGCGATGACGTTGATGGGCGTTGCCAACGTCGCCGACCTTGACCCCTCGTGGCTTGCCGGACCTGACCCGGTTAGAGCGCGCGCGTACGAGGGGGTCGAGGAGCCCGCTCCATGAGACCGGACTGCCTGGCTTGTGTCGCTAGACTCCGGCGGTGACGACGCACGAGTTCCGCCCCGACCGCTATCACACAACCATCGGCCACCACGAGCCGGTGCTCCGGATCGCGGATGGCGACAGCGTCGTTACCACTACTGTCGACGCGACCGGCCGCGATCACACCGCAGAGCAGGTGACCCCTGGCGGCAACCCACAGACAGGGCCGTTCTTCGTCGAAGGGGCGGAGCCCGGCGACACCCTCGAGGTGACGATCGATCGGCTGGTGCCGAACCGGGATACCGGGTTCACCGCCACGGTGATCGCCGAGGCCGTGCTCGATCCGCCGGCGGTGCGCGAGCTTCCCCCACCGGCCCTCATGCTCTGGGCCATTGATCGCGCGGCGGGCACCGTGTCGCCCCGTCCAGCGGACGGATCGAGGGAGGGGCTGATCGACCCACCACCTGAGCTCGCCGGCGTGGTGCTGCGGCTGGCGCCGATGGTGGGCTGCTTCGGGGTCGCGCCCGAGCGCGGTCAGGCGATATCGACCGCGACCTCCGGACCTCACGGCGGCAACATGGACTACCGCGGCTTTGGCCCCGGTGTCACCGTTCAATTCCCGGTCTCGGCCCCGGGCGGGCTGTTTCACATCGGCGACGGCCACGCCGTCCAGGGTGACGGCGAGATCGTCGGCACCGGTGTGGAGACGTCGTTCGACGTGGGGTTCACGTGCCGCGTGCGCAAGGGGCGGGCCATCTCCTGGCCGCGTGGCCAGGACCGCGAGTTCGTCTTCACGATCGGCAACGCGCGCCCGCTGGACCAGGCCGTGCAGCACGCGACGACTGAGATGGTCCACTGGCTCGGCGAGGACTACGGACTCGATACGCGCGCGGCCAGCATCGTGATGGGCCAGGCGGTCCGCTACGAGATCGGCAACGTGTTCGACCCCGCCTACACGGTGGTCTGCAAAATGCCCAAGGCCCTGCTGAACGCGCTCAACGGTTGATCTCGGGTCCTGCCGCCCCGGGCATACGCCAGACTGGCGCCTTCTCCTCTGGTGGTCGATCGCCGGCTGGAACGCGGCATCCGGCCAAACCGGCGGCAGATCCGGGGCGTTCGCGACCAGGGCCCGGCTCGTAAAGGCGACGACGATGGGGCGGCGCACCGTCACCCCATCGTCTCCGCGCTCTAGACCGGTTGGGCGAACGTGGTGACCACCTGCTCGTTGGGAAGGCCGTAGATGTTCTTGACCGTCGTCGTAGTCAGGATCGGGTTGTCCGGGGCGTAGAGCCAGATCCAGGGGGCGGCGTTCCAGATCAGCTTCGCCGCCTGGCAGTAGTCGCTCTGAGCCGAGGAGCGGTCGGTCGTCGACTGGCCCTGATTGATCAGGTTGTCGGTCTGCGGCGAGGACCAATAGGAGGTGTTGAGGCCGGCCGGCGGGATCTGCGACTGCTGGAAGATCTGGTACGCCTGAGAGGCGTCCATGTAGGAGGGCGACCAGCCGAGCAAGGAGAGGTCCACCGTCGCGCTGGCGGGTGGCACATTGATCTCCCCGACGTAGCTGGGCCAGGTCGGTGGGTTGGGGATGGTGACGTTGAGACCGATCGCTTTCAGGTCGGACGCCACCGCCTGCGAGACCAGATAGTCGTTCGCGTAGTGACCGTTGGGAGATGCCATGGTGAGGGTCAGGTTGGTGGCGCCGGCCTGCTGCAGGAGCTGCCTGGCCTTGTTGACGTCGTAGTTGTAGCTGTTCTGGGCGGTGCTGTCGCAGTACCCGAAGACCGTCGATGTCAGTGGCGCCGTGAGCGCCTTCGCGGCACCGAACTGCACCCTCTGGATGATCGTGTTCTTGTCGACCGCGTAGTTGAGCGCCTCCCGGACGAGCGGGTTGCCCAGTTGGGGCACGTGCTGATCCTGCGTGTTGATCACGACGCCGATCATTCGGTTGTCGGGGGCGATGATGACGTTCACACCCGACCCCTTCTTCTCGAGCGCCGGCAGGTCGTTGGGTGGCGGCGTGAGAATCGCCTGTCCCTGCCCCGACTTGACCAGCGCCTCACGCGAGGCGGCGTCCGGCACGATCTTGTAGACCTGTTTTGCGTAGCCAGGCTTGGTTCCCCAATAGGTGGGGTTGCGGTCGAAGGTCAACTGCTCCCCGATCACCCGGCCGCTGTAGGTGTAGGGGCCGGTGCCGACCGGCCACACGACCCTGTCCGGCGAGTTACCGTGCTCGGTGAACGAGTTCGGCGCCAGGATCCCGGCCGTCACCTGGACCAGCGACTCCACGAAGGGTGAGAACGGGTTCTTGAGCTCGATCTGCACCTTGCTGTCGTTGACCGCGGTCACGTTCTTGATGACCGAGAGCGTGCCCGGCTGGGCGGAGAAGGTTTGCGGGCTGTTGAGCCGGTCCAGGCTTTTCACCACGGCGGCCGCGTTCAGCGGCTCGCCATCCGAGAACTTCACATTCTGACGCAGGTTGAAGGTGTAGGTCAGACCGTCCGAGGACACTGACCAGCTGGTCGCGAGGTCGGGCACGGTCTTGCCCTCCTCATTCATCTGCACCAGCGGCTCAACAACCATGTTGAGCATGCCCTGCACGATGCCAGTGGTCTGCGCGGCCGGGTCCAGTGTGTCCGCGTCCGTGCCCGAGCCTACGGTCAGAGTCCCACCCTGCTGATTGCTCCCGCCCGACGTGGCGCTGCCGCCGCAGGCAACGATGAACAGCGCGGCGACCGCGCAGAGCGCAAGCACCTGACGCTTCATGGTGTGTACCTCCTGTTGGTCGGCGTCATTCTCTGCTCCTTCGTTCCAGGCTGCCAGCATGACGGGCCTTGGTCATAGCCCTCAGGGTCACAGACCGCCGCGCCGGCGGGAAGCCTGACAACCCCGGGCGGTGCCCAACCAACAAGGCTCCTTACCCGCAGCGGCCCCGCTCCAACAGGAGACCACGGTCCTGCCACGTTGGCAAGCTTTCCAATCCGCACCCCGATGGCGACACGTTCGAACGAGTGGGCGAGAACGCACGGACTGCCGAGACGCCGCCTCAGGCGGTGCCCGCTGTGGACGCCATCTCCTCAATCACGGGCGTTCAGGCGAGGCTGGGGGCGCAGAGGCGCGGGCGGGAGTAACGTGGGTCGGCACCCCGCCAGAGCAGACCAGGAGCACTTCGCAGCATGCAGGTCATCGACATGGAGACCTACCTTCCAGGACCGGGCATTGACGATCCCAACGCTGGCGAGGAGCAGCCGGGCCCGCCTGGGCCAGACCGGCTGCCGCCACCCCCTGACTATGGCTTCGCGCACTACGACGCGATCTTCCGCCGGCAGGGCCCGGATCAAGAGAGCGCCGTCCCGATGTCAACCGCAGAGCGGGCCGACGAGCTGGTCCGCCTGATGGATCAGGCCCGCGTCGTCAAAGGCCTGCTCGCCACATCGCGTAATGCTGTGACGGTCGAAGCGTGCAGGCGCCATCCAGATCGGCTGGTGGGCATCTGCCACCTCAGCCCGCACGACGGGATGCGGGCCGTCCGCGAGCTCGAGCGGCTGGTGAAAGAGGACAACATTCGCGGCCTCTCCGCGGCGTCTCTCTACGACATGGTGCCGGCCAGCGACCGGCGGTACTACCCGCTCTACGCCAAGTGTGTCGAGCTGGACATCCCGGTACGCATCTACACGGCCATGACCTACGCCAGTGACCGGCCGTACGACCTCGGTCACCCGCGACACCTGGATCAGGTCGCGATGGACTTCCCCGAGCTCACGATCATCGCGGGGCTGGCCGGCTGGCCGTGGGTCAATGACATGGTCGGCCTGCTGCGGAGGCACGGGAACCTGTACTGCGACACGGCCGCGCACCGGCCACGGCATTTCGCCACGCCCGGATCCGGCTGGGAGCAATTCCTCCAGTTCGGGAACACGCTGCTTCAGGACAAGGTCATGGTCGGGTTGTCCTGGACGCTGCTCGGCATGAGCATGGAAGAGGTGATCCAGGAGTACCTGGCGCTTCCACTGAAGGACAGCGTCAAGGAAAAGTGGCTGTACGGCAACGCCGCCCGTGTCCTGCACCTTGGCTAGCAGCCGCTGTCTATCCGTTCAGTGAAGGCGAACCTGGCAGATCCCGCCTCGATGTCCAGGGCCATCGACGCCATCATGAGGCCGCAATCGGTCGCGGTCATCGGGGCATCCTCCGCCCGCCGTGCCCTGGGTAACCAGGTCCTGCGAAACCTGCGCGACTTCGGGTTCGCCGGCCGTGTGTTCTGCGTACACCCGCGTGCCGGCGAGATCGAAGGCTGGCCCGCGGTGCCCTCAGTGGCCGACCTGCCCGCCGACGTCGACGTCGCCGTGGTCAGCGTTCCGGCCGGCGGCGTCTTCGCGGTGCTCTCGCAATTGGACCAGCACGGCTGCCGGTCGGCGGTGGTACCGGCGGCCGGATTCAGCGGAGCGGACCTGGAGGCGATCGAGGCAGCCGCTGGGCGATTCTCCCTGCGGTTCAACGGGCCCAACTGTCTCGGGGTGTTCAGTGTCGCCGCCCGAGCACCGCTGTGGACGCCCCGCTTCCGGATGGACCTGCCGATCGGGAACGTCGCGGTCATCTCGCAGTCGGGCTCGGCGGCAATCTCGGTCACCACCTCACCCGGGCTGGGCTTCGCCCGGATCGTATCCAGCGGCAACGAAACCAGCATCACCTCCGCCGACTATCTCGACTGGTTGGCGACCGACGACGCCACCGACGTCATCGGCCTGGTGCTCGAAGGCATCGCTGATGCCGATCGGTTCGCGGCGGCGGTCGACAGGGCCCAGACCGCCGGCAAGGCGGTGGTGGCGCTGAAGGTCGGTCGGACGCCGCAGGGCAGCCGGGCCGCGCAGGCCCATAGCGGCGTGCTCATCAGCAGCTACGACGCGTACGCTGCGTTCTTCCGGAGGCTCGGGATCCCGGCCGTGCTCGACTACGACGAGATGGTGGCCAGCCTGCAGGTCCTGGCCGCGCGGCCCCGGCGCACCTGCTCCGGAACCAGGGTGGGGGTGCTCGCGATCTCCGGTGGCGAAGGCGCGCTCGCCTGCGACCTCGCGGTCGAACATGGCCTGACGCCGGCGCAGTTCACCGAGCAGACCGCGGCCCGGCTCCGGGACGCCTTGCCCGACGTCGACGGCAGCAATCCGGTCGACATCGGCGCCACGGTCAGAGTCGAGCGCCGCAAGCCGGGCGATGCCCTGCGCGCCCTGCTCGATGACCCAGGTGTGGATTCCGTGTTGGTCGTGCAGGACGCTCACGAGCGTCTGGCGATTTCGCCGGAGCACGACTACCTGGAGCAGGTCAGGACCGTGGTCGACGTCAGCCGGTCGGCAGTCAAACCCATCGTGCTCGCCTCCACCGCGTCGGCGGGCATTCACCCGATGCTGCAGGAGGTGGTGGCCGGCTCACCGGTGCCGTTCTTGCGCAGCCTGCGGGCGAGCGTCATCGCGCTGCGCAGCCTGAGCACGACCCGGCCGCCTGCTGGTGCGGACGGGCGGCCCGGCCCCCCAGCTGAATTGGATGAGCTGCGCGCCCGGCTGCGCGAGTGCGCCGGCCCGGTTGGTTACGCCCTGACCCGGCGGATCCTGGCTGCCTACGACCTGCCGGTCGTGCGTTCGCTGCTCGCTGCCGACGGCGATCAGGCAGTGGCGCTGGCATCCTCGCTGGGGTACCCGCTCGTGGCCAAGGTCGCGTCCGTCGATGTCCCGCACCGTGCCGATGTGGGCGCCGTGGTCACCGAGATCGGTGGGGAGTCGGAACTGCGCGACGCGATCCAACAGATCAGGGCCCGGGTCCAGGCCGCAGTGCCGGGGGCGCGGATCGAGGGCTACGAACTGCAGCCACACGTCGCGGGTGGCGTGGAGGCGTTGCTCGGATTCGCGGCCGAACCACCGCTTGGAGCACTGGTGCTGGTGGGCAGCGGCGGCACGCTGGCCGAGTTGACCCGAGACCGGGCGGTCGACCTGGCGCCGATATCACTGCCCGGGGCCCGGCGGCTGATCCAAGCCACCATCCTCGGCGAGGTCCTGGCCGGCTTCCGGCGGCATGCCAGGCCGATCGACCCCGAGCCACTCGCCCGGACGTTGCAGCAGATCTCGGCCCTCGCCGCGGACCTGCACGATGTCCTGGCCGGTGCCGACTTCAACCCGGCCGTGGTGCGTCCGACCGGCGAAGTGTGCATCGTCGACGCGCTCTTCATCGCTTCTGGCTGACCCTGCGGCGGAAGGGCTGCGGCATCGCGCACGATGGCCTGACTACTGCCCGAAACATGGGCTGCAGGTCGTCAAGGTGCTTCCCTTGAGCGTCGCGGGCCCCGTGGGCATAGAGGAGGCCGGGCCCCAGCTGGGTCGCCTCATCGAGGAACTGGGGCCGGACGGCCCCTATCCTGCTTGCCAAGCGCGGCCGAGTGGTGGCTGTGCTCGTCGACCCGGCTGATTATGAGGAGTTGATACGCGGGCGCAGCCAAGCCGCCCTTGCCCGCCTGCCTGCGATCAGTATCAGCCCGACCAGGGCAACAACCGCCAGTAATGCGATCGTCTCGATCGAGGTCGAGCGGTGACGCGAAAGATGCGCTGACGCTGGCCATGATCGCCAGCCAGAACTGGCCAATCGCAAGCGCTGCGTAGAGCCCCCTGCCTTTCCGGATCTGCGGCATGACTTCCTGGCCTCCCTGCGTTCGGGGCGAGCGATCGACCTCGCTACTCAGCTGCGTCGCCTGCTATGTCGGTCGCGCGCAACGCTGCCGTCTGTGGCAGTCGGCTCGACGGGCGCGTATGCGGCGAGGAAGACCCTTACGGCTGCGCGGACCAACCGGTCGATCTCGGTCGAGGTGAAGCGATCGGCGATGCCGAACAGCATCATGTTCTGGGGCTTGCTCACGACGAGCCAGTTGAAGTCGGCGGCGGCCGCACGCGGATCCTCCACGTGGAGATCGCCGACTTCGCCTAGTTCTTGCAGGCGCGCCGCTAGTGCCTCGATGAGGGCTCCTGGCCCCGACTCATACCAGGCCTGGCCCAGCTGAGGGAACCTACCCACCTCAGCGATGACGAGGCGCCGCAGAGCCATCAACTCAGGGTGAAGGATGCGGGTGAGGAGGATGCGGCCGAGCCTCACAAGGTCGCCCTCCAGGTCGGAGGAGCCGGGGAACGAACGTGCCAGCGCTGCGAAGAAGTCGTCGAGCACCCCGTCGATAGCCTCCTCCATCACAGCGAGAAACAGCTGCTCCTTGCTGCCGAAATGGGCATAGACCGTCTGCTTCGATACGCCGGCAAGCGCGGCGACCTCATCCATGCTCGTCGCCACGTAGCCGTCACGCAGAAATACAGTCGTGGCCGCTCGGGCGATGACGCGTTGCTTCTCCGTGCGCCGACGTTCTCGTACGGTGCCACGACCTGGGGCGCCGCTCTCCTCGGCCTTCTCGGGCTCGGGCATCGTCCTGGATCGTTGAGCGGTCACCTGTAAGCCCCTCGCATCCCAGAGATCCTATCAGAGACTGGACGGTTCAGTTTTATTCCGTGCTAGACTAGACGGTATAGGTTAAACAAGAGATCGCCCGAGGAGGTTCTAACGATGCCCAATACCCGTGTATCGCCATCCGCGAGCGGCGCGCCAGAAGCGCCGCCTCTCGGCTGGGTGGCTCGCGTCGCGTCGGTGGCCGTAGTCGCCCCGGTCCTGTTCTTCGCCGTGATCATGGTCTTGGGCTTCGTCACCCCCGGATACAACTGGACCGCCCGCTATGCAAGCGAGCTCAGTCTGGGCGGGCTCGGGTGGGTCATGATCGCCAACTTCATCCTCTTCGGCCTGGTCGAGCTTGGTCTGGCTACAGCGCTCTGGCCAACCGTCGCCGACCGGATGTCGGGATGGGTCGCCGCGATTGCCGTGGGAGTCTTCGGCGCGGCGTTCGTCGTCGCCGGAGTGTGCGTGACCGACCCCGCCAAGCTCGTCGCCGGCTCCCACACCTGGCATGGGATGGTGCACGCGTTGATGGCCGTGGTGATCTTCTTCATCGCCACCCCCATCGCGGGGCTGTTCACCGGGTTCCGGTTCCGTCACCAGATCCGCTTGGCCGCGTATTGCGTTGTGACTGCGGTGGCTACACCAGCGCTGCTCGTTCTCACCTTCGTAAGCGGTAGCCTGGTCGGGCTGACAGAGCGCATCGCGATCGCCGTCCTCCTCGCGTGGCTGACCACGGTTGCGCTCCAGCTGCGCCGCGGGAGCATAGCGAGGAGCAGGTAGGCAGGGCCCCGCTGCCGAGGATCGGAGATCTCCGCCTCCCAAGAGCGTCGCCGAAGCCCGGGAGGGAGCCGAGGTCATCAGGGAGTCACAAGACGATCAGGTCCCCGTGGCGAGGAGGCCGGTTAGCTCGAACGTCTGGCCTGGCCGCGTCAACCGGACTGCGGTTGGGCGGCCTCGTAGGGGGTCTGGTCAAAGATCAGCCGGTTGTGGCTGATCTTGTCGGCCCGCACCGTGAAGCACTCGCAGTCAGTCCGGAGCTGGCCGGCTCCCGACCCGACCGACGGGCGGGCACGCGTGGTCAAGTTGACGGCCCGCGGCCGCCACGCTTCGGCGGTAGCGGGACGGGTCTTCGCCGATTTGGAGCGACGCTGGGAAGACAAGCTCGAGCCCCGTCGGATGGACCAGTTCCGCCGGATGCTTTCGGAGCTCACCGCCCCCAACGCGTAACGCTGGGGGATCCCGGGTTCGGACGCTGGGGAGGGTGGGGTCGTCGGTGGGACCGGCCGACGGTCGTGGCAAACTCCCAAGGATGGCGCTTCCGGCCGAGGACCGACTTGAGATCTACGAGGTACTGGCCTTGCACGGGCATCTTATGGATGCTGGCGCCTTCGACCGGCTTCCTGAGGTATTCACCGACGACTTCGTCTACGATCTTGAGGCGTTCGGCCGTGGTCAGCTGGTTGGAGCTGCGGCGCTGGCCGAACTGTCTCGAGCCCTCGGTGACGACAATCCCTTGGGCCACCACGTGACGAACACTGTGGTTGTGCAGAGTAGCGCTGGCGAGGCGCTGGTCCGCTCAAAGGGCATCGGCATCCAGATGGACGGCAGCAGCGGAACCGTCATCTACGAAGACGTTGTGCGCCGAATGCCCGGAGGTTGGCGAATCGCGCGCCGCATCGTGATTCCCCGGCGGCGGCCGCTCCACGGCTGACCGTCGCAGCGTCTTGCTGGAGGATCCCTGGCCGAGCAGGCCCTCATCTACGAGTGCATCCGTCCGACCGCGCCGGTCGAGTGGGATGAGTCGGTCGGCTGGCGCGCGTCCCGAGGAGCCCGCGCGCGGCCAAACAAGATCAGGACACCGAGCACGATCAGCCAAAGTGGCAGCGGCCAGTCGGAGACACGCTCCAAGGCGCCGCGTATAGGGTCCAGACGGGGCAGCAGATCGAGGCAGAAGGCGAGGATGCCCACGATCCCGACGGCAAGAAAGATGGTCGCCATCCAGCGGCTGTATCGCCGCAGTCCAAACCCGAGCAGGAGGGCACCCACGTTGCCGATCAGAATGCCCAGGCTGCCCAGTGTGTGGAGGAAGAGGCGTTGGTCCTCGGGGGCCAGACCGATCACAACCTTCCCGAGCCCGAGCAGCACGAGCAGAACCAGTCCTACGACCACCAGGCGTCTGCGCGGCCACAGGACCCAGAGCAGCACCACACCCGCGATCGTGCAGATACCGAAGATTACGTACGAGACGTCCATGACCGTGTGGAGAGGCGAGCAGACGTAGCCCAGGCCGCGTTCCGTACGGCAATTCACGGCGCCGAGATCGCTGATGTAGTTGTGGGCGAGGCTGTACGGGGTACGCCAAGACGCTTGGACCACGAATTGAGTGATGAACCACTGCGCTCCGACGATCCAGCAGAGCGCACCGATGGCAATACGAGTCCTCTGGCTCACTCGCCGCTCCTCACCGCTCGCGTGGCCAGAGTCTAGCTCGATTGGCCAGCGATCCGGGCTCCTCGTCGGTAGAGGATCCGCTTGCGGCGATCGGGTTGGAAGCGCGCGCGCACCGTTAGGCGATCCCTCTGACTACTTGGATCTCCCCGTATTTCGGCGGCGAAGTCGACAAGAGCGAGCTTGGCCGCCCCGTCAGCTCAGAGGTGAAGAAGGACCAGAGGTAGGCTTGAGTGACGGCCAGCGCGCGTCCACCGGCGATAGGGCCGATCGTTCCCAGCTGGTGAGGTGGGAATCTCCACAACACTCCCAAATCCGAGAAGTTCATGTGACCGGCCCCGGTCATGGTGAAGACGTGAACGTCGTCGGCCGGCAATCCCCGAGCCACTCCCCGCAGCTGGGCCAGGGGTGGAGGCGAGATGCTGGGATCCTCGCCCAAGTAGAGGAAGGGCTTGTGGACACCCTGGGTCACGACGGGACCCGCCATGTCCCCATCGAGGTTGGCTGCGCCCACACACCGCGCGTCGATCTCACATGCCTGGAGGGCAGCAGCGCCGCCGATGGAATGTCCCAGGAACCCAGCGCGTAGGGTCATGAGGCGGCCGTTGAACCGACCGCCCACGGTGACGTTGAGGGTGGCCGCCTGGTCGAGTACGAAACGCATGTCGTCCGCTTCGACTGCGATGACCCTCGCGTCGACGGCACTCTGGGCCTGTGAGCTGGGCGCGTTCTCCTCTTCGGCATGGAGGCGCCGGTTCTCGGGTACGAGCCGGCCGTTGAGCACGACGTCATCGCTGATGTAGGGCGGGGTTATCGCGAACACGACGTAACCCCGGCTCGCCAGGTCCTCCATCAGCGTTGTGTAGTTGGCGGCCACTTTCCCGAACCCGGGCATGAAGACGAGGATGGGAAAGGGTCGCCCAGTGGGGGCGACCGGAACGCCGGACCATGCGTGCGCTCGCACGTCCTGCGGGCGCGTCTGGAGGAAGCCGTCCGAGCCCTGCGCCAACGTCGAAGGCATGTAGGCGGCGATCCGGGAGCCACGCGGCACAGTGGCCGGATACCATGTCCAGACGGTGATCTCGACGGGTGAGCGCCGGTTCGGAGAGAACGGGTCACGCCGCGTCTGGTCGGTCCACTGGTAGATCGTGCGACCAACCTCGTAGGAACCAGTGGGGGCCGGCAAAGTCGCTGCCTGCTGGCTCTCGAATTGCAGGTACCCGAACATGCCGAGAGGCGCCAGGAGTAGCGCCATGAACAGCGCAGCCACGCCAAGAAGTCCGCGTTTGAGCCACGTGCGCGTGCTTTTCTTGCGCGGCCTGCCCCCGCGGGAATCAGGAAGTGCGCTATCGGACATCACCACCAAAGCGCCGCCGGTCGGCCATGGATGGCAACCGACTCCCGCCCCGCCAGAGTGCGCCCACCGGGGCTGATCAGGGGCGCGCGAACGGGGGCCCACTTCGGGTCGCTCTGGCCGTCCGGGTCAGCACTCGTGACAACAACCAGCCCCCGAGGTCCAGCTGGTGCCCATGCGGGAGACGGGGAGCAGCCTCCCGGGCCGCCCGATGGCGCTCTGGTCGGTCGACCTTCTGGGCGCGCCGGGTATCTACAACATCAATCCCACCTCGCGGCAGGGCTGACCCGGCGGCCGCAACGCGGCGGCCCTTGCCGACGCGCTCGGGGTCTGTGCACCTCGCGGGGATCGGCGTGGGCGGGATGCTGGGCCGTGGTTTAGAGTCAAGCTCCGCGTCGAGCGCAACGGAGGGCACCCGAGCGAACCGAGGAGGGAACGATGCAAGTCGACAAACAGTCTGTTCTCGACATGATCCGCCAAAAAGTTGGTGAGCAGGGGGCCGATCAGGCGGCGCAAGAACTGCCCGATAAGATCGATCCCGAGCAGTATTCGGGCCTGCTCCAGAAATACGGCGTCGACCCTGAGAGCCTAGCGAGCGAATTCGGCGGCGAGCGGGATGCCGGAGGGACAACGCTAGGAGACGACAAGCAGGATCTGGAGACCAGGGTCGGGGGCTCGGATGAGGCCGGCGGTACACGCTTAGGACGAAGGCCCTATGGCGTCGATTCTGAGGGCCTAGCGAACGAGTCCGGCGGCGAGCGCGACGCCGGAGGGACAACGCTAGGAGACGACAAGCAGGATCTGGAGACCAGGGTCGGGGGCTCGGACGAGGCCGGCGGTACGCGCCTAGGACCAAGGCCCTCGTAGTCCACCAGCCACCCGTGACCATTCAGTCGTCGTCCGGGAGGGCATCCCTAAGCGTTGCACCGACTGCGGATCTCCCCCCGGGGTCCGATGTCTCCTGTTGGTGAAGTTGCGGGCCAGTGGATGATCATCCGATCCCTGCGTCGTGCCGGTTCCCCTCGCTGTCGTCCACCCCAAAAACCGCTGCGATGGCCCAGTTCCGGGCGATCTGATGGAGGGCCGCGCCGTCCCCGCCCGATGCGGGCGGGGTCAAGAACCGATGCTGCAGAAGGTCCGCGATCTGGTCACCGATGCGGTCAGGGTCCGCCCCCAGGGTACGGGCGAAGGGGAGGGCGACCCGCAGCGTGCTGGCCATGGCCTGGGCCAGCAGCGTTGCCGGGAGGTCCGCCCGCAGCCAACCGCCGCGCTGGCCCCGTCGGACCAGGTCCAGAGCCGCCCGCTGCATGGCGGCGCTCGCCGACGGCGGTGACGGCCGGCGATCGTCGCCGGGGAGTGGCTGCTGGTCGGCGCCAACGAGAGCAGGGGGTACCGCTCCGCGATCCGCGCCATGGCAACGATCAGCGCGCTGACCCCGGCTGGGTTTGGGGGAGGTTCGCGTTTGGTATGGGCGGTGGATGGATGATGATTTAAAATTGGTGGCGGCGCTGGGGCGTGACGTGGCGCGTCGGCTTGCGCGCTCTCTACACTTCCGGCTCAAACTGTCCCCTCCGCGATCTCGTCGGCCGTCCCGCGAAAGACACGCGGAGCTTCACGATCTGTAACGACGTCCAAATCCCTCCAGCGTGATCCTCTCCATCCCCGCCCCAACCTGAGGCTCTTCCAGATATGACTGGGTGCCTTCGGGGATACACACCCGCGCAGGGAATCGGCCCCTGGGACCACGCGCCGCCTTCCTGTCCGATGACCTTCGGGTCCGAGCGGTCGCGAACCAGGCGATTATGAGTGCCCGCTCTCCCGATTCTTCATAGGAGTATCGGTCGGCGTCTCGACCACGGTCGGGTCGGGCTCCAAGAGCCGCTCCTTTGTGTAGATGAACTCGCCGCGCCAGGTGTCCGACAGCTCGTACACGGGACCGAGCACGATCGCCTCGACCGGGCACGCCTCCTGGCAGTAGCCGCAGAAGATGCAGCGTAGCTCATTGATCTCGTAGACCTTTGCGTATCGCTCGCCGGGACTGACGCGGTGGTCCACCGTATTCTCGGCGCCGATCACAAGGATGCAGCCGACCGGGCAGGCTGCGGCACAGAGCTCGCAGCCGATGCAGCGCTCAAGGCCGTCGTCGTACCGGCGGAGGTAGTGGCGGCCTCGGTAGCGCTGGCTGACTGGAACTTTCTCCTCCGGATATTCGATAGTGATCGGCTTGGTGAGCGCCCTCCGACCCGTCCTCCGCATGCTGCCGGCCAGTGCGGCGATGTCGCGGACAACGGATTGTGGCCTCACGGGGCCTCGAGATCCTTCGTCGGGCATCACGATCAGTCTCCATTTGATACCAACATGGACAACCCCGGTCCTGATCACGTTGACGGGTGCGCATCCGCTTGTGGTCGCGTTGCCCCTGCGCTTGCCGCCTGTGGGGCTGGAGTCTCGTCCCGCCGTGCCTCGTCGACCACGGCCTCGGCTTCGGTCTGGGGCTCGAGCTCCCGATGTACCTCGGACGTCTGCTGATCGATCACGGTCTTGGACTCCTTGCCTTCGCTGGACGACTCACGCTTCCGGTTGTTGCTCGGCATTGCCGACCTCCTCTGAGAATTGAGCCCCGGGGCTCGCTGTGCGATGCCCCGTTGGCCGTCTTGAGGGGTGGCATGCGCAGCATTCGGAGGTCCAAGTCCAGGAGGTCCCGGCCGGCGAAGCCGGGGGTCCCGTTGCCAGGGGAGCGAAGCGGAGGAGGCCGGGTGGGGGGACCGGAGTCCAGAGGACGCCGTAGGCGGGACTTGACTGGCCTGGACGTGACTTTCGGGCACCGGCGCGTCAACCAGGGGGTTGAGTAGGAGCGGAACGAAAATGATCAGCTCGTCGTGACCAGCTCGATCGGCTCGGGCGATCGGTACGGCATCTTATCGACCTGGTCGACGGCATGCCCGTTTTCACGATCGCCGGCTTGGGGTTTGTTTGAACCACCGGATCGGCCGCCGTTGGTCTTGGACTCGGCCCCGTGAGGTTAGTCCGTGTGCGGCCCCCCACTGGCGACGCACTCGCCAAATATTGCCACCACCGCCTTGTCAGAGAGGACTTAGGGCTTGTGTCGAACTGCGTGGTCCAAGCGAACAGGACCGCGCCCCCGTCCGGAGATCGCGGACCTCGACACCGCAGCAACGAACGGGCCGTCCATCCCTAGGCGACACTCTGTTGAGGCGTTCGCGTGAAGTGGAGTCGCACCTCGCCACCCTCCACCGACGCGCCCAAGGTGGTGGCAAACCTGGCTAGCGAGCGCCCGACCGCGGCTTCTAGCGCCCGGACATCCCGGTCGCCGCCGATCTCCAGCCGGAGCTCGAGACGTGGCTGCTGAGGGTGACCCAAGAGCGAGCAGCCGACGTGCTCGACACCGGGTATGCGTCCGAGGTCAGCCTCCAGTCCTCGGCGCAGGGCCACGCTCCGTAGGAGCGTGCGCCCACGCTCGGGATCCCGACACCGCAGATGAAAGTCACCAAACGAGGCAGGGGGGCCGACCGCCACCTCACTCCGCAAGAGGAGGAGGCCAAGGATGACGGCGACCGCGCCGGCCGCCGCGAGCGCGACCGCGGGCAGGAGTTCTGATCTCGTGGCCCAAGCGACGAGCTGGAACCCTAGCTCGTAGGAGGCCGCGCTCGCACCCAGACTTCCGGCTGCGCCCAGTAACCCGCCCACACCGGCAAGCAGGCAAAGAAGGCCGATCAGCGCCCACAGGATCCGGTTGAAGACAGACATTCAAATGACCCCCCGGCTGCGCCGGACCCGTATCCGAACGCGTGCCACGCTCTCACTGCCGAGGCGCTGAAGGAGCCCTTGGAGCTCCGACTCGACCTCGGACCGCGTCATGCGGTCGCCCTCGGCGGTGATCGCGAGTCGCCACCGCCGTCTCAGGCGCACGGTGATCCGCTGGGCCGAGGTCCGAGACTCCAAAAGCCATTGCAGGGCCTGCTCAAACGAACGCCGCTCGACGCGCCAGCGAAGGCTGTCGTTGTCGGGAAGATCGAGCCGGACCGGTTTTGACGGGCGAAGCTCGAAGAAGAGCAGCAGCAGCCCGACCATGATGAGAACAATGCAGGTCACGATCGCCGTCACGCTCCCGAGGTTGAGGCGGCTGGCGAATCTGATCGCTGAGGTCACCTCGCTATAGGTGTGGGCAAGACTCCCTGGCAGATAGTGACTCCCGATGGCGGTCGCGATGACCCAGGCGATGGCAGCCAGACCGGCCAGCAGGAGGAGAAGGCCGAGAAGGAAGGAGAGGACGCGGTTGACTGCCCTCACGCCTCGCTCCCGACCACGATGCTGCCTTCGGCGATCTCAAGGTCCTCGACGACGATGAGGACGGTCGCCAGCTGTGCGAGACGTAGCAACTCCAGTTCCACCGCGGCACGCACCCGCTCGGCGATCGCCCAGGCCCGCGGATCGCCGATCACGATGTGCACTTCGACCACGAGATCGGTGACTCCCTCCCGGACGCTCACCCCCTCGACACGGCCACCCGGATAAAGGGTGGCCGCGTACCAGGGACCTGCGATGAGGCGCACGACACCCTCCACCTCAGCAGCGGCCGCTGCCACTGCTGTCGCGAGCTCCGCTCGCCGGTGAAGAGTGAGGCTCACTCGACCCGCGACTCCGAGGTGTTGGAAGAATCCTGCGAGTCCAGGGCCTCGACATACAGATCGTCGATCCGAATATTGACCTCCGTCACCTCCAGACCCGTCATGTGCTCAATGCGCTCGATCACATTGCGCCGCACCGCCTCACTGACCTCGACGATGCTCACCCCATACTCGGTGACCAGATCGAGATCGACTGCGGCCTGGCGCTCTCCCACCTCGACCGACACGCCCTGGGCCAAGGAGATGGTTTCCTGCCCCGGCATGATCGCGCGCACTCCGGACACGGCCCGAGCCATCCCCCTTCCCATGTCGTGCACGCCGGGAATCTCACGGGCTGCGAGCGCAGCCACCTTGACCACGACAAGATCGGCAATCGCCGTGTCGCCGTGCTCGCTCTTCAGCGCTGCATAGGTGTGCTGCTGAGCCCCGGGCGGCCGCGTGGCGAACCCGCTTCGCTCGCCGCTGGAACTCCCTCGCTGGGGTGGCCGCCGCGGTTCCCGTTCAGTGGTCTTCTGCTCCGTAATCCCGTGCTCGCTCATTTCGACATCTCCTGACTGCTTTTTCGCATTCTCATGCCTCCAACACCGACCGACTCGTACTCTTGTTCGCTTAACGGCGGCCGATCGTACTGACCCGCTCCGCGACGTCGTTGAAATCGAGGTCGCGCTGGAACATACGCACGCCGAAGTACACGGCGAGTCCGACCAGCAGCGCGAGGACCGCCTGCCAGAACCCCACCGCCCATCCCATCCACACGAACAAGAACCCGATCAGGAACCCGTACTGACGCATCGACATTTCGCTTGTTCCTCCTGACCACTTAGACTCCTCACGAAGAAAAAGGGTTCGCTGCTCTCACGATTACGTCGACGACCAGGATGTCGACTGGCGCTACCATGCCGCAGAGGGAGGTCACGGCTCCCCGCACGGCGTGGCGCACCTCAGCAGTGACTCCAGGCAGCGATGCGCCGTAGGCGACTTCGAGCTCAAGCTCGATGGTGACCAAGGACCCACTCTCGCGACGAGTAGCACGGGCCAGGGGCACTTCGAGCACCGCGTCGCTCCTATGCGCAGCCCAATACGCGATCATCCCGAGCACTCGGGTCGGAATCTCGGTCACGCCACGCTCGGAGGGAAACCCGACCCACTCATCCTCATCCCGCACGCTCGCGCGCACGCGAAGCATGATCCGATCGGCGAGTCCGGGAGGCGCGGCCGCCGGCTCGTCGCGCAACTGCCGCACCGCAGACCAGCGACGCCCCAGCTCAGAAAGAGCCTGCTGGCACGCCTCACAGGTCGCTTGGTGAGGGGTGCGGGTACCGGGACCGTGCTCCGCCACCTGCTCGATCAGATCCGTCACATCCGTTCCACAGGGCAGGTATGCCATCCGCGTCATGGCGCATCGTCCTCCATCGCAGCGAGCACCTCGACGCGAGCTCGATGAAGGCGGCTCCGCACCGCCGAAACCGAGATCCCGAGCGTCTCCGCGATGTGCTCGTGAGACTGGTCCTCCAGGTGACTGAGCACGAACACTGCACGTTGCTCGGGGGTGAGCCGACGCAGCGCTTGGCCGACCTGCCGCAGGGCACTCCGAATCTCGACCTGACGCTCGACGTCGAGTTGGGCTGATCTTCCGGCCTGCGCCTCCACAGATAGCGCGTCCGTCAGCCCCCCTCTCAGCCGTAGCTGGCGGAAGCAGTGGTTCAAGGCGATGCGGTGGAGCCAGGTACCGAGACCGCTGTCGCCGCGGAATCCGCGCAATCCACGCCACGCGCGCAGGAATGCCTCCTGAGTCGCATCCTCAGCATCCAGGCGATCACCAAGCATGCGCAGCGCCAGGCGGTAGACGTCCGTCTGGTGGTGGAGGATTAGCCGCTCGAACGCCTGTAGATTCCCGGAGCGGGCGAGCGCGACGAGCACTCGTTCGGCCTCCGGGGGAAGATCCCGCACCCGTGGTTGGGTAGCCGGCGCCAATGCCCCCTCGTCAATCAAGGCCAGCCCGGGGGGCGTCTCCCTCACCTTGTCAGCCTCTCAAGCTTTGATGGGCGGGATGATCCGACTCTGGTGTTGCTGCCGTCGAGAGGAGGGGAATCATGGGCAGACGGGATACCCCGCTCGTAGCTCAGCGGACGCCTTGCGCCACGGCGTCCCGAGTACGGATCGGCTTGCGTGCATCGAGCCTGACACTAGTACTGGTCGGCGCAGATGCGTAACCCGCGACCCGAGTTCGGCGAACGGCCCGAACGAGATCACTCGACGGGTCACGAACTTAAGCCGGTCGGTACTACTTCGACATACTGCGCAGATTGCAGTTCGCTCGAT